>NZ_JBBOYU010000001.1:4800000-6851204 GCF_038008265.1 Paenibacillus sp. FSL K6-2859 | reverse complement strand
AGACTGTCACTCCTTTAAATCTTCCAAATGTGGCATCAGCCATGAAGTGGAAATGTCGAAGAAAATAGGTTGATGCTGATATTTATCCCCAGTAGGCAATATGAAGAGACAAAAAAATATGGATAAATTTGATTTGTTCACAACTTTATCCACAGCTTGTTGATAATTAAGAGAACAAACAAATCTATTCACATTCAAAAGTAATACCATCATAGCAAAACGCCCCTTATTTTTCAATGAGCAGGGCTATTTTATCCACAAATTCAAGCACTTGTGTACAATTATTAAGAACACCACTACATATTGTTGATAATTTGTTTACGGTTCGACAACTTACGCCAAAGCTTCGATAATTTTATACACAGGTTGTGCTCATCTGTGAGTAGTCGACTTTATTTTTTGATCACAGGTGGATAACTGTCATATCTTGTGGATTACTTTTTTTTCTAATGGGAGTTGTGGACAAGCAGCTTAAATTAGAGGGAGGCTCTGGAGCCAGCAGTAGGTTGACTTTTGCGCATAAAATATGTTTAAATATATAAAGGTGTTTTCTGTAAGGATATGTCTCGATAATTAATTGATGATTCATGTAGATACTGTCCCTACTATAAGGACGGCTTAGACCGTTTCTGCTTATATGACAGTAATTAAGTTCCTGTAAGGGAGGTGCAATTATGAGACCGACATTTAGACCAAATGTGAGCAAACGTAAGAAGGTTCACGGTTTCCGTAAAAGAATGAGCACGAAAAACGGCCGTAAAGTGCTGGCAGCTCGCCGCTTGAAAGGCAGAAAAGTTTTGAGTGCGTAAGTTAGGCCACTAAGGGACCACTCCGGTGGTCTTTTTTTACTGCTTTTTATTATTTTTTGCTCTGCAAACGACTAGGATCTCGCTTAATGCGCTAGCTACACTTTGCGGGGCTATTTAACGTATATACAGAATTATTTTGTGAGAAGTTGAGAATATTATTCTTTCTATAATATAGAAGGGAAATTTCAGCGTTGTAGTCGCGGTCGTTTATAGCGACATCCAAATGACTATACTATTAGAAGAAAAAAATTCGGAAGGATTCTTTTAACCGGATTTATGAAGGAGATTCCCGTGCACAAAAAGTTACGATTACGAAACCGTGCCGACTTCAGTCGTGTATACCGCCATGGGAAGTCTTTTGCGAATCATCAATTTGTAGTGTATTGGTTTAGCAAAAAAGAGGTAGAGCGTTTTAGAGTTGGGGTATCGGTCAGTAAAAAGGTTGGAAATGCGGTTGTCCGTAACCGAATGAGAAGATTGGTGAAGGAAATCGTTCGTCATCATGAACCTGAAATTGCAGGTGGGCTCGATATGGTGTTTATCGTAAGAAAAGGAGCACTTTCCATGGAATACGCAGAGCTCGAAAAAAGCGTGCTGCATGTACTGCGCAAAGCCAAGCTACTCAAGGCTTCCCGCAAATAAAGGACGCATAAGAGGCTTGTTTATTTGTATTCATAATTATGGTATGATTTACGGTGGAATGGAATGTTCAAGAGAGGGGTTTTGAAGTGTCTCTAATGAAGACTAGACGGGGAAAATGGTTTCTCCTCATCACAGTGATGGTGTTGTCGTTAGCTGTTCTGTCGGGATGCGCTCCGTCAGCTGCTGTTACGCACACTACGGAGGATTTAAAGAATGGAGGCTTCTGGCAAAGTAATGTAGTGTATTATTTCGCCATTGCCTTGGACAAGTTTGCTGATTGGTTTAACGGAGAATATGGTTTAGCCGTACTTGTGATGGTTATTATTGTCCGCACGTTGATTCTTCCGCTTACGATTAAACAGGTGAAGAGCTCGCGGGCAATGCAAGCCATTCAACCGGAACTCCAAAAGATCCAGAAAAAATATAAAGACACACCTGAAAAGGTGCAGCAAGAAACGATGCGTTTGTTCCAAGAGAATAAGGTTAATCCAATGGCGGGTTGTTTACCGCTGATCGTACAAATGCCTATCTTTATCGCTCTCTACAACTCGATCTACTATAATCCACATCTACGGGAGCACTCCTTCTTATGGCTGGAGCTAGGTAAGCCGGATCATCTGTTTATCTTACCGGTGCTAGCAGCATTAACAACATTTATACAAACCAGAATGATGACTAAAATGAACCCGATGCAACAACAAGGGCCAATGCAGTTCATGATGATGATTTATCCAGTTCTGATTTTCGTTATGTCCTACAACTTCCCAGCAGCATTGCCGCTGTACTGGGTATACAGTAACATTTACACTATTGTTCAGAACTATTTCTTATATCGCAACAATGATAAACACAAATTGGCAATCGCAAGTGCTGTGAAAAGTACAGATGACTCAAGCCCTGCTCCGAAGAGCAAAAGCGGCAATAAGTCATCGAAGGGAGCCAAAAAGTCAAAATGAGCAAAGTCGTCGCAACAGGGAAAACCATTGAAGAAGCTGTAGAACGGGGACTAACCCAGCTTGGAGTTCAAAAGGACCGGGTAACGGTCAACGTACTTGAGCAGCCATCAAGAGGATTCCTGGGATTGATCGGTGCGAAAGGTGCCAAGGTTGAGTTAACCTTGATAGCCGAAGCCGCACCGGCATCAGCGGCGAGTGCTCCGTCACTGCCTCAGCAGTCAACCAGAGAGAGCAAACAGGAGGCTAACGGCGGTGTGCCACGCCAAGATTCCGGACAACCGGTGGAGGAAGCTTACCAAGAAGCCGTTCATTTCATTGTGGATGTCGCTAAGAGCATGGGGCTCGAAGTGGAAGTAGAAATCGTCCACACCAAGGAATCCACGATTCTGCAGATATCAGGTCCAGATTTGGGACTGTTGATTGGTAGAAGAGGACAAACTCTCGATGCTCTGCAGTATTTGGCTAATATCGTAGCTAATCGTTACTCCGACAGTTTTATACGGCTTGTGCTAGATGCGGAGAACTTCCGTGAGCGGCGTAAAAAAACTCTCGAAGAGCTGGCTGATCGTTTAGCCAGTCGTGTCATTCGGACTCGTAAAGAGGTAGTACTGGAACCGATGTCACCTCAGGAGCGGAAAATTATTCACTCCAGATTACAGGATCATCGGCAAGTGAATACCCTTAGTAAGGGCGAAGAGCCAAATCGCCGCGTCGTTATAACTTTGAAGTAAAGACTATATGATGCAATGACTCCTTGACCAATGTAAGGGGTCATTGCTTTTTTAAAAATATAAGACCGTTTATAATCAAAAAATACAGGTTTTGGGGTGAAAAACAGCATGCTTAGTGACACCATTGCTGCCGTATCAACGGCATTAGGCGAGGGAGGAATTGCTATTATTCGGGTAAGTGGCCCACAGGCTATTTCCCAAGTGGCTCCTTTGTTTCGTAGCCGAGTTCCGTTAACTGAAGCGGAATCGCATACCGTTCATTATGGGCATATCGTTAGTCCGGATAACGGGGAGAAGCTGGAAGAAGTACTTGTAACCGTAATGAAGGGCCCACGTTCTTTTACTACTGAGGATGTAGTAGAGATCAGTGCTCATGGTGGTGTAATTTCTGTAAGAAGGGTGATGGATTTACTTCTTCAGCAGGAGATAAGGTTAGCCGAGCCGGGTGAGTTCACCAAGCGTGCTTTCTTGGGTGGACGTATAGATTTATCACAGGCTGAGGCGGTTATTGATCTCATTCGCTCGAAGTCGGATCGCGCGTTTTCGGTGGCTTTAAAGCAGGTCAGTGGATCCTTGTCGGATCGAATTCATGCTTTGCGTCATACACTTATTGAGATGCTGGCTCATATCGAAGTGAATATAGATTATCCAGAGCACGATGTAGAATCCATGACAGCTGAATTTATTAAAGATAAAAGCAGTGAAGTGATGGAAGGAATCACAAAGCTTCTTAAGACTTCTAATGAAGGAAAAATTCTTCGTGAGGGGATAACGACAGCTATAGTTGGTCGTCCCAATGTTGGTAAATCTTCATTATTAAACGCGTTAGCACGTGATAACAAAGCGATTGTAACAGATATTCCTGGAACAACACGTGATGTCATCGAAGAATATATAACGATAAACAACATTCCGCTTAAGTTGCTTGATACGGCGGGAATTCGTGAAACGATGGATGTAGTCGAGAAGATTGGCGTAGAACGTTCCAAGGCGGCAGTTAGTGATGCGGATCTGATTCTACTTGTGTTAAATGCTAACGAAGAGCTGCATGAGGACGAATTGGCATTGATGGAACAAATCCACGGTAGACAATGCCTAGTGATCATGAATAAAATGGACTTACCACCCAAACTGGATAAGGATAAGTTGCTCTCGTACTTTGAGGAGTCCAACATCGTACCGATGTCCGTTCTGGAAGAGGAAGGTCTAGACAAACTTGAAGATGCCATTTCGACACTCTTTTTTGGTGGAAAGCTGGAATCGGGTGACTTGACATATGTAAGTAATGTGAGACATATTGCCTTGCTCAAAAAAGCTTATAAATCGCTACAAGATGCATACGATGCGGCGGAACAGTATATACCGATTGATATGATTCAAATCGATGTACGGCTAGCATGGGAACAGCTGGGTGAAATTATTGGTGATACAGCAGCGGACTCGTTGTTAGACCAAATATTCTCGCAATTTTGTTTAGGAAAATAAGCTTTACATTTTAATATAACAATTAGGGGGAAACAGGACATGAGTTATGATGGAGGCAACTATGACGTAATCGTCATTGGCGCCGGTCATGCCGGTTGTGAAGCGGCTTTAGCATCAGCACGGATGGGCTGCAGCACATTGATGATCACAATTAACCTGGATATGGTTGCATTCATGCCCTGCAATCCGTCCATAGGCGGACCAGCCAAAGGACATGTAGTGCGTGAGATTGATGCGCTAGGCGGAGAAATGGGCCGTAATATAGATAAGACATTTATTCAGCTTCGTATGCTTAACACAGGGAAGGGACCTGCGGTGCATGCATTGCGTGCACAAGCGGATAAGTTTCTGTACCAACATGCAATGAAAGAAACCATGGAAAAAACGCCTAACCTAACGCTTCGTCAAGGCATGGTTGAGCGTCTAATCGTTGAGGATGGACGTTGTGTGGGTGTAGTTACGAAGACAGGAACGGAATACCATAGTAAGACCGTTATTTTGACCACAGGTACTTACCTGCGGGGTAAAGTGATTATGGGTGAATTGACGTATGAGAGCGGACCTAACAATCAGCAGCCATCAGTGAAGCTATCTGAGAATTTGCGGGAGCTTGGTTTTGAATTGGTGCGTTTTAAGACAGGTACACCACCACGTGTACATCGTGATACGATCGATTTCTCGAAGACAGAAATTCAACCGGGCGACGATGAGCCTAAATTCTTTTCGTTTGAGACGAAATCATCCAACAATGAACAGCTACCTTGTTGGTTGACCTATACCTCTGAGGTTACTCATCAGATTATTAATGACAACCTTCATCGTGCGCCGATGTTTACGGGTATTATTGAAGGAACAGGTCCACGTTATTGCCCATCAATTGAAGATAAAGTAGTAAGATTTAGTGATAAATCTAAGCATCAGATCTTTTTAGAGCCAGAAGGAAAAAATACATCGGAATACTATGTACAAGGTCTGTCGACTAGTCTTCCTGAGGATGTACAGCTAGCGATTCTGCGTTCCATCCCTGGTATGGAAAAGGTAGAGATGATGCGTAACGGCTATGCTATTGAATATGATGCAATGGTTCCTACACAGCTATGGCCATCTCTTGAAACTAAACGTCTACCAGGTTTGTTCACTGCTGGACAAATCAATGGTACTTCCGGTTATGAGGAAGCGGCTGGCCAAGGTGTAATGGCTGGAATTAATGCAGCGCGCAAAGTGCAAGACAAAGAACCCGTAATCTTAGATCGTTCACAGGGATACATTGGTGTACTCATTGATGATCTGGTGACTAAGGGGACTAATGAACCGTATCGTCTGCTAACCTCACGTGCGGAATATCGTTTGCTGCTCCGTCATGACAATGCAGATCTAAGACTTACGCCTATCGGTTATGATATTGGTTTGATCGCTCAAGAGCGTTTCGATAACTTTGTAGACAAGAAGGAACGGGTGGAACGTGAAATTGTCCGCCTACAAGAGAAAAAGGTTAAACCTGTTGAGGTAAATGATATTCTAGCACAATATGAATCAGCGCCTATAGTAGATGGCAGCAATTTGCTTGTTCTAATGCGTCGTCCGGAGCTTGATTATAGCTTTGTAGATCAAGTTTCACCATCACCCGAAATGCTAGACGCAGAGATGAAGGAACAAGTGGAAATTCAAATTAAATATGCCGGATATATCGAAAAACAGCTTCAACATGTGGAGCGCCTGCAAAAGATGGAAAAGAAGAAAATTCCGGATGACATTAACTATAATGAGATTCATGGATTAGCGATGGAAGCGCGGCAAAAGATGACTAAGATTCGCCCGATCTCTATCGGTCAGGCTTCTCGGATAGCAGGGGTTACACCTGCAGATATTTCTATTCTTCTCGTATATCTTGAGCATTACAACCGGGTAACCGCGGCGAAAGGATAATCTATGGATAATACGGAACTACAATTCACACAGCTTTTACAGGAACGAGGGATTACACTTACAGCGGAACAATTGAAGCAATTTGATCTCTACTATAAAGAACTCGTATCCTGGAATGAAAAAATGAATCTTACCGGAATAACAGAGCGTGAGCAGGTTTACACGAAACATTTTTATGATTCGATTTCGCTAGCTTTTTTCATTAATATCAATGAGATAAACAATTTGGCAGACATTGGATCGGGAGCTGGATTTCCAGGGATTCCGCTTAAAATTTGTTTTCCACATTTGAAGCTTACGATTGTTGATTCATTGAGTAAACGAATCTCTTTTCTGCAGCATGTCTGTACGACGTTAAAATTAACGGATGTGCAATTGATTCATGGTCGTGCGGAGGATATTGCCCGGCAATTTAAGCATCGTGATGCTTATGATTTGGTGACCGCACGTGCAGTGGCAAGATTATCCTTGTTGAATGAATTCTGCCTTCCTTTTACACGTAAGGATGGATTTTTCGCTGCCATGAAGGGGAGCGATCCATCAGAAGAATTAAGTGAGGCGAAGTACAGTTTAAAAGAGCTTCGTGCTCAACTTAGTAAAGTGGAGTCTTTCAGCTTGCCTGTGGAAGAGTCGGCGCGACATATTGTCATTATTCGTAAGACAGGTGCTACTCCTGCTAAGTACCCACGAAAAGCGGGAATTCCTGCCAAAACACCACTTATCAAATAATGTTTCACGTGAAACATTGGCATAGGTAAATATATTTAAGGTCATCCTCTATCTTAAAAGGGGATGACCTTTTTTTGTGGGGAATTGCGATAGCGATCTCTAATGAACATTAATTAAAAGATAAACTAAATTGATATGTTTATAAGGCTGTTATCATTATGAAAATGCAGGAAAAATAGGTCTTTACGGAGAATATGATTATGTAGAGAAAAGTGATAGAATAGCATAGTAGACTTTTAATTTTGTATATAACTCCTTCTCTGTACTCTTGTTCGAAAGAAGGAGAGATTATGATGCCTGATAGTAGCAGGTGATTTCATAATATCAGAATGTTTTTTATTGCTGTACGATACGCTTTCCGAAAAGAAGGTCAAGAAGATCGTACTATAACGAAATTAGGTGGTTATGAACGGAATGAAAGAACAATTTACCAAGCTATTTGGATTTAACGAGCGGAGCAGCGGAGAAGAAATCAAACAAATACCAGTTCATGAGGTCATTAGCAGTCCTTACCAACCACGGACTATATTCGATGACGAAAAAATCGATGAGTTATGCCAGACGATTAAAACTCATGGTGTCATTCAACCCATAGTTGTACGCATGCGCGATTCCGTGTACGAAATCATCGCAGGTGAACGACGCTGGCGAGCGGTTAAAAAACTTGGTTTAGAGACGATTCCAGCCATTGTTCGTGAATTCAATGATTCACAGGCCGCATCCATTGCGCTTATAGAAAACTTACAGCGTGAAGGTTTGACCTCCATTGAAGAAGCTGTAGCTTATCAAAAGTTAATTGATCTTCATCAATTGACGCAAGAAAGCTTGGCGCAACGATTAGGTAAAAGTCAGTCTACCATAGCTAATAAAATTCGCTTACTCAATTTGCCTGAAGAGGTTAAGATGGCATTGATGGAGCGCAAGATTTCCGAAAGACATGCACGTTCATTATTATCGCTAGATAGTGTGGAGATGCAGCTGAAAGTGTTAGCAGAGATCATTGCAAAAGGATTAAATGTTAAACAAACAGAAGCTCGTATTGCTTTCTACAAACAAGTCTCACAAACTAAAAAGTCAAAACGGGTTTCCTATACCAAGGATGTTCGTCTAGCTCTTAATACAATTCGTCAATCTATTGATATGGTGACAGGCTCAGGAATGGAAATCAAAACGTCAGAAAATGACCGCGGTGACCATTACGAGATTGTAATCCAAATCCCCAAAAGATAAATTGTTTCAAAAGCTGAAGGCGGCCCTGAGGTGATTGGCCGCCTTTTGTGTGGCTATAACCGGGATGTTGGCAAAACTTATAATTTAGAGTTTCAGTATTCAAAAGTTGTCTATATTCTTCATAAAGTGTGACGCTACATCAGCGTCAGGAACATTTGTACTTGCGATCTACGAGAAGATTCTTCCTAACTATTCGAGGTGAAATAAGTGTCCAAGATTATTGCCATAGCAAATCAAAAAGGCGGTGTCGGTAAAACAACAACCTCCGTGAACCTAGGTGCCGGTATGGCTACATTAGGAAAAAGAGTGCTTCTAGTTGATATCGATCCTCAAGGTAACACTACTAGCGGCGTTGGCATCAACAAGGCTGACGTGGCGAATTGTATATATGACATTCTTATAAATGAGGTAAATCCTCTAGAAACCATACTGGAAACTCAAAATGAAGGGCTGCATATCATTCCGGCGACGATTCAATTGGCAGGCGCGGAGATTGAGTTGGTATCAACGATTTCCAGAGAGCTAAAGCTAAAGAAGGCGCTAAATGCGGTTAAAAATAATTATGATTATATTATCATCGATTGTCCGCCTTCCCTGGGAATTTTGACGATCAATTCCCTTACTGCAGCGGATTCGGTAATCATCCCGATACAGTGTGAATATTATGCGCTTGAGGGCTTGAGTCAGCTATTAAACACCGTTCGTCTGGTGCAAAAAAATCTCAACCCGCATCTGAAGATAGAGGGAGTATTATTGACTATGCTTGATGCCCGTACCAATCTGGGAATTCAAGTAATAGAAGAGGTTAAGAAGTATTTCCAAGAAAAAGTATATAGAACGATTATTCCTCGGAATGTCCGGTTAAGTGAGGCGCCGTCTCATGGGCAATCCATTATTACTTATGATCCTCGCTCTAAAGGAGCAGAAGTGTATTTAGAGTTGGCAAAGGAAGTGATTTCTTATGAGTAAACGTTTAGGAAAAGGTCTGGATGCGCTAATCCCTTCTTTATCAATTAATGAAGATGATAAGGTAGTTGAGATCCCTTTAGCTCAACTCCGGGCTAATCCATATCAACCGCGCAAAGATTTTAATGAAGAGGCCATTCAAGAACTAGCAGAATCGATCAGACAACATGGCGTGATCCAGCCGATCATTGTTCGTAGCGTATTGAAGGGGTATGAGATCATTGCCGGCGAACGCAGATTCCGGGCCTCGCAATATTGTGGCAAAGCTACAATTCCAGCAGTCGTTAGAAATCTTAGTGATCAACAGGTCATGGAGATTGCATTAATCGAGAACTTACAACGTGAGAACTTAAATGCAATGGAAATTGCTGTGGCTTACCAAGGCCTAATGGATCAATTTTCACTTACGCAGGAAGAACTCTCGCTTAAGGTGGGAAAGTCCAGATCACATATCGCCAACTTCCTGAGATTGCTTTCTTTACCTGAAGAAGTAAAAGAATATGTTTCACGTGGAACAATGTCAATGGGGCATGCACGGGCGATTGTTGCTTTAAAGGATCCAGAAGTGATTAAACAACTGGCCGAACAATGCGTGGAACAACAGTGGAGCGTCAGAGAATTAGAAGAAACAGTGAAGAACTTAGACCATAAACCTGCAAATGGAGTTAAAGTGAAAGTTGTTAAACGTGATCCCTATATTGATAATGTAGAGGAAGTATTGCGTGAACGTTTTAAAACAACGGTGAAAATAAAACAGGGTAAGGAAAAAGGGAAGATTGAACTGAATTACTACAGTACTCAGGATTTAGAAAGATTGTTGGAATTATTGGGTAACTAAATGGGTATCTATGCTAAGAACATATCCTGAGATATCCTTAATCGGATAATTAGGGGTATGTTTTTTTGAATAAGTTGATTAAAAAAGGGTAATAGACGAGGAGCGAGGTTATGGAAGACTTCGTATATCTGGATCATGCCGCTACCTCATGGCCTAAACCACCAGAGGTTGCAGCTGCGATGATGAATGCTCTGCAGTCAGGAGCGAATGCTGGTAGAGGGAATTACTCGCTAGCGATAGGAAGCGGCCGAGTGTTAGTAAGAACACGGAGTGCGCTGGCTAAGTTGTTCGGTGTATCTAATGCGCAAGATATAGCTTTTACCCATAATACTACGATGAGTTTAAATATGGCGATCAGAGGGACGCTTAAAGCGGGAGATCACGTGATTTCAACCATGACAGAACACAATTCTGTGAGACGGCCGCTGGAATACTTGCGTAAGACTCTAGGGATAAAAGTGGACTATCTAAAAGTAGATCGTGAAGGACAATTGGATTTACTAGAACTCGAAAATGCTTTTCGCTTAAACACCAAACTGGTCATTTGCAATCATAGCTCCAATTTACTTGGAAGCATACTGCCTATTAACGATATTGGCGATATCGTTAAATCTCATGGCGCCGTATTTCTGGTAGATGCAGCTCAAAGCGCGGGTTCACTTGATATTGATGTTAAAAAAATGAATATAGACTTATTGGCATTTCCGGGACATAAAGGACTACTTGGACCACAAGGAACCGGCGGACTTTATATATCACCTGAATTGGATCTTGAACCCTTAATGTATGGAGGGACAGGTAGTCAATCGGAAAATAGCGAACAGCCCAATGTTCGTCCAGATCGGTATGAAGCAGGGACGCAAAATACGGTAGGGATTGCCGGTTTACTAGCAGGTGTTCAAAAGGTACAATCTTTAGGGATGAGCGTTATTCATGAGAGAGAGTGGGCGTTAACTCAAAGGCTAATGGAGGGTTTGTCTCACATCCCGAGCATTAGACTATTAGGACCCTCACTAGGCGCTCCAAGAACGGGTATTGTATCGTTTGTGGTGGATGGAGAAGAGTCAGCGAATATCGCTCACCGTCTAGATCGTGATTATAAAATAGCGGTTAGAGCAGGTATGCATTGTACCCCTTTGGCACATAAGGCAGTTGATACGCTAGAGAGTGGTGCTGTTCGGGCGAGTGTAGGTGTAGATACGACAGAGCATAATATAAGCAGAATGCTGGCTGCTATGGATGAGTTATATGGCAATGCCCGCAGCAGATGAATAAAAAGGATGGTCCATTCATGTCTGAATTAAATCAATTAATTAGTGAGCAGTTGCAGTGGTTTGTGTTTGGTTTTACAGTAATTATGTTGGTGCTGGTAATCACTGTGATCGCCCAGGGGGCTAAGCTACGTGCTATGCGGCGTAAATATGAGGCCATGATGGCTGGGAACGGTGTGGAGGATCTGGAAGGCCTTCTAATTGATCTGAAGAACCAAAGCGACATGCTGGAAGAAGAACAACGTGAGCAAAAAGCCGTATTAGAAGCAACTCAAACTAGAATGCGTGGCATGAAGTCCAATATTGCGCTGAAGCGTTATAATGCCTTTGGTGAACGTGGCAATGATCTGAGTTTCTCAGTCGCTATACTGGATGACAACAGCAGTGGCATTGTATTAACCAGTCTCCATAATCGTGAGAATTCTTACATTTACTCTAAACCTATGCAGAATGGTGAATCACAATATGTGCTATCACCAGAAGAAAAAGAAGTCGTTACTCTCGCGTTGCAGCGGACCTAGCATGAAGATTCCATTGCTTTAAGGCAGAATATAGACTTGTCGCTATAATATCAGATAAT
Source organism: Paenibacillus sp. FSL K6-2859 (assembly GCF_038008265.1). Taxonomy (NCBI): domain Bacteria; kingdom Bacillati; phylum Bacillota; class Bacilli; order Caryophanales; family Paenibacillaceae; genus Paenibacillus; species Paenibacillus sp. FSL K6-2859. Next base: position 6,839,041 of record NZ_JBBOYU010000001.1, on the reverse strand, counting down.
CGCATCACTAAACTTAATCGCGTGTTCTGTAATACGAAATACTCCATAAAGCCGCCGACATTAACGATTCCTGTCAAATGGATATCACCTACCGGCGGCAATTGTTTATTTACGCCAGCGCCCGGTCGTAGAGGTCCTTCAACAACTTGGATACAGCCCACGCTAGTAGAGTGACCTAAACAAGCATCTATACCGATGACAAAAGGGTTGCTATATTTTTCATTGATTAGGGTCAAAGTTTCCTCAAGATTAACGGCATGGACAGGATTTTCAAGGGTTCCATATAAATGAAACAGCGGACTATGAAAACGTGACAATGCAGTACCAACTAAAGGACCAAGAGAGTCTCCTGTGGATCGGTCTGTACCCACACAAATGACGACAATCTGTGTCTCAGGGCGTGTACGTGCAAAATGGAAAAGTAGTCGGTGTGTAATAGCAGAATAGATATCGGGATCGGTATGTGATATTTTTAAACAGGATGTTTCTTGCGCTGATGTAGCTTTGGATGGAAAATTCATACTATCTTCCTTTCTGAGGCTGATTCTATTTGATGGTATCTAGTATATGGATAGAAGAGGGGTTTTATACTACAACGGCAAGAGATAGGACGATAAACCTATGGGAGGCGTAACGTAAATGCAAGAAGAGATGTTGATCGCGTTTGACTCTACCCAGCAGGCGCTTCGTGCTGAAATGTTGCTTGAATATGCAGAAATTGAGATTGATATATTCCCGACCCCGAAAGAGATCACGGCAGGGTGCGCGATATCGATTCAGTTTTATCAAAGTGCGCTGGTAGAGGTGCAGAAGATTGTAACTGAGCAGAATATCGAGATTCGCGGTATCTACGGAAAACACAACGAGAACTACATACTGATTGAGAGGTAGGGAGGAATACACGATATGAATAGGTGGATATTGGAGGCTGCTACTCCCGGTGATGCTGTAAAAGATGCTTTACGTTTTAAAGATAAGGTGTGGAATTGGTTTACCGATGCTGATATGTGGGCTAATGTCTTATTCGCAAGTTTGCGAATTCTTATTATTTTCCTCTTAACGAGGGTTATCATTAAGATTGTTTCTAATATTATTGATCGTTCGCTTGAGCGTAAAACTGGGGGCAGAATTCTCTCTAACACGCGAAGATTTACTACGGTAGGCGAATTGATGAAAAATGTAGTAACGGTTATCTGTAATTTTGTGATGATCATGCTCGTTCTTTCAGAGTTCCACTTCGACTTAGCACCCTTGTTGGCCGGAGCGGGTGTGCTCGGTCTCGCAATAGGTTTTGGAGCACAAAGTCTGGTGAAGGATGTTATTACCGGCTTCTTTATTATTTTGGAAGACCAATTTGCAGTGGGTGATGTGATTCAGACAGGTACTTATAAAGGAACTGTTGAATTAATCGGATTACGAACAACAAGACTTCTTAGTGCTACCGGAGAAGTATTTATTATCCCTAATGGACTAATTACGAATGTGACGAACTATTCTCTTTCCAATGCATTGGCTGTAGTTGATGTTCCTGTTAAAATGGAGCGAAGCTTGGAAGCTACGTTAGGATTAATTGGCGAGGCGCTAAAAGGAATAGAAGAGCGCAACTCCAATGTGCTTGCTTACCCTAATGTGCTCGGTATACAGTCCATGAGTACCTCGGAATATGTGATTCGTATAGCAGCCAGTTGTGCTCCTAATGCAAGAGATGCAGCGGAAAGACAAATTCAAAACGACATCAAACAGGCACTAGAGAAACAGAACACACTGGAACAGGCTCAAGCGGAAGAGGAAGCACGTAAGAAAGCAGAAGCAGAGGCGAAGGCTGAAATAGATCTTGCAAAAACTGAACATGCACTAGAAGTTACAGGGTCGGCAAACACTGGATCAAGACGGCAAATCGCAGCTGCACAAGAAGGAGAAGAGGGGGAAGAATAGTGGAACGTAAAGTTTTTCAGCTTGGGGATATAGTACAAATGAAGAAGCAGCATCCTTGTGGATCTAATGAAATGGAAATTATTCGCATGGGGATGGATATCCGAATAAAATGTACAGGCTGTCAGCATAGTGTCCTGATTCCCCGTGCCAAATTCGAGAAGAATATGAAGAAGGTACTGCGTTCTTTGGAGGAAAATACAGACAATAATTAAGCTTGCAAATGGCATGTCTGCATGATACAATTATTTTTGCTGCGGAGAGGTACCCAAGAGGCCCAAGGGGGCTGACTCGAAATCAGTTAGGCGTGTCAAAGCGTGCGTGGGTTCGAATCCCACCCTCTCCGCCACTTCAGCATAATATAACCTTTAATGAATCCTTCGTTCCTGCAACGGAGGTTTTTTTGTGTCTATAATAGCCTAAAAACGAATTCTATACAACACAAAAAGAAGGCCCCTTTCGGGTCCTTCTTCAGGAGGCAGTACATCAATGATGTTTGGAATTTCTCTGTTTATAGCGACTAAAGTGAATTAGGCGTTGCTGAGGCTAATGCTTTTTTAAGGCAATAACCCACTACTCTTCCCAGCTTACAATAGATGCTGAATCAGATCTCCTGTGATTGTGTTCGTCTACGACGGCCAACGGAACCACACCTCTCTTTTGTACTGCCTGAGTATAGTATGTGTATTATCGATTTTTTTATACACATTTATTTTTCAATTAATGTACCCGTGCCTTTTCAACCTTTTTCCACTTCCGATTTTTGTTGGTGGTCTCAGGGAAGGTGTCCCCTTTTTCCATCTTGATGTGCTGTGGATTTGAAATCTCAGTATGGAAGCTTCGCGCTTCTCCTACCTCTGTATACATGCCTGGATTGGGGGCTTTGTCGCCTTCTTCATATTCCGTCTTCTCACCCATTATTATTCCTCCTTTTTAATGTAGATGAATTCGTAATTATTGTGCGCAGGTAGTGTTTTTTTCATGTAAAAAGAGGGTGATGGATTGTCCTGTATTAATATTGCTTGCACTCTGCTGTTCATTTTGGTATATTAATCAGGTGCGAGTCTATGTTTGTGCTCGTTCCTTGCTCCTGACGTGATTAGGGGCCTCAGACCATAAGGAGGTGAAAATTATGCGCAAATATGAAGTGATGTACATTATTCGTCCTGACATTGAACAAGAAGCCGTTCAAGCAGCAGTCGATAAATTCCAAGGCATCATCTCCAATGGCGGGGAAATTACAAAGCACGAAGTGCAAGGTAAACGCCGTCTTGCGTATGAGATCAAGAAATTCCGTGATGGCGTTTATGTTTTGGTTAACTTCAATGCAGAACCTGCAGTAGTTACTGAATTAGAACGTCTTATGAAGATTTCTGACGAAGTTATTCGTTATCTCATTACGAACGACGTTGCTTAAGATCTTGACAAGCTTTGTAATGAATCGCTCTAAAGGAGGGGACCAGAATTGTTGAACCGTATCATTTTGATCGGACGGTTGACCCGTGACCCGGAACTTCGTTATACTCCCGCTGGTGTTGCCGTAACGCAATTTACGCTAGCCGTAGATCGTAACTTTACGGGCCAGAACGGTGAACGTGAGGCAGACTTCATCCCGGTTGTAACCTGGAGACAGCTAGCAGAAACCTGTGCCAATTACTTGCGCAAAGGTCGTCTGACAGCAGTGGAAGGACGCATCCAAGTGCGGAATTATGAGAATAACGAAGGCAAACGTGTATACGTAACTGAAGTTATTGCTGATAATGTTCGTTTCCTGGAATCTTCACAGAGCCGTGAAGGTGGAAATACTTCAAGTGGTGCAAGTAGTATGCCTGAAGAGCCAGCATATGGTGGCGGTGGTAACGCTGGACGCGGAAATAACAACAATAATTTCTCGCGTAACAACAATACTCAAGATCCTTTTTCGGGCGATGGTAAACCGATTGATATATCGGATGATGATTTGCCATTTTAATTAGGAAGGACTGAAAAGAATATGGCTTTTAAACCAAGAGAAGGCGCCGACAACGACAAAAGACCGGCACGTCGTGGTGGACGCAACAAGCGTAAAAAAGTTTGCTTTTTCACTGTGAACAAGATTACTCACATTGATTATAAAGATACCGAACTTCTTAAGAAGTTCATCAGCGAACGTGGAAAGATTTTGCCACGTCGTGTAACAGGTACTAGTGCAAAATACCAACGCGCTCTTACCATTGCTGTAAAACGCTCGCGTCAAATCGCGTTGCTTCCTTACACAACGGAATAGGACGTTTTATAAAAGCAGTCGGGAAACCGGCTGCTTTTTTTGTATGCAGAAAAGGAAGCATTATTAGTGCGGTAAGCATGAAATTAAATCATTTGGGTGTGGAATCGTTTGACGTTGGCACTGTTATGTGTTAAATTACAGCTATCCTATAACTAAAGGGGAAATTTTGATGTCGGTGAACGTTCTTAACTAGCAATTTCATAACACTTGATTAGGAAGACTTTAGCAGGCTCGTCATGAGGCGATTACGTGCTTTATTTGCGTTCGTATTACGCAGCAGTCTGTTGTTCCTTACGGGTGGATGATTTAGTTAAGAACACACGAAGCGTCAAATGGCCTCTTTACGGCTGTTGTTCTCTTTGTAATTAACCGTGCTCTTATGCACGGTTTTTTTGTTTTTCGGCACCTGTTTTCAATTTCGGGAGCCTTAGAACCATAGGGGGCATCAGCATAAAAAGAAGGGCAAGGACTGCCATAGTGGCATTCTTTGCCCTTCTTTGCGTTAGGGAGAATTAGGTCTAAGCCAATAATAGAGATTTGAAGGAGGATTTGCTGTGAACTTACAAAGCTTAAGCACATTGGAATACGAAATTATTAAAACTGAACTTGGTCGTCATGCAGTATCTTATGTAGGGAAAAAAGCTGTAGGAGAGCTTATGCCAATGACCTCTCTGCCGACGATTCAAAGAGCAATGGAGGAAACTTCTGAAGCTAAAGAACTGCTGGAACGAGGATCGAGTGTACCCATTCCTTCATTAGAAGGCATTGAGTGGATTATGTCCTTAATGGGGACTGGATATTTGTATAGTGAGCAAGATTTCACTGCGGTTGCTACATTTCTTAAGAGCTGTAGTCAACTGCGCAAATATATGGCCTCTAAAGAACAGAGTGCTCCACGGATTGCAGCATATGCATCCTCGCTGATGGAGTTAAATGACGTGAGGGAGGCTATTGATCGCTGTATCCGTTTTGGTGCGATTGACGATGGGGCAAGTAAGGGGTTAGAGCGAGTTCGTAAACGGATTGTAGTGGCTAAAGAACGTCTTCATAAAAAAATTGACGGAATTATGTCACGCCATCAATCGATTTTACAGGAGAATATCTACAGCCAGCGGGGTGGGCGTTATGTTATCCCCGTAAAACGAGAATATCATAAGCAAATAAAAGGATCTGTTCTTGATCAATCCACAAGTGGACAGACGGTGTTTATCGAACCAGACGAGATCGCTGCCCTCCAGATAGAGCTTGATTTATTATTAGGGGAAGAGGCGCGAGAAGAAGCTGTAATCCTCAGCATGCTAACTAGCTTGGTAGAACAGGAACAGACCGCACTGCAGCTTAATATTGAGGTTACGGGCACCTATGATTTTATTTTTGCCAAAGCTAAATATGCGCGAACGCTGGGGGCATCTGCTGTTACTCTGAACGCGAGAGGATTTCTTAAGATGAACGGAGGCAGACACCCCATGCTGAAGGGGATGATTCCGATCAATTTGGAGGTGGGTAAGGGCTATAAATCCCTCATTATTACAGGTCCGAATACAGGCGGCAAAACTGTAGTCCTCAAGACACTGGGGCTACTGACGATCATGGCTCAATCAGGGCTGTTAATTCCGGTCGAGGAGGGCAGCGAATTTACTATTTTTACAGATGTGATCAGTGTAATCGGCGACGGACAAAGTTTGGCACAATCACTTAGTACATTTTCGGCGCAAATGAAGAGTATTGAGGGGATGCTGAGAGATGCATCTAAAGGTGTGCTGCTGCTCATTGACGAGCTGGCGGCTGGTACGGATCCCGGGGAAGGCATTGCGCTCTCTATCGCGATTCTGGAAGAGCTGAGCCGTAAAGGGGCAAATATTATTGTTACCACACATTTTAATGAGTTAAAAGCCTTTGCTGCTGCAACGACTGGCTTTCAAAACGCAAGAATGGAATTCGACAAAGAAACACTACAGCCGTTGTATCGATTAACGATTGGAGAAGCGGGGGAGAGTTACGCGCTGCAAATTGCAAAGAAGCTGGGGATACAGGATAACGTTATCAAGCGATCATGGGAAATCGTAGAGGCGCAGCAACAAAGGTTGCAGAAAGGCGGCGGTGAGGCTTGGGGAAGTCTTTTTAGCAAAGAGGGAGAGAAGGGGCATGTTAAGCACGCCGTAGAGGCAAATGACAACACAGAAGAGGAGGTTACTCCATCCGTCAGCAGCAAGGAGAAGCTGGTCGTCCAATTTGAAATTGGAGATGCAGTTGTGGTAACTTCACTCGGCCGGACAGGGATCGTGTATGAGAAGAGAGATCATTTAGGAATGGTTGGCGTGATGATCCAGAAGCAAAAGCTGAGAATTAACCATAAGCGGTTGAAGCCATACCTTTCAAAAGAGGAGTTATATCCGGAGGAGTATGACTTTGATGTTATTTTTGAGAGTAAAGATACTCGTAAAAAGCGCAAATTGATGCAGCGTAAACATGTTGAGGGTCTAAGGATTACGCATAGAGAGGAAGAATAAAGGAAGAATAAATGCAATGAAGATCTGTCCAAAAGACAGGTCTTTTTTTTAGATATAACGAAATATGTGAAATTCAAGCAGGAGTAAAGGCCTAGGGCTTAGAAGTTATTGTAACGCCAGAAAAACTTTGTTACAGTGAAACTATTTATATTCCATAGCTTATATGTAGATATATGTTCAACTAGAGAAGGGAAGAAACACATGAATAATAAGAAAATATGCAGGTTGTTGTTAACGCTGCTCGTGATGGCAACTTTATTGTCAGCATGTAGTAGGGCAACTTCCAGCAGTAATCCATTATCTTCGCGCCATAATTTAGTAGACGATAAGCCACAGGCTGGTGGAGTAGTTACCTACGGATTCTCCTCACCATTTACGGGTTTGTTTGAGCCTGCTTTTTATGAAGGGGAAGATGATTTTCATGTGCTGGAGTTTATTACTGAGCCGATGTTTCAGGTTAATGATGAACTAGTGACGGTTCCTAATATCGCCTCTTGGCAGGAATCTGATGATCATAAAGTATTTACCTTTAAAATTAAACCGGGCATCCGTTGGCATAATGGTGATGAATTAACGGTAGAGGATTGGAAATTCGCAATTGAAACGATTGCTAGTCCAGATTATACGGGCTCGCATTATTATAGTGTTGAAATGATTCAGGGTGCAGAAGCCTATCATGAGGGAGAAGCGAAGAGCATATCGGGATTGAAGGTCATAGATCCTTATACTTTGAAAATAACTGTAACGGCTGCACGGGTAAACACAATCGATAGTCTGTGGCCCTATCCGATGAATAAAAAATACTATACTGGAATTGCTGTTAAAGATATGCCTGAAAGTGACCAGATGCGAAAATCTCCTATAGGCATTGGTGCTTTTGAGGTTGAACATATTCAGCCTGGCCAGAGGGTAGAAATGAAACGTTTTGATCAATATTATAAGGGCAAAGCCCTATTGGATGGGATAGTGTATAAGGCATTTGACGATAAGGAAGTGACTAAACGCTTTCAAACAGGAGAAATCGATATAGAGTCAGCCCCTCGTGATGCTTATGATGATCTAAATAAACTGGAGAATGTAAACATCCTGCAAACTGCTGAGCTGGGCTATGAATATATAGGTTTTAAGTTCGGGCATTGGGATACGAAAACCGAAAAAATTGTAATGGATAACCCTAAATTTAAAGATAAAAGATTACGGCAAGCTATGTATTATGCTTTAGATCGTGAAGGAATCATTAAAGCATATTCCCACGGTCTAGCTGAGCCTATAGAGACTCCAATATCTAGCACTAGCTGGGCGAAGATTCCTGATACTGAGATTAATACTTATCTTTATAATCCTACTAAGGCTAAAGAACTGCTGGATGCTGCCGGGTTCTTGGATCTAGACGGTGATGGATTACGGGAAGACCCAAAGGGTCAGAAGCTGAAGATCCATTTTGATTCTATGCTAGGCAGTCAAACAGCAGAGCTACGTGCCAAAGCTATTTTAAGAAATTGGCGTGATGTTGGACTAGATGTACAGCTAAACGGTGGAGCATTAAAGGAATTCCACAACTTTTACGACGCAGTGGAAGCCGACGATCCGTCAATTGAACTCTTTTACGGAGTATGGGGGCTTGCGAGTGATCCCGATCCAACAGGTCTATGGAGAGAAAATGATCTATGGAACTATCCACGCTGGTCTTCAGAGCGGAATGAAGAGCTGATTCGTGAAGGCGTAAGTATGAAGGCATACGACATGGATTATCGTAAAGAAATATATTATGAGTGGCAGAAGCTGGTTAATGAAGAGGTACCTATGATCTTTTTTGCCGAACGAAAAGCCATTGTTCCAGTAAATAAGCGCCTACAGGCCGTTCGTGTGAATTCTATCAGTACGATTATAGACCCTTATAAATGGTGGATTAAGGAAGATGACGAAAAATAAAATAATAATTTTTTGTGAAAAGTGAAATCAAATTGTAGTTTCATTCGTCATATATAGTATGGAGGATGACGACGATGAAGAGACGGATAGTAGTGGGGGCAATCGCAGCTGTATTAGTCGTTGTCTTGATTGCGGTATGGAGGCCAACAGGGCTTGGTTTTAAACCGAATATTGACGCGGAATCAGCAGTGCTTCTAGATATGGATACCGGAGATATATGGGTGGATATTAATGGTGATGTACCCATGCCACCGGCCAGTGTATCTAAATTAATGACAGAAATGATTGTGCTGGATCAAATCTCCTCTGGAATGATTAGATGGGAGGATAGAGTCCCAATTAGTGCCTATGCAAGTAAAATGGGCGGCACAAGTCTCTCATTGAAGCGGGGAGAATTCTATACTATAAGGGAATTATTTGAAGGAGTCACTATATATTCTGCGAACGATGCTACTGTTGCATTGGCAGAGTATATGGCTGGTTCAGAAGTCTCTTTTGTGCTCATGATGAACGACAAGGCACGTAGTCTAGGTTTATCTACTCGCACAATATTTACTAATGCAACGGGACTATCAGGTAAGGATCTTGGTTTCACTGATCCGAATATGCATGTCAGCGGTGAGACAATGATGACAGCTCGTGATACCGCTAAACTGGCTGCCGCACTAATCTATCATCATCCGGATATTCTCAATATTTCCAGCCGTACACAAATGCATTTGAAGGATAAGGGGTTATATGTAAGTAATAGCAATTTCATGTTGCCAGCTATGGGTGGCATTTACGCTTATGAGGGTACAGATGGTTTAAAGACTGGACACAATACCCGGGCAGGATACTGCATTGCAGGCTCGGCTCAGCGGGACGGGCATAGGCTTATTGCAGTTGTTATGGGGGCAAAGACATATGAGAGCCGATTTGAAGGTGCAGCAAAATTATTTGATTACGGATTTTTTCGTGGTTTACAATCCGGAGATCGGGTTAAACATATGATGAATCCGCTCACAATTAGGAACTAAAGTCGGAGCGCCATACCAGTATTTATTACTTGGTTTGGTGCTTTTTCCCTATTCATGTCGTTATTTGTGGTTTCTTTTTATCCATTTAGTGATTACAATAGAAATATTGTTTTAGTCCTCATTATTTTAGAGCCGCCAAAAACTTTTTTTCTATAATTTTGAATGACCTGAATTTCCTGAAAGGGGGGACAATAAGATAATGGAATAAGGGACAGTTGATCGCCGTGAGAAATAAAGTCATGACTGCCTGATAAAGATTCAGGAAGCATTATATATATGGCAAGCAATTATTCTACAATAAAGAAGGAATCAAAAATGAAGCAATCAAAGATGAAAAAAATAAAGAAAAGATATATCGCCCTCATTGTTCTCGTTGTTATTATAGCGGGAGGCTTTCTGTTTCGGAATTCCCTGGCTGTATTAGCCTTCGACCTCTTTTTGTCTGATCGGGTTGAAACTAAGCTAAAGGAAGAATCTTACCAGCCACTCAAGGATGATAACAAGGTTAAGCCAGAACCGGTTGTGTACAAGAGCGATCCGTTCTCAATCATGCTCTTAGGTACCGATCAACGTGATAATGAAACGGCACGTTCAGATACCATGATGTACGCTGTTGTTCGTCCTGAGGACTATAAGATCCTGCTTATTTCTATTCCGCGTGATACGTATACGGAAATTATAGGTCATAAGGATAATAAAAAGGATAAGATTACACATGCCTATGCTTTTGGGGGGCAACAGATGGCCAAGGATTCCCTAGAAGCACTGCTTGGTCATGATATTCAATATTATGCGACAATAAATTTCCAAGGACTCAAGGATGCTGTAGATGCTATTGGAGGCGTTCCGCTGCCGATTAAGAAAGACATTGTGAACAAAGGTAAGGATCATGAAAAGTTTACAATTGAAGCTAACAAGTCGCTTTATAACGGACAAGAAGCACTGAACTATACGCGTTATCGTGAGGATAGTGACTTTAACCGTACCAAACGTCAACAGGTTTTTATTGATGTCGTAGCAAATAAAATGTTATCCATCAGTCAAATTGGCAACATTCCGAAGTTGTTGGATATTATGGGAGATAATTTCAAAACTGATATAGAGCCTTCGATGATCATCAGTCTAGCCAAAAAATTCATGGGCGGAAAAGGCATGGATATCTCAAGCTTCACAGTCATGGGCGAAGGTAAACGTATGGATGGTGTTTATTATGATATCGTTGATGAAGAGGATTTGAGTGAAGCTAAGGCGATGATCGACAACTGGATGAGTGCGGCAACACCTGTAGATCAGCTAATTGAGCCGGGAAAAGCAAGTAATGCACTGGAGCCTAAATCAACAGCAGTTACGCAATAATTCTAAAGTGGAGTTCAAACTCATATAATTAATTGCAGCAGCCATTCACATTCTTATGGCTGCTGCTTACTGTCTTCATGCTATAATGTATTGGAACTATTATTAAGCTGCCACGTATTAATAATTTTGCATGGCAGTAAAAGGAAGTTAAAGAACCGTAATTCCTTCGGAACTCTTTGAGGAGGATCAAGAGATGAATATTGCATTTTTTTTACTTCCGAAACAGGAAGTCGCTTGCGTAACGATCGATTCAACGCTACGCCAAACGTTGGAGAGGATGGAGTATCACCGTTATACTGCTGTCCCTATTCTTAACCGAAATGGAGAATATGCTGGTACGGTTACAGAGGGTGATCTGCTCTGGTATATGAAGGAATCCGAGGGCAAGGTTACTTTCGAGAACGCTTCAAAATTCTTGCTTAAAGATTTGCCGTTAAGAATGAATAACAGACCTGTCTCGATTGATGCGGATATGGAAGATCTGATTAATTTGGCTAAGGTACAGAACTTTGTTCCTGTAGTCGATGATATGAACCGGTTTATTGGCATCGTTCGCCGGAGTCAAGTCATAGAATATTGTGAGAAATTTGTATCAAAACAATCACAAGAGTCATTATAGCCCAATTTATTCGCGGTAATAGAAGCAATCGGAACAAGGCCTGTATTTCCGGCGATAACGGAAAGCAGGTCTTTTTTAAAAATGTAAGAAGTACTAGTTCATCCCTTGTTGAAGCATACTTAAGGTGCGCGGGGCGCCCTTGTGTGACACGGAATTTTTTATGCTATAATTGAGAATAAAGCTTTTTGCCGGAGGTAGAGAGACGTGTCCAATGTGCCGAAGGATCTGGATGTAGCTAAACGCGCCAAGGTGATTGAATGGTTAAAAACAGAAGTGATTGACCAAGTTTCTCGGTTATTTAAAGCGTTATGGGAAGGCAGTACTACCCGTGTGGGGGACAGCCTGGCTAGTTTGATTATGAGCTCTTATATTTTGGGCCGCAGACTAGGGATTCCTTATCGGCAATTAGATGACTTGCTACTCGAGAAGCTCAGAAAGCATAAGCAGGAAGGGCATCAACTGGAAGAATGGTATCAAGATATATCTGCTTTAGAAGAACATATGCGTAAGAGGTGAATACTGTTGAAATTTCGCTGGTCATCTGTGGCTTGGAGCGTAGCGTACTTACTTTTGCTGCTAAGTTTAACGACTCCATTGCTCATCATCACTACCCTATTTATGATTGTTCCGGCAGTAGTGTTATTCACTACGCTGAACACCAAACAATTCGTTCTACATGTATTACCGGTGTTGCTGATTGTTGGTCTGATTACACCTATTTATGTGCTGATCGCGGCGTATTTCTTAATACCTGCTCTGGTTATGGGACGTTGGTATAAAAGACATGCTTCAGCAGTATCTACCGTGATTGCAGGTACAGTTACGATTCTTGGAGAATTCCTGGTACTCTTATTACTCGGTACGGCGTTATTTAATTTTGATTTGTCTACCTATGTGAACGATGTGCTGCAGATGGTTAACTCGCCTCTGTCTGATCTGGGTACCGCTAATCCACTGTTTACGGACCTTGGTTTTACGACTGAGGATGTAAACAAGCTAAGTCATATGACGGTTCAAATGATCCCAATGACTCTAATCGTAAGCTCTTTCATGATAGCTGTCATTACGCATTCTATTGTTCGTCCGATTCTGAACAGCATGAATTATGCAGTGCCTAAGATGAAGCCTGCTCGTGAATGGAGACTTTCGAGATCGTTTATTTGGTATTATTTGATTGGTGTGGTTCTTCAGCTCTTCTTCTCAGGATCAGAGAATAATTACATCCTCATGATTTCTGCCAATCTACTGCCGTTGCTGCGAATTGGCTTTATGATTCAGGCGATTGGATTTTTCTTCTTCCTGGCGCATGAACGCAAATGGAACAAGATGGTTGCCATTTTGCTAGCAATACCGGTCATTTTGCTGCCGCCGCTACGCATTATCGGTATTATTGATCTTGCTTTCCCGCTGCGGGAGTATGTGACGAAATCGAAACGATAGGGTGAGAGTTCATGCCTAAATTTCTGCAAAGACGCTGGCACGGCTATCATACCGTATGGGCGTTCATGCTGCTGTTGGCCCTTATTATAATTGTTAGTATTTATAACTGGGCTCTTGGGGTCGTCAGCCTGTTTCTGGCAGGTACATTATGCTTCTATATGCTAAAGACGGAGATTTCGTTCCGCCGCAATCTGGTGGAATATATTAATGGATTAACTTTTCGTATTAAGCGAGTGGAGGGAGAAGCAGTGAGTATGCTGCCCCTCGGTATCATTCTGTTTAGCGAAGATCGAACGGTAGAATGGAATAACCGCTACGCGGGTGATATTTTTGCGCGCAAGTCTTTAGTGGGAGAACCGCTACTGGAATTGCTGCCGGATATGCAGTCTTTTTTTACGACAAATGTCTCGGGAAAACGGGATGTCCACAAAGAAGGCGTACTGCATGACACTCGCCTTGAGCTCACTGTGGATGAACGATTTTATCAAGCCGTCATTATTCCAAGTGAACGTATTCTTTACATGTATGACATCACTGAGCTTGTGGTGCTACGGGAACGTTATGAGGATGAGAAGCTGGCGATTGGCATAGTGATGATGGATAATCTAGATGAATCTGCTCAAGGAATGGATGATCAACAGCGCACTTCTCTGATCGCTAAGGTAGCAAGTGAGATCACCGAATGGAGTAAACAGTTTGAAGTTTACCTGCGGCGTCTGTCGTCTGAGCGGTATCTAATGCTACTTAATCATCGCAGTCTGCAAGCTCTGGAAGAAAGTCGTTTCGTTATTCTTGATGAGATTAGGGAAATGACGGCCGACCTTAAAGTGCCAATGACACTGAGTATTGGTATGGCTTTTGGAGCGGACTCTGCAAGCGAGCTAGGTGCCTTAGCACAATCCAGTTTGGACATGGCGCTCGGCCGAGGTGGAGATCAGGCTGCGGTAAAAGCAGGTCAGAGGTTGTCTTTTTACGGTGGAAAGAGTAATGCAGCGGAGAAGCGTACACGAGTGCGGGCACGAGTCATTGCGCATGCGCTGCGTGATTTAATGCAGGAGAGCGACCGTGTGCTGATCCTCGGTCACCGGACACCAGATATCGATGCTGTTGGTGCTGCGATAGGCCTTCTGAGAGCCGCACAGATGTATAATGTAGAGGCTAGCATTGTGATGGAGACGCCTAATCCTTCCATAACGAACATGATGGAGCAGATTCGGAAAGATGATGAATTGTATAAGTCATTCATCACAACGGAGCAGTCTTTACAAGTGATGACGGAGCATACACTGCTTATTGTTGTGGACACCCATAAGGCGTCTATGACAATGGAACCGCGGCTTGTGCAATATGCGAGTAGAATCGTGGTGGTGGATCATCACCGTAGAGGTGAAGAGTTCATCAACGATGCTGTACTTGTCTATTTAGAGCCTTATGCTTCATCAACCTGTGAGCTGGTGACAGAGTTGCTTCAATATATCCATGAGAAGGTAAAGATTAGTCCATTGGATGCTACAATGCTTTTAGCGGGAATTACTGTAGATACGAAGCACTTTGCACTGCATACAGGCTCACGTACATTTGAAGCTGCAGGGTTTCTGCGCCGAAATGGTGCGGATACCGTTCTTATTCAGCGTATGCTGAAGGAGGATTTACAGGAGTATATTTCAAAAGCCGAGATTATCAAACATGCGCGTATGATTTATGATCAAATCGCATTAGTCGTTACGGCACCAGGTATGAAGATTCCACAGCTACTTATCGCTCAGACTGCGGATACATTACTTGGGATGACAAACGTAGTTGCTTCATTTGTCATTAGCGAGCGACCAGACGGCCTGATAAGCATTAGTGCTCGATCACTTGGGCGTATGAACGTACAGGTCGTGATGGAAAAAATGGGTGGCGGTGGGCATCTATCGAACGCCGCCGTACAGCTAGAAGGAACATGTAAAGAAGCAGAAGCCAGACTGCTGCAGGTGCTGGCTGAAATCGAATCGAAAGAGGGTTTATTCGAATGAAGGTCATTTTCATAAAAGATGTTAAGGGTCAAGGTAAAAAAGGTCAGGTTAAAGAGGTATCCGAAGGTTATGCTTCGAACTTCCTATTACCACGTGGATTAGTTCGTCCGGCAACGGAAGGTAATGTGAAGACGCTTGAGAATCAAGCAGCTGCTGAACAACGCCGTAAAGATAACGAAAAAGAAGAAGCTCAGCAACTGGGCAAGAAGATAGATGAGCTTACCTTGACTATGAAAGCAAAAGCAGGTGAAGGCGGCCGTCTATTCGGCGCAATCACGAGCAAACAAATTGCTGAAACGCTAGCTGCCACGCAAAGCATTTCCATTGATAAGCGCAAGATTGAGCTAGGAGAGCCGATTCGTCATTTGGGAGTATTTCAAGTAAGTATAAAACTACACACTGAAGTAAAGGCTACCCTTAAGGTTCAGGTAACGGAGGAGTAACATGGGTGGAGATCTCTTTTTCGATCGGGTTCCCCCGCAGAATCTTGAGGCGGAGCAAGCGGTAATTGGTGCTGTTCTGTTGCAGGATGAAGCGCTCATTACTGCAATGGAACGGGTGAATACCGAAGACTTCTACGATAAAGCGCATCAAATGATTTTTGAGGCGATGGTGCAGCTCGGAGAAGAGAGCCAGCCGATTGATCTTGTTACGCTTACTTCTAGACTGCAGGACAAGGGAGAACTCGAAGATATTGGTGGTGTTAGCTATCTAGCTAAGCTGGCGCATGCTGTGCCTACTGCGGCTAACGTAGAATACTACGCGCAGATTATTGAAGAAAAGGCTATGCTACGGCGTTTGATTCGTACAGCGACGCAGATCGTAAGCGAGGGTTACACCGGTGGCGAAGATGTAGCCGATATGCTGAGTGATGCAGAACGGCGAATTCTTGAAATCTCAAACCGGCGTAGCGGCAGTGGATTTATCGCAATCCGCGATGTATTGATGGAGGTATTTGATAAGGTTGAACTCCTTCATCAGAATAAAGATAAGGGTGGCATGTCAGGTATTCCAACGGGATTTGTGGATTTAGACCATATGACTAATGGATTCCAGCGCAATGATTTGATCATTGTTGCAGCCCGTCCTTCTGTAGGTAAGACAGCATTCGCGCTAAATATTGCTCAGAATGTGGCCGTACGTGCCAAAGAGACGGTTGCCATATTTAGTCTGGAAATGTCTGCGCCGCAGCTAGTTCAACGGATGATTTGTGCCGAAGCTAATCTGGATGCGAATACTATGCGTACCGGTGACTTCAAGAGTGATGATGATTGGTCGAAGCTGACTATGGGCATTCAGTCCCTATCGGAGGCGGAGATTTATATCGATGATACAGCAGGGATTACTGTAACGGATATTCGTGCAAAATGCCGGAGGCTCAAGAAGGAAAAGGGCCTGGGGATGATTGTCATTGACTACTTGCAGCTCATTCAGGGCCGCGGTAAAGGCGGGGAAAACCGTCAGCAGGAAGTATCGGATATATCCCGTACACTGAAGCAGATTGCCCGCGAATTGGACGTGCCGGTTATCGCCCTGTCGCAGCTTAGCCGGGGTGTGGAGCAGCGTCAGGATAAACGACCGATGATGAGTGACTTGCGTGAATCCGGTTCTATCGAGCAGGATGCCGACATTGTTGCGTTCCTGTATCGTGACGACTATTACAATCAGGACACTGAGAAGAAAAATATTATTGAAATTATTATAGCTAAACAGCGTAATGGTCCCGTTGGGACAGTAGAGCTTGTCTTCCTCAAAAATTTCAACAAGTTCGTTAACTACGAGCGAGCACATGCAGAACCATTTGCTGGGTAACCTGTCATGTATGATATCCGAACGATTGCACATTTCTTTGTGTAATCGTTCGTTTTATTTGACTTTGAAAAAAACGGCTGTTACACTGAGTATTGTCCTTTAGTGGGTAAATCCGCTTGGAGTCCGGAGGGCTACGTACATAAGAATGACGTACAGGGCCCATATTATGAAAAATAATGGTGCTGGCTAGCACCTACGGAGGAATGAACATGTCAACGGTAGTCGTCGTGGGAACACAATGGGGAGACGAAGGTAAAGGGAAAATCACTGACTTTCTAGCGGAAAGTGCAGATGTGGTTGCCCGTTATCAAGGGGGCAATAATGCCGGTCACACGATTCTGATTGACGGTGAGAAGTTTAAGCTCAGCTTAATCCCTTCTGGTGTATTTTATAAAGAAAAGACTTGTGTGATTGGTAACGGGATGGTTATTAATCCAGCTGCCTTGATCCAAGAAATTAATTATATTCACGAGAACGGTTTTGACACTAAGAACTTAGTGATCAGCGATCGTGCTCATGTTATTATGCCTTATCACATGGTACTGGATGCTCTGGAAGAAGACCGCAAGGGTCCGAACAAGATTGGTACAACACGCAAAGGTATCGGTCCATGTTACATGGATAAGGCCGCACGTAACGGTATCCGTATTGCTGACCTGATGGACGCTGAGGAATTCGAATTGAGACTTCGTCACTTGATGGAAGAGAAGAACCAAGTGATTACTCAAGTATATGGCGCGGAAGCTCTTGACGTTGAAGAGATTCTGACTCAGTACCTGGAATATGCGGAAGTGCTACGTAATTATGTGACAGATACGTCGGTCATTCTTAATGAAGCTATTGATGCAGACCGCAAAGTATTGTTTGAAGGTGCACAAGGGGTAATGCTTGATATCGATCAAGGTACGTATCCGTTTGTTACTTCTTCTAACCCTTCTGCAGGTGGCGTATGCATAGGTTCTGGTGTTGGACCTTCTAAGATTAAACAGGTTATCGGGGTTGCTAAAGCCTACACTACTCGTGTTGGAGATGGCCCGTTCCCTACAGAACTGAATGATGCAACGGGTGATTATATCCGTGAAACAGGTCATGAATATGGCACAGTTACAGGACGTGCTCGTCGTGTAGGTTGGTTCGACAGTGTTGTTGTAAGTCACGCTCGTCGTGTAAGTGGAATCACAGGCTTGTCTCTTAACTCGCTGGATGTGCTGAGCGGACTTGAGACTGTGAAGATCTGCACAGGCTACAAATACCGTGGTGAAGTAATCACGCATTACCCAGCTAGCCTTAAGATGCTGGCAGAGTGTGAAGCGGTATATGAGGAGCTTCCAGGTTGGAGCGAAGATATTACTTCGGCAAAAACATTGGACGATCTGCCAGCAAATACACGCAGATATGTTGAACGTGTGTCTGAGCTTACAGGGATTCCGATCGCCATCTTCTCAGTAGGCCGTAACCGTGAGCAGACGAATCAAGTAACGCCAATTTATATTTAAATAAATTTAGTTATTTATAAGGGACCTCGCGAGAGGTCTCTTTTTTATGTTTACTTTTATGCGTATGTTTCCCGAAGCCGGTTCTAGTCAATACTGAAACTATAGAAAAACATGGAAAAAATATACCAGATAGACTTGGACATAGGTGAGAGGAGAGAAGAAATGAAGATCGTGAAGCGTGCACTGGGAGTATGTCTAATTGTAGTACTCGCAAGTACACTTTCAATTCTAACTACAGGCGTGGTTGTAAATGCTTATATTCAGTCGGTGCTGGCAAGCTTCGATATTAAAGTGGATAGTCCAGGCCCAGGTTTAGGCGGGATGGTCAAGAGTATGATTGGCATGGATAGCCAATCGGATACCAATAAAGTAAATAAAGAAGCGACGACAACAGGCAGCACGGTAACCAAGGATAAAGATAACAGTAAGGATACACCTGAAAAAGGGGAGCCGGTGGAGGAAAAAGCACCCGAGGATGCTTTACCGGTTATGGGCCAAGCCTCAAATGAGTCTTCTACTAACGAAAGCCAGAGCGGGAGTTTCGAGGACCAAAAATTGGTAATGACACCTGAGGCAATAGGTGACTTAAAAGATAATCTTCCTTCAGCGGAGAAGGTAAATATATTCAATATCTTGATGTCCAAGCTACCGCAGGATGAGATGCAGAAAATTTCCACAGCTATGGAGGATGGATTAACAGAGGATGAGGTTAAGGAGCTGCAACAAGTCATTGCCAAATATGTTGATCCTGATGAATACGAGAGTATAATGAAAATGCTTACACCAACTACAGGAACTCTACAGCAACCATAGTAATTGTCAATTTATAGACACAAGAAAAAGGCTAAATTTTCATATTAGCGCAAAAAACCCGCGTATTTCGTGGGTTTTTTTATGTATACAAAGTTGAAATTTTTTGCTCAGCTATGGTACATTAGACAAGGATGTCAAAGGGTTAATTTTTTGTAACCTTTTTGAGGGTCCATTAGAAGCAGGAATTTAGAACTAGGATAAGTAGAAACATTCATGGTCGTAATCTATATAATCGAGATCGTACAACTAGCTTGGCCGTTCATATCAGATGACAGAGCGGACTGAAAGGGAGAGTTTCATGAAGGGATTTAAGTTCATGCGCCGGATGGGGAAACTGCGGGATATTGACACAGCAGAATCCGGAGCAGATGTTCAGCAGAGCCACAATTTCGATCACGACTCCACACACTTTCATCAAGAAAAAGGGACTCGTAGATTCCGGCGCTCTTGGATCTTGGGAGCTGTTGGCATGGTACTTCTAACCACTGTGTTAATCGGTGCAGAGAAAAAGTATGTAGCAGCCAATACCGAAACCTACTACCAAGTATTGGTGAAGGGGAAGGAGATCGGGAAGCTTAACGATCAGGCACAGCTTAACCAGCTGTATGATAAGAAGCAACAGGAATATCAGGATAAGTATCCGGCTTCAACGATGGTGCTTCAGACAGAAGGCATTACAATTAAACAGGAGAAAGCGTACAAGCCGGAAGTTGATAGTGAAGCAACGCTTAATAAATTAGATGGTATGCTGAAGGCCTATGCTGTAGGTGTGGAATTAATGGTAGATGGCAAAGCCGTTGGCATTGTTAAGGATCAAGAGACCGCAAATGCGGTACTCGAAGGGGTCAAGAATCATTATGTTCCACAAACTGAAGTAGCAACAGCGAGTAAGCTCACAAGAACGGCTGCCTCAAGCTCAAGCGCTGCGAAAGCGAAAGCTGCTAAACAAGTGGAGTCCGTTAAGATTAGTGAAGAGGTCTCTATTGTTCCTGTGAAGACAGATCCTAACAAAGTGTTGGATGTGGAGGAAGCAGTCAAGACACTTACCGAGGGTAAAGAAGCGCCACTTCTTTATACCGTTCAAGAGGGCGATACGATTTCGGGGATTGCTAAACGGTTTGAAATTACACAAAAAGAGGTCTACAGTAACAACCCGGATGTGAAAGAGCTAACGTTGAAGATTGGAGATACACTGAAGCTGAAGGTACCACAGCCAGATGTTACAGTTGTTACTGTAGAGCAAGTGTCAGAGCAGGTGGTTACTGAGCCTGAAGTGATCGTACGGAAGAGCGACCAGTTACCAGCAGGCAAAAGTAAGGTCGTTCGTCCAGGACAAACGGGCCTTAAAGAAATGCAGTACCGGTTAACAAAGAAAAACGGAATGGTCGTACAAGAAGAGTGGTTGGGTCAGACCGTTATTAAATCTTCTCTTCCTGAAGTGGTTTATCGGGGTACAAAGGTAGTTGGTGAAGGAACAGGCATGTTCAGTTGGCCAGTAAGCGGAGCAACCCTTACTAGTAGTTTCGGTGAGCGCTGGAGCCGTGCTCATAAGGGTCTAGATATGGTATCTGGCAACCGGAACATTAAAGCCTCTGATGCCGGAACTGTAATCTTTGCTGGTGTGAAGAGTGGATATGGAAATGTGGTTATTGTGGATCACCGTAACGGATACGAAACCTATTATGGCCACTTAAACAGCATCTCCGTTTCTACGGGACAGCGTTTGGAGCAAGGCGCCAAAATTGGTGTAATGGGCAATACTGGACGCTCGACAGGAACACATCTGCATTTTGAGATTCGGAAGAATGGCACTGCAGTAAATCCAATGAAGTATTTGCGATAATTCATACATTAACCTCAACTGCTCGATTAAACTCGAGCGGTTTTATTTTTTTAAAATATAGGAATGACGATATAGCTGTTTCATTTTGCTGGGGAAGCCGATTCCTTATTTCGTAGGATGTGACGTTAAGACAGGTATGTTAAAATAAAGGAATGATCTTTAAGTAGGGATAGGAAGGTGAAGCTGAGACATGCAGATGGGAACGATTCTGGTAGTAGACGATGAACAGCCTATTGCTGATATATTGAAGTTTAATCTAGAAAAAGAAGGCTACGAGGTTATTTGTGCTTTTGATGGTAACAGTGCAGTAGAATTGGCATTGTCCAAAAAGCCTGATCTAATGCTGCTTGATCTTATGCTGCCTGGTAAGGACGGGATGGATGTTTGTCGTGAGGTTCGTTCTGCACATTTGGATATTCCTATCATTATGCTTACTGCCAAAGACGGAGAGATTGATAAGGTGCTTGGTCTAGAGCTTGGTGCGGATGACTATGTGACCAAACCTTTTAGTACACGTGAGCTACTCGCCAGAGTGAAAGCCCAAATGCGGAGACAGCACAAACCGTCACCGCCGGGAACGGCGAATGAACCTGCAGAGACTAGACAGGGTATTTACCATTTTGATCTATTTATTGATACAGATATGTATCTGGTATATAAGGGTGGGGAGCCGCTTGATTTGACCCATCGTGAATATGAGTTGCTCTACTATATGATTAAACATGCGGGTAAGGTAATGACCCGGGAGCATTTACTGCAGGCCGTGTGGGGATTCGAGTATTTCGGCGATGTGCGGACCGTTGACGTGACGATCCGTCGTTTAAGAGAGAAAATTGAGGAGAATCCCAGCAAGCCGGAATATATTTATACTCGGCGCGGACTTGGCTATTTGATGCATAGCCCTAAAAGCGGAGGATTGTGATGAAATGGTGGTCCTTTTTCCGGACAATTCAGGCCAAGCTTATTATTATTTATGTGCTGCTGATTCTGATAGCTATGCAGTTAATTGGAGTCTATTTTGTCAGTTCGATGAAGAACTCGTTAACGGATAACTTCACGAAGGATCTTAAAGCACGTGCGGAGATGCTGTCCATCCTGACTGCTGATAAATTTGGCAGTGAAGCTGGCACCGCGGACGAGGAAACGGCAGTAGAAAGTCTGCGCGGTATGGTTAATAATCTTTACATTAACGGGGCTGAAATTCAAGTGCTTGATGCCAGCGGCAAAATCATTACCACCTCCGTGCCCTCGCAAAATGACTATGTCGGACAGCGCAATACTCAGACCGTAGTCAATCGCGCCTTGCAGGGGATCAGCGATAATGAAGAATATATTATTGCCGATGATAATGTTCGAAAAAAGGTTGTGGCCAAGCCGGTACTTTCCGGTGACAAGGTAGTAGGTGCAATCTATATTGCTGCTGACATGAAGGATTTATATGCGACTATGGGCAGGATCAACAGTGTATTCATCTCTGGTTTGCTGTTAGCCTTGGGACTGACGGTTGTCCTATGTGTTATTCTTGCACACACCATTACGCAGCCGATTAAAGAAATGACTAGGCATGCAACAGCTGTTGCTGAGGGTCGGTTCAATCGAAAAATGCCCGTACTCGGCAACGATGAAATTGGACAACTCAGTCAGGCATTCAATTATATGACCGGCAGATTGCGTGAGGCGCTCTCTCAGAATGAGGAAGAGAAAGAGAAGCTTACCTCTATTTTGACGAATATGAGCGACGGTGTGGTAGCCACGGATGAGAATGGTGTAGTCATTCTTATGAACCTTCGAGCAGCACTTATGCTGGGAACAGAAGGTCCGTTGCCGGAAGGTGCCCCCCTGGATAAATTGCTAGGTCTTGATTATGAGCAGAGCGGTTCCTTGGCTAAAGGCAATGCCCAGTCTGCAATGCTGCATCTGACACATATGGGTGGAGAAGATTCTAATATCGTGAGAGTTACGTTTACTCCGATTCATCGCCGTGAAGGCGGCATTGCCGGTACGATTGCTGTACTGCAGGATGTAACTGAGCAAGAGAACCTGGAGGAATCACGCCGAGAGTTCGTTGCGAACGTTTCGCATGAGCTAAGAACGCCACTTACAACGATTAAGAGCTATGTGGAGGCACTTGATGATGGAGCGCTTGAGGATCCGCAGTTAGCGGTTCGTTTTGTTGGGGTTATTCGTAACGAAACCGAGCGTATGATTCGTCTGGTTACAGATCTACTGCATCTTTCGCGTCTGGATTCCAAGGAGGCACTTCTCAGAATTCAGCAGACGGATATTACAGAGATGCTGGAGGATGTAGCAGACCGCTTTTCTTTTCAGATTCGGCAGAAGCGGATCGACATTAGTACAAGGGTCCGTAGGGATGTCAGCACAGCATGGCTCGATCGTGATCAAATTGATCAGGTCTTGGGGAATTTGGTCTCCAATGCATTAAAATATACGCCAGAAGGCGGTACGATTGAATTGGAAGCCATGAAAAGTGAGGATGGAATGCTCTCCATTTCTGTACGTGATTCCGGGATTGGTATTCCGAAGAAAGACATCGAGCGGATCTTTGAACGGTTTTATCGGGTGGATAAGGCGCGCTCACGGAATATGGGAGGCACCGGACTTGGCCTTTCCATTGCCCGGGAAATTGTGAAAGCCCATGGAGGCTCTATTTCCCTGCAATCCGAGCTTAATGAAGGCTCTAAGGTAACCTTTACGCTACCTCTGAATGCGCAAAGGGGGAGTGAGACATGAAGGAGAGATTGAAGTCATGGATTCTAGCCTTGCTCGTGCTGGGAAGCCTTGTTGAGAGTTACTATTTGATTTACCGCTTGCCTGGTGCAGACTCTGCGGTACTCTCCGAGAATCTATATGTGAAGACAGACAATATGGGACCGGAGGAAAAGGTCGAGAACCTGCTGTACCCTGATAAAATGATCATCCATATGGGCGAAAACAAGCATACGCTTTTTTATCCAGACTCAACGTTCTATAGCTTGATTATGAATCGGCTAAAAGGGCGTGGATTTGAAAGCTTCCAGCGGCACTCGGTACAGGATTATGACTGGGATAAGATTCGCAATGAGAATCCGGGGATTGAGCTTTCGTTCGGATCCGGCATTCCGGTAACGTTACTTCAGCGGGTTATGCAGCTGTCACCTGATTCCCTATTTGAAGGAGAAAGCATCGATCGCATTTGGATCTATAACATTAAGAATGATTCCAAAGCGCATGCTATTTTCTTCAGCACGAGAGGCGACATTATATATGAAGCAGCAAAAGCGGATTTAACTGTGCAAGACGTGCAGCAGCATGTGGATTTCGGCAAGAATTGGACGCCTTACAAGTCCGTAGATGGTGATTATTATGTGCCAGACAGCAAGATTTCTCTGGTTCAGGTTGAGATGCCTTCAGGCATGTATACCATAGAACAGATGCAGAACAATCTTTTCTTCGATGTTGGAAGCACTAGATATATTCGCGAGAAAAATGGCTCGGAGATTTATACGGATAGCAAACGGAGTCTTCAGGTCGATAAGGAACGGAATTGGATGAGCTATAGCGATCCTGCCGCGCTTCCAGCCGGAGACAGTACACCTGCCAAGGATGCGCTTGAAGCTGTGGAATTTGTGAACCAACATGGTGGATGGAATGGAACCTATCGTCTTGAAGCCACAGAGGAGGGGAGACAGGAGAGAAAGGTCTCTTTTCAACAATATTATGGCTCCTATCCATATGGTTCCTATCCGATCATGAGTAATTCGCAGCTGCAGTATGGTGTTATTAATCTGGAATTGCAGCAAGGCACCGTATCCTCTTATGAACGCTCGTTAATCTATATTGATGAGAGTAAAGCAGTGAAGAAAATCGTAGAGCTATCTGGAGGCGTGGAGCTAGAAAGTCAATTGTCTGCGGTTAGCAAAACTTCGGCAGTGAAGGATTTAACGCCTGCGTATGTACCTGTAGTGAAAGAAGAAAAGCTGCAACTACTTCCAGTCTGGAAGGTTACACTTATTGACGGCAGCGTTCTTACATTAAATTAATGTACAAGTTGTTCATATAACATTTAGGAGGTAAGGGTATGGATTGGGGAAGAGCCAAAAATGTACTAATTTGCGCCTTTTTAGGTCTAAATCTGCTGCTATGTTATCAGCTGTGGATTGATTTGCGCGATCAGGTTAGTGCCAATCTCGATTTCACTTCCCTGTCCGAAGAAACCCAGGCGGTCATGGAGCAGAAAGGGATTCGTGTGTTGTGTCCCATTCCGGCTTCTACCCCGCAGCTTCCTAATATCACTTATCGATATTCTGCTGAAGAGCAGAATGAACCACCCATTAAATTAGATGTTCCTATAGATAGCAAGCTGATCTATTCTTCCTTCACCGAGCTTAGCAAGGCGCTTGAGAGTCAAATACCGGATATCGCAAATTATCGTTTTGATTCTCAAGAAAGTGAAGTTGGGAAGTTCGTGCTTCACCCGCTAGTTCAGAATCAGTGGTCGCTATTCCGAGTTAGGTTAGAGTTGATTAATAGTGATCAGAAGATTGTAGCTTTCCGCTCACCTAAGATTGAGATAGGGGCAAGCAGTAGCGATAAGGAACAGAAGGTACTGCCGGCATCGCAAGCGCTTAGCAGTTTGATTGAAAAATATTTTCCGGCAGACTCCGTAGTGAAGGAGATTGAGCTTGGTTATTATGGTGAGTTGTTCAACTCCGAAAGTCAGGTAGCGTCACCGATGTGGCGGTTCATGCTGGAGAACGGCAATGCCTATTATGTGGATGCTATAAGTGCGGACATCATCAGTCCGAAGACAACAGATTAGAAGGAGTAAGGAAAATGGGGATTTCATTTACAGTACTGTCCAGTGGTTCTACCGGAAATATAACGGTGGTACGGAACGGGGAGACAACACTTATGATTGACGCGGGACTAAGTGCCAAGCGGATCGATGAGCTGTTGGCCATGCGCGAGCTAACGGGTAATGAGATAGACGGGATTCTAGTCACACACGAGCATTCCGATCATATTAAAGGACTCGGGGCAATGGCCCGTAAATACGATCTTCCGATTTATGCGAACACCAATACCTGGGGAGCCATTGAAAAAGGCATTGGAAAAATACCCGACTATAACCGAATCATTATGGAATCGGGACAGCATAGGGATTTTGGCAGTATGCGTGTAGAATCGTTTGCAATTTCTCATGATGCGGCGGAGCCGGTGGGCTACAATTTTTATGATGGAAAAGAAAAGCTGTGTGTAGCTACAGATCTGGGGTATGTTAGCGACAAGGTAAGAGATGCGATTTCAGAGGCGGACGTATTGGTGCTGGAGGCGAATCATGATATTGAAATGCTGAGGATGGGACGTTATCCGTGGAATACGAAACGACGTATACTTGGCGACATGGGTCACCTTTCTAATGAAGCAGCCGGAGCGGCACTAAGTGAAATTCTCACAGGACGGACTAAACGTACCTATTTAGCGCATTTAAGCCGGGATCATAATATGATGGATTTGGCCAAAATGTCGGTGCGTTGCGCAATGGAGGATCGGGGCTGTTTCTTTAAAGATAGTGAGTTTAAGCTTTGCGATACCTATTATGACCAACCTACGCCATGGGATAAGTTGAGCCAGTTGTCATAAGCTGATCAAGCTCGGCAGTCTTTCGTTCTAATTCTTGGCGGGAGATCAGGCCTTTATCGATCATCAATTCGATCATTGCACTGAAGGCAAGGGTCATATGGTAATGTTCATCCTTTAAATCACCAAGCTTACCGATAAACTCGACCAGATCCATACTTGTGGAAAAAGAATTCATAATTATACCTCCTTATATAGGATAAGCAGAACTGGAGTTGTAAAAAATTCGCAGGCTTTTTACCTCAGGAAAATCACGAATTGACGGTTGCCTGTGATACAATTATAGACGTGATAAGCAAACTCTAAATTTAAGGAACCTTTCTATTAGTGTAGTCTTTTAAGTTACAAAATATTCCTAGTAGAGAAGATATATTGAAAGATTCTAAAATTCTTTCGATTAACTGAAACTATTGTGTGGTTAATGGATAAAGTGAAACTTTTTAGTGATTGTTGGAGTCTAAAGGATGCAGAGGTATATGCTTGGAACGTGATTGCTAGAGGTTCAGGTTTTAAATACTGTGAACGGTTGGCAATAGAAGGGGGAGATTTTCGGTGGGATTGTTTGATGACGATTTCTATTCAACTAAAGTATCACGGTCCAGAGGGGATGAAGCATCAAAGGGATCATTTGCTAACCGCAAGCATTCTGTGCGAAGATCGCGCAAGGGCTTAGCTACTTGGCAAATATCCGCCGTCTGCTCCTTAATCAGTGCTGTGGTGGCAGTGTTTTTATTCAGTATGCTTACTGGACAAATGAGTCACGAAACTGCCCCGAAGTCGGTAGTAACAACTGGGGAGGTTGCCCCAAGCAGTGATCCGTTTGACCGTATCATTCAAGCCGCTGCTAGAGTTCGTCCTGCAGTAGTAAGTATTATCAATCATAAAGAAGACAATAAAGAATTGAACATTCTGGATGAGTCAGCATTAGGCTCTGGAGTGATTTATAAAAAGGTAGATAATAAGGCATTTATCATTACTAATAACCATGTCATCGAAGACTCTAGCAATCTTGAAGTCGTAACAGTAGATGGCGAGACACGTAAAGCTACACTCGTTGGAACGGATAAAGTGAGTGACATTGCGGTGCTTTCAATTGACGCCAAGGGTATCAATACAATCGCGGAGCTCGGAGATTCCTCGAAGCTTCGTCTAGGTGAAACGGTCATTGCCATCGGAAATCCGTTAGGACTTGGTGACACATTGACTTCAGGTATTGTTAGCTACACTGAACGGAAGGTTCCCGTATCCTTGAATCAGGACGGCGTATATGATTGGGAGCAAGAGGTCATTCAGACCGATGCGGCAATCAATGAAGGCAATAGCGGCGGGGCGCTTGTGGATTTGGATGGTAAGGTGATCGGTATTAACACGATGAAAATCTCCGATACAGGTGTAGAAGGGCTGGGTTTTGCTATTCCAGCTAACCATGTGATAGACACCGCTAATGAACTGGCTGAGAAAGGGCGGATTGCTCGTTCCTACTTAGGCGTATATTCGGTAGATTTAAACAATCCTTACGTTCCTCTCGCAGAGGACCAACGCAAGGAACTGAACCTACCGAACAATGTTAAGGATGGGGTTGTCGTTCTGGATGCTGTTGGACCTGCACAGGAAGCGGGAATACAGTTCAATGATGTGATTACGAAATTTAATGATCAACCTATTACATCTACGCTTTCCCTTCGCAAGTATTTATATAATCAGACGAAGATTGGTGAGGATCTGAAGATTACCTATTACCGAAATGGGAAAGTCAATCAAGCCACAGTTAAACTTCTTGAAAAACCAGAGGAATAATATGCTGGAAGTCGGCATATAATGATATAGCAGTAATGACAAGTAGAGCGGACTACCCCTTCAGTTGAGAAGGTAGAGCTTCCTGAAATAGCGATACTCTGTATCGCTATCGGGGATCTGTTTCTTCTAAATTTTTGATAAATATGGCAGTTATAAGCTGATTTAATGAATTTTGGGCTGACTGGCAACCCTTACATTGGAAGGTAATACTTATTAGGGTAGAAACGGATATATACGGATGCCAGCTTGCCTTTGCTAATCAGGTGTGGTAATATGATATCAATCATACATTTAGTCCCTAATTTTCGCATTGAAAAGGGCTGTTATATTCGGTAATACAACCTTTTTCAATGTGTGAATTTTTTCTTTGTTTGAAGATAAAAAGAACATATTAATTTAAATTTGTGGAGGTAACACACATGCAAACAGGTACAGTTAAATGGTTCAACGCAGAAAAAGGATTCGGTTTTATCGAAGTTGAAGGCGGAAGCGACGTATTCGTTCACTTCAGCGCAATCACTGGCGACGGCTTCAAAACTTTGGACGAAGGCCAACGCGTTGAATTCAACGTTGTTCAAGGCAACCGTGGACCACAAGCCGAAAACGTTGTAAAACTGTAATAATAGAAGAAACCGTCCCAGCTTGTGAAAGTTGGGACGGTCTTTTTATATCTAGTTAGTCACTATTGACTTACAGGATGGGAGGAACGGCAATGAACTACCGGAAGAAACCTTTGGAAGAAATACCGGAAGAAAATACCGCGATTTGGGCGTGTACCAATGATGGATGCAACGGATGGATGAGGGATAATTTCGCATTTGAACATGCGCCTTCTTGCCGTCTATGTGACTCTCCAATGGTTCGCAGCACGAAGATGCTACCACAATTGCTTAATTCGAATGGCGATCTCAAATCGCTGAAGAAGGGTATTTCCATTACCTAACCAATGCCTTTATGAGTCAAGCTTGTTATAGAGCAGTGAACAACTTCAAGACGGTCAAACCGTCTTATTTTTTTTGCTTTTTTTAAGGCAAATTGTGATTTTTGTCACAAATCATTTGAATTTTACCGTTAAAAGCACTCCTTTGTGTGACATATATCACAAAACGACGTCTAAATTTTTGACACAATATAATTAACGAAAAGGGGAGAAGGAAGGGAAAAATATGGATACAGTAATGCTGTCGCGTATACAATTTGCGTCGACGACAATATTCCACTATTTCTTTGTACCGGTATCAATCGGACTAGCGCTCTTGATTGCGATTATGGAGACCATGTACGTTAGAAAAGGCAATGAAGAGTACAAAAGAATGGCGCAGTTCTGGGGAAAGCTGTTTCTCATCAACTTTGCAGTAGGGGTAGTTACAGGGATTTTGCAGGAATTTCAGTTCGGGATGAACTGGTCTGATTATTCACGTTTTGTGGGTGATGTCTTCGGGGCTCCGCTTGCAGTTGAAGCATTGGCAGCCTTTTTTCTGGAGTCTACTTTTATTGGAATCTGGATATTCGGCTGGGACAAAGTGTCCAAGAGAGTGCACCTATTGTCCATCTGGCTGGTAGCATTCGGAACGATGTTATCTGCTTTCTGGATCCTAGCAGCGAACTCTTTTATGCAGCATCCTGTGGGTTTTGCGATTAATAATGGACGTGCAGAAATGAATGATTTCTTCGCGCTGATTACGAACGGACAATTGCTGGTTGAATTCCCGCACACGGTTCTTGCTGCGTATGCAACAGGCGCCTTCCTCGTAACGGGGATTAGTGCGTACAAGATATTGAAGAAACAAGATGTATCTTTTTTTAAGAAATCTTTTCAAATTGCAGCGATCGTAGGGATCATTTCTTCGATTGGTGTAGCAGTGGCAGGTCATGCGCAAGCACAGTATTTGGTTGAAACTCAACCTATGAAGATGGCGGCTTCCGAAGGACTGTGGGGTAAGAGTGGTGACCCGGCACCTTGGACCGTATGGGCAAATATTGATCCTGAGAAGCAAGAAAGTACGGGTGAATTTCAAATTCCGTACATGCTGAGCTTCCTTTCATACAGTAAATTTTCCGGTGAAGTTAAAGGTATGCTTGAGCTGCAGGCTGAGTATGAGCAAACCTATGGCCCCGGTGACTATATTCCACCTGTACGTACGACATTCTGGAGTTTCCGGATCATGGTTCTAGCAGGAACGTTAATGATTGTACTGGGTATGTACGCAATGTATTTAATGTGGCGCAAAAAGATGGACCGTCCTAACACTTGGTTTATGCGGTTTATGTTATGGGGACTATTGCTTCCTCCAATCGCAAATACAGCGGGGTGGGTCATGACCGAATTCGGGCGTCAGCCATGGACGGTATTCGGACTGATGACAACGGAAGACAGTGTGTCACCTAATATTACGAGTGGTCAGGTTCTATTCTCTGTTATTTCTTTTACAGCGATTTACGCCATTCTCGGATTAGTTCTGATTGGTTTGTTTATGAAAGTGATTAAAAAAGGTCCTTATGCGATGGATAACGATCACGGGGATTCGCATGATCCATATAACGAGGAGGGCGCCCAATGATTTCTCTTAATGAATTGTGGTTTGTGCTCATTGCAGTTCTGTTTATAGGGTTCTTCTTCCTGGAGGGTTTCGATTTCGGCGTAGGGATGGAAACACAAATTCTGGCTAAAAATGATACAGAGCGCCGGATTTTGATTAACTCGATCGGACCCTTCTGGGATGGAAATGAGGTATGGCTAATTACTGCTGCGGGTGCAATGTTTGCGGCTTTCCCTGAGTGGTATGCAACATTGTTTAGTGGATTTTATATTCCCTTTGTCTTTGCTTTATTAGCTTTGATTGCACGTGGTGTTGCTTTTGAATTCAGAGGCAAACGGGATTCTGTAGCTTGGAAAAAAACTTGGGATGTGTGCATCTTTTTCGGCAGCTTCCTCCCACCGTTCCTCCTTGCTGTGGTGTTCGCCAGCTTCATCAAAGGTTTGCCGATTGATGGGGATATGCAAATGTACGCAGGTTTTACTGATATCGTAAATGTGTATACCGTAGTGGCTGGTGTGACTGTTGTTCTTCTTTGCTTGGTACATGGACTAATGTTCACTACCCTGCGTACAGTAGGTGATCTACAGGCTCGTGCTCGAAAAATGGCGCAAAGATTGCTTTTGCCACTTGGAGCTTTATTGTTTGCTTTCGTGGTAATGACTTATTATATGACTGATATTTTCGAACAACGTGGTTTAGTTCTTATGATTATAGTAGCGCTAGGAATTATCGCATTCATATTATCGGGTTATTTCATGACAAAGAAGAAGGATGGCTATGCTTTTGGCATGACAGGAGCGGTAATAGCATTGTCCGTGACTTCTATCTTTGTAGGATTGTTCCCACGTGTTATGATTAGTTCAATAGATCAAGCCTTTAATTTGACAATCACCAATGCGGCTTCCGGTCATTACTCTTTAAAGGTAATGACGATTGTGGCACTGACCATCCTTCCATTCGTATTGGGATATCAGATTTGGAGTTACTTTGTCTTTCATAAACGCGTTCACGAGAAGGAGCATCTTGAATACTGATGGATAAAAATTTGCTTGGGTATAAAGGAGTTAAGCCGGTCTTTCTGATCGTTGGTCTCCTTACCCTGGTGCAAAGCTTGTCCATACTTCTGCTGGCCAAATGGCTGGCAGAAGTTATCTCTGCGCTATTTGCGGGAGAACCTCTGAAGGAACAATGGGCTACTTCGCTATTGTTCCTTCTTGCATTTCTAGTGCGCCATGCTTGCGCCATGCTGATGAGCCGTATCTCTTACCGCTTTGCGGAAGCAACGGGCAGCAATATGCGGAGGGAAATGATGGATAAGCTCTTCCAGCTCGGACCCAGAATGGTGGGCGGGCGTGGAACCGGGGATCTTGTTACACTTGTGCTGGAAGGCGTAACAAAGTTCCGCACATATCTGGAAGCGATTATCCCTAGAATGGTAGGGATGTCAATTACACCGATTTTGGTGCTTATTTATATCTACAAGATGGATACTGCGAGTGGGATTATTCTTACAATTACCATGCCAATTATTATTGTTTTTATGATTTTGATCGGGATGACCGCTCGCAAGCAGATGGACCGTCAGCTGAAATCTTATCGCACATTGTCTAATCATTTTGTGGATTCCCTCCGTGGGCTAGAGACGCTGAAATTTCTGGGCCGCAGTCGTAGTCATAGCAAGAGTATTGCTACGGTCAGCGATCGATATCGCTCGGCGACGATGCGAACCCTGCGAGTAGCCTTTTTGTCCTCGTTTGCTCTGGACTTCTTTACAATGTTATCGGTTGCTTCCGTAGCGGTAAGTCTTGGGCTGCGGCTGGTGAACGATCAGATGACCCTTGTTACGGGCTTAACCATTCTGATCTTGGCGCCGGAATATTTCCTGCCTGTCAGACTGGTAGGTTCAGATTTCCATGCTACTTTGGATGGGAAGGAAGCCGCTGAAGCAATGAAGAGTATTATAGATCAGGATGAAGTGAAAGCTGAAGTAGTAGGTTCTAATGGTGACCAAGCATTGAAATCAGCATCGAAAACATCAGAAGAGATATTCACTTGGCATAAAAATAGCATACTTACATTAAATGATGTCAGTGTAAAATACGAGGAAGCTGGTCTTTCTTCGCTGGAAGCGGTGAATCTGAAATTTAAAGGCGCCAGCAAAATTGGGATTATCGGAGAGAGTGGAGCCGGTAAATCTACGCTAGTCGATATCTTGGGTGGGTTCTTACACCCTACTTCGGGAAATATCACCGTTAACGGTACAACGGTTAGCGCATTAACGGATGAGGCTTGGCGAAAGCAGACCTCGTATATCCCGCAGCGCCCTTATATTTTTAGCGGTACATTGGCTGATAATATTCGCTTCTATTACCCTGAAGCTTCTATGGAAGCTGTGGCTGCAGCTGTGAAAGCTACCGGATTATCGGAGCTGGTGGCAACCCTTCCGAATGGTCTGGATGAGATGATCGGCGGCGGGGGTCGTTCGTTCAGTGGTGGGCAGGAGCAGCGTGTAGCCTTAGCCAGGGCCTTACTCAGCAGTCGTCCGATTATGTTATTAGACGAGCCAACGGCACATCTGGATATTGAAACCGAATATGAGCTGAAGGAAACGATGGTGCCTCTTTTTGAAGGAAAGCTGGTCTTTCTGGCTACACATCGCCTACACTGGATGCTTGATATGGACATGATTGTAGTAATGAAACAAGGAAAAGTGGCAGAAATCGGTACCCATCAGGAGTTGCTTGCCCGCAAGGGTGCGTATTATGAGTTGATCGGGTCGCAATTGGAGGGAATCCATTGAAACGTGAAGGATGGTTTGCTCCGTATGTATCGTCGTATTTTTGGCGTTTTGTGCTTATTATCGTGCTTGGGGCGTTGACGATTTTTACAGCCTCATCATTAATGTATACTTCAGGATTTCTGATCTCAAAAGCGTCTACACCCGTCGAAAATATTCTAATGATCTATGTACCAATTGTAGGTGTGCGTACGTTCGGAACGAGTCGGGCTGTCATTCATTATGTAGAACGTTTAGTTGGGCATGACACGATTTTGCGAATTCTATCTAAGATGCGTGTGCGTCTGTACAATATTTTGGAGCCACAGGCTTTGTTCCTGTCGTCACGCTTCCGCACTGGGGATATTCTCGGGATGCTTGCCGATGACATTGAATATTTGCAAAATGTATATCTGCGCACCGTGTTTCCAAGCATCATTGCTTTGCTGATTTATGGAGCAGCTGTGATTGCACTGGGTACTTTTGATATCGCCTTTGCGCTATTGATGGCTCTGTATATATTGGTGTTAGTTGTGGTGTTGCCGTTCTTATCTCTATTGTTCACACAGAAGCGCCAACGTGAAGTGAAAGTAGAGCGTAATCGTCTCTATCAAAAGCTGACTGACGCCGTACTTGGTATGGGTGACTGGGTCATTAGTGGACGGCAAAGCCAGTTCGTAGATACTTATGAAGCAGATGAGAGAAAAGTGGCTCAAACCGATGCAGCGCTGCGCAGCTGGGCACGTATTCGTACGTTCATTGGGCAAGCGGTAATTGGGATTGGCGTGCTTTCTATGCTGTATTGGGCCGCTGGAGAATTCGCGGATGGTGCAATTGCAGGTACATTGATTGCGGCGTTCGTATTGGTTGTTTTTCCTGTTGCAGATGCCTTTCTGCCAGTGTCCGAAGCGGTGGAGAAGATCCCACAGTACCGTAACTCCTTGGAGCGGTTGTCTGGTGTAGATGGACATGGGCAGAACATCGTGTCTGAAAAAGCATCTGTATCTGTAGTCGATGCTCTACCTCAGGTCATGAAGAGTGCTCACATCAGGCTCGAAAAGGTAGGTTACCATTATGGATCAGCAGATAATTGGTCGGTTCGCGATCTCAGCTTAGACATTCCACAAGGCAAAAAGATTGCGATTATTGGCCGCAGTGGTGCAGGTAAATCCACGTTATTGAAGGCGATTCAAGGTGTTATTGAACCCTCAGCAGGCTCGGTTACGATTAATGGTCTCGCTGCTGCGGCTTATGGTGAGCATATTCCTTCTATTATAGCGGTGTTAAATCAGAGCCCCCACTTATTCGATACTACGGTAGCGAACAATATTCGTATGGGTGATCCGAAGGCTTCCGAACAAGCGATCAAGGAAGCTGGAGCATTAGCGAAAATGGATACGTTGATCTCCTCGTTGCCAGATGGATATGATACCTTTGTCCGTGAAGCGGGGCAACGTTTCTCGGGTGGGGAGCGCCAGCGGATAGCGTTAGCTCGTATTTTGCTGCAAAATACACCTGTCGTCATTCTCGACGAACCGACTGTAGGGCTGGACCCGCGGACGGAGCGTGATCTTTTGAAGACGATGTTTGAAGTTATGGAAGGTAAGTCACTGATCTGGGTAACACATCATTTGGTCGGTGCGGAGCAGATGGATGAAGTGATTTTTATGGAAAACGGCTCGGTAGAAATGCGTGGAACCCATGCGGAACTGATGAAAAAAGAACCACGTTACCGCAGATTGTATGAGCTGGATCGTCCGGTGGAGTTTATAGGGTAGGATGGAGAGTTTGGAGATAATATGATATAGAAAATAGAGAGGTATGCGTGTAGAGATTCCTTTTGCCCATTGGGGTGAGAGGAATCTTTTTTTGTAGGAGGGCAAGAATATAGACAATGGATGAACAGATCGCTGGAATCGGCAGATAGGAGTTCCTTTTTCGTGGGAAGTATGGTAGAACAATAGAAGGAGTATTAGGCCGTAGCGGCACAGAAAGGGATGCTTGGTTGAATGTATGTAGTATGTAAAGAACATGTAGAATTAGCCATCGACAAATTTGTGGACGAGTATGAGGATGCACCAGATATTGTGGACTTGAAGGAGACCGAGTTCTCGGACTGGGACCCGCCGGCCAAATGTGTGGAATGTGAGAAGAATGCGGAATATTTGGTGGTCTAAAGACCGTTAAGACTTATAAAAAACACCTTGCAGTCCCAAATGGGCTGTAAGGTGTTTTTGCGTTTAATACTGTATGGAATTAAAGGATTAATCTTAGGCATCTGCTGCGTCTGCCATGTTGGCTGGTGAACCCCCGCGGTTGCTCTTGCGGTAGAGAATGGCTGAGATGATGGCAAGCAGTGCGGCAATCGAGAGTCCCCAGTATATGTTGGAGTAGGCCGTCCAGAGCGGCAGCCCGCGCTGCCATTCCAGTGCGCTTGCGGCCATAGCTACGCTGAAGGCACCGCTAAAGAATTGCAGCAATTGGAACAGTCCCATCCCGGAGCCGATCTGCGAAGATGGCAGAATCCGAGAGATTTCATTGGAGACACTACTGGACAACGTCGTGAAGGCAAGACTCATAATCATATAGATAAGCATGACGGCAACCCAGGATCGCCCGGCAAAAAAAGCGAACAGTACAGTAGCGGTCAGCACTAGCAGTGGAGCAAAGCGTAAAATCCCTGCATTACCATAACGGTCGATGATTCTTCCGACGGAACGGGAAACGAAAATGGCCAGCAGCGAGCCCGGAAAGATCACAAGTCCAGCATGGCTTGCGCTGAAGCCAAAGCGATGAGTCAGAATCTGTGGCAGCAGGAACAGGGTGGCGAAGCTGCACAGATAGGAGGCGATTCCGACCAGCGCCAGGACGAGATAGGAGCGGTTGCGGAAAAGCGCAGGCAGCACAAAAGGGTCTGGCGTGCTGCGGATGCGGCCAACAAATAAAGCAATGGCTACAATTCCGGCGACCAAGGCCACCCACAGCCCACTGGTTAGGAACAGCAGCAGCCCAGTGGTGCCGACGCCCAAGAGCAGCCCGCCAAGGACATCGAAGGAGCCACGTGTGGGTACCTCTTTGGGCAGCAGGATAAGGAACAGCGGCACGAGAAGCAAAATAGCTGCTGTAACAGCGAACAACCAGATCCAGCCGAGATATTCGACGATGGCTCCGCCCGCTACCGGCCCAAGCCCTAGACCGAGTGAAACGGCTGACATAATCGTCGCCATCGCTTTTCCCCGACGGGCTTGTGGAATATAGCGGGTAAACAGGACAAGCGATAAGGACATGACTGCGCCCGCGCCCGACGCTTGTAGAATGCGTACGATTAGCAGAAAGACAAAGTTGGTGCTGAAAAATCCAGCAACAGCCGCAAAACCTAGCGTCAACAGCCCGATTACTAACAGGCGGCGGATCGGCAGAAAGTCAGAGAGACGACTGTACGTGATGGAGGAAATTGAGAACATAATGGAATACCCGGTAACAATCCAAGAAGCGGATGCAGCCGTAATTCCGAAGGTTTCAGTTACATCAGGCAGTGCCAGATTGAACATGGCCGTATTCATGATGACGAGAACTACAGCGATGCTGAACAGCAGAGTCAGCAAGCCTTCCCGTGGAAGAGTCGCTTCCGGAGCGGAGGCTTCATGATCCGCGTTTGCGGAAAGGTTATTTACAGAAGTCATGTGTGAAGCACTCCTTTTATTATTGTTTAATAGTTCGATTACTTACGAACAATTGAAATATAGCATGCGTTGATATAAAATGCAATTAGGAACAACAATATTTTTTTCGTATGAATTGTAGGACAAAGGGGATAATCATCCATGAAAATACTATTTCATCCGGACCGCAAGGACATTCAGCTTGCTTCCATATTGTATGCGCTCAGCGATCCGATTCGCCTTCATATCGTCTCGGATATTCACTTAAATGGAGAGCAGGCTTGCAACGGCTTCAACGTTCCGATTGCAAAGTCCACCATGTCTCACCATGCCCGTACTTTGCGTGAGTCAGGGGTAGTTTTTACGCGGGTGCAAGGAACACAGCGCATACTGTCGCTGCGGACGGAGGATCTTAACGCAAGGTTCCCAGGTTTGCTGGATTCTATATTAAGTGCTTATGAAGCTGGAGAAAAACCGGATTTTGCGATGGAGGAGCGGGAGGAAGGGAAGTAACGGATTGACCTATGAGGACAGGGAATACATGAAACACAAGATATATAAGGATTGGGCGAGAGAAGGTACTTACTAAAACTATAAGGGACGCCTAGAGCGCGTCCTTTTGCTATTTCTATAGAGGACTATAATAGGAGGTATTTATGCTTATTCAACTTATTGGCGTAGGAAAATTGAAGGAAAAGTACTTGATTAGTGGCATCGCAGAGTATGCTAAACGACTGACGCCGTACCTGAAATTTCAGGTGATTGAGGTGGCAGATGAAAAAGCGCCCGACTCTCTAAGCGAAGCAGAGGTCGGTATTGTTAAGGCGCGCGAGGGGGAACGCATCCTCGCGCACATTAAGAGCGAGGCGCATGTCATTGCGCTCGCGATCGACGGCAAGCTGTGGAGCTCGGAAGAGCTTGCCGCAGAAATTGACCGGCTCGGCACCTATGGGACGAGCCATGTCGTGTTCGTCATCGGAGGGAGCCATGGGCTCTCCGACGAGGTCATGCGCCGCGCGCAGCAGCGCATGAGCTTCGGGCGCATGACGCTGCCTCATCAGCTCATGCGCCTGGTGCTGGTGGAGCAGATTTATCGCGCGGTGAAGATAAATCGGGGGGAACCGTATCATAAATGAGGCGAAAAGGGGGTGAGCTACCCACGACTGGCGGAAAAGCCGAATTAAACGGGCTGCTGCGTGTTTCTTGGAGGTACAGATAAAGGGAAAGACCGGTTCAGTCCCTTGTCGTTTTCGAATATACAGCATGGACAGTGCCCAGAGAAGCGATCAAGTTAACGAGGCTTTACTAGAGGCTAGGGTCGCTTTTTGTTCTTTCCGCAAGCTTCGTAATCGATTCAATGTCTTGATCGGTTAATTGATCCAGAAAATACTTGCGTATTGCCATTGAGACGATGGGCAGGGCCTCATCCAAAGCTGCTTTTCCTGCAGAAGTAATGATGACCTGGACACCACGATCTGCGTCTAATGGCCCCCTTTTAACAAGGCCCCGTTTTTCCATCCGCGTCAAATGATGGGATAATCTGCTCTTATCCCAGTTCATCGAGTCGGCTAGTTCCTGTTGGCGAAGCTTGCCATCTCCGAATTGGATTAACCGATCTAGTATTCCAAAGTCTCCTTCTGATAGTCCTGTACGTTCAGAAAGCTCCTTAACAACGCGACCGAAGATTCGTTTAAAGGAGCCTTTCCACATATTCCATATTCGCATTTCATCTTCGTTTACTTTGTTGATATCCATGCAAGTATAATATCATGGTTGACACATCAACCACAAGGTGTTAGCCTATATTTAAGTTGATGTGTCAACCTCGGAGAAAACTGTCGAGTACCAAGTTGATGTATTAACCTGTATCGAACAGTAAATCCCCACTAAAGGAGTTGTTTCTTATGCAGGATAAACCCGTGGCCTTGGTCACCGGAGCCAATAAAGGAATTGGTCTTCAAATCGCCAAAGATCTCACGGCTCACGGCTTCACTGTGCTCGTCGGCTCCCGCAATCTCGAGAAAGGGGAGACGGCCGCGAAGAGTATCGGAGCGGATGCCCATGGCCTCCAACTCGACGTTACAAAGCAGGATTCTATCTCCGCCGCGGCAGAGCGCATCCGGAGTGAGCTCGGTCGTCTCGATGTGCTCGTGAACAATGCGGGCATATCGCACCAAGGTCAGCTGGGCAGGCCTCTTGAGGAGGTCGGGAAGTCGGGGCGCCCAAGCGTAGCCTCTCTAGAAGAGGTGCGAGCAGTGTTCGAGACGAACGTGTTCGGCGTCATCGCCGTCACGCAAGCGATGCTGCCGCTCCTTCGTGAAGCGCCGACAGCGCGTATCGTCAACGTATCAAGCGGTTCGGGCTCGCTGACGTTGAACGCGAATCCGACTAATTCACATCGCGAGATGTTCGGCGCCGTTTACAGCCCTTCGAAGACGGCTCTCAATGCGATTACGCTCGCCTTTGCCATTGAACTCGAGTCGACAGGCATTAAGGTCAATGCGGTATGCCCGGGCTTCACCGCGACGGATCTCAACAACTTTGAGGGCACGGGCACCGTCGAGCAAGCCGCGCGACATCCCGTGCGCCTTGCACTCCTCAACGAGGACGGTCCGACGGGCACATTCTCAAACGAAAGACGCCAACTCCCGTGGTGACGTAGTCTCGAGTGGCACTGGCTCACGGAGATATGTGTAGATAACCTGAAGGCTTGAATGCCTTCCCAATATCCTTAAGGAGTGTGCAATCAATTGGAATATGTAAAACTTGGACGCAGCGGGTTAGAGGTCTCAAGGTTAAGTCTTGGAACCATGAGCTTCGGAGTACCTGAACGCGGCAATACCCCATGGTCTCTTGATGAGGAGCAAAGCAGACCGATCATTAAGAAGGCACTCGAATCGGGCATCAACTTTTTCAGCACCGCCAACATGTATTCCGACGGAACAAGCGAAGAAATTCTCGGGCGTGCTCTAAAGGACTT
This sequence comes from Paenibacillus sp. FSL K6-2859, assembly GCF_038008265.1. Taxonomy (NCBI): domain Bacteria; kingdom Bacillati; phylum Bacillota; class Bacilli; order Caryophanales; family Paenibacillaceae; genus Paenibacillus; species Paenibacillus sp. FSL K6-2859. Next base: position 6,798,590 of record NZ_JBBOYU010000001.1, on the reverse strand, counting down.
TGCTCAACGTGACGAAGTCGTCATAGCAACAAAGGTATTTGTTCCGATGCGCAAAGGTCCGAATGCTGTGGGACTTTCCCGTAAAGCTATCATGACCGAAATTGATAACAGTCTAAGACGACTCGGAACAGACTATGTCGATTTGTACCAGATCCATCGGTGGGATCCTAATACGCCAATTGAGGAGACCATGGAGGCTCTTCACGATTTAGTTAAGGCGGGCAAGGTCAGATACATCGGAGCATCCTCCATGCTGGCATGGCAGTTTGCGAAAGCTCAGCATGTCGCAGAGCGCAACGGCTGGAAACGGTTCGTTTCCATGGAGAATAGATTAAACCTGCTCTATCGGGAAGAAGAACGAGAAATGCTCCCCCTTTGCAGAGACGAGGGAGTTGGCGTCACTCCTTACCTGCCTTTGGCTGCAGGCCGGTTAACTCGGGATTGGAATGAGCAGACCGCGCGATCAGAGAAGGACCAGGTAGCAAAGGCTTTGTTTAATAAAACGGAAGAGGCTGATCGCAAAGTCGCGGAAAGAGTTGTGGAAATTGCCGCTAACCGGGGAATTTCGCGCGCACAAATTGCACTTGCATGGTTGCTGCAAAAGGAAGAGGTCACAGCGCCGATTATGGGTTCGACCAAAATCAGCCATCTGGAAGATGCGGTTTTGGCGTTGTCGATTAAATTGACTTCTGAAGAAATTACCCGTTTAGAAGAACTGTATATTCCACATCCATTTGTATAAATTTGACGCAAGTAAGGTGTGCATTAGGGATGCAGCGGATAAACAACTCGTCCGTGCCACATGCATGGAATCAAAATAAAAACTCACTCTCTAATAAACTGTACCCTATGTAAAGGACATTTAAAAAAAGTCTAAGCAGATTGAAGAAGATGATCTCTGTATTGAACTGGGGTCATCTTTTTTAAATCCCATTGATACCTGTAGTGGTTATAGTAGGTCATGTAATCCTTAATCTCCTGTTTCAACTCAATCAAAGTCAAACAAGGCTTAATGGAAGCTTGATCTTTAAAATGACCAAAAAAAGATTCTTGTGGGGCATTATCCCAGCAGTTTCCCCGCCTGGACATGGATTGTTTTAATTTCATTTTCTTAAGCATTTTTTGAAAATCCGGATGTGTATAATGAGATCCCTGATCAGAGTGAATGAAGGCACCGTCAGCTCGCTTAAACCTTCGGTTTTTCTTAAGTTTCAAGAGAGTATCTGTCGCAAGATCCATTGTGATTCGATCTGAAACATGATATGCCAGGATCTCATTGGTTGAACTATCTTTGATTGTGGATAAATAGGCTTTTTTACCCGATCCGTAAAATAAATAAGTGATTTTCTCGATGGTGGTATGAATAAAGACAAATTTCTGGCTAGATGAAAGTGCTATCCTTTGTTCTGCCTCCTTTCCATGAAACGAATCTTTTTTAACAGTTCATTCTCCGCTCGTAGCAAGGCATTCTGAGCCTCCAGTTTGGCATTCTTCTCTTCGAGCGTTAGCTCCCGTTTAAGGGGTCTTCCTGAGGCGTGGCTTCCCCTTATTATTCTCTGAGATAAACAATTGCTTAAACGCATCTGTATATGTAATTGCCTTTGAAGATACGGACCTCACATACGGATTATTAGATAACTGCTTGATCTCTTTATCTGTAAATATTTTCTTGCTCATATCATTCCTCTTCCCTATCTTCTTCGTTATAAACAAAAATACCCTACCGAGAGACTTTTTAAAAGTGTCTACTCGATAGGGTACAGTTTATAAAGGGTGAGTTTTTATTTTCTGTCTAAAGAAGAATATTTCTATGCATTTTCCAGGCCGTGTTTTTCGACGATTTGATCGTTTGATTGAGGCTGGCCTATACCCTCGCTAATCAAGCTTCGCAGGCTGCCATTGATGTTTAAGCCCCAGGCGTCCGAGCAGACGGTGTAGCATTCGTACGCTGGGACGAGCCCTACGTGCGTAAAGTTAACCTCCGTTTTGTCGCCCTTCTTGACGATTTCAAAGATTACGTCAGTATCTTTCCATTCGCTATTGTCCTCTATGAAGTTGAAATAGTTGTCTACGATGTGCCAAACCACCTTTTTACCTGGAACGAGTTCAGTGATCTGGAGGGTGCAACGGTGGATATCCTGGTAGTGATGCTTAAATTGACCGAGCTCGTCGGTCTTGCCTTCAATTTCTTCTGACCACCATCCGCGGACATTATTAATGGCGCCGTATACCTCCTCAGGGCTCTGATCTACCATGAAAGAAGTCCTGTAACTATGATTCATGTGAGTGATCTCCTTCGCTCATTTGTTGAGTTGCAAACAGAGTATAGAATACGTACTTGTAAAATGCAAGTACAAATAGTATAATTGTGCTCATGAAAAAGCGAACTTCAACCGTTTGTCCCATCGTCTATGCGCTCGATATATGGGGAGACCCGTGGAGCCTGATCATCCTTCGTGACGTCCTAATCCATAACAAGCGGTATTACCGCGAGTTTCTTGCTTCAACAGAGCGCATCTCTACCAATATTTTGAGTGCGCGGCTCCAATCGCTCATTGAAGCAGGCCTGCTCATCAAAACAGAAGGCAAATCAAACCGCGCACAAACGATGTTTCGCCCAACGCAAAAGGCACTTGATCTGTTTCCAGTCGTATTTGCCATTATGCACTGGGGTCTTAAATACAATATCAATACCGATATGAGCATTCCAATCATGCAGGAGCTAACAACAAACGAAGAAGGGTTGAAGCAGCGCCTTTTGCGGAATTTCGACGATTGTACTTTCTAAAATTTTCGCCCTATTTATGATACGGAGAACCGTATCATAAATAAGGGCAAGTTTTTTGCTGACTTTTTCGTGCAGAAATTGCAAGGTATTCATTTTTTATTCCGATAAAATTACATTGAAGGGAGGGAATACGATGGATTGGTTGGACAGGATGAATAGTGCCATGGAATATATCGAAACAAATCTAGCGGACACTATTTCATTTGATGAAATAGCACAGAGAGCCTGTTGCTCTACCTATCATTTTCAAAGAATGTTTCCATTTATTACTGGCGTATCGTTGTCGGAGTACATTCGACGTCGACGATTGACATTGGCGGCATTCGAACTGCAGACAACAGACTCAAAGGTTATTGATGTAGCTATGAAATATGGATATGATTCGCCGGAGGCGTTTGCACGGGCCTTTAAGAATCTTCATGGTATTATGCCGACATCTGCGCGCGATACAGGCGTTTCTCTAAAAGCCTATCCTCGAATGTCCTTTCATATTTCAATAAAAGGGGATGTCGAAATGAATTACCGTATTGAGCAAAGAGGTTCTTTTGAGATGTTTGGAGTATATGGATTTATAAATGCAGACCAGAAAACAGCGTTCTCTGAAGTTCCTCAATTCCGTATAAAATGTGATGATGATGGCAGCGTTGATCTTATGAACGACTTACTGGGACGTTTTGGTGACACCATGTTACACGCTGCCCTTTACGATCACACTAAAGAATCTTTCAAATACATGGTCTGTTATCATTTACCTAAGGGTCTTGAAATTCCGGAGAGATTTACAAAACTTTCTGTCCCAACATTAACGTGGGCGATTTTCCCGGAGCCGCAATGTGATATGCAAAAACTATGGCAACGAATCTATTCTGAGTGGTTTCCGACATCTGAATACGAACAGGTTGAGGGCCCAAGTTTCGAAATGTATTATGGAATGGCACGGCATGGGAATGTTTCGGGAGAAATCTGGATACCGGTGAAGAAAAAATAACGCTCTTATGCGAGCGAAATATAGGCGTTAACGAAGATGACAACTGAACAAATTTAGATTAATAAAGGGTCATCCCCCAAATCCTCTGTTCGACTTAGGTATGGTTTAACTGAAAAGAGTAAGAAATAAAAAACACTAAGAATCAACTTAGTGTTTTTCGTTATACAAAGGAAAGCCTCAATTGTCCTCAAGGATCCACTTGCTTAGCTCTTTGTCAAAGATTCGAGGTTCTTCAAACATTGGGTTGTGACCACTATGCTCAAAGATCACTTTTTTGACGTGCTTATAGGTTTCATTAACAGAATTCCAAAGTGAAACAGGCGCTACCAAATAATCATACCTGCCTAAACCGATAAATACTGGTTTGTTGAAGTTATTGATTGATTGTATAAGATTCAATTCTGCGAATGCTTCTCCCCACAGATAATCGATAATTGGCATATTCGTATATACATCTTCCCACATGTAAGCTGCGTCAAATGTATAATCATAAAAGCTTTGGGCTCCCATCCGAATACACATGTGAACGAATCGCCGTTCAGGATCTTTCTGAATGTCGCTTTCTAACAAAGCAATATCCATCTCGAACTGTCTTTTTCTCTCCGGACTTGCTGTCTCATTAAAAAATGCAAAACTTTGACGCTGTCTTTCCCCGCTATTTGTAGGTGCTGAATTCAATAAGGCAACTTTTTGGACATGGTAGGGATATTTTTTAGCATATTCCAAAGCCATGAAAGCATGTCCTGAATGCCCTAATAAGATGAAATTTGTTAAGTTAAGATCTTGCCTTGCCGTCTCTATATCATCTAATACTTTCTCCAATCTATAATCTTCCGGTTGCAGAGTTCGGGGCGGCTTCACAAATCCTCTATGATCAAGGAAAATAAATTGAAATGTATCATATAAATCTTCTGAGAATAATTGAGGATAATAAACACTGCTGCCTATCACCAAAATAGGTTTTCCAGTTCCTTTTACACAATAATTCAGTTCAAATCCATCGCTATTTATAGTTTGGTATTTATTCATTGTCATCATCCTTTTTTCATTTTTATTTTACACATCACTCCTTCCCTTCACGGATTCCATTACATTCTCCATAGAACGCTCTAACATTCCGATCACCTCAAATTTTGTGGCTTATAATAAATATTATGGCAGCATACTTTTCACTGTTAATCGAAACCGTGCTCTTCGGAAAGAGAGCGGCTTGTCCCAGGAAGCCCAGCTCATTTGAGGAGCTAAGCCGGGCCTTTTAAAGGATACCGAGAGTCCATTAGTTTTCAAGTCGTAAAGGTCACTGCAACAATCAATCACTTTAAACGGACGGGCTGTTGTTGTGTGACACAATGAATCATACCGCCTTCTTTATAGAGCTCCCTTACATCAATTCCAATAACTTTGCGGTCAGGGTATAGTTTTTGGATAATATCGTTTGCTGTCTTGTCATTAGGATCATTGTAATTCGGGACTAATACAACTGTATTCCCAATGTAGTAATTAATATATGAACCCTTGTACCCCAAGTTTTCACCATTATCTAGCACTACATTGTTTTTACTAATTGGTAGATACACATACTGATAAGGCTTGTCGAAGGCATTTTTAGCGCTCATTAAGGTTTGGATATCCTTATTAGTGACACCCCATTCTGCTAAGTCATTCTTTTTCATTGTGATTATTGTAGATTTTTCATGAATTTTAACGAATCCATCAATATGAAAATCCGTAATATCAAGATCTGGCACACCATCTAACCAAATAAAATTAGTAGCCCCAAGATACTCGGTTATATATTCCTCAATATCAGCTTCTGCTAATTTGGGGTTTCTATTGTTATTAGTAACCGCACTACGTGTCGATAAAAATGTACCATTACCATCCAGTTCAAATGCTCCACCCTCAAGGACAACATCATTTAGATCAATGGTTTCCGTGCCAAGCTGTTTACTAAGTCTCTTCGAGATTAATGCATCATTTTTATATGGCGTTTTCTTACCCCATCCATTAAATCCCCAGTCCATGAGTTTAATATTGTTGTCTTTGTCGTATACAAAAATCGGTGCAGTATCTCTTGCCCATACGTCGTCAGTAGGAACAATGTAGAAGTCGATTTTATCCATATCTATACCTTCGTCATACAGAAGATCATAAATATAGTTCTTTTCGTATTTATCAAATGCAATAATATGAACATTTTCCCCATCGCTTAAGGCATCAGTCATTTCTATCCAAATAGGCTCAACCTTGTCCCTATAATCTTTACCGTAAGTGAAGTTATGGGGCCACTGCAACCATGTACCTTCATGTTTGCTGCTTTCATCAGGCATTGTGTATTTGCCTACTTGCCGACCTTCTTCTGCTTTAATTTTATTACATCCCATTAAGAAAACAGCCGATAGTATAACCCCTGAGCACAATACAACTAACTTATTCATTATGAAATCTCCTTATGTTCTGATTCGTTCTCTGGAAGTAGAATAAGCGTTGACATAGTGTCAAGGTCAAGCATCTATTGCCTGGCTTTTTTTGATCACAGGAAAACAGATCTGCGTCACGAACTCTTCTTCAGGACAGTCACATTCTGGACCTTTTAAGTAGGTTTCATAAGGTGGACCATCCTTTTTATAGCCGCCGCCATCTATCCATTCTTCAAGTGCCATATGAGCGTAACCGATATAGTCATAACTCCCAATATACAAGGTAGTAGCAACCAAAGTTGGCGGAAGTTTTTTTATTTGCCATTTCCTCGATGCATCGCCGTCATTCTTATGAAGGATTGGGATCATCAATTCAATATCGCTTTGGTCAGGGGTAAACGCCTCATCAAGAAAAATGACAGACGGAACACCAAGCAACTTAATATTACTTTTTTCCGCTTGTTCATATAAGGAATCAACATACTTGTCCATGTCAGCAATGTTAATTTGCAATCTTTGACTTAGGACCTCTTTCTCGTTTCTCATTCCGAGCGATATATCAAAAGATCTTCGTTCGCCTTGAATCAAATTCACTTTGATTTCAATCATCTCTTGCATTTCTGCAATGATTTGTCTATTTCGATTCATCTCACTGGATAACTCAAGTATTTTTGAATGCATCCATTCAGTCAGCAGTTCTCTATCTGATGTCTGAAGGATAGTTCTAATCTCGGGTAGGGAGAATCGATATTCTTTCAGTCTCTTAATAAGTAACGCTGTTTCTAGTTGGCTTTTTTCATAATATCTATAGCCGTTTGTAGCCTCTACATGCGCTGGTTTCAAAAGTTCTTCTTTATCATAGTGTCGCAACATACGTGCACTCATTTTGCAAAGCTGAGAAAATCTATTGATCGTGTACATATTTCTCTCTTTCTTAGTGTGATCGTATGGTTAGATCAATCACTCTGTAGTCATTGACTCAAGCTTCTATGCTTTAAAATTACAGTCTAATACGTTTGGTGCGACTGTGCAAAATTATTAGTCATAAAAAAGCCCGAAAAGTAGCACTTTTCGAGCATGTTTTCTTTAGGGTCATTTCGTCATATCAAGGACGATTCGGCCATTGATTTTGCCTTCTAACATAAGATCGTAGATCTCATTAATATCTTCTAGTTTACGTGTCTCAATAATGGTTTTGATTTTTCCTTCTGCAGCGAATTGTAATGCTTCTTGCAAATCTTTGCGAGTGCCGACAATCGAACCAACTACCTTTGTTCCATTTAATACGGTATCAAAAATGGGAACATCCATGGATTCAGGAGGCAGCCCAACCATGACGCAGGTACCGCCGCGGCGAATGGCACGGTAGGCTTGGTCGAATGCTTTTTTCGCAACCGCTGTACAAACGACACCGTGTACTCCGCCGATTTCTTTTTGAATCCAGTCTGCCGCATCTTCTTTTAATGCGTTTACGGTTTTGTCTGCGCCAAGTTGTTTGGCAAGCTCCATCTTTTCATCCGACGTGTCGATGGCCACTACGTTCATTCCCATCACTTTTGCATATTGTACACCAAGATGCCCTAATCCTCCGACGCCGAAAATGGCTACCCACTCACCTGGCTTTACACCCGATACTTTCAAAGCTTTATAGGTAGTAACGCCTGCGCAAAATAAAGGTGCCGCTTCGATGAAGCTTAGATTATCAGGAACCTTAACTACATAATCGGCAGCTGCCACACAATATTCTGCATATCCGCCATCTACGGAATATCCGGAATTTTGCTGATCCAGACAAAGAGTCTCTCTTCCAGTAAGACAATATTCACAATGACCGCAGGCTGAGTACAGCCATGGAATTCCTACACGGTCTCCTACCTTTAAGTGTGTAACTCCTTCACCTATTTCTTCAATAATCCCAACGCCTTCATGTCCGGGAATAAGAGGGAGTTTCGGTTTGACGGGCCAATCGCCATGAGCAGCATGCAAATCAGTATGACACACTCCGCAGGCCTGAATGTGGACAAGGATTTCTTTGTGTCCGGGTTTTGGTTTAGGTACGTCTTGTAGCTCTAACTTTTCTTTGAATTTCTTTACTACAGCGGCTTTCATTAGCATACTCCTTTAGTTTTTTGCTTTTCAAAAAGTAGTATGTTCATGAGGCTAACTTTAAATTCTTGAGACTTTTATCACTGATTAACACTCACATCACAAGTAATATGTTAGAATATCAGAACAGCTTTACTGCGTTACCGCTTTATCAACTTCATAATTCACGAGCTATGATGGCTAAGGATTACACTTTAGCTGGAGCAGCTTCTGGAGAGACTGCGGAAATTCCGCGGCGCCGAAGGGTTCACAATCTCAGGCAAAAGGACAGAAGAGTACTGAATATGTATTTGTCATGCTGATCGCTATCAGCAGGGCAAATATTATTTGATATTCTTACGATCTGGGAGATTGGATGACATCCAATCTCTCTTTTTTTTATTCTAATTTATTGTACTCACAAGGGGGAACTAGGTATGGCACAACCAGAATTAAAGAGAGAGTTGGCTAATCGGCATGTTCAACTTATTGCTATTGGCGGCACCATTGGTACAGGATTATTTTTGGGATCAGGTAAGGCGATAGAGAAGGCAGGCCCATCCATTATGATCACGTATTTAATCGTGGGTATTGCTGTGTTTTTTGTGATGAGAGCACTGGGAGAACTCCTATTATCTAAAGCGGGCTATCAATCGTTTACGGATATTGCTGAAGACTACCTTGGATCACGGGTCGCATTCATTACTGGTTGGACCTATTGGTTTTGCTGGATTATGACGGCTATGGCTGATGTCATTGCTGTTGGCGTATATGTACAGTACTGGTTTGATATCCCGCAGTGGGTTCCTGCCATCGCCTGTCTAGTCGTGTTATTAGGACTTAATCTATTAACTGTAAAGAGCTTTGGGGAACTCGAATTTTGGTTTGCTTTAATTAAGGTAATTACGATTCTCGCCTTGATTGGTCTTGGGGTCATTTTACTGATCATTGGATTTAAGACGGATGCAGGATCGGTGACGATACGAAACCTATGGGAGTATGGGGGCTTTTTTCCGAACGGCATATCAGGCTTCTTATTTTCTTTTCAAATGGTTGTATTTGCTTACGTGGGTGTAGAATTGGTCGGGGTGTCGGCAGCGGAAACAGCGGATCCGGAGAAAAATATCCCATCTGCGATTAATAAAATTCCTTTACGGATTCTATTTTTCTATGTCGGTGCGCTTTTCGTCCTGTTATGCATTAACCCTTGGACAGAGCTCAGCCCGGCAGAGAGTCCTTTTGTAAAAACCTTTACTTTAGTAGGGATTCCAATTGCCGCAGGGATTATTAATTTTGTCGTATTAACTTCAGCCGCTTCTGCTTGTAATAGTGGAATGTTCTCGACAAGCCGAATTCTCTATAATTTGAGTAGAAATAACCAGGCGTCACCTCATTTGGGCAAACTGAATAAAAACCATGTCCCAGGTAACTCGTTATTCATTTCTACAATTGTTATATCTGTGGGTGCTCTTTTGAGTAAACTTATTCCGGAGCAGGCTTTTGGAATCGTGACAACGATTAGCGCCATTTGTTTTATATGGGTGTGGGGCATTGTTCTTATCTGCCATATTAAGTATAAGAAAACCCGGCCAGACTTACAGGCGAAATCCAAATTCAAAGCACCGTTCACACCGGCTATTAATTATATTGTCTTAACCTTGTTCGCTGGAATACTGATCATCATGCTGTTCGCTGGAGAAACACGCCCGGCTTTATTGTGTACTCCGTTATGGTTTATTTTATTATTCATCTTGTATTCGATTAGAAGCAAAAAAGGGAAAAGTAATTAAGCTTGAGTGAGGGATTCACACAAAAAGCCATTCCTATACGGAATGGCTTTTCTTCATATACTGCAATTGCTAGTTACAACCAAGGTTATTCCTTGTTAACTAGGTTTGCTTTCTTTTCAATCGTGATCTTGCTTTTCATAGGCATAAATAAGGTTATAACAAAAGCGGCGACGGATAAAATCATCATAAAGTAATAGGCGTCACTTGCCCCAAGAATGGATGCAAGGGATTTAAGGATCTCAGGAGTAGTAGAGGGATTGCTCTGCATCACTGTGGCCGCATGACTTGTAGCCTGCACAGTGTAAATCGTAATTACGACAGCAGTTCCGATGGCTCCGGCAATTTGGCGAACGGTATTGTTCACTGCTGTGCCATGCGTTCCTAGTTGTTTTGGCAACGCATTTAGTCCGGCTGTATTGAGTGGCATCGTAATAAAGCTTAATCCAATTCGCAAGCCAATGGTACGAATCATTAGATACATATACGTGGTCGATTCAGATAGATCAGTTACCGCCCACATAGATGGAATAATAAATAGCAGACCAATGATGAACAGCGGTTTGGCACCGAAACGGTCGTATAATTTACCGGTGACGGGCGACATGAACGCATTTACGAGCGCCCCCGGCAACAAGAGTAGTCCTGCATCAAATGCTGTAAAACCACGGCCATTTTGCAGGTAAATAGGCAATAGAATCATATCTGCGTACATCATCATGGTGATTAATACATTAATAAGAGATGTCAGCGTAAATACTTTATTTTTGAAGACAGACAGGTTTAGCAGCGGATCATCTGACTTGATTTGTCGAATACAAAATACGGCCGTTACAGCGATTCCAATGCCTAATGTCAGGATTACTATTACGTCGTCCCAGCCTTTACTGCCTGCACTACTGAAGCCGTATAAAATCAAACCAAATCCGACGGTCGATAAAAGAACACTTACCACATCAAGCTTCGACTTAGAGGTCTCAGATACATTCACTAAATATTTGAACGCCAACGCTATAACAAGGATGACAAGTGGGATAAGGCCGATAAATAACCAGCGCCAAGAGTGATATTCGACAACAAATCCCGCGAGCGTCGGTCCAATGGCAGGAGCAAATATCATTGCGAGTCCAAGCAGTCCCATAGCACTGCCACGTTTCTCAATAGGGAAGACCGCGAGTACAACGCTCATCATGAGCGGCATTATAATGCCTGCACCAGCAGCTTGGATCATCCGTCCGACTAAGAGTAGACTAAAGCTCGGCGCTGCTGCACAAATGATTGAGCCAAGTAATAAAAATGACATGGCACTTAGAAATAATTGACGTGTTGTAAAACGTTTCATTAAATAGGCTGTAATCGGAATCAATATTCCGTTGACCAGCATAAAACCCGTTGAAATCCATTGTACAGTTGTTGCCGTGACATCAAATACATCCATCAGACTACTTAAGGCGACATTTAAAAGCGTCTGATTGAGTGTAGATAAGAAACAACCAAAAATCAGGATGGTTAGTAGGATTCCTTTATTTATTTTCTTAATATCTTCTTGCATGGTACAGGCCTCTCTTCATTGCTTTTTCGACATAGTGTCAATAAAATGAATCATATCAGGATTTAAACTGTATTCCTATTTGCAATTTTATTTAAACTGTCGACTAATCAACAGATTCGGTAAATTAGTTGATGAAATGCCATAAAAACGATAATAGAGGGATGAAATGACTGTACACAAAAAGGTTGACCCACGAGCTGTTCGCTCAAAAAAGATGCTGAAGAATGCTGTTTTTTCATTATTGGCTGACAATGTAGAGATTTCGCAATTAACCGTCCAAAAAATCGCTAACACTGCCGAGCTGAATCGTGCAACGTTTTATTTGCATTATGAGGATATTAACGATTTATTGCGGCAGATCGTACATGAAATCTTTGATGACCTGTCTATGAAGGTTGAACCGCTATTACATGTGAAGAGTAACAACGAACAGGAGCAGCTGGTCACATTTTTAAATTACTTTTATGAATACCGGAAAGTGTTTGCTGTATTAATTGAGCACAAAGGTTTTAAACAGCACTTGACCAGCCTGTTAAAAAATACGATCGAAAAACGAAGAAAAGCGAGAAACATAGATCCCACTAAAGAGGTAGTCTCCGTTGATATTATTGCGGCATCACTACTGGGGATTATTATGTGGTGGATTAAGGATGGCAGCCAATATAGCGCAGAATACATAGCAGGGCAAATTACCTTGATGTATAAAAGAAAGTATTTATAAGTGCTAGACTGCGCTACATGGAGGACATGGGTAAAACCGCTGTATGATATAGAGATACAAATTTCAAGATAACGGATATTCCCCGCACCAACCTTAGGTAAAACTATAAAAAGCGGCAGTCTATGACGATAATTCTCGTTCAAAGGCTGTCCGCTTTTTTAAAAATCATATTATTTAAAATCAACTTTAATTTGTGCTATCTCACTGTTCGTACCAATGCGTAATGGCGGTCCCCAAGTCCCTACACCAGATGTAACGATGACGTGAGGGCTGTTTGGATTCTTCTGATAGTGTCCGTAATCTACTGTGAACATAGCATTGGTGATTAGATTTGCAGGGAATACTTGTCCTTGATGCGTATGTCCACTAAGTATCAAATCGACGTCATCTCCGTATTCAATCATATTCGTGGGTTGATGATCCATTACGATAACGGGCATAGTGGTATCAATGTTACTCATCACTTCAGAAGTAACTGCTCTAGCGTTTCCTTGATCACCAATCGGGGATGAATCTCTCCTGCCAACTACAACGAATTGATTATCAATAACGACATGCTCATCATTTAGAAGTTTAATGTTACTCTTGTCTATAAAGTTCACAATTTCATCGTAGGATCGTCCTGCATCATGGTTACCTAAACAAGCATAAACCCCATAGGTGGACTGAATAGTATTTAATAACTCTATTCCTTTGGAAGGATTAGAGAGGGCATAGTAGTTTCCATTAAATATATCTCCTGACATCAACACAATATCCGGCTGCATATCATTAATGCGATCAACAACCTCTGCAAGAAATTTGACATCATTTATGTAGCCTAAGTGTAAGTCGCTGATTAGAACAATATTTAAATGCTCTAATGAGGTGCTTTTGTGTATTTGGATGGGATACGATACTTCTTTTATCTGATTGGCGTTATAAATCCCATAGGACACCAACCCTATGACTAGAATTAATACTACTGACCTTGTATGAAAAACAACACGTTTTGGCGCAGGGGAGGGGATGATTTTGATCCATTTACTAATAAGTAAGACTACATCGGAAAGGAGTAACAGCAAGAACAAATAGAAATAGATCCCCATCCAATAGTCCCCGGATTGACCAATAAAATTAACAATACTTGAATCGGTCGTCATAGCTGAAGAGGACAATAGTAGATTAATAATGATTGTTACCGCACACAAGCCGTAGATGACTCCGTATATAATCCCGTTTATATTTGGAAATACATGTTGTAACCATTTAAAAATCTTTCTCGCGATGTAATAGTTACTTGCCGCGTACATAGCGAATATAAACAAAAATGCAAATACCATATGATGCACCGTCCTATTTTTTTAGATTTCAGAGAGCAATCGTTTATAATCAATAATTATGAGCAAATCGTCAGGTACTCAGTAACAGTAACATATTTTTTCATGTTGGAAGAGGAGATTGTTGATTTTGAATAAAAAGAACAATGGATCAGATCAAATCGTACTGGCCGCAATCGAAACGATTGAGGAAGTGGATTTTCTAATTATGACGGAGTTAACGGCATGGTTTGTTCTTTCTGGTTATCTAGAAATAATGCGAAACGGTTCGGATATTTTGATTCGGACAGGCGATATTTTCGTTTTTAATAAAGGTGATATTGTTCGTGTAATTGGCAGTGAAGAGAATGCGACGCTCTCGGTAAAGTTTCTAACCAATGAGTATCAAGAAGAGTTTCCGGCATTTAAGCTTAACATTCCACTGTCGATGGTGTACAAAAAAGATGGATATGAGCTTGTGAAGAATTGTATGGCGTACTTGTACGTCGAAAGGATATATCCGGGCGCCGGTTCTGATTATATCATCGAAGGGTATTCGAAACGTTTAATCGGATTGCTGTACCGTTATCTTGGGCCAGAAGATGAAAAGAAGCAAGTGCATACAGCTTCGGATAAGGTAAAAGAAATTGTATCATTTATCAATGTTAATTATGCGGACAAACTCAGCCTGGATGAGATTGCTGAACAGTCTTATAGTAGCAAATACTACTTGGCGCATTCCTTTAAAAATCAGCTAGGGATTTCAATCGGAAATTATATCAAAGAAGTGCGATTGTTTCATAGCTTACGTATGCTGGAAAATACGAACGATAAGATTGTCACGATTGCTTTAGTCAACGGCTTCCCCAATGTACGATCATTTAACGAGGCATTTAAAATAAGGTATGAGCTTTCACCTGCTGAATTTCGTGAACAGCGTCAAATAAGAGCGGTGCAGAATCGTGCCGATGCGGAGCTGTCCCAAGATGTATTAGCTCTACTATCGCCGTATGTGCCGTTAGGTGAATTGCCGGCTGGCACGTCTATTGCCCCCGATCGCATCGAGGTGCAATTAGATTTGCATAAAACGATCGGCCAGTACTCAAAGGTCAATCATGTTCTTAAAGTAAAAGGCGAACTTATGGATAGCCGTTTGCTCGAAGTACGTCAACGCCTTAGGGTGAAGTGGGTAGCGGTCACTCGTATTTTTAAAAAAGTGGATATACGTTTAAGCGAAGGGAAGCTGTTCTGTTCATTTCGTGAGTTAGATCGAATGTTGCAGCAGATCGTGTCTGTTGGCATGTTTCCCTACCTTCAATTTCAATCTATAGATTTGGATGATTGGGAGGAGCGGGGATTTCATAACAATGAATGGTTTCAAACGATAATGACTGAATTAAATCTTCATCTGCAACAAAATTATATGACAAGTCAGGATTGGATGTACGAGTTCCGCTGCTTCTATGAAATGAAAAATAGCAGGGAATTACGTTTGCCGTTAGTGAATGCCATTTCAATCTTTAAAAACTATAAGAACGTAGTCATTCATTTTCCCATCCCGCCAGAAGATGCGATGCTGCTCGATATGACCTGCCATAATGCCGTTTATTGCATTGATGACTGGACCCGTATGCGCAAGATTCCACTTGAAACTGCGCTTAATTATCTATTTGATGAAGAATACATTCGGGTCATTGGTGAGAACACAAACATGCAAGATCAGAATCGTATTTTGGATCGAATGCTGGTTTACGATCAGGATGATTATCTACACGCCTATTCAGATCTAGCACAAGCAAATGCAAGCATTTGGCAATATATAAACCTAATGAATCAAAACGAAATTGCAGGTCACTATTTCCCCCCGTTATCACTCGATTCAGCCAAGCTGTTTGAGTATTTTCCAGATGAGCTGGCAAGTAAGCTTTCATTACTTACACCGGATGGTCGTTACAAGGACAATTGGTATGCGACAGCGTTTGTGAGTCGCTTGTTTGATGAGATTGTGTTCAAAAACAACTCATGTATCGTGACAAAACAGCAAGATAATTACCGCATTTTAACGGTTTATCCAGAAGAAGAGCAACATCTGTTTATCAATGAAAATAAGGAAAAACTAGAATTAGCTTGGCATAAGGCAAAAAGTCCCTATGTTTTTATAAAGATGGAGCTTACAAACCTTGAAGGGACATACCGATTGATCAAGCAACGATTAACTACTGAGCAAATAGATCAGCGATTAGACCTTGCTGATTTAAGAAAATGCAAAAAGTTGTCTTTCGAAGATATTGCGTATTGGAATGCAATTAATCGACCTTCGAGAAGCGTAGAACAACTGAAAATAAAGGGAAATCATACACTTGAGTTCGAAGTTCCGCTATTCGGGATTGTTATGATCGACTTAGAAAAAACCAACGATTAATGCTAAATATTGCTCACTCGATTTCTTGATCAATCGAATGAACGCAATATTTAGCTTTTTTTTCGACAAGATCCTCATAGTTAAAATGTAAGCGCTATATTATGATTGTGGAAAAGAAAGACGATACCGGAGGGGGTCGCCGTGGTGGACAATTTTAATACTAAACGCGTTAAGAAAAGTGAAATCGTGCAAAAGGTGAAGGAAGATAAAGCTAAGCTGCGAGCGCGAAAGCAAGAAATTAAAGCGCTACCGGAAGCAGAACGAACAGCAGCGATTGAACAGGACAAACAATTACGAAAAGAGCAAGAGCAACAAACAAAAATAGAGTTGAAAGCTCTAAGTCGCAAAGATCGTAGAGCGATGAAAAAAGAAGCGAAACGCTACAAGAAAATTAAAAATAGACCAAGACGTTTCACCGGCTGGTCGATCGTAGCGCTTGTTGTCATATTGTTGTTCGTACAATTCGGTGCAACCGCTTCTAGCATCATCGATGCGCTGACAGGAAAACACATTACAGCCGTAACCGATTCCCCTGAGGCACTTGCAGCACGTGAACAAGGTGGGAAAATAGCTGAAGAAATTGCGAATGAAGGCATTGTTCTATTGAAGAATGATGATAAACAGCTGCCTTTGAAAGATAAAAAGGTTAACGTCTTCGGATTAGCTGCATTAGAGCTACGTTATGGCGGCGGAGGATCGGGTGCGGGGGATACTTCCCGTGCGGTTAATTTATTTAAAGGTCTAGAAAATGCAGGTATTTTGTACAATACCGAGCTTCATGACTTGTATCAAGAGGTTGGTGCAAAAGCAGGAGTGGGCAGCAAGGCGAGTACCGGAGTCATTCAAGTTGTAAAAGGTATGTTAGGCGGAAACTCTAGCGATGAACCTAAAATCGATTATTTATCGGACGAAGCAATAGCACAAGCGAAATCCTATTCGGAAAATGCAATTATTGTCATTGCTAGTGAGAGTACAGAAGCTAGTGATGCGACCGCTGAGCAGTTGAAATTGACAGCAAATAAACGCGCTTTGATTGAAAAGGTTGCACAGTCATTTGAAAATGTCACAATCGTTGTAAATGCGGGGAATGCATTAGAGCTTGGTTTCGTAAATGAATTTAAATCTATTAAATCTGTCTTGTGGATAGGAACACCTGGGCCTTATGGAGCCAACGCATTAGGAAATATTCTTGCAGGAAATATCAATCCATCAGGCCGTATTACGGATACGTATGTTTATGACAATGCATCGGCTCCAGCAAGTGAGAACTTTGGAGACTACAAATACGATAATTTGAAGTATTCATTCCTCAATTATCAAGAAGGTATCTATGTCGGTTACCGTTTCTATGAAACCTTCTTTTTAAATGATGAAGCAGGCTATCGAGATACCGTGTTATATCCTTACGGACATGGATTAAGCTACACGGATTTCGAGTGGAAGGTCCTGAATCAGTCATTGTCGGAAGACAAGATTGAACTACAAGTCGAAGTGAAAAATGTGGGCGACAAAGCCGGAAAAGATGTTGTTCAAGTTTATTATTCAGCTCCGTATATTGCAGGCGGCATTGAAAAATCGGCCATCGAACTGGCCACTTATGCAAAGACGTCTTTGCTGGAAGCGGGTCAATCCGAGGTACTTACCCTTTCTTTTGCTACCGAAGAGATGGCTTCTTATGATATGAGCGTAGAAGAAGCGTATGTACTAGACCCAGGCACCTATTCAATTAAAGTGGCTCGCAATGTCCATGATATCGTGGCAAGCTATGACCTTCAGTTGGCTGAGAAGAAGGTTTTCAAAGAAGATAAGGATACCGGAACGCCTTACGAGAATCGCTTTGAATTAGCAAAAGGTGAAGTTACGTATTTGTCACGGAATGATTGGGAGAAGACATATCCTTCGGATGAAAATATTAGTCATAAAGCACCGCAGAATGTGCTCGACGCATTCTCAAAAGAGCAGGAAGCATCAAATTTGGAAATGCCAACGGTTGGCGCTGATAATGGCTTAGTACTGGAGGATTTGAAAGGTTTAGCCTTTGATGATCCGAAATGGAATGAATTCATGGATCAGTTTACATTGGACGAAATGATTGATTATGTAGCAAACGGCGCCTATAGAACAATGGCGGTAGAGCGTTTGGGTGTTCCTAAAACGTTGTTGATGGATGGACCTGCTGGATTTAGTTACTTCTTTAAGCCAATCGAAGCCGCGTCATATCCGTCTGAAATCGTCATTGCAGCAACATGGAACAATGATCTAGCCTATCAAATGGGAGAAGCGGTTGGTAAAGAAGCGCGTGCGTATGGCATTCAAGGCTGGTATGCACCGGGGATGAATATCCACCGTACAGCACAAGGCGGCCGTAACTTCGAATACTTCTCAGAAGATCCTGTGCTTTCAGGAAAAATAGCGGCATCTATGATAAACGGCGCAGAAGACCAAGGCATTATTGCCTTTATGAAGCACTTCGCGTTAAACGATCAAGAAACCAATGCTCGTTCAGGAAATCTGATCTGGGCCAACGAGCAAGCGATTCGCGAAATCTACTTGAAGCCGTTTGAGATTACGGTTAAAGAAAGCAGCCCTCTTGGCGCAATGTCTAGCTTTTCGATCATCGGGACAAAGTGGGCAGGAGCGAATTCCGTCTTGTTAAATGATGTTCTGCGTAAGGAATGGGGCTTTGATGGATTTGTTTCCAGTGATGCAGTCTTTGGATTTATGAAAGCGCCGGATGCGGTTGTAGCTGGTAATGATCTCATGCTCGATATTATGACACCAAGTAAAAACGCGAAATTATTAAAACAAGCATACAAGAAGGATCCTGCAGGAATCACAAACGGGGTTCGCACAAGTGTTCAGCATGTGTTGTACACGATCCTGCAAACCTACTTATTCGAAAAATAGGCGTAAGCATGCGGGGTGAAGAGATTGAAGTATAGAGCATTAATTGAAAGTATGACGGTAGAAGAAAAAGCATCTTTAATGTCTGGCGCAAACTTCTGGAATACAAAAGCAATCGACCGAGTGAAGATTCCAAGCATTATGCTGACCGATGGACCTCATGGTCTGAGGAAGCAAGGCGGAAAGGCAGACCACTTAGGCTTAAATAAAAGTCTGCCTGCCACTTGTTTTCCGACGGCGGCAACCTTGGCTAATAGCTGGGACAGACAATTAATCTATGAGGTAGGTCAAACGATTGGAAAAGAAGCAGCTAGCGAAAAAGTGAGCGTGTTGCTTGGTCCTGGATTGAATATCAAGCGGAATCCGTTATGCGGACGAAATTTTGAGTATTTTTCCGAGGATCCTTATTTAACGGGAGAATTAGCGAGCGAGATGGTCAAAGGCATTCAGGTGAACGGTATCTCTGCATGTCCTAAACACTTTGCTGTCAACAGCCAAGAGCATATGCGAATGACGATTGACGAAGTCGTGGATGAACGCTCGTTAAGAGAATTGTATTTAGAAGGATTCAGACGTGTAATTGAGATGGGTCAACCGAAAACCATCATGACCTCTTACAACAAAGTGAATGGTACCTTCGCTAATGAAAATAACGATTTGTTACAGGATATTCTGTACGGAGAATGGGATTTTAATGGCGTAGTCGTTACGGACTGGGGCGGTAATAATGACCGTGTTGCAGGGTTGAAAGCAGGAAATCAATTGGAAATGCCTTCAACCAATGGAATTACGGATCAGGAAATCGTGCAAGCAATTAGAAAGAATGAGCTGGCCGAAGAAGTGCTGGATGACGCTGTCGATCGTCTGCTGGAGTTAGTCTTTACTACCCAGCTGCATGATCAAGATACACCGCGTATCGATTATGAGGAGCACCACAATAAAGCGATAGAAGCTGCCAAACGTTCGATTGTGTTATTGAAAAATGACGATAAGATATTACCGCTTAAACACGGCAATAAAATTGCGATTATTGGTGATTTCGCCAGTAATCCTCGCTACCAGGGTGCTGGAAGCTCGCTTATTAATCCTGCCAAGCTATCCAATGCCTGTGATGTGCTCGGTCAATCTGGCTTGTCGATTGTTGGGTACGCGAAAGGCTTCAAGCGAATGGGCGGAAAAAATGATCGGTTAATAAAGGAAGCTGTTACGTTAGCTGAGAAAGTAGATACCATTCTACTGTTCTTGGGGCTGGACGAAGGCAGCGAAGCCGAAGGTGTTGACCGCGTAAACCTTAGCTTACGTGACAACCAGCTCGAACTGCTTCGCTCATTAACAGAAGTCAATTCCAATATTGTGGTGATTCTCGCGGGCGGTGGCGCCATTGAAATGCCGTTTATAAAGAATGTAAAAGCTATCGTTCATACCTATTTATCTGGACAAGGAAGCGCTGAAGCGTTAAAGAGTATTTTACTTGGAGAGTACAACCCAAGTGGTAAGCTCAGCGAGACATTTCCGATTAAATATAGTGATGTCTCTTCTGCCCCTTATTATCCAGGTAAGGAGGCAACCGCAGAACATATCGAAGGCATTTTTATCGGTTACCGTTATTTTGATACCGTGAATAAGCCTGTGTTATTTCCGTTTGGATATGGGCTGTCCTATACAACCTTTGCATATACGGATTTAACGGCTGATCAGCATCAGGTTACGTGTACTATCACCAATACAGGGGCAGTAGCAGGGGAAGAGGTTGCGCAGCTCTACATCCAGAAACAAGATTCGTCCATCTTTAGAGCGAAGCGAGAATTAAAAGGCTTTGAAAAGGTGAGCTTAGAGCCGGGTGAAAGCAAGCGTGTCACAATCATGCTGGAGGAACGTGATTTTTCCTATTATAATCCGACGATTCACGATTGGGCGGTTGAGCCTGGTGCTTATGAAATTCAAATCGGCAGTTCAATCCAATCTATTCTTTTGCAGGAACGTATTACGCTTACAGGAGATTCCGTTTCTTGTGAACATACCAAGGATCAATTCCCGCATTATTTTAGCGGACACGTTCATGAGGTAACGGCAGCGGAGTATAAGGGGCTGTTGGGATATGAACCTCCTTCTCCTTGTTGGGATCCAAAGCAGGACTTGGGGTTAAACGACACCATTGCTCAAGCTAAATATAAGAACGCACTTGGAAAAACAATCTATCATATTGTCCTTTTCTTTAACAAGTTTTTCGAAGCAGTAAATAAGCCTTTGCTAGCGAATAATGTCTACTTTGTTCTGAATATGCCATTTCGTCAAATTGACCGTTTTACTGGCGGGAAAATTAGTCGAAAGCAAATCCTGAAGGTGTTGAAATGGATAAACCGATAGACAAATAGGAAGTGAAGAAAAGGAGATACCACGGTATCTCCTTTTTCTAAGCTTCAAAGGAGAAATAGAAGAATATGAGCGAAGTAAATATCGAAAAAAATACAGGAATGATGGGTGTATGGAATAAATTTAAGGGGCTGCATCCAAATATTGCACAATTCATAGTATTTTTTATACTGAGTGCTGGGATGACGGTATTACAACTTGTTCTAATGCCTTTATTTAAACTTATATTTGCACAGACATCATTACTATCTACAAGCCTTCAAGTTTTTCAGTTGGGACATAACTTTGATGGAAGTGCCTATTATGTATTCGATTATGCTGCAGGTTCACTTGCATCAGGAGGTGGAGGAGGGCTTGGCTATTTTCTTGCCGTTCAAATTACACTCGGCATTGCACAGATCATTAACTTTTTCGCACAGCGAACCATTACATTTAAATCAAACAGTAACGTTTGGAAGGCCGCTTTCTGGTATGTACTAGCGTATATTCTTATAACCATTGGTGCTGCCGCGGCACAAGGATTTTATAAGGCTCCTATCTATAATTTATTAATTAACACATGGGGAATGGGTTCAATGGGGGAGACAATAGCGGATATTATTACAATGATTATCAATAGTACGATTTCGTTCTTGATATTCTATCCTATCTTTAAGATCATTTTCAAACAAGAGCCTAAAAAACTGGCTTAGTAAAGGAACACCTTCCCTGATTACCGGGGGAGGTATTTATACTACCAACATTTTAAAGCGCTTACTTATGTGATTATTATATGAAAATGTAATTAATAACATTTTACGACATTATTCACCTTACTTTTACATGGGAGTTATGATATGTTTTGGTTGAATATGGATAATTTTAAATATGAGAGGAAGAATGCGTATGGAAGCGCTGGTGTGGACATCCAATCATAAGCTGGAACTCTATGAACGGAAAGAACCACAGATTGCAGCCCCGGATGAAGTTAAGATCCGGATTGAGATGACAGGCATTTGCGGAACAGATCTAGCGGTCATCACCGGTAAAGAGGAAGGAGTTCCAGGAATCATTCGTGGTCATGAGGCTGTAGGGACCGTAATCGGAATTGGCAGTAATGTTGATCGTGTTAAGGTGGGGGACCGTGTAGTTATCGATCCGAATCAAAGCTGCAATGAATGTTATTTTTGCTTGAAAGAGCAGCCGCACTTATGTATAGGACCTGATGGAAATGGGATGCCGATTGCTGGTTTGAATAGAAATGGGACATTCACTTTTTTTTACACTACTGCACAAACGTTTGCACACCTTCTGCCTGATCATATGAGCTGGGAAACGGGGGTATTAATCGAGCCGCTTGCCTGTGTGCTGCACAATTTCAAAGAAGCTAATGTCACAGCTGACGATAAGGTGCTCATTCTTGGATCGGGTCCAATGGGACTGTTAAGTCAAAGGGTGAGCAAATCAAAAGCTGCGCTCACGGTAGCGACGGAAATTAATCCCTATCGGTTGGTATTTGCTAGAGAAATCTCGGATTTTGCTCTAACACCATCCCAATTAAATCAAGCTACCGTAGATGAAATCTGTGCGGGACATAAGTTTGATGTGATTATCGATACGGTGGGCACTCAGCTCGAAGTGGCGGAGAAATGGATTGAGCGTGGAGGGCGCATCATTCCTTTTGGAATTAATGCGAAGTATCGGTACACCTTTTCCCCTACCAAATTCGTACAGCAGGCAATCAAAATTATCGCAACGGGCGAATACCGCTATATGTTCGAGGAAGCTTTGCAATTTGCCGCTGAGAGGCCTGAACTAGAGAAACTGGTGACGAGAAAAGTTAAGCTCAATCAGCACGAAGCAGCAATAAACGAGTTGATCGGCTATGAATTGAACTCTTTGAAGGTGGTTGGGAGTGACACCGTAAAGACGGTTTTTGTTCCCTAAACGTAGAACTGCAATCAACGAGAGGTGGATCTGTTAATGAGCAAAGAAAGCAAATTTAGACTTGTTCAGGATTACTTGTCTATACACAAAGATAAAGACGTCGCGCCAATTTGGATACCTGCTGTGTGGAATGAGTGCAAATATGAGTGTGTTCTTTTCGAAAAAGACGAGGAAATTTGTGTGCATCCGTATGATTTTTTAACAGAGCATTTGAAGTATATAGACAAGCTTTCGTGGAGATATTCGCTTAAGGAACGCACGAATTTAGACGACAGCGCAATCTATTCTTCGTTAATTCGTTATTCGACGGCTTGGGATTACAACCATGATGGGACAATCCAATCTGGTACTTTTTTAAGATTCCTTATTCTTCTGCCGCTGTTAAAGAAAATGGGCATCAATATTCTGTATATGCTTCCAGTGAACCAGTACAGCAGGTTGAATCTGAAGGGAGATATCGGGTCACCTTACGCTGTGCAATCGTTATTCCACTTGGATCAGAACCTACACGATAGCCTGCTGGATGGTATGGAGCAGTTTACGATCCACGATGAGCTCAGCGCTTTGGTAGAAGCTTGTCATTTACTTGATATTAAGACTGTTGTTGATTTCATTCCCCGTGTAACGGCGAAAAACAGTGTGTTCATTACCGAACATCCTGAATGGGTGTATTGGATCAAAATGCAGGAATTAGAAGGTTTTGCACCGCCATCGATTCCTGAGCTTGGATTCTTTGAGGAGTGTACCCCTGACAAATTGGAAACGGTCTACCACAGCCAGGAAACCGCAGCATTTCTGCGGAAGTTCTCGCCGCCACCCAATGAACTTCATCCACTCCTTTGGCAGCGGTTAAAAGAAAGAGCTGCTAAAAATGGAGATGAGCTATTAACTCTGGTGGAGCAAGAGATGGGGATAACGACCGCTCCCGCGCATTCGGATTGGATTAACGATGTGCAGCCGATTTGGACAGACATTACGTTCTTGCGCCTTTACAAGGACGTCTCTCCGCAAGTGAGACATCTTATAAGTTCGGATCAGGCACCGTATGTTC
The DNA here is from genome assembly GCF_038008265.1 of Paenibacillus sp. FSL K6-2859. Lineage (NCBI taxonomy): Bacteria > Bacillati > Bacillota > Bacilli > Caryophanales > Paenibacillaceae > Paenibacillus > Paenibacillus sp. FSL K6-2859. Next base: position 6,774,275 of record NZ_JBBOYU010000001.1, on the reverse strand, counting down.
TTTTTGATACGATTAAATGTAATGACTATCCAGGTGAGGAGCCGAATCTGAAGCTGTGGGATGTGTTGGAGGAGGCCGTACGGTTTAATCTCGAAAAGTATGGGATTGATGGTTTCCGTATCGACATCGGACATGTACTTCCTATTCCGCTGTTGACTCGAATTTTTGACACGATTAAAGAGTTGAATCCGAATGCGATCTTGATCAGCGAAGATTTGTTCAATCGTAATCACAAGAAGGCGGCGAGCACCGGCTACAACATTATGCTTGGCAGCGGATGGAATGTCATGACGCATATGAATAAGGACAATCTCGTTTCATTCTTAGAGGAGCTGCCTGAATTAAATATTCATGTGTTCGCCTGTGCAGAAACGGCAGATACGCCTCGGATCACGAGCCGTGGCGGTGTTGAGGTAGCTCGGATGATCGCGGTATTTAATCAATTTCTTCCGAATGCAATTCCATACGTGACGACTGGTTATGAAATGAATGAGGAGCAGCCCCTCAACTGTGGTCTTGGTGACAACACGAACGGAGAGGAGATTTCTCGCGCTTTTTTTAACGTCATGAAAATTAATTGGACTAATCCTGCACCGATGCTGCCACTGCTGACAGAGCTAAGTGAACTTAAGAAAGATTGGCCCCAGCTAGTGAAGCCAGAAAACTTTTTCGTGGCGCAGTCCCCGGAAGGTACAGTTCTGTACGGGTATATGCATGGCGAACAGACGCTGCTCTGCTGCTTTAACTTGAGTGCTGATGCTTCCTGCCAAGTTGATTTGAAGGCTGCGGTACCTGGGCGGTGCCCAATGACCGTGACGCTGGATAGTTCCTTAACGGGCAGTATCGTAGGTCAGACGATAGACAGTATACTGCTAGCACCAAATCAGGCTTTAGTGCTCGTAAACAACCATAGACAAGTTAGTTAAGGGGGAGAGGCAGCGATGGAAAAGAAAAACAAAGAAATCATGTTATGGCATGAGTTTGACGGTCCGGGAGATACCTCGATTGAGGTGTTGGAGGGAATTTGCAAGCTGTATACAGAGCGCTTCGGCGTAGAAATTACGCCACAAGTGATGAACATTACGGAGTTGACTGCGCGCCTGAACCAAATTAAGGACACTCATCAAGGTCCGCATCTGGCGATGGTTCCTGCGGATATGTCCTCCTATGTTGAGAATGGCCTTTACTCTGAAGTACCAGGCTGGCAATTCGAAGATGCACTGACTGAAGGGGCACTTTCAACGATGCAACTGGATGGTGTTCAGTATGGTATCCCGGTATTACAGGGCAATCATCTGGTTCTGTATTACAATCCGGAGATATACGCCAGTGCGCCGACGACATGGGACATGTTCGAAGAGGCAGCAGAGAGGTTGTCCGCTCAAGGCATCATACCGATTGGAGCAGATTTACAGCAGGGTTATTGGTTTATTCCGTTTCTTACAGCTTTCGGTGGTTGGCCTGTTCAGGATGGAAAGCCGAATATCGTTACCCCTGAAATGAGGCAGGCGCTTAAGTTCATCCGCGACAAAATGGATCAAGGTGTGATTGTTAGTCTCGACGGCTCTACAGGACTGCTAGAGCAATTCATTGAGGGTAAGATCGGCGCTATTATTTGTGGTGAGTGGATTTATAACCATTTGGATAAGCAGATGAACAACAGGCTTGCGGTTTGCCAGCTTCCGGTCATCGAAGGGCGACAATCACTATCTATGTCTTCTTCCATCGGCCTTATCTACCCTAATCATTCGTTAACGTCTGAGGAGCGGGAAAATATTTTATCCTTCACGCATTTTATGTTGAGTGACGAGTGCCAAACCATGTGGACGCTAGGCGTGCAGCGGATCCCGGCTCAGGAAGAGGTGCTGAACCGTCTAGGTGCCTCTGCTATGCCTAACAAAAAGATGATTTTATCGCTGTTGGATCACGCACGGCCGATGCCGACGTACCCCTTCATGATTCAAGTATGGGAGGCGCTAAATACGGGTCTAACCGAGCTGCCCTTAAGCAATCCTGAACAAGCATTGAAAAAAATAGAACAGGCCATCCAAGCATCCTGGGGCGTATATAAAAGCTAAAAAGAGACGGGGAGAAGAAACATGAAAACAACGATATTCAGCCAAATTTCGATTGACGGTAAGCTCACTATGGGAGCTGGTAATTCGAGTAAGGAGCTTTTTTCTTTGTTTTCCAGTAAGGATATGGAATTCATTCATCTATTCCGGGGGAATGTGCAGGGCATTATGGTCGGCAAAAATACTATTCTGACGGACAATCCCTTTCTTACTAATCGGTATGAGGAGAACAAAAATCCAATCCGGATCATTCCGACGACCACCTTGGATATTCCGCTGGATAGCAATGTGCTCTCGGATGAGGGGAGGACGATTATTGTCACAACCGAGAAAGGGCGGGATGAATATAAAATCAAGCAAATCCGGGAAAGAGGGAAGGAGTGCCTCATCTGCGGTGAGGATAAAGTCGATTTCGTGGAGCTTGAACGTCAGTTGGAAAACAACTTTGGCATTACCAGCTTGATGGTCGAGGGCGGCGGCTTTTTGAACTGGCATATCTTCAATCAAGACATCGTCGATGAAATTATTCTGATGCAGCTCCCGATCATCATTGGCGGTTCCACGAACATTACTTTAGTAGATGGAGACGGGTATCAGCAATTATGCTTTGCGAAAAAGTTCAAGGTTGTAGAAATTCAGCCAAAAGATAATTATACGCTCATGCGCTACAAAAAAGTGATATAACCTCACACAAAGTCATAGACTGCGAATGGCTATGGACGCTGTAAAATCGAGAATATGGGGGTTGTGAACGATTCATGTCAGAGAAAGAGAACTTCTACAAAAGTGTGTATAAAATCGCTGTGCCCGTTACGCTTCAAAGCTTACTGATGGCATTGCTCAATTTGACGGATCAATTGATGGTCGGGCAGCTTGGAGATGTGGCGATTGCCTCGGTGGGGATGTCCACCAAAATATATGGGATCATCGCGGTTGTCTTGGCTGGTTTATCGACGGGTGTATCCATTTATGCAGCCCAGTTTTGGGGGAACAAAGATTCCAAAAGTGTCTCCCAGGTGCTTGGCCTTGGACTGATCGTCGGCTTCGCGTTCTCGTTCTTATTCTCTGCAGCCGTCTTCATCGATTCGCCGCTTTTTCTGAGCATGTTCACGACAGATGCGAATGTAATAGATAATGGGTATATTTTCCTTCAGATCATGTCGATCGGCTTTGTACCTGTCATGCTCACGATGATGTATTCCGCGATTTTGCGTAGTACGGGGCATGCCAAATGGCCGATGTATGTAAGCTTAATTGCTGTTGTTTTGAATATTATACTGAATTACGTACTTATTTTCGGGAACTTCGGTGCTCCAGCGCTTGGTCTGAAGGGCGCGGCAATTGCTACCCTTATTTCCAGGGTGGTAGAATGTTTGTTGATTATTGGTGCCGTGTACCAATATCGTTTACCTGGCGCTGTTGGGCTAAAGAACTTGTTCATCATTCCTAAACCGCTCATCCGCAAGTTTTTTGGAACGACGTATCCGCTGCTGCTGACTGAATTGATCTGGGTATTGGGTGAAACGGCATATGCGATTATCTATAGCCGCATGGGGACGATGGAGATGACGGCGATGACCATTACCTTCCCATTGCAAGGGCTTTGCATCGGCTTATTGTCCGGTCTGGCTAGTGCGGCTGGGGTATTGGTTGGCAACCGTTTGGGTGCGAACGAAACGGACATCGCACTCGATCATGCGAAAAAATTCATTCGTCTTGGCATTATCATCTCTCTAATTGTCGGGGTTATCATTGCGGCAGGCTCGAAGCTGTATGTCTCCGCATTCAATATCTCCGAGGATGCTAAACAGATGAGCATATATATCGTTATCGTATTCGCTGGATTTCTTTGGGCCAAAGTTTCCAATATGATCATAGCAGGCGGTATTCTAAACAGTGGGGGAGACAGCAAGTTCGTGTTTAGCATGGAATCGACCGCGACATGGCTGATAGGTGTCCCCTCCGGGTTGTTGCTATCATACGTCTGGAAGCAGCCTGTCTACCTTGTATATCTCGTCATATCACTTGAGGAGGTTGTCCGTTTTGGGTTCGGTTACGCCCGGATTTACTCCCGGAAGTGGATGAGGAATTTAGTTAACGATTTGGCTGAAAAAGCGATGTAAGGTCAAAGCACATAAAAGTAAACACACATCCGGGCTGTGGATCGCTCAAGGCTTCCGTGTATTCCCGCCTAAGGGAAAGTCACGGGAGTCTTTTTGTAACTAATGATATGATTGTCGTATGGGGTGGCTTTGAACGGGCGATAATTAATTAAACGAGTCTAGTCAGAAAGGAACTGCTATGCAAGAGACTTCTAGAAACCATAGATTTAATTATTTTTTTGAAATGATTCTCTACCTCATTTGCGGAGTATCAATTGTTTATTTTGGCCTGAATGGAAATTATGATAAAACATTTCAAGCGGCCCTTATCATTCTGGTCCTGTTACTCTTTAAGGGCTTAATCACAAGGACCAACAGCGAACTGCCTCCCGTACTTCAATTTTCGGTGCTGGTCTTTATCACAATCACGATGATGCTCGCCAATTTATTCAATTTGTATGGTGTCATCCCTTACTTAGATAAGATTGAACATCTGCTGTCTGGAATTATTTTATTCTTCGTAGGACGATTCATCTTGTTCAAGTTGGCTAAGCGTAAAGAGCTGGGCGGTCTGCCTTCTAACATCATCACTTGGTTCGCGTTCCTGTTTGCTGTTGCAATGGCTGGAATGTGGGAGATTTATGAGTTTACGGTGGATCATCTCTTTGAGCTTCATTCGCAAAATGGTAGTTTGACCGATACGATGATGGATATGATTTGCGGAACATTGGGCGCTCTCGTCGCTTCCTTCTATTTATTCGTAAAAGCACGCAGAAAAACGTAGCTTTGATCAACGTTAATTTTCACGTTCACTAGGAGACTTCTTAGGAATTCTAATCTGAAAAATGGTTTCCGTCACGGCTTCGTCCAGCAATTGCACGCTGCCATGGTGCAATTCCGCGATTTCCTTGACGATCGAGAGCCCGAGGCCGAGCCCTTCGCCTTTTCTTCCACCGTCGGCGCGGTAGAAACGCTCGAAGATATGCTCGCGATCCTTCAGGGCGATACCTTTACCCCGGTTTTTGACCGTGAGAGCCACTTCCTCTTGTTCCTCCGTTAGTCCAATTCCCAGATAATGTCCCTCTTCACCGTAACGAACGGCATTGTCCAGCAAGTTGCGCAAAGCACGTTCGATTAGCGGTGCGTCGATCATGACCTCGACATCTGTATCTTGGATGTCTGCCTCCACCACGATGTTCTTATCGTCCAGGAATAAGAGGTACTCGGCTGCGATCTTTCGCATTAATTCCGACAGGTTATGCGGAGCCAGCTGAAGCCGAAGTAGATGCTCTTCTTGACGGGTAATGTCAAGTAATTGATCAAGCAGCTTATCCATGTAGCGAGAGCGCTGCAGGATGATTTTGGCCCCGGACTGAAGCTCGTTCTCATTCTTGTACGCACCGGTTCGGATCATCTCGGCATAACCCAAAATCATAGTTAATGGCGTTCGCAAATCGTGAGACAGGTCCGATAAGAGCAGTCTTCGCCGATGTTCTAACTGTTCGATGTGGGCAGACTGGCTCTGGATACGCTTTGCCATTGAATTGTAGTGCTGAGTCAGCTGAGCAATCTCGTCCCTCGACTTATCCTCCAGCACGATGATATCGCGTCGGATTCCAACTTGGTTCAGCGCGTTGTTCAGTTTTGTAATGCGACGATCGGTGGAAGAGAAAAACCATAAGGAAAGGAGATAGGGTAGCAACAACGCCAGTAACAGAGGTAAAATAAATGTTAATAAAGCCTTATACGTTCGGAGAAAAAAATATATTTGTCCAGATGTCATGTCTTCGCTGGATAAACTCAATAACATGTAATAGGATCGATGATCATGGGCAACGGAATAAGTGAGAGTGATCGGAGTATTTTCACCCCAAAGATTATTTGGCATATGGTCAACACGGTCGGCTAATTTGCGGAAGTCGTAGGAATTATTCTCGCCGGCGGAATCATACAGTGTCGACCCGTCCTCAGCCAGCCACTCTAGGCGGATCTTGGAATGCGGGCGTAGTACTTCTTCCAGAAGAGGTTGAACCTCTGGTCCCGAGTAGGCGTCTTGCCGTTCTATAGCCGCAAGTGCTTCATGTGAGATGGCGTTTAACGTCTTCAGATCATATCCTGGGGTCCAAGTCTTCCCGGTCATTAGGGTAATCGTAATAAACAAGACGATACTTCCTGCGGCACTGGATAGCATCATCAGCCATAGCTTAGTTCGTCTCTTCATCGTCCGTCACCTGAGAGGCGGTAGCCGATGCCGCGAATGGTATGAAGATTAGATTGGGACCCGGGTGCGCTTTCAAGTATTTTTCGGATGCGGCTGATGAAGACGCTGAGGTTGTTGGCGTCATAGTTTTCATGCTGCCAAACTTGCTTGTATATTTCTCCTTTTGTTAGTACGCGGTCAGGATTGAGCATGAACACTTGCAGTAGATGGCATTCGACTGGAGTCAGTCCATGTTGTTGCCCATCATTATGTAGTACATAATTGTCGATATCCAGAATAAGCTTATTCAATTGAATCACATGGGGCCGGCTAAATGTCTCGGGATGGCGCCTGCGGAAATGGGCCTGTATCCGCGCCAGCAGTTCCATTGGACTGAAAGGCTTGGTCATATAATCGTCGGCTCCCAGTCCAAGCGCATCAATTCTGTCCTCCACCTCTCTTCTCGCACTAAGCGCAATAACCAGCGTTTCCGGGCGATGTTCCCGCAAGTAGCGTAGAACTTCGAAACCGTTACCGTCGTCCATCATGATGTCCAGAACGATCAGTGAGAAAGGCTGCGTTTGTAGCTGTAGGATCGCCTGCCGCCCAGACTCCGCTTCGGAGATGTCCCATCCCGCACGTTCCAGATGTAAGCGAATAAGCTCACGAATGTCGGGTTCATCATCGACGATCAGAATCCGGTCCATGTTTTCATCACTCTCCATTCTTCGCTAAATATGTTTTCATTATTATAGCAAGATTAGATAAAATTAGGATTAGAATATCATTTGGAGATTTTGATAAGTAGAAGTCGGTTCTTAGTTAAACATATAATGGGTACATTGAAAAGGACAAAAGAGGGAGCTACATACATCGTAACTAAGGTCATAACTGAGGAGTGGTAGGCATGGCACGTGTCTTATTTATTAATGCTGGATCAGAGGGACATATCAATCCAACGATTGGTGTTGTACAGGAGCTTATTTCTCGTGGAGAAGAGGTAATGTACTTCACTATAGAAGCTTTTCGGGAGCGTATGGAGGAGACAGGTGCTATAGTACGGACATTGGACGCTCAACAATTTGTAAAGGCCTTTATTTCAGGTGGAAGGGATTATCTGCTTGAAAGAGTCAATGGGCTTTTACTTACGGCGGATATCGTTATACCAAGCGTTCTTGAACAGATCAAAGGGGAGCATTTCGATTACATCATCCATGATTCGATGTTTGGTTGTGGACGTTTACTGGCTCAAATTCTTAATCTTCCTGCAATCAACTCTTGTACTTCTTTTGCACAGACTAAGGAATCATTTGATCAAATCATGGAACGATTCTACACAGAAGCGCCTGCAGAAATAGTAAAAGCTGTAGACGATAGATTTCAAAGTCTGACCTTAAAAATAAAGGAACAATACGGTGTACAGATTCACTCTCCTTATGAAGTGTTCTGTAATCCTGCACCACTTACCATCGTGTATACGACAAGGGAGTTTCAACCTTATGGAGAAGCCTTCGACCCATCATATAAATTCGTTGGTCCTTCCATCTCTGCACGATTAACGTCAGATCATTTTGAATTTTCTGCAATCAAGGGGAAGGACCTAATTTACATTTCAATGGGTACGGTCTTCAACCAAGCAAGTGATTTCTATAAGCTTTGTTTTGAGGCATTCGGGAATACGGATCATACGATTGTTATGTCCATTGGGAACAAAGTGCAAATCTATGATTTGGGAGAAATTCCTCACAACTTCATAGTTAAAAACTATGTTCCACAGACGGATATATTACAGTACACAAAAATATTCATTACGCATGGTGGAATGAATAGTGCGCATGAGGGTCTCTACTATGGGGTTCCGCTAATTGTAATCCCACAAAGTGCGGATCAGCCGATCATTGCGGAGCAAGTCGTCAATCTTGGAGCGGGCATTAAATTACAAATGCAAGGATTAACTGCAACTGAACTGCGTGAAGCTGTAGAGCGTGTGCTCACCCTTCCGTCATTCCCAAAAGCTGTTGCAACGACTAAAGATTCTTTTCGAACATCCGGTGGAGCTCATCAAGCTGTTGATGAGATTTTCGAATGGAAGTGTCAATATCTTGGTTAGTGTGCATGGCCATCCGTTGAAGGATGGCCATATTTGTTTAACTTTCGAGACAAGCCTATCGCGTACTCTCCACATAATTTAAAATAGCGTCTCTCAACTCAAACTCATACGTCAAACCATTCACAAGTCCTACCACATGATTGCTGTCATACAGATCAAGCATGAAGCCAGCCATTTCCTTCGCGGTATGGAATTTCCGCACAGCGCCGTGATATTCGAAGTTCGTGACATCAAAAGCACGCTTCGCGAATTCTGTTTCTGTTGCGGCAGGTGCCAACACTTTAGCCTGCATAGGTGCACCTTGACTCTTTAATTCATGAGAGAGTCCTTCGGTAAATGCACTTACATAAAACTTGGTCGCGCAGTAGGTTATAGCATTGCCCACAAGGGTGTAGCCGCCACCAGATGAAACGTTGATTAATTGCGTTCCTTCAACAGTAGAATAGTCACGAACGAAAAGAGAGGAGAGTATGGTTAACGCTTCTATGTTCAGATGTAGCATTGTAGTTATTTTATTTAAGTCTTGCTCGGCTACTGAAGCGAAGTTCCCAAATCCGGCATTGTTGATCCAGGTTTCGATGGCATATCCTTGCAGGCCCTCATACAACGTATAAGCATTCTCGATAACGGATAAATCAGCCGTTTGAATGACGACCTCTACATTCGGTTGAATCCGGGCAATTTCAGACTGTAATTCCTCCAGCTGTTCCTTTCTGCGGGCCACAAGGATTAAGTTTTTTCCACGAGAAGCAAAAGCTAGGGCTGTTTCATAACCTATCCCTGAACTAGCGCCGGTAATTACAGTGTATTTCATGTGAATGCCTCCTATTTTTTCTACGAGAATGTAATTCGATCTTAAAGCGATTTGATTATATAGGTTAGAGTTTACTCTAAGGCAAATGTTTTTTATAATCAGGGTGACTTTCAAAATAAAATAGAGTAGAGGATATGCATGTACACGATTAGCGAGGTATCCAAGTTATTGGGGATAACCACATATACACTGAGATATTATGAAAAAGAAGAGATCGTTGCTCCGATACGAAATGCCAATGGGGAAAGGGTATATGATGATACTCATCTTGCTTGGCTGCGATTTGTGCTGAGGTTAAAGCAAACCCAAATGCCCATCTCACAAATCAGGCAATATGCCCAGCTATATTTAGAAGGAGAACATACAAGCCAAGCCCGCTTGAATATTCTGGAAGATCATAGAAGCTCAGTTCAGGATCAAATCAGACATTTAACAGAGACAGAGAAGATGCTGAACAACAAAATTGCTAATTACAAGGTCTTCATTCGAAAAGGGAATACACTGGATTTGTCTATGGATGACTAGTAGTACAATTACGCTTCATCCATGCAAAAGGGGAGTACCTCAGGCCTTACGGCCAACAGGTACTCCCCTTTTCCTCCTAAATATGGATCTGTTGCTGCGATAACGATTATTATTTCAAAGGAATTTTGATCTCCAGTTGTTTGTTGTAATTCTTAACTACATTGCCTTTGGCATCTACTTTATAAGCCCCGGCAGTGCCTTTTTCAAATACCGCTTGATAAGGTCTGATAATGAGATATTCTGCGGCCGGGCGAAGCGCCTCGAACAATAAATCTTCAGAAACAGTATTCTGGGTTGTTGCAACAGATTCCCGTGCAATATATTCTAATTCGTTTCCCAGATTATCATAAATATCATATCCTAAAGCCTGTGCTTGGGTAGCAACCCCTTTCACTGCTAAAGCAATGCGCACAGAAGTCTCTCCCACAGCAACATGATTGGTTTTGATTTCAAATTGGTTGTCTTTCTTTAAAGCGGGTAGCTGAATGTTACGCGCTACTCCTGCTTGCTTGAGAGAAAACTTTAGTACATACGGATCTTCGATTCCGTTAAGCTTCACATGGATGCTCAATTCAGAGGAAGCTAGGCTTGCCTTTTGCTGTTCAGTTAGCCATCCGGTCTGCAATACAACAACCGCCTTGTTGGCGTCAGCATCACTGATCCAGCGTGGTGATTGTAAATCAATCCCTCCTGGTCCAGAGATCTTGGCGTCTATCCCCACAATGGTTCCTTCTGCCAGATAAGTTTCACCTTTCTCATTCAAGGTTACTCCTGCGAGCATTCCTGAGAACACGGATCCCTCACGGTTCAGATCGATCTTAATATAATTACCGTCAAACTGTGCACTGCCCTTTAAAGTAAGCTGATCGTGTGAATCGGCGACTTTTGTTGTATTCAGGGAAGCTTCAGCGGCGGTTTGAACACTGGCTGCTTGGGTTAGCGCCGGCATTCCCAACGCTCCAAGGCATACAGCAGCACTTAAAATTACAGACAGTTTCGTAGTCATTTTCTTCATGAAATCCATCTCCTTAGTTTTTATTTAACTAGCACGTTTATTTCCAGACCGTCGATATAATGCTTCATAGGATTTCCAGCATGGTCTATTTTGAATGCGCCACTCTTACTTTTTGGGTCCTCGAACTCATAAAGATAGCCACGGATTGTGAGCATATTGGGATGTTTCTCGAACGGCTCTACAAGCAGATTCAGATCCCGCGATCTATTGGAAGACAGGAGTGCTTTTTGTGATATATTTTGCAGAACCATCCCCTGTTCGTCCATCACTTCAAAGCCAAATGTATTAAAATCTGCGTAATCGCCGCCAGTCTCTTGTTCAAGCTTAAGCAACAGACGTGTGGTTAATGGGCTATATTCCAGCTTTTGCAGCGTCAGACTCCATTCCTTTGCTTGTGCACGTACATCAGGTACGGCAATACTATTTTCTGTGACCTTCCGTGCAGGAATCTCTAGAATATATGGTGTATCTATACCGTTTAAGAGAAGGGTTACAGTCAGTACAAATTGATCAGGAAAAGGCTTGGTGATCCCCAAATTCGAAGCATCCACCAGTTCAAAAATAGCTGTATTCTGCTCCTTGCCTTCCATCCAGGATAGAAAAGGAACAGCTTCCCAACGACCATCTGAGAATTGCTCCATTGAAACCCCATCGATCAATACTTCTGCTGACATTATCGAACCTTTCCCTAGAAAAGGTTTGCCATCTGCTCCAATCGTCACCCCGGCAAGCTTACCGTCCAGCCCTTCTCCCTCACGTTTCACTGAGAATGCCAATCGGTTGCCATCAAATACTGCTTCTTCGGCAGACAAGGTGATTCCATCATGCGTATCACTGCTATTCGGTCGGGTGATCAGACCCAGACGCTGAGCGGCCTGCAATCCTATGTCATCTGCCCTTTCAAAAATCCCACCAATCAATGGAAGCTGCTTGAGCGCATTGGCCAATGTTGGCGGATAGACGGCCGTTAGCATAACACTGAGCACTATCGCTGCAGATACAGCAGCTGCGATTTTTGGATATATCCGTTTTTTCTTTTCCTTTTTCACAGGATCCTGGACAATTGTGGCGAGCGATGCATAAATGGAATCCTGCCGCGACCGCAGTAAAGGAGGAAGCTCCTGTGTATTAGCCTTTCCTAGCTCCCTGATCTGCTTCTCTAAATGGTTATTATTCATTAGCAAGACCCTCCTCCCGCACAGGATGTATCTGTTTGGACAACAATCTCCGTGCGCGATGAAGTCGTGCTCTGACCGCTCCCTCGGAGATGTCGAGCACATCTGCAATCTGCTTAATGGATAAATCGTCATAATAAAAAAGCACGATAGCAAGCCGCAGGGATTCGTCCAACTGATTAATGAAGCTTTGCAGGTCTACGTTGCCTGAATCTTCAAAATGCACATAGGAATCAACCGGTTCTTCGGGAATCTCCGCCACAGCTATAGTTCGCTCTCGCATACGAAGTAACTGATTGCATTCATTAATCAGGATGCGTATAACCCACGTTTTAAAAAACTTAGGCTGTTTAAGGTTGGTGAGCCCTTTATACACCTTCAGTGTCGTTTCCTGAAGAGCATCCGCGCAATCTTCATCTTTTAGCAGAATGGTTTTGGCTAATCTGTACAACTGGGATTCCAGTTGCCTGAAAAGACGGGTAAACGCCTCGTGGTCGCCTTTCTGCGCTTTTTTGATATCCAGTTCGTTTTCCAGCAAATGATTGTTCCTCCTTGAGGGCCCTCTGTATGATTAGATGGAGAAGGCATACAAAAAGTTATATTTGGATAAAAAAATCTAAAATCTATTTAATATCATCTATTCCAGAATAATGGAAAATGAAGATTAAAGCCTATAAAGCTTGCTTAAGCATACAAAATGTTATCTTTTCATCCGTTACTAAATATTTTAACTATTGGTATATTGATTTGTAAGTGCTTACATAAATCAGAACGCGCACATATGCATCTAAAAATTTAGAATGGAAGGTGATCAGAACGTGAGAGTTAATCAAAAGGGTATCTCTGCATTTTTAGCAGTGTTGTTGCTGCTAAGTTCATTCTCATTCAACATGAGGAGTGCTTTGGCTGCAGATTCGAACAGTTCTTTAATAGTAAATGGCGGTTTCGAGGACAATTTCTGGGAAGATGGATCATGGAGTGTCGATGCGGCAGATTGGGATCAGGTAGAAATTAAGCATTTTGCATATGCCGATGATACTTGGCTAAATCCAGCTGAAGGTGCTCATGCTTTTAAATATTGGATTAACAAAGTTGCTACTGGAAACCAGACCATCTCGCTTAAGCAGACCATAACGAACCTGCCTGCGGGAAGTTATGAGCTCTCAGTTAAGTCAATGGGCGGTACTGACAATGAAACGGGGAATGTTGAATTGTTTGCGGGTGACGAGAAGGCATCCGCTGTGGCTACCACTGGCTATAATGCTTGGGGAACACTCAACCTGAAATTTATCCTGAAGCAGGCTACTCCGAGTCTTGAGGTCGGTGCGAATATAAGCGGCGCTCCAAGCGCATATGGATTTTTGGACAGCTTTGAGTTGAAACAAGTGAGTACGGATACGACCCTGCCGGTGCCGGCAGATATTTTTGTGAAGAAGGTGGAAGGACTTCAGCCTGATTTTATTAAGGGCGTGGACATCTCCAGTATTATTTCTTTAGAGAATAGCGGAGTCAAATTTTATAATGAAGGCGGAGCTGAGCAGGATATATTTCAAACCGTACATGAAGCCGGGGTTAATTACGTTCGGGTACGGATATGGAATAATCCTTTTGATACAGCTGGAAAAGGTTATGGTGGGGGCAATAATGATCTGGCAACCGCGATTGAAATTGGTAAAAGGGCGACCGCAAACGGCATGAAGCTGCTAGTGGACTTCCATTATTCCGACTTTTGGGCCGATCCGGCCAAGCAGCATACGCCGAAGGCATGGGCCAATTTGAGTTTTGAAGATAAGAAGACTGCACTTTACGAATATACCAAAGTAAGTCTGCAAGCCCTGCTTAATGCAGGAATTGATATTGGTATGGTTCAGGTAGGCAATGAAACGAATGGACAATTCGTTGGTGAATCTAATTGGACGAAGATGAGCCAATTGTTCAATGAGGGAAGTAAAGCCATTCGGGAGATCAATCCGAATATTCTGGTTGCTCTGCATTTTACAAATCCGGAGTCGGCAGGCAGATATGCCACTATAGCGAAGAATTTGCAAGATAACAATGTAGACTATGATGTGTTTGCAAGTTCTTATTATCCATTCTGGCACGGTACATTAAGCAATTTGACAGCTGTGTTGAAGCAAGTGGCTGATACTTATGGAAAAAAAGTAATGGTAGCAGAAACCTCTTACGCGTATACCGCTGAGGATGGGGATGGACACGGAAATACAGCACCGCAAAGCTCAGGTCAAACCTTAAACTATCCTATAAGCGTTCAAGGTCAGGCCACTTCGGTTAGAGATGTAATTGCAGCGGTTGCGAATGTGGGTAAAGCGGGAATTGGCGTGTTTTATTGGGAGCCTGCATGGCTTCCGGTAGGTTCGAAAGACAATCTGGAGCAGAATAAGTTGATTTGGGAACAGTACGGTTCCGGTTGGGCATCCAGCTACGCGAAGGAATATGACCCTGATGATGCAGGGGAATGGTATGGCGGAAGTGCCGTTGATAACCAGGCTTTGTTTGATTTTAACGGACATCCGCTTGCCTCGCTGAATGTGTTCAAATATGTGAATACAGGCGCAGTGGCCCCTATTGCTGTAGATGAAATTAAGGATGTTTCGATAACGGCGATTGCTGGGGAGCCAATTCATCTGCCAACAGAGGTAAGTGTTACTTACAATGATGGAAGTTCCGGCAAGATGTCAGTCGTTTGGGATCAAGTTGCGCTTGAGCAAGCCATTAGTAAGGGCGCGGGCAGCTATGTGATCGGTGGAATGGTGGAAGGCGGTCAGGTGGTAAAGGCTTTTCTAGTTATTAAAAAAGAGAACTTTATCGTCAACGCAGGCTTTGAAAATAGTGATAGAAGCATGTGGAAAATCACCTATGCTGACGTTAATGCTCCACATACAGACTACCAAAATAAAGTTACTGATGCCAAAACAGGCAACTATTCACTACATTTCTACTCTGCAAAAGCAGTGGATTTTAGAGTAGAGCAGACTATTTCTGGTCTGAAGCCGGGATATTATAATCTTTCGATGTTTATTCAAGGGGGAGATGCTGCCAACCCCAATATGAATCTATTTGCTGTAACGGATGGTAAGGAAGTGAAAGTAAACACCGGTGTGAAAGGATGGGCACAGTGGAATAATTCTGAGATCCAGGATATTCTCGTTACCGATGGAACCCTTACAATCGGAGCTAATATCAAAGCAGATGGCGGCGCATGGGGATCGATTGATGATTTCTATCTAAGCTTTGTCAAGGGTATTGAGGAATCTGCTATTGTTGATACGAATGCAGAAGTACAAAATATCACATCTATGACAGCTACGGTTGGAGGAAACATCACTTCGGACGGTGGTGCTACGGTTACAGAGCGCGGAATGGTATATTCTACTAGTGCCAATCCGACAATTGAGGATGGTAAGGCTATAGCTGAATCAGGTGGAACAGGAGCCTTTTTAGTAAGTCTTACAGGACTTCAGTCTGGATCTACCTATCATGTACGTGCCTATGCTGTGAATGGAGTCGGAGTAAGCTACGGACAAGAGATTACGTTTACAACATTAAGTTCCAGTGCAAGCTTGAACAGCTTGAATTTGAGTGGGATAATATTGGATCAAACAGTGAGCGGAAGTGTATACGATTATACAGCGAATGTACCGTATTCCTTATCTAACTTCACAGTAACGGCAACGGCCAGTGATGCGGTTTATGGCACCTTGACAGCGAATATGTACAATAGTGCCAATACGCTTGTGGCGGGTCCGATAAGTTTGGCAAGTGGGGCTACCAGCATAGAGCTTCCTCTTGAAGTCGGTAATAATAAATTGGAGTTATTCGTAATTGCCCAAGATGGTACAGGTACGAGATATACAGCAATGATAACGAGAGCTGTGCAAGATAACGGTTCTGATGGCAATGGAAACGGTGGTAATGATGGTGGTAGTACCTCTAATCTATTACTTCCGGTTATCTCCTCCAATGGGAAACTGACGCTTCCTGCAGGTCAAGCGGGCGAAGTCAGACTGGATAATGGGCTTGTTATTTCTATTCCAGCTAATGCTTCAGGCAAGCAGTTGGTATTAACGATTGAGAAAGTGCTCCAAACAGAGAGTCTTCTCAGCAATCATGAGATTTTCGTAAGCCCGATCTATGAAGTTCTAAAAAACTTCGCGGAGAACTTTAGTAAACCAGTCACGATAACCTTTGTGTTCGACTCAGGACAAGTGAAGAGCGGTCAAACTGTAGCGATCTTTTATTATGATGAAGTGAAGAAGAGCTGGGTGAAAGTTAATGGCGGCAAAATAGATGGAAATCGTATTGCTGCAGATGTGGAGCACTTTACGAAGTTTGCTGTACTCGTAGTGGATCAAGCGACTGGATTACCAGTAACAAATGCATCTACTGAACCGACAATAGAGGCTCAATTTAGCGATATCTCGGGACATTGGGCACAGGCTAATATTAAGAAAGCGGTGAGCGAAGGGATCGTCAAGGGTTATACCGACGGAACGTTCAAACCGAATGATGCGGTGACACGCGCTGAATTTGCGGTGATGCTGATGAATGCGCTGAAGCCTACAGGAAACGGTGTGGAACTGGGCTTCACAGATACAATCCCTGCTTGGGCCGAGAAGTCCATTGCACAAGCCTTAGAGGCGAAGATTATACGCGGCTATGAGGATGTTACCTTCCGTCCGGCAGCGAGCATAACACGTGCAGAGCTTGCGGTAATGATCGCTAGAGCAGCAGGAGTAGATTTAACAACGGCGGCATCAACAGGCTTTGCTGATGATAGCCAAATTCCTGCATGGGCAAAGGATGCAGTTGCAGCCGTGAAGAAATCAGGCATTGTGAGCGGACGTAACGGCAATGTATTTGCACCAAATGAGACAGCAACAAGAGCAGAGGCAGTGACCATCATCATGAATTTATTGCAAACTAAATAGTAAGCTTACTTGAGTAAGAAAATAGACCGTCCGAGGGACGGTCTATTTTCTATGTACGCCCAAGCTAGGCATTCAAAAAGAAGAACCAGCAGAGTCTGCTGGTTCTTCTAACTTATATATATAATTTGCATGCAAGAAAAGTTCATGATATTATAAGATAATCACTGTTTATTTCGCTTTTTTGAGCATAAATGTAACATCTTATCTACACTATTATAATACCATGTAGATTAACAGTTTGTCAAATTTTAATTTTTGCTTCTTTATAACAAGACTGAAAAGGAGCGTGTTCGTGAAGATGGTAAACGTAATGGATTGGCAGCAAGAACAAGATCGGCTTGATTTGGTTACGGAAAAGCTGCGATCAAGAATCGCAGCACTAGAACCAGAAGTGACTGGGTTACGTGATCAAGTGGTGGACATTCGCAAGCGGTTTTGGGAAGAAGTCACGGTCAATACGAGCACCGACGAAGATTTCGAAGAGACCTTCTACAGTATAAAGCAGCAAGAAGCGTTGTTATCCGAGCGGGAGCGCAGCCACCGGCAACGGGTGCAGCGTTTTAAGAATATGCAACGGCTACTGCCGTCTCCCTATTTTGGACGAATGGATTTTCAAGAAGACGGTTTGAGCTTGAGTGAGAAAATTTATATCGGAGTGGCTTCTTTCGTTGATGCAGACGGTGTGGACTTTCTGGTGTATGACTGGCGAACGCCTATTGCAAGCATGTACTATGATCATTCCCCAGGGCCATCTACTTACGAAACGCCGGGAGGACAGATTACTGGTAAGATGATGCTGAAGCGACAATATCAGATCCGTTCCGGTCAGCTCCAGAATGTGTTCGATACGAGCTTAACGATAGGGGACGAATTGCTGCAGCAGGTGCTTGGTAAAGGCGCAGATTCACAAATGAAGAGCATTGTGGCGACCATCCAGAAGGAACAGAACGCCATCATCCGTAATGATAAAAGCCGTATGCTTATTGTGCAGGGAGCGGCTGGCAGCGGCAAAACGTCCGCAGCGCTGCAACGGGTAGCCTATTTATTATACAAACACCGCGATAGGCTCAAGGCGGATCAGATCGTTCTTTTTTCGCCAAATCCGATGTTTAACAGTTATGTATCGACGGTGCTTCCTGAGCTCGGCGAAGAGAATATGCAGCAAACGACCTTTCAGGAGTACCTTGCCTATTGGCTCGGATCCACGATGAATTTAGAGGGCCCCTTCGAGCAGATTGAATATGTACTGACATCACAATCTTCACAGGGGTATGAAGCACGGTTAACGGGGATGCAATATAAGGCTTCAGAGGCTTTCCTGCATGCTCTCCAAAGCTACGCATTATGGTTAGGCAAAGATGGAATGCTGTTCCACAGTATTCATTTTCAGGAACGCGAGTTGATTACTGCGGAGCAAATGAAGTCGCAATTTTATAGCTATGACAGCTCTATACGATTGGCTAATCGCGTCGCTTTACTACGTGAGTGGCTGCTGCGTGAGTTGACTAAGCTACAGCGTCAGGAAATGGAGGCACCCTGGGTTCAAGATGAGGTCGATTACCTCGACAATGATCAATATGCCGAAGCATACAGTGAGGTGCTTAAGAAGTACCGGCGAGAAGAGGCTGTCTTCGATTTTACGGAGCAGTATCTTGAAATCTATGGCGATTTTCGTACTCAGAAGGACGGGGAAGAGAATGTCTTTGATTTTAGTTCGCAGGAAGATGAGCTGCTGCGGGGCATGATCGTGAAGGAGCACTTCAAACCGCTGAGACGGGATGTCAAACGGTTAAAATTCATAGATATGATGGGATTATACGAGCAGTTATTTAGGGATGAAGCCACTTATCGGAATATGACGGGTGAGACCGAAGTACCTGATCAATGGCCAGAAATCTGTATGCAAACGAAAGAAAAGTTGAGCCATACCGAACTTTTTTATGAGGATGAGACCCCATTCCTTTATTTAAAAGAGCTTATCGAGGGTTCACGCACGAATACAATGGTGCGGCATTTATTTATTGATGAAGGACAGGATTATTCGCCGTTCCAATTCGCGTTTCTCAAGCAACTGTTTCCCCGCGCCAGCATGACAGTACTCGGTGATTTCAGTCAAGCGATATTCCCGCAAGCGACGAATTTGCAAGAGGTGGATTCTCCTTTGATCCGGCTTTATGGTGAAGAGGAAACGAACCTATTTCGTTTAATCCGAAGCTATCGTTCGACTCGTGAGATTGTGGAGTTTACGATGGCGCTGCTACCTAATGAAGAGATCGTACCTTTTGATAGGGGAGGCAAGAAGCCGCACCTATTGAAGGCTAGCAATGATGTGGAGCGGGCGGTGCGGATAAAAGAGGATCTTGCGGCGCTTATGGCTGAAGGTCTAGACTCCATCGCCATTATTACTAAGACTGCTGCGGAAAGCCGCGAAGCCTATGAAGCATTGCTTGCACAGGGGGGCGAGAATCTGCGGCTTATTACGAAGGAGACGCTCACCTTTGAGAAGGGAACGCTAATTATCCCTGCGTACCTTGCTAAGGGCGTAGAATTCGACGCCGTGCTAATTTACGATGCTTCTACGCAGACTTATCATCGGGAGAGTGAACGTAAACTCTTTTATACAGCTTGTACACGCGCGATGCATCGGCTTCTACTGTACACGACAGGCGATTGGTCGTACTTTATTCAAGCCTTGGATGCATCTTTGTATGAAGTAGTGTAATTAGACATATCAAAATCAACTTCTTCAAGAAATTCGATAACTTCCCCATTGGGGCTGTGAACGATCGCGTTCTTGATCAGAAGAGGCGGTTCACCAAGGGAAAGCGAATCTGGTTCTATAAAAGCCTTTGCTCCATGAGCAAGGGCTTTTTGGTATATCTCATCCACATTATCTACGTAAAAAGCAAAATGTAGTAACGCTCCGTGTGCTACTTCCTCTTCAGACAAGGCTTTTTTCCCTTGGGCGGCAATGACTGCATCGTTATCAAAAATCTCTAAGCAAGTTCTTTGATCAGGTGAAATAAGCATCGAAGCTTCTTTGATTTGAAAGGAGGGCAGACTCCAATGATGACCTAACTTGAACCCTAAAACGTCGATATAAAATGAAATTGTTGCTTTATAATCTTTGGCTTGAATCGCTATATGTGCAAGGCCTTTTACGCTCATCTTTAATCGCTCCTATATCTAATGTACTATTTATTATAGTTGGATTAAAATAGGAGATACATATATAAGATAAGTGTTTTATACTGACATGGTTATTGAATATAAGGTATTTTAGACGAAAGAGTTTATTTTATTAAATAACGTTAGGAGGCGCTTGATATGGAGCATCTTATGGATGATATTGATAAAAAGATTATGCAATTATTACAGTACAATGCCCGAATGCCCATTTCACAAATCAGTAAAGAGGTTTCGATGTCACAACCATCCGTTAAAGAAAGAATCATTAAGTTGGAGGAAAGGAACATCATATCGGGGTATCATACAGCTTTTAATTTGCGGGATCTGAACCGGGGTACGACTACTTTTATTCTAATTAAAACAGAACATTGTCAAGAGCTCACCGATTTTTGTAACAATGCTATGGAAGTTACCGATTTGTTCCGCATTAGTGGAGAATATAATTATCTCATTAAGGTACAGACCTCAACGATTGAGGCGCTTGCTGAATTTCAAGATCACCTTATAAAGTTCGGGCCTTCCAAATCGCATATTAGCTTGAAAAATATTTTGGAGAACAGAGTGCTACTCTAAAACAAAGTTTCCAAATACAAGATATAGTAACCGCTTTCTTTTCGTTGTAGAATGGGTCGAAATAGCAGTCGTATGGATACGTATATAAGGGAGCATGCGCATGGAGAGAAAACTGTCTAGTAAAAAGTATATTCCATTCACATACAAGATGATGATTCCGTATCTCATTCTTGTATTGCTGACAGATATGCTGGTAGGTTATATAGCCTATACAATGCTCGTAGAGTCCAGGACTGAAATGGCGGAAACGAATGTCCGGACCGCATTAAAGCAGACGAGGAACAACATCGAATACCAGACAGATGAAATCAAACGTATGACCAACTCGCTGTTTCTAAATACGAATTTTCAGAATGCCCTTCAGTTCAGGGGAGATCCTTTGGAAAATATGCTCAAAATGAGAGATGATATCGTTCCTTATATGAAAGCCCCTCTGCAATTGTATGGGAACAAGCTGAGACTTGCTCTTTTTACCGTCAATGAGACGATGCTTGAAATTACCGGGGATGATATGTCGACACCCATCGGTCGGAGTGATTATTATGTTCTTTCTGACCAGGTGATCGAGAATACGGAGTGGTTTAAGTCGATTGTTACGAATAATCAAGACAGTTTGTGGCTTCAAGCGGATACCGACCGGGAGCTGGGTAATATTTCATATTTCCGCAAGCTTGTTTCTTCCAAGGCAGCACCTGCTATTATCGGATATATTCGCGTTACGGCGAGGATTGATGAGCTATTTGGTAATTTTGATACTTTTCCGATTGAACAGGGGATTGAACTTCGTCTGTTGGATAGGGCTACAGGAATGACTTTGTATGAGCAAGGTGCTGCTGCTGAAGATACGAAACAAGATGCTTATTTAGTTATTGGTGAAGATATTCCGGTATCAAGCTATGTCATTGAGGCGCGCGTACCTCACTCTTATTTGAACAAAGATGCTAGTAGAATGCGGAAGGTGATTAGTACCGTTTGTTCCATCAGTTTTTTGGTGATGGCTATGATCGGTTTTCTAGTCGCACGTATATCTGGCAAGAAGATCAAGCGGATTGTGTATTTGGTCCGATCGTTTCAGGAGGGTAATTTTTATAAAAGAATCGGATTTCCGGGGAACGATGAATTTGTCTATATCGCTAATAGCTTCAACCAAATGGCGACCAGCATTCAGGAACTCATCCGGAACGTTTATGTGCAGGGCATTCAGAAAAAGCAAGCGGAGCTGGATGTGCTTCAAGCCCAGATCAGTCCGCATTTCCTGTACAATACGCTGTCCACCATCGGAAGTCTGGCCAATATGGGGGAAGTGGAGAAGGTTACGCAGATGGTGCAAGGCCTCTCCAAGTTTTATCGACTCACATTAAACGACGGGCATGTATATATTTCTCTTGAAAATGAGCTGGAGCAGGTGAGGATGTATCTGGAAATTCAGAGAGTGAAGTATGCGGACGCCTTTGAGGTTTATTATGATGTCGATCCGGAAATTTTACAGGTGCCTATTATTAAGCTGATTTTGCAGCCATTTGTGGAGAATATATTCAAGCACGCCTGGTTCGGGGAGACCATTGCGATCCGTATTACTGGAAAGCGGCTGGGTGACCGCATCGAACTCAAGGTCATTGATAACGGGATCGGCATGCGGCCGGAGACACTTCAAAACATGCGATCAAGCGCATATCAACCAGGCAGCTACGGTCTGAGAAATGTGGAAGAACGAATTAAACTGCGATACGGGAGCGATTTCGGCATTCAAATCGGCAGCTATTTTGGAGCGGGAACGACAGTTCAAATTATTTTACCGGTGGAAAATGCAGAAATCAGGGAAGTGATGGGGGAGTGAGGAGTATGGCAATGGAGATCAATGTTCTGCTGGTGGATGATGAAGTAATCGATTTGGAATGGCTTAGACGGCGTGTAGCCGGCAGTGATCATTTGTCTTTGCATAGCGTGAGAACGGCAACGAGCGGGTTTGCCGCTCTGAAAATGATGGAGCAGCATCCTGTTGATATCATTCTTTCTGATATCGGCATGCCGATTATGTCGGGCGTGGAATTTGCGCGGAAAGCGAAGGAGATTAACCCTGAGGTCCATATTCTTTTTATTAGCGGACACCAGGATTTCAATTATGCCAAGGAAGCGATTCAATTGAATGCATACAGTTATCTGCTTAAGCCTGTGGATGATGACGAGCTGAACGAGACGCTGACCGAACTCTGCGCCAAGATTGAGAAGGAGAGGACGCAGCGTACTTCCTTGTCGGAAACGCTGACGCTTGTTAATCAGGAGCTACTGCTGCGTTGGTTTAACGAGGCGGCACCGGGACAGGTTGAAACGCACATTCACAACGTCCTCACGCCATACTTACAAGGTGCATCGGCGGTTGCCATCATTGAGATCGACGACATGGCGCGAAAAATCCAAACCTGGACGGAAGAAGAGCGGAGTTTATGGAGCAGCACTGCCAATCAGTTTATCCGGAAGTTTGCTCAGGATCAAAATTTGGGCATGGTAATTACGACCTATGACGATCACTTTGTGATCCTTGCTGCGGTTCAGGAACAATATTTTACAGCTTTGCTGGAAGAGTTGATTCGGGCGTTCTATCAGGAGTTCTCCTGTTCGATTACGATCGGAAGAGGAATGTACACAACCGACCCGGTCAAGCTACATGATTCCTATCGGCAGGCGCAGGCCGCTTTAAGCATTAAATGGATCGTAGGGAAGAATAGGTTAATCCAAGATGCCTCGGAATGGTCTCCAAAGGAAAAGATGGCTTCGGACTTAGAGGTTATTGTGGATCGTATGCTTAAAGCTATGCTCGACTACGACCTTACCACTATTGATGATTGCTTGCTTCAACTATTTGCCGGAGACAGCCCGATCTCCCAGAAAAACGACATCTACGATATTATTATCCGGATCACCTCTAAGCTTCATGCTGATCTGCAGCAAATGAATGAGCATTTGTACGAGATTTTGAATTGGGATTCGCATCATCCTTTTGTGCTGTTTCAGTTCGAAACGGTGCATGATATCCTATCGTGGCTGAGAAGAAGATTCTTTGAACTGTCTGAGCTGCTTTATTTGAAACGCCAAAGGCAAAAACGTAAGTTAATTGATGAAATCACGGAGTATGTGAAAGAAAGATTAGATCAAAAAATAACGCTAAACGAGGTCGCCGCACATTTCGACTTTACCCCTAACTATCTGGGGCATCTGTTCAAGGTCGAAACCAATAGTCTCTTCAGCGATTTTCTAAGTGAATTACGTATGAAGCGGGTATGCGAGCTACTCGAGGATCCAACAAAAAAAGTATATGAGATTGCGGAACAAGCCGGATATAAGAACATTATTTATTTCAATAGGCAGTTCAAGCAATATATGGGCATGTCGCCCGGCGAGTACCGGAAGAAAAATAAAATCTGAATCGATTGCTTATTGAGGAGGCTCGTGTTCTATATGGAACAGGGTCTTCTTTTTTATCGAAATTGTTTAAGAATCGTTGAATTAGTATTATGTTTAGTTGTTTCGCTGAATTATCTCACCGCCGCCGTCCTTTTATAATGAGAGATATAGAGAAGAAAGGGGTGCAAAGATGAAAGGGCATACATTTTGGAGCGATTTAAAAAACTATAGGGTTCTGTTGCTGATGCTGGCTCCGGCGGTTGCTTTTTTTCTTTTGTTTGCCTATGTCCCAATGGCGGGCATTATTATTGCCTTCAAGCATTATGATTACGCGGGCGGTATTTTTGGAAGTGCCTGGAACGGGCTCGATAACTTCCGATTTTTCTTTGAATCGGGAGATGCCTGGCGGGTAACACGGAATACAGCATTGTACAATATTGCATTCATCGTTGTAAATAACGCTTTGCAAATTTTTGCAGCCATTATGTTATTTGAGGTCGGTGGCAAATGGTTCCGCAAAATTACGCAATCGGCGTTGTTCCTTCCCTATTTTATTTCATGGGTAGTTGTCGGCGCGATTGCCTATAACCTGCTCAATTATGATATTGGTACTGTGAACGCACTCCTTAGAGGACTCGGGCTAGAACCTATTGATATTTACAATACGCCTGCCTACTGGCCGTATATCCTGGTTCTCGTGTCCGCCTGGAAAGGCCTTGGATACGGAACGGTAATGTACTTGGCTGCGATTACGGGCATAGATACTGAACAGTATGAGGCGGCTGAAATCGATGGCGCCAATATTTTTCAGCGGATCCGGAAAGTGACGATTCCAAATCTTTACCCGACGATTATTATTTTGGTGCTGCTGGCGGTCGGGAATATTTTCCGCGGTGATTTCGGGATGTTCTATAACATGATCGGCAATAATGGCTTGTTGTTCTCTTCGACGGATGTTATCGATACCTTCGTCTTCCGATCGCTGATTACTTCGAATGATATCGGCATGTCGGCTGCAGCTGGCGTTTTCCAGTCCGTTCTTGGCTTCGCAACGATCATGACTGTGAACTATGCTGTTCGTAAATACGATAAAGACCGCGCCTTATTCTAACCGCATCAGAGGTACAGTTTTCATAATGGAGGTAACGATATGAAGCAGCTCGATCGTAAAATATTCTCGGGTATTGGTTATGTATCCCTAATCGTTCTCGCAATTTTATGTATATTCCCGTTTGTACTTGTCGTCTCTTCATCACTGACGGAAGAGTCAAAAATATTAACAGAGGGCTATCAATTTATACCTACGGCCTTCTCAACAGAAGCCTACAGCATTTTGTTTAAGTATCCCGACCAGATGATTCAAGCCTATATGGTGACCATAGGCGTTACTATAATAGGCACATTGCTTGGCTTGTTTCTGACTTCGATGACGGCTTATGCGCTATCCAGAAAAGATTTTAAATGGCGTAATAAATTTTCGTTCTTCTTTTTCTTTACAACTTTATTTAACGGCGGTCTGGTTCCATGGTATCTGCTTATGGTCAATTACCTCCATATCAAAGATACACTGATGGCTTTAGTGATTCCGATGATGCTCAACGTCTTTTACATTATTGTTATGAAGTCGTTTATGGGCAGCATTCCGGAAGCAATAGTAGAATCGGCTAAAATTGACGGTGCAGGCGATTTTAAGATTTACGCCCGTTTAATCCTGCCTCTCTCTAAGCCGGCGCTAGCTACTATTGGTTTGTTTCTGGCTCTTGCCTATTGGAACGACTGGTACAATGCCCTTCTATTTATTTCTGATGAGAAGCTGATGCCGCTTCAATATTATTTGTACAAAATGCTTGGTAATATGGACGGCATGCGAAAAGCCATGATGGGTGCAGGAGCAGTCGTAACCACATCGATTCCAAGCGAGAGCTTGAAGATGGCAATGACGGTTGTAGCTACAGGTCCGATTCTGCTCGCTTATCCATTCGTTCAGAGATATTTCGTTCAAGGCTTGACGATTGGCGCTGTGAAAGGATGAACCCGGGGAAATCCGGTTTATCAATATAATGAATACAAGGGGGAAGGCTTGAAATGCTGAGAAAAAATAGATTCATTATGCTCGCACTCGTTTTAACCTTCGTAATGATCTTGAGCGCATGTGGTGGTGGCAACAACAACGCCAATACACCGGCTAAGGCTACCAATAATGCCGCTGAGGTAACAAGTGAGCCTACCGAAACAGCGAGTGCAACGAATGCAGCCGAAACTTCAGATACCATAGACACCTCTAAAGAAGTAAAGCTGAAAATGATCTTCGTTGGGCCTAAACCGATAGACTATGATAGTGTTTTTGCTGAAATTAACAAGAAACTGAAAGAAAAAATTAATGCGACCCTTGAGGGAGAGTTCTTGGACTGGTCTGACTGGGCTCAAAAATATCCACTGAAGCTGGCGGCAAATGAAGATTTTGACCTCATCTATTCGGCAAACTGGGCTGGTTATAATGACCAGGCGCTGAAAGGCGGATTTCTAGAATTAACCGACGAGCTGCTTACCAAATATATGCCGCAAACTAAGGAAGCTATGTCAGATGTGAGCTGGGATCAGGCAAAAGTAAACGGTAAGCTGTATATGGTTCCGCAAAACAGAGGAGAGTCTGTTGAAAAGCTGATTCTATATCGTGAAGATTTGCGCAAGAAATACAATCTTCCTGAAATCAACAGCCCGGAAGCATATGCTACCTATTTGAAGACGATAGCTGAGAAGGAAAAAGGGATTACACCTTTCACTCCGGAAACAGGAGACTGGAAGTATCATAACTTGGACCGTGTATTACTGAAGCAGCAAAACGAATGGAATATGTTTGACCTGGATCTTCCGTTTGCCTTCAAATTGACCGATGAAACAGGCAAAGTCTTTAACGTCAATGAAACGCAAGAGTTCAAGGATCTACTCGTGTATTACAAAGATCTCGCTGATAACAATGCCTGGTCGAAAAACGTTCTGAACAGCAAAAATGATCATCAGGCGGATTTTAAAGCAGGCAAAACGGCCTCGATTACACATAATAACGGAACACTTGGAGCACTCATGGCCTTGATGCGCCAAGAAAATTCTCCTTATGAAGTGGCGTTGGCTGATATCAACCAAGGGAAGAAAAAATCAGTGGCGATTTCTACACAAAACGGTACGTCGATTCATGCGACTTCCAAAAATGTAGAACGTTCCTTGATGCTGATTGATCTGATGCAGAATGATAAAGAACTGCATGACCTGATAATGTACGGAATTAGTGGCGTGCACTATGAACCGGTTGGCGACACCAAATACAAAGCACTCGACAAAAATCCAAACTTTACTGGATTCTCTAATTGGAACTTCAACTCACCACTCAATCTTGACAATGAAGCATTCCCTCAAGAAGCTAACGATCTGGCTAAGGGATGGGAAGCTAACGTCTATCACTATGCCCTTGAAACCTTTGTATTCGACAATAGCAAAGTGAAGACGGAAATTGCCAATGTGGGCAATGTAATGCTCCGCTATGCCATTCCGCTCGAGTACGGCGTAATTAAAGATATCGACAAAGGCCTTGCAGATTTGAACAAACAGCTGAAATCAGCTGGCATTGATAAAATCCAGGCTGAGCTGCAAGCGCAAATCGATGCTTTCTTAGCGAACAAGTAATATACAGGATAAGGGAGGCCCAACAGTCATGAAATGACTGTTGGGCCTCCCTGTTGTGGGGATCGTCCGAATAGGAGGTCGCTATCGGACACAGGATTTATCTTTAAATTTACATCAAATTATCAAATTAACGGAAGTTTAGCACCCTCTTGGAAATAATCGGAGCAAATCAACAGGGGTGGAGGTTCCGATTTCCGGGCATGTTACTTAAAACATGTTTAGGAGGGGATAAGGGATGTCCAGAAGAAACAGGAAATATGCAGTGCCGGGAGTTAATCGCGGAATGCAAACATTTAAAGCCGAGGTGATGCGGCGCGAGGGTTATGATGTAGATCCGGAGCGGCCTGATGATGTGAAATATGAAGTCGCAAAAGAACTTGGTATTCCATTGGAACACGGTGAGAATGGACATTTGAGTACAGAATCAGTGGGTCAGATTGGCGGAAAAATTGGTGGATCGATGGTCCGCGAGATGATTCGGCTCGCACAGCAGCAATTGGTGGATCAGGAGAGGGAGTAGCATTTCTAAATCATAAAGTTGCAGAAAATGTAGGAGGCGGCTTTAGTCCTGAATTACCTGGGACTGAGACCGTTTTCTTTGCGTTTTCCCAAAACAACCTAATTAATGGTAGAATTTTACCGATGTTCCACGGTATAGTGAAGAAGGTTATAACACCATTCAATTCTGTATTGGGAGAGGAATCGTCGGATGAATCAGAGGTATCGTAAACGCAACACAGCTGCTTTCACAGGGGTATCGTATTTTGCATTGGCTGCAGGTCTTTTTCTATTCTGTTTGGGGGTGTACAACGACGATTGGGAATTGAACGTTAAAGGGTATTATTTGCTTTGCATGGTGTTAATTACGATTAGCTGTATCGTTGTGCAAAAGGTTGTTAGAGACAATTCAGAGGATAAGGAAATTAAGCTAGAAAATCCGAAACACAGGATGAGAAATACAGGGGCTTTCACAATTATGGCTTTTGCAGGCTTGGTTATTGGGTATGTAATGTTCTTTATTGGTCTGTACAATGCTCCATTTCAATTGAATGTAAAGGGGTATTATATAGCTGTTATTCTGTTGATTTCATATAGCGCCGTTGGCGTTCAGAAAGTGACGAGAGATAACGCGGAGGATAAAGAGATTCTCGCCGAGCAAGATGCCAGGAGGGACATTCAAGGGTAAAGAGGGACCTAGATAAGGAGCAGTGAAATGAACTTTATAAAAGAAAAACTCTTTTGGCAACATCCAATAAGCACTTCTTCTATTACAGATAACAAGATTGAAATTGTGACTGAGCCTAATACTGATTTTTGGCAACGTACCTATTATGGGTTTAGAAATGATAATGCACCTGCACTACTGATGAAGACTGATGAGAAATATTTTTCTTTTATAGTGAAGACTGATTTTGATAGTGCTCATAGATTTGATCAGTGTGGAGTAATTGTCTATCAGGACAGTGACAATTGGTTCAAGGCATCGATTGAATATGAGAATGAAGAATATCAAAGATTGGGTAGTGTGGTTACGAATCACGGATATTCGGATTGGGCTACAACAGATATCGATGCAACAATAAAAACAATGTATTACAGATTAAGTCGGCGTGAGAGTGACTTCTGTGTTGAAAATTCTCTTGATGGGATTACATTTAAGCAGATGCGTATTTTTCATTTGTTTGAAGGGAGCGAGTATATCAATTTTGGTTTATATGCTTGTAGCCCAGAAGATTCATCATTTAAAGCAACATTTACAGAAATAGAAATCACAGAATGCCAGTGGTTGGAACATAAATAAAGTTATGGAACTAAGATTAAGCTAAAGGAGCCTCGTGAGTAATGACGAGGCTCCTTTTTATTTTAAAATCTTTGTATGTTAACAAAGTTTTGAATGAACTAACCGGGCTCGCGTAGGCACTCATTTTTTAAATAAGCAGCAAAGCTCTTGATATTCATCCGTATGTGCCGATTATTACCTTCGAGCTTGCTCATCATGATACCGCCCTCCATGATGGAAAGGGAGAAGGTAGCTAGTGCCTCAATATCGAGGTCTGCTTTGAATTCACCACTTTGTACACCCTCAGAAATGATTTTCTTTTTGGATTCTAGTGTGCCTATTAGGGCTTGCTGGGCTTTTTCACGTAAGCCTGGATGACTGTCGTCGCTTTCAATAGCCGTGTTGAGGAGCGGGCACCCCCCAATAAAAGGTGGCGCTTCAACTACTTTCTCGTACACATGTAAATATGCTAACAGCTTGCCAGAGGCCGTTTCTTGCTGACTAATGGCATTAGCTAGTTGGGCCCCCACAATACTACCCGCATAGCTAAAGGCTTCATATGCAATCTCATCTTTACTGGAAAAATGGCGATAAATGCCACCTTTCTTAATGCCTGTCAAATCTGTTATATCAGATAACGAGGAGCCCGAATATCCCTTCTGGTTAAACAGTTCAGCGGCTTTAGCTATGATGTAATTGCGAGTCTTCTCCCCCTTTTCCATTATCATCCTCCGTCCTTAATTGTATATGTACACGTAGTATATCAAATGAAATTATTCTGTTGCAAAAAAAAGCATTTATGCTAATATAAAAGATACCGATCGGTATCTTTTATATTAGACAAGGGTGGAAACCATAATGGAAACGACATGGTTTAAGGAATCCAGGTATGCATGGATTGGATTAGGATCTCTCTGGGTTATTGGATTTATTGGTGCATTGACCCGCTTCAGCTTGTCTTTCTTTCAGGTGCAAATATCGACGGATTTACAGATTAGCAGGGGATTTATCTCAATGGCATGGTCCACCAATTTATTCATCGTAGCCGTATGTGCACCTTTGGGGGGCTGGCTCGTGGATCGGTATGGTACAAAGAAGATACTAATGTTAAGTGCAATTTTGAGTACTTTGGGTACTGGTATTGTCGTGTTAGGTCACCATCCTATTGTCTTTTTTATTGGATACGGTGTTATCTCTGGTTTGGCAGGTATTGGGGCGACGACGAATTATATATTGATGTTTGAATGGTTTAGGCATCATCGGGCTAAAGCAATGGCTTTGCTGGCGAGTGCTTCTTCCGTAGGATTAGCGATTGTTACTCCTATTTTCGTAACCATAGACTGGCTGACTTGGAAGAACGCTTTTATGGCTTCTTTTATCTTAGGTGTTTGTGTGACGCTTCCCGTAATTTGGTTAGGAATTAAGAGTTCACAACCGAAAAATACGGAGAGGGCTCCTTCGGATCGTTCAATAGAAGTCGATGGTCAAGATACATTATCTAGCGTAATTGCACCGTCTAAAAGATTTATCTCTTTTCCTATCTTTGTCGTGGTCGCGATTGCGTTGTTCACCTGCGGTATCAATATGGGATCCGTCGAGATGAATTTGGTAGCCATACATCAGTTGGCAGATGTATCACCAAGCATGATCGCCTTATCTATGAGCATACTTGGAATTATGGAAATCACGGGGGCGCTTATTTGCGGCTATTTTCTGGACCGATACAATAAATTAATGATGATGTCTCTATTGTATGGCATACGTATTGTAGGTTTTGCTTTCCTCTTTATGCATTTAGGAAGTTCACCAATTCTTTTTGCTATAGCGTTCGGAATTACCTACTTAAGCGCATTACCAGGTGGAATGCTTGTTATTAATGAGATTGCAAAGGGTAAAGGAAAACAAACCGGTGTTCTACTTCTCATACACCAGGGCGGCGGTATAGTAGGTGCATTAATTGGAGGCCTGTCCTTCGATTATTTTGGGGATTATCAGAACTTGATTGTTGTTGATGTTATAATCTGTATCCTCGTAACGATAGGGTACTTCGGATTATTCACGACACATAGAAGGAAGATTCGGATTGATAATAAGAAGGTGCATGCATAATTGGCCACCTGATCCTTCATATTATTGAGGGTACTCATCTAAGAACAAAGGAGAATACACTTTGCAGCAGCAACTACAGCCAGGAAGCATGACAATAGGGGGACAGCAGCTAGACCACGGCGCCCATGAAATGTTCGATGTGCACGAGGTATTGTCCTGCCAGATCAATGTACTGGACCAGTTTATGATGTTCAGAACTTTTGTACAGGATCAAGAGCTTTTGTCTATTTTGGATCGGCAGTACAATTTCATGCTGGATCAGTACAACTTGACCTGCCAATGCTTTAAGACAGGGCAAAAGCCAAGCCAGGAAACGGCTACCTATCTTATCCCGAATATGACACAGCCGGTTTACGGCCTCCAACCGGCCCAGCCGAAGAAGCCTAACCAATCACTGGAAGAGGTGAAAGATGCGGGCGTCAGCGGGTATATGCTGGGTCTAATCAAATCCCATGCCTCACTGCTGGCCATGTCTTCACCCGAAGTGACGAACCCAGCGCTGCGCCGGGTGCTGGCTTCACAGGTGCAGAATTTTATTGAAATGGGATATGAGTTGTTCCTTTATCAGAACAAACATGCCTACTATCAGGTTCCGCAGCTTCAGGTTTCAGTAATACAGCAGATGCTGGATGCCTATGTTCCCGCTGCCGGTTCCCCTCAGATGCCCGTAAATAACTAGGCACTGACCAATTCTAACCGTAGAAGACCCGACTCGTTTGTTGTTGAACAGGAAGTCGGGTCTTCTTTTGTCTGCCTAAGCCTATACCAGAATAAAATAGCTCCCGAAAACGCATAGTAACACCAGACGGGGGGATATACATATGGGTACTCCAACTGGCAAGCTACCTTGGTGGCAGCTTACTCTGTTTGGTGTAGGCTGCACAATTGGCACGGGATTTTTTCTTGGTTCCAGCATCGCTATCCGTAAAAGCGGATTATTGGTGTTGGTTATTTTTGTGTTAGCGGCTGTGGCAACTCTGTTCGTCTATGAGGCGCTGGCCCAAATGACTATGCAGGATCCTCAAAAGGGTTCTTTCCGTAGTTATGCTAAGGCGGCTTTTGGACGTTGGGCCGGATTTGGCATGGGCTGGATCTATTGGTGTTCAGAAATTTTAATACTTGGCAGTACTTTGACTGCTTTGGGACTGTTCTCGCGGGTATGGTTTGCGAGTTGGCCGCTTTGGGTTTTTACCGCAATTTATGCCGTGCTGGGTCTGCTGGTAATTATTCTAGGTAGCCAGGGGATTAACAAAGCGGAAAATGTATTCGCCATGATCAAAATCGCCGCGGTACTGATGTTCATCGTGGTCGCCGTGGTTGCCCTTTTGAGAGGGAGGGGGAATTGGGATACGGTTCACAGTTCGGCAGCATGGTTGAACAAAGGGTGGATGGGCGCTTGGAAAGGGTTACTTTATGCGTTCTATGCTTTTGGGGGTATTGAGGTTATGGGCTTTATGGCGATGGACTTACGCGACCCAAAAGAAGCTCCGAAAGCAGGCAGGTTTATGCTGCTGGGCGTGACCCTGCTGTATGTACTGTCGATAGGACTCGCCCTATTATTCGTGAGCCCTGAGAAAGTGAGACCTGATCAAAGCTCAATTATTGCTGCTCTTGAAGCGATGGAACTACCTATTCTTGTATACGTGCTGAACGGGGTAATGATCGTGGCCGGGTTCTCTATCCTAGTGGCTTCATTGTATGCGGTCTCGACTATGCTGGTGACCTTGGCCGAGGATAAAGATGCCCCTTCTTGGTTGGCGGTGACAAAAGGAAAAAGAAAGATGCCGCTCTACGCGCTTGGTATTAATATGCTGGGCCTTTGCGTGACAATTGTACTGAGCTTGTTTCTGCCAAAGCAAATTTTTGAGCATATCACTACAGCTGCCGGTCTAGTTATTTTGTACACATGGCTATTTATCCTTGCCTCTTTCCTTAAGCTATTGAAACCAAAGATGGGCGGTTGGATTAGATCCTTGGTTGCTATGGCGCTGATCATTGCTGCCGTGGCAGGTACACTTTTTGAAAAAGGGGGCCGTCCCGGCTTCTGGTCCAGCCTTCTGATCATCTGTGTCGTTGCTTTAATTACCTGGTTTAGGGAGCACCTCTTGAAAAAACGCGAACAAACCTCATAAGCGCTTAAGAGTGAAATTTAATTCCTATAGCTTTGAACTTGTTCTTCATATAAGTATATGGACATTTAGACGGCGCACTTTCGTCATCCCGCAGAAAATATTGCTTCCATTCCAAATTGCTCTCCTGCCCATACCATTGAAGGGAAGGATGCGCAGGTATACTATCATAGTCTGCGAGCTTCTTGCGGATCTGCTTTTTCATATTTCGACCAAATGCGGTAGAATCGTTAATATTCTCGAATACCCAACGCGGCTGAAAGGCAATCACAAAATAAGGGGTATGGCGGCTTCTTCGCAGCTCATGTGCCGGGGTTGCGCAGAACGCAAAATACGGATGCCCATCATAGCAGAACTCCCACGAAGGATGTGCGGGATCGGTAGAAATTTCATCCGGCCAGGGCACCGTATCCACCGCACTGACGCGGCCCAGAATGGACCAGAACAAATTCTCATATTCCTCGATGGAGTAGCCTTCTGCCAGATCTGCCGGAGTTTCAAAAAACAGGACAAGGGAGGCATATTTACCGGTATCCCGCGAGCATTGGCCATATTGGCGAAGTAAATAAGCGACTTCCGTAGTCGAGTCTTCGTTTCGTGGATCAGCAACGAAACCAAAGCGTAAATTATTGGATAGAAACCCCTGCCGTCCCGGGATACAGGGATATTTGCCTTCAGGATCTGCAATCATAGATGTAAATTGACGAAAAGCATCCTGCTGCCAGTACGGCAGCTCAGCCAGATGTTCATCCAGCCAGACCTTTGTGTTCAAATGGGCCATCCAAAAACACCCTCCTCGTTAAGTTCAAAACATCCTATGCGAAGGGAGGGAGATAGGTGAAGGCCTAGGAAATCTCTTGCTGGTTGAACCTATTAGCCAAACAACTGTATAAATGCCTGAGAGCCGAAGTAGATGCCAAAACCAAGAAGGCAAATCCCCGCGGCAAGGGAAATGAACCGGAGCATAGAAGGGCCGGTGAACCGATGAAAGAAGCTAGACAGCATCGCCATCACCACATCCCAGAGTAGGATGCCGACAAAAATACCCATGCTGTTCCACAGCACCTGATCGAAATGTTGATTTTCTATGCTTTTGGCCAGAATGGAGCCGTAAATGCCTAACCAGAACAGAATGCTGAGTGGGTTCATCAGTGCCATTAGAAATCCAGAACGGAAGGCGCTAGTGCCGGTCTGTGCACCACGCGAGGCGGATCCAGGCACGGCATTGATATTTTTCAAAGTGTCAATTCCGGTATACAGGAGAACGAAGCTGCCGAATGTCCATAGGAAGGTTTTCATAAACGGGGTATTCAGAAAGTGAGCTAATCCAAAGTAAATGAGTAGCATATACACTAAATCCGCACACATAGCCCCCAGTCCAATCATCCAGGATTGGAAAAATCCCATCCGCGCTCCCCGGTCAAGCTGGGCTGCATTGATGGGACCAATAGGTGCAGATAATGAGATGCCGAGTACTATATAGGTGATAAAGCTATTCATGGTCATCGCTCCTTGAATGAGATGTTAACTTGTACAAGTCATTCTATTCAAGAAGTGGGCCGGTTAGAAGACGAGCCTGGTGGGCGCTATTCTTTTTGCAACATACTCTAAAGAATCTCTACGGCAATCGGTGTACACTTGTACCCATTGCAGACACTTTCGGAGCAGGGACAAGCTGATATGGCAATGATCAGATCCATCTCAGCCCGCAACTCCATATAATCCCCGGCTTTAGAAAGCGGTCGCTCCACGCTGACTTTTCCAGAAGGATCAATGACAGTATTCATAAAAAGATTAAACGGATAATGCTGATCGGGAGCGGGCAGGCCAAACTCCGATAGCGCCTCATTCAGGTTATTGTAACAGCTGGCGTGATCCTTTTTGTTATACAGCACCTCATACATCTCGGGACGACAGGCAGAGTTAATGAAATCATGACGGCCCACAGTATCCTTAATAATCGTAAGCAGTGGCCTGTATTGGTTGGAATAGAGGATGTCCCCCGGGAGCACATTCATCTTGCCTAGAGCATCTATCGTTACACCGGGGTCAATCCGTTCATTAGGGCGAACGGCGTTATAAGCAGCAAAATCTGCTACCTGCTCTCCTTCTACATCGGTTACCCGGACGATCTGCCCTTTGTCCAACTTGAAGCCCAATCCCTTGGTTGCTGGAATTAGCCATTGGTGTTCACTCATGAGTATTCTCCTTCGGTCATAGTCTGTGAGAAGTAGTATGGCTTTTTGCCAAAAAAGTCATACCAAGTATGGAGCAGTGTGACGTTCATAGAAACAATTGTATTAGATATGATGACATTACAAGCCTATAGTAGCGTTGTTGCAGGAATCATCCCATTTGTCGTTGAATATATCCCGTTAACCGTATTGCGTATTCAAGATACGCAGCCACAGGAGGGAACAACTTTGAAATCGACTACCGTTCAAAGCCTTACAGAGACGTTTAAGCTGGAAGTACTTGCAGGTGCTAGCTGCATGGAACGTGAAATCACTCGTTCAAAGGCGCATAGACCTGGTCTGGAGTTCGTGGGTTACTTTGATTTTTTCCCAACGAAGCGGGTACAAGTATTGGGCTGCAAGGAAATCAATTATCTGTTAACCCTAAGCGTTGAAGAGCGCAAGTTACATATTGGTAATATCGTCAAGTATCATCCACCATGCTTTATTGTGACGACAGGTCAGCAGGAGATTCCTTATTTAACTCTATTCTGCGAAGAAGAGGGCATCCCGTTGCTTCGGACGCAGGAGACGACGACAGAGATCATCGCAAAGATTGACACCTATCTGGTGAAGGCGCTGGCGCCAGAGCTTTCCATTCATGGGGTATGTGTAAATGTGTCTGGTATAGGTGTCCTACTCCGGGGCAAGTCTGGGATTGGAAAAAGCGAAACCGCGCATACGCTTATTAGAAGAGGCCACCGGTTTGTGGCGGATGATATCGTGGTGCTGAAGAAGCTGGGACCGGCAACGCTTCTCGGCACACATAATGAGACGACCCGCGAATTCCTAGCGCTGCGCAGTATTGGTCTGATCAATGTTGTACGCCAGTACGGGCGTAGAGCTTTTCAGGATGAGACGCGAATTGTACTCGACATTGAGTTGTCTCCTTGGCGAGAGAATTCCTTGAATAATGAGCTCGAGCTGGAGCCGAAGTTCACAGACTATCTTGGTGTCCAAATTCCACATATTGAAATCCAGCTTCAGCCCGGCCGTGACGTAGCCGGCCTAATCGAAGCTGCCGCCAACAACTGGTATCTGAAACAGCTTGGCTATAGCGCCGTTGAAGAGTTTATGCAGAGGATTGAAAACGGGATGCAGTCGTGAAGGTA
The DNA here is from genome assembly GCF_038008265.1 of Paenibacillus sp. FSL K6-2859. Taxonomy (NCBI): domain Bacteria; kingdom Bacillati; phylum Bacillota; class Bacilli; order Caryophanales; family Paenibacillaceae; genus Paenibacillus; species Paenibacillus sp. FSL K6-2859. The sequence continues at coordinate 6,737,101 of NZ_JBBOYU010000001.1, read as the reverse complement.
AAACATATGGATAAATAGAATATCCAAGTACTTTTGAAAGGACTGTCCGCAGGTGAGAGTGCTGCTTATGGACGGTCTGTCTTTTTATTATGACCTACGCATTACTTTTTGCGTATGCTAAACTGTAATAATGAAAAGGGGGATGGACCATGGGTAGAAAACAAACTTTTACTGAAACCGAGCTGCTTGATATGACAAAAAAATTAGTATTGGATCATGGCTACGATGGCTTTCATCTCAAACTGCTCTCGCAGCATCTGTCCGGTGCCCGAAGTACCATTTATCAATATTATGCTAATAAAGAAGAAATCGTTGCCGCTTGTATGAAGCGCGTAATTGCAGCGGTATTAGATAAGGCATTAACAATTAACGAGGCAAATCCCATGGACGCTCTCGAGCAGTTACTTCTCATTTACGTAGAAGAATCTTCGCTCCATCAGCTCCTGGGAGATGCCAGTAAAATAAACACAGCGAATTCTGCTGCAGCGGCGAGGGATCTTGAATTTATTGAAGAAGCACATAAGACTCTTAAAATTCAGTTATCTGGTTTGTTCGCACGCGCACAGCAGGAAAAAAGCCTACGGCAGGATATCCCACTTCCTGTACTTATTGGTGTTTTTTTTAACCTAATTAATACACCAAATATGCTGAATATCCCAACACCTGATTGGGGTAAGGTGTTATTTCAAATGTGGATTGGGGGTGCAAAGAGCTGATCTAATTTTGAAGAGAATTTGACACATGTGTCATTTATATTGTTTAATAAATGAGACAGATGTGGTGGTGCCATCTAATTTGACACATGTGTCAATTAATATAAAGGGAGCTGAAAAAAGATAATGTTCTTAGCTATGAAGGAAATAATGCATAGTAAAATGAAGTTTTCAATGATTGCTATTATTTTTGTATTAATTGCTTGGTTGGTATTCATTTTATCAGGTTTAGGAACTGGATTATCTACACTAGCTGCATCCACACTCAAGACTATGAAGGCTGATTATGTAGTTTTTGAAGAAGGGTCGCAGTCTTCGATGAGCAAGTCTCTTCTGTCTGAGCAGTTATTGACCGAAGTGGAGTTATTGCCAAATGTTAGTGCTGCAGCACCGATGGGAAGTACAATGGCAACAGCGCTGAAAGAGCAAGGTGCTAAGAATGAGGATAAGGTAGACATCGCGATTATTGGAATTAATCCAGGAAGTTTCTTGGAGCCGACTATCGTGGAAGGGGAGAGTTTAACTTCTGAGAATTCTACTGGTGTACTAGTGAACTTGACCATGAAGGATGAGGGTTATAGCCTAGGTGATACTTTTCAGTTAGACGGTACAACGGAATCATTAACGATTATCGGGTTTGTGAAGGATCAGACCTATAACCACGTTGCTTCCGTATTTACTCCGATGGAGGAGTGGCGGAAGATTAGTTTTGCTGCTCCGGGTTCAGATAAAGGAATTCCAGGTCCGGTTAATGCAATTATGCTGCAAGGCAAGGATATCGATCCAGAAGTAATGAATAGCAAATTATCAGGTACGGATACGGTTACCCGGGCAGAAGCTGTTCAAGGGATGCCAGGTTACAAGGAAGAGAATGGTACTATTTTAATGATGCTAGCATTTTTGCTGGCGATCTCTGCATTCGTGCTTGGAGTGTTCTTCTATGTAATTACGATGCAGAAGAGCAACCAGTTTGGCATTATGAAAGCTATAGGTGCCAGTAACAAATTCCTTGGAAAAGCCATTATATCGCAAGTATTTATAATTTCTTTGACTAGTATTGTAATTGGAATCTTACTGACTTATGGGACAGCCGCCATTATGCCGAAGGGTATGCCTTTCAAGCTGGAAACGAATCTTGTCGTAATTTATTCTTTAATCTTACTAATCATCGCTGTGTTAAGTTCGATGGTATCCGTTCGAAAGATTACAAAGATTGATCCGCTACAGGCATTGGGGAGGGTTGAATAATGACTAAGGGATTACAAATGAATGATGTCACAAAATACTATGCTGAAGGAAGTAATCGTATCGCCGCACTTGATCATGTAACCCTATCGGTCGAGCCGGGTGAGTTCGTGGCTGTAGTTGGACCGTCGGGTTCAGGTAAAAGTACGTTCTTGTCTATCGCTGGAGCCATGCTTGAAGCTTCAGAAGGGGAAGTTAAGCTGAACGGGCATACTATTTCTACGCTTACTGCCAAAGAACTGTCGAATATAAGACTACAAGAAATCGGATTTATTATGCAATCTTCAAATTTGGTTCCATATTTAAATGTTTTGGATCAATTGCTAATAGTAAAAAGGATGTCGAGCACAGTAACTAGAGAGGATAAGCAATTGGCCACTAAGCTGCTCGAAGAGCTGGGTCTTGGCGCGAAGCTAACAAGTCTTCCAGAAGAGTTATCAGGTGGGGAGAAGCAACGGACAGCCATCGCTCGCGCTTTAATAAATAACCCTAATGTCATCTTGGCGGACGAGCCTACAGCTAGTTTGGATACTAAACGGGCCCATGAAGTAGTTAGTCTAATCGCGCAAGAGGTGAAGTCACGCCAGAAAGCAGCGATTATGGTTACTCACGATGAACGTATGCTTAAATATTGTGATAAAGTATACCGGATGGAGGATGGTAAGTTATCTTTGTTCCCTCTAAAAGATGTTTATAAATAAATTTTTCTCTGTCTACACAAATAGACCGCAGATCAATTCTGCGGCCTATTTTTTTAATAGTAAATTATGCTTTCAGAAATTAGAGGATCATTTAAGATTAGAGGTGTTGTATTCAACCAGCTCGAGTCAGTTGCTAAGTTTGAAACTTTTGTTAAAGACTGAGTAGCTAATGATGAAAAGAATCGTAATCAAAGAGCGACTGTGGCTGACACGGCGCTTTTTTTGTGATGATTGTAATCTTCTTGCGACATACTATTCCTATGTAATAACCCCCTCAAGGGTATGAATACGCAGGAGGACTTGCGTTATTGGCTGGGCATAGGCTATAAATGGTATAATTTCTAATAGGTATTTTGAGTGATCGTTACTAGGAGGTATTAATGATGAGTGATGAGCTATTGGAAAAATTGGACACTTGGCATGAAGAGGATGAATTTCAAGAAATCGTGGATGCAATAACGGAAATTCCTGAAGAGGAAAGAGATTATGTTCTAACTAGTCATTTGGGCAGAGCACTTAATAATCTCGGGCAATATGAAGAGGCCTTAGAGCAGTATTTGAGCATTGAAGAAGAGGGCGAAGGTGATCCGCTCTGGCATTACCGTATCGGAGTTTCCTACTATTATCTGAAGCGCTATGACGAAGCTTTAAAAGCATTTACAATTGCAGACGAGCTAGAGCCTGATGATGAGGACACCTTGGAGTTTTTGGGTTGGATCAAACGCAAATTGGCTAAGAAAGCTACCAAAAAGCCTGTGAGTAAACCCGCAAATAAGCCTGTAGTAGCAATCGACTCCACCAATTTTTGGGATGACAGCGAGTATGCGTTCGAAGAATATATCTCTGAACCGCCTACAGATGCATTGATTGCTTCAGTGGAAGAAGAGCTGGTATTTAAGTTGCCAAAATACTACGTTGAAATGATGAAGTTACATAATGGGGGAATTCCTCATAACAATCGGTACCCAATTCCGGGAACAGGAGAATTTATTACGATTTCAGGTATCCTTGGCATTGGACGAGATAAAAATAAGTCGCTCTGTGGAGCTTCTGGCAGCCGGAATGTGATTGAAAATGGACGTTATCCTGAGGTTGGTGTGGTGATTTGTGATTGTCCTTCGGAGAATGAAGTAATCATGCTGGATTACCGCGAGTTTGGAAATGATGGCGAACCTGAGGTTATCCATGTAGATCGTGATAACAAATACAAGATTACTCGCTTGGCTGACAATTTCGAGTCCTTTATCGGTGGACTGGTGAAATAGTGGATTCGGCGATTTAGCTGAAGGCGAGACGGGTTCCGAGTCGTTAGACTTTGGTGAACCTATAATTAGTCATGAATCAGCCCATTCATGAACCAGGAAACAGAGCAGCGGTTATCCAATCATGGAGATACGCTGCTCTGTTTTCTTTTTTATCCACTCATTGACCGTTAATGAACACCCTGGACTGAAGTACATCGAGCGCTTGGTTGATTTCCTCCAATTCTTCAGTAGAAGAATCTTTAATTCGATCCAGAAAACGTTCGCCGATTTGCTCAAAAGCTTTATTCATCATCGCTTGTCCCTCTTCAGACAGTCGGATAAATTGCTTACGCCGATCTTCTGCGACATCAAACTTCTCACAAAGGTTCTTTTCCGTTAATTTCTTAAGTTCACGGCTTGTGTTTGGCATAGAGATATTCTTACAATCGCTGATTTGGCTGAGGGTAACAGGCTGGCTAACGGCAATATACTCCAGAATACTATATTGAACAGGCGTAATACCTTCCGGTCTAACATCTTTGGTTAGGTCGAATGTTACTTCATGGACTGCCGTCGTAAAGGTCACTAATTTATGGAAAAACGCTTCTTTGTCCATTACGATCACCTCTTAGTGTAAACTTTAACAAAATAATTATCATAATACAATTATCATTTGACAACTAAATATAGGTTGTGATACGATTTTGTTATCAAATGATAATTAAAGAGGTGGAGCAATGAACGTCTTAGTCATCTATACACATCCGAATCATAAAAGTTTAAGTTATTCTTTTTTCAATAAAGTCATCCAAGGAAGTAATGAGAATCAACAGATCTCGAAGATAGAGGTACTTGATCTATATGAAGAGCAATTTGATCCGGTGCTGGTTTTTAATGAACATAAACGGAGAAGAGACATGCACACCGATCCCCAGCTAGAGAAATATCGTGAGCAGATTCGTCAGGCCGACAAAATTGTATTCGTGTATCCCATCTGGTGGGGGCGGCCTCCGGCCATGCTGCTAGGTTATATTGATCAAATGTTTGCTTCTAATTTCGCTTACAGAGAAAAGGGCGGGCTTATACCTGAAGGGCTGCTGAAAGGGAAGTCGGTAGTTTGTATTTCCAGCATGAAGGGTCCAACCCTGTATCCTTTATATTGGTTAAATAATTCCCATAAAGTGCTGATGAGAAAAGCATTGTTTCAATATTGTGGGATCAAGAAAGTGAAGTTTTTTGAGTTTGGCAACATGGAGAGCCCGAAAGGTAAACATGAAAAGAAGCTAAATCAGGTGTATCAATATTTCAAATCTGTAGCTAATTAATACGATAGATGAAGCAGCGTTATGATTATTTCGGCTCGTTGTATAGATAGGCAACATAATCCTGTAGCACTGAGGTATGATCCATTTGTCGCAGCATTATCCCGATATTACCGCGGTGATAGCTGCCATGATTCGCGATGTGAAAGATAGCTCCGGAAATAGATGTCTCAAGCGATCCCATAGTTGGATGATCTAACACAACGGTGGGGTCCTTATCTATGTGACTATTCAGAACCATTTTATTTTTACTGGATAGCTCACGATAGAGGACATCCATTTCTTCAATATCTTTTATTGCTAACAAGGGCTCTAGTTGTGCTGCTGATGCTATAGCTTCATTCCTAGTTCGCCCTGAAATCAAGTCAAACCAAATATTCTCCACGACATAAATATGCGTCACAACCTTTGCTACCGAAGAAAAACCACTCTGGATATCCTTATGATAAATGTCTTTAGGCAACTCCTTTAAGCGATGGATGATCGTTTGATTAGCCCATACATTGTAGTCATACATTTCTAACGTAGGATGTTTCTCCATGAGTTACTCCCCCTAAGATTATTGATGCTTTAATTATACCCATTCCAAAATTGTTCGGTACAATTTAGAGATGTTTATTATAGGATCCTTTGTCCAAAATAAACCAAGATACAGACGACAGCGATAAAGCAGAGGAGTAACCAATTCGCTAGCTTCATTCCCATCTACACCGTACCTGCCTTGAACATTGTTAAGTCCTCGCCGCTTACTTGTTTGATTAAATTCATTACCTTATAGGCTCCTCTGCCGTTCTCATAAGGCTTCATCTTATCTTTGTAAGTAGAGCGGTTCTCGTATAGCATCATAATCGAATGAACAAAGGTTTGATTAGTCATCTCTTCTTCAAGTAACATTTCAGCGAGTCCAGTTTGTTGAAAATACTGCGCTTGGGCAAGTTGACCAGAGCGGCTGCCACCATTCGTGTGAGGAATTAATAACATTGGCTTTTGCATAAAAAGAAGCTCCATCATAGAATTTGAGCCTGCACGCGATACGACAACATCCGCCATAGCTAATAAATGCGGCAGCTCACAGCTTGTAATGAATTCATACGATTTGTAGCCTGACATAGAGAGGTGATAATCAACCTTTCCCTCCCCGCAAATATGAACCACTTGAAATTTATCTATCAACTCAGCGAGTACATTGTTCACCATTTGGTTAATGCTGTGTGCCCCTTGGCTTCCTCCCATAATAAGAAGAACAGGCTTAACAGAGGTGAATCCGCAAAAGGCTAAACCACGTTGTTTATCCGCTAATTTGAATTGCTCCTTCAAGAGCGGTCCCACATGAACGGCCTTGAGTGAAGCAGATTTGGTTACAGTATCCAGAAAATTTGTACACAGATGAGTGGCAAACGGAAGTGATATTTTATTAGCTAGTCCAAGATTTAAGTCTGGTTCATAAATAATGATGGGCACTTTGTTAAGTTTGGCTCCAATCACGACCGGTACAGAAACAAATCCACCTTTAGAAAAAATTACACTTGGTTTGATGGCTCGTAGGAGCCGGTAGGATTGAAAGATGCCCTTCATGACTTTGAATACATCAGTTACATTCTTCCAGTCGAAGTAGCGTCTCAATTTTCCTGTGGAAATGGGGTGGTAGGTCACATCCTCCTTGTATTCAGACAAAAGCTTGCGCTCAATCCCTTGTTCAGAACCTATATAATGGACGTCCCAATCCTCTGCAAGACATTTAGGGATCAACACTAGATTACCAGATACATGTCCTGCGGAGCCTCCGCCTGTAAATACGATCGAGGGCCTCATGATAGGAACCCACCTTGTTGTAGCATTTCTTTTATTGCGGGTTGGCTCATCAACACATGATTGGAATCATAGCTTTGGAAGTCCACAGGCGGGCAAGAGGCATAAGCTTCTTGTAACCCTTCTATAGGAAAAGGAGGGAGAATCACATAATAGTGATCATCCAGATGAATGGAAGAAGCACTCTCGAATTCCGAAATTAGGGCCTCGCTTAAGCTTTCTCCTAGGCGAATCCCCGTTTCATTGATTTGGATCGTGCTAGTTGATAAGTTATCAATTAAGACTTGGGCAAGATCCTTAATATTGCAAGCAGGCATCTTGGTCACAAAGACTTCTCCGCCCCTGCTTTCTTCTGTCGCTTTAAGGAGTAAGGTAATTGCATCATCTATGGTTAAGAAAAAGCGAGTCATTCTAGCATCTGTAAGGGAAATGTCTACCTCATCCGCAATACTTTGTTTGAAAATGGGAACCACACTGCCGGTTGAGCCGAGGACGTTGCCACTTCTCACACATACAAACTGTGTTTTGGTTTGTCTGAGATTGGCATGAACCATTAACTTTTCGCCGAGTGATTTTGTCATTCCATAGGTGCTCGATGGATGAGCTGCTTTATCAGTGGAGACGTAGATCACTTTTTTAACGCCATGTTTAATAGCGGCTTGAATCACATGCTGAGTTCCGAGTACGTTAGTCTTCATCGCACTGTCCGGTTGTTGTTCGCAGATCGGGACATGCTTCAAGGCCGCTAAATGATAGATATAATCTACCTGATGGCAAGCCTGCATCAGTTCTTGCTTATCACGTATATCACCGATGATGAACGTTAGTTTGGGATTATGATGATATTCCTGTTGTAGTTCTACTTGAAGTGACTCATTGCGGGAAAATATTCTGATTTCTTTAGGGTCACTTTCCAATAACCGTTTCACGAGTTGTCTTCCCCATGATCCGGTTCCCCCAGTAATTAATATGGTTGTATTTTGCACGGTTTGTTCCTCCTATGATCTTAGCTACACAACAATCATAGTGTTCATATGTTACGTGAATATGGCAAAGCGAAAGCTCCCAAAATCAAAAAAAGGTTAAAGAACCCGTATAACAGGTCCCTTAACCCTTCTTTTAACATCTAATAGCCATCGGTTTGTTTACCGGATTGCTCCGCAATTTCCGCGCCGGCTCGATTATCCGAGGTACCTATATGCTTGTGGTCGGCTTGGGCTTGAGCAAGACCTTCAGCCACTCGACGGCCATAGTCTGGATCGGCCTTTGTGAAATGCTCGATCATATTATTCTGAATGACAGGCGCACATATTTTCAGTGCATCGACCAGGTTATGAATCAATTCATCCTGTTCCCAATCCTCGAACTTGCGATAGGTATCTCCAGCTTGCCCGAAGTCATTTGCCCGACTAATTTTGTCGCGAACTAGTCGATCATTATACATCGGTTGATGTTCTTTGCCAGAAGGGGTTGCCTCCTTTAACCCGCCAAGCGAGGATGGTTCGTAATTCACGTGTGGGTTTTGCTCAGGTGCCTTATCCACATGATAAGTCATTTGCCCATCCCGCTGATTCGTTGCTACCCTTGTCTTTGGAGCATTAATCGGCAACTGAATGTAGTTCGCGCCCACCCGGTGCCGCTGAGTATCCGAATAGGAGAACGTCCGGCCTTGCAGCAGCTTGTCATCCGAGAAATCCAGACCGTCTACTAGAACTCCAGTCCCGAAAGCGACCTGTTCGACCTCGGCAAAATAATTATCTGGATTTCGATCCAGAATCATCTTCCCTACAGGTAAAAATGGAAAACGTTCATGATCCCAAAGCTTAGTAGGATCGAGTGGATCAAAGTCGAGCTCTGGATGCTCATCGTCACTCAGGATTTGTACACAAAGCTCCCATTCAGGATAATCCTTGCGCGCAATAGCCTCATATAAATCCTGCGTAGCATGGCTGACGTTTTTGGCTTGGATATCCTCAGCGGCTTGCTGAGTGAGATTCTTAATGCCATGTTTCAGCGGCTCCCAATGGTATTTGATTAAGACGGCTTCGCCTTTTTCATTCACCCATTTATAGGTGTTGACCCCAGACCCCTGCATCTGCCGATAGTTGGCTGGAATCCCCCAAGGAGAGAACAAAAACGTAATCATGTGAGTAGCTTCAGGAGAGTTCGATACGAAATCAAACATCCGTTCCGGGTTTTGCAGATTGGTCACGGGATCTGGCTTGAAAGCATGAACCATGTCAGGGAATTTCAGCGGATCACGGATAAAGAAAATCTTCAGATTGTTGCCGACCAAGTCCCAGTTGCCATCCTCTGTATAGAATTTTGTGGCGAAGCCACGGGGGTCCCGAAAGGTCTCCGGAGAGTAAACACCATGAACTACCGTAGAAAACCGTACGAATACAGGTGTTTTTTTGCCTGCTTCTTGAAAAAGCTTAGCACGCGTATACTTCGAGACGGGTTCATCGCCTACTTTTCCGTAAGCTTCAAAATACCCGTGGGCTCCTGCACCCCTAGCATGTACAACACGTTCCGGAATACGCTCTCGATCAAAATGAGATATTTTCTCGATAAAGTGGTAGTTTTCGAGCGTCGACGGTCCGCGATTGCCTACCGTCCGTATATTTTGATTATCTGTAATTGGATGACCCTGTCGATCCGTTAAAGTCATATCTTCTTTTTCCTTGTCCATAGGGCAGAGCTCCACCTTTCTTCAGATATGTATAGTATTTTCTACCATAATTCTGAAAAGTATGCGAAACCCACTGACAAGAGATGTTATGAAAGTTACAATTTTTATTGGCATTTGAAATAATGACTGTTATATTTGAAAATACTATGTGTTATAAGCTTAGCAACTTGGTATCGACAGAATGGAGAGGCGGAATTACATGCAACAATTTTTAGATAGTATGATTAGCGTAACAAATGATTTTTTATGGTCGAAAATATTGGTGATCCTTCTTATTGCTTGTGGACTTTATTTCACCGTAAGATCGAAATTTGTACAGTTTGGTATGTTCAAAGAAATGTTTCGGGTTCTTAAAGGATCTAATGAAAGGTCAAAAGATAGTATTTCATCCTTCCAGGCCTTCTGCATCAGTATGGCGGCGAGGGTAGGGACAGGTAATATAACGGGAATCGCAATTGCTATTGCGATAGGTGGTCCGGGGGCTATCTTCTGGATGTGGGTGATTGCCATTATTGGATCAGCGTCTGGTTTTATAGAAAGCACTTTGGCACAGGTATATAAAGTGAAGGATAAGACCGGATTTCGCGGTGGGCCTGCCTATTATATGGAGAAAGGCCTGAACAAGCGCTGGATGGGAGCGATATTCGCGGTTCTGATTACATTATCCTTCGGGCTTGTATTTAACGCGGTCCAATCGAATACGGTCACAGTGGCCTTTGAGAATTCATTTGGCACCAATCGGGCCATTCTTGGCCTTATAATGGCTGCTGCCTTTGCGCTGGTTATCTTCGGCGGTGTTAAGCGTATCGCAAGAATGTCCGAATATATTGTGGTGGTAATGGCAGGAATCTACATTGGGGCTGCTCTTATTATTATGCTGATTAATATTACAGAGCTCCCGGGAGTTCTCGCACTCATTGTGAAAAGTGCCTTCGGATTTGAACAAGTCGCTGGTGGCTCTCTTGGTGCAGTAATTCTACAGGGCGTGAAGCGTGGTTTGTTCTCTAACGAAGCGGGCATGGGGAGTGCGCCAAATGCTGCAGCAACGGCAACCACAAGTCATCCGGTGAAACAGGGGCTAATGCAAGCCCTGGGCGTACTCACGGATACGTTACTTATTTGTTCGAGTACGGCATTTATTATTTTACTGTCTGATGCCTACAAGCAGCCTGGGCTAGATGGGATCAAGCTGACACAAGCCGCATTAAGCGAGCATATTGGTTCGTGGGCATCTGGATCACTAGCGATCATGATTTTATTGTTTGCCTTCAGTACATTAATTGGAAATTATTATTACGGTGAGACTAATATAGAATTCTTGAACTCCAACAAAAAAGTATTATTATTCTATAGATACAGTGTCTTGGCGATGATTATTTTTGGTTCCGTAGCAAAGGTTCAATTGGTATGGGATTTGGCTGACTTATTTATGGGTTTCATGGTTATCGTGAATTTGATTGCCATCCTGCTATTATCCAAAGTGGCCTTTGCCGCCTTGAAGGATTATAAGCAGCAGAAACGTGAAGGGAAGGATCCTGTTTTCTATAAAGACAGCATTCCGGGGCTCGAGAACATTGAAGGTTGGGACAATTCTTCAGATATAAAAAGATAGAAATGTATTTGAAGAGCTCAGGAGACTGAGCTCTTTTTGCTGTCAGATTAGAAAAACGAGCCTTTAGAATTGCTTCTATAGGCTCGTTTTGCATAGAGAATATTTAAACAGTCTTTTTTAATCTAGTATTTAACCTGCCGCCCACACATCTAACTCAATTTTTAATTCTGGTAAACCTAATCCTTTAACATAAGCAATGGTCATTGAAGGAGGCGTCATCCCGAATACTTTATTCCAAATTTCATAGAAATGATCCCAATCGATTTCTTCAGTGGCCCAAATGTTGATTTTGATTACGTTATCGGGAGTCAGCTTTTGAGAAGAGAGGACTTCCACAATATTACTCATTGTATTTGTTACTTGTTGATTAAAATCTGTAGGAATATTACTGTTTTGATCAATTCCAATTTGACCAGAAAATACATACATTTCAGCGTTCCTGCTTATTTTTGTTACATGACTATAGTTACCAACGGGTTTCGCAATATTTTCTGGATTATATCTTGTAATCACATGATTATTTAAGTTCATTTTTATGAAGTCTCCTTTAAATAGAAGATACATAACGATAGCTAGGTTATATATCTCCACTGTTTTTTAGTTTTAATTTTTGACAGACCTATCCTATCCATCATTAATTCTAGAAAAAAACAGCAGTAGAATACCCAATACCAAAAGATAAATATTTTAGGGATCTCTTTTTCATCAGGTATTCCTCCTTCATATTTAAAGTAAGATAACGCCATCAGAATGATAACATTAATCCATGCGTGACGGCAACTTTGCCTCCCTCGGCACAAAAAACACTTACATTAGCGGATATTATGTTGTTATAATTACAAACAGACCGGTTGGTATGTTAGGGGGAATACGTAATTATGGATACAAAATCACTAATGATTGAGAAGGCGACACTCCTTTTTCAACTAAAAGGTTATAAGAGTGTAGGCGTTAGTGAAATTTTAAAGGCTTGTGATGTTACCAAAGGAGCGCTCTATCATCATTTTCCAAATGGAAAAGAAGAGCTATTAATTGCTTGTCTAAAGAGCCTAAAGGAAGCCATAACAATAGATATGGAGGATATTTTTAAAAGGCATTCTTCTACGCAAGAGGCCACGCAATTTATGCTTAATAAGTTAATTCACAACTTGGAAACCGAGGGCAAGCTTACAGGCTATACATTTAGCAGTATTGTCAGTGAAATGGCTACAGTCAGTGAGCCTGTCCGCCAAGCATGTAACTCACTTTATGAGAACATTCAGACTATTTATTACACGAAGCTTACAACTGAAGGCTTCTCGAATGAACTAGCTTCTGATATTGCTTTATGGATGACAACCTCGATTGAGGGTGCGATCATGCTGTGTCAAACGCAGCGATCTACTGCACCTTTAAAGACTATTGCGAAACTATTACCGACAATTTTGAAAGGAAGAACATCATGAATTTAGAAACAAGATTACCGAGAAACGGCAAAGAGGGTGCATTATACGGTGCAATTATTTGTACACTAACCGTTCTGTTTATGTCTTCACTAAATGTCATTTTAGCGGTTGGAGAATTTAATGGGGAAGTTGCCTTATCGATCCTTAAGGTGTTTCCGATCATTTGGGTCATTGTTATGATTATAGAGCCTGTTGTTATTGGGCGTATCGCAGAAAAGCTGACAGCTAAATTCACACAACCTAGTGATAGCTTCAATGCCAAAATTCTATTTCGTATTCTTTTCACCGTACTAGGAATGTCTTTTGTGATGACCTTTATTGGAGACATTATCGGGAATGGATTGAGTTCTGATACGTTCCATCACTTCTTAGCGAATTGGCCAAGAAATTTCCTGATTGCACTGATCGCTGAAAGTATAGTGATCCAGCCTTTTGCACGATTTGTGATGGTAAAGCTACATGCTTCTCAGGATAAAAAGAAGTCCAGCACCGCTGGTATAACTGCATAAGGATTTTCGGAAAAAAACTCGTAACATAAATAAGCTCTCAGGCGAAGCGTTTCGTTTGAGAGCTTTTCTATTACCGTATATAATGATATTTTAGTCGAATAATTGAAACCCTCCTATAACAAAGAAAGCTTAACAATGAAAGGTAATATCGAACATGATGATCTATAGTCGTCTTGCCATAATGATGCCCCCATTTCCCTAGCTAGGCTCATATTCTTGTTGTTCTAGGATATAAGCTTGTAGGAGGGCGAATTTAATATGAAAAAATATGCAGTACCATCTTTACTGCTAATGATTGTTCTTGTGGCTTTTCCGCAAATCAGTGAGACGATCTACACTCCATCGTTGCCGGATATTGCGGTAGCACTTGGGGTCTCTAATAGTTCTGTACAATTAACATTAAGTATCTATTTTATCGGATTTGCTTTAGGTGTTTTGTGTTGGGGTTGGCTCTCTGATTTCATCGGACGGAGACCTGCCATGCTGGGTGGCCTCATTGTATATGGTATTGGATGCTTGATGTGTTTTAACTCGGAATCCATTACTCTACTTCTGGTCAGCCGTTTCATTCAAGCGTTTGGGGCAGCGACAGGCTCAATCATTACACAAACGATTCTTCGTGAGAGTGTATCCGGAAATAAGCGGCATGCCATGTTTGCCCAAATCTCGGCGGTGATTGCGTTTACTCCAGCCGTAGGGCCTCTTATTGGCGGATTCGTGGATCAAGCTTTTGGCTTTCGGGCGGTTTTCTTTACACTAGTAACGATGAGTGTGTTGTTATTTGTATATGCTTTTTGGAAGCTGCCAGAAACGACTGATGTTTCCGCGAGAAAAAAGGTGGCTATTCTACCTATCGTTAAAAGAATGCTCTCATTGCCACGTGTACTGGTGTTTGGGTTACTGATCGGGGGCATCAATGGAGTTTTATTTAGCTATTATGCAGAAGCACCCTTTATATTTATTGAACACTTTAACATTTCACCGGGAGTATATGGTTTTCTAGGTATTGTTGTGGCTTTGGCATCGATAGTGGGAGCAATGATGTCCAAGAGATTATTGAGTCTCTATGCCGCAGAAAAAATAATTCACATCGGCTGTCTAGTCATGGCTACCGGTTCCTTACTATTAACATTAGTATGTAGTCTCGGAACGTTGCCGGATATGATACTGATCGTATGTATCTTGGTAACCCTTTTTGTCATGTTAATGGGGGCCGGTATCGCCTTACCTAATTGTCTAAGTCTTGCGCTTGTCAATTTTCAGGATGTTGTGGGAACAGCAGGTGCGATCTTCAGCTTGGGATATTACTTATTAGTTAGTTTGGCGACATGGGGAATGAGCGCCCTGCATAATGGTTCATTACTGACGATGCCCATCTATTTCTTAGGGATTAGCGGCGGAATGTGGTTATTAAGTAGAAAGTTTATTGTAGCGGAATAGAATTTTTATAAGTGATTTGCAAAGAGAAGGTATGGAATGGGGCATCCATATAATAATGGCAGTCTGGAACCTTTTGAGTTCCGGACTGCTTTTTATTTGTTAGTCCACTTCCGGCACAATGACTTGGATATGACGAGGGAGAACACTTAGCGAAATTGGTAAAATCGGACCTTCTTCACCATCCACATTGGTTCTTACAGCTTCTGGAGAGCTTACAGTTACATTTTGGGCCGTGAAATAGACAACGTCTTTATGATCCTTAAGACTGCCAAGTAATAAAGAAATACTGGCTGTAATGGTATTGAGTATACTGAGGTCTTGAATAATAAAACAGTGAAGCAGACCATCGTCAACCGCAGCATCAGGGATCAGATTCTCGAATCCGCCAACGGAGTTGGTTAACACGGCGAGAAAAAGCGGGGAATCGCCTTGCCATGTTTTCTCGTCATAATGAATAACAAGAGGGTGCGGGGAAGTGCTTGTAAGTTGTTTTAGGCCTTCTTTCAAATATGCCAATGAGCCGAGCTTGGTTTTCTCTTCGATTGTTACGGAGGATAAGGATCCGGCGATTGAACCTACAGCAACAACATTTCCGAATAAGCGGTCATTTAAGCAACCAATATCTACTGTCTTTACGTTAGAGGAAGCAAGGGTTTGAATGGCTATTTCGGGATTCAGTGGAATCTGTAACGCGCGGGCAAAATCATTAACTGTTCCTAAAGGGACTACACCTAACTTTGGATGTTGTTTCTGATTCATAAGACCATTAATGGTCTCGTGAAGTGTGCCATCCCCGCCAATGGAGACGACTAGATCGTAACACTCCTCACAGGCAGTGATACAATAACGAGTTGCATCTAGTTCTTTTGCTGTCTCCTTGATCGTAACCAAGTAACCTTGATCAGCTAGAACTCTTTCTGCATATCTGACATATTCGCCAGCTTCTTCTTTACCAGATGAGGGGTTAATAATAATCATAGCTTGCGGCATAGGGATTATCCTCTCTTATTCAATCTAATACCTATTAGATGATTACCCCAAAGTGGTATAGCAGAAATCATAACAACCTAAAAAAAGGTGAGCAAGAACGACCTAAGTCGCCTTACTCACCTATTTATATATACATAATTCTTATATTTCTTCTGGATTAATAGACCTTGTCACCATTAAAAATGGAATTCTTAACGATAACATAATCGACTTTACGAATGGCTTCTAATTTATTGCCTCCAGCATAAGAAATCGAGGACTGAAGATCTTGCTCCATCTCTCTTAAGGTTTCTGCTAAAGCACCTTTGTGTTCGACAACAATTTTTTTGCCCTCAACATTCTTCTTTTCACCTTTTTGGTATTCAGAAGCGGAGCCAAAGTACTCTTTATACAGCTTTCCATCGATCTCGATGGTATCACCAGGAGATTCTTCATGCCCGGCAAATAGGGAACCGATCATGACCATGGAAGCACCAAATCTAATGGATTTGGCGATATCCCCGTGTGTCCGAATGCCTCCGTCAGCGATAATAGGCTTACTTGCAGCCTTGGCACACAAGCGTAGTGCGGCTAATTGCCAGCCACCTGTTCCGAATCCTGTCTTAATCTTCGTGATACATACTTTCCCTGGTCCAATTCCCACTTTAGTAGCGTCAGCCCCAGCGTTCTCTAATTCTCTAACGCCTTCAGGAGTTCCCACGTTTCCAGCAATAACGAAACTAGCAGGCAAATACTGTTTAATATGTTTAATCATTCGAATGACAGCTTCGGAATGACCATGTGCAATATCGATCGTAATGAATTCCGGAATTAACTGTTCGTTAGCTAATTGTTCAACAAAATCGTATTCTTCTTCTTTGACTCCGACACTAATGGATGCGATTAATCCGCGGGCGTGCATTTCTTTGATGAACGACGTACGCTTCTCCGGCTCAAAACGATGCATAATGTAGAAGTAGCCATTTTCTGCTAAGAAGCTGGCGATCTTCTCATCTATGATGGTTTGCATATTTGCGGGTACCACAGGTAATTTAAAAGTATGACCACCTAAGGTGACTGTTGTATCACACTCAGAACGGCTATTTACGATACATTTTGCAGGAATTAACTGAATATCTTCATAATCGAATACTTTTTTCATTATATACACCTCTAAATGCGAACATTATAGTATTTGTTTTGATTATTGTTCGTCCACTTTGTAATGTACAGCATTCCGAACAAGAAGTCAAAATTCTAGTACATTATGGTGTAAATTGGACTTAATTATACGACGATTTGGTGTACGGCTTATGATTCATATAAAAAAGCAGATTATTCATAACGAACCAAAGAAATGAGTATTGCGTTAATATGTACTATCATACAATGCCGGCCATCATATAAAAAAATAGTTGTTTAGAGGTCATCGAGCGATTCAAGCGATATAGACAAAGAAAAACCCCTTCTGCGGTTTGTTCAGCGGAAAGGGCTACATTTTTCTTTGAAATTTATTGTGCTTCTGCCTTGCTTACAGGCACCTGGATTTCATAAGTATCATCAATCCCTGCTAGTTTGACCTGAAGGGTTAATTCGAACTCATCCGGCAGCTGCTCACCTTCCTCGGGAATTATATCCACCAGAGCAGCATTCTTTTGTACAGTATGATCAGAATTGATGATTGGCATCACGCTCATTAAATTTCGCTCACCGTTCACCAGAACGATAAATTCTTCTGTCACCAGAAGACCTCTTTCCCGATTTTCCCAGTGTCCAATTAACTGATCGTCCGTCGTGGTTACTCCCTCGCGTTCAAGGGCAATCGACAGGCGGCTTCCATCGTGGTAAGCCTCAGAGACTTTCAGTGTTACACCTTCATGGGTATCGCTGATGCCGAGCTTGGTAATAAGGCCATTCTCTGCAGCCAACTTCAGCCCATTATCCACGTTATTATTGAACAGACTGCCTATGACAGGAATTTGTCCCAGTGTATCTGCCATAGCGGGTGAGATAAAGCCAGTGCTGATAATCCCTAGACCAAGTGCAGCTGCTGTAGTGGCGGCGATTAATGTTTTCTTAAACATACGTCCTCGTTTAGTGGTTTTATTCATGGGATTCTCTCCTATCCGGTTCATGATTTGTGTACTAAGGCTATACTGTGGCGTCCCGGTTTCCCGGATCATGCTTTCAATTTGTTCCATTTGTCTGTCATTCGTTGGATTGCGCAAATAATCCGCCTGCCCTTCGTTGTTTATTGGCTTGTTCCATGAGCTTCTGGCGCAAGCGCTGATATTTTTTTCGTACGGTTGCTGCCTTACAGTCCATGATTTGACCAATCTCTTCAAAATTGTATTGCTCCACTGCTTTCAGCAATAGAATGTGCCTTTCCTCTGAAGTGAGATAGGTCAGTAACTCAGTTAAAGGCGATTCCGGCTCTGGAATGTGCTCCGTGGCTTCCTCCTGTTGTTTGAAGTACGATACAATCTTTAACCTTCGATGCTGTTTCTTTAGCAGGTTTAGGCTGTGATGATAGGCAAGCTTGTACAACCATGCAGAGAAGGAGACAGTAGGCTCATAACGGTGAATATCTTGATAAGCTTTGATGAATATTTCTTGAACGGCATCTTGAGCTTCTTCCCGGTTTTTGAGCAGATGATAGCAATAGATGTACATGGGTTTTTCAAATCTGTGGATGATAGATGTATAAGCCTCATGATTTCCCGACTTAACCAGTGAAACAGCGGCCTCTATTTGCTCTGTAGCAGCGCCACTAGGTCTAGCTTCTTCCAAGCGATCACCTCCTTTGCTTTTCGTTTATATAACAATTTCAAGTCGTTGATTTGTGACATTGTTTTGTTTAGAATCTCAGAGACGTCGATAGTGACCTCTATGGAATTTGTAGCATCAGCATAAATGTCATTCCAACTCATGACCTTTTGTAACTAGTAAGGTCCCAGGGGGTTACACTATAATAAAGGTCAAGTCAGCACAGTATATAGGGGGCAATGTCTTGTTTAATCTGGTCAAACAGTGGTTCTGGTACGATTGGCTCGTCCTCCTGTTTCGGATTTGTTTTTCTACTTCTTTATTGATTACCATGTGTTATCTTTCGGACAATTTTACGATTCCTTTTTGGATCGCGTTTGTTTGGGGCTTGATCGCTTTTTCAGTGCCTTGGTTCTGTTTGCAGCTGCATTATAAATATTATCTGATTGCGGAGATCCTTCTTTCGGGTGGTCTATGTTTATATTTGGCTGCGCTATTTCCTGAATCCTATGTAACTTTTTTACCTACTGCCTTTATGATTGCTAGCAATAGTGCACAGAAGTCTTATCGTTGGTCAGCACCGATTACGGTTATTTTGATTCCAATTCTGTTGTCTAGGTTGTCACAGCAAGTGGATGCTGTATCGATGATCTTGAATATTGGCTTGGTGTATACGCTTGGCTTCGCCTTTCATTTACTGATGGTCAATCACAAGCAGAGCGGAATCATTAAGGATCAGAATGCGGTCTTGGAGCAGTATATCTCACAAGTCGAGCGTATGACACTTCTGGAAGAACGAGATCGGTTGTCCAAAGATCTGCATGATACGGTGGGGCATTCTTATACATCCATTCTTATGGGGCTAGAGACTTTACGTACGGAGGTGAACACTTCGGACGGGGCGCAAAAGATAGATGCCTTGTTAAAACTAACTCGCCATGGCCTAGATGACGTTCGGAGATATTTGCACCAAGTGGGTTCTTCGCAGGATTCGTTGACGCTTATACAGTCTCTGCAGAAATTAGTGGATGATTTTCAAACCTTCTCTAAGGTTAAGATTCGCCTAAGAACGTTCGGAGAGGCCTACACAGTATCCAAGCAGGCTCAAATGACATTATACAGATGTCTCCAAGAGTCAATAACCAACGCTGTACGCCATGGTCAAGCCAGTGAAATTGTCATTAGTCTCCATTACGAAGAGAAGTTGATCCGGCTGGATGTGCAGGATAATGGATTAGGCGCAGAGGATTTAACAGCAGGGTTTGGTCTGAACGCGATGAAGGAACGAGCTTCTAACTTGCAAGGGCAAGTGTATGTTTATTCAAAGCTAGGAGAAGGGACCTTAGTGACCTGTAGTTTGCCGAGGCTTGAAGAGATACAGGAGGAAACGGTCCGCTTACTACTGGTAGATGATCAGCCTTATATCCGGGATAGTCTGCGAATTATTTTAGAGCAGGAACCCGATTTTGAGATCATAGGTTTAGCAGAGAATGGTGAGCAAGCAGTAAGCTTCTGCGAACAGGATCAACCTCACGTGGTGCTAATGGACTTAAATATGCCAGACATGGACGGTGCGGAAGCAACGAAGCTTATTAAGCAAAAGTGGCCAGGGGTACGCGTGCTGATCCTGACTACTTTTCAAGAAACAGATTTGGCAGTCGAAGCACTGCAAAACGGGGCAGATGGCTACTTGTTAAAGTCTACTGAACCGCAGGAGCTATTCGAAGGGATACGTCTCGTACATCGGGGTGTGAAGATGATAACACCAGCTATTACGAATGTATTAATTGATCATTATGAGATGCATCCAACATCTGAAGCGCAGACTGAGCAGAGTAATGAGTATGGGCTGACCCCGCGCGAGCTGGAAATTCTAGAATGCCTGTCAAAGGGCATGCGTTATAAGTCTATTGCAGCTAAATTGTATTTGTCCGATGGCACGGTGAGAAATTACGCTTCTACCATCTATGCTAAGCTAGGTGTACGGAATCGCGAAGAGGCTGTTGAGAAAGCCTTTGGTACTTTGGAATAACTAAAACCGAATGATCTGAAATTGAAGCGCGAGCACCTTGTTGTCTATATTCCCTTACGGGAGTAGGCAATAGGGTGCTTTTTTTGTATGAAAAACTGTCATATGACATTACGGCACTGGTCGATTTTACATCAGAAGCGCTAGCATGGGAGTTGCTTAGATGAACAAATTTTTATTACAGAGAGGGAGAGAAGAAGATGAATCAAATGATCCGGAAACATGTGAGGAATTTCTGTTTCTTATTAATTACTTTTGCCACAGGGCTGTTTTACCTTTGCTTTTATTTGGTAGGCATCACCTTTGGAGTTGCAATGTCCTTCACCATAGTAGGGATTCCGATCCTTTATTATGTTTTGCGTTCTACCGAAACCTTTTTACAGCATGAGCGAATTCGAACGAAAATCTATACGGATATCTCCGTTCGCACGCTTCCAACCCGATCTCAAGAAGAAGGCAGCATGTGGGAACGGGTTAAGGCAGAGTTTCTAAATGAACATAACTGGAGAGCGATTATTGGACTGATGCTGCACGGTATTATCGGAATGCTCAGTCTAATATGTGCAACCCTTTTTTACTTGGCTCCTATTATTCTTTTGTTCGCACCTGTCTTGTACTTACTCGGCATCTCTTCTATATCGGTATTCGGGATTGAAAATAATACGCTGAGCATCTCACTTTTTTTCATGCTGTTAGGTGCGTTATTTCTATGGATAGGTGCTTATCTTGGAAACAGTCTGGTAAAGATGATCGGCAGGTATACGCGGCGTTTAGTAAAAGATTTTGCTAGAAGATAAACTTAAACGGGAAGAAGGAAGAATAATGGTAGCTTCAGTTTCATTTATAAAATTATTCTCGCAATCTCTTTGGATGATGTGGGAGAGCGTATTTGCTGTCATAACCAAATTTCGCAGTCAGTCTGTGCGCACATATGGGATATGTAAATTGGTAGTGGTGAAGTATCACGGGGAAAGTGTGGTCTGCCAAGATGGGCACCAGATACTTCCCGGTGATTGGGTGGGTGAGCTTCATCTGGATAATCGTCAGGTCGTGCAGCTGACACGTACATTTGGTGCAGATCGAGCGGGAATCCGTACTGCACGTATGCTCCGTGAGGCTATGAAGGAGATCAGTCGTGATCTGGACAACAATCCAGAACTAAGCAAAGTGCAGGCGTTAACGGGGATTACGCTACTTCACCGCGGAATCATTCATGGCATAGGGTTTGAGCAGCATCCTATCAAGTCCAAATGGCAGCGGCGATGGTTCGGAATCTATCTTCGGTTCTTACTTCGGATGCTGCATCCTGAGGGGAAACATCGCGTTGAGGACAGCACGGAGAAGTTGTCTCCTAAGATGCTCGTGCTTAGTAAGCAGTCTTTGAAAGCACGGTTTGCTCCTCGAAGGAAAGAGGCGGTTTCCTGATGCTAACGTTCATTATTCTAGCTATAGATATAATTGTTCTCTTTATGATTGTTCCTTTTGTGATTACCCGCATTTGGGGATGGGGAGTTCATACGGAAGGAGGAGCCGTGAAGGAAATTGCTTTTACGTTCGATGATGGCCCAGATCCTTGTTATACACCTGAACTGCTGGACTTGTTACATGAGCATGACGTTAAAGCGACCTTCTTCGTATTAGGCAAAAAGGCTGAGCAATACCCGGATATAATCGAGCGAATGCACCGGGAAGGACATCAGATAGGCATTCATAATTATACGCATACGCCTAACTGGATCTACTCCCCATGGACGAATAGACGGAAGCAAGTAGATCGAACAGCTGACATTGTGGAACGAATCACAGGCGAACGTCCTATTTTTTACCGGCCACCCTGGGGTCTTGTGAATCTAGGGGATCTCTTTTTAATAAGGAAGTCTTATCAGATCGTGTTGTGGTCTGTTATGGTCGGAGACTGGAAAGCGTCAGTTAGTGCAGAGCAATTAAAGCATGCCTTATTAAAAAAAATTAAACCAGGCTCCATCATCGTTCTTCACGACAGTGGAGATACGCCTTGGGCAGATGAAGAAGCGCCATTGAACATGATCACAGGACTGGAAGAGGTCTTAAAGGAGATTCCTAGAAGGGGGTTAAAGGGCCTGCGGGTGGATGAGCTGCTCAACAAGGAAGCTAGTCGTATTGGAGAAGCTAGATCCAGAGTCAACCATCACGGTCAGATTAATCTGTAGCTATGGATGACATGATGTCACTAGATTGGAAGGGAAATCCGACATTGAAAAAGAAAACCGTTCGAACTATCGTTATGACCGTTGCTGTAGTATACATGGTGTTGATTTTTGCAGGTCTATGTATGTATACATTTTCTAAGTTTAATGAAATTCTCAGTCATGAAGTTGAACAAAAGCTTAACTATAAGGTGGAGCTTACTTCTACTAAACTAAATAGTCGATTCTCGAATGATTTCGAGAAGAGCTTGGCTGGAATGAGGGAGGATGCAGGTTATTATTTTGTCATAGATAAAGCTGGTCGATATGTAGCAAGCCAGAACCCTAAGCACGTTATAGGCAAAGCTATATCTGATGAACCGGACATACAGCTGCAAAAGGTCGGTCAGGTCATAGCACAATCTACGGGAACTAGTGGTACGGAGAACTCGAAGAATGTCTATGCCTTTACAAGAATCGGCGATACAGATTATAAGTTAGTGCTGGTGATGCCTGTAAAACAGATTTTGGAGCCTATGATGGATAACCAATATTTAATTATAAGCGGTTTTGTTATCGCTCTGATTATTTTTATTGTCTTACTCTTCATTATCTTAACCCGCCTTATTGTACGACCGCTTCGCAGAATCAATGAGCATGTAATGGAGCTTGTTGAACACGGAGGCGATCTGACTAAGAAGCTGGACATGAAGCGAAATGATGAGATTGGGATGTTGGCGTATTCTATGAATCAGTTTCTGGATAACATTCGGGCCATCGTCAGGAATGTCACGTCACAGGCCAATCATCTGAATGAAAATGCAGGGATACTTCAAGTTTCAGCAGAGCAGACAAATGAGACATCCAAGCAAATCACAACGATTATTACGGATATGGCTGTGAGGTCGACGGAGCAAGCAGAACATGTGCGGCAAGTACTCACGATGATGGAACGGACAGTTGAAATCTCCGAGGAAATTATGCAGGAGACGGTAAATACAGTTCACGATTCCAATCATTTAATAAAAGCCGTGCAAACTGGCCAGCGTGCAAACCAGGCATCTGTAGATCATTTGGAAACTATGGTTAGTTCCATTGAAAACTCAACAGAAACCATTGCACAGCTGAACAACCGATCCAGCCAAATCGGTGAGATTATTCTCGTGATTTCCGAATTAGCCAGTCAGACGAATCTACTCGCGCTTAATGCAGCCATTGAAGCGGCCCGCGCTGGAGAGCAAGGGAAAGGTTTTGCAGTAGTTGCAGGAGAGATCCGTAAGCTTGCTGAAGGTTCCGAAAGAGCAGCCGAGCAGATTGCCAAGCTTGTTGGCGCGATTCAAGCGGATACGAATGCAGCGGTCAAAACGATGGAATCAAGTCAACAAGTGGTCAATCAACAGAATGACTTAGTATTACAAGGGCAACAATCCCTAGAGGAGATCGTACAGAAGGTTGATCTAACGACCCAAAGCACGCTGCGCATTCAAGGCATATTTGGTGAGTTATCTACCATGTCACATCAATCATTGAAGGCGCTAGTGCAATCTTCGCAGCTCATTGATCAGTCGGCATCTTCCTCACAGGAAGTAGCGGCTTCCACGGAGGAGCAACTTGCGACTATCGATGAGATGACGACCAGACTTAGAGAACTCAGCGAGTTATCTGTATTTTTAAAGTTAGAAGTTGGGATATTTACGATATAGTCTTATGCTAAAAACCTTTCAAACATTTTTATATAGGAAGGGCTATGGTACCATTTAGGATAAAGTGGTTCGCACCTATATTAAATCGTTGAGAAAAGGATGGGGTAGCATGTTGAATGCTTCTTACTGGTTAACCAATATAAGATTAGAGCAGGGTTATGTTATTGAGGATGGACAAGTGGTTGGTACGGATACGAAGGTTTGTCATATCCGAATTGACGGAGATAAGATTTCAGAAGTGGTTGGAGCGGACGTAGAGCTTCAGAGTCATCTACCTAAATATGACTGCAAAGGGTTATTGATGCTTCCTTCTTTTGAGGAGGCGCATATCCATTTAGATAAAACATATTTCGCTGGACCCTGGAAAGCGGTAAAGCCTGCGGCCGGTGTCTTCGAACGCATTGAGGAAGAGAAGGTATTATTGCCTAAGCTGCTGCCTATGGCGAGACAACAAGCGGAGAGCATCTTGACGCTTATACAGCGTTTCGGTGCGACACATGTGCGTAGTCATTGTAATATTGAGCCTGTCAGCGGTCTGAAGCGTTTAGAAGCAACCCTGCAAGCTTTGGATACCTTCTCCGGAAAAATTTCATCTGAAATTGTAGCTTTTCCGCAGCATGGTCTGCTTCGCTCTAATTCTGTTGAATTAGTAAAGCAATCTCTGGCAGAGGGGGCAACCTATGTAGGTGGTGTCGATCCATACTCCGTGGATGGAGATATCGAGAAGTCACTCCAGACCATGGTCGAGCTAGCGGTAATGAATAATGCTGGCATTGATCTTCACTTACATGATGGAAAAGAAGCAGGAAAACAGACATTGTCGCGTTTGGCTGATCTCACAGAAGAAGCTGGCTTACAGGGCAAGGTGACCGTTAGTCACGCATTCTGGTTCGCAGGTGCTCCGCAGCAGGAAACAGAAGAAATGGCTACACGGATGGCATCACTTGGTATGGGTATTGCATCCACAGTTCCTATTGGAAGAATGATGATGCCATTACCGATGCTGCACAGCCAAGGTGTACAAGTGAAACTGGCAACAGACAGCCTTACGGATCACTGGTCTCCTTTTGGAAATGGAGATCAATTGGAGAAGGCGGGACGGTACGCAGAGTTATATGGGTGTAGTGATGAACGGTCACTATCGCAATCCCTTAGATTCATAACAGGAGGGATAACGCCTCTTAATCTTAAGGGTGAACAGGTATGGCCAAAAGTAGGAAACACTGCAAGCTTTGTGTTACTGCATGCCAGCTGCTCGGCCGAAGCAGTAGCAAGAAGAGCGGACCGTCAAGCGGTATGGTTCGAAGGGCGTCTCGTGAGTGGATCATTATAGGGATATGAGAGGTGGATGACATGCTCATCTCTAACCATTTACAACAGTATAAAGCTGCGATGCTCTCTCTTCCGAAGGGAACCGCGCTATCGAAAGACGATCTGCAGGTGGATGAGCTTCTAATGAAGCGAAGCGGGAAGCTTGAAATGTACTATGCACCCCACAATGAATACATCAATCCCTCTGCAAAGGTGATTATTATCGGGCTAACACCCGGTTTTACACAAATGAGAATAGCCATACAAGAAGCAGTCATTGGGTTGAAAGCCGGGTTTTCAGATGAAGAGGTATGCAGAAAAGCAAAAGAAGCGGCGAGATTCGCAGGCTCCATGAGGAGGACGTTAATTCGCATGCTAGATATACTTGGCCTTCATCAGTATTTGAACCTTACCTCTTGTGACCAATTGTTTCAGGAGCAGCAAACGAATTTGCATACCACCTCTTTACTGCGTTTTCCTGTATTTGTAGAGAAGAAAAATTATAGTGGGGCACATCCTAAGCTGCGATCAGATTCATTCCTTAGAGAATGTGCATTATTGTCGTTAGAGCAGGAGCTGGGCATCCTGAGCCAAGCTTTAATTATTCCTTTAGGAAAAACGGTGGAGGAAATGCTTCAGCTGTTGGTATCTGAGGATAAGCTCGATGATCACCGCTGTTTATGGGGATTTCCTCATCCTTCTGGAGCGAACGGACATAGATTTAAACAGTTTGCCAGCCAGCGAGATAACATGACAAAGACGCTCCAAGATCATTTATGGAACGGCTGAGTGATCAATCTTATCGCAACATTTGTTCTGGACCTCCCGTCAAGAATGATAGAGTAACACAATTTCATTCATCTCAGGAGGTATAATTCACTATGAAAACATTCAAAGTAATCGGAGCGGTTCTGGCTGGCACGCTCATAGCATCGAACGTCATCTCTGCTGCCCCAATCCAGCCAGCTCCAGTCACACCAGCGGCTAATTCCTCAGTGCCGCAGGATTCTTATGGTGGTCTAAAATATGTGCTAGTCATTGATGGTAACGGCTTCTCCCCAGTCGATGTTCCGCTATACGTAGGTTCAAGTAAGGAAGTTATGATCCCTATCCGTACAGCAACGGAAGCGCTTGGATATAAGTTAACATGGACTCAAAGCCTTCAATCGCTAGGCCTTGAGAAAGAAAGCCAGTCGATATCCTTTCAAATTGCAAAAGATGCTTACCGTAATGGCACATTAATTCATTCGCTAGGTGCTGTACCAGAGCTAAAGAACGGTAAAACCTATGTTCCATTATCTTTCTTCGAAAAAGTATTGGAGCTTGAAGTAGTCGCAGGACCAACTGGAACCATATCGATTAATTCCAAGGAACAAGGAAATGGAGAGACTGCCTCAGACACGATCAAGCAAGGATCAATCACTAGTATCTATAAGGGCGAGCAAAATGCTGAAATCGGCCTCAACGGCTATGGTCATGGCGTTCGCTTAGGCATTTCTGATGAAACGGAAATCGTATCTGCTGATAATAAGAAGCTAACCTTTGCTGATCTGCAGCTAGGCATGTCCATCGAGGTTGAGCACAGTATGGTCATGGCTATGAGCATGCCGCCATTGGCGGGCGCGATCAAGATTGTTGTGAAAGACCAAGCTCCGGATCAGCAGACCTTGGGAACGGTTGGCGTGATCGAAGAGGTTACTTCTTCAGATAATGGCATGACCCGCGTTGTAATTAAAGGCGATAAGCTCAGTGATTCTTCCTTCGAGACGATTGTTCTAAATACTACAGACACTACGACTATTCTCGGCACGAAAGATAATCAGAAGATTGCCACAAGTGAGCTGAAAAAAGGTGACAAAGTGTATGCGTTCTACGGTCCGATGTTAACCAAGAGCTTGCCACCTCTCGGCCAAGCGACCAAAATCGTTGTAGAAAACTAATTTACATGAAATCGAAGAAATAACGGATGACATGGAAAAAGACCGGCGAGGTGTAGGTCAAGCTGTCTACACGGCTTAAATAGCTTTCTTTTAAAGCTACGAATTTATCACCATCACCGATGAGCAAATCTCGCTTCAGCACGGAAACCGTTAAGCTACCCAAGAAGCCGCTCAAACTGATTAACATGCCTGACAGGAAACCGAAAATTGGGTTGAGCGGCGTCAGGTAGGGATAGATCAAATAGGAGACCCCGGTTGTTACGACAAATGCACAGGCAAAACCTTCCCAGGTCAAATACGGGTTGGCAGTTGGGACCACTTTGCGCTTTCCCATATAGAGGGATGCGAGATAGTGGACCACATCATTCAGCTGTGTCAGCACTACTAGGAATAATACAAGCCCCGCCCCATACTCCGGTGTAGCAAATTGAAAATAGGCTAAGTGACTAAGTCCGAAAACCATCAGCATTAATCCCCACTGGGTTGAACTAACACTACGCAGGAAGCCAACGGTCCCTTTATTAATAAGCCTAGGTAGCGGTAGGAGTAAGAAAACATAGACTGGAATAAACACAATAAACATCCCGTACCACTCGATATAAATCCAGTAGAACTGTAGAGGAATGGATAAGTACGCCCACAGAAATAATCTGCGGTCGGATTTTCGTGACTTTATCATGGAGAAATATTCTTTGAGTGCGAAGAAGGTCAGCACCATTAGTGCCAACAGTGAGACGACTGGATTAAAGAGAGTAGCTAAACAAAAGATAAAAAGCATGCCCCACCAGGTTTTGATGCGGAAGCCGATACCCGTATAGTCTTTACTGGGCTGTAATTTGCCTATAACTACATACATCAAGTGAATGGCCGATAAGGCCGCAAAAATCAGGATTACCGTTAATAGAGAGCGGTCGATAGCTAATCACCAACTTGTCGTAGAGTAGATTCCATTAATGGGTTCATATGTTATTATGAAGGAAACGTTCAATCTTGATAAGGGGAAAATTGTAAATGGCAGATGATCCATCGGTCTTTATCTTGCTTACGAACACCGGAACGCTCTTTACGAAGCTTATCCAAGGCTACACGAGAGCTCCTTATAATCATGCCTCGATCTCCTTTAATCGGGAGCTTTCCGAGTTATATAGCTTTGGCAGAAAGCACCCAAGCAACCCTCTAAACG
Source organism: Paenibacillus sp. FSL K6-2859 (assembly GCF_038008265.1). Lineage (NCBI taxonomy): Bacteria > Bacillati > Bacillota > Bacilli > Caryophanales > Paenibacillaceae > Paenibacillus > Paenibacillus sp. FSL K6-2859. The sequence continues at coordinate 6,708,303 of NZ_JBBOYU010000001.1, read as the reverse complement.
GAGGGTTCGTGAAGGAGAATATTAAGACGGGCACGTTCAGCAAATATCCAAATACCACGTGTGTTCTATATGAACTTCAAGTTACAGTCCGTGAAGTGGAGAAAATGGAGCGGGTACTCAAAGTCTTTATCCGAAGCCGGCAAAAGTACCTCTATAATATTCTCGGCGTGATTGGTATCGCACTGAAAGAACCTGTCGAATTCAGCAACTCCTACTTCTGCTCACAGTTTGTAGCGGAAATTCTGGAGAGGTCTGGCATTAAGCTATGGAACAAGCTGCCCGCGCTCGTAACGCCGGATGATTTTCGGCAAAGCGATCGGCTGAAGCTGATTTATCGAGGCAAATTAAGTGAGTACGAACCTAAAAGCTAAGGGAGAGTATTGGGATGAATAACAAAGAACGTTTCTCAAATCGGGTAGATTCGTATGTGAAATATCGCCCGAGTTACCCTAAAGAAGCCATTGATTATTTATACAATACGATTGGGCTAAAACCGAATTGTGATATTGCGGATATTGGCGCAGGAACAGGAATATTTTCGGCACTGCTTCTGGAGCGCGGGAGTCGTGTGACTGCCGTTGAACCAAATCCGGAAATGCGTACAGCTGCGGAGGAGATGCTCGCAAAGGATAACCATTTTCGCGCATTGCCTGGGTCTGCCGAGAAGACAGAATTGCCAGACCAGTCTGTAGACTTTATCGTATGTGCCCAGGCGTTTCACTGGTTTGATAGGGACGCAGCGCAATTAGAATTCAAGCGGATTCTTAAACCGGGTGGAAAGGCAGTTCTGATATGGAATTCTCGGCGTACTTACGGTACCCCATTCCTGGAGGAATATGAGCAGCTTGTGCAAACCTTCGGCACCGACTACACTGGGGTTAATCATAAGAACATTACCCCTGAAATCCTTAGCTCCTTTTTTAAGGCAGGGCAGATGCAAGCAGCGCACTTTAGCAATCAGCAGGTGTTTGATTTCGAGGGATTAAGCGGACGGGCGAGATCATCTTCCTACATTCCAGCCCCCGGAGATCCACGTTTCGAGAGTATGATGACGGAGCTGAGGAACCTATTTGAACGAAATAAACAGGATGATAAAGTATTTTTAGAATATGAGACCGAGGTCTATTGGGGCGAAGTATAGTATATGATCAGCATATTAAAAAGACTCAAATCCTAGTGATAACAGGGATTGAGTCTTTTTTTACTTTTAGTTATGAGAGATGAACGTAAAAGGTGGTGGATTCGCCGACCGTGCTTTTGGCGTAAATTTTTCCTTTATGTTGTTCAACGATGGATTTGGCAATCGCCAGCCCTAGGCCATAACCCCCTTGTATACGCGCTCGGGAAGCATTCGTACGGTAGAAACGGTCAAAGATTCTCGCTAAGTGCTCCGATGCAATGCCCTCACCCGTATTGGTGACCGATAACACCATATCATTATGGTGGTTTTTAAGGGATAAAGTGACTGAGCCTTTAGGATTCGTATATTTTACAGCGTTGTCTAAAAGGATCATAATCACTTGTTTAATTTGTTCACTATTCCCTAGCACGATCAGGTTAGGTTCAATGTCATATTCAAGCGAAATATGCTTTTCGAAGATAACAGCTTCCATTGTTAAAATAATATTCTCAACCGCTTCGCTCAAATTGAATTTCGAATAGATCAGGGTCGATCTGGAATCGTCCATCTCGGTTAGGTATAGCAGATCATTGGTCAGACGGGTCATTCTCTCTGTTTCCGACTTGATATAGTGCAGCCACTTCGATTGATTGTGAATAGTATCATCACTGTTGGAGAGAAGAACATCCGCATTGGTGTTAATAATGGTCAACGGCGTCTTCAATTCATGGGAAGCATCGGCAATAAACTGCTTCTGTTTATTAAAAGCCTCCTTCACCGGTGCGATAGACCGATTAGCGAAAAACCGGCTTGTGAAGTATAAAATAATTAGCATCACCGAGCCAACTACAGAGAAGGTATAGATTAGATTGGTGAGGATTTTCTGCTGGGCAGTGATGTCCAGAAATACAAGCATCGCTCCATCATTCGTATGCTGGATGTTGAAGATCCATTTGCTGCTGTCCAAGGTGAACCTTCCGGTATCTTTATCAGCACTTAGAGCCTCTTGCAGAGCTGTAGTATAAAAATCATCATCCATCGTAAATTTGGAATCTTTCCCGATGAGGTTCGACGCTGTATCTATCTTCAGCATAAATGAGACAGACCGTTCCGGAGGTGGAGTTCCGTTATCGATACGTTTATTATCAGCATGGGGTAACTGGGAACTTCCCTTAGTTGAGCCCATTCGTCCTGTATCACCGCCGGGAGACTTGTAGTTCTCCATAATTCTGTGAAGATCCATCTGAATATTGTTTTGGACATCTTGGTACGTAATGACATAAATCGAGATGAAAGCCACCAGCATTATTACGGATATAGTTACTAGGTTAACAATAAGAAATCGATTTCTGAGCTTCGTGAACATTAGGCTGTCACCTCTAATACATACCCTACATTTCTGATCGTACTAATGCGTACAGTGGAATTTAAGAAGGTCAATTTTTTTCTCAAAAAAGAAATATACACTTCTACATTGTTGTGCTCTGCCTCCGAATCAAACCCCCATAACTTCTCAATAATTTGTTCCTTGGAGGTTACGGCTTGTTTCCTCAGAATCAGAAGCTCCAATAATTCACTTTCCTTAAGATTCAGCTTGATCTCTTTGCCACCTACGGTAAGCTTCAGAGTCGATGTATTCAATTCAATATCCCCGAACTTTAAAGCATCATCTGGAATAACCTCGTTTTTACGTCTTAGTACAGCCCTTATTCGTGCCAGTAGGATCTCCGAGGAAAAAGGTTTGGCGATATAATCATCAGCCCCATAGTCTAGTCCAGTGACCATATCTGTTATCTCACCCTTTGCTGTAAGCAGGATAACGGGAGTGGATACCCCCTTCTTACGCAGCGACTTGAGGACGCTAACCCCATCCATCTCAGGCAGCATAATATCGAGCAGCAGCAAATCATAAATTCCGCTCAGTGCATAATCCAGACCCGATCTACCGTCATGGACTGCGTCCACCGAATAATTATGTTTTTTTAATATTTGAGTTAAGGCTTCGGCGAGATGAAGCTCGTCTTCTACGATTAATATTCTCATGGTTCTGCCATCCCCTACATAAAACGAGTATTTGTTATTGAGGTCATTATATCAGTATTACCTTTACTGAACCTTAATGAAGGTTGGTATAGAACTGTATTGTGAAAATTGAACAGGTGGCAAGTAACGGAGGGGAATTTTGGAACTGTAGGAGCAATAGCGTCCGCCTTTGTCTGCGAAAGTCCAACATTCACCGCAGTTACGATTTACACCTCTGTTAGTGGGATGTAAAACCATTTAAGATTCATTAAAGGTTTGGGATCTAAGATACATTCATAAGCACAAGAGACAACGATAAACAGAAAGGAATGATCCCATATGGCGATTGAGGTATTCAACCGTTATGAGAACAAATATTTACTGGATAACGAAGCCTACTATAAATTTTATAACCAATTACTTGAATACATGGAGCTAGACGATTTCAACAAGCAGCATGAGTTTTATTCCATAACCAACTTATATTATGATACTGCGCACAATACGCTGATTCGTAACAGTCTTGCGAAGCCGAAGTACAAAGAGAAGCTGCGTTTAAGAGCTTACGGTGTGCCAAATCAAGATACAAAGGTTTATCTGGAAATCAAGAAGAAGGTGTTCGGGCTGGTGAATAAAAGAAGAACGTCGCTCAAATTGGACGAGGCTTATGCTTTTGTTGCCACAGGCAGGGAGCCAGAATTCGAGGACTACATGAACAAACAGGTGATTGAAGAGATTAAATACTTTTTAACGCGATATGAATTGCAGCCTAAAGTGTATCTGTCTTATGACCGCAAAGCGTTGTTTTGTAAAAATAATCGTGATTTAAGAATCACGTTCGATACGAATATCCGAAGTCGGCGGTACGATCTCAAGATGGAGCATGGCGTTTATGGCGAACCATTACTAGAGCCGGGTCAGTGGCTGATGGAAGTAAAGGCTGAAAATACGATTCCGGTCTGGTTAGCAAAAATGCTCTCAGAGCATCAAATGTACCGTACAAGCTTCTCCAAATACGGTAATGAATATAAAAAAATGCTGAAGAACAGTAAAACAGATCGGGGGAGTGCTCTTTATGCTTGATTCATTATTTACCGTAGCAACGAGTACAGAGCTAACGTTTACCAACGCAATTCTAACTATTTTTATAGCTATCGCCCTTGGCGGGATCATTAGCTACACCTATATGAAGACAAATTCCGGCGGGTATTCGCAAAGCTTCACACTCACGATGGTACTGCTGCCCGTAATTGTGGCCATCATCATTCTGCTTATTGGCAGTAATGTTGCCAGAGCCTTCAGTCTTGCCGGAGCATTCTCCATCATTCGGTTCAGAAGTGCGCCTGGCGATCCGAAGGATATCACCTTTGTATTGTTCACCATGGCATCAGGACTTGCCTGCGGGGTAGGTTCTTTCGGATACGCGGTGTTGTTTACCCTTATTCTGTGCGCCCTGATGTTTATTCTTAATCGGACTAATTTTGGGGTAAGAACAACATCGCAAAAAACACTAAAGGTAACTATTCCAGAGAGTCTGGGGTATGAAGAAGCCTTCGCAGAAGTTTTCAATACATTTAATGTAGGGTATGAGCTTAAGAAGATTAGAACGACTGAGCTTGGCAGTTTATATGAACTGGTCTACTCCGTTACGCTGAGTGAGGCTGTGAACCAGAAGGAGTTCCTGGATGCGATCCGTACTCGAAATGGGAATCTAGATCTCTCGTTAACCATGACTCCCACTGTAAATGACTATTAAAATGACCGAAAGGATGGATGGAATATGAAAAATTATATAACAGTCAGTAAAATAGGGATTTTGTTATTGTGTGCGGGACTCATGTCGGCTTGCAGCAATAATAATACAACAGCACAGTCTGAAGCTACGTCGAGTGAATTAACGTTGAGCCAGAGTGGAGCTGCTACTGAAGTACAATTGGCAGGTGCTAAGCTGTCGGACTTGGTAACGTTCGATGAAGACGATTCTAATACAAGTTGGACGGCGGACCAATCCACGGATATTGCCCTGGCTGGCACGAGCGCTGTTGTCGAAGGTGCGGGAGCTGAATCCAAAGATGGGTCAGTGGCGATTATTGCAGCAGGAACCTATGTGCTTTCGGGTAAGCTGAGTGATGGGCAGATCGTAATTAATAATCAGGATGACGGAATTGTACATCTGGTGCTGAACGGTGTGAACATTACGGACAGTGACAGCGCTGCAATTTATATTAAAGAAGCGGGTAAAGTAATCATTACCTTGGAGGACGGAACAGAGAACTCCGTATCGGATGGGGCAACTTATGTCTATGCTGATGACACTACAGATGAGCCTAGTGCAGCTATCTTTAGTAAAGCAGACTTAACAATCAATGGCACAGGGAAGCTGTCTGTTTCTGCTAATTATAATGATGGGATTACAAGCAAGGATGATCTCAAAATCATGAGTGGCATCCTTGAAATTCAGGCTGCTGATGACGGGATTGTCGGTAAAGATCTAGTTGCTGTGCAGGATGGAAGTATCAGCATTACAGCTGAAGGTGACGGAATCAAATCGACCAATGATACCGAAACGGATAAAGGCTTTATTGGTATCACAGCAGGAACGTTTGATATTCAGGCTGGCAATGACGGAATTCAGGCGGAAACTGCACTTGTAATCGATGGCGGAACGTACACCTTGGTTACAGGCGGAGGCAACGAGAATGGTGAAGTGAAGACAGGTGATCCAGGGGCAGGCATGGGCATGAGAGGTAATCGTGGACAAGGAACAGGTGGCCAAGCACCAGGAACAACAGATACATCGACATCAGAAGCAAAGCCAGAGACAATGCCGGAGGCGTCACAGCAGGAAGCGTCAACTACATCAACAACGGCAGAATCCGAAACAGTAAGCACTAAAGGGTTGAAGGCTGGAGGAGATATTAGCGTAAACAACGGAACATTTAACATTGATTCTGCTGATGATGCAGTGCATAGCAATAGCAACATTGCGATAGCCGCTGGAGAATTTAACATCAAAACTGGCGACGATGGAATTCATGCGGATGCCTTGGTGGCGATATCCGGTGGCAAAATTGATATTACGAAGAGCTACGAAGGGATTGAAGGAGCGAACATCGCGATGTCCGGAGGCGAAGCTCACGTAGTCTCTTCTGATGATGGAGTGAATGTTGCAGGAGGTAATGATGAAGTGACTGTAGGAGGTGGCCCTCAGGAGCAGGATCAGTTCAGCGATGCTGCAGCTAATGTACTCACGATTAGCGGAGGAACATTAACGGTCGATGCCACAGGTGACGGATTGGATTCGAACGGCTCTATCGTGATGTCCGGTGGTACAGTAATTGTTAACGGACCTACTAATAGTGGAAACGGCGCTCTCGATTACGATGGCAGCTTTGAACAGAGTGGCGGTACTCTAATAGCCGCGGGAAGCTCGGGTATGGCTCAGGCAACGTCTGACACCTCCAGCCAACATGCAGTCAGCATGACGTTCCCTCAGATCCAGAAGGCCGGAGCATTGGTCCATCTGGAGGATAGCGAAGGAAACACAATCCTAACCTTTGCTCCATCGAAAGATTATCAGTCGCTCGTGATGAGTTCCCCTGATTTGAAAGACGGTGGATCATACACCCTCTACTCGGGAGGTACCTCGACTGGCAGTGAAGCAAATGGATTGTATACGGATGGCGAGTATACTGGAGGAACGAAAGTAGTAACGTTTGAAATCACCAGTAGTGTAACTTGGCTGAATGAATCCGGAGTAACCACCGCGAACACCAATCAAGGCCCAGGTGGCGGTGGTGGTGGAAAAGGAAGACCATAATCTATAAAATGCATATTAAAAGCCACTCCAGCACATTGGAGTGGTTTTTTGGTGGTTGAGATAATTAGTCGCTATTAATAGAGAGCAAATTCTGCTTAATGGGTTGATTTGAAGTCTTTATGATCACATTATGTGAATTAAAAGACAGAATTTGAATCAGCTGCTCGGCCATATGGTTCGCAGTATATTTGAACCCTCCTTTTACCCATTCCATGATTAATCCAAATAGAGCATAGGCCGTATAGCTAGAAAATAATTCGATATTTATATTGTTATTAGTATGATTAACCGCGACTAAGTCCTGCTTGGTTAGCTCCTTTAAGATGTCACAAATCTTATTTTGAAACCCAGGCAGAACATTGGAATTTACAATGATGGTATAAAAATTAGAATAGGAAACGACATGCTCAAAAATTTTGATGCTAGAGGTAGTAAGCTCACTCACCATAAATTTATCGGTATGGAGATAGGGATCTTTATAAGCCTTAATTAAATCCTCCAGCACATCATCAATTAACTCATTCAGAAGTTCTTCTTTGGTTTGATAATGCTTATAGAAGGTTCCACGGTTTAAATCGGCTAGGGTAACAATATCGGTTATCGTAATGGTGCGGAAATTCTTTTTTTCCATGAGTAATATCAATGCATTTTTTAGTTCTTTCCTCGATTTACTTGTTCTTCGATTTTTAAGCAACAGAAGACCACCTAACTGTCTATTTTCTAACCCTATTTCAACACAATCCTGCTTTATATTTATTTATGAACATTTGGTGTCCCGTTTGTATATTGATAGTTAAATTGCAGATGATTAAACTTAAGTAGAATAAATTTTAATCGTTTTAGAGATTTTATATATTAATACTTACATTATAGATAAACGTAAAGGAGACTTCCAACATGAAACTTCAAGACAGAGTTGCAGTTGTTACCGGAGCAGCATCGGGTATGGGGAAATCTATCGCAGAGTTGTACGCTAAAGAAGGTGCTAAAGTAATAGTAGCCGATCTTAACTTGGAAGGTGCGGAACAAGTCGCAGCAGGAATCGTTAGTAATGGTGGAGTAGCTAAGGCGTTAAAAGTAAACGTTGCTCTAGTCGAAGATATCAATAACATGATTGATACCGCAGTAAATGAATATGGAACGCTAGATATACTAGTGAATAATGCGGGTATTATGGATGGATTTGAGCCAGTTGGTGATATTAATGATGAGAGATGGGATCTTATCTTTGACATCAATACCAAAAGTGTAATGCGGTCCACACGTAAAGCGCTACCTATTTTCCTCGAAAAAGGAAAGGGCGTTATTGTGAATACCGCTTCTACAGGTGGCGTAAGTGGTGCTCATGCTGGAGCAACTTATACTGCCTCCAAACATGCAGTAGTAGGCTTGACAAAAAATACAGCTTTTATGTATGCCAACAAAGGCATTCGTTGTAATGCCATCGCACCAGGAGCTACTGCCACTAACATTAGTGCTTCTATGAAAAATATTAATGAGTTCGGCATGAGCCGTACTCAACTTACACAGGCTGTAATTCCTCGGGTGGGTTCACCCGAAGAAATCGCACAAGTTGCGTTGTTCCTGGCTTCCGATGACTCCAGTTTTGTAAACGGAGCAGTCCTCGCTGCCGATGCGGGATGGACTTCTGCATTCTAAAATTAGATAGCATAAAAACTCCGCTAGAGATTACTCTAGCGGAGTTTTTTATGCGCTTGATATTTCCAGGCCAACCCTTCAAAATAGAGAGAATGCTAACTATAAAGGGAGTTATATGAAATGAACGATGTTAGGGCGCGGAATCACGTGAAAGTGATTGGAGAAGGAGAACGAACCATTGTTTTTGCACATGGATTTGGGTGTGACCAGAGCATGTGGCAGTTTATTACGCCCTCTTTTGAGAAGAAATATCGAATCGTTCTATTTGATTATGTAGGCTCAGGTAACTCTGATTTAAGTGCATATACAACAGATAAATATCATACGCTCCACGGCTATGTACAGGATGTATTGGATGTCATCGAAACGTTGGAACTCAAAGATATTATTTTTATAGGTCATTCGATTAGCTCTATGATCGGGATGCTGGCTTCGATTGAGCGGCCGGATTATTTTGATAAAATGATTATGATAGGTCCTTCTTCATGTTATTTAAATGAGGGGAATACTTATTTCGGAGGCTTCGAGAAAAGTGATATTACTGAGCTTCTGGAGATGATGGAGATGAATTTCGCTGGCTGGGCTAGCTTTATGGCACCTCTTGCTATGAACAACCCTGACCCGGTGTTAACGAAAGAGCTGGAGCGCAGCTTTATCTCGGCAGATCCTGTTATTGCAAGGGAATTTGCAGAAGTTACGTTCTTTTCAGATCATAGGGAAGATCTACCTAAGGCTACAATCCCTACACTTATTCTACAATGCTCGGATGACAGTATCGTACCTATAGCGGCTGGAGAATATCTACATAAACACTTGAATAATAGTACCTTCCGTTTAATGGAGTCTAAAGGGCATTACCCACACATTAGCCATCCTGAGGAGACCATCACTTTAATTAATGAATATCTTACGTAAGCTAGATGAGATTATGCTGTGTTGAAAGGATATTTAGATCATGGATGACCGATTAAGATATGCGCCTTGTGGCTATGTTTCTATTACCCATGAAGGAATAATCAAGGATGTAAATCAGACGTTTTTGGACCGTATGGGGTATAAACAGGTTGATTTGGTGCATAAGCATTTTGAATCTATCATGTCTACGGCAAACAAGCTTATTTTTCATTCATACTTCTATCCTTTTATTAATCTTAATGGACAGGTGGAAGAGTTATTTATAAATCTGAAAGATAGTGATGGTAAAGCGGTTCCCTATTTATTGAATGGCAGAAGGCTCGAGTGTGAAGGTGTAGAGGTCATTGATTGTATCCTGGTACAGATGGGAAAACGTATTGACTATGAGCTGGAGCTTCGGTCTGCCAAGAAGCAAATAGAAGTGGCTTATTGGGAAAAGGATCAGGCGCTTGCCGAGCTCAAGCGAATTCATTTAGAAATTGAACAGAAACAAGCCGAGCTGCTGGAGATGAATGCCGTTTTAGTAGAGTTATCTAATACAGATAAGCTGACTGGGCTGAAGAATAGAAGGTTTCTTCAAGAGAAGCTGGAAGAGCAAATTGTAGGGTACGGCCAAGTTCAAACAGCATTTTCGCTGTGTATTATAGATATTGATCATTTTAAAAAAGTGAACGACACCTATGGGCATCAGACAGGTGACTATGTGCTGGAGAAAATGGCGAGTATCTTGAAACTGCAATCTCGTAAAGAGGATATTGCGGCTAGATATGGCGGTGAGGAATTCATACTTCTTTTACCTAATACAGACATCTCGGAGTCAAGGACTATAGCTGAGAATTTACGGCAGTCTATCGCGTATTCAACTTGGGAAATGGGCCGGATAACGGTGAGCATTGGTGTAGCTACATTTATTCCAGCCGATTCAGAAAACACCCTGCTGCAAAAAGCTGATCAAGCGCTCTATGCCTCTAAAGAACAGGGGAGAAACCGCGTTACCCACTTCATAGATTTGAATGAAAAGCTTCTTTAACAGGGGGCTTTTTTGTTATTTATAAACGATACATCCTCTTTGCTCTAATTGCTCTAAAATGTCTGTTTCCTTCAAGCTGTGATTCCATCGGAGATCCAGTTTCTCTAATCGTTCTAGTTGTAGAAGGGAATTCGGAATTTCTTGCAGGTTATTATCTCTTAGGTCAAGCTCAACAAGGCTGCTTAATTGACCTATTTGCTCAGGCAGCTGATTCAGTTTATTTTTTCGAAGGTTCAGTTTTCTTAACTTGCTTAGTTTACCGATAGATGAAGGTAGTTCAGTGATTCGATTATCATTTAAATCAAGTATCCGAAGTTCTTCTATAGCACCCAAATGCTCGGGTAACAAGACCAGTTGATTACCATACAGATGGATCTCTCTTAGCCCTTTTATTTGTGTGATTGAATCTGGCAGACTTTCTAGCTGATTGTAATATAGCCGCAATTCAATTAGACTGCTCATTGCGCCTAAAAGAGTAGGCAGTTGCTTGAGATTATTATCTGTTACATTCAGATACTTGAGTTTCTGGAGATTACAAAGCTGCTCCGGCAGCTGCTCGAACTGATTATTACTTAGGTATAGAAAAGAATCCAACCCCCGTAGTTCTCCAATACTCTCCGGCAATACCTTGAGTTGATTATGGCCTAAATCAAGCATTCTTAAGTGAACTAAACGACCGATGTTCTCGGATAACCGTTCGATGTCATTACCCGCATAATTTAGTACCTCTAATTCATCATGAAGGAAGAGTTGATCGGGAATCTCTTTAATATGGTTGTTGTACATGCTCAGTTCTAGTAGAGGATTGCTCTCAAACACGATCTCTGGCGTTTCTGTAAGTCCTTTTCCGTCAAAATTATATCTCATAGAAGGTTCTCCTTTGTTATTGGTATTGGCAATCGTTACGATAGAATATAACAGGATAATGATTTATTATCTGTATGTTGGTATACAAAACTATGGCGTGTTTTAGAAAGGAATAATGAGATGGAAGCTTCTTTTTGGAAAAGGGGATTTCTTTGGCGATCTGGAAGTGATCCGTCCCTCCAATGCAAGAGTGATATCAGCGGTGGCGATGAACGATACACTACCCGTTAGTTAAGGAACAATTGATGCTGCTGCAAATGGATCGTTTATTTTTATCGAATCGGTTATTACCCGAAATGAAATTTCATGCTGCGAGAGCGCGTGCAATTTTTACTCTAAGAAGACTATACCAAATATTCGGGATAGAGGAGCAAGGTGAGATGAGGATTAATCTCCGGCTGACCCATCAGCAGTTCGCGGATATAATCGGAACGCTCAGGGAGACGGCTACCCTTGTGCTTAAAGATCTGCAAGAGCAAAAGATTATTGAGATTCAACATCAACAGTTAACCGTGTTAGACCCGTCGTACTTACTGGAGTAAACGGATTTTGATTGAGAATAGTAGTTCTGGGATCTTTTTAAGAGAGTCGAAGATGAAAGGGGTTATGAATGTGGCTTGTAATCATTGTGTAGTAAGAGAACTGAATTTTGAAATTAAGGCTCATGGCGAGCTTAATCTAAGGATGTTACCTGAGGTTATTCATCATTTGAGTAGAAGCAATACGATACATAAGGTAGAAGAAAATGTGATTACGATTAAAGAGGCTGGGGCGCGGGATTTTCTGGATTTCTGTAATGATCATATGGCGTCGAAGCAGATTGAATTCCGTATAGATGACCAAACATGGAGACCTCTATCCGAGATGCCCACTGTACTTGATATGGAGTGGATTGATGAGGTTATCACTAAGGGGTTAGTGATTTGTCACTTCCAGCCAATCGTGAATGCAAAGGAAGAGATTTTTGCATACGAGGTCTTATCCAGATTTAAAAAAGAAGATGGAGCCCTTATCTATCCTAATGAGATCTTTACGGCGGCACGCAATCGTGGCCGTTTATATGCTTTAGACCGGTTATGTAGAATGACTGCTGTAAAATGTGCTGCACCCTTAAATAAAAAAACGTTTATTAATTTTATCCCAACGTCGATCTACGCTCCAGAGTTCTGCCTAAGATCAACAGTTGAATTGGCCAATCAATTAGGCGTAGATCCCTCTCTTTTTGTCTTTGAAGTTGTTGAGACGGAGAAAGTGGATGACCTTGCTCATTTGAAAGCTATTTTGACATATTACAAGGATCGGGGATTTGAATACGCTCTAGATGATGTTGGCGAAGGCTTCAGCACAATCGAGATGTTATTGGCACTTAAACCCCATTACATGAAGCTGGATATGAAATATGTTCAGGGTGTGTCTAGTGATCCGAGCAAACAGAAAGTAGCAGAACAGTTTTTAGAAAAGGCATTAGAAATCCAATCCGTTCCCTTAGCAGAAGGAGTGGAATTTAGAGAGGACTTTGAATGGCTTAAGCAGAGTGGTTATCAGTTGTTTCAGGGATATTTATTTGGAAAACCTGACCCTATTCCCAAACAGTGATCCTAATGAGTAGATCTCCGTCTAGAGGATGAGATGAATTCAGGTCAGAGTCTGATTACAGGTGAGCCCCGGGGCTGTACAATTTAGGTAATTGAGAAGGGGGGCGGATGAATATGGAATGGCATAAATACATCACACGTTGGGCAGATTCCAGGGGCTGGGAAGGGCGAGAGATTGATTATCAGTGGCCTTCTCCCTCATTTCCAGTGGTAAGTATTCGCAGCAATTTAGGTCGCTACTCTGGTCAGGGTTATGGCAGCAGACCTCGTGTGAAGACAGCTGTTGGATTAATTGCTATTGGAGATATAGCTGTAGGCTTGATTTCCATAGGTGCGATAAGCGTAGGGGTACTATCCGTGGGTGCAATATCACTAGGAATGTGGTTAGCACTTGGAGCGATAGCACTTAGCTGGCTTGGCTTCGCAGCTGGGGCGATTGCTATTGCAGGAGTGGCTGTAGGAGCGATCGCGATAGCCGAAAAAGCGTTAGGTGCTGTCGCCATAGGGGATACGGCATTTGGAGCGGTAGCCATAGGACGGATTGCTGGGGGAGCCGTAGCTATTGGACAATGGGCATATGGTCTAATCGCGGTTGGCGAGCATGGCTTTGGGTTAATTCCGATCACAGGTGATGTGTGGAATTGGTTTCGGCGACTATTTGGAGGTTGAACGCTCCTCCAGTCCTAAAGTATCACTCTTCGTCTGGGACAGTTGATAAATAATATCGATCAGTTAGAGGAAATTGATTGCAATTACCTATGTCGATCAAATATCAATTTCATACCAAATAATCATGCAATAAGATGCATAGTTATGTTAACCTTTGTAATGTAATCGAAACTTCATAGGCAAACCTATGGAAATGTAGGGACGCAAAGCTATAGGGACTAAGGTTATCACGACTATTGTCAGCCAGCTGCCAAAGAGTGTATAACGCTTTTTGTTTTTAAGGTTTAATAAAAATTAAGTCTTAATTTTTATGCAACTTTAGCTGCAATCAAGCTACTCTTTCGGGGTAGTTTTTTTTGTGCCCATTTTTAGGCATTGAAGAGATTTATATTACATCTGGGGGGTAGAAAAGATGAAAAAAATGATTGCAATCGCTACATCGGCAGCCATGTTAGCTAGCTTTTCGAGTGAGGCAGGTTATGCTTTAGCAAGTGATGTAAGCAAGGTAACTGTAGTGAACACTGTAGTACAAAGCAAGGCTGACCTAATAAGCAATGCGTCAGTTATTCCGTTTGATCTGTACGGCAAGGCTATCCTAGGCGCTTATAATGATGTTTTTAGAATGAATCCTGCGAATATTAAATCCATTACCAATAACGGTGGTAACTACTCAGGTTCACCTATAGCTAAGGCTATTGATGGCGATATGAGTACGCATTGGGAAACGGGCAAACCGAATAGTTCAACGTTTACGAATGAGGTTGTCTTTGTATTCAATGAGTCCACTGAATTAAATAGAATCGTATATGCTGCAAGACAATCCAGCGCAAAGGGTAAGGGGTTTGCCCAGGAATTTGATATTTATGGCTCAACAACGGATGCAGGCGATTATACGCTAGTATCCTCTGGAGAATATAAAGGCTCAACAGGTGACGTAGTAGAGGTGCAGTTTGACAGGGCAACCTTTAAGAGACTTAAATTTGTCTTCAAAAAAGCTAACCAAGATTGGGCGAGTGCGGCTGAGTTTTCTTTTTACAAAGAAGATGCCGTATCCGCTAAAATGAAAAATTTATTCACAGATGACAGCTTGAGTCAAGTTAGCGCAGCATTTAATACGATGGAGAAATTAACGGCTTTAGAACAAGAAGTGCAGACACATCCACTGTACGCGCAGTTTCAAGCAGATATAGAGAATGCAAAAGTACTTCTGGAGAATCATCAAATAGAGGCAACAGCGGCTAAGGTTTCGAAGCTAAAAGGCTATGGTACAGCATATGAAAATGCCTATAGCGAAGCTTATAGAATGCCCAACTCAAACGTATCAAAAGTAACGGTGAACGGCGGAAGCTACCCAGGTACGAAACCGGAATACATGCTCGATGACCAACCGAATACACACTGGGAAACCAATAAAAACAATGACGACAGCTTCACGAATGAAGTTGTGTTTGAGTTAGCGCAAGCGAAAGTATTAGATAGAGTGGCTTTCCTGGCTAGAGATAACCGCAAAGGCTTCCCAGAGGCTTTTCAAATTTATGCATCAGAAACAAGTAAGGGAGAGACCTTCCAGCTCGTATCTAGCGGAACCGCGAATAGTACGAATGACTTTCTGGAGTTTAAATTTGAACCTACGAAGTTTAAAAGATTGAAATTCAAGTTCACAAAAGCCAATATCAACAGACCCTTTGCAGCCGAATTTAGATTTTATACAGAGGATAAAGTAAGTGAAGCTGTAAATGGTATTTTCACAGATGGCACGATGAGTGCGGTTGTTCCCGCTTATAATAGCGTCGAAGCAATCAACGAATTAGAAGAAGCGGCAAAAGTACATCCGCTCTATCCAATCCTGAAGGATTCTTTGGATTTAGCTAAGAAGCTAGTGAATGGTGAAATTCAAACCGAAGGCACCATCATTGAGTCGGAACAACGTGGAGATATGAAAAAGCATGCGCAAGAAAACCTGAGAATTGGTTTCGGTACGAACAACCAGCCTACAGGTCTCGTTGCAATGCCTGGAGATACAATCAACGTTTATGTGGACGCAGCTTCGAGCGATAAATTGCCTTCTTTAGTCTTTTCTCAACAAGAGGCGGCTTGGAACGTTTGGGCTAGCAGTGTGAAATTGCGTCCAGGTAAAAACACAATAACCGTTCCTGAATTTGCGACGAATAGTTATTATGCACATGAAGTGACTAAGGGCGGTACAGTGTATATCGTCAATCCATATACAGCGGAGGAACAAGGTAAAGCACCTATGATCCGGTTCGAGGGGCTTACCAAGATCCCTATGATGACTAAGATTACAGATCCTGAACAATTCAAAGCCTTCTTAACCACCTATAAACAAAAAATAGATGAAGATAAGGCAGCGCATCCGAATGTTCAAGATCGCAAGCTCATTGATGTGGTGGAAATGGTCAGCGATCATGTTATTTTCACAGGCACTGCGACAGAAGCTTATAACATGTTTATTACGCAAGGAAATGATCCGCTGGGTACCGTAACCGGCTATGATACTTGGATGAAGACGATCTTTGACTTCTATGGCTTGGATGGCAGTAGTGTGATTCATGATGCCAAGCTAATTCGTGAGAATATCCGATTGATGCAGCCTTATGGTGCGATGTATGCAGCGGGGGACCATACAGGGATACAACTTGGAACCGTGGGGACAATGTTAGGTGATTTTAACAAAGTCTATCCAGGCTGGGGATTGAATCATGAAATAGGGCATCGCTTGGCGATGGGCGAACGAGAATATGGTGAAGTAACCAATAATATGGTGTCTATGCTGATGTCAGTCTATGCGGACTCGATGGATACTCGTATTCCTTTTGAAAGTGATATATATAAATATGTAATCGAAGAAAATAAAGTGGTTATGAATCAGCAGGGCTTATTTGCACAGCTTGGTGCCTATTGGCAGTTAGAATTGGCGCATCCGGGTTACTGGACAGAACTGACCAAGCTGTACCGCGAGCGGAAGGTCTCCCTTCCGAACGGCGACAATTCCAAGCAGCAGTATTTGGTGGAGTTCTCCTCTGAAGTGCTGGGGTTAGACTTAAGTAGCTATTTTGCCAGACATGGCTTCACTGTGAATCCTGAAACAAAAGTGAAGTTAGCTAAATATCCAGCACCGAAAAAGCTCTGGTATTTAAACAATTCAGTGGTTCATTATGAAGGAACAGGAATAGCAGATAAGAATGTTGCGATAAAGGTTAATATCACGCCTAACACTACTGCTAAATCGAACACACTAAGCTTCAGTATGGATACGGATCTTAAGAAAGATTTCTTAGGTTATGAGGTGTATAGAGACGATAAGTTAGTAGGGTTTACAGGGACTGACCAGTTCGTGGATACGAATGTAGATAACAGCATCAATTATACGTACAAGATCGTTGGTTATGATAAGAAGCTGAACCCACTGAAGCCGGTACAGGTTAAAGCCTTCAAGCCAGCGTTATCTGTTGAAGATCAAATCACGTTAAAGCTTAATCAAGCTTTTGATCCGATGAACTATGTAAAAGCGACTAACTATCAAGGAAACGATATTACGGCTAATGTCACCCTGAAAGCAAATACCGTTGATGTAACGCAAAAAGGCGACTACGAAGTGGTGTATGAAGTGAAGAACGAAGGGGTTACAGAAACCAAAACAACACTGGTTACGGTAACGAGTGACTATGCTTATCTTTCGGATCTTAATGCCAAGTCAGTCGTTGTTGGTTGGGGTGAATTAAAGAAAGATAAAGCCGTTTCTGGTGGAATCATCAGCCTTGTTCGACAAGGGCTAGCTGCAACCTATGCCAAGGGAATCGGTGTACATGCGAACTCTGAAGTTGTTTATGATATTGAGGGTATAGGTTATGACTTCTTTGAAAGCTACATCGGGATCGATCAAGCGATGAAAGGAAAGCCATCCTCTGCAACCTTTGAAGTGTATGTAGATGGAGAGAAGAAATTCGCGAGTGATGTTTTCCGGGCAGGGACAGAGCATGAATTTGTGAAAATACCTGTGACAGGTGCGCGCGAAGTGAAGCTGGTTACCACAGATGCTACAGATGGCAATGCTTCAGATCATACGGTATGGGCCGATGCGAAGTTTACGAATACTTCAAGTAAGCCGACCATCACAGTGCCGGAAGAGACAACTTTCGTTCAGTTGAATAGTGAATTTGATATTTTGACTGATGTCATAGCCGTTGATAAGGAAGATGGTAACTTGATTGGAGCCGTTGAGGTAAACCCGAATGGTTTCACTTCAAGTAAAACAGGCACTTACACCGTCGAACTGTCAGTTACAGACCGGGATGGGAATACAGCTGTGCAGACCCGAAAGATCGTTGTGTACAGCGCTAGTAAATACTTGAGTGATACAGCTTGGCAGTCGGCAAGAACGGATTATAATGTGGTTCGTAAGGATAAGGCAAGTTCTAACAATCCGATTAAACTACTTGTAAATGGCGTAACCAAAGAATTTACGAAGGGCTTAGGAACGCATGCTAACTCTGAAATTGTGTATAATCTGGCGGGTGCTAATTTCGAATATTTTGAAACATGTGTAGGGGTTGACCGAAATATCCCAGAGCAAAATAATTCTAGTGTGATCTTCAAAATCTTTGCCGATGGGGCAGAAGTATATAATAGCGGACTGATGAAATTTGGCACGGAAGCTAAAATAGCTCGAATCCCTGTGAAGGGTGTAAATGAATTGAAATTGGTATTAGATAATGCAGGTAACGGAAATGCATCAGATCACGGTGATTTTGCGGATGCGAAGTTTATGATTCTGAACAGTACGCCGGAGCTTACGATCCCTAAACCTGTATCCACCAAAGTGGGGCAAGCCATAGCCATAAATGAAAGCTATTCGGCAACGGATTCAGAAGATGGTGACTTAACGGCTCAAGTAAAGGTTACGGGTGAAGATCAGGTTAAATTCAACAAAGCTGGAAAGTATCCGATCACTTATATGGTAACCGATAGTGATGGAAATACGACCACGAAGACTAGAACTATAGCCGTAGTAGACATGACGGATTTTACGTATCTGACGGATTACGACTGGAACTCTACTCAGAACAGCTTTACCGCACCTTTGAAGGACAAATCTGTTAGTGCCAATACGCTGAGATTAACAGATAAGGGCAATCAAGTGGTGTCTTACGAGAGAGGGATTGGAGCGCACTCCAACTCGACGATTGTATACGATCTAAGCGATAAGAACGCGGACTACTTCACTTCCTATGTGGGTGTAGATCGGCAAATGTACGGTACGGTTGGTTCGGTGAGCTTCGAAGTGTTCGTCGATGGAGAGAAGAAGTTTGATAGTGGACTTATGAACTCCAGAGATCCACAGAAATTTATCGAGTTAGATGTTAATGGAGCCCAAGAGCTGAAGTTAGTCGTTACAGACGGTGGAAATGGCAACGGATCTGACCATGCTACATGGGGGGGGACCAAACTACATTTCGCGAATGGAGATCACCTATTCACTGGAGATCTGGAACAAGCGATTGCTGTGGCGAAAGCAATTTCTCTTGAAGGTTTCACAGCCGAGAGTATTGCGGTGTTTACGGCCAGTCTCTCGGGTGCAGAAGCAGCTTTGGCTAATCCTTCGGTCACACAAAGTGAGGTAGATGCAGCCGCAGCGGCGTTACAACAGGCAGCAGAGGGTCTCACCGAAATAGACCTTACGCAAGAAATCACGATTGCAGACCCATATTTAAGTGCCTCAATTAAGGCCGCACTAGGCGTATCTGGACAGCTAACGCTAGGGGACATGTATAAACTTACGACGTTAACGAGCGTAACTGGAAGAGCTAAATCTTTGGAAGGTCTTCAGTATGCTAAGAACTTAGAAACACTTAATATTGCTGGAAATGAAATTACGGATTTCTCTCCACTACAAGGATTGACTAAACTGACTAGCTTATTGGCCGACCCACAAGTGATTGAGATAGCACAATTAGAGGGTCCTGTAGTTGAATTGACCAATCTGGTGAAAGGGCTCGATGGCAGTAAAGTAATTCCTAGTTCAGCAGGGGTTAGAAACACTGGGACATTTAAAGAAATTATGTTTGATATGAATGAATGGGCAGCTAATCCAGAGGTGTTCACCCTAGATCTATCGAACGAAGAGAAGGGAACTTACATGCTAGGGGTAACTTATCAAGTTGCAGGTAATCTCGTGCAATTGATTTCTTTTATTAATAATCCTTAAATTCATAGGCACAGGAAAACAGGCAAATTGTGGTGTATTCAACCATGACTCGCCTGTTTTTTATTGAGTTTATCTAATAAGCCTCACTTTTATTTGGTGGCCGTCTGGGTAGGCGTTAAGCGCTTTTGGCTCCGCTGCTCTGCTAGTAGATGGTTCATCCATTGCTGAATACTTCTGCTCTGCACTGTTGCTAGGGTGGTGTGAGCAAGGTTGCGAGCTTCTAAAGGATCTTCAGTTAAGTTGTAGAGCTCAAACTCCTCAGGTACGGGTACTGTTTTAACTTTTGTAGTCCATTCACCGGGTTTTCCCTCCACAGGCTGGAGCGTGACATCCTGTACCCCGGGCTCACTCCAAAACTTAGGATTATCGAAATAGCGGGAAAATTTCCATAGCTCTGTCCGACCCTTTCTTTGGAGATACGTTAGAATCGTTTCAATATGGTTCGGCTGAACGACGGAGGAATAGGGTTCTCCCAAGGGATTTGTCTGATGCTGGCCGCGAGTCACATCATCGTCGGTCATGAAATAGACGGGGGCATCAGCAATCGCAGAGGAATCGTGCCCCAGTATCTGAGGTGCAAGATTACGGCCCACAAAAGGGCGGGCATCACTGAATCTATTTTGCATACGGCTCTGAAGGTTTGTGATGTCCAGATTGGCGAGCCCCAGCATAGTAGGAATCAGATCTACATGGCTTGTTAGGGCATGGGCATCCTGAGATTTGGGAAATAAGCGTCTATTATGGATGAGAAAAGGGACATGTAGAAATTCTTCGTAGGCAGAGTACCATTTTTGATGGAGATCGCCATGAGCTCCTAATAAATCTCCGTGATCGGAAGTAAAGATGACGATGGTATTGTCATAGAAAGAAGAGCGAGTTAGAGTCTCGAAGATCTTTCGCATTTGAAGGTCCGCGTTTTTTTGAAGTTGATAATACAGTTGGCGATAAAAAGGCTGGTCAATAATAGGCTGCAAGGCTTTTGGATAGAGGTCCCGGTAGCTGGCTTGGCAGCGCGGCTTGGTAGCTAATGATTCATTTTGCGTCGGAGAGGGAGCAACCTCAGGCATAGGCTCGACCTCAAACCTAAAATTAGGCAAATGTGCAGTGAGGGCTCCGTATAGAACAATATCATGTGGATTTACAAGGGAAGAGACGAGAAGCCAGGGTGGAGCGTTGTTGTTCTGGTTTTTTTGGCGATCCAGTGCTTGAATGATTTCTACAGTTTCTGCACCATATACCTCGTCGCGTCCACTTAATCCGATCGCGGCTGAGGAAGCAGAGTTTCGCGGATTTTTTCCAATCGGATCAGGTCCCACCCAACCAGAGAACCCAAAGTTATCTAAACGGTTCGCTCGTAAATAAATTTCTTCAAGCTGCCTGTCAGGGACGCCAGTCACCGAATTATAGCTGGGCAAGCTGTCATGGGTACCGGGAATGATAATATCCTCATTGGAGATATGCCACTTCCCTTTATAGTGGGTTTGGTAACCGGCTTCCCGGAAGTAGTCACCCATTGTAGGTACAGTGTTACTATCCAGCCAAAACATATTGGAATCAAAGGATTCTTTGGCAATTCCTACTGTTTGACTGACACCATGGAGCGAAGGATAGTGACCTGTAAACAGGGTTGCCCGGCTGGGACAGCAGGCCGTAGTTCCGATGTAGTGTCTGTGGAACTCAAGGCTATGGGATTTTAATAATTGCTGTGTGACTAGATTCTGACGTCGCCATTCTCTGATTTCGGGATGTTCATATATGGGGGCATATCGCTCCTCATCTACGAGAATAACAAGAAAATTGGGCCTCTCTAAACGGCGTGATGATCCTGTAGTGCCACTCATGGCAAACACATCCTTGATTAGATTATTTACTTAGATTATGTGGGTTGACTCCAAAACAGTAGCCTATCAGGAAGACCTTTTTAAAGTTTGTTTTGCAAAAAAAATCCAATTTGTCATATGACAAAAGAAATGACAACGCTCACTATAAGCAGACTATTCTTTTCACTATACTTAATCAGAAGTATATGAAATTAAATTAAATTTCTATTTTTGCTATTAAACGGTATCAAAAATATAAATATCTAGAGGTGATGCAAATGTTAGGAATCGGGTTGATCATCGTTATTATAGCTGGAGCCTATTTAATCGTTGCTTGCAACCAATTGATCATGATGCGTAATCGTGCGAAAGAGTCCTTTGCTACCATTGAAGCCTATTTACAGCAACGATTTGAGGCGCTGATGGAAGTATCGGAAATGGTTATCTTTTATGCCGTAAATGATCGTGAGACATTGGCGTTAGTGAATAGAATGCGTGCGGGCTTAAAGGATCATCAGCTACCTGTTGAGAAACTAACTAGATACGTGGAAATGGAGAAGTATCTTCATACCATAAATGTTCAGGTGGACAATTATCCCGAGCTAAAGGCTGGTGATGAGTATATTAAATTGCAACGAAGTATAAATATTTTAGAGGAAAAATTATCAGCCAGTAGACGGATCTATAATACAAATGTGACAAGCTACAATACGATAATTAGCACCTTGCCTTATCGTTTATTTGCAAGAGCTGCTGGGTTTAAATCAGAAATCTTACTCAAAATGGAGGGAGCCAAGCGGTCAGAGGTTAATTGGAAGGTATCCTAAGACGCTTTGCTCTGGAAAATTAAAGAATGCATGATTGTTTGAGGGAGTGGTTTCTATGAAAATCGTTATTGTGGATGATCATCCGTTAGTTAGAAGAGGGTTGGCATCTGTCATTTCAATGCAGCCAGGTGTGCAATTCGCTGGTGAAGCTACGAATGGTCAAGAAGCATTTGATGTGATTGAAGCGACAAAGCCGGATATTGTTCTCATTGATCTAAAGCTTGTTGATGAATCGGGCTTGGATGTCATTAAGACAGCACGTGCTCGCGGCATGGTTAGTAAGTTCATTCTGCTGACTTCCTCTGCAAGCAGAGAGGATTTTTTGAGGGCTGAAGAAGCAGAAGTAAACGGATATGTCCTAAAAGAGGCACTGCCGGAAGAGTTACTCTTTGCTATCCAGTTAGTGCATAAAGGGAGAAAGTACTATGATCCTGGTCTAATGGAAGAAAAGATGCGTATTAGCGGCAGCAGCCCGGCGGATGAATTGACATCGAAAGAGAAGGAAGTATTGATTGAACTTGGACAAGGT
This sequence comes from Paenibacillus sp. FSL K6-2859, assembly GCF_038008265.1. Lineage (NCBI taxonomy): Bacteria > Bacillati > Bacillota > Bacilli > Caryophanales > Paenibacillaceae > Paenibacillus > Paenibacillus sp. FSL K6-2859. The sequence continues at coordinate 6,685,204 of NZ_JBBOYU010000001.1, read as the reverse complement.
GCTTGCAACAGAACGATTGCTACACGTCTCTTTATCAGTGAATTTACGGTGAAGAAGCATGTCAGCCAGATTTTAGCGAAGCTGCAGGTTAATGATCGGACACAGGCGGCATTGTACGCAAACGCGATAGGGCTAACGAAATATGAAATGTCTTATGAGTAAAATATGTCATCAGCATTATATACGAGGAGGTGTCTCAGCAGCCAGTTCATAGCTCCTGAGGCACCTCCTGAATTTTTCTTTTTTGTATGTAATGTATTTAGGAAGCGGCTATGTAGTCCTCCGCATCCTTAAAGCTGATTCGTTTAAGTCCAGTTCAGTGAGTACTCACCTTTAGGTAAGTACATGAACTAAATGTGCGTACTTACGCATTTCCTTGATGTGGGTTACACTCAGTTTCAGAAACAGATACCGCTCAAGGAGGGAAAAACATATGAAAACACTTATTATCGTCACGCATCCAAACATGGACACGTCCATCGTCAATAAACGCTGGATAGAGGAGCTCCGCAAATACCCGGAAAAATATACGGTTCACGAGCTTTATAAAGCCTACCCGGATGGAAAGATCGACGTGGAAAAAGAACAACAGCTGGTTGAAGCTCATGACAAGCTGGTCTTACAGTTTCCCCTCTACTGGTGGAGTTCCCCGCCGCTGCTAAAACAATGGTTCGATGAAGTATTCACACACGGATGGGCGTACGGATCGAAGGCCAAAGCATTAATAAACAAAAAAACGGCTCTGGCCGTAACAGCCGGGGGAACGGAGCATGATTTTAGTGTGGAAGGAACCTTAGGAAAGACTCTTGAACAGTACCTGGTTCCCTTTGAAACGACTTTGTCGTACTGCAAAACTAATTACCGCTCTTTCTTTGTCTTTTATGGCGCTGAACACTATTTAGCAGATAACAGCGATTTACCACTTATTTTGGACCGCAGCGCGCAGGGGTACGTGGAGTTTCTTGACAAGCTTTAATGTAACAAAAAGAAGCAGTATTTCTATCAAAGGAAATGCTGCTTCTTTCCATGTTAAATTTGGAGCGGCTCTGTCTCCGACTTAACATCGGATACGATGTTTTCCTCTCCCCATATGCATATCATATCAAGCACGGGAATAACCGCTAGAACTCGTTCTCTAGCCCCTATAGCTTCTACAGTAGGCAGATCACCAATCGCGTAGGGTAGTCTATGTAGAAAAGATACAATTTGAATCCTCCGTATTCTGGGATGATTGAGTGTTTTTTTCTATATTATCACAATGAAATTTTATAGATGTCATATGACAAAATAGATGACAAAGTTAATTACAACATAGGATTCTATGGCGAGATCAGATGATATAATGAGTATAACTACTTTTCGATATTGTGTATTCTGTCTACCTAATTGTAACTAGGGAGTGCTGTTAATGTTTGAGTTGCCAGGATACCAAACTTTAGATTTTATAGAGACTACCTCAGATATCAAGCTGTACAGACTGCTACGTCAAGAAGATGGCCTTAAGTTTATCGCCAAGACAACTACAGGCGAGTATCCAGGGTCTACTATAGTTGATGCTTTTCGTTATGAGTATGACATACTTAAGCGACTTAACGGTCGTGGAGCAGTCGAGGCGTATAGTCTGGAACTCACACCGGAACGGCCAGTCCTTCTCTTGAAAAATATAGAGGGGGTTACGCTGGATCAGATACTGCATACACCTGATTCACTGGAGCTTCCAGCGCTACTTCGTATTGCCATAGCTATAGCCGATTGTCTTATGCAAATTCATCGTGAGAAAATAACACTAAATGAACTAACCCCCGCTCATCTAATCGTAAATCCTAGCACCTTTGAAGTGAAATTTATTGATATCCGTATGTCCTGTACCGAAAGTGTTTCCAGTCCTTTGTTAGCATTAAGTGGCCGACCGGATGCTTTGCTTCCTTATATATCGCCAGAACAAACGGGCAGAACAGGGGTGAACCCGGACTACCGTTCTGACTTTTATTCGCTTGGCGTTATCATATATGAGTGCCTGTCAGGTAGTCTTCCCTTCGAACTTCATGATGTGGTTGATATTGTATATCGTCATCTTGCAGATACACCGGAGCCTATACATCGCAGGTTTCCCACTATCCCTCTATCTGTCTCAGACATTGTTGGCAAATGCATGGAGAAAATGCCTAGTGCGAGATATGCCAGCGCCTTTGGAATTAAGTCGGATCTTGAGGAATGTCTAACTCACCTAGAACAATTCGGGTACATCGAGCCCTTCTTGTTAGGAAGCTGGGATATTCCGGAGCACTGGATGGTATCGGAAAAATTCTACGGAAGACATTTTGAGAAACTTAGCTTACGAGAAGCGCTGAAACGAGCATCACAAGGTGCTGTAAAGACGGTCTGGCTTAGTGGGGAGAGTGGTATCGGCAAAACAACCTTTCTAAAAGAAACGCTTAAAAATACGATTTCTTTGGATGTTTTTTTCGCCAGAGGCAAATTTGAATCTCTACATACCTCACTTCCTTATGGCATCTGGCATCAAGTGATAGAAGAATTGGTCAGTCAACTGCTGATGGAAACGAAGCTGCAGCTGGAGGTTTGGAAGCTGCGTATTTTACAAGCGGTGGAGAATTACGGGCAGCTGCTGATCCAGTTTGTTCCTAAGCTTGAACTCTTGATTGGCCCACAGCCTTCCGTACCTCCGTTGCCTCCGTTGGAAGCTCAGCATCGATTTCGATTAATCATGAGCCGATTTATTCAACTCTTTCCTCATGAAGATCATCCTTTGATCTTGATATTGGACAATCTGCAATGGGCGGATGAAACATCGCTGCAATATCTCATTTCGCTTATAGAAGACACGGCCACGAGTCATCTGCTAATCGTTCTATCCTATCGTGATCGGGAAATTACGAGGCTGCATCCGCTTAGTAGATTGGAAAAGCATCTGATCGACCGTAACGCAGCGATGAGCCGAATCACTTTACAAGCGCTTGAACTCACCGATATAAAACAACTGCTACTTGATGTTATGCGTTATGAAGCTGCAGACTTGGACGAGCTGGCGCGGGTGCTGCTACATAAGACTGATGGAAATCCGTTATTTATTAAGCAATTCCTTCAAGATTTAATTGATGATCAGCGGGTGGAATTTGATGAAAATATGCGAAGCTGGAAATGGGATCTCCAGCGTATTACTGAATTGAATGTTCCTGATAATGTAGCAGCATATCTATCAAGTAAATTACAGCAATTTCCTGAGCAGACGGTATATGCACTTAGTAGAGCCGCTTTACTAGGCAGCATATTTGATGTGGGTACGCTTGCCGAAATAACGGAGATTCCGATAGAAATATTGACCGAAGCGTTGGCAGTAGCTGTAAATGGACGCTTGCTACAACCTGTTAGCGGGGAGAAATATACGCATTTTAAATTCCAGCATAACCACATTCATCGGGCGGCTTATGCGCTTGTTCCCGAAGAGGAGCTCCCAGAGTTGCATTGGAGGATTGGATCACTATTGCTGGGTCGTCACCCTGATAGTGAGGGAACAGTCCTATTTGAAGCTGTCCATCATTTGAATCAGATACTTACCTGGATAGATAACCCTGAACAGAGGCTTCAACTGGTAGAGCTGAATTTAGAGGCAGGGATAAAAGCCAAACAAACAACCGCACATGAGACAGCCTTACAATATCTGCTTCAAGCGACGGCGTTATTAGAGGAGCAGAGCTGGGAGCAGCATTATGTGCTAACCTTTCGGGTATTTCGGGAAAGGGCTGAGCTCGAATACTTATGTTCCCATTTCGACACGACTAATGAATTATTCCATTTGTTAATCCATAAAGCTACAACAGATATGGATAAGGCTTATGTCTACGCGATGAGGGTTCAACTGGAAGCAAGTAATGATAACCATGAAGAGGTTATCTCTTTAGGGAGGCATACATTATCGTTACTGAAAGTGAAACATCAATTTGATCCGAGTTATGTTCAATTGACGCTCCAGTGGTTACGATTGCGGCGTAGGCTAAAGAAGGTTTCTATCGAGTCGCTTAAACTGTTACCTCCAATGACCGATGAAGCACGTAGAATCGCCATGTCTACTTTAGATCATTCGAGCAATTCCTGCTTCTATGTTAATCGAGAAGGTTGGCTCGCTTCTTCTCTCACCATGATTGAGTTAACGCTCGACTATGGGATGACTCCGGAGGCTTCTCTTGGATTCATAGGCTACGCCATGTTTCAATACTATTACTTCCGTAATGATGAAGAGACATTCAAATGGGCCATGCTGGCTTGCAGCTTATCAGAACCTTATCCGAAGCTTCATGTGACAACCCTGTCTGCGTTCGCCATGTGCTATGATAGCTGGCGGAAATATGATCCAGCTATGCTCCAAACATTTACCGAGCATGCAGGTAAAGTCGGTTTGGAATCGGGCGATCTATGGAAGGGTAACCAGAGTATACTGATTAATTGTGCTTCCCTTTTACAATTTGGTCACCCACTCGGTGATATCTATAATCGGTTAATTACTCATTCTGGAGCTTTGCTGCGCCATAACAACAGCCTCCATTGTAAGCAGGCTATCATAGCAGTGGCCATTCTTGTTCGATTGACAGGTTATCGCTCTGTGGATGATCCATTTAACATCACAGAGATTAGCGAATCTGATTTTGCACAGTCGGTTCATGGCGACACCTTTGATTTTATACAGGAAATGGTCTGGATCTATCAGTATTTGACAGGTTATATATTTGGGGAGTACAGAGAAGCCAGTGAGGCATTAGCCAAATCAGCAGCCATTATAAAATCACGTGAGGATGGGTTAGACACTCCTACACAGACCATGTACGAAGGTTTAGTTTGGGCGCAGTTGTATGAGGAATATGACGCTGAAGAGCAGCGCATATATCGGAGAAAAATGCGCGGTTGCCTGGAGAAAATGAAAAAGCTTGCTAGGCGTAGCCCGGAGAATTATCAGCATAAATATTTATTGATGAAAGCTGAGCTTACTCGTCTATCACGAGATCCTCGCCAAGCTGAAGTCTTCTATGAACAATCCATTGAGACCGCTCGTATTTACGGACATATCCATGATTTAGCATTGGCAGCGGAGTGCTATGGCAAATATGGGCTTCGCCATGGCAAATTACATCTGGCAAGAATCTATATGACGGAGGCCTACGAGGCTTATCTGCAATGGGGCGCAAAGGCTAAAGCGGATGAACTGGAGAAGCAGCACAGCTATTTGCTGCATATTAAACGCGAGCCTGGGCTCGATCGTGTGGATTCTCTTTCCGTGGTAATGTCTGCCCAAGCTTTGTCGGGTGAGATGGAGATGAGTCGATTATTGGCCACATTGATGCGAATCATGCTCCATAATGCTGGGGCCGAATATGGAGCCGTTATTTTTGATCATGATGGCAAATGGATGGTTGAAGCTTATGGTACCTCGGAAGCTCAGCATATAGAATCTGTACCGCTTGGGGAAGAATCGTCGCTGGTTCCGGCAGCAATTATAGCTTATGCGGCAAGAACACATGAGCAGGTTGTATTACATGATGCACTCAGTGAGGGAATATTTACGCGTAATACTTACGTTAGGAATCATAAACTGAAATCCGTTCTTTGTCTTCCGATCATGAATCAGAATAAATTGGTTTGCCTGCTCTATTTGGAGAATAATCTATCACCAGGTGTATTTACTCCGAGCAGGCTTGATGTGCTCAAGCTGCTTGGCTCTCAATGCGCCATTTCTATCGCCAATGCTAAGCTTTATTCAGGAATTCAATATCTTAAGAAAAATCTAGAGGACCAAGTCATAGAAAGAACCCGTAGTCTGGAGCGTTCAATGCGTGAAACGTCTGCAGCTTTGGCTGAAGCTACCGTCTTTGAGGAACGTAATCGTATTGCCCAAGAGATTCATGATATTGTCGGGCATACACTTACGTCGACGATCCTGCAGATTGAGGCTGGAAAGCGGCTACTCCATAAGAAGGACATTGACAGTGGATTTCAGCGTCTGGCTGAGGCCCAGGATCTTGTGCGGCATAGCCTGAATGAAATTCGCGGCTCCGTCCATATGCTGAAGGAGGACCGGTATTCTGATTTAACCGTTATGCTGAAGCAGCTGATTAGAGATACAGAGCGCAATACAGGCGTTGTTATCCATGCAGTTATTTATGATCTGCCGGAAGCCATGTCAACAGCCTATAAGAAGGCACTGTATCATGCTCTACAGGAGGGATTAACGAATGGAATTAGACACGGGAAAAGTACACAGTTCCATTTTAGCCTGGAGTCTGTTGGAGCGAATTTGCAGTTTAGGCTAAAAGATAGTGGGCTAGGGGCTAGTCCTATTGTGATGGGATTTGGTCTAAGAACGATGAAAGAACGGGTTGAGCAACTAGGGGGCAGCTTATCCATCGATTCAGAAATGAATGAGGGCTGTTTACTGGAGATCGATCTGCCAATGCGAAGGGTCGTGGATAGAAATGAGTAAGATTAAGATTGTAATTGCCGATGATCAATTGTTTACGCGTGAGGGACTTCGCACCATTCTGGATCTGGAAGATAATATGGAAGTGGTTGGTGCTGCCAAGAATGGGGAAGAGGCCTGCGAGATGGTGGAAGCATTCCAGCCTGATCTAGTACTTCTTGATATTCAAATGCCGGTTATGGATGGAATTAGCGCCTTGAAACGAATAAAGCAGATTCGGCCAGACATCTTTATTTTGATTCTGACTACTTTTATAGAGACTGATTATATTGTTGAGGGGATGGCCTACGGAGCGAGCGGCTATATGCTGAAGGATATGGACGCAGATAAAATGATCGCATCGATTCATGATACGTTATCCGGTCAGTTTATTCTTCCAGCTCCTGTAGCAGCTAAACTGGCAGCAAGGATGAATAGGCTAACAGAGGAGTATGAGCATTGGCAAAGATCTAGCCTAGATCGCATCAGTCTGACAGAACGGGAGGAGGAGCTGGCGCAGCTCATTATCCGGGGGCTTAACAATCGCGAAATTGCCGATACACTGCATATTGCGGAGGGGACAGCCCGTAACTATATTAGTAATCTTTATAGCAAATTAGAGGTGGTTGACCGGGCTCAAGCGATTGTGCGACTTCAAGCTATTATGTAAACGTGATTGATGCTAGCCAATTACTGTTGGAGCCAAGTAATAAAACATTGGGAAATTTCTCAGTATTCCAAATGTAACGGTCAGGATCAACATTACAGCCATAATACAATAGCTAAGTGGTTGAATACGCTTCTTTTCAGTAATCAAGTACAACATATACAAAGGTGCTAGAATAAATAGCAACGGGTTAAATCTAAACGACTGAATGAAGTCGAACTTTAATAAGGATAAGATAGCTCTTGTAATTCCACATCCCGGACAATAAAATCCGGTCCATTCATGAAACAGACAAGGAATACCCATATGGGTTAAGGGCAGCCATACAGTGAAATATAGTAAGCCAAGGAGACTTAAGGACACACTCCAAAATAGTTTGGGCTGTGTCCTCTTATTAATCGTAAAATTATACCAATTTATTAACATCTGATTGCACCAAAGCGTATGTAACAATACCAAAACTAAAGATTGTGAGGATCACATAAAGAGCTGAATTATCGGACACGAGTTGGCCGCGTTGTCTTTGAGCTTCTGCAACATGTTTACCGATCTGGTAGGCCCAAACCAGGCTCCATATCCCGCAAGTAATCAATGTCAGAAGAAAATGCTTTCCTCCAGTAAATGTGTAGTCCCCACTTAACTTGCCTACGTCATTCGTTAGAACGATAAACCAAAATATTCCGTATATTCCACATGTAATTAATGATAATATAATGGAAAATGCGACACTCCTTTGACTAATCATTGTTCACTCTCCTATGTATTTATATGAAAATTTTACAGTATTATCATAGTCAATTGTGAAAACATATACAAGATAATATTTAGTAGTTTGTTTTCTAGGAGAAAATCAGGAAACGTGGAACAAACTTACTATCTGGATATAGTGGAATCATTACTCCATATGAAATATACTTTTAAAGATTAGCCGCAAGACAGCTAGAATTTGAACTACGATTGGAGAAAATGAAACAATGTCTAATTTACCGAACTGCCCGAAATGTAATTCTGAGTACACTTATGAAGATGGAAGTCTACTAGTCTGCCCGGAATGTGCACATGAGTGGACATTAGAATCAGAGTCTGAGAATAGTGAAAGTCAAAAGGTTATCAAAGATGCCAACGGCAACGTACTAAATGACGGCGACTCAGTAACTGTAATCAAAGACCTTAAGGTAAAAGGAAGCTCATCCGTTCTGAAGATAGGCACCAAAGTCAAAAACATCCGTTTAGTGGACGGAGATCATGATATTGATTGCAAAATCGATGGGTTTGGAGCTATGAAATTAAAATCCGAATTTGTTAAAAAGATATAAAAAAATATAAAAGAAAGAATCAGCCTACCTTCTATAGAAGCAGGGCTGATTCTTTCTTTTTTTAGGTAATGTTTAAAGGCGTGTCATCTTATGATCTCGACAATTTGGTTTCGTCCTGCATTTTTGGCTTGATATAAAGCTTTGTCCACTGATTCGAATAAATCATTTAGTTGATTGGTCGGGCTTTCTGCATACTGCTCTGCAAAATTATTAATAGACAGTAGTCCCATGCTTACAGTGATGGATACAGAATGAGCAACTTCATCCACATGTACTTTATTGGCCTCTATCATGAATTTGATATGCTCTGCCCAGAGGTTTGCTTGTGTGTGGTTCGTATTTGGTAAATAGACGATAAACTCTTCCCCACCATAGCGTGCCAGAATATCCGTCTCTCTTAGTGAATGCTTAATGACCTCCACCGTGCTGCAAATTACAACATCGCCGACTAAGTGGCCGTAATTGTCATTCACCGTTTTGAAAAAGTCGATATCCAGTAGAATGATGGCAAAAGGCTGCTTCAATATCATATTTTCTATAATCTCTTTTTCTAAGTACTGCGTTAAGTAATGACGGTTATAACAACCAGTTAAGCTGTCCGTTATGGCCATCTGCTTGAGTTTTTGGTTGGTCTGAGAAAGCTTATTCTGGATTTCAATTAATGCCAGATTACGCTCTTGCAGGATCTCGTTCTGCTGATTAGTCTCAGCAATGAGGCGATGCAGTTCACTTCTATCCTGAAAGGTGAGAATCCGTCCAACCATGATCTCGCCTACGACAATGGGTGCCGCTGTAATATTGATGTATGCTTGGAGCGAGGTGTAGAAGACTTCAACTTCGGTTCTCTCCATGGGCTGTTTAAGATATGTATGTTGAAACAATCGGAAAGCGCTGGCAGTCTGCTCCAGGGGTGTTAGCGTTGATAAGTCGAAGCGGTCACCGATCTGTAGGTTGATTTTTGGCAAAAGCGATCGATTGATCTCTACCACAGTCTCGTTATCATCAAGTACAAGAATACCTACTGTGAGTGTGTCAATGATATCCTGATGGGCAATGGTTACGAGATCAAATATTTTATCACGATGGATGGCAATGACGAAAAAGATCGCAGAGATTAGTATCCCCAGAGAGGTCATCCCCGGAATCACCGGCTGAGATTTAAACAGTACTACATTAAGAAAGACATCCAGTAATACAAATACAGTCAGCACTAGCACACCCTTAAGTACATGCGTAACCTGTTTTTTGATCCGCTGTGTGGCGTTCGATATAAGCGCTGAATAGATGATATACAGAGAAATAATAATAGTGCAGATCAAGAAGAGAATAAACAGCCAAAAAAGCGGACCATAAGATCTTTCAACATATCCACCATGCATAGGCAGTACAAAGCTTTGCTTTGGATTGACGATCACTCCTATTAAGATCAATGCTGCGACAATGTATAGGAGCAGCGTTTTCTTTTTTCGGAGAAGGTATGATTTTCCAGTTAGAAATATCGTAAAAAGAAGCCATCCAATCGTTAACAGTATCGAGTCAATAAAAGCGAGCTTCACATAAAACAATTGAACATCGGGATCAGCTGTAGTTTTGAGAGCGAATTGACAGAAGGGCCATAACATCATCGTGAAATGGAAAGTCAAGTAAACCTTATGTAAGTTAGTGATGGTTACAGTAACAAATATGTAGATGAATAGAACGAAAAGAACGAAGAATAATGATAAGTCAATCCATGTCATGATATTCAATTTGGTAACACCTTCTTATATAAAAAAATAGGTTCATCTTTATTCATTTATGCTCGAAACCTTCTCCCACTCGGTTAGCAGCTCTTGTACACTCTGTGCGGACTGTGGCTTACTGAATAAGTAACCTTGAATTTTATCGCAGCCTTGCTCCTGTAGGTAATCGAGTTGTACAGTTCGCTCTACACCTTCTGCAATAACACACATATTCATGCGTTTACCAATCATAATAATTTGTTCGACGAGAACGGCTTGATGTGTCCCTGTTCGAATGGAATCAATGAAGGACTTGTCTATTTTTAATGTCGAGATCGGCATATGAGTAAGATAGCTTAAGGAGGAATAACCTGTACCAAAGTCATCCAAGGCAATTTTGATGTTGTGAGCTCTGAGTTCAGTCAGTTTGCTGCTCACATATTCGTAAGATTCAACCAGAACACTTTCTGTGATTTCTAGCTCTAAGAATTCAGGGTCTAGCTCGTAGGCTTGCAAGGTGTCTAGCACTAACTCATTGAAATCGCTTTGCAGGAGCTGCAGCATTGAAATATTAACAGACATGGTCAGATGTGATAATCCTTGCTCATGAAGACTTTTTAAAAAGGCGCAGGCCGTTCTGAGCACCCACGCTCCAAGAGGAATAATGAGATGGGAATCTTCTGCTATTTTGATGAACTTATCCGGAGGGACCATGCCTAGTATAGGGTTATTCCAGCGCATAAGAGCCTCTAGTCCCGTCACCCTGTTCTGAGTCAGATCAATCTGGGGTTGATAGAATACTTCCAGCTCATTTTTCTCTAAAGCATTATATAACTGCTTCTCAATGTTCATTCGCTCAGTGAAGGTATCGTTGAGCAGTTGATCAAAGACAATAATTTGCCCCTTACCAGCGTCTTTGGCTTTATACATAGCGATGTCTGCGCATTTAAGGAGTTCCATAATATTACTTCCATGTTCGGGGTGAGCACTGATTCCGATGCTTAGGCTAACATGCAGCAGACTGTCATCCATCTCAATCGCATCTTTAAAACCGGCAATAATGTGGGTGGCTACGCTAGTTATACACTGACTGTTCTCAATAGAATATAAAAGTATGATGAACTCATCCCCGGCGAAACGATACACTTCCCCACTACTCCCAACCAGGGACACCAATCTCTCACTAACCTTAACAATTAGCCGGTCACCAAATTCATGGCCCATTGTATCATTTACATATTTGAAGTAATCAATGTCGATAAACATTAAGGCTGCAATGTTATTCCTTTCCAAAATGTGAGGCCCATTCTCATAAAATGCTAATTTGTTGGGCAAGCCGGTTAATAGATCATGATACGCCAGATAATGCATCCTTTCTTCATTCATGGCTAGCTTCTCTTGATTCTCAATGAGCTGATCATATTGTTGTCTGAGTTCTTCTTCCGTAGCTGTGATTTCCTCATAGGCGGCCTCTAGATTTTCGTGGGCGCTTACCTTATCCCTATAGGCAAGATCCAGTTTCTTTTCGATCCTTTTAATTCGTTTCAGAGTACCTAGAATTAACGCAAAGATAAGCAAAGCTGTTATGAGGACAAAGAACCAGCCTTTAATTATATTACTAAGTCTTATCCATTCCGGATCTCGTGTAAAAGCGGAAACGGCTTTATCTGTTAAAGGGATCCATAAGCACCCTATAATAAAATATATTACGGCGATTTTTAAGGAACCCCGAACAGGATTGAAGGATTGTTTGGATATGGAATTTTTGTGTTTATTTCTTTGAAGCATATGTCCCTCCTATATTAAGCATGAGATGCGCGAGAGCTACTTGTTTTAGATCATTTCAACATATTTCATCAAAATCCTCTATTTGTCAGCGAGGTTCTGCAAATTTTAAGAATGAGTTTTTGGACAAGCTGAGGCTAGGCATTAATGCCTAGCTATGCTTGAACGTAACTTGTGTTATAATCAAACAAACAACTCGAAGAGAAAACTATAGTTAAGGGGGAATCGTAAGTGGAAATAGGTATCAGTACGTTCGTAGAAACAACACCGGATGTTCAATCAGGGGAGTTAATAAGTCATGCACAGCGATTGCGCGAGGTAGTAGAGGAGATTGTTCTTGCAGATAAGGTGGGCTTAGATATATTCGGTGTGGGTGAGCATCATCGAAAGGATTATGCTGCATCTTCTCCAGCAGTATTGCTGGCTGCGGCTGCCTCCCAGACGACACGAATTCGGCTGACCAGTGCGGTAACTGTGCTGTCCTCTGCTGATCCAGTACGTGTATTTCAGGATTTTGCAACACTTGATGGAATCTCAAATGGACGGGCAGAAATCATGGCAGGCCGGGGTTCTTTTATCGAATCTTTCCCGCTCTTTGGATATGATTTAAATGACTATGATGAGTTATTCGATGAGAAGCTGGACCTGTTGTTAAAAATAACGGCATCCGAAAAAGTAACATGGAGTGGAAATCACCGTCCAGCCATTAATAATCTGGGGATTTATCCGCGCCCTGTTCAGAATCCATTGCCCGTATGGATTGGCAGTGGAGGCAATACAGAATCTGTAATTCGTGCTGGCCTGCTCGGGCTACCACTTGTGCTCGCGATTATCGGAGGAAGTCCGTTGCAGTTTGCTCCACTGGTGAAGCTCTATAAGAAAGCGGCGGCCCAAGCAGGACATGATGTGTCGAAGCTTCCGGTTGCCTCACACTCGCACGGCTTTATTGCAGAGGATAATCAGCTTGCGGCCGATATGTTCTTCCCCTCTACGCAGGCTAGCATGAATGTGATTGGTCGTGAACGTGGCTGGGGTCATTATAGTCGGGCGAGCTTTGATGCGGCACGTAGATTTGAAGGTGCCTTATATGTAGGAGATCCAGACACCGTTGCAGAGAAGATTATTCACCTGCGCAAACACGTAGGAATTACACGCTTTATGCTGCATGTGCCGCTAGGTACGATGCCTCATAAGGATGTAATGAGAGCCATTGAGCTATTGGGGACTGAAGTAGCACCCATTGTTCGAGCTGAGATATCGAGATGGGAAGCAGAGGTCGAAGCAAAATAGGATTGACCCTTTCTAGATTAACCAGTATGATCTTACCAATTATTGTACTGATGGGAGGAGGGGACTGAAGTGGCGGATCGAATCATAGCGGACAGGCTTGAGGAATTAGGTATTGTTCTACCTAGTGCCAGTGAACCGGCGGCAAAATATGCTAACTACGTCATTGTTAATGGATTATGTTTTGTATCGGGAAAAGGCCCTGCCGGGCACCCCAAAGGCAAGCTGGGACAAGACTTCACCACCGAAGAAGGTTATCATTTTGCACGTCAGACTGGTATAGAGATCCTTGCCGTCCTTGAGTCAGCTTTAGGTTCCTTGGATAAAGTGAAGAGAGTGGTCAAAATTCAAGGATTCGTGAATGCAGATCCCTTATTCGAAGAACATCATAAAGTGCTCAATGGCTGTTCGGATTTAATGCTGGAGGTATTCGGAGACAAGGGCAGTCATGCTCGTTCGGTATTGGGCGCTGTTTCTGTAAGGGATAATCTTCCCATTATTATCGATTCTATTTTTGAAGTGGAATAACAAGAGGGCTGTGGCACCGAAAGGTGACCACAGTCCTCTTTTTTTAAAAATATTGGCTATGTTAAATCTTAATGTGGGACCGGGATTTCTTTTTCCATAACAAAATCATCCATGACGAATCCATGTCCGATATCCGCAATTTGCTCTCGTACGGTCCGGAAGCCTTTTTTCTCATATACCGCTATACTCGATTCGTTATGACGATTGACCGTCAGCCAAATATGGCTTAGGTTTCGATCTTTGCACAGCTTCTCAAGGAATGCCAACGCTTGGCTGGCATAGCTGCGTCCCCTGTACTCCTTGCCGATATAAAACTTGCTCAAGAAGAGCTTTCCCTCTTCTTGTCTGGCCGAAATATATCCGACTGCGGAGCCATCGTTATGGAGCAAGTAATATTCGTAGCCCTGATGCTGGATCTGATCCGTAATCGCTGGAACCGATTGGTACTTGTCAATCATGTAATCAATCTGCTCGATTGTAATAATGGAAACATAATATTCGCGCCATATTTCTGCCGCCAATCGCGCAACCTCAGCGGTTTCTTCCGCTGTATTCACGTGTGAAAACATAAGCCTCATGACAGGTGCCTGCCTTTCCTGGATCTTTCGCTTCATCCAATCAATAGAATATCATAAATTAATATATATAGAAGCGCTAGTCGCAACTAGCGAAGCATGAAAGGTAAGTAACGCTTCCAGTTGCTTTTGTAGGCTTCCACCAATAATTGTAACAGAACTAATTACCCTTTTTTTAGTAATAATAATTGAACATATCAATCAACGAGGTGATGACATCATGAGGATTCATAAGAAAGCAACACTACTTGTACTACTTACATCTATACTTTATACAGTTCCAGCCCATGCGGCGGTGACGCCTCAGAATCAGGTTACGGGCGTTTTTCTGGATGATCGGCAGCTTGAATTAGAGGTTCAGCCCTTGCTCATAAACGGTACAACGCTTATTCCCATGCGCAAGCTGTTTGAAGAACAGGGAGCAAAGATTTCATGGAACAACGATACCAAAACAGTTAAGGCCACTAAGGGAACGCTGCTGCTGACTTATCAAATAGGAGATTTAACTGCGAACAAAAATGGACAAGTCTTAAGCTTAACCGTTCCGGGTCAGGTTGTCGGTGGAAATACGATGATGCCGCTGCGTTTTGTCAGCGAGGCTCTAGGCAGCACCGTGAAGTGGGAGGCTAACACTCGGACCGTCCGCATCTATTCAGCACTGAATTACGATACAACGATTCGTTATGGGGTTAACCTGCGCAGTTCGCCGAATTCATCGGATCAATCAGGTGTCCAGCAAATGTTGTCCGTAGGCGATAAAGTCCATATCGTTAGAGAAGTGGATGCTTTGTGGTTAGAAGTGCGAACGCAAGACAACAAGACGGGGTACATATCTGCTAAACCGAAATATAGCGATTATACTAGTGATTCGCTCGCTGAGAAGCAGGGAAACGAACTGCTTGCATACGGAGAGAAGTATCTGGGAACCCCTTATGAATTTGGTGCAGCAACAAACCAGACGTCTACCTTTGACTGTTCTTCTTTCGTAGGGCATTTATTTGAGAACGTGTTGTCGGTGGATCTGCCACGTGCCTCTTATAATCAAGCCAAAGAAGGGAAGGAAGTTGGGATCACCGAACTGCGTAAAGGTGATTTGTTATTCTTTAGTGCACGTGGCCTCGACATTGGTCATGTTGCCATGTATGCGGGGAATAATCAGATATTGCATACGTATTCGAAGGAACAAGGCGTCCATTATGAAGCCCTGAGTGAGAAGTGGAAGAAGCGTTTTGTGACGGCCCGTAGAATGTTTTGATTGGGTAGCGATTAAGCTATAATGATCACGATGAAGAAGCATCCGAATACATTTGGGGGATGAAGCATAGTGACTAAAACAATCGTTGAAAAGCTGAACTTACAAAAATAAAACCAAGTAGCGATATTGAGTAAACCAGAAGGCTCCGATTATTTAGCGGAATTGACGGATTATGATACTTCGCTAAATGGGGCGTATGATCTTATATTTGCCTTTGTACTAGACATGGCGTCGTTACAGGAACTAGTGAACCGTGTGATTGAGCAACAGCATCTTCATAAGAATGGCTATCTCTTTGTGGCGTATCCTAAAAAGGGAAACAAAGTGTATCCGACCTTTATTCATCGTGATGACTTACTAGAGGGTCTGGGCAGTGATGAGAATGGCTACATCGGGACAAGCAATATTAAATTTGCACGCATGGTAGGTTTGGATGATGTCTTTACAGTTGTGGGGTTGAAAGAGGACGCTAAGGGGAAAGGTCAGCTTTCCAATACCCCAAGTCAATCTGTGGATGACTATATTTCTTTCATTCCAATTGTGGAAGAAGATCTGAAAGATACACCGGAGCTTCTAGCCATCTATCAATCGCTTACCCCGGGATACCGCAAAGACTGGGCTCGATATGTCTATAGTGCCAAACAAGAGGCAACAAGAGCTAAGCGTAAAGAGGAAATGAAGATGATTCTACAGGCTGGTTATAAGAGCCGTGAGCTGTATCGGCAAGCCAGTAGTACTGAACTCTAACTAGACCTTTCTTCATCAAAAAGATTATTTGTAGACATAAAGACGGTTTTTGAACTCCTTTTCCGTCTATGTTATGAACTTGATTGTTAAGGAGGCAGATAGTGACTTGTACGGATGCAGAACTGGTAGATAAGGTGTGTAAAGGGGATATGGATGCATTCAGTGGGCTTATCGGCAAATATTCCAATGCAGTATACGGAGTAGCTTACGGTAAATTGGGTGATTTCCACACCGCGCAAGACATTACACAAGAGGTTTTTGTTAAGACCTATCGTAATTTACTCAACTTAAAGGAGCCAGAGAAACTCGCCAGTTGGTTATATGCAGTTACTTCACGGGAATGTATGGATTGGTTTAGGGCGAATAAGAAGAAAGCTGCATATGAATTCATGGAGCAAATCGAGGTTTCTCAGCTGGAGACCACTGAAGATCAGCTCCTCCGAAAAGAACTCCAGCAAGATGTGTGGAAGGCATTAAACACCTTATCCGAAGCTAACCGTATAGTCACCATTCTATTCTATATCGACAACTACAAGGTTAGGGAGATCGCTGATTTCCTTGATTTATCTATTGAAGCTGTCGAGAGTAGACTCCGCAGATCAAGAACGATCTTAAAAAGGGAGATGTTGAGTACAGTGAATAACAATCTAAGTGAAAACAAATTGCAGGACGAATTTAAAAAGAGAGTTTTTCAGGATGAAAGAATGCCTGAAACCAACTTTCGTCGTGTGGCCATGGGCCAAAGTGAATTCGATGATATTGATATGCCTAAGACGAACTTTTCTAATGTAAATATGGCGGGTACTAAGTTTGACAATATTAATATGAGCAGTACTACTTTTAACGATATCAATATGCATCTTGTTAAGTTTAATGAAGTCGGATTGTGGGAAATCGAGGTTAGCAATAGTGAATTAGGAGAAGCCTATTTCCATGATATTCACTTGTATGGTAAAGGCAATAAGTTTGAACGATGCCAGCTTAACGGCACATCTTTTGTAGAGTGTGATCTTTCGAATGTAGAGATAAAAGATTGCAATCTTTCAGGCGTCACAGTTAATGGCATTTCATTAGAGGCTCTGCTAGAGAGTTATCATAAAAATAAATAATATTACAACAGTTCTATTTATTCCTCATAGATTTCATCGAAACCACTCCATCCTAGGAGTGGTTTTTAAATTTGGGGTATAATGGATGTAGATCATATAGTATAAACCTACAGGGGTGAAATATAGATGAAGCGCATTACGATTTTGATTGCGGATGATGAGGCGGAGATTGCGGATCTTGTGGCTTTGCATTTGCAAAAAGAAGGGTATCATATCATTAAAGTATCCGATGGGCGGGCAGCGGTGCAAGCTATTGACTCCCAAACGATAGATTTGGCGATTCTCGATATTATGATGCCAGGGCTGGATGGCTATGAGGTAACCCGTCACATCCGGGAGCAGCATCATCTGCCGATTATCTTTTTAAGTGCGAAAACTTCTGATCTCGATAAGATCACGGGACTTGTCATAGGCGCAGATGATTATATGACCAAACCGTTTAATCCCATGGAGCTAGTAGCCCGCGTTAATTCTCAACTACGGCGCTCTATACAATTCAGTCAGCCCGCAGCCATTCTTAAGTCGGTCCTTGAAGTAGGTGGGCTGACGATTTCACCAGATGAGCATACCGTCACTCTTTACGGCGAGATAATAGACCTAACTCCGAAAGAGTTTGATATTCTGCATTTATTGGCAAGCCATCCTAAGCAGGTGTTTAGTGCGGAAAGTATCTTCCAGCAGGTATGGGGAGAAGCTTATTATGAAAGTGGCAACACGGTCATGGTGCATATCCGTACCTTACGCAAAAAGCTCGGTGAAGACATCAATAAGAACAAATTTATTAAGACGATCTGGGGCGTAGGATATACCTTTACTGGGTAAGACCACTGAGATCTTATACATTTTAAGAAAAACTTTATAATTGTCCTGCCTTTTCTTTAAAGTGTCTTCGTTATTCTATTCCTATCAAGCATAAACGCTTTAAGGAAATGGGAGGACATTACGGATGAAAAAGTGGGGCTTTTTGGTGATTGTTGTGTTATTTCTTGGTTACGCTGCAGCTCGTTATTTACCGGATACGGGTAATTTAGCTGATAAGAATGATAAGGTTCAAAAAGGATCGATTAGAAATAGCGATAGTTTAAAGGTGGTTACGCAAGATCAGGTATATCAAGGGGATTTATTGCTGGTGAACAAACAATATCCGGTACATGAGGACAGTGTGAAGTCCGATATTGTAACCTTATCTGATCAGAAGGAACTGGTTCAGGGCTACGGATTACTAGATACCTCGATTCGGTTGTCTGAAAGTGTAACCCATAAATTTATTAAGATGATTAAGGCTGCTGAGAAGGATGGCGTGAATCATTTTTTAATTAGCAGCGGGTACAGAGACTTTGAGGAGCAAGAGGAATTGTATAAGGAAAAAGGTTCAGACTATGCTCTGCCAGCACAATATAGCGAACATAATCTAGGATTATCGCTGGACATCGGGTCGTCCCAATCGGAAATGAGCAAAGCACCTGAAGGCAAATGGTTGGAAAAGAATGCGTGGAAATACGGCTTTATTCTACGCTATCCGAAAGACAAAACGGAGATTACGGGGATAAAATATGAACCTTGGCACTTCCGTTATGTCGGCTTACCGCATAGTGCGATCATTTATGAGAAGGGAATTGTGCTGGAACAATATTTAGATCTTTTGAAGGAGAATAGAGAAATTTCAACGGTTGTAGACGGCAAAACATATACGGTGAACTATTATCCAGTATCAGGATATACAAGTATTAAGATTCCAAAGGAAGGGCAATATAAAACGTCGGGCGATAATATGGACGGCGTAATTGTCACTACATTTTGATGAGTACGAAGCCTAAGAGCGAGTCTACTATGAAATTATTGCTGGCAGCCGTATTTATTGTCTATATGTATTTCTTGATCCGAATTATTGTATTTAAAGGCGCACCTTTTAGCTTGCCATCACTTTGGGAACAGGCTGGGCGTATGCTTGAGCATCCCGACAGAATTTTTAATCGACAGGGCAACTATATACCTTTTAAAGAGATCTCGCGGGGGATAGAACATCTGTCACTTTCAGATCCTTTTTCATCACTTAATTTAGTGGGCAATCTTCTGGCGTTTATTCCTTTTGGAGCCATTGTACCTATGCTGTTATCGCAAAAAGAAAGGTTATTCCAAAAGGTCTTCATGCTCTCTTTTGCGCTGAGTCTGAGCTTTGAAGTTACACAATTAGTATTGTATATCGGCACCTTTGACGTAGATGATCTGATCTTAAATACTTGCGGTGGGGTAGTCGGTTACGCCATGTATAGAATGCTGGTTTCTTCTGGATTGTTTACAACTATATCGAAGCGGTGTTAGTATTTGTGGATGGTAGATATAGACAGGAAATAGAAGGGGCATGGTATGAAAAAACGTATTTCGGATATTGTTTCCATCATTGTAGGAGCATTGCTGTTCTCCTTGGCCGTTAACTTGTTTGTGATTCCGAACGAATTCGGTGAAGGCGGGGTAACGGGACTGACTATGATTACATACTATTTGTATCAATGGTCACCGGGTATTGTTAGCTTAATTCTTAATGCTTTATTATTGATTATGGGTTATAAATTTTTGGACAAAACGACGACGGTATACACGATTATTGCGGTGTTTTTTAACTCGTTATTCTTGATTCTTACGAAGAATTGGCATATCGCCAGCGATGAGTTGATCATCAATGCAATATTTGGAGGCATCTTGTCTGGTGTGGGTATCGGAATGATCATACGCGTGGGTGGGACGACCGCAGGTTCAACCATTATCGCCAGAATCTTGCATAAATTTTTGGATTGGAACGTTAGCTACGCTCTTCTTCTGGTCGATTTAGTTGTGGTATTTGCTTCGTATTTCATCATTGGTGTTCAAAGTCTGATGTTTACGATTGTGATGCTCTATATAGCGACTAAGGTGATGGACTTCATTATTGAGGGAGTGAATCCTAAGAAGGCCATTACGATTGTATCCAAGGAGCAGGACAAAATTGCTGAACAAGTGAATCGGATCATGGATAGAGGGGTCACAGTCATTTATGGCCGGGGATATTATACTAAAGAACCCAAAGAGCTGCTTTACATTGTCATTAGCAAACAGGAAGTGACCATGCTTAAGAAAATCGTAAGATCGATTGATAAAGAGGCTTTTATCGCCATTCACGATGTAAGAGATGTGTTCGGGGAAGGCTTTGTGGAACTGGCAAAATAAGAGCTAAAGTGCTGTCCGGTAGCTACCTGAGCTGCTTGGGCGGCTTTTTTTTGGTTGGGTATTCGAATGTGATAGATATCATTGCGTTTTCTGTTTGTTCACATTTTATTAAATTTTAAAGTGATTCAGCGCACACTCGCTCATTTGCAGCTTCTATATGCTCGTTATAGAGGCATTATCTAATTGCAGGAGAGAGGGTATTCATATGTTAGATCAACAAACGATTGCTATTATAAAATCAACAGTTCCTGTATTACAGGTTCATGGAACCACCATTACTACGACGTTCTATGGCATGTTATTTGAAAACCATCCAGAGCTATTAAATATATTTAATCATGCCAATCAGCGGCAAGGCAGACAGCAGACAGCGCTTGCTAACGCAGTTCTAGCAGCGGCTATGAATATTGATCAACTAGAGAATATCTTACCAGTGGTGAAACAGATTGCTGAGAAGCATCGCGCGCTAGGTGTATTGCCTGAGCATTATCCGATTGTGGGTGAGACCTTATTAGCTGCGATTGGGCAAGTGCTTGGCGATGCGGCAACACCGGAAATCATAGATGCATGGGCCAAGGCCTATGGTGTGATCGCAGATGCTTTCATTGGTGTGGAAGCAGAAAAGTATCGTGAAGCTGCGGAAGCTCCGGGGGGCTGGAGTGGATTCAGAAACTTTGTCGTCACTCGGAAGGTTAGAGAAGGTGAGCTTATTACTTCTTTTTACCTGTCTCCTGAGGATGGAGGGGAGATCTCCTCTTATGCCCCGGGTCAGTACATCACGGTTCGTGTTCAGCCTACGGGCGAGGAATATTCCCATATTCGCCAC
Source organism: Paenibacillus sp. FSL K6-2859 (assembly GCF_038008265.1). Lineage (NCBI taxonomy): Bacteria > Bacillati > Bacillota > Bacilli > Caryophanales > Paenibacillaceae > Paenibacillus > Paenibacillus sp. FSL K6-2859. The sequence continues at coordinate 6,663,718 of NZ_JBBOYU010000001.1, read as the reverse complement.
TACAGTTTGTCCAGTGCTCCGGGACAGATGTATTACCGTATCACTGTTAAACGGGAAGGCGAAGGGTTAGACAGACCCGCAGGCGTCGTATCTACTTATCTGCATGATTTCGTCCAAGTGGGCTCTATTTTAGAAGTGGGTTCTCCAGCGGGCGATTTTGTACTGGATCAGCGTAGTGATACTCCGGTGGTTCTAATCAGTGGGGGTGTGGGCTTAACCCCAATGGTAAGTATGCTGGAGACAATAATTGCTGCACAGCCAGAACGCGAGGTAACCTATATTCATGCAGCCATCAATGGAAGTTTGCATGCTATGAAAGATAGGGTGGCAGATTTAGCGCAATCTCATTCTTCTCTTCGGTCCTATGTATGTTATGAATCTCCAAACGAAGGAGAACAGTACAATAGATCTGGTTATATTGATCTTTCTTGGCTTCAAGAAATAGCAGATGTGAACTCTGAATTCTATTTCTGTGGGCCGACCCCTTTTATGAAGGTCATATATAAGGCGCTCAAGGAATGGCGGGTACCTGATGACAGAATTCATTTTGAATTTTTTGGCCCTGCCGGCAGTTTAGAAGAATAATATAAAACAAAAAGCGCTTCAGCCGATTGGCTGAAGCGCTTTTTGTTTTGCGTTAGTATTTATTTGAAAGAAGCAAATGGATCGGTGCCTTTAGGCAATATTGAACTGAAATTAAAGGTGTAGGTAGGAATTCCAGCTGCATAAGGTGCGATTTCATATTGTTGATAGAAGATAGCTAAGCCACTTTCACTGACGTAGAAGGCTGGTTTATCTGTGAGTCCACCCGTTGACTCCGGAAAAGCAATATCCTTAGTGCTTGCCTTCAACATTTTATCTAGCTTTTGTTTGTAGTTTGGTTCTGCCTTTAGCAGGTCTTTAAGCTCTATCTTCTTACCATCCTTCAGCGAGAAGGTATGTCCCTCGCGCATGGTACCGCCGTGTGCTCCACCGCTGTAACCATATTGATCGACTACAATACTAAGTATGCCTTCACGGTTAAAGGTGACAACATAATTTTGAGAATAGTCATATTTATTCTCTATCGTACCATCTCTACGGCTAGACTCTTTCTCAGCCTCTGACACGAATAGTTCAGCCTCTTTTTTGAAGGTAGCATTAATCGTATTTTGCACTTCATCGGTTAGACCGCTGATTTTTGGATATTGTACTTTAATACTAGCATTCTTATTGCTCTTGTCTAAGGCAACAGAGGTGATCTTGATGTCATTCATCACCTTATTGCTAAGCTCAAGCGATTTCTGAGCTGGATTATATACGCCTTGAACACCTAAATAATCATTTAACAGCTTGAAAGGAACATATAAGCGGTCATTGATCATCTTCACTTCATGATTTCCGGTCATGCTATAAATGTAATATCCGTTTAAATCGGTACTGACGCCATAGTCAGAGACCTCCATGTTCAGCTTCGCCGAGTCACTACCTACACTGTAAGTCTTTGTGGTTGAATTGTATTGAATAGCAAGGCCGAAGGCATCACGCAATACGGTTAAAGGGATCATGGTATTTCCATCTACGATTTTTCCTTGCTGCGTTAAGACTTGGCCTTTATATTTAAGCACCACAGAAGGCTGCTGAACGGCTTGTTTAACCGTTTTCGTGGTCGTTGCAGCCTGAACAGAATTCCCTCCGATGAGTCCAGTACCTCCAAGTAATACTCCAGTTGCTAATACAGCAGACGTCCATTTCATAGTTTTGTTCATGATTTAATTTCTCCTCTCCAATGATGGGCTTATGTAGTTCATTATGATTTTTGATGTTGTCTATCACTCCTACAATTATACCTAGGCCCCCAATAGATTTGATTACAAACAGGGTTACAGTGTTGTTGCATAGACGTGCAAAAGGTATATACTTTTTAACCATTTATTAATTTTTGACACAATCATAAGGACTTTAAAGTAATTACGGTAAGCTCGGGGCGGCAATTAAAACGTATAGGCATACGAGTCACTCCAATCCCGCGTGTGGTATAGATCTGGAGTCGACTATCTGGGAGCTGGTATAGTCCGCTTGAATATTTACTGCCGTGAGGCGGAGTATACAAGGCACCTACAAAGGGGAGACGCACCTGTCCTCCGTGACTATGGCCGGACAATTGCAGATCTATGGGAAGATCACTATATTCATCAGCAAAATCAGGCTCGTGAGCAAGGAGTAGGGTACATGCCTTATCAGGGATATGGCGTAGCGCCTGATGAATATCTGCTTTGCCGACCCACGGATCATCTACTCCAGCTAGATAAAGCGCCTCCGCATCTTTTTTTAAGACAATATGTTCATTATGAAGCACGTGGAAGCCAGATTGCGCTAACCCTTTCGTTACAGCTTTCCTAGTACCAAAAGCATCGTGGTTACCTAATACAGCATATTGTCCAAAGGGTGCCCGCAACTGTGAACATAAGTCTACAGCCTCAGAAATATATTCGGTTGAATGATCTAGTAGATCCCCAGTGAAGCAGATCAGATCTGGACTTACATGTTGAATTTGCTGTACTAACTCTGTTAAGGCCTCGGACTTCGTATACACGCCTAAGTGTAAATCACTGAAATGAACGATACGAAATCTATCGAATGTTGGAGGGAGTAGAGGAAGCTTTATATCTATATGTTTAACTTCAAGCCAGTAGGGCTCGACCCAGTGAGAATAAATGCCGGTCGCACTAGCGGTTCCAAGCAGCCCGAGCGACACTTGAGCACTTTTCTTCAGAAATTGGCGTCTGCTAATAGGTTTAGTATTCATGAATCCATCCTACGGTAGAATTGTTACTTTAATATGACAATATTCATTATGTCACCCATTGTGTCGATAAACTTACATATACATTTACTTAATGGGAGATGAACAGATGAGTATTATCGATGCCTTAGTCCTCGCAGCACCTTACTTCAAAAAGCTTCACTCGCAAGATATTATGATCGGTATTACGGACAGGGAAATCTTCCAGTATTATACTCCTAGTAATGCCATTAATCTTGGATTGGTTAAAGGAAGTCCTATTCCACCTGAAGACTTAACCATTTCAAATGGATTGAAAGGTGAGGTTAGCTTTAACCGCATTCCAGCAGAAATATATGGAGCTCCTGTGATTTCAACATGTGTTCCTATATATGGAACAGATAACGAGGTAGTGGGCGTGTTCGCAATTGCTTACACACTGGAGAACGAGAATAAGCTTGAGGTATTTACAGAAGAGATTAATGGGATAAGCAATCACCTAATGGATATGGTTCAGAGCGTAGCTGCCCAATCTGAAGAATTATCGGCCACCTCTCAACAAATATTAGATAATACACGTAGAGCGGTAACGGAGTCTCAAGAAGTAAATAAGGTTACTAGCTTCATTCGTGAAATTTCTGAGCAGACGAATCTGCTAGGACTAAATGCGGCCATCGAAGCTGCGCGTGTAGGAGAGCAGGGGGCGGGCTTTGGCGTTGTGGCTAAGGAAGTACGCAAACTGTCTGTAAATACCAAAGAAGCAACCCATAATATTGAAAAATCACTCAGTGATGTTCAAAAGTCCATTAAACAAATGGAGCTGGAAATTGAAGCGATCTCCGCTTCTTCACACGCACAAGCAGAACTTGTCACCGAATTCAGCGGGGTAATTGAACGCTTGAATAAGGCTAGCAAAGAAATGACTACTTTCATGCAATCCATCATCCAGTAGGGTGTATGCATAAAGTTACTTATCCTAAACCATGCTAGAAGAGACAGGCGCATTTCAGAAGGGAGCGAATTTCATTTATGAAACAACCCGATTCCAGTCTGCAAGCGAACGACAATGTAACTCAAGCCAAAAATGCTTTAGGCAAACTTCATTTCTCTGTCTCTCAGGCGCTTAGTCATCCAACAGAACAGACTTTGGCACAGGCTGAGAACCGTTTGGCGCATACCGAACAGGCGGTGGAGCAAGCTCAGGCCTGGTTAGGCCCCCAAGGTGTGGAGTTGGCTGAAGAACTGCTGGCCGAGGATAAGAGCAGGCTTGCTGCATTGAAGACGCAAGGGAAACGTTCAGAACGCTAGATGTTCCTGCTACAACCCGTGAGGCGACTAAGCTTCACGGGTTGTTCTCATGCACTGTTTCTTTAAGGGTGTAGCTTAGGATTGAGGATGGTATACTGGATTGAAGGTTCTGGCAAGAGCTTGGATGGGGGATAAACGATATGAATGGTAAGGACATTGAAGAGTTAACCCGGCAGGCGGAGGCTTTCGTTCGACAATGTTACGCTGAACTTGATAAGACTGAAGCTGATATGGATCATCGCATCCAAGCCGTACGAGAAGAAATTAATCAATCCGGGAGTTACACACATACAACGGAAGAGTTGGCTCATGGGGCAAGAATGGCTTGGCGAAATAATAGCCGCTGCATTGGCCGCCTCTTCTGGCAATCCATTGAGCTGATGGATGAACGTCTGGCAGAGACCGAGGAGGATATTGCTGAAGCTTTGCTGCGACATCTGGAAAAGGCGAGTAATGGAGGACGCATTCGTCCACTTATCACGGTCTTCCGCAGCGGGGTAGATCCTGACCGGAGAATCCGGATTTGGAACCATCAATTGATTCGTTACGCGGGATATCCTGGTGATGCTGAACATGAACGCGCTGGTGATCCGGCATCGGATGAATTTACGAAATTGTGCCAACAACTAGGCTGGCAGGGAACAAGGGGCGATTTTGATGTATTGCCGCTAGTGATCAGCATAGGTAATGGGCATCCCCATGTATTTCCTATTCCTCAATACCTCATTCAGGAGGTACCGTTAACGCATCCCGAAATTGAACGTTTTGCAGAGCTTCAGCTTCGCTGGTATTCTGTACCGATCATTTCGGACATGCAGTTGGAGATTGGGGGGATTCTATACCCCGCGGCTCCTTTTAACGGCTGGTACATGGAGACTGAAATAGGCTCACGTAACTTAGGGGATACTGGACGATATAACACTTTGCCGGCTGTAGCTGATCTGATGGGACTTGACCGCTCCAGTAACACAACGCTTTGGAAGGATCGGGTGCTTCTTGAGTTGAATCGTGCAGTACTGCATTCCTTTAAGCAAGCTGGGGTCAGTATCGTTGATCACCATACAGCAGCCGATCAATTTGTGAGATTCCAAGAGCAGGAGCAGGGACATGGACGTCAGGTTTCGGGACGCTGGTCATGGCTGATCCCCCCTATGTCTCCGTCGTCTACACCGATTTGGCATGACAGTAAGCTGAAAGAATATGATTACAGCCCTCGTTTCCTTTATCAGCGATCACCTGTGGCCACCTGCCCTTTTCACTAGCAATCGAATTTATGATCAAAAAAGCGCCAAGTTCCCCTTATAAGGAAACTGGCGCTTTTTAGGCTTTTAAATGATCCAGGAAAATTCGTTTGAGAAGCTCAAGCTGATCGTCGGAGTCTAGGTCCGATTCTAGCAGGAGAATATTCTTTTTCATCGTTAGTTTCCTGGAAAAGAGGGCAAAGCTATTCATAAGAGTGATCAAGGTCTCTTTCACAGGGAGACCGGCACGAATAGAACCGTCTTCCACTCCATTTTGAATGATTCTGGAGTATTCATGCCAGATCTTACGATTGAGTGCATTGAAATTCAGCACATCCTCCACAGGCTCACTGGAGTGCGAGGCGTAGCTTTCGAAATTGACCATAAAGATAATACTTAGATGATTCTGATCCAGTATAAAGAAATCAAATAATTTCTCAATCTTTTCAAGACAGGTAAGTGGCAAGTCGGCCACATATTTAAAATAATCGAGCATAGGCTCCAGCATTCGGGTGGCCACAGCCACGATGAGCTTTTCTTTTCTAGGAAAATATCGAAACAACGTCGCAATCCCTATATTTGCTTCACTCGCGACATCCTGCATCGTCGATTTTTCAATTCCTTTTTGCGAAAATACCTGTTCTGCGGCTTCGAGGATATCCAATAATCTTTGCTGCTTACCATCGGATCTTTCTTTTTCGTAGCGTGTTTTAGGATTCATGAGGGATAGACCCTTCCATTTTTTGATTAGGTTCTTTAATTATTAGTATTATATCCACCGTTTATTGGATTAAGCAAGTAGTAGTTGTAGTTGTTTCATAATAATGATATGATGTATATCACAGTGATAGTGTGACTATCATCACTCGAATTATTATATCACAATACGATTATAGAGGAGACTTAATTATGAATCGTCTAACTAATAAAGTAGCAATCATTACAGGTGCAGGCAGCGGTATGGGTCGTGAAGAAGCGCTTTTGATGTCCAAAGAGGGCGCTACAGTTGTAGCAACAGATATTAACGAAGCTGCCGTACAAGCGGTTGTGAAGGAAATCGAAGCCAATGGTGGACAAGCAGCAGCTTATGCACATAATGTAGCTTCTGAAGAAGATTGGATTAAGGTTGTAGAAGATGTGGTTAGCAAGTTTGGTAAAATCGATATCCTGGTAAATAACGCAGGGATCTCTTTCCCTGTTCAATTGCTTGAATCCACTGTTGATCAATGGAACAAAGTAATGAACATTAACGTGAGCAGCGTATTCTTAGGCATGAAGCATGTTGTTCCTCAAATGCAGAACAATAAAGGCGGTTCCATCGTCAATATTTCCTCCATCGCAGGTTTGACGGGCAGCAGCGGTGCTGGCGCTTATACAGCATCTAAAGGTGCCGTTCGTATGCTGAGTAAAGCAGCAGCTGTAGACTTTGGTAAAGATAACATTCGCGTGAACTCTGTTCACCCAGGCTTTATCGAAACCCCAATGAGTGCTGAATTTGTAAATGACGAAAGAATGCATAGCTTCTTTATGTCCCAGACTGCATTGCCACGCGTTGGACGTGCTTCTGAAGTAGCTGAAGCTGTATTATTCTTGGCTTCTGATGAAGCTTCTTACATTACAGGTGTTGAGTTGCCAGTTGATGGCGGAGTGGTAGCTAAATAATAAATTTATAAATAGGAAACACTAAGAAAGCCGTCTCATGCGTAGAATCTGTCTATGCGTAGGGCGGCTTTTTTGCACCCATTTCTACCGAACATTAGCCTACAACCCTGCATAACATATAGCACTTGTAAGTAGGAGAAGGGTGTGGTTCGGAGATGGGCATCCAATTAACAGCACTCCATTATGTATATCTGGCATTCATCGTGTTCATTATGGCACTTCTGATTAAGCGGCGGGATACAACGATGATCTGTATTGCAGGCATCTTTGTACTAGGCTGGCTCGCGACAGAAACGATTAGTGGTTCGGTCACAGGCGTATTCAACTCTTTTGTATATGCAACTAAGGAGCTAATGGGTACGATTATGATTATTTCGATCATTGTAGCCATGAGCAGAGTATTAACACGTACCGGAATAAACGAGACGATGGTTGCTCCGCTTACCCGTTTTTTACGTACGCCGTTTATGGCATTTTGGGGCATTGGCTTCATTATGATGGTAACATCATGGTTCTTCTGGCCTTCGCCAGCCGTTGCCTTGATAGGGGTTGTGCTACTGCCCGTTGCTATTCGTGTGGGATTGCCTGCACTTGGAGCAGCGATGGCGATGAATCTATTCGGTCATGGGATTGCGTTGTCGAGTGATTATATTATTCAAGGTGCACCTAAATTGACGGCAGATGCGGCAGGGCTGCCGGTAAGCAGTGTCATGGAAGCGAGTATTCCACTTGTGATCGTGATGGGTGTAGTCACTACAATAACAGCTTATTGGATGATGCGGCGGGATCAGAAGAATGGTACTTGGCGGGATGGACTTATCTCGGGGAAAAATGCCGGGAATGCGCTAGCTGCAGAGATTGATGCGGTAGAAGATCAAGCTGTCATTCCGCCCACACTGAAGAAATGGTTGGCTATCTTGATCCCACTCTTGTTTCTAGCTGATGTAGCGGGCATGTTTCTGCTGGATTTACAGGGGGGAGACGCAACTGCTTTAGTTGGCGGGACTGCTGTATTTATCTTGGTCGTAGTAACATTGCTCGCACATCGTAATAAAGGATTGGAGCAAGTTACCGCCTATCTAATCGATGGACTTACATTTGGCTTTAAAGTATTTGGTCCAGTGATTCCGATTGCTGCATTCTTCTATTTGGGTGATTCGGCCTTTGCTGAATTGTTTGGAAAAGTTTTACCTGCTGCATCTCAGGGGATTGTTAATGATCTTGGGGTTGCTCTAGCGCATAATGTGCCACTGAATGGTGCTGTAGGTGCTGTGACCGCCACCATAACAGGAGCCATCACGGGTCTTGATGGTTCAGGGTTCTCGGGAATCTCACTTGCGGGGTCCATCGGAAAATTGTTCGCGGTGGCCACTCATTCTGACGCAGCTACTTTAACTGCACTTGGTCAGGTATCTGCCATTTGGGTGGGTGGGGGTACGTTAATCCCATGGGCATTGATCCCAGCCGCTGCGATCTGCGGTGTAAGCCCGTTTGAGCTCGCTAGACGCAATGTTAAACCGGTACTAATTGGACTGATAGTTACTACAATTGTTGCTATGTTTCTGGTGTAGACCCAGCTTAAAACATGATGGAATCCAAAAAAAGCTGCCGAGAATATTCCCGGCAGCCTTATATGTTTATCGTATACCCTTCATGAAATTCTGAATCTTCGAAGAGAACAGGAAGAGAATTAACGCGAGCACAATGGCGACTCCGCCGATGACTCCGAAGTACAGCATTTCAGTATCCGGGGTATAGAACTTCACAATCTGAGCATTGATAGCTTGCGCAGCAGCATTGGACAAGAACCACATGCTCATCATCTGAGCTGTAAAAGCAGCGGGTGCCAGTTTGGTTGTTGCCGAGAGGCCAACAGGTGACAAGCATAGTTCCCCAATGACGACGATAAAGTAGCTGAGAACCAGCCATAATGGATTCACCAGTGAATGGGCTCCACCGAAGTAAGCCGGTACCAGAATCACTAGGAAGGACAGACCGGCAAACAATAAACCAAGCGAGAACTTTTGGGGAATCGTTGGTTGGCGGTTACCGAGCTTTAACCAAATCCAGGCAAATGCAGGTGCAAGGGCGATAATAAACAGTGGGTTAAGCGACTGGAACCAAGCAGGAGAAATGTGTATGCCTGCAAAATCCAACTGGGTGCGCTTATCAGCAAAGCTTGCTAGAACCGTTGAAGTTTGTTCCTGAATCGCCCAGAACATAATCGAAGCCATAAATAAAGGAATGTATGCGAGAATCCGTGATCGCTCTACAGCAGTTGTCTTGGGACTGCGGTACATCACAATAAAGTACATGGTAGGAATAAGCAGCCCTAAGACCCCTACAATTTTAATGAATGTCTCAAAAGTAAGTGCTCCAGTAAGAATGCCTATCGTAACTAATACAGCAAGCACAACTAATCCAATCCCAATCCAAGTAAACAATTTTTTCTTTTGTTCGGCTGGAATCGGGTTGTGTACAATCGTACCCGCCAGACCTAGATTTTTGGTGCGAGTCATTACGTAAACAACTAGTCCGATAAACATTCCGATTGCGGCAATCGAGAAGCCTAGATGGAAATTATTCATACCTACCGCGCCTACAATCAGTGGAGAGATGAATCCGCCGAGATTAATACCCATATAAAAAATGCTGAAAGCAGCGTCGCGGCGGTTATCTTGTTCGCTGTAGATTTCGCCTACAATACTTGATACATTGGGCTTAAGAAGTCCGGTTCCGAGCACGATCATAATCATCGAAGCAAAGAATAGCGTGGCATTTCCCGGTATCGCCAGTAAAATATGCCCGAACATAATTAGAACGCCGCCGTAAAAGACAGCCTTGGAAGTCCCGAAAATTCGATCTGCAAGCCATCCACCTATAATTCCAGACATATATACGAGTGATCCGTAGATAGACATAATTGAAAGGGCCATATCCTCTGGAAATCCGAGTCCGCCTTTGCTTACCTCATAATACATGTAGTAAACAAGGATCGCTCTCATGCCATAATAGGAAAAACGTTCCCAAAATTCAGTAAAGAAAAGTGTGAATAGTCCCTTAGGATGTCCGAAAAATCCGGTTTGCGGGACACTATCTACAATTTTTTGCCTGTCTGTTGCTGACATGAATCAAATCCTCCTAGATGCTAATTGCTCTTTTCATGAAGTTAACACAGCTCTACACTACCTTAATATTTATAATACCCTCATGAGGAAAATCACAACCCTTTGGTAAGAAGGTTCTGAATAATGTCATATTTTTTAGTAATATTTCCAGCGTGGATTATGAATTAACTTTTATTGTGAATGTCATCCAAAACAATTGAGTTTTGAATATTATATTGTTTGGAGTTGCATTATTTCGGAGATGAGCATATACTCTGAACAAGAAAGTGATTGATCAATAACCTAATAAGATTAGGTTACGTAAGGAGATTATCATGACAACAGAATCTAGTTCCGGTCGCAAGAAATCGGATGAATCGGTCACTGTAAACCGCCGGGAACAAATCTTGGAGGCAGCGGTTATTGTGTTCGCCGAGAATGGATACTACCGAGCTACAACAGCACAGGTTGCGGAAAAGGTAGGTATTTCTCAGCCCTATGTATTCAAGGTGTTCAAGAACAAAGAAGAATTGTTTGTCGCTTCCTTAGAACGGGCTTTTGAGCGGATTATTCATTCATTTAAAGGAGTAGAAGCCCCAGCAGATCAAGTGTTGAAGGAAAGTATTAAGGTATACGAGTTGTTGATGGAGACGCATCCGAATGAGATTATTTTGCAAATTCAGGGGTTAGGGATTCGCGATGAAGTCATTCGTGAAACCATGCAAAAGGGAATGCTGGAAATTACCAACCTTGTGCACGAGAAGTTTGTCGCCGCCGGGATCGAGCAGCCTGAAGTAGAGGTAAGCACCTTTATGGCCAATGGTATGCTGTGCAATATTTCTATGGCCCTTGGAATGCCTGAGCTGAAGCCGAAACATCGGAAATAGGTGTAGAGAAGAAGATACGTTGTAACATCTAAGAGCTTAGGCTCCTAGATGTATGATTATAAGTTAGTGATTGATCAATAACAATAATAGGAGGAATGATTTATGTTAACAAAAGCGCTCGTGCTTGGTGCAACCGGGGGAACAGGGACTGTTATTATCGCTGAATTGTTAAAGAGAGGAATAGAAACGGTGGCCTTTGGACGATCGATTCCAAAGCTGGAGAAGCTTGCAACAAAGCTGGGTAATCCCGCCGCGCTTAAGCTAATGGCAGGAGACGTATTTAATGTGCAGGATATATTAGCAGCTGCACAGGATGTGGATGTTATTTTTCATAGTGCATCTGTTCCATATAATGCGATGAGCACGCGACTGTTACCCATGGGAGAGGCGGTTATGGAGGCGGCTAATACGCTGGGAATAAAGGTTGTCGCAGTGGATGGCATTTATCCTTATGGGAGAAGACAGAATGACAAGCCGATCGACGAGGAATATCCGAAGAATCCGCATACAAAAAAAGGAAAAGTGAAACTTGAGTTTGAACGAATGTTTTTTAGCCGGCGTTGGAGTAATACACAGGGACTCATTGTCCGATTACCGGATTATTATGGACCTACTGCCAATGAGGCTTCTTATTTAGGATCGACCCTAGAGTCCATCGCTGCGGGTAAACCTGCAATGTTCATTGGCAATATGAACGTTCCCCGTGAGTATGTATATTTGCCGGATGCGGCTGTCATGATTGTTGAGCTCGCTTGCAGAGAAGAGGCTTATGGTCAGAATTGGAATATTCCGGGGACAGGCACAATTTCAGGTCGAGATATCGTTAAAATAGCGCAAGTAGCACAAGGTTCCAAGAAGCCTGTTATCTCTGTAGGAAGGATTGGATTATCGCTGCTCGGCACATTCGTTCCAGTCATGAAAGAGATCGTGGAGATGCTGTATTTAACCCAGGAACCAGTGATCCTAAGCGGTGGTAAATATGAGCGTAATGTGGGTCCAATTCCCACTACTCCTTTTGAGCAAGGGATAACTGAGACGGTGCTTGCTCTGATGAGTCGTCAGGTCAGGGGAGAATAAAGAACAACGGTCATTGTGAAAGATAGAATAAAAGGCAAACTTATGATACTATTTACTCCTATATAGAAAGAGGACGTGAGCTAAAATGATCAACATAACTATGCCCAATGTGGATGTTCGAATTACTAAACAAATCAACCCGCAGCTAAGCAATATTTACGGATTCACTGATTTCCATCTGATTCCAAGAGATTACGGCGGCATCTTCATGTTCTACAATGACCAAGATGAGTTGTTGTTTGTAGGTAAAGCGAGAAAGCTAAGACCCAGAATCAAAAAACATTTTGAAGATACCGTATCTGATATCAAGCATCATCGGGACGAGGTCACCAGAATTGATGTATGTTTAATCGAAAGTCCAGTTCATAGAGAGATATACGAAACCTATATCATTAATGAGCTGAAATCTAAATACAATGTAGATAAAGTAATGTTCAGATAAATATAAAGAAGAGGCGCCGTCTAATGACGGTGCTTTTTTTATGCTTGAAGAAAGCTAGGAATGAAATAAGAGCATCGGAACACACTATAAAAGATAGTTAATAAATCCTTAAAGGGAGATCGGTCATATTGAAGACTAAGTTTTTGATATTGAAGCTAACCTTACTGTGTATGTTTCTTGTGGTTAGTGTAATGCCAGTAACTGCCGATGCTGCAGCTAAAGAGAAAAAGAGCTCACACAAGCTATGCTTTACGCCCTCTGTAATAGAGCTTAAGGATAATCTCAGGAAACTATGGAGCGATCATGTGATATGGACAAAAAACTACATAGTTAGCGCTTTTGCGAATTCCGAGGATAAAGAGAAGGTACTGGCAAGGTTGCTACAGAATCAGCAGGAGATAGGGGATGTTTATAAGCCGTATTACGGTAAGGCAGTAGGGGATAAGCTAGCTCAATTATTGCGGGAGCATATCCTGATTGCCGGAAAGGTAGTTGCTGCTGCACTAGCAGGTAATCAGTCAGATTTGGAGAAATACAATAAAGAGTGGTACGACAACGCTGACGACATTGCAAAGTTCCTTAGCGCACAGAATCCCAAATATTCGTATGAACAATTGAAAGAGATGCTTCATGAACATTTGGAGCTAATAACGGATGATGTGACAGCTAGAGTTAAAAAGGATTGGGATGCCGAAGTCGTCGCCTTCGATAAAGGGCTTGAGCATATAAATATGTTTGGAGATCTACTAACCGTGGGTATTGTTAAACAATTCCCTGATAAATTCAATTAGAACCAGAGCACCCGCAAGGGTGCTTTTTTCTTGTTATAGGCAACCATTTAGGTCTTTTGATCCAATTCAAAAAGTTAGATATAAAGGCTCACTTACAGACAAGGCAAGTAAACTATAATAGACTCGTGGGCACTCGACATTTTTTGACATTTTTTTATAATTGAGGTGATAAGATCAATGATTTCTCCCTTTTTTAAAAAGAAAGATTCCGTGGATAAGCAGTCCAAACCGGGTATGGTTCAAAAGGTGCAATTATCAGAAGAGCAGGGCGAGGAAGTAGAGGAACAGATCGCTGGCGAGACTTTAGCAGGAGTGGTAACTACGGGAAAAGCTCCGCTTGATAAAAAATCACTCGATCTAATCTTCTCCGTGGAGCAGATTATTCAGGCCAGACAGCATGCCGAGACAAATATTAATGAACTTCAGGATCGGTTGACGCATTCCAGCAGCCATGTTGAACGTTTGAACCGGGACATGAAGAATCTCAATAAAGTGATTGAGGAAAGAGAGAAGAACGTTCGAGAGCTTGAGCATAAATTGATTGAGAAGAATCTAAAGGTCGATCAAGTGCTGGAAGATTATCGGGAGCTTCAGACCACCCTCACCGCAGAGATTGAAGAATTAAAAAGTACGATCGATCTGGAGCATCAAAAGTATGTAAATCTGATCCAAAAGCATAACGAAGCTCATGCAGAGAAGCTTAAAAAGATGAACGATCTGGAAGAGAAGCTCGGACGGATTGAAACTGAGAATGCGCATTTAAGACAGAAATACGATACGATCCGCCAAGAAAAAGCCTACCTCTCCGGTATGATCAGCGATTTTACCAATCGTATGACCGTCCCTTTTGGGAATGGAAGCACGCTGGCGGGAAGAAATGAAGACAACGGAGATACATAAGATTCATGGCAATGAATGAACCGAGCGCTGTTCTAATGATTGAGTTGCTGTCGCTTGAGCATGAACAGGCTGGTTATCAGATTGAGATAGGTTTAACCCGTGATATCGGGTATGCCAGACGCATGCTAACCATAGATGAATTTACATATGAACAACTAAACGCGTTGGCTCCCTATTTTGGGGAAAGAATGAGATTGTCATTGTATCCGAAGTGGGATCCTTTTCGTAATAGTTACTACAGCACACTGGTCATTATGAACCAGACCTTCAGCGAAACCCTGTATTTTGCTTGCTCTGAATATTATGTATCGCAGCTTCTTCAGTTAAAGGAATTAGACGATCCCCATGTACATGAAGAGATTGCTGTTGAAACGACATCACCCTCTATACCTCCAGCACGTAGGCTAAGAAAGAAAAACAAAAAACGGTTTGGAAGACTTGGACTGCAGAGTATTGTGCTCGCTTCTTGTTTAGTAGTTGTATTGTCTCTTCGAATGGGTGGTCAAGTTATGGATCGTGCAGAAGGGTTGAAAGGTCCCTCACTAGGCACCAGCGCTGAGGGGATCGAGAAAATGGTCTCTCTACCGTTCATTCCCCCTATTGGTAAGATAGAAACGACCCCTAGTCAGCAAGAGGAACCTGCGCCTACGCCAGAAACTTCTAAGCCTTCACCAGAACCTTCAGAGCCTCCTCAAGAGCAGATGAAGCGGTATGAGGAGATTAAATTAACCGGGGATAAATACACCTATAGCCTGCCGAAGGGTTACGTAGCCTTGTCATTTGATGATGGCCCGTCGAAATATACGAAAGAAATCGTAGATATTCTAGTAGAGCATGAGGTGGCAGCCACCTTTTTATTTGTAGGGAATAAGGTCTCTCGTAATGTGGAAGCGGTTAAGTATGCGAGCGAGCATCAGATGTCGATTGGAAGTCATTCGTGGGATCATAGCAAGATGACCGACAATGGGGTTAAGGAGAATCAGAATAATTTGGCGAAGGCTAATCAGGCATTGGAGCAAATCACTCAATCGCCGATTACTGTTTTTCGGCCGCCATACGGCGCGATTAATGATAAGTTAGCAGCCAATGTGACAGAACAGCAGATGAAGGTATTGTTATGGAATCGTGATTCTGAGGATTGGAAACGAAAGACCCCAGAAGACGTCATTCAATTTGTTCATCATACTGATCCGTCCGGTGCAGTCTATCTCTTTCACGAAAAGAAGATTACCGTGGAGGCATTGCCTGCTATCATTCAGTATCTAAAAGGGAAAAACATGAAATTCGTCATTTTTAAATAACATCAATGATCCATGATTGGGACTTATTTTAGAATAAGAGTAGCTGTTACAGGGTTATGATCGCTGTGTTCAAAAGATAGGTCATGGCCTTGTACGCCACTTATTGTGATATTCGGTGAAACTAGGAAGCCATCAATTACAGCCCGGAAATTTACACCTTCTGAATAAGCTACATCAAGTGTCCGGACGGACGGCACTTGAGCATCGACAGCCCATTGAAAGCCCTCCGGTTTGAAATCTTCAGGGAACTGCTGTAGCCATTCTGGCCAAGCTTGTGTAGTCTCAAAGGCCTCAGGGGTTGTGCCCGGTAAAGAATGATTCCAGTCTCCGCCTAAGATGAGGTAATTGCCTTTATCATTCTCTCTCTGAATATAAGTAGAAAGATATTCTAATTGCTGCTTGCGAATCGTTCCCCCTTGATCAAAGGCTGATAAATGAAGATTGATCAGGATCAGTTCTTTCCCGTTATCGACGGGGAATCTGCTCTCCATAAAGGCACGGTCAAGTTCAAACAGTTGACGAGGCCAGCTTTCTTTTCCCGGAAGATCATATCTAACGTTACTTGTGCTACTGAATTTAGATAAGGTTAATAAACCGCTATTTACTGAGCCCATCGGATCAAGAACGGGAATCGGTACCCAAGGCACCTTGTAGTTCGTTGCGAATACGTTGCTGTAATCAGAGAAGGTATTCGATAACAAGGAGACCTCATCTATGTGGTTGCTACGAGAAGAATTGATGTCCACCTCCTGCAACATGAATAGATCCGAGCCTGAAGTGGTCATTAGAGAGGCTATTGCCTCAAGATTTGTCTTCGTTTGTTCCCCGCTGCTTGAACGTGAATGGGTCCCGCCATCCATAAAGAAATCCTGCCCCCTATCCAGCCCGGCATAGCCAATATTAAAGGTTGTTATTACAAAAGGCTCTCCCTGCTTCATCATTTGTTCCTGATTATGGTTAACCGTTAGTGGAGTAGTCTCCTTCGGCTTATAATCGGTAATGGTAATATACAGTAAAAAGCCACCAAAGATTAAGACGGCAGCTAGAAGGGCAAAACCGATGATTTTTATTGTGGTTGAGCTCATTTAATTCGATCTCTCCTCAGATGTGATTTCATAGAACGGACTTCTAATGATGTAAACTTCGACGCTTCGCCACAACTCCCCTTGTTTAAATAAAAAAAATTTGAGACAATGAGTAGTGATGGACTGAACTTTAATGTTTTGAAAAGAGGATAACGAATGAATATGGAATCCATTTATGGATTAACTTTTGATCAACTGGCGGCATGGCTGTTAGAACGTGGACATAAAAAATTTCGAGCTACGCAGGTCTGGGATTGGCTTTATCGGAAGCGGATTACAGAATTCACGGAAATGCTCGATGTAAATAAAGAGTGTGTAGAATTATTGGAGCAGCACTATGTGATCCACACGTTGGAAGAACATGTGAAGCAGGAGTCTGCGGATGGGACGATTAAGTTCCTGTTCCGTCTGAAGGATGGCAACCTGATTGAGACGGTACTCATGAGACAGAAATACGGTTTGTCCGTATGTGTCACTACTCAGGTTGGATGTAATATCGGCTGCAGCTTTTGCGCTAGTGGACTGTTAGCGAAGAGTCGCGATCTTAGCAGCGGTGAGATTGTAGAGCAGATTATGAAGGTTCAGCAGCATTTGGATGCAGCAAACCTCGAACAAAAGGTTAGTCACGTTGTAGTCATGGGAATTGGCGAACCGTTCGACAACTTCAAGAACCTGCTCAATTTCTTATCGATTATTAAGGATCACAAGGGATTAGCCATTGCAGGAAGAGGTATTACTGTATCGACGAGTGGGCTTGCTAACAAAATCGTTGAATTTGCCGATGCGAATACCCAGGTGAACTTGGCAGTTTCGCTTCACGCGCCTAATAATGAGCTGCGGACGAAGATTATGAAGATTAACAAGGCCATTCCTATTGAGAAGCTTATGGAGTCCATAGATTATTATTTGGAAAAAACAAATCGCAGAATTACGTTAGAATACATTCTGATGAAGGATGTAAATGACGGCAAGGAGCACGCGCTTGAGCTGACCGAGCTAATCGGCGACCGGCGCCAGCTTGTTAATGTGAACTTGATTCCTTATAATCCAGTCGATGAGCACAGTCAATATCAAAGAAGTGAGCGGGAGACCGTACGAGCCTTTTTTGATACCTTGAAGAAGCAGGGCGTGAGTGTAAGCACTCGTCTGGAGCATGGTGTGGATATTGATGCTGCCTGCGGACAATTGCGAAGCAAACAGATCAAGAAATCGAAAGCTATGGCTTGAGGGACGGGGCGACCCCTTCACGCAGCTTTTTGTGATACAATGACGTGGCAGGTATTAGGAAAAGAGGTTGAATGAGCAATGTTGACATTTACAAGCTACAACGTGGAGAATGTTAAAGATCCTTTTGGTATACTAACCGGTAAACGGTATGAATTCGTGGTTCAACTGGATGTTCCAGAAGATGATGAGCTCTATATAGAGAATGGAGTTTCTGCTAGGGCGATTATTAAAGTGGATGAAGATCAAGTAAGCATCGTGAGTTATGATCTACAAGAGACAACAACAGGTCAGTTGCTTGATTTTGATATGGAAGAGGACGAGGAAGCAGCATTACTCCTTTTCTGTAAAGAGCATTTGCCAGAATAATGATGCAGCATTGACATCCTTGCCCAATGTTCAATTGTGGCAGGGATTTTTATTTACGCATGAATGTGAAATATAGGTTAAACTATTATAAAGCATCCAAAATAGGAGTTGTATACATGTCTAATGAAGAAGTGTTCTTGACCAAAGAAGGATTGGCTCAATTAGAGGAAGAACTGAAGGAATTGAAGGGCCCAGGGCGCAAGGAATTGGCAGCACGGCTCAAATTGGCGATCAGCTATGGAGACTTGAAGGAAAATAGCGAGTACCATTCGGCCAAGGACGACCAATCGTTCATGGAGACTCGTATTATGATTTTGGAGAAAATGCTGACCAAAGCCAAGATCGTAGATGAGAGTCAGATGGATCTGTCAAAGGTTAGTATGGGTTGTATCGTTACCCTGAACGATATCGAATACTCCGAGAAGATTGAATATAGAATTGTAGGGGCCGCTGAAGCAGATGTCCTAAACAACAAGATTTCCTATGAAAGTCCGCTGGGCAAGGAATTGCTGGGTAAAAAAGTCGGGGATATCGTTAGTGTAAACGCACCGATGGGTATCATCAAATATGAATTGCTTGAAATCAAAATGATGTAACACATGATAAAAAAGTCTCAACTCCGTCTCAGGGGTTGGGATTTTTTTAATTATAGGTAATGGCTATTGTGTATATTGATTTCATATCTTAGACGTCTTGCTAAGTTGCGCTTATAGTTTAGATTAACTTAGAGCAGAGGAGTACTGTTCATGATCCAGAGCATGTTAACAACGTTGTATCAAGTCATCGTGCCATTATCCATTCCAGTCATTGTCGGTGCACTGCTTGGACGGTTTAAGAATCTGGATACCAAGCCGTTATTGACGCTCTATTTATACTTTTTAACGCCGGCTATTATTCTTAATACACTGGCTACGGCCGAAATTTCTATGGATGATATTTACAAGACGCTAGCCTTTTCGCTGCTAAATCTGTGCTTTTTATGGGCGATTGCAAATATCATCGGGAAATTATTGAAGCTCGGCCCTTCTGAAATATCGGGATTGACTCTGGTCTCGACATTTACGAATAGTGTGAATTATGGACTTCCCTTGGTGTTGCTGGCTTTCGGACAGCTTGGGCTCGATAAAGCTTCTGTGTATGTGATTGGGCAGATGATTATCGTGAATACTGTGGGCGTTTATTTTGCGGCTAGATCGCAGTTCTCGGTGAAAAATGCTGTAAAGTCCGTGTTCTCTCTTCCTGCCATCTATGCAGCTATGCTAGCACTTTTTCTAAGAATATTTGACCTTCATTTACCTTCTGAGCTTGCTACAGGGGTCTCCATGGTTGCCGGAGGTTATTCACCAGTCGTACTGGCGATTCTGGGAGTACAGATGGTCAAAGTACGAACCATGCCATCTGAACGCAAGGGCCAGTCTGTTTTTTGGACAGGGATGATCATTCGATTAATCTCAGCTCCACTAGTGGCATACCTCGGATTATCTATTCTGCATATTGATGGTATTTTATTCTCTGTACTGCTGATTCTGGCCTCCATGCCAGTTGCCGTCAACGCTGTGGTATTAGCGGAGCGATTTGAAGCCTCTCCAGAGCTGGTATCCAAATGTATTTTATGGACGACGCTTGCTTCGTTTCTTGTGTTGCCGATCCTTATTGTGCTAGTGCAAGGTGCGTAAAGACAAAAAAGACCCTATCTTTCAGAAATGAAAGATAGGGTCTTTCTTACTGTTACTTAACCTAGTGGTTGATCTCTTAGAAGTCGAAATTATCAGGGTCAGGACCTACCCGTTGATCTTGGTTCAGGGCGTTGATTAGATTCATATCCTCTTCTGTTAACAGAAAATCAAACACATCTACGTTTTCGATGATCCGGTGCTCTTTAGTAGACTTTGGAATAGTAATAATTCCACGCTGCAGGTCCCAACGGATAATCACTTGAGCTACGGATTTACTGTGTTTAGCTGCTATTTGTTTCAGTACAGGCTGATCCAACAATTGCCCTTGCATTAATGGAGACCAAGCCTCCAATTGAATTCCTTGTTCCTGGCAGAAGCTAAGGAGTGCTTGCTGACTCAAATAAGGGTGGAGCTCTACTTGGTTTACCATCGGCTTAATTTCCAGATCCATCACCTCTTCAAGATGATGGATCTGGAAATTGCTGACCCCAATCGCTTTTACACGTCCCTCTTTATACAAGGTTTCAAGTGCTCTCCATGTCTCTTTATATTTTCCTTTTACAGGCCAGTGGATAAGATATAGATCAAGGTATTCAAGTCCAAGCTTAGCTAGGCTAGTCTCGTAGGCGGCAATGGTTTCTTCGTAGCCCATATCTGCAGTCCAGACCTTTGAAGTTACGAAGAGCTCTTTTCTGGACAGGTTGTTGTCCTGCAAAGCTTCTTTGATTGCTTGACCTACGCCAGTCTCATTGTCGTAAATCGCTGCTGTGTCGATGCTGCGGTAGCCATGTGCAATAGCAGATTTGACTGCTTGGATCAGCTCAGAGCCTTCTTCAACTTTAAATACGCCGAGTCCTAGCCAAGGCATATTTACCCCGTTGTGTAATGTAGTTGTGTCCTGTAGATGTTGAGCCATAATAAAATTACCTCCTGAGATATTTAAAAGTTTGATTGGTATGTTAATGCAAGGTTGATTAAGCAGCCTCCGACTGGAGAAGAGTCTCATCTTTCTTCTCCAGCGCACGACTCCAAGCGGTTAGGAATACAGCGGATAGAACCATTATAGCACCCACCCAGGTGGTATGAATCAGTCCCATATGATCCGTGACGATACCGCCAAGATAGGCCCCAATGGCAATACCGGCGTTAAAAGCAGCAATATTCAGCGCAGATGCTACATCTCGCGCACTCGGTACATATCGATCTGCAAGTGTAACTACGTGTACTTGTAGCCCAGGTACGTTCATGAAGGCTAACAGACCCATAAAGAAAATCGTAAGTAGTGCAGCCACTTTAAAGGGAGCGGTAAAGGTTAAGACGAACAGTACAACAGCTTGTATAGCAAACATGTAGAACAGGGCATTCATAGGGTTACGGTTGGCTAATTTGCCTCCAATGACGTTGCCGATGGCGATCGCTATACCATAGACAAGAAGAATGATGGCAACGGTACTCTCTTTGAAACCGCTGATTTCATTAAGAAGTGGAGATAAATAAGTAAAGACTACAAAGGTACCTCCATACCCTAAAGCAGTGATTGCGAAGGCGAGTAGTAACCGTCCGTTCGTTACGAGTTTGACTTGTTCACGAAGCGGTGTTCGGGTTCCTTTGCGCAGTCCTGTGGCAGGGACCAAGAATAGGTTGCCAATGAGCGCTATAAGGCCGATGGCAATAATGGCAATGAATGCAGCCCTCCAGCCTAACTGTTGCCCTAGAAAGGTTCCCAGTGGCACACCAGTAACAGTAGCTACGGTAAGTCCTGTGAACATGATCGCAATAGCACTGGCTTTACGATTCTCAGGCACGAGGTCGGCGGCAGTGGTCGAAGCAATCGACATGAACAGACCATGCGAAAGGGCAGATATTACTCTAGCTATTAGCAGAATTGTAATACTGTCGGCAGCCGCGGCAAGGCTATTGCCGATAATAAATACAATCATAATGATAAGCAATAATGTTTTGCGCGATACCGCGGTGGTCAGCGACGTTAAGATTGGGGCGCCAAAAGTTACCCCTAAAGCGTACAAAGTAACAGTTAATCCAGCTGTGGTCAGCGGTATATTCAGGTCATCAGCGATTAAAGGCAGCAGCCCTACACTGATAAACTCGGTGGTTCCGATCGCAAAGGCGCTAATGGCTAAAGCCAGGAGTGCCAGGGTACTTCTTTTTTGGTTTAACAACATGTCTCTCACTCCTACACTCTGATAATCACCGGCCGGTAAGTGCAATTATGAAGGCATGAGTCATTTAAGTATAGTACGTACTTTAAAGTGCTATAGGTACTAAAAAGTACCTATAAGAAATCACCTAAGGATATTGTCATCCATTCCTGGGAAATTATCCGCAAAAAAGCGTTAGGTCTCCTTCAGTTGAAGGGAATACCAACGCTTTGATGATTGATCTATTGTGTTCAGTTTGTTATTCGAAGCTGTATTTGATTCCCCATTGTTCTCTAACATTACTCATAATCTCCATGACATCTAAGGATAGCTTGAGGGTTTCCTGGTTGCCGTTTGCCGTGATATAGCGCTGCATATCCTCGATTTCGTATTGCAGCGCTTTGGAAGTATCGCCGGCTTCAATCGTTTCTAGGGTGCCATCTAAATATTGAATTGTAGCTGTAGAGGCCCGCGGAAAATTGTCTACGGTAATAAAGCCAAGTTCTCCAGCAACGATGCCGCGTTTAGGCATTTTGGAGCGCATCGTAAGGGAGATGACTGCCATTTCATCCGCATCATTGTTCAGAATGATTCCGGATTGTTCATCGACACCTGTCTCGAAACGTTTCACCGTCGTAAGAATCTCATATGGCTGTTTGGACAGAAAGAATCTTGTGAAGGATAAGGCATACGTCCCAATATCCAGCAGTGCTCCGCCCGCCAGATCTTTGCTAAAGAAACGGTTGTTCACATCATATTCTTTATGGCTGCCGAAGGAGACCTGCACCATTTTGAGGCGTCCGATCTTACCTTCATCCACGATTAGCCGTAGCTTTTTGTACAGTGGCATATGGTAGATGGTCATCGCCTCTGCGACGACTAAGCTTTTTTGTTTAGCAAGCTCGGCGATTTCCTGTAGTTGTTTGCTATTTACGGTGATCGCCTTTTCACAGAGGACATGTTTGTTATTCTGCAAGCTTTCTATGATGTATTCGTAGTGGTTACTATGTGGTGTTGAGATGTAGACGACATCAATTTCAGGATCTTGCAGCATTTCGCTGTAATTGCCATAAGCCTTCTCCGCTCCATATTGGCTTGCGAACGCTTGGGCTTTCTCTAAGGTCCGTGATCCTATCGCATATAAAGTTCCGCCGATGTCATTTAGAGCAGCCGCAAATTCAGTAGCGATACTTCCCGGGCCGATGATGGCCCATTTCAGATTGTTCATGGTTAGCACCTCTCCTGTTTTGATTGTTTGATTAAAAAATTGATATATAGCACATTTGTGCAATATAATAAAAAGTGTGCAAAAATAATCGTCTACAGTATAACGAGGGGTTCTGAATCCGTCAAATCCTTGTAGAAAGCGGGGAGTACTATCATGGATCGAAAAGAGGACAAGAAGCTGCTCATTAAGATTGCACAAATGTATTATGAGCAGAATTTAACGCAAAGTGAAATTTCGAATAAACTTGGCATATATCGCACTACCATTAGTAGGATGCTGAAGAGAGTCCGTGAAGAAGGTATCGTTACGATCACCATCAATTATGATATCGGCGATCATTGTACACTGGAGCAGGAACTGAAAGAACGATTCGGGCTGAAGGAAGCCATTGTTGTAGAGGTAGATCCAGCCCAATCCGGGGTGATCAAACGCAAAGCTATTGGACGGGCTTGTGCAAAATGGCTGGAGAAAGTGCTTCAACCAAAAGATATGGTAGGCTTCTCTTGGGGAAGCAGCTTAGCTGCGGTTATAGAGAATCTGACCCTCGCACAGAGACCTTTTGTAACCTGTGTACCTACGGTGGGCGGTCCATCTGGAAAGATGGAGAGCGGATACCATGTAAATAATATCTGCTATCAAGCAGCTTTAAAGTGGGGTGCACGCTCATTAATGATTGACGTCCCAGCTATCACGGAGCAAAAGGAGACCCGGGATCAGTTGATGCGTTCGCAGTATTACCAGACCATTGCCAAGGCATGGGATCAGCTGGACATCGCTGTATTCGGCATTGGATCACCGGAAATTAAAGGTGAAGAGGCGTGGCGTGGATTTTATGGCGATGCTGTGATTGATGAGCTGGAGAGCGGGAGAGTAGCAGGTGATATTTGCTCACGTTTCTATGATGGCAATGGATTGCCTGTGCGTACAGCAATATCGGATCGAACGCTGACCATAGAGCTGGAGCAGATTAAGCGGGCGAGGTACGCTATTGGTGTAGCGGAATCGTTGGAGAAGGTCTCGGGGATCTTGGGTGCGCTGAATGGCGGGTATATGAATGTACTCGTAACAACTGAAGAGACGGCGCAGAAGATCTTGGAGTAACCACTACTAAATGTAAACCATTGAATTTCGTGAAAATAACCTGAAAATGGTATGCGGAATACTGAAAATTTTGCTTGTAAGCACCCGACAGAGCGTGTAAGATATACAAGGTATTCATATCGAACATTAAAAACAAACTCATATAATCTTGGGAATATGGCCCATAAGTTTCTACCGGATAACCATCGTAATTATCCGACTATGAGTGAAATAGCGCATCTAGGGTTCCGCTTTCTTCGTTGGAGGAAAGGTCTGGACCGAGCGATGCGGACACTATGCAGTGTTACACCACTAAGGGACAAAAGCCCAGAAGGACAGATTCACTTGAGAGAAACGACTCAAGGGATTTGTCCTTTTTTTGTTTTTTTAATGAAGAAGGAGAGATCAGTTCACGATGAAAGTACTTCAAGAGCGCATTAGACAAGAGGGTCTTATTTTATCAGATACGGTACTAAAGGTAGATTCATTTCTGAATCATCAGGTCGATACGGAGCTTGCGCTGCAAATCGGTCAAGAGTTCAAAAAATTGTTCGGTCATCAACCGATCACAAAAGTAATTACTATTGAAGCTAGTGGAATTCAGTTCGCCATGGCTACTGCGATTGCATTAGGTGTACCGTTTATTTATGCGAAGAAAAAGAAAGCAGTCACCCTCGCGGAGGCGGTCTATTCAGCGCCTGTACATTCCTTTACACGCCAAGAGGACTATCTGGTCAGCGTCTCTCAGAAATATCTTGGACCGGATGACAAAGTGCTTATTGTGGATGATTTCCTCGCTACTGGTGCTGCACTTGTAGGACTGGTTGATATCGTGAAAGAGGCTGGAGCAGAGCTCCTTGGTGTCGGTTGTGTGATTGAAAAGAGCTTCCAAGAAGGCCGGAGCCTTCTGGAGAACAGAGGCATAGAAGTCCATGCCTTGGCCCGTATTGCATCTATGTCACCAGGTGAAATTCACTTCATTGATAATGAAAGCTCATTAGAGAAAATCAAGGAGAGTGCGGGATGTTAAGCAAGCAAAAGGTATTTACGTTAGGCCTTCAGCATGTACTAGCCATGTATGCCGGAGCAGTTATCGTACCGCTGATTGTTGGGGGCGCCTTGAAGCTGAATGGGACTCAGATGGCCTACCTTATCGCAGCCGATTTGTTCACTTGCGGATTGGCTACCCTACTGCAAATTATGGGCACCAAGTATTTTGGTAGCAGGCTTCCGGTTATTCTTGGATGTACCTTTACAGCGGTTGGTCCGATTATCGCGATTGCCTCGACACATAATCTGGCGACTGCGTACGGTGCGATCATTATTTCCGGTCTGTTCGTTGTACTTGCGGCTCCGCTTTATGGGAAGCTGCTGAAGTTCTTCCCAACCATTGTAACAGGTTCTGTCGTGACTATTATCGGCCTATCTCTTATTCCAGTAGCCATGAATAACGTTGCTGGCGGAGAAGGCAGCGCTGATTTTGGACAACCGCGCAATTTGCTGCTTGCCCTAATTACACTGCTTGTCATTCTAGCAGTTAACCGTTTCGCAACAGGATTTCTACGCTCCATATCTGTTCTAGTAGGTTTAGTGGTGGGTACTGCGATTGCTTATGGAATGGGCATCGTTAACTTTTCTACAGTAGGTGAAGCTTCTTGGGTGAGCATCGCACAGCCGTTCTACTTCGGATGGCCTGAGTTCAGTCTTACTGCAATCTTCACCATGATCATCGTTAATATTGTTAGTATGGTGGAGTCTACTGGGGTTTATTTTGCCGTAGGTAAAGTAATTGATCAGAAGGTTGAACAGAAGCAGATCGTGAACGGACTACGTTCCGAAGGTGTAGCTATCATGCTGGGTGGAATCTTCAATGCCTTCCCATACACTGCTTTTTCTCAAAATGTAGGCTTGATTTCGCTGTCTCGCATTAAGACTCGTAATGTTATTTTTGCCGCTGGCGGGATCATGATTGTACTAGGACTATTGCCTAAGCTGGCTGCCTTGACGACGATTGTACCGAATGCCGTACTTGGTGGAGCTATGATTGTCATGTTCGGTTCGGTGGCCGTTTCCGGAATATCCATTCTATCTGATGTGGATTTGCGTAAGGACGGTAATCTACTGATTGCGGCTTGCAGTATTGCTGTTGGCTTAGGCTCAGCGACACTTCCAGCTATGTTCGCAGAGCTGCCTGAATTCGCTCGGATGCTTCTGCAAAACGGTATCGTTTCTGGTTCGCTTACAGCGATTGTGCTGAACATCTTCCTCTCGAAGACAAAGGATGATGTGCAGGTAAAGGATAACACCGTACCCGTTCTTACTAAGGAGTCTCAAGTCTCCTAAACTTTATTGGATTGATGAAAAGGCTCAGACTAGGTGAAGTACAAACCTAGACTACCTGCAAAAACGAAATAAAAGATCTGACCCGGCTTCATGCACGGGTCAGATCTTTTTTTAAATATAATAATATATTATTCCACGCTTAAAAAAATCCTTATATTTTCTCCAGAAACGATTAACGGTTACTATGTTTGATTAATATCCCTATATTACGCGCGGTGCGCTCCATGTTGAAGGAAGCATCGGTGAGCGCTTTATCAAGCGTACAAACCCCTGGAACGATGGAGAAGAACATATCAATACCATGCTCGTACACAGCTTCTACGCCAGTACCTAGAGAACCCGCTAAGGCAATAACAGGTACACCAGCGGCTTGTGCTACCTTGGCAACACCAATCGGTGTTTTGCCATAGACGGTTTGGCTATCCATCCCACCTTCACCTGTGATGACATAATCCGCATCTTTCACTTTATCCGCAAGATTCATGGCATCGACGACGATGTTTACGCCTCGCTTCAACTGGGCTCCTAGGAAGGCCATCACGCCAGCACCTAGTCCACCTGCTGCACCGGCACCTGCTGTATCGTTCACTTCTTTACCGAGATCGCGTGCAATGATGTTTGCGAAATGTGCAAGATTTGCATCCAATTGCTTCACCATCTCAGGTGTTGCCCCCTTTTGCGGGCCGAAGATGGCGGATGCTCCACGCTCCCCAGTTAACGGATTGTCCACATCACATGCAGCTACTACCTGGAGACCTTGAAGCCTCGGATCTATATGAGCACTATCAATACGAGTAACTTCACTCAGCGACCCTCCACCATATCCAATCTCCGTTCCATCTTCTCGCAAGAAGCGGAATCCAAGTGCTTGTGCCATGCCTACACCACCATCATTCGTCGCACTGCCACCGAGACCCATAATAATGGAACGTACACCTGCATTCAGCGCATGAACGATGAGCTCCCCGGTACCCTTTGTTGTGGTGATCAACGGATTACGATCTTCCTTCGCTACAAGTTCAAGTCCAGAAGCAGCTGCCATTTCGATAATCGCGGTTTTTCCATCTCCCATAATGCCATAAAATGCATTCACAGGGTGACCAAGCGGCCCTGTTACGTTACATTGTACAATTCGTCCGCCTGTCGCATCGACGAGCGATTGAACCGTACCTTCGCCGCCATCCGCCATCGGAACCTTAATATATTCTGCATCGGGAAAAGAGGAGCGGAGTCCTCGTTCTATGGCCTCACAGGCTTCCATTGCGGTCATACTTTCTTTAAATGAATCTGGCGCCAATACAAACTTCATGCTCTCCACTTCCTTTTGTGTTGTTCATGCTCCAATACTTGTTATACGAACCATTGGAATACACCGAATACTAATGTCGATACGATGGCTAGTGTTAGACCAACTGCAGTTTCATAGGGAATCAATTTGAGACGTTCTTTCATCTGCATGTTCACACTACCACCTGTTGCATGGAAGAAGCTACCGTGAGGCATATGGTCGAATACAGTCGCACCCGCGTGAATCATTGCCCCCGCTCCTAGCGAAGCTACGCCAAGTCCCATGATGGTGGAGCCGAACACAGAGCTCGCTACGGCTGTACCTGCTGTTGTCGATGCTGTTGCAAGAGACATTAATGCACCACTGATTGGAGCAAGCAAGTATGCCGGTAGGCCAGATGCCGTAAGACCATCGATAATAACATCCTTCAATTGCGAATTCGCAATGATACCAGCTAGTGTACCTGTTCCAATTAACATGATGGCTACACCAGTCATTTTACCAAGACCAAATATAGCAAACTCATTTAACTTCTTAAATCTTCCCATTGCAATGGCGCCTATGATACCTCCAACTGGAAGTGCGATTACTGGATCGATGACGATGCCTGCAATTGGACGAAGGGATAACAAGATAATGGCTACAAGTGGAGCTAGAAAGGCTGTAAAGAAGCTTGGAAGCTGCTCATTCGGATTATTCGTCACCTCAGAGGCTTCGACCTTACTACCTTTATTGTTTAAACGCTTTGCGATGAAGTACGTTACGATAATTCCGAACACGGCTGGAATTATACCTGCTACCATCAACGAGGTTAATGGAATGTGAAGTGCATCTGATGCTGCAATTGCATTCGGGTTTGGTGACATGATGTTACCGGCCTTCCCGCCACCAATCATAGCGATCAGGATTGCCAATTTCGAAAGATTTGCACGTTGTGCAATAGCTAATGCAATGGGCGCTACAGTAATAACTGCTACATCCACGAATACACCGACCGCTGTAAGAACCATTGTTGCTAAGGCTAATGCGAGTAATGCTCGTGTCTCGCCGGCCTTCTGAACCAGCGTTTCTGCAATCTTTTTCGCCGCGCCTGATTCAATCAATACACCTGCTAACACACCTGCTGCCAAGATACGAAGCACGGCAGGAATCATCCCTTTGGCACCATCCATCATCAGCGTAATGGTATCCACCATACTCACACCGCCGATTAAACCACCTACTAGCGCACCAATCATCATGCCGTAGGCTGGCGGTACTTTTTTCAATATTAGAACGATTGCCACAACCAATGCAGCTAAAGCACCTAAAACGCTTACACTCACTGTCATGAGTAATTCCTCCCAGTTTTACACAGAATGTATAGGTAGATATGTGGTTTGAGCTCATACCTATACTTTAGCGATATTTTGTAAGCGTTTCATTAGGCGGACAAATAAACATTTCGCAATGGTTAATGTCTTTTTTTGTGCAAATGAACATATTGCCTCCTATTCATCACGGGACATACCAGAATGATCCAACAAATATAACCAACGCGCACTCATGAGTAGGAATAGCTCCTGATAATTTCTTGGATCTTTCCCTGTGAGCTCGGTTATACGCTGGAGTCGGTAACGTAAGGTATTCCGATGAATACGCAGTCGTTCAGCTATATGCTGTTGCTCTCCATTTTCGAGGTAAAATAGAACTAATGTCTGCTGAAGCTCGCCACTACGATCCTCCTCCATAAAATGCGCCCATAGCTGCAGCAGCTCCTCCGACATCCAATTCTGCACACTTGGAACGGCCATCGTCTCCAGTTGCAGATCCGTTGCATAATAAACCGGCTCATCCGGATATATTGCATAGCCTGCACGCATCGTATCTTCTGCGGATTGAATGGACTTCATCATCCCTTGAATCCCTGTAAAAGGTTTGCCTACAGCGATACGTAGTGGAGAAATCTCCTTTACATCTAACCAACGTCTTATCTGGTGAATGCCTTCACATATATCTGTATGTGGCTTCCGCTCGTGGAGATGGTCCTTGATCAGAATAACTTGTCTAGCATTACGAATGGTAATCAATTGAACAGCCGGGCGTCCTTCCAATACATCAGCTACCCGCTTCATTGTCACCATGAGCTCCTCTTCATTAC
Source organism: Paenibacillus sp. FSL K6-2859 (assembly GCF_038008265.1). Classification (NCBI taxonomy): domain Bacteria; kingdom Bacillati; phylum Bacillota; class Bacilli; order Caryophanales; family Paenibacillaceae; genus Paenibacillus; species Paenibacillus sp. FSL K6-2859. The sequence goes on along the minus strand of NZ_JBBOYU010000001.1, from coordinate 6,633,646 downwards.
GATCAATGAATTCAATGATGCATGCGATATGTGGCTTATCCACTTGAAAATCAATCTGCTGTGCTTGATGTCGCAAGTTCTGCACGTTCGCCTCAGCGCCATTCATCACCGCGAGCAGGAAATTCTCCTTCATTCGTTTGTCCCATTGTGCCTGCTCTAACAGCTTCATATGCTCAAGATACATTTCTGCCGTCATCTTCACCAATTCACCATACTTCGTCACTTCTTTGGGGTCCCCTGTAATCCCGATAACACCAACAATCTCATTCTCAAACTCAATAACCAGGTTCGTTCCAGGCAATACCCCCTGCAATCTAGCAGCGCTCTCCTGATCAATCTCGAATCTGCCACGACGCTCGATCGCGAGTAATGCTCCCTCATGTGATTGCCCTAATCGCTTACCATCTCCAGATCCAATAATTCGTCCTCGCTTGTCCATAACATTGACGTTGTACCCAATCACATGCATCGTACGTCGAACAATTTCCATCGCGATTTCTTTGGTCAAGCCCCTCATGGCTACTACCCCCTATTTAGAAAGTCTCTATGCAAGTCCTTGTTAATTTCATGCGCGATATAATATACCTTTAAGATCTTATCATTAGCACAAGATGAGCTTGATTGAAACACTACTAGTATATATTGCGGAGAATGGAGATCATAATCGAACTGGTATGTGGAATGATGTGGCGGAAATAAACCCCTATTCTAATTGCCAACCTCTTTTTATAGGCATAAAATTAGTTGAGCAGGTATAGATAAATTAGGACAGGGATGGAGTAGGAATGAATGAGAAAGTAGTAATGAATGATAAAATTGTCATGCCATTATGGACGATGTGCCTCTTTATTGTAGTGATGAACACAACGATGTTTAATGTATCGCTTCCATCTATTATTCAGGATCTCCAAATTTCTGCTGACCTAGGCTCATGGGTCATTTCCAGCTATTCGATTGGATATGCGTTGTCGACGGTGATTTATAGCCGGTTATCCGACTTGGTGCCGGTTCGCAAGCTCTTGACCATTGGTTTAATTACGCTTGGGACGGCATCCGTGTTTGGATTGTTCGCACATGACTTTAATATGCTATTAATTACGAGAATCGTGCAATCTGCAGGCGCCGGATCTATGGCAGGATTGGGGCTTGTACTGGCCAGCCGCTATGTTCCGATTGAAAGACGCGGCGCTGCTATTGCGATGATCTCGGCGGGTAGTGCAATGGCCTTTGGTTTAGGTCCTATTGTCGGAGGCGTGATCAGCCAGTACTTTGGCTGGAATGGATTGTTCGGAATTACTTGCCTAGTGCTTATCGTGCTGCCGGTGCTGCTGCGGTTATTGCCTAAGGAAAAGCCACAGCCTGCAAGCTTTGACATCCTAGGAGCGGCGCTGACCGTTGTAAATGCGGCAAGTTTACTGGTAGCTGTAACTACCCAGTCGCTTGTATGGCTAGCGGTGGGTGTAGCGTCTATTATCGTGCATGCCGTACATCTGAAGAAGGCCAAGGAATCATTCATTAATCCGCAGCTGCTTGCCATGCCAGGTTACTTGAAACTGGTTGCCGTAGGCTTTTGTATTCTGGTGCTGAACCTGGGGAACCTGTTCCTGATGCCGCTTGCGCTCGCTAATCTGTTCGGTAAATCAGCGCTGATGATTGGTTTGTATATCGCACCGGGAGCGCTATTATCTGCATTTCTGACCCGGTATGTGGGACGTTTTATTGATCGTTACGGTAATATCCGCTTCTTATTGATTGGACATTGTATACTTGCAGTCGTTATGGCTGTGTTTGCTATGAATCTTTCTGTATCACCTAGAGTACTACTGCTAGGTTATCTATGCTTCTCTCCCGCCTTCTCAGCTACGATGGCATCCTTAAATAATGAAGCTTCTATCGTTCTTCCAAGGACTTGGATTGGTTCTGGCATGGGGCTTTTACAACTGGTTCAATTCTTCGGAGGCTCTGTATCTGTTGCAGTCTGCGGGCTTTTACTGCATGCTCAGCGTGATATCTCCCCTGCAAAAGCATATCAGCATGTATACGGCGTGTTGCTCCTCGTTAGCTTGTGCTCGTTAGGAATTCTTCTTTTATATAGACGTTCTAACGCCAAGAGTAAGGTTGGGCAGTCTACGCACGCCTAGAACTGAAACGAAAAGGTAATAAAGACGTATCAGATGCTATAGCAGAACTAAGGAAGGAATGGTAATAATGGACAATGGGATGAATGTAATCTTATTTGAAAAAATGCCGGAAGGCGGGCTGCGAGTCATTGAGGAACGCACGTGGAGCATGAATATGATCGCAGCACTAGAACATGTCAATTATATTGTGGTTGGCAGTGTTGAATATGAAACGGTTGAAGGACGGCTGAATGTAGATGAAGGTAAGCTGGAGCTTTTACTTGTTCCGATGCACAACGAATGATTGAGATAAGGGAAGGAGAACCTTACGATGTCTAAAGATGAAAAGGATAAGGAATTAGCGGTATCCAAATTATTCACCTCTGAGGGTAAGCCCATTCGAGTATTATCTACTTCGCTAGGCATAGCTTTGTTAGCGAATGCTATGTTTATTCCTGGCGGCGCAGGGGCTAGCGCAAATACTTCTGGAGATGAACCACAGCTAGTGTCCTGGTCTACCGAAGAGGTTAAAGCCTATTTTGACAAAAATGTGGATTGGAATATTCCATATCCGGAAGGTGCACAAGAGGTAGAACAGGAAGGCCAAGGTGTTGTAACCAATAATGGAACGACGGTAGTGAATAACTATGGTGGATATCATTCAGGTTTTGGATGGGATGACTTGCTGCTGTATCACATGCTGTTTAACAGTGGTGGCAATTACTCTTCCAGAGGATGGTCTAAGGACCGCCCAACTTATTATGGAGGCACGAGAACAACTTATAAGCCACCTACCTATAGCAGTGAGAAGTTCCAGAATAAGAAGGTTCCGGGTTCTGTTGTAAAGCCCAAAACATCGACTTCCTCCACAGGCTCCATTACGAGAAGAGGTTCTTCTTCAAAAAATGGAATCGGTGGCACTTCCAGCGGATTAAACTCATCGAAGAACTCTAAATCCAGCTCAGGATCGAAGTCCTCTTCGAGATCAGGCTCAAGTAAGAGTGGTTTTGGCGGATGAGTGAGCAGCAGAGTGTATTTGAAATTCTAGATCAGTCTGAGCTTGAAAGAGGTCCGCGGGTCAAAGCGTTGTATGAGCTTGGGTTCACTTGGGCGGATCTTGAGGATGAAGAGTACTGGTTGGATGCGATTGCTCTAATGCAAAGGGACACTTATAAGGAGCTTGAAGATGCCTCATCAAAACTTTGGGCTATCCTCGATAAAGCGGTTCGCTATGTTCATCTAAAGCGCGATTTGTATGAACTGCTTGGGATTCCCCCTGTACTTTGGGAGATGCTTGACGATTGTCCGATGCCAGAAGAAGGATTCATTAGTCGGTATGCCAGATTCGACTTTGCCATAGCCCATGATGGGACGATTAAGCTGCTCGAACTGAATGCGGATACCCCAACAGGTTATGTGGAAGCCTCGATAGCTACACCATGGATCTGTGAGCAAGCTGGAATGCAGAGTCCTAATCAAGGGATGAAGGAACAGGTTGCGGCAGCCTGGCAGGTAGAACGTCCGGATACCGCAGCTTGTGTCGCTTATGGGTCTCATCTTGAAGATTCAGGTACGATCGAAGCATTAGTGAAGCACAGTGGTCTCGATATCCAGTGTGTGGATTGCCTTGATTTATGGGTCGATAATGGAATTCTCAAGGATGGGGAAGACCGCGTGATTGAGCGGATGTTCGCCTTATATCCTAAAGAGTGGATGGCTGTTGATGAAGGCGGGGATGCCCTCGCCTATGCGGTAGAGCAAGGAAATCTTCAGCTCTTTAATGGTCCTCACAGTATATTGCTCCAATCCAAGGGGCTGGTTGCAGCGGTGTGGGGAATGTATGAGCTGGGCCTGTTATTCGACAAGGAAGAGCGGGAGACGATCTCGCGCTATATTTTACCTACTTATAATAAGCCTGTATTCTCAGGGAACTTTGTGTCCAAATCTGTTTTTGGTCGTGAAGGGGGTTCGGTGCGCATGTTTGATGATAGCGGTGCGCTAGAGCTTGAAGATGAAGACGGTTATGACAGTAGTCAGCTCTTCCCCACTGTGTATCAAAAAAGAGCCGATTTAGCACGGATAACGACTTCAAAGGGTGAATTTCATCTGCTGACAGGCATGTTCGTGATTAACGGGGAGCCTTGTGGTATGCTCGGCCGAGCGGGCGGATTGATTACAGGCAATGCCAGTCATTTTATTGCGTTGGGAGTGAGATAATTGGATAAGAGCAAGAAAGCCCGAATCGGAGTCTTATGTATGATGCTTTTGACGGTACTGTTACTAAGCGCATGTTCCAGTAATCAGGGCAGTGTATTTGATTCAGGAACAGCTGGAACCTCAGATAGTGTAGCACGGGTACCGTGGGACTATCGGGTGGTAGAGAGTACCGTAGGGGATTTAATTGGGAGTGACATGACGGTTTTGCCGGATAATGAACTGCTTCCGAATGATGGGAATTATGCAACTGGCGATAAAATTTGGACGCTTCAGTTCATGGACGCCGAGCTAATTACGGACGCTGATCAGAAGAATGAAGTTCGCCTGTCTTCATGGAGCACGATTAAGTCTTATGCAGATGAAAAAACGGCAGCAGAGGATCTTACTAATCTTAAAGTATCGGTAACCACTGATGTTGATCTTGTAGGAGTATACAAGACTAAGTATAAGGATAAGACAAGAAACTTTGCGGTGCTTGAGCTCCCTTCAGGTAATCGGATTAAGCAGCCGATTGATGATGAACGCTATACTGCATTAGAGAAAAAGAAGACCGCTTCCGTAGTCCTTGAGGAAGTACATGATTTTGCCGATTATGATTCGGCGTATGCGAAATTTCGGGGGTGGGCGAAGTGACGATGGTGGTTAATTTGGTAGTGAGTGTGTTTGTGATTATTCTTTTGCAAGTGTTAGGCATGGTGATCTTTGGTTTGATGACTCCTTTTAAAGATATGGAGGAGCTGAAGAAAGGCAATGTGGCTGTAGCTTTGGCTTTAGGCGGCAAGTTTCTGGCAACGGCCATTATTATTGGTGTAGCGGCGTATACGAATACCTCCATTCTGCACATGATCATTTGGTTTGCGGTAGGTTATGTGTGCTTGATAGCGGCTTATTGGATCTTTGAATTGGCAACCCCAACCTTTAAGATTTCAGAGCATCTGGAGAAAGGGAATGTGGCTGTAGGCACTATGCTTTGCTTGGTATTTATTGGGACAGCATTTGCGATTAGCAGTTTGATTGTTTAGGTTCAACTTGAAAAGGGATAATGACAAAGGTTGCCCCGATCCATCCGTCGAGCGGCAGCCTATAATTCTCGCATAAACGCTTGATTACGTCCTTGAAGGACGCCGAAGGCGTGTTAGCTTGATGTGAAGAAGGGGTGGGCAGATGCATCTGTTTCTGAGAATTTCCACCAAGATGATGCGGTTACGTAAACGGACAATAGGGTTAATCATTCTGATCTTTATAATTCTTAGTGCGTCGATTGCTTACCTGATCGAACCCGGTACGTTTCATAGTTGGTTTAATGCATTTTATTGGGTCATGACAACGATGGCGACTGTAGGGTATGGGGATTATTTTGCAGAGACCGTAGTTGGAAAGCTGTTTACCATGTTTCTATATATCTTTGGTATCGGTCTCCTCAGCTTGGTTATTGGTAAGGTCATTGACTCCATTGCGGAGGTGCAGAGAAGGAGAGGAGCGGGAACGTTGAGCTTTCGGGGAAAGGATCATGTGATTCTAATTAATTGGAGTAAGAAAGCACAAGCTGCCGTAGAGGAGATTCTATGCTATTCGCCGAAATGCCATATTGTTATCATTGATGAGGTAGGCGCGCATCCCTTGGAGCATATGGAGCAAGTCCACTTTATAAGTGGTGATGCCTCCAGTGATGACATTCTGCTTAAGGCTAACATCCATGAAGCAAGAGCGGCCATTGTGTTCGGGGATACAAGGATTGATGAAGCATCGCTGATCGACGGCAAATCTTTATTAATTGCCTCTAGCATTGAGCGCATTGCGTCACAAGTACATACGACTGTAGAAATAATGCAAGAGAAGAATATACAGAATTTCAGGCATGTTCAGGTAAACGAGTTCGTTCTTTCGCATGATGCCATCTCCAGACTGGCTGTTCGTTCTGCGCTCCAAGAGGGCAACTCTGAGGTGATAACGCAGCTGCTGAGCCGTAAATATGGTGATGATATTTATGAGATTCCATTGAATAATTCATGGAAGACTTATGGGGACGCGTTTCAGAACCTGCTCTTGCAAGGCGCAACCTTATTAGCGGATCGTAGCGACCTAAGTATTAATCGAAAGCTGGATCAGGCTATTCCTAAGGATGCTAGATTGTATGTTGTTTCCGATGAAGCCACGTATCGTAGGATTAAGGGTTAGACCAGAAATAAACGGATTAGGCGGATTTTCGGAAGCTGCGGCTTCGCGGGATTCTGTCTTTTTTTGATAAAATGTGACTTATTTCACTGTTAAAATTGTTTTCTGTTCAGATTTTGTTCAGATCCCCTCCTTATTATGGTTTATTATGTCCTAAGAACTATACTAGGGAGGATAAATACAGAATGGATGGAAAAATATTTAAGAAAATAGTTGGTATTTTGTTGTCTGTAGTGCTGTTGGCAGGCCCAATGCTACAGACTTTCGGCATAGTACAAGCTGCCGATGCATCAGCTGGTAAAACTTATTTTACGGACACCGATAATTGGGGTGGGGGTCCGTTAGGCACGGAAGCAGCCGATGGTGACATGGATGTGGATATTAAGAATCAGAACAAAACAACCGCGGATAACTATAGTAAGTATCCGATTGAGTTTAAGATCAAGGCAGTTGCTAAGCTTCCGACGCAGAGCGCTTATATGCTGATTCGTGCTTACGATGTGGATGAGATCGCATCACTGACAGCGGCAGGTTCGAACGGTGAATGGGATAGAGTGTATTTCTCCAAAAATCCTGCTGATATTGCACTTGTAAATCCATATACAGCTTGGCAGACCAGTGGGAAATGGAAAACAAACGTCGCGGCTTCCGGTGTAGGTACCGGTGGACAGGGTTATCTGAAAGAACTTACTCGAAGCGCCTACTTGGGAACACTTTCTGGGCAAAATGAGCAATGGAATACAACGGTTTTACCCTTCAAGAAAGAGGATCTTGGAAGAATTGCTCTAGGCGATAACTATGTAGGCTTGTCGATTCATCATTATTTTAATGATATGCGGGAGTCAATTGCTCCTAATACAAACTGGACCATGAAGGTGGATTGGGCCCAGCTTGTTATTGATGGTGGTGAACGGCAGACCGGGGAGATCGAAAATGTAGGGATTAAGGTGGAGAATGGAAAGATCACACTGGATGCCAGCTTTATTCCTAAGCTATCGGGTAAAGATTATTCCATGGAAGTAAGCGTTGTTGAGAAGAGAGAGTTTGACGGCGAGTTAATCGATAAGAACGTAGGGCTCGATAAAAAGCTGTTTGAAGAGCCAACTGCTGGACAAGAGCAGACTTGGAAAACTGAATTTACGGACAGTACGTTTAGTCCGTCTAAAGAATACACGGTAAATGTGATTCTCTTTGATGACCGTGGAGGCGGAACTAGCGGAGAAAAATATACAAATCCGGGCCAAGCTCAGCATATGTATACTTTTTCAACCTTCGATCCGGTGGCGAAGGATATTACCAAGGCAGGGTTGCAATATGAGCCAACAGCCTTTAATGCCAATGAATTTTCCGGCAAATACTATCAAATTAATGGTAATGCCTATGGTTCTAAGCTGCAGAAGGTAAAGATCGTTACATTGCCGGATGCTGAAAAAGGCCAATTAGTATTAAACGAAACGGCAGTAAAAGCCGGTGATGAAATTTCGGTGAATGATCTTGGGCAACTAACCTTTGTTCCAGTGACTACCGGTTTTACTGGGAATATTGATTTTAAATGGAATGGGTATGATGGCTCGAAATACGGGGCGGTGGATGCTGTGGTTACGATTACTGCAACGGCAGCACCAACAGTGGGCCATATTGAGAAGTCGAGTCAGAAAGGAAATAATGTTCCTTTTATTGCTAAAGACTTCACGGATAAATTCGTAAACAGCAAGCACGATCCGCTTACTAAGGTCAAGATCATTACTGTTCCAGCGGAAGGTCAAGGTAAACTTGTTTACCGTGTAGGTAATGGACCTGAACAGACGGTGACTCCGGGAATTGAGATCAGCGCGGCAGATCTGGCCAGTCTGTCCTTTATTCCGACTGCGGAGACCGCGGGTACAGTGGCCTTCCAATGGAATGGTACAGATGGCAAGCAATACGCGAAGGAAAGTAAGAATGTTACAATTACCATCAATGCGCCACCAGTAGTTGCAGATATTCATAAGACAGGTGCTCATGGAGCTGCTATTCCTTTTACAACAGATGATTTCGCAAATGTCTATAAGGATGATAATAGCAATCTGAGCACGGTAAGGATCACTCTTCCAGCAGACTTTGCTGCTAATGGGCAGCTGTATTATAACAATACGGTGACAGAAGCAGTCTATCTTGAGCCAGGTATTCCAGCAGTTCTGAGTAAAGCTGATCTTGGCAGTCTTACCTTTGTTCCAGATACTAAACTGGCAGAAGGTACAGAAGTGAAATTCAAGTGGGAAGGGTATGATGGTCAGGTATACTCTGAGAATCTTGCCGAGGTCATCATTACTTATAATGGACTGCCGGTGGCTAATGCACTGAGCGTAGAAGGAAACGAGGGTGTGCCTTCCCTTACTGTTGTACTGAAGGGGACTGACCGCGAAACGGTTACAGGTCTTACGTACGGCATTGCTACACCTCCACTGAAAGGAATATTAACACCTGCTGATCCAGGCAATCCGGCAGGGGATACATGGATTTACACGCCAAACTCTGATTTTATTTCGGGTAAAGACAGCTTCACTTATGTTGTGACCGATGCTGACGGACAAACAAGTCCTGTTGAAGCAACCGTGAAGATTGAACTTCATAAAGCACTGAATGGATGGGTTGGTAATAAGAAACAAGGTGATCCAACTATCGTAAAAGCGATACCGGGTCAACCGCTTAAACTGTCGGCAGTGAGCTCGCTTGCGGCTGAGAAGGTAACGGCGAATGTTGCTGATACTTCCGTGACTTTGACTTTAGCTAATCCGCTTACTTACGAGACTGACGGATTTAAGCAATGGGAATACACCACGTTTGTATTGCCTTTGAATACCACAGCGAATAGCTATGCAGTTTCATTTAGCGCTTGGGGTGCAGGTGATGCTCCGTTAGCTGGTGAAGCGGCGGATAAGCTGATAGACAACAACTATCAGGTGGTTCAAACGGAGTTGATACTGAGTGCAAATCCAGAACGCATTTTGGGTGACGGTAAGGCTACAACAGAGTTGACTGCCGTCCTCAAAGACAGTAATGGAAACCCAATCAAGGGGATTGAAGTGGTCTTTAAAGCAGCTGTTGGCGGATTTGTAGGTAATGATCGCGCAGTAACCGATGACAACGGTATTGCGAAGGTAACCTATCATTCTGCACAAATCACAGGGGTTAGCGAGCAGAATATACCTGTTCAAGCTAATGTGAACAATGCCGAGCATGGTCTATTAGCTAAGAGTGAGATTACTATTACATTCTTGCCAGCTTCGATTCAGGGCTTTATTACAACGGGGGGATCTAACACTCCTGTAGCAAGTGCTCAAGTACGAGCTACCCTTGATTTGAACGGTGATGGCAAAATTGAGCCTGGTGTGGACTTCATTGAGAATATCGTGACCGATGAGAAGGGTGCGTATTATCTAGTCGTGCCTAAAGGCGATGCCAAATATGAGCTGGAGATTACACAAACGGTTGACGTGGGCGGTGTACCTACGGCAGTTACGTATAAACAGTATGCAAAAGTGGGACAAGTAACGGGTTCAGGAGACGAGAACTTCGAATCGGAGAAGACGCTGACAGGTCTGGTGCTCTTCAAACAGACGAACGGTCAATCTTCCTTGCTGAACTCCGAATGGCTTGGACATGCTAGTGTATTTTTAAAACAGCAAGATGGCAGCTATGTATCGGAGAATGGTAAACCTAAGGCTTTCCCACTACAGGCGCAGGGCGTATTTAATGCAGAGGGCCTTGCTGTAGGTCAGTATGAGCTTGAAGTGCGCTATGAACTGGAATCTGGAAAATCTATTGTAGTCAGCCGTAATACAGTAGCTGTAACTGCCGCTGGTGAATTGAATATTTCACAGTCTCTGGTTGACCCTTATGGTACGATCACTGACGCTGTAACAGGTCATGTCATTGAGGGTGCAAAAGTGATGCTGCATTACGCGGATACTCCACGGAATGCTAGTAAAGGTTTGACTCCGAATGGGGAGGTTACATTGCCTGTGATTGCAGGATTTGCACCGAATGATAATGCGAGTCCGAAGCAGTTGAGCGATAGTAATGGTTTCTATGCTTACATGGTCTATCCAGATACGGATTATTACTTAATGGTGACGAATGAGGGATATATTAATTATAAGAGTCCTGTTCTTTCTGTGGGTACAGATATTGTGCGGCATGATGTACAGCTTCAGCCAGTGCCTAACACTTCTGGTGCTACTCTATCGACTTCGACTGATCTGGCCGTAAAAGTAGCACTTACTCTCTCTGTAGAGAAGAACACAGTGAAGGAGAATGAGCAGTCACCGATTACAGTAGTTTACAAGAACGATTCGTCCGCTGTATCGGCAACAGGTGAGGTAAAGATTACTCTTCCTGATGGGGTAGTTGTTGTAGATGCTGCTGGCGGAACGGTTACGGGTAACGTAATCGTATGGAAAGTAACAAACGTAGGTGTGGGCAAGGGCGGTAGCTTTACTCCTGTTGTAAAGTGGCCATTGATCGATGCTGCAGAGGTCGCCTTAACGGTACCGGGAGAGTTTACCTCCGGGCAATCCTCTGCTAAGGCATTGGTGAAGGTAAATATATACTCCGATCGTTTTGGAGAACTGAAGCATTACCGTTATATTTTAGGATACCCGGATAAGGAGTTTAAGCTAAATGGCTCTCTAACACGGGCAGAACTGGCTGCAATTGTGGCTAGACTAACGGAGAATGAGACTATTACTTATGCTCTTCCTTACAGCGATATCCGTGCGGGGCATTGGGCAACCAATTATATCCGCATTGCTGTGAAGAACGGGTATTTCACAGGAGATCCGAGCGGGTTGTTCCGTCCGGACGCACCTGTAACCAGAGGAGAGTTAGCTTCGGTTATGGCTCGTTTCCTGAAACTTGAGACAGGCACACCGGCGGTGACACATTTCACGGATACTTCTGGTCATTGGTCAGGCAATGCGATTGAAGCATTGTATAACGGAAAGTTTCTAACGGGTTATCCGGATGGAACCTTCAAGCCGAAGAATGCAATCACTCGTGTCGAAGCGGTAACCCTGATTAATCGTATGCTGTATCGCGGACCGTTGAAAGGTTTGGCACCGCTATTCCCGGATATTGCAGAAGACCATTGGGGCTTCGGTGATGTACAGGAAGCTACGTTCTCTCATGAAGCGGTTCGTAATGGAGATGGAAGCGAGAAATGGCTTAGGTCTCTTAGCGACGATGTGAAATAAGAAGTACAAAAATAGGAAATAAGCTGATTCACTGAGACAAGGTCGTGTTTAGTGCCAAGTGGGTGCTAGATACGACCTTTTTTTGTTTGCCAATCTTTCCTTAAGGGTAAGAGATACATGATAATATCTACTTTACCTTTGGAAGGAGCCATTGTTAATGAGTGAACATCAAAAAGTGAACGGAAACAGCAAGAATGAGCAATTGGAACAGTTTCGCAGTAAGGATGAAGGTCACACCTTAACAACGAACCAGGGTTTAAAAGTATCAGAGGACGAGTTCTCCTTAAAAGCGGGTGATCGGGGCCCAACCTTATTGGAAGACTTTCATTTCCGGGAAAAAATGACGCATTTCGATCATGAACGAATCCCTGAGCGAATCGTGCATGCACGTGGATTTGCTGCTCATGGTGAGTTTGAATTATATAAATCACTGAAAGAATATACGAAGGCGAAATTCCTTCAAGATCCCTCCGTGAAGACACCGGTGTTTGTCCGGTTCTCGACGGTAGCCGGATCACGGGGATCAGCCGAGACGGTGCGGGATGCCCGCGGATTCTCTACCAAATTTTATACTGAGGAAGGGAATTACGATCTAGTCGGAAATAATATGCCCGTCTTTTTTATCCAGGATGCGATCAAGTTCCCAGATTTAGTACATGCGCTTAAGCCTGAGCCGCACAATGAAATGCCTCAGGCCGCATCGGCTCACGATACCTTTTGGGATTTCATAGCCAATAACCAAGAATCGGCCCATATGGCAATGTGGCTGATGTCGGACCGTGCTATTCCACGAAGCTTCAGAATGATGGAAGGGTTTGGGGTGCATACTTTCAGGTTGATTAATGAGCAGGGAAAAGCCCACTTTGTTAAATTCCACTGGAAACCGGTGCTCGGTGTACACTCTTTGGTGTGGGACGAAGCTCAGAAAATATCGGGTGCGGACCCTGACTTTCATCGCCGTGATTTATGGGAATCGATTGAAGCCGGCAACTTTCCGGAATATGAGCTGGGCATTCAGCTTCTAAGTGAAGAAGATGAATTTAAGTTTGAATTTGACGTGCTGGATCCTACAAAGCTATGGCCAGAGGAAGATGTACCTGTACAGATTGTTGGGAAAATGACCTTGAACCGCAACGTGGATAATGTTTTCGCCGAAACGGAGCAGGTAGCTTTCCACCCTGGACATGTGGTTCCAGGCATCGATTTCACCAATGATCCACTGCTTCAGGGCAGATTGTTCTCTTATACGGATACTCAGCTAATTCGGCTTGGCGGCCCGAACTTCCATGAGTTGCCGATCAATAGACCGGTATGTCCTTTCCATAACAACCAGCGTGACGGGTATGGACGGCAGACGATTAATCAGGGTTCAGTGAGCTATCATAATAATTCGCTTGCTAACAATACGCCCGCACCTGCAACAGAGGCTGAAGGTGGTTATGTACATTATCAGGAGAAGGTGGAAGGTCGTAAGGTGCGTAGCCGGAGCAAAAGCTTTGAAGACCATTTTTCACAAGCCAAGCTGTTCTGGAACAGCATGAGTACTCCAGAAAAAACGCATATTATTGAAGCCTATTCATTCGAGCTCGGGAAGGTAAAGAGTAAGTCAGTCCGGCAGCAGGTTGTAGATATGCTCGGGAACGTTACGTTAGAGCTTGCTGTGCCTGTAGCAAAGGCTATTGGGGCGAAGCCTCCGATAACAGGCGGTTCCGAGGTGACTCAAGCCTCCCCGGCACTAAGTCAGGTAAATACGAAGAAGCACCCAAACACACGTAAAATAGGGGTGATTATAGGCGACGGATTTGATGAAGTCTTGGTGATGCCTGTCCTGGATACGCTTATGAGAGCCGGGATCCAGCCGGAAATAATTAGCGATAAGCTTGGATTTATTAAAGGCTCAAAGGGGACAGAGCTTGAAGTCATTCATACCTTATCCACGACAGATTCGGTCCTCTTTGATGCGATTTATGCAGCTGGTGGAAATTCGGAACGTAAGAAATTCCATAAGGATACGGCGCAATTCCTGAACCAAGCCTATTCTCACTTTAAGCCCATCGCAGTGACTACTGAGAATGCTAAACTACTTGAAACGGCCGAGCATAGAAGCAGTCCGGGTGTAATCATTGGAGATGGCGGAGAGGTGTTTGCTGCCAGCCTTGTCGCGGCAATTACTGCCCATCGTTTTTGGGAACGTATGATTGAATAAATAACTGATACAGAGGGGATATCCCGTTCGCCAAAGGCGTAAGGATATCTCTTTTTTGTCCAAGAATAGATACATAACGCTCACAGTTGATTTAACATTTTGTTGTATATTACCGTTATAGATAATACTAGGCAGTAAACAGGATAGGAGAATATTAAAAGGAGGTGATCACTTGAGGAAAATAATCATTGCTGCACTAGCGATATTTGCAGGCATTATAGGGTTAACGGCATGCGAAAAAACGGCAGCACCGAATCCGTCCAATAGTGCTCATACTAATTCTCCAGCACCAGTAGATTCAGAAAATGATACCAAGGTAACCCAGACGCAGGAAGTAACTGACTTAGAGCAGTTTATTACCTCGAAACTCACAGGTGAGCACGGTGTATATACTAATCATATTGAAACAGATCAGTCGGCGGAAGCGGCGAGTGGATACGAAGTTCTGAGTGAATCGGCATCTCTCCGGATGCTGGCAGCTGTGCGTAGCGGCCAACAAGAGAGATTTGCAGAACAATGGCAACTAGCCAAGCAAACCTTTGATATCAAGAGCGGTTTCAGCTACCGTTATAGTCCTAAACAGCAGAAGCTATACCCCTTGAATGCTGCCGTTGATGATTTGCGCATGATTCAAGCTCTTTATGAGGCAGGGGAGAAGTTCGGCGATAAACGCTATACAGCTGAAGCGGATAAATATGGCCAAAGATTTTATGATTATAATGTAAAAGACGGAAAACTTTATGATTTCTACGATATGGAATATTCTTCAACAAACACATTCGTCACTTTGTGTTATATTAATTTGGGCACTTTGCGAAAATTGTCGATTCCTAGCCAATTTAGTAAGAAACTGACGAATGATATGAAAGTAATATTGGAAAACGGATATTTATCGGATGAATTCCCCTTTTATGAGACACGGTTTAATTATGAGACCGGAAAATATAGTTCGGAAAACATCAATACAGTAGAGTCGCTTTTATCCATTCTAGCCTTAGCTGAGGTGGGCCAGCAGAAAGCCACCAGCATTGATTTTATCAAAAGGCAGGTCGAAGCTGGAACGTTGTACGGGCAATATTCGAGAGAAGGTAAGCCACTGAGCGATATCCGGTCCACAGCCATTTATGCCATTACGGCTATGATCGGCGCAGAAATCGGCGATGAATCTCTCCACCACAAAAGCATTGAAAGAATGAACGAGTTCAGAGTAACAGATGTGGATAGCCCACTGTACGGAGGATTCGGTGATGTGGCTAGCGGCCAAGCTTATTCTTTTGACAACCTGATGGCATTACTGGCCTATGTCTATTAACTTAAACTTAATGTATTGAAGGTGAACCTGCATGATGGACAACACGGTAAAAACACCTCTAAGGCAGGAGTTAACTCTTGCTAATTTATCGGTTTCTCCTGCATTTCTTGCTGCATTTGGAGTGCTGCTTATTACCATCATCGCGCTGTTCACAGCTCCGTATGTCGGAGTGGCGGATAACGGTGACTTTTTCCGTAGCATTTATAGTAATGGACTCTATTTCAATCTGCCGGATTATGATAGTCAGTACTTTGGTTATTTTGTGAAGCAATATGGGATCTTTCAATATTTTAATGAGAATGGTGCAATGTTATTTTCCTCTCAGTCCTTATTTATCAAGCTGGCTATAGGACTTAACAAGTTGTTCTTCAGTAGTGAGGTATTCGACATCCGCTTTCAAGCGGCAATTTATACGATTCTATATGTAATCGCAATTTACTTATTAATAGAGGCTATTACATGGAAGATGTCCCGAACACAGGGATTCATCATTGCAGGTGTTGCCGTTTTTATATTCGGAGATACCGGGTATACGGCTTATTTTAACTCCTTTTACGGCGAGAGCGTTGTGATGATTACGACGATCTTCATGTTCGCTTCATGGCTGATGTTATATCGAAAAAGATTCAATGACTACGCGATGCTGGCCATATTCGTAATTAGCACGCTGATCCTGACTACTTCTAAGCAGCAGAATGCGCCAGTGGGGATGATCATTGCTGTTCTGGCATGTTCACTGCTTTGGATTCGTAGAGACAGGATATTTCGGATCCTGACAATGGCGTCTCTTGCTCTAATGCTGTTCGCAGGTGTGTTTACGTATTTGAATATCTCAAACGAGTTCGTAAACATTAACCAGTTTCATGCCATGACCCGAGGGGTGCTGAAGGAATCACCTGATCCAGAAGCAGCTTTAAAAGCGTTAGGGATGGATGAGCAATTCGCCATTCTGAAGAACAGCATCCACTACGAGAAGTACGTGACCATAGACGTGAATTCACCACTTCTCGAGGAGAATTTCTACAGTCGTTATGGATTTGTATCCATCCTTAAATATTATTTAACGAACCCAGACCAGCTTAATTCGATTCTTAATGTAGCTGCTCAAAGTGCATTCTCGATTAAGCCTGCGGCTATGGGGAATTTCGAGTATTCCGTTGGTAAGGAGTTTCGAGCACAGAGTCACTTTTTCACCGGATACAGCCAACTGAAACAAACGCTGGCCCCGCGAACTTTCGGGTTCATCTTTCTCTGGATGGTGCTTGTTATCGGTCTCTACATGCCTTCCTTTGTAAAAGCGATCAAGTCCCGTGATTTCAGAGGTATGCAGCGAATGGTATTGATTTTCGCTTCGATTGGCATTGGGCTTTCGGGTATTTTTGTATCGATTATCGGGGCAGGCGATGCCGATATTTCCAAGCATGAGTTCTTATTTACATTATCCTTTGACTTAGTCACTTTTCTGACCCTATCCAGTGTGATTGGGCGTAGAGTTTCTAAAAACAGTAATCAGGTTAAGCAGGTTAGAAAAAGCACCCCTTCTAGCCCGTATACAAAGCCTCAAAAGGATGTGAGTGTGTGAGTATCAGAGGAGTATTAAACGGTATATTGCTACTGACGTTGACCCTAACGACCCTTCTGATTCCCGTCACACCTGTCCAATCTGCTGCTTCTCCACAGCAGGTTCTACTACTCTATGACAGCCTCGCTAAGGGGACAACGAAGGAAGGCAACGTGATTGAACTCCAGCGACTGCTGGCGGCCTATTCCATGAAGGTCACACTTAGAAGTCTGGATCAATATGAGCAAGGGATGCTGGGGCATTACTCCAAGGTGATTATGGTCCGTAACGCAGCGGACATTGTGATGACTAATCCAATCTATGATGAGGATTGGGAGCATTATCAGGGACAGTATTTGCACATCGGGTACAGCCCTCCAGCCTCGCTGAAAAAGAAACTACAGTTAACCACAGATGTCATGTATGACGCGAATCCATCTATCCAGATCGGACAGTTCTCGGGAATTTCACTTCAGGTACAGGATATGCTCTATATAGCCGGAAGTCAGGGAACCCAGTCCCTTGGAAAGCTGACCTTCCAGGATGATAGCCTGCAAGCACCTTATGCAGTGAGTAAAGAGGGTGCTGCTTATGTTCCGTATTTTGAACAAGGCAATGTCAGTGCACTAGCGATGGGGTATGTTTTGAAGGATTGGCTTCATATCAACGCAACGCCTAAAGTGTATCTTGCGATCAAAGAGATCTATCCCTTCTCTGATCTGGGATTGCTGACAGAGACTGCGGAGCGGCTGTATCAAATGGGGGTTCCTTTTCTCGCAAGTGTGCGGCCAGTGTTCAGCAACACCGATTATCCGGCCATGCAGCGTTATCTGGTAGCCATCAAAAGAGTGCAATCGAATAATGGCAGCATTCTGGTCAATGCCCCTATTGCGATGCATTCAACGAGTACTAGTAATAAGGATCATTCACTTCAGGCGAAGATGGACGCGTTCATTAATCTGCTGGTGCACAACAAGATTGGGCCGCTTGGAATCGGAGCACAAATGCACTGGGCGTATGACAAGGAATACTCGGAGGCGGGGATGGGGTTTTTCGATTCTGTGATCCTGTATCCGGATGAAAATGTTGATTATATGGAGCAGAGCGATACCTCCAAGTCCTTTCCATCCTCTTTATATAGTGTGCCGATTAATTTTTTGCAGGATTTGCAAACATCCAATAATGTGATGCCAGAACTGCCGATGGACACGGTAATCACTGTGGATATGCCTAAGGATAAGGAAGAACTTGAGGAAATGCTGAAGATGCTGGCGCAATACTGGGTTTCTTTTGCGGATTATAAACAAGAAAGGCATGAGGTTGTTACAGACGTCAATACGATCACTTCATCAGAAGGAGTGATTTCTATTAATGGACAACCCCTGAGTCTGAATTATACGCCAGAAACAGTGAATAGCGATTATCGGTATACAGAAGAGCAGAAGAAGAGCTTTACGACGCTTTTTAATATACAGAATCAGTTCTTTATAGTTGCGATAATGATTTCTCTGTTGCTATTTGGCGGATTAATGATCATCGGATACCGAATGTATAGGAAAAAGTATTTGAAATGAGACAACTAATCGTGATTTGGAGGATCCTATGACGATTTCAGACATACTGATGGTAATTGCAGTGATCTGTATCTGGTCTTTATTGCTGGTGAATGTAACCCTCATTATCGCAGGCTATTTATATTACATTAAATCTGAAAATGAGGACATACCAGAGATAGAGGGCGAATATCCTTTGGTTTCAATTATGGTTCCTGCTCACAATGAGGGGGTAGTAATCTGTAAGACGGTGGAGTCTCTGCTAGCGCTTGATTATCCGGAAGATCGATATGAGATTATTGTGATTAATGATAATTCCTCTGATAACAGTGCTGAACTGCTGGCTGGTATCCAAAACCGAAATCCGGGGCGTCAGCTGATCGTCATAAATACGGATGCGATTACTGGTGGCAAAGGGAAGTCGAATGCACTGAATATAGGCTTCACCCATTGCAAAGGGCAGTTCATTGCGATTTATGATGCAGACAATACGCCTGAAAAAACGGCTTTACGTTATCTGGTCGCTGAGATCATGAATGATTCTAGCCTAGGTGCAGTAATCGGTAAGTTTAGAACCCGTAACCGTAACGCAAGCCTGCTTACCCGGTTTATTAATATTGAGACGTTGTCCTTTCAATGGATGGCACAAGCGGGACGCTGGAAGCTGTTCAAGTTATGCACCATTCCCGGCACTAATTTTATTATGCGCAGGTCTATCATAGAAAGTATCGGTGGCTGGGATGTTAAAGCGATAGCCGAAGATACAGAAATCAGCTTCAGAATATATATGATGGGTTATCGGATCAAGTTCCAGCCGAAATCGGTCACATGGGAGCAAGAGCCACAGACCTTAAAAGTCTGGTTCAAGCAGCGAACGCGCTGGGCTAAGGGCAACATTTATGTCATTGTCAAAAATATCCCCCTGCTGTTCGATAAATCCGCCGCAAAAGTCCGGTTCGATATTCTTTATTTTTTAGCTATTTATTTCTTATTGCTGATGTCATTAATCACCTCGGATGTGCTGCTCATCCTGCATGCTTTGGGCTATGTACATACTACTATTGCTGGGCTTAGCAATTTTCTCTGGCTGCTCGCCATCATTCTGTTCGTTGTAGGTACTTTCATAACGCTGACGACAGAGAAGGGCGAGATGAGCTTGTCCAATTTATGGATCGTAATGTTGATGTACGTCTCTTATTGTCAGCTGTGGATGGTTGTCGCGGCTTACGGATTATATCTTTACGCCAAAGATCTCATCTTCAAAAGAGAAGCAAAGTGGTATAAGACTGAACGCTATTAATAACGAACAAAGAAGTACTATGAGAAATATGTGATCACAGGAGAAACAGAACATGATGATGAAAAAACAAATGGTTATACTGTTAACCTGCCTCTCTCTTTTTCTAATTCAATTGAATGTTGCAGCCGCCGAGGCTCCGTCTCAGGATACTAGATTAACCTACACAACCTCTTTCACAGGAACAGATACTGCGTTAAAGGGTTCAAGTGCCCAGCAGCAATATTTTGAGGTCATGGATTATTGGAATGTGAATGAGATCAGAATTAACCTGCACTTTCAAATTTCGCAAATTACCAAGGAGCAGATGTCTAGCGTTACCTTAACGCTAAATGGCAGCCCATTCTACACATTTAGACCTTCTCTAAAAGATAATGGCGAGCAACAGCTGGTCCTTCAGGCACCTAAAGGGTTTCTAAAAAAAGGAACCAATACGCTTGGCATTCAGGGGTATTTGCAGTCAAACTATTCAGATGAACAATCTTGTTCTGTCGATTATGATTTTGATAATTGGCTGCATCTGTTTAATACATCCAGTATTAGTGTGATGTATACGCCGAAGCCCTTGACTGGGGGGATTAGTGACTTTAGCGAGCGCTTCTCTGGCGTTGATACCTTAACGAAGAATCATAGTGTTCTGACCGTACCGGATAAAAGCACAGGGGCAGAATTGGAGTCGGCTACTTATGCGCTTTCCGGACTTGTGAAGGGGAATACATTGGACAATAGAACGATTCCAATGCTTCCCTACCGGTCAGATGCGGTGAAGAATAAAGCTGCGGTTGTACTGGTAGCTATGTATGACCGAGTACCAAGCGGGCTAAAGGCTCAGCTAAGCACCTCTGAAGATTTAAGTACACATGCACTGCTGCAGTTAGTGAATAAGGATACTCAGCCCACACTTGTCGTAACCTCGAAGGATGAGAACTTACTGATTAAAGCAGGCCGTTTTGTTGCGAATGAAGAGTTATTGGGTCAAATCAGCAGTGATTTAAAGGTGGTCGATGATGCTACAGAAGTATCTGCACCCCCCCTTTCGATTAGCTCCAATATTACGTTTACAGAAACGGGTGATAAACTCACTGGGGCACGCCATCAGGAGCAGACATACTTTGTTTCACTGCCCTCTAACCGCTCGATTGCAGATTCAGGCAGAATCAGATTGGATTTCCGTTATGCACAGAATTTAGATTTCGACCGTTCATTAGTGACTGTCAGCATCAACAACACACCCATTGGCAGCAAGAAGCTGACCAAAGAGCTGGCGAATGGCGATATGCTGGATCTTCCAGTTCCCCAAAGCTTGAATATCTCTGGTAATTTCACGGTAACTGTAGCCTTTGATTTGGAGCTGAAGGGAGCCGAATGTACTTTAGATAAGGAACAAATGCCGTGGGCGTATATCAGTAAAGATTCTGTAATGCGTCTTAATACTAAGGATCGTACGGATCTTTTGTTTAATAACTATCCGTATCCATTCATACGCGACGGGCTTTACAATCAAGTAGCAGTTGTGCTGCCGCAAGAAATGGATGATTACGCATATTTGAGTTTAGCTAATGTATTTAATCTTCTGGGAAAATACGCTAGCGGAAATATAGGCAACATTCAGTTCTACACGGATAACATTAGCGCGGATCATTTGAAGAATAATAATGTTATCGCCATAGGCACGTATAAGAATAATAAGATCATCCGTGATCATAATGATAAGCTCTATTTTCAATATAACGGGAACGGAACAGCGATTCGCTCCAATGAGAAGATGAGTATTGAAGATCATTACGGTGCTCAAATCGGTACACTGCAGCTGATTGAATCGCCATTTGAGGCGGGACGGGGGCTGCTTGCTGTTACGGGAGTGGGCTCTGAAGAGTACTATTTGGCGTCGAAGTTGATTGCAACAGAGCGGGACAAATGGAAGGTGTTTGGCGATGGGGTAATCGTTGATAAGGACGGTAATGTCAATGCGCACCGTTTCAAGATCATTACTGGAGCAGCAGAGGATTCCGTGGTCAAAAAAATAACGGAACGAACGGACGTGCTGAGTTTCATAATCGTAATTATGCTGGTTCTGACACTGGTGATTCTATCGCTGATCCTGCTGCTTCGTAAACATATGAAGAAACGTGGTGATAAGCGTGAGACGTAATCGCAGCGGGTTAGTTTCAGATATCGCTCTCTTATCGTTCCTGGTGCTTCTTTTTATTTGTATTGTCTTCATTTCAGGGGCACCCGATGATTATATCCAGAATATTATCATTTTAAATGTGGCTTTTATTCTGGCGATTGTTACGTATTTTACAACGGTAACTGCAGGGCTGGTCTTGAACCTGGTGTTTATATTTACTTACGGCTTCTACACGATGTATCAGACGATATCTTTGGGAGAGACAATTGGACTGAATACTTACTTCTGGCTAATTATGACCCCATTGTTAACAGTGGTACTGTGGATATTTACACTAAGTAATCGTGAGCTGCAGGCTGAGAATCAGCGTTTGGAGAAAAAGACTGCCAATATGGCCATCATCGACGAGAACACAGATCTGCGTAACAGTATTTCTTTTCAGAAGGATGCTGCCTTATTTACAGGCATTTCGACTCGATATCAGATTCCGCTCACACTGCTTGTAGTGAAAGTGAAATACTGGAATGAGATTAGACGTATTATTCCCGAAGATAAGCTGGCTGAGGCCATTCATGACGTATCTCAGCTCAGTCAGGCCAGCATTCGTACCAATGATGCATTGTATTTACTGGACAAAGATGACGCAACATGGGGCCTTCTGCTGTTCACCGACAGCGATGGAGCAAAAATCGTAATTGAGCGGATTAAACTGAAGCTTCAAGAGCTTAATGACACTGAATTTGTCAAAAAGTATAAAGTCAGCCTTGGTCTCAAAATAGGTGCTGTAGAATATCAAGCCAGCACTATTGAGAACCCGTTAGATTTTATTGTTCAGGCTAAAAAACAATTAGAGTATGATGTATAAGTCAGTTGAACGTAAGGGAATATAAGGAATATCGGATATTAGTTGACTTTACATGTCGATTTCACGTATGATGGAGTGGTGGTCTAAATCGTAAGATTTACGAATTTTCCTACGTTTATTAGGTTATACTTATAGATAAACCTACAGATCATTTGGTTAATTTACCATAAAGGCTCCACTAATTTGTTCAGAAGGAGGACGATCAGAATGAGAGAAGGCATACATCCAAAGTTCAACAAGGTTATTTTCATGGATGCAAGCGTAGGCTTCAAATTCTTGAGTGCATCTACAAAATCATCCAATGAAACAATGGAATGGGAAGATGGTAACACTTATCCTGTTATCCGCGTGGACGCAAGTTCCGCATCCCACCCATTTTACACTGGTAAACAAAGAGATACAGAACAAGGCGGCCGTGTTGACAAGTTCAAACAACGTCTTGCACAAAAGAAATAAGCATTCATACGGTTTAAAAAGGGACAACCCATTTAGAAGCGATCGCTTCAGGGATGTCCCTTTTTTGTGTTCAGGCATGTTAGAATGAAATGGCATTGATAAATTTCGATAGTGGCAGGGGAGCGATCAGTAGTGGAAAATGAAATAAAAGTAGATACCGTCCTGAAGAGCGAGGACGTTCTGGAGTTTAACCTATGGTTTAGCTTAAATAGCCGAATTATACTTAACTCTTTCAGTGTGGTTGCTTATTTTGTGATTTTACTGTTAATTACTAAGGATTACAGTACTACAAGTATTTCAATCCTTGCTGGGACTGCTGTGATTCTTGCCGCTGTTTTATGGTATATGACCAAATCAAGCTTGACCAAAAAATCTAAAAAAGCCTTCGCTACAGACAGCCTGGCTCAGCAGCCTCAGAGTTATTCCATATCAGATGAAGGCATAAAATACGTATCCGAGGCAGGTTCCGGGCAAGTGAAATGGGAAGAGATACATAAAATAGGTGAAACAATGAACTTGTTCGTTTTTTTTGTGTCTTCCAATAGAGCACTGATTATCCCTAAACGTTACTTTCAGTCGGTACAAGATAAAACAGCCTTTAAGGACTTGGCCAGAAAATATATGTTCTCCCATCGAGTGAAGTTCAAATCGTAAGGTGTACAGATGTACTGGTATTTGTTGATTCATTTGTAGGAGTGATTAGGATATAATGATAGGAGCGACTTGAAAAATAGGAGAAATATGGCATGCCGTGGATTCAAGGATATCCGTATTACTTATTAATGGGTAGTGTTCTAAGCTTTTACATGGGCATCAGCTCCTATCGACATCGAAAGTCGGCAGGAAGACGCTATTTATGGATCTTAATGCTGCTGGTCAGCCTCATATTTATTGCAACAGCGGGAGAGATTTTGTCATCCTCTTTTCAGGCTAAGCTGTGGTGGAAGAATATGCAGCAGGCTCCGCTTTTTTTAAGTGCGTTATTTACTTATGCTGTCGTTAAAGAATATGTGTCTCCTTCCGCGGAGCGTCTGCCAGTAAAGCTTGCTATTTTCTCGATTCCAATTGCTTTGGACGTACTGCTTATTTTTACGGATACTTATCATCATCTAATGCGTAGTGAAGTGGGCATGGCCACTGTTGCGGGTGTTAGTGGAATTACTGTAAAGCCTACGCTTCTTAGCATGGCTTTTATTGCTTATGATCAGCTATTTGGTCTATATGCGGTCTGCTTGCTAGCTGTTTCCTTAATGAATAGACCGAGAGCTTTTTTACGACGTGCTTTCTTACTGTTTGCTGGGCTGCTTGTTCCGGTCATCTCTGTTTTTTTACTTCCCTTGTTGAAGATCACGCTTACAGGCTTTACGGCCTTCACTTATCTACCCGCAATTATAGCGGCTTATTTGTGTTTATTCATTGACTCCAAATCTACGATCTATCCTTTAACTAAAATCAAAATCCTGGAGCATATGAAAGACGGCGTAGTTTTGACAGACCGGAATGATAGAATCATTGGTATAAATGAGGCTGCAACCTCCATTTTATTTGAGATTACCGGGATACCGAATGAGACCTGGATGGGGAAAAATATTGATCTTTTTATGAGGCATCACAAGGACATTGGTGCTCATTATAGTCAAAGGACAGAAGGACAGTTTGAGATTGTATGTACTGGAATAAGAGAGGTTTGTTATGGGGTTTCCTTAATAGCGACTGAACTTCACGCAACAGAGAACAAGGGGATGCTAATTGTTTTTAGTGATCATAGTGAAAAGAAGCGGTATGAACGTGAATTGGTCTATCAAGCAACGATAGATGATTTGACGGGACTTTATAATCGCAGGCATTTTATGCAAATGGTGCAAAACCAAACGATTCCGGACGGACTAGGACTGGCACTGTTGTTATTTGATATCGATGACTTTAAGTTAATTAATGATACCTATGGTCATTTAGCAGGAGATCAGGCATTAGTTGATTTCTCGAATAAAATACTTCAGGTGTACCAAAACAAGGGCATTGCCGGAAGAGTCGGGGGCGAGGAGTTTGCTGTATGCTTTTTTGCTGAGGATAAACGTGCAGCCTTGATGGAAGCAGAGGGTTTTCGCACTACGATGAGTGATTATAAAATAATTTTGAATGAACACGATAGCATTCAGCTTACCGCTAGCATCGGAATTTCTTTTACAATGCGTAGAGAGGTGACTTTCGAGGATTTGTATCGGGAAGCGGATGAAGCGTTATATCGTTCCAAGAAATCGGGCAAGAATAGAGTAACGCTGGGTCGTGAGCCCATTTTAAGAGAAGCGGTGAAGGGATAAAGAGGTGTTCTAATGAATCTGACAATTGATGAAGTGATGAGTAAGCTTGAAGAGATGGGTACAGAGCAGACGAAACGCACCTTCGTACGACATGGTGCTGAGGAGCCTTTATTCGGAGTGAAGGTAGGCGATCTGAAGAAGCTGGTTAAGATCGTGAAGAAAGACCAGAGTCTGGTTAAGGCTTTGTACCAGACGGGGAATTATGATGCAATGTATCTGGCAGGAATTACGGTTGATCCTAAGCATCTTACGAAGGAAGAGCTTCAGAACTGGGTGTCAGCAGCTTACTGTTATGCTTTGGCGGAATATACGGTAGCGTCTGTCGCTGCAGAGAGCCCTTACGCTCTAGAACTTGCAAGAGAATGGATTTCTTCATCAGATGAAATGGTGGCCGCCTGTGGCTGGAGTACTTATGGGAATTACATTTCAGTTACGCCGGATGATCTGCTAGATATCGCTGAGATTAGAGAGCTGCTACAACAAATACAATCTACCATTCATCAGGAACAGAATCGAGTTCGTTACACTATGAATATGTTTGTAATTATTGCCGGCAGCAGCGTAACCGAACTGCATGATGAGGCAACGCAGATTGCTGCAAGCATTGGAAAGGTCCAGGTACAAATGGGACAAACCGCATGTAAAGTACCGCTGGCTGTAGATTATATTGCTAAGGTTGAACAGGCTGGAAAGCTTGGCGTGAAGAAGAAGACTTGTATTTGTTAATATAGCTAGTGTAGTATCGCCTTCAAGTAGTCACTCCATTTCCCCTCATATTCTATTGAGGAGCGAGTGAACTTGGAGGCTTTTTATGGCAAATAAAAAGTGTTTCAACGGTATCCAAAAGTGTTTAATTTACAAGCAGTAAAAATTCACATAGATGTCTCGATAGGGTATTGGAGCAGGAGAAAGAGCTATTAATACAAGGATTTAGGCAAAGAGCTAGTTAGATGACAGGACGGAGGCACTTTGTGAAAAAACACCGATTTACTTTGCAGTATAAAATACTATCCGTTACAGTGTTGATTGTGATCTGTCTATTAGGATTTGTTATGATCATGCATGATAGAATTAATACGCTACAGCGGGAAACCAGCTTTATTTCCCATCAGGACCGAGAGATAGCTAGTTTGGCTAACAAGATCGAGAAGAACATTCTTGATATGGAAACAGGACAACGAGGTTATATTATCACCGGCGATGACAAATATCTGGAGCCCTATAATTTAGGAAAAGCACAATGGAAGGCGAGCTATGATAAGCTCTCTTTGCTGAATGCTAATGATTCCTTGCAACTCCAGCGTCTGGTGGACATTGAAAATAGTATCCAGCATTGGATCGAGCAATCCGGGGATTATGTAATAGAATTGAAAAAAGAGGGACAGGAAGCGGAAATCTTACGATATTTCAATTCGGATGATGGCAAGGATCAAATGGACCAGATTCGTAGTCAGTTCAGTACTTACCGTGAGACGATGAATGAGAACACTAATACTCTGATAGCTGAACAGGCGGATCGAAACAAATTGCTGCTAGAGTTCCTTTATATTGCTTGGGCGATTATTGCTATTACCTCAGTGGTCGCTTCGTGGATCATTTCACGTGCTATCGTTAGTACGATTCGCAAGGTTACCCATACGATTGCTGGCTTAGATTCCTCTGTTGATATGAAGACAAGAGTGGAGATTACCACGAATGATGAAATCAGGGATCTCAGCGTCGCTACGAATCATCTGATAGATATGCAACAAGAGCGGATATGGATTCAGGATCATGCTAACGATTTATTGTCAAGGTATCAGGGCATCACACTTGTCTCACAACTGGGGGACATTTTTTTAAGTAAAACGGCAGAAGTTATTGATTATCCATACAGTGCCTTATATATACGGACACAAGAACATGATCAAGACTTGTTAAATAGAACCTCCACGTTTGGTGGAAGCAGCAACATTACAGATCATCGGACATTTCAAATCGGAGAAGGTTTGGTTGGTCAATGCGCTAAAGAGGCGCGCTTGATGCATA
Organism: Paenibacillus sp. FSL K6-2859; assembly: GCF_038008265.1. Classification (NCBI taxonomy): domain Bacteria; kingdom Bacillati; phylum Bacillota; class Bacilli; order Caryophanales; family Paenibacillaceae; genus Paenibacillus; species Paenibacillus sp. FSL K6-2859. Next base: position 6,606,170 of record NZ_JBBOYU010000001.1, on the reverse strand, counting down.
TACAGGATCTTCCGGAGAGTTATATCAATATTCAGTCTGGGCTGGGCGTTTCTGCGCCGAAATCTCTTTTATTATTTCCGGTTTCTTTTTCAGATGAAGTAGTTGCTGTGGTGGAAATTGCGACCTTCTCTCCTCTTACGGAGCGGCAGATTGAATTTTTGGATTCTATTTCAGATGCATTCGGCGCTGCAATCAACAGTACGATCAGCAGTATGAGGATTGATCAGCTTCTGGAACAATCCCAGCGCTTAAATGAAGAACTTCAGGTGTATACCGAAGAATTACAAACCCAATCTGAGGAGCTGCAAATCCAGACAGAGTCGCTACATGCAACGAATAGAAAGTTGGAGGAGAAGAACCTCTTAGCCGAGCGAAAGTCATTTGAGGCTGAACAAGCTCAAATCGAGCTTGCTCAATCTGCGGAGTTATTGCGGCAAAGCTCTCAATATAAATCGGAGTTCTTGGCCAATATGTCTCATGAACTCCGAACCCCGCTTAACGGCATATTGTTACTCTCCGAATTTCTCATGGAGAATCAGTCGGGAGCTTTAAGCGAGGAGGATATTGAATTTTCACAAGCTATACATTCTTCTGGACAAGATCTGCTGAGGCTGATTAACGATATTTTGGATTTGTCCAAGGTTGAGGCAGGGAAGCTGAATATTGAAATTGAAGCAATAAATCTAACGGAGATCCCGGAGGCAATGCTTCAGAGCTTCAACCAGCTTTCTCGAAAAAAAGAGATTCCTTTCCATATACAAATCGGGGAGGGTTTGCCTACACTATTTTATTCGGATGCTCAAAGGGTACGGCAAATTATTATAAATCTGCTGTCCAATGCGTTTAAGTTTACAGCTAAAGGCTCAGTAATTCTTGAAATACGCTTAGCGACTAAAGACGAGTTAGTGAAATTAGGCAATTTGGAAACAGGGTTATTTATTGCTTTCGCCATCAAAGATACTGGAATTGGGATCCCCTATGCGAAGCAGTCCATTATTTTCGAAGCTTTTCAACAGGCGGATGGAAATACAGAACGTCAATATGGTGGAACTGGGCTTGGGTTATCCATATCCAGAGAACTGGCAATCCTGCTCGGCGGTAGAATTACAGTGGAGAGTCAGGTAGGAATGGGTAGTGTCTTTACGGTGTATTTGCCATTGAAGCTTCAGGATCCTAGTCTTGAAGAAACTACTGAGAAAGTAGTAGATCTTAGTCATGAGGAAGAAGGTTCGGTTGCTCTTGCCGCTGCAACCAGTGAGAATATTAGTAGCGATTTCACCTCGCTAAATCATAAGCATGTTCTAATTGTGGATGATGATGAGCGGAATCTGTTCGCGCTGTCTAACATGTTAAGGAAGCGTGGACTGCAAGTGACTACAGCTGCGGATGGAGAGAGAGGCATACATGCGCTGGAGCAATCTGCATCCGTAGACATCGTTCTTATGGATATCATGATGCCGGTAATGAACGGCTATGAGGCTATCAATCGAATCAGAGAAATACCAACAAAGAAGGAAATTCCAATTATTGCGCTGACTGCGAAAGCGCTGAAGGAAGATAAGGCGAAAATCTTACAAGCGGGAGCAACAGATTATCTCAGCAAGCCCATTAACTTAGACCGTTTATTAGCTTTGATGCAATTGCTCTTAACTAGTGATTCATAGAGTGATAGATTCTAGAAAAATCAAACAAGCGCGCGCCAATACTTCATTGGCGCGCGCTTGTTTAGTTTATGACAAATGTCCATTAATAACGTTATTCTTCTTATTGTTGAACGGAATCTACTACGACTTTAGCAGCTGTACCGATTGGTGGCAGGCTCTTAGTCAGCATAGGGCTGTAGAATCCTATAACCTTTGCACCTTTTACAAGTTCGCTGCTGTTTACAGCTTTGCCATCGGAATTGATTAGCGCGGTATCTTTGCTAATGCGAAGTACTACTTCTTGTTGTGACTGTTCGTTCAGGCCACTGCCTTTAACGGTGATGCTGATGTTTCCTTCATCGTCTTTTTGAACTTCTTCAATGGTACCTGCAGTACCCAAAAGATCATTCTGTTTCTGCTCATCTAAAACAGTGATCTTGTAAGTTGGAGTTTGAGGTGGCAGGCTCATGGTCATGATCATGGAATGCTCTGCTTTTACGGTCATACCGATATGAAGATCTTTCAGCGCAAGCTTTGTACCGTCTGCCATTTCGATAGTCGTATCCTCACCTACATTCAGTACGATGCCATCTGTGCCTACACCCTGGATCTGAACGGATTGGTATTTGCCCTCATTATTGACAGCTGTAATCACGCCAGTCTTGGTCATATGCTCTTCCTGATTAGCAGCAGTGATCACGATGGAATCTCCCTTCACTGTCATGTTATGGTGGATAATTTCACTTACAAAGGAAGCTGGAACATATAAAATGGAGTCAACCAATTGTGGTGCAGTTCCAAGCGTAGTATTCATTTTATTAATGCTATAGCGATCTTCTCCGGCTTTCACTGTAGTGAACACAGCACCATTGATAAGATCAACGGATTTAGTTTGTCCATTCCAAGTTAGTTCAAAGCCCAGTGCTTCAGTAACCGAACGAAGTGGCACCATAGGCTCTTTGCCATTTGTAGTTTGGAAGCCTGTTTCTTTCAGGGCGGAACCGTTGATTTCAATCGCAAATGTTTTTGGGTTAGCGCTAACCGTAGTTTGAGCAGCATTATTTTTTGCGGAAGTTGTGGTAGGTGCAGCATAGGCTGCTCCAGTTGAAAGTGCTAGGGACAAAGTTAAAAGAACTGTGCTTGTTTTTAAAATGTTGTTCATAGTTGTAAGCTCCTTTTTTAAAAAACTTTTGTTAGTCTTGTTATTATTCAGACGGGACATCCCTCCAATATGTTGCAGCTTTTTATAATTGGCTCGTGATATTCATTTACCCAAATCCTAAAAAAAGAATAAGAGACCCTTCCAATTGTAGTAATATGTAATTATTAACAATCGCTCACATTAGGAGGCGCTATGGAGTCATTCAAAGATCGACTTAGATTCATGAAGGTCCAGCAGGACGGGCTTATTAAGGAATATGAAGCTCTGATTGCGGAATATGAAAGTCACGATCTGGTCAACGAGAATGAACACTTGAAGAAGGAATATGAGAAACATAAGCTTGCTCTAGTAGATTTAAAGACTCAGGTAGGGAAGCTTCAAGAAGAGAATGTAGAGCTAAAAGTTACACTAACGGAACAAATCTTAAATGAGAAACTTGGTATTCTTAGCTTGTCGAGACAGAAGCTGCAGACTTATTTTTCCTCTAAAAGCCTTACCCATACGGACCGGCTGACGGCTTTTGAGATGGAGACGAAGCGTCATATTCAGCAGCTGTATCAAACAGCCGCGAGGCAGCTGGGTGAGGATAAAGCGGATTTATCCAGCCAGATTGGAGCGTTGTCGGCGGAGTTAAATGAGCGTGTACTAGCGCAGCGACAAAGACTGAGGGAATCCGAGATTGCTCTGAACTCCAGAATGGATAACGGATTACATGATTTTGCCTCAGAAGAGATCAGTGAAGAAGTATTGGAACGCCGAAGAAAACAAAATCAGATCGAAATGAAAATTGGACTAGGTTGGATTAACAAGCTTGGGATCCTGCTACTGATCTTGGCCGTGGGAGCGGCATTCAGATACTCCTATTCCAATTGGTTCACCGGGTATATGAAAGGGGGAGCCTTTTTCCTACTGGGTTTACTGATGTTAGGGGGCGGGGAGTGGCTATATCGCAAAGGAAAAGGGACGTTCGCTTTAGGGCTGCTTGGCGGCGGAATTTCAGTGCTGTACGGCTCTATTTTCTATAGCTATTTTTTACTGGATATTATCAGTATTTATGTAGGGCTTTCCTTATCGGTGCTCGTCACTTTGACTGCGGTGCTCCTGTCTTTAAGGTATGAATCACGAAGTATTTGTGCTTTGGGCTTAATCGGAGGGTACCTGCCACTATATTCTTATCTGGGGGCTTTCGGTCTTTCGGGCAATGCAGTTTATGTGGCAATGGGCTACTTGTTTCTTCTGAATTTATTCATTCTACTAATCTCCTTCCGCAAACGCTGGAACGTGGTTAATTACATCAGCTACTTATTTAATACACCCTCTATGCTGATATTAATAGCGTTATCGGATAGCAACGGCATGAATATGATTTATGCGGTGCTGACATTTGCGATGTATTTGGGTATTACGTTATGGTACCCGTTCAAGTATCGCTCCAAGTTGTCTTGGTGGGATTTCTCTCTACTGGGATGCAATACGTTTATTAGCTGTCTTACCTTGTATCTTCTATTTCTCGATGCAGGGCTCAAGGCTTACAATGGTGCGCTGGCGCTGCTATTCTGTCTGCTGTATCTGGGTCTTGGAAGAGGAATTGAGAAGCTTATGCCACAGGAAAAAGAAAGCATGCTGCTGTTCTACGCTACTTCGCTGACCTTCGGTATTCTGATGATTCCGTTCCAATTCGGAGCAGCTTGGTGGTCCATAGGCTGGTTGATCGAAGGCGTCGTTCTTACCCTGTTTGGTAATCTAAATCGATTTAAGGGGATGGAAAGAGCGGGCTGGGGGATTTTGACATTGTGCCTTGTGATGTTCTTCGGTTTAAATGTACCGATACAGCTCAGTATAGCCAATGAATGGCTGAATACCACAGACGCCTATTTTCCGCTAAAATATGTCTTCATTACTGCAGGCATGCTGATTATCGCCGTATGGTACGCCGTTCAGCATAATCGAAAGGATGTCCTACAGCGCAGTGAGCCTTACGAAATCACCTTAGCCCTGTGGTTTAAATACGCAGCATTATTGAATTTTTGGATCTATGGTTTATATGAATCGAGAAGACTGTATCGTCTCGCTGTACCGGAGGATTTCTCGCATAGAACCTTCTATAATTTGCTGCTGTCCGCTCTGTTAACTATTATTCTGGCCTATGTATTGCCAAAGGTGAAGGTGCTTTATGACACGATTGTTAAGTATTTTGTGAGACTTCTCTTTGGGATCGGATATGCTATTTGTTTGGTGATTACAGTAGGCTTGCCAAGCCTGCAGAATGATCTTTCACGTAATACCGGGGCTGATTATATCGCACTGGGTATACTCATTATCTTCAATATTTTCGTGTGGTTTAGCGGACGTGATCTGCTGATCACCTTGCTTAAACGTGAGTATAAAAGTATGGAAATTTATCCTGTCTTCATGGGGGTATATCTGCTCGGAATCATCACCGCTTTTCTGGGGGTACAGCTGCAATTAAACGATGCGGGATTAATATTTAGTCTTGTGTATCTGTTGATAGCAGTTCTGTTCATCATGTACGGCTTCCGCAAAAGATATGTGTATATCCGGCGCTTCGGCCTTGGATTAACGCTTCTGGCGACAGGTAAGCTGCTGCTATACGATCTGGGACTACTGAATACCGGAAGTAAGATTATCGCCTATGCCAGCTTTGGGATTTGCCTGCTCGGGATCTCCTATCTCTATCAAAAGGTATCAAACAAAATGGAGGAGGGGCAGGCAGCGACGGAGAATGTGACTAAGGGGTAGAGGTTAGAACTCATAGTTGAATTAAAAAGTCCCCGTCCCCGGCTGCTTACTCTCCGGTTACGGGGACTTCGTATGATCACAACGCCGTTTGTTTATACTTGATTAGATTACGCCTTCAGCCAACATAGCATCGGCTACTTTTTTGAATCCAGCGATGTTTGCTCCTGCAACGAGGTTGCCGGACTGTCCATACTGCTCGGATGCATCTACAGACTGTTGATAAATGGAAACCATGATCTCATGCAGCTTCGTATCAACATCTTCAAAGCTCCAGGACATACGCATGCTGTTTTGTGCCATTTCAAGTGCAGATACAGCTACGCCGCCAGCATTAGCTGCTTTGGCAGGTGCGAATAGCACGCCAGCTTGTTGGAACTGGTGAATAGCTTCAAGGGTGGATGGCATGTTGGCGCCTTCGCCGACTGCTTTAACACCATTTTCAATCAGTTTCAATGCCATGGCTTCATCAATCTCATTCTGAGTAGCACTCGGAAGGGCGATATCACAAGGAATAGTCCAAATTTGCGTGGAATCTTCGGTATACACAGCGTTAGGGTGTTCATTCACATATTCACTAATCCGTTTTCTTTCGACTTCTTTCAGGCGGCGGACAGTTTCGAGGTTAATGCCGTTTTCGTCATAGATATATCCAGCGGAGTCACTACAAGCTACGACTGTTGCACCTAGCTGTACAGCTTTTTCAATCGCATAGATCGCTACGTTACCAGAACCGGAAACAACAACGCGACTTCCTTCAAAGGAAAGGCCTTTTGCTTTTAGCATCTCGTTTACGAAATAAACTGTACCGTAACCAGTAGCTTCTGTCCGAGCCTGACTTCCGCCGTAACCAATACCTTTACCAGTCAATACGCCAGCCGGATATCCTCCGCGGATCCGCTTGTATTGTCCGTACATGTAGCCAATCTCACGACCACCTACACCGATATCTCCTGCAGGAACGTCTTGGTCAGGACCGATGTAATTTTGCAATTCAGTCATGAAGCTTTGTGCAAAACGCATGATTTCGCCTTCGGATTTTCCTTTAGGATCAAAGTCGGATCCACCTTTACCTCCGCCGATGTGTTGGCCGGTAAGAGCGTTTTTGAAAATTTGCTCGAAGCCGAGGAATTTGATAATACTAGCATTAACGGATGGGTGAAAACGAAGTCCACCTTTGTAAGGTCCAATGGCACTGCTGAACTGTACACGATATCCACGGTTAACTCTGACCTTGCCTTGATCATCTGTCCAAGGAACACGGAACATAATCAAACGTTCTGGTTCAACCAATCTTTCCAGAATGGCATTTTCCTGATACTTAGGTTCAGCAGCCAGGATTGGAAGCAAAGATTCAAGGATTTCCTTTACAGCCTGATGGAATTCGGGCTCGAAAGGATTACGCGCAACAACCTGTGCGTATACGTCTTCAATATAACGATGTGCCTTGTTGCTGTTTGTGTCTAATTGCTGGGTAGATACAGAGCTCATGAATTCAACCGCCTTTTCTAGTATTCAATTTGGTCCAACACTTTTTTTATATTTTGGCACAAGTCAATGTTCCTCACAACTGTTTTTATTAAATAACTTACTTGAAGTGGAATGTTGTAGAGCCTGTGGTAGCAAGAAAAGTGTGAACAAACCGTGGTATACTTCGCGTAATGACGCGTTAAAGCGCGAAATATGCTACAATGGATGTGTAATCATTGTAGGGAGATGAAATTTAAAAAATGAGTGACAAATTAAACGAGCAGGAATTAGTAACCGTATTATCTGCCAAAACCAAATTAGATCCTAAACTAATTCGTTTAGTGTTGAAGCATGAACAGACCTTTATCAATAACGCCAAGGCCAATGCCAAAGGCGAGGTAGACATCGACAATGATGATCTAGTTGACTATGTTGTTGCCCAGCGTGATGTGAAGCTGGATGAAATCACAGTGGAGACGATTCTTGATGCGGAGATGGATTATTTAATGGATAAAGGGTTGGCAGGATACATCGATTAACCCTTGCACATTTCCGGCTCTAAAGCCTTTAAAATAAGAGGATATAGAGCCGGAATGAAAAAAAGTAGGCATTTACATTGCATTCAATGATTTAGTGTGGTACAATGAAGTTAATCATAAATTTAACCCTTAATTCACATATTGTAAAAGGTTATCATTTGTGCGTATGAGTCCTTTTCCAATGTGTGAATTTTTATTTGTTCGTACACTACGTAGGAATAAAAGGACATGTGTTAAATAAAATATTGGAGGTAATATCATGCAAACAGGTACAGTTAAATGGTTTAATGCAGACAAAGGATTTGGTTTTATCGAGGTTGAAGGTGGAAGCGACGTATTCGTACACTTCTCCGCAATCACAGGCGACGGATTTAAATCTTTGGACGAAGGCCAACGCGTTGAGTTCAACGTAACTCAAGGCGCTCGTGGACCACAAGCCGAAAACGTTGTAAAACTGTAATTCGAAAATTAGGCTGCCCTTAACTCAAGTTGAGGGCAGCTTTTTTATTTTCATCTTATGAATCTGCCCCTAATAGGGTGGCGAAATCGTCTCGATTCGATCCAAGGAGGGGTACTTATGTATTTTCGTAAAAAAGCACTGGAGGATCTTCCGCAGGAAGACACAGCCATTTGGTCTTGTACCAAGGAAGGTTGCACCGGTTGGATGCGCGATAATTTTGCATTTCAGTATGTACCTACCTGCTGGCAATGTAACTCTCCCATGACGAGAAGTATGAAGATACTGCCAATGCTTGTGAACACGAATTCAGATATGAAGGCTATGAAGAAAGGCATCACGATTAAGTAACAGCCTTTACTAAAACCATGCTAGAGATGGTTAAATAGAAGCAGCTAACATACTCAAACAGCTGGACCCTTGATGGTGGGCAGCTGTTTTTTTGTTGGAGTATTTTATTTCTGTTCGAGCAATTTTTCCCACTCGGTTAAGATGGTGTTCTCTGAAAGATGTTTCAAATGTTCAGGAACCTCTACATGGCACATTAATTCCAGGCTGTTTCCGTCCGGGTCATTGAAGTACACAGAAGCATTCCCTTGATAAGCTCGAATAAAAGGCTCAACAGAAGTTCGATTACGGAACGGTACAGCGTCTACCCCAATAGATTCCAGCCATTGCAGTGATTGCTTCAGATCGTCATAAGTTACGCGGAAGGCAATATGCCTTAAAGATGGGTGGTATGGCGTTTCTACTTCCTTTCCTTCCCAAATGCCGATCCAACTCCGGCCTTTCTCAATCCAGAAGAATGCAGTTTCCTCATCCCGCCAGGCCATTTTTAATCCCAATCGCTCATAAAATTCGATAGATACCTCAAGATTACTTACTGGTAAATGTGCTTCGTATAGTCCTTTTATCATATTCTCGACTCCTCGTGCAGGCTTAGCCTGAATTTTATCAATAACTACCAGGTTCTTCCGTGTATCAGTTCCCATTCTTTCCAGGGTACCATTCCTAGCTCAGGTCTGGGCGGATCAGGCAGTACAGCTAGGAACTCTAAGGAATGACCGTCTGGATCACTGAAATACACGGATACGGCTGGCATCCAGCCAAATACATACAATTGTCCCTTATCATCATCGAGGAAGTTGGAGGCTTCAATCCCCTTTGCCCTAAGGTAGGATACTGACTGCTTCAAATCCTCAAGCGTTACTTGGAAAGCAAAGTGCTGACGCACAACCTCGGAAGGTGTCTTCTCCCAAATCCCCAGCATGGCCTGATTACGTTCTTCTCCAATCCAGTAAAATCGCCGTTTACGGCCTTCAGTATTCTCCGAATGGGCTAAGGGTAGTCCCAGAACATGTTCATAGAAATGAGCAGATTGTTCTAGGTTAGTCACGTTCAGATGGGTTTCAAACAGTCCTTTGATCATAGGGCGGCACCTGCCGGGCTACTGATTTTGCGAGCTAAATTTAGGAATGATTCTAAGACTAGGCGAATGCGATCTTCAATTTCTTGACCACCCTCGTACCCGTCGTATTCAACCTCGAACCGCTTGCGCTGCATCCCGCCGATGGAGATCCAGTCTGGCGTATTAATCCCATGTAGGTTGCGTACAACCGCCTGCAATTGAAGTAATGAGCTTACACCTACAGCTCCACCTGCAGAGCTACCGGACAATACCACTTTGCCGTTGAAGTGCGTCTGGCCTAGATGGTCGAGAGCGTTTTTCATCACGCCGCTCATGGAGCCGTGGTATTCCGGGGTAATCAGGATGATTGCGTTCGCAGTTAGCATCTCTTGCTGGAGGGCGCTTAGATGCTCATGCTCCGAGTAAGACTCATCTGGTGAATAAAAGGGCAGTGGGCGTTTATGGAGATTAAACAGGGTAACTTGTTCGCCTTGCTGATTAATAAAATGTGCGGCATGCTCTGCCAGCTTCGTGCTGGTCGCTTCTTTTCGATTGCTGCCTGTCAGGATCATGACTTTCATCGGTATCCACTCCTATGTGAGGTCAATTGCTATAAACCAATGATAATTGAATCGACCTCTGTTAACATCAGCACAAGGGATGAACCTGCATAGCAAAGACGCTCAGCCATTGTGCTGAGCGTCTAAGTCTAAAGTTGTAGATGAGCTGTGGCGCTATGAATTGTAGCCGTTTTTCAATGCAAAAATGGCAGCTTGAGTCCGATCCGATAAGTTCAACTTTCCAAGTACATGACTGACATGAGTCTTAACAGTCTTCTCGGTGATGACCAGCTTACTGGCAATCTCTTTGTTGCTCATACCTAATGCAATAAGGTCTAACACTTCCTGCTCACGCGGGGTAAGAAGCTCAGATGCGGTGATTGTAGCTGATGTTGTACTGGGTCCGTTCAGATCCGGATTGCTAACATCCAGTTGTTCTGGTGTAGAAGCTGCCATTAGATTCATCAGTTGACTGGCAGCTTCGGAATGCAGCTCAACTTGACCACTGTGTACCTTGCGGATGGCGACAACCAGCGCTTCTGGTTCTATGTCTTTTAGCAAATATCCTTTGATCCCTACACGGATAGCAGGGAGTACATGGTCTTGATCAGAAAAGGAGGTCAACACAATGATTTTGACCTGTGGATGGGAGATCCGCAGCTGTTTAGCTGTCTCGATGCCGTTCATAACGGGCATGTGCAAATCCATTAATATGATATCCGGCTGGAGCTCAGCCGTTCTCTCTAGTGCCTCGCGGCCGTTCGACGCTTCTCCGATAACCTTAATGTCCGGTTGTGTCGAGAGAAACACTTGGAGCCCTCGACGAACCATTGCATGATCGTCAACCAGTAATAAACCTATTATCATTTGTGATCACCCGACTTCATGTGGATTGGAGGGGGAAAGGGATGGTTACCTCAACCGTTGTGCCTTGATGCTCTTCGCTCTGGATATGAATATGGCCGTAGAGTGCCTCAGCTCTTTCCTTCATAATATGTAGGCCGAGAGATTCATTGGTGTCTGTGTTACTGCGCCGTTTGGCACCGCCCTTACCCTGATCGGAAATGCTCAGTATCACCTCGGTAGCGTTCAAATGTAGAGATACTTCAGCTTTAGAAGCTCCGGAGTGCTTACGTACATTATTAAGTGCTTCTTGACCAATGCGCAGGAGTCCTTCTTCCACATTGCGGGGAAGTTCAAGTACACCGCTGCGTTGACTCTGTATCAACAGCCCTAGTTGCTGACCATGAGCCTGCAGCGCGGTCAATAACCCGGCTTCCAGTCCTGCAGGGCGAAGCTGCATGATTAAAGCGCGCATTTCTTTGAGTGCAGATTGAGAGAGCTCTTGAATATCGCGGACAGCCTCAGCAGCCGGATGGGAGGTGTGCTCTTGCTTTAGTATCCTTTCTACACCTTTAGCCGTCATCGAGAGGGAGAACAGAATCTGGTTCACCGAGTCGTGAAGGTCACGGGCCAGTCGATTCCGCTCGTCCAGACGCGCGATTTCGCGGCGCTTTTCTCCGAGCTGTACACTTTCCAGTGTAGCTGAAATGTGCTCGGCAATCGCTTCGAGTACTTCTCCATCTGCGGTAGCGGAGGCGAGTGCTTTAGGCGAGGTGATAAGTAGAATGGCTGAGCCATGTGCAGTAATCTGCCGAAAGGGGGCGGCAAGCATTATAACTCGCTCTGTAACAGGCTGTTCGGAACAGCATGAGTTCGTAATTTCCTGTTCTTCGTCAGAGGTTAGTGCCTCGAAGCGCTGTCCTTTCGCAATATTCCTTAGACGATTCTTAAAGGAATCCGAGAGCTCAAAAGGAGCTAGTTCAGGTGTTATATTAGCTGCATGAGCGGCTGCGTGTACTTCGAATTTGCCCTCATGCTGTCCAATAATCGCTGCAAAAGGCCAATCGAAATATTGGGCAATCAGTGCGGTGGTTTTCTCCGCCAAAATGCTTGGGGAGGTACATTCACTAGCCGTTAGATTCAAAGCGGCGCTGAATTCACCTAATTTGGCGTACAGATTGGCACGGCGCTGCTCGGTGCTATATAACTGCATGCGTTCAATGGCACTGCCGATTTGCAAGGCCACGGATTGCAGTAGAGCCAGCTCGCTGTCGGGGTAATGTGCTTTGCCCGGTGCAGCTACATTCATAAGTCCTAAGTAGCGATTGCCTGAATGCAGCGGGATAGTGGCGTGGTGGGTGATCCCTAATGTATCACCCCAGTTATTTTGCCTGGCATTACTGAGCCGCTTGCAGTTTAGAATGTTAACAGCCTGCTCTAGCCGTCCGTCCCATAGGCGATCTAAGCACCAGCAGCTTCCACACTGCATCGGCTGTTTATTGTCCCGTTGCAGAGCTGGCGGTAAACCCCGATCTGCGGCGAATTCATACTCCATATTCTCTTCACTCAGGAAGATCCAGCCTGCCGTATTTCCTGTCAGATCTAACAGCTTGCCCATAACTGTATCGAGCATCGGTTTGAGCTCATTGGAACTGTTTAAGGTCTCCGCAATCGTCTTGAGCGTCAATAACTCGTGGATTCCGGTTTCTTCCGGCATGAGGTTCTCCCCCTTTAAATTAATTAGGTTCTATCTATTGTAACGTAGAATGCTTTGTTCATTCTAAAATTTATGTAATCATGAAGCGTTAAAAAAGGTGGACCCTTAAGATCTGGTCTGACCTTAGAGAACCACCTAAATAAATTCGTTAATTTACAGCTGCAGGGGTATTGGAAGATGTGACATGTTCTACATCATCGTGCTGAATCAGTCCATGTTTCTCCCAAGCTCGACTCTTCCAACGGAAATACATAATGACAGCTCTTGTCCACTCATCAGCCGCAGTGGCAATCCACACACCGGCCAATCCCAGATTAAGCTGGAATACCAGGAAATAGCCAAGGGGTAAGCTCATGCAGACCATGGAGATCAGTCCCATATATACTGGAAACTTCGCATCGCCCGAGGCGCGTAGTGAGTTAATGATGACCAAATTAGTTGTGCGACCGGTCTCTAGGAAGAAACTAAGCAGTATAACCTGAGCCCCCATCAGAATAATGTTCTCGTTGTCTGTGAAGAGACCAAATAGTGGTACCCGGAAGACGATCACAAGAGCATCTATTACTACTGTGACCAGAAGTGCCCACTTCACACTGGTGAATACACGCTTATAGGCTTCCTTGGGGCGCCTGGCTCCCACCAGATGTCCTACGATAATGGAGGTTCCCATGGAGACGGCTACACTAAATAAATAAATGTAATTGGAAATGTTGAGCGCGTATTGACGAGTGGCCATAGCCTCGGCGCCCAGATAGGTAATATACAGCGTGAATACGAGCTGACAAGATTGATAAATAATCGACTCAAACGCGGACGGGATGCCGATTTTGAGAATTTGCTGCACATACTTTTTGGAAAGATGAATGTAGTAGGTTAACTTTACCCGTACCTCCATCACTCTGTAGAGCAGTAAGAAGAAAATAATAAGACAGATAAACCGACTGACAACCGTTGAGATAGCTGCGCCTTCGACACCTAACGCTGGAAGTCCGAAATGACCATAGATGAGTAAGTAGTTACCCACCACGTGAATGATGTTCATCAGCAAGGATACGACCATGGTCTGTTTAGTGAAACCGTGCGTACGGATTGTGGTCGCCAGAGCATTGATTAATGCTTGGAGAAAAATACCGCCCCCGACAATATGTATATAGGATTTAGCGTAAACGAGAATATCCCCTTTTACATTCAGAGCAGTTAGTAGAGTTCCTCCGAATATTAGCAAAAACGTACTTAGGACAATTCCTACTAACAGGTTTAGGGTAATGGCATTGCCGGTCACTTGAGCGGCTTCCAGAGGTTTTTTGGAACCGAGGTATTGGGAGACCACAATTGCTGCGCCGTTACCAATTACACTGAGAACTAAAATAGCCATTGTGATAATCTGATTCGCTGCGCCAACGCCTGATACGGCATCGTCCGATACGGAGCTAATCATAAAAGTATCCACACTGCCCATGAGCATAAATAGGAACAGTTCCAGGAATATCGGCCAAGTTAGTTTTACAAGGTTAAATTCTTGGTGATTATTGTGCTTCATTGTACACCTTCTTACATCATGATTAAATTCCTGTTATTCCATAAACAAACTGTAATGTTAGCACAGCTTTCATGAAAATGCAGTACTTTTACAAAAATATGACAAAAGGTTATGGATTAGAGCAGAAATAAAGTCAGTAGGAGTACATTAGTATCCTCCAGGTAACTACATCACAATAAAGTGCCTACTTCCCTTAAGGAGTGTAAGGCTCTACAATTTGTACATGACTTACAAAAATATATAAATAGGGAGTGCACATAAATATGAAATTGCAATTAGCGTTAGATCTTGTAGACATTGCGGGAGCGAAAGAGATTGTCTCAGAGGTTGCTGAATATATAGATATTGTTGAAATTGGAACGCCTATCGTTATAAATGAAGGACTGCACGCAGTGAAGGCTATCAAAGAAGCTTTTCCTTCTTTGACAGTGTTGGCTGACCTGAAAATCATGGACGCAGGCGGTTATGAAGTGATGAAGGCTGTGGAAGCAGGCGCGGATATTGTTACAGTACTTGGTGTTTCTGATGATGCTACCATTAGAGGTGCAGTGGAGGAAGCGAAAAAAACCAATAAAGAGATTCTGGTTGACCTGATTAATGTGAAGGATATTAAAGTTAGAGCGGCTGAAGTAGACGCACTTGGTGTAGACTATGTCTGCGTACACTCTGGCTATGACCATCAAGCGGAAGGTAAAAATTCCTTTGCAGATTTGAATGCAATTAAAAGTGTGGTTAAGCAGGCTAAAACCGCTATCGCAGGGGGAATCAAGCTAAGTACACTTCCGGAAGTTATCGCAGCGAATCCTGATCTTGTAATTGTAGGTGGCGGCATCACAGGCGAGACTGATCAAAAGGCTGCTGCGGCAGAAATGAAACGCCTAGTTAGTCAGGCTTAAGATTACAATGGACACAATGAAATATGCGCAGCAAATTATATTGGAGCTTCAGCGCTCCATTTCTCAGCTTGATCATCAAGAGGCTGAGCGAATGGCTGAACTCCTTCTTCAGTCGAATAAGGTATTTGTGGCCGGGGCTGGTAGATCAGGATTAATGGGACGAGCTTTTGCAATGCGACTCATGCATGTCGGTAAAGAAGCGTACGTCGTGGGAGAAACGGTAACCCCGGGTATCGAGCCTGGTGATGTGCTTGTGCTCGGTTCCGGTTCAGGTGAGACGAAGGGGCTGATCTCTATGGCCGAGAAGGCCAAAGGAGTGGGTGCGGAGGTTATTGCCGTTACGATCACGCCAGATTCGACTGTAGGGCGTTTAGCGAACTATACAGTGAAGCTGCCAGGATCTCCAAAAGATCAGGCTGATGGAAGCTACAACACAATCCAGCCGATGGCATCCTTATTTGAACAGACGATGTTGGTCTTCTATGATGCGGTTATTCTGCGAATGATGGAGAAAACGGGGCAGTCGACTAAGATGATGTTCGGCAAACATGCTAATTTAGAGTGAGAGTACAGAAACGAATGCCTTCCTAGAAAGGAGGTTATTCGTTTTTGTGTTAATATAAAAGTTTACAAGCTGCATAGAAATAATAACGTTCCAAGCTAATTAATAGGTGTGTGTAGGATGACAATAGGAGAGAGGAGGCGCTTTAGTTATGGCAACCGAGATTAAAGATCGCATCAACTTGAAGGAAATTAACTGCGAGAAGGAACTGACGCTTGCGGTAATTGGAGGCAAATGGAAGCTGATAATTCTGTGGCATCTTGGGCTTGAAGGGACCAAGCGGTTCAGTGAGCTGAAGAAGTTAATTCCTCATATTACACAAAAAATGTTGACTAATCAGCTTCGAGAGCTTGAAGAAGATCAGTTGGTGCTTCGGAAAGTGTATGCCGAGGTTCCTCCAAAAGTTGAGTATTCCCTGACCTCATATGGGCAGAGTCTGCTTCCCGTCCTTCGATTGATGTATGATTGGGGTAAGAATTACGGGGAAAATGTGATCTGGAAAGACACACCGCCGGAAGATAGATGCTAATAATAGACTGTGAACATTAATAATCCCTGAGAGGTCTGAATCGACCTTTTCAGGGATTTTTTGTGTTTAATATAGAGTGATGTAAATTATGATTTAGGCTTTTTGTTCGAACAGCTTGGCGATCTCGACGATTACGTTTACCGATTTTTCCATGTTGTCAGCAGAGGCGTATTCGAATTTGCCGTGGAAATTTTCGCCCCCGGTGAATATATTAGGTGTCGGCAAGCCCATATAGGAGAGCTGTGAGCCATCTGTTCCCCCGCGAATCGGGCGGATGATCGGTGTGATGCTCAAATTCTCCATCGCCTCATGGGCAATATCGACAATATGACGCACCGGTTCGATTTTTTCGCGCATGTTGTAATATTGGTCTTTCATTTCAAGTACGATGTTCTCTTCACCATGGATGCTCTTGAATTCATCTACGATGGCAGAAAGATAGGCTTTACGTGCCTCGAATTTCTCACGGTCGAAGTCACGGATAATATATTGGAGTTTACTGAATTCTGGTGTGCCCTCAATAGAGCTTAGGTGATAAAAGCCATCATAACCATCTGTGTACTCAGGTGCTTCCTCAGCAGGGAGTCTAAGATGGAGCGCCATAGCTATTTTTGCAGAATGAATCATTTTTCCTTTGGCAGTACCAGGATGTACATTGACTCCGTAAACTGAGATTTTGGCAGATGCAGCATTAAAGCTTTCATACTCTAGTTCACCGAGTGGGCCTCCGTCCACAGTGTAAGCGTAAGAAGCATTAAAAGCAGCTACGTCAAATTTATGAGGTCCGCGGCCAATTTCTTCGTCCGGTGTGAAGGCGACTCTAATCTTCCCATGCTTGATTTCTGGATGTTGAATGAGATAATGCATGGCAGTCATAATCTCGGCAATACCGGCTTTATTGTCTGCGCCAAGCAGGGTGGTACCATCGGTTGTAATTAATGTATGGCCTTTATATTCTGCCAGCTCTGGGAAGCTCGTTGTAGACAATACAACATTTAATTCTTTGTTCAAAAGAATATCTTTGCCATCGTAGTTCTCCACGATCTGCGGCTTTACATTCGTTCCTGTGAAATCAGTTGCTGTATCGAGATGCGCCAAAAAACCAATGGTTGGAACATCCTTCTCCGTATTGGCTGGGAGTGTAGCCATGACATACCCATGCTCGTCCACCTGCACTTCATTCATGCCGATCTCCTTGAGCTCTTCGACCAGCTTGTGGGCCAGCACCATCTGCCCCGGAGTGGACGGACAAGTTTCATTATCCTCGTTCGATTGGGTATCCATTCGAGCATACGAAATAAACCGTTCTATAACCTCTTTTTTCACTGTGGGTCATCTCCTCATTACTGTTGTATCTATATAGTATCACTTTCCATATCCGGTCTCATCCCTGAGGAGGAAGATTAAGAGTAAGATTAACTTTAATGAGGTGATGTTTCTTGCTTCACTAGCTTTGCTGAAAGTAAATACCGGTCCGGTGCTGACCCTACGTATGAAAAAGGGTAACAGGTGATCAAGGTAAGAATAGCCTTATCGCTTGGTTTTATTGCACCGCGTTCATTCCCGTCTACAATCGTGCTGCCGGTCACTTCGTAGGTGAACGTACCGTCCATGCTTTCCAGTTCGATCAGATCTCCTGCGACAAGTTCTCCTATACTGCGAAATACGGTATCACGGTGTCCAGCAAGCACACTATTACCGATTGCACCGATGGTTGCGCTACCTATATAGTGTCCAGCTCCTTTTTTTAATTCTGGGCTTTCCGTACCCTCCAGAATAGCCACCTTCTTATTTAAGGTGGGGAAGCGGATTTCTCCAATCACCTCACCCTCTTTATAGGAGGGAAAAGAAGAGGGTTGTTCTTTTGGAGAACTGACCATTCCCTTAGGGAGAGGGTTCTCTTCATTTGGAAGGGGCAGGGCGAGGGCTTCCTCCCTCTTTTTTGCCCAATCATTTAGGGCCTGCTTGGCCTCGATGGGCGCTTTGACGACTTGAACGATCGAATAAATCAGCACAACTAAAGAGAGTATGAAGATTAGCTTCACGGTTAATAAGACACCATTACGCTTCTTCATACTCTCTCCTCCAGACTTATATTACTAAACGTTATTCTTTCTTCGATTTCAATCTGCGCATGATGATCACGCTGAGTACCGCAATAGCTAAGCTGGCAAGAATTAAGTTATACCAAGGCTCGGCGGTATTTGGAAGCGCGTTGCCTGCCTCTGGTGCGCCCAAAGGAATGTCGCCGTCAGGTAAGGCTACCTCATCGCTTGGCCGAGGTGTTGCACTGGTGGTTTGACTACCAGCACCTGTTGAAGCTGCAGGTGTAGGCTCATTACTGCTTCCGCCCATTGGAATCGGTTCTTCAGTAACGCTTATTTCGTCGACAGCAGGCGGTGAAGCTGTAGGTGTTGGCGATGGTGTTGGTGTAGCAGTTGGTGGCACCGATTGACCAGGTGTTACGACAGCTGTAGGTGAAGCGGTAGTCGTTGGTGAATCCGTAGGTGTCGTAGTTGGTGAATCCGTAGGTGTCGTAGTTGGTGCAACAGTAGTCGTTGGTGAATCCGTAGGTGTTGTAGTTGGTGCAACCGTAGGTGTTGGTGAAGCTTCAGGTGTAGCTGGTGGTGTTTCCGTAGGTGTTGTAGTCGGTTCAGTTGTAGCTGCCGGCGTTGCTGTAGGTGATGGATCAGGTGTAGGTGCAACCGTCGCTGTTGGCGTTGGCGTTGAAGTAGGCTCGGCGGATGGACCTGGTTCTCCGGAAGCAGAGAATTCAAAAGCTACGGTCGTGGCCTTTCCTTGATATTCGTTGCCGGCTTCCCATGGGAAGGTTACATCCATTTGAATTACACTCTTCTCTCCTCCAGCAAGTGAACCGATGGTTACTCTGCCGGCTGCCTCGCTCATCACTCCCGAATAGATGATTACTCCCTCTTTTTCGAGTGTCATTCGGAGAATATTGTACAGCTCTACGTCTCCAGAGATGAATTTAAAGTCCACAAAGTAATCGAAGCCTTCTGTGCCATCATTAATAATCGTGTACTCTGAGCTCATTTCGTCACCGGGCTTCATATTGTTCATGGTGGCTGTGCTCGTGGTATGAGAATTCACAGTAAGTTTAATGGTATCCTGAGCGCTTACCCCTCCAGCGTGCCATATTACTCCTACCAGAATAATCAGAACGTAAGCAGCTATGAAGACCGAATGGTATTTCTTCTTCACTTTCTTTGCTCCTTTCTCCTGAGCCGCTTGTAGCTGTTGAAAACAAAATCTGCGGGCTTCCGGCAAAATCCTCCGTTTTAAACACTTATTCCATAATACATTGTCGAAATAAGTGGTATTGTGAAGTACCACTCTTTCAATTATGGGTGGAATCTTTCCGAAAGAACGAAGGAGAGGGCGTATCTAAAATACAAATCGTTCGTTATAGCGAATACATAAAGTATAATCAAAATGATATCCAAAGAAAAATGATGTATTACAACTAATTAGATCATATTTGCTTAAATAATAAGAGTATAGTCCGTTTATCTGTTGATTTCTCTCTATATCTCTTTATTTTTATGTTTTTTCATTTCTAAGTAGTATTTTATTAAGAACGGTTTCGAAAACAAAACAAAAAAGGCAAGACGGATATCTGAAACGGGAGAACTCCCGATACTCAGATAACGTCCTGCCTTGTTAGGACTGCAATCTTACAGTTCTTTCATAGCCTCAGCTACAATTTCATAGGAACGAAGACGAGCCTCATTATCATAAATCCCTGCGGAGATAATCAATTCATCAGCTTGTGTCTCTTTCAGAATGTCTTGAAGTCGTTCTTTAATCGCTGCTTTATCGCCAGAGAAGGAATAACGCTGCTTATCGAGCATGATTGCTTTTTCTTGTACCGTCCATAGCCCATCCATACTCTCAACGGGTGGTTGTAGCTTGCCTGTCCGCCCGCGGATGATATTGAGGAACTGCTGCTGCTGCGAGGTAGCCAGCTTTCTTGCCTCATCTACACTATCGGCTGCTGTAACCCCGAGTCCGATCATAACATAAGGTTTGTCTAGTACTTCTGATGGACGGAAATTACTGTGGTATATGTGCAGCGCCTGAAGTAAATACTCAGGTGCAAAATGGCTGGCAAAGGCAAAAGGCAACCCTAGCTTGGCTGCTAGCTCAGCACTAAAGCCGCTGGAGCCTAAGAGCCAGATGGGAACATTTAAGCCTTCCCCAGGAACCGCGCGTACTCCGGCTGGGCGCGATCCTGCTCCTGCAGGGTCGAAGTAAGCTCTTAACTCACTTAGCTGCTCAGGGAATTCACTACCGTCGCTTCCTAGGCCACGACGTAGCGCACGGGAAGCTGGTTGATCAGATCCGGGTGCTCTGCCCAGTCCAAGATCGATCCGTCCCGGATATAAAGATTCGAGAGTCCCGAACTGTTCGGCAATCACAAGTGGCGCGTGGTTGGAAAGCATGATGCCGCCAGAGCCAACACGTATACTTTGGGTGCCACCAGCAATATGTCCGATCAAGAGTGAGGTAGCAGAGCTGGCAACGCCGATCATATTATGATGTTCAGCGAACCAATACCGATGATAGCCCCACTTCTCAGCGTGCCGGGCTAAATCTAGAGAGTTATGAAAAGAGTCTGCCGCGGTCCCTCCTTCCACAATAGAAGCCAGGTCCAGTACGGAGAATCGAATGTCACGAGGTTGTTTCAATGTTATCCCTCCTATAATAAATGCTCTATGCTCATAGAGCAGTATTTGTAGCTACGAAAATCGCTACTCGATTAGTATACCATGTAATAAAACTATATACACACTTTAAGTAAGTTGTTTGTCTTCCAAGTAAGAAAGAGGAGGAAAAGATGAATTTTTTAAAATAATGTAAGCGCTTCAAAAAAACTATTGTTATTTCCAATCGGGCTTGCTATAATCACATCGAAAAGTTCCCTAAAAAAGGAAGTTATCATTATGAAGCCAACCATAAGAGATGTTGCCAGAATGGCCGAGGTGTCGATTAGCACAGTGTCACGTGTTATGAATGCACCGAATTCGGTAGTGGAGAGCAAACGGAATCGAGTGATGGAGGCTGTAGAACGATTGCGGTATCAACCTAATTCATTTGCACGTGGTTTGATTTACAAGAAGTCCTTTACACTGGGCCTGCTTATTCCGGATATTGAGAACCTGTATTTCGCAGGAGTGATTCGGGGAATGCAGGATGCTTGCATCAAGCTTGGGTATAGTCTGATGATCTGCAATACGGACCGCGACAAAGAACGACTACTGTCCTATATTGATAACTTCCACGAGAAACAGGTGGATGGAATTGTATTTGCCAGTGATGTCCTTTACCCTGAGTATCATGATAAATTGGTCGGTTGTAGAATTCCATTTGTGCTAGTGTCCTCGCATTCCGATGAGTTCGACATTCCGAGTGTGGAAGTGGATGATGAAGCGGCTGCCTATGATGCGGTAAAGTTCCTGATTGATTTAGGTCATAAAGACATTGGTATGATTGGTTTTAACCATGATAATTCCGTATCAGGACCACCGCGCTATGAGGGATTTGCAAGAGCGCTAACAGAGTCAGGGCTACAGCAGAATATTGTGAAGAGCAAATATGCCAGTCATCGGTTTGAACATGCTTATCAAGCTGCACATGAACTATTTACGGATTACCCTGAGCTAACTGCTATTTTCTGTGTTGCAGATGAATTCGCGATGGGGACGATTTCTTATCTGAAGGATCGCAATATTCTTGTTCCAGGTCAGGTATCCGTGATTGGGTTTGATAATCTAAGGATGTCGGGTATGTTCATCCCGAAGCTAACTACGATTGCACAGCCGATTTATGAGTTAGGGTATCGTGCGGCCGAGAAGCTGCATGAATTGCTTACAACAGGTGAAGTGCAGGTATTGAATGAGAAGATGGAGCATAAGCTGATTGTGCGGGAATCTACACGAGAAAAATAGGAGTAGTTC
The DNA here is from genome assembly GCF_038008265.1 of Paenibacillus sp. FSL K6-2859. Taxonomy (NCBI): domain Bacteria; kingdom Bacillati; phylum Bacillota; class Bacilli; order Caryophanales; family Paenibacillaceae; genus Paenibacillus; species Paenibacillus sp. FSL K6-2859. The sequence goes on along the minus strand of NZ_JBBOYU010000001.1, from coordinate 6,584,109 downwards.
ACTTTTGTACCACCCTCTGAAAAGCTTTTCAGAATTCGGCGCTCGTCTTAGGCAACATTTGAATAATTGCTTGGACAATCAAAATAATTTTTACCAAAACATTTCAAATACAGATTGGAAACGCTTACTTTATGTGATACTATAACAAATGTAAGCGCTACAATTAATTGGAATTGGTGATTCGATTCTTTTTTAGTATAAATCCTTAGATTCTGAAAAGCTTTGCAAGGGGGTGATCTGCTACAAGCTGCTTATACATGCCAGGGTACCGGATGATTGAGTCAGAAGCAATCTCTAAAACCATTAAAGGGGATGTACAAAAGATGAAGAAAACCTCAGGACGTAAACAGTCATTGGCATTAGTACTGTGTTTATCCTTCACTATGATGCTGAGCGCATGCGGCGGAGGCAATAACAACAACGCAGCGGCTACAGATCCGCCTGCGGCTACTTCCAGCCCAACAGCAGATAACACCGAAAAAGCAACAACAGCTCCTAGCACCGAACCTTCGGGATCGCCGTTAGAGTTAGCCATGAAAGGCGACTATAAAGGAACTAAAGTAACGATGTTCGGTCCTTTTGTAGATGCTGACCAAGTGAAATTTGAGAATAGTATTAAAGAGTTTGAAGAGAAGACAGGAATTGATATTCAATACGAGGGCTCAAAAGAGTTCGAAGCTACGATAAACATTCGAGTAGACGGTGGAAATGCTCCGGATATCGCTGATTTCCCGCAGCCGGGACTCCTAGCCTCAATTGCTAAGACTGGTAAGGTTATCGATTTAACTAACGTACTGGATCAAGCCAAATTGACGGCTAATTACAACAAGAGCTGGCTTGATATGTCTAATATGGACGGGAAAGACGGCAAGATCATGGCGGGGATTTGGAACCGCAGTAATGTAAAGAGCTTGGTCTGGTATCCAAAAAAGCAATTTGACGAAGCGGGCTACAAGGTTCCTGAGACATGGGATGAGATGATGGCTCTGACGGAACAAATTGCGAAAGACGGTGATCCTGCTTGGGCTATTGGTATCGAGAGTGGTGCTGCAACAGGCTGGCCAGCAACAGACTGGGTAGAAAATATAATGCTTCGTACGACCACACCTGAGAATTACGATAAATGGGTAAAGGGTGAGCTGCCATTTACCTCTCCAGAAGTGAAAAATGCAGTTGAAACCATGTCCAAAATATGGCTCAACAAGGATTATGTCTATGGTGGTGCAAAATCCATCGTGACGACATCGTTCGGGGATGCCCCAGCGCCAATGTTCAATAATCCTCCTAAAGCATGGTTTAATATGCTCGGCAACTTTATTACAAGCTTCTTCCCTGAAACGGCAAAGGTTGATGTAGATTATGATTGGTTCTACCTGCCGCCTATTGATCCTCAATATGGTAAACCAGTGCTAGTTGCTGGCGATATTTACGCGATGTTCAACGATCGTCCTGAAGTGCGTGCAGTTATGGAATTCTTTACTACAGGAGAATCCATTAAGAGCTGGGTACAATCGGGCGGCGTAATTGCTCCAATGAACGATGCTTCCCTGGATTGGTATACCTCAGAATCCGATCGCCGGATGGCGAAGCTGGTTCAGGATGCTTCCACGCTGCGCTTTGATGGCTCTGACCTGATGCCGGGCAAAGTGGGCGCAGGTACCTTCTGGAAGGGCATGACCGACTACGTAAGTGGTACTGCGACGCTGGATCAGGCGTTGGAACAAATCCAGTCTGGCTGGAACAACTAACCTAATATTGAAAGCACACAGTTAAAAGAGGGGCAGCGGGATTTGAAGGTTCTCTGCCCCTCTTTTTGTTTTCCAAAGCGCGAGTATAGGAGGAGCTGGAGCTAATATGGGTGGACAATCACAACTACAACCACAATTGAAGCCACAATTAAAAGCCAAGCAGACGGTAAGTCTTAGAGCGGTATTGCTGTCTCTTTTAGTATTAATAGCCAATGTTGTTGTTAATGGCTCGATCTTTTTATTCTTTCGGGATTCGACGCTAAATCCGCTACTAACGGCGGTTCTGGCTGTTCTATGGGGGGTTCTGGGTGTTTATCTGATCTATTACACACTTACCTGGGCAGTCGAGCAATATCCTGATTACGTACGCAGGAAGGTATTGCCTTATATTTTTATTGGTCCGGCAGTGATTATATTGGGGTGGCTACTGGTGCTGCCTGCGCTGCGGACGCTGTATTTAAGCTTTTTTAATGCTTCTTCAGAGAAATTTGTGGGTCTCAGCAACTATGCAGCGATCTTTAGCGACCATCTAATGGCAACGGCACTGCGTAACAACTTACTTTGGGTATTCGTTGGTACATTGGCATGTGTAGCTTTTGGGCTCTTGATCGCAATTCTTGCCGACAGAAGCAGCTATGAGAAGCTAGCCAAATCGATCATCTTTATGCCGATGGCTATTTCTTTTGTAGCTGCAGGCGTTATTTGGAAGTTTGTATATTACTATCAACCCGGCGATGAACAAATTGGACTTTTGAACGCCATCGTTACTTATTTCGGGGGAGAACCACAGGCGTGGACGAGTATGCTTCAGCCGTGGAATAACTTTTTCCTCATCATCATTCTGATCTGGATGCAGACTGGATTTGCGATGGTGATATTCTCAGCAGCTATTAAGGGAGTTCCTGATGACATATTGGAAGCTGCGCGAGTGGATGGTGCAAATGAGGTGAAGATTTTCTTTGGAATCATGATTCCCTACATTTCAGCAACCATTCTGACTGTGACAACAACCATTATCGTCTTTACGTTGAAAATATTTGACGTCGTCATGGTGATGACTGGGGGTCAATATGATACAGAGGTAGTGGCTACACAGTTTTACCGCCAGTTCTTTATGTACCGGAATTTCGGTTATGGCTCCACGCTGGCTATTGTTCTGCTGATCGCGGTGTTGCCTGTGATCATAATTAATCTACGTCAGTTCCGTAAGCAAGGGGGATTCTAATGGCCGGGAAAAAGAAGAGAAAAGGCAGCAAGACGATTGTTAATATCGTGCTGGGTGTGATTTGTTTCATTTGGTTGCTTCCGACCCTTGGGCTCTTCATTTCCTCCTTCCGTCCCGCTGCCGATATTCTGCAGACTGGATGGTGGAAAGCTTTTCCCCATCAGGAGTGGAAGGCTGGAGAGACCCTTCAGCTATCGAAGGATGTGGATTTGCGGGAGCCGATCGAGGTGAACGGTAAAACTTATAGCGATGAGCAGCTGAAGGCGGGTGTGAAGGCCGATGGCAGCCGTTTGATGTGGGAGAACCGTAGAGCGCGTACCATAAATCAACAAGAACAAGGCTGGAAAATGACACCGGATCTTACATTGGATAACTATAATAACGTGCTTTCGGGCAAGGAATACAAGCTCAAGCAAGCTGATGGCAGTGAAACGGTGCAAAAGGGTACCGGATTGTCGCAGGCCTTCTGGAATACACTGACGATTGCTGTTCCGGCGACGGTAATTCCGGTGTTGATCGCTTCTTTTGCCGCCTATGCTTTTGCTTGGCTACGTTTTCCTGGGCGCCGCACACTTTTTGTCATCATTATTGCTATGCTCGTTATTCCGATACAAGTTGCACTTATTCCAGTGCTCAAAGATTATACGGCTCTTGGACTGAACGGAAGCTACTTGGGCATTTGGCTGGCGCATACGGCCTTTGGATTACCGCTAGTTACCTACTTTATGTATAACTTTATCAGTCAGCTTCCTAAGGATTTGTTCGAGTCGGCTTTTATGGATGGGGCGAGCCATTTCACTATTTTCAGTAGGCTGATTCTGCCGTTATCTGTGCCCGCACTGGCTTCTATCGGAATCTTTCAATTCCTATGGGTGTGGAATGACTATTTAGTCTCGCTGATTTTTATCGGCAATCAACCGTCAGTGCAGGTCATGTCGATGAAGATCGCCGACTTAGTAGGTTCACGAGGCAACGACTGGCATTTACTCACCTCGGCTGCATTTATCTCCATGCTGATGCCGCTCGCGATTTTTTTCCTGCTGCAAAAGTATTTCGTCAGAGGGCTTATGGGTGGATCAATAAAAGGTTGATTTGAACAAAACTGTGTCAGGAGGAGCATAGAGAGATGAAGATGAAACCATACGTACATCCGGCTGCGGTGTATCCTTACCGGGAGTGGAGTCTTGATGAGGAGACTTATGATGAAGAGAACAATCAGAGAAGCGAAAGTGTATTTGCTCTTGGTAATGGATACATTGGCATGCGCGGTAATTTCGAGGAAGGTTACCATGGCCACTCGGGCTCATCTGTAACAGGGAACTATTTGAATGGATTTTTTGATTCTGAGCCTATTGTTTATCCAGAGGGAGCTTATGGGTATCCTTCCCGCAACCAAGCCATGCTGAACGTAACGGACGCCAAGATTATTGAGCTCAGCATTGAGGGTCATACCTTTCAGTTGAACAGTGGGCAAGTGCACCGTTATGAACGGAAGCTGGATATGCGAAATGGGATCTTGCATCGGCAGGTAGAATGGGAATCTCCTGCCGGACACAGGGTACAGCTGAACATTCGTCGGATGGTGGCCATGCAGCATAAACATTTAGCGGCCATAGATTACGAGGTTAAGGCATTGAATTTTGAGGGAACCCTAACGTTTAATTCATCGATCGATGGTGAGATTCAAAGACCGGAGGTCACGGATGACCCCCGGCTGGGATCAGGGAGTAAGGAACCCAATTTGCTGCTAGTCGAAACCGGTCATGAGCTCGAGCAGTCCTTTTTGTGGATGAAGCAGAGGACGCGGCATACCGGGTTTGCTCTTTTAACAGGGATAAGTCACAGTCTGACTTGTAGCTCTGGATATGAAAGGCTCATGCAGCTAGAAGATCAGCGATTATCCATGCAATGGGTTGTACCAGTGGTGATGGGGGAAAGGATCTCCCTGACCAAGTACATTTCGTATCACACTTCTAAGGATTATATAGAAGACGAGCTGTTGAGCAGGTGCTTAGAAGTACAACGATTGGCGGAGAATTGTGGATTTGAAGCGCTTGTTCATGAACAACGGGCTTTTCTGGATCATTTCTGGGCACATACCGATGTGGAGATTCAGGGCGATCTTGCGCTTCAACAGGGTATCCGTTTTAATGCTTTTCAGTTGCTGCAATCCGTAGGACGTGACGGGGTTACGAATATTGGGGCCAAGGGCCTGACAGGTGAAGGATACGAAGGTCACTATTTCTGGGATACCGAGATGTATATGATACCCTTTTTTACATTTACACAGCCGGAGATTAGCCGGAAGCTACTCGAGTTTCGTTATGCTACGTTAGATAAGGCACGGGAACGGGCAGCAGTGATGTCTCAGAAGGGAGCACTATATCCTTGGCGCACCATAGATGGGGCTGAGAACTCTTCCTATTTTCCGGCAGGAACGGCACAAATGCATATTAACGCGGATATAGCCTATGCCATTAAACAGTATGTGCGGGCAACTGGCGATTATGAGTTTCTTGTCCTGGAGGGGGCGGAAATGATATTTGAGACCTCCCGCTTTTGGGTGGATCTGGGTCACTTTAATCCGGCCAGGGAGGGTGCGTTCTGTATTGACGCGGTGACGGGTCCCGATGAGTATACAGCTATCGTTAACAATAATGCATACACTAATCTTATGGTAAGGGATCAACTCTATTACGCATATGAGATAGCCAGACTGTTAGGAAAGCAGTATCCGGAGCCTTTTGAACGACTGAAGCGCAAGATTGGTCTGACTGAGGAAGAGCCTGGTGATTGGCTGGTCGCCGCAGAAAAAATGTATATCTCTTTTGATGAGGAGCTTGGCATCTATGCTCAGGATGATACGTTTCTGACTAAGAAGAAGTGGGACTTTGAACATACGCCAGCGGATAAATACCCACTTCTGCTTCATTACCATCCGCTGGTGATTTACCGCCATCAGGTGCTCAAACAGGCAGATCTGGTAATGGCCATGTTTCTGTTAGGTGATCAGTTCAGCTTGGCGGATAAGATCCGGAATTACAATTACTATGAGCCGCTAACGACACATGATTCTTCTTTGTCACCGTGCATTCACAGTATTATTTCTGCTGAGATTGGTGATTTAACGGGGGCATACGCCTACTTTGACCGCACAGTACGGATGGACTTAGATGATATCAACCGCAATGTGAAGGACGGACTGCATACTGCTGCTATGGCAGGATCTTGGCTGTCGATTGTAAATGGATTTGGTGGGATGCGCTTATGTGGCGGTATGCTATCCTTTAATCCTGCCTTGCCAGCACAATGGGACAGCTATCGGTTTAAAATAACAAGCGGTGGGCATTTATTGGATATTTATGTTGATAGTAAGGTAGTGATCTATACACTACTGACAGGTGAAGTGGTTGAAATTCTACATAAAGGGAGCCTGGTGCAGTTAACTGTAAAGAAGCCGGTGTCCCTTTCAAATGTGAAGCAGCTTGAAGCTGTTATTTTCGAGCTGGACGGGATTATTACCGATTCTAGTGAGTATCATTATCTGGCCTGGAAAGCCTTAGCCGATGAGCTGGCGATTTCTTTTGATAGAGAGAAGCATGTACGTCTGAAGGGCCATAGTCGAATGGAATGTTTAGAGATCCTACTGGAGGGAAGCGGCCTGAATTTACCCCAACCGGTAAAAGGAATGCTATGCAATAAGAAGAACGAAATGTACAAGCAGCTGATTCAACAAATGACAGCAGATGATTTGCACCCTGGTATCCATCATCTGCTAACTGATTTGAAAGATAAGCGAATCGCTGTCGGGCTGGCTTCAATCAATGAGAATGCGATGATGATTCTTGAACGCTTGGAGATCGGACACTTGTTTCAGGCGATTGCTGACCCTAAAAACATCCGTATGGGCAAGCCGGATCCGGAAATTTATTTACAAGTCACCGAGATGCTGGGCATATCACCTGACTGCTGCGTAGCTATCGAAGATACAGCGGAGGGGATAGCCGCCATCAAAGCCGCTGGTATGAGGTCCGTTGGAGCCGGAAGTCCATCCTTGAAAGAGATTGCTGAGCTATGGTTTCCTTCTACCGCGGAGTTACATGTAGAGGAATTGGTACAGCTGTACAAATAGTGAAAAGTCGTTCCCTGAAAAGCAGTAAACCTCCCAGTCATGGGAGGTTTACTGCTTTGTTTATTTCAATACTTTCCGGACTAGCTTGATCTTATTCCCATAGGGTGGGTACACAATTCCGAGATCGATTCGTGTGCCTCTCTTGACGATGCTTTTACGGTGGGAAAAGACTTCAAAGCTGTGCTTCCCGTGATAACCGCCGATTCCAGAGTTCCCTACCCCACCAAACGGCAAGCTAGCGTTCGCCACATGCGAGATCGTATCATTGATGCAGCCTCCTCCGAATGAGACTCGGGAAAGCACCTCTTGTTCAACATTTTTATCGGCTGTGAACAGATAAAGTGCAAGTGGTTTTGGATGCTCGTTAATACTCCGGATAGCTTCATCCAATTGATGATATTCCAATATGGGCAGGATCGGACCGAAGATCTCATCTTCCATAGAAGCGTCAGTCCAAGCCGCAGGATAGATTAGTGTAGGTTCAATATAACGTTCTTCTGAAATGACGGTTCCGCCCATAATCACCTTTTTCTGATCCCGTTCAATGAGACTGGTGAGTCTTTGCAGCTGGCGCTCATTTACGATCCGGCCATAATCTGTATTCGGCAACGCATTCTGACCATAGAATTCAGTAATTTGATGTTTGATTTTGGTGATCAATTCATTAGCAATGTCCTTATGAACGAGCAAATAATCGGGGGCAATACAGGTTTGACCGGCATTTAATAATTTTCCCCATACGATTCGCTTCGCTGCAACATCAAGATTGGCGGATGTGTCGACAATGACCGGACTTTTCCCGCCAAGCTCCAAGGTTACAGGCACTAGATTCTTCGCAGCGGCTTCCATCACGATTTTGCCGACCGGAACACTGCCCGTGAAGAAAATATAATCAAACTTGGCATGGATCAGCAGATTGGTGGTCTCTTTCTCCCCCTGAACTACGCGAATATACTGGGGTTCGAAGGTCTCCTGAATGAGCTGCTCTATAACAGCCGTGATAGATGGTGTGCTCTCTGATGGCTTGAGGACAGCGCAGTTTCCAGCGGCAATGGCGCCTATAAGCGGTTCGATCAGCAGCTGAAATGGATAATTAAAAGGACCTATAATGAGCGCGGTACCGTAAGGTTCACTTAAGATATAACTCTTCGCAGGAAATAAATGCAGTGGTGATCTAACCTTTACGGGCTTCGCCCAACGTCTGAGATGCTTCATCATGTAACCTAAGCTGTCCAAGGTGAAGCCAATTTCTGTGGCATAAGCCTCAAACTCACTTTTTCCTAAGTCCTGTTCTAAGGCAGTGATAATTCGACTCTCATATCGTTTAATACTGTCTTTAAGTTTTTGTAACTGACTAAGTCTAAAAGCAATCTCTTTAGTTACACCACGATTAAAAAAATCCTTATGTTCTTCAAGCATCACTTGAATGCTTGCCGTTGTATGTGATGTCATAACACTCCCCTCCTTCATTGTAATAGTTCAAATTATGGGAGCCGATAAAAGGCGAAAGGTTCGCCAAAGCGGAAGGAATCACTTGCCTCATCCAGCTTGCTCGTAGTTTCCTCATTAAGCTGAATGGAGGTACTATGCAAATTCTGCTCCAGCTGCTCTACGCGGGTAGCCCCAACAATAACTGTCGAGACGGCAGGACGATTCATGAGCCAAGCTAAGGAAAGTGCAGTAGAAGAGGTTCCCAGTTCTTCAGCGATCTGCCTCACTTTGTTCCCCAGTTCGATCCGTTCATGATTCAGGAATCTTTTGAAATTAGGATCGGTATCTGCTCTGGACCCTGAAGGTGCAGAACCGCTTGAATTATATTTGCCTGTGAGAATTCCGCCCGCCAGAGGAAAATAAGGAATAATCCCTACACCTTGATCAAGACAAAGGGAGAGAAGCTCATTCTCCGGGGTCCGATCCGCTAAGGAATAGCTGCACTGAATTGAAATATATTTGGCGAAGCTCCGTGCCTCACTAATTCCAATCGCCTTCATTAATTGCCATGCTGTATAGTTGGAAGCCCCGATATAGCGTACTTTGCCCGAAGATACCATATCGTCCAAGGTCCGTAACGTCTCTTCAAGTGGCGTATTGGGATCGAAGGTGTGGATCTGGTATAGATCGACATAGTCCGTTTTTAGGCGGCGAAGACTATCTTCTAGCTCCTGCATCAAATGGGGCCTCGAGGAGCCGCTTCCGTTAGGTCCGTCATTCTTAACTAAGCCTGCTTTAGTGGCGAGAACAGCCTCATGTCTTCTACTTTCCAAGGCCAAACCGATGATCCGCTCAGATTCGGAGCCGGCGTAAATATTAGCGGTATCGATAAAGTTAATGCCATGATCCAGCGCAGCATGTACAATTTGAATGGAGGTTTCTTGATCCGCCCTTTTACCAAAAGCGTTTGTACCCAGTCCCAATGCGGATACTTGTAATCCGCTATTACCAAGTCTTTTAAAGTTCATTCTCAGCACTCCTCATCATCTATTTTTTTAGGCTTAGTAAAAAGATCCAGAGCTGTCTCCACGAACATCTTCACAGCAATGGAAGTATCGGCAAGCGAACTAACTGCGATATGTATATCTCTGTAGGCGTCAGGCTGCAGTTCGCGGGTTACTACATTTGGAGGTAAAGATAACAATGATAACTCAGACATCACACCCACAGCCAGCCCCTCTTGAACCATATTAAGAGCTGTTGCATAGTTATTAACCACATATTTTACATTCAGATAGCTGCTGCTTCTGCGGAATAAATCTACTACCGGTGGTTCATAGCCTGCTTTACAGATCAGCATAGGCTCACCCGCTAATTCACTCACACCTATAACCGAACGCTCGTGCAAAGGATGATCATCTCTGATAACAGCGTACAGCTTTTCTCTATATAGTGGGATGGTTTCAAAGGCCTCGCTGGGAGCGAGCAATAAGCCAACATCAATTTCTTTGGATTCCAGCCATTCTCTAACTTCGGCGATAGAGCCTTCCTGCAGGCTGATCGTGATATTCGGATATCGTGCAGTGATAGAGCTAATAATCTTCGGCAAAAAATAGGCAGATGCTACAGGAAAAGCCCCAATCCGAATGCTTCCTTTCTCAAGTCCCCTCTCTGCGTAAATCTCCTGATTGACCTTATCGAAGCCCATTAGAATTTCACGAAAGATAACAAGGATGCGCTTGCCAATGTCAGTAAGCATTAGGCCGCTCCGCCGATCCCGAAGTAATAGCTTTACATCCAGTTCAGCTTCTAAAGAGGAAATTGCTCGACTGACAGCAGGCTGAGTCATATTCAGTTCTACACCAGCTTTGGTAAAACTACCGCTTTCCGCGATTTTGACGAACAAACGAATTTGAGTATTGTTCATAACAAATATGATATGCCCCTTATGAGTATTATTCATTTCATTTATATTCTTAATTATTGTATCATTTGTGATGAATCTACACCAAGGAGTGAATACATGAATCAGCAGAAGAAAAGCATCATCCTTCTTATATTTTTGGTGATGGTATGGGGCATAAATTGGCCTATATCGAAAATCGCCTTAGACTACGCTCCGCCCTTATTATTTGCAGGTATCCGAACCGTCATCGGCGGATTCATTCTTATTCTAATTGCACTTCCTAAGATGAAGGAGCTCCGCTTCAAGCAGCTATGGCCGATCTATCTGACCTCGGCTATATTAAGTATCGTGTTTTACTATGGATTTCAGACGATTGGCTTGCAGTATGTACCCGCAGGATTATTCTCGTCCATTGTATTTCTGCAGCCGGTCTTGCTGGGCATTTTTTCATGGCTGTGGTTAGGAGAGAGCATGTACGGGCTCAAAATGGCCGGTCTGTTGCTAGGGTTTATCGGAGTAGGCTCCCTCAGTATTGGAGGACTTAACGGAAGCATCTCTATAGGGGGAATTGTGCTTGCTTTAGCCAGTGCTTTGAGCTGGGCATTAGGAACGGTGTATATGAAACGAAATGCTGTGCGCGTGGATATGCTATGGATGACCGCTATGCAAATAACGATCGGTGGTATCATTTTGCTACTCTCGGGATCTGCTACGGAGAAGTGGTCGGATATCACCTGGAGTGGAACGTTTATCGTGGATACCTTATTTATCGCTATTTTTGTGATTGCGCTAGGCTGGCTGATTTATTTCAAGCTGATTAACGAGGGAGAGGCAGGGAAGGTCGGATCATTTACTTTTTTAATCCCACTGATCTCGATAGGTACTAGCGTAGTCTTTTTAAATGAGCAGATTACTTTAAATCTTGTGATTGGTCTACTCCTTATTGTTAGCAGCATTGTTCTGGTGAATGTGAGGATAGGGCGTGCCGCGAAGCAGTCGGTTTAGTTAACTTGTGCAATGGTTGTAGTAATCAGGAACGTAAGAGGGCATTATGTCTAATAGAGCAATAACAAAAGGGACACTCCTGGAGCTTATAGCTTCTGGGAGAGTCCCTTTTTAATAAAACGTAAAGCGCGTGCGGCTTCAGCTGTTGAGGGCCGAGTGGCTACAGCATAAGTAGCAGATTTAGCACGCTCTACTTCCTCCAACACCCGGTTTAAGTGACTGAAGACCGCACCAAGATCACGAATGCTTGATAGCGAACAATTCCCTTGTAGTTCAGAGAAACTGGCCAATTGCAGGTCACGGGCACGCTCTATACAATCGGCAAGAGAACGTTGGCATTCGGCCTCTGATAAGGTTCTGGTTCCATAAAGAGCAATACAATCTGCGGTTGACTCCAGCACATCCTTCATCCAGTCCGAAGAGGCATGATGCGCTGGCAGAAGACGAATATCGTCGGCAATGTCTTTGACGTAGGAATGAATGCTTTTTAGGTGTGAGGTAGCCTGTATGAGCCCCTTCAGTTCACCCCGGCACTGATAATGTGTGAGGGTATAGAACATTTCCTTCTGTTCCCGGCTGCTATTCGACAGGAGTTTACCTGCTTCCTCCAGCAAATTGTCTTTCGGAGAATCGCGTCTTACGCCTACGAGATCTTTTAATGCATCCGCAAGTAGAAGACTTCCTTCGAATGCCAATGCTTTTACCTTGACGAACCTGTTCGGCGGCACGATAATCATATTGATGGCCAGGGCGATTAACACGCCGATAAATGTTTCCCCTATTCTCCAAAGCACGTAGTCATTCTGATAAAAAGTAAGTGCTAGAACGGAAGTAACACCCACCTGTGAAACAGCTTGAATGTTCATCTTACAGGCCGTAGCGATGCCAATCCCGATGAGTAGAATGAGCAGGATAGAAAGCCCGCCTACATCAAAAAACTGGCCAACAATTAGGCTAACGATCCCGCCAAGAATAATGCCGATCAGGCGGTAGATTCCTTTTTCTAGCGATGCTTTAACACTGGCTTGGGTGATGAGGATAGCCGCAAGGGGTGCGAAGTATAAATATTGGCTACCATATATGCTGTGTACGGCCACCCATGAGAGTGAAGCAGCCAGCGTAATTCGTATCATGTAAAGTGAGAAACCATATTTTTCAAGGCGGTCTTGTAACCCCTCGTTCATTATCATTCATCTTCTTTCGGAAAAAATGAAAAAACTGTCTGGTCTTTCAGTTCGTTTTCATTATAACACCTTGAAAAAGGCTTGGAGGACTGGATATTTTACAAAGTTGTTAAGTTTACGCATTCCTTATCCATGTAAGCTATCGCATATAATGGTACAATCTAATATGCTATATCTATTGGAGTGTCGAATGAGAGGAGGAATTGTCGCTTATTAGCGCTGAGCATGCCCATTCGATTGTTCTCCGCGAGATGCGGGTAAAATAGTATTGTGATACTTTAGGCAGGGAGGTTGTTAGCTATAGCTATTCAGGAAGGCACCATTATTTCATTTGAAGAGGTTACCAAGCAATATGACGACGAAGATCCGGTGTTAAAAGGAGTCAGCTTTGAGATAGAGCGCGGCAAATTCTATACACTACTTGGTCCATCAGGCTGTGGTAAAACGACTATTCTACGATTGATCGCTGGGTTCGCAGAGCCAACAAGCGGGTCTATCTATTTAAACGGTAAAGTGATCAACCACATTCCAGCCAATGAGCGGCAGGTCAATACGGTCTTTCAGGATTACGCACTGTTTCCACACCTGAACGTATTCGAGAATGTGGCTTTCGGACTGCGCATTAAGAAGCTTAAGAAAGACGTCATCACGAAGAAGGTGCAGGAAGCGCTAAGTTTCGTTAACCTTGTGGGCTACGAGCAGCGTGCTATTAACGAAATGTCCGGTGGTCAACGGCAGCGCGTGGCCATTGCTCGTGCGATTGTGAACGAGCCGCAGGTTCTTTTGCTGGACGAGCCGCTATCTGCGCTCGATCTGAAGCTGCGAACAGAGATGCAGTACATACTGCGAGAAATGCAGCAACGGCTTGGCATTACCTTTATTTTTGTTACACATGACCAGGAAGAGGCACTCGCGATGTCCGACTGGATTTTTGTCATGAACAAAGGAAAAATCGAACAAAGCGGCACGCCTAACGATATCTATGATGAGCCAATTAACCGTTTCGTGGCTGATTTTATTGGCGAGTCCAACATTGTTCCGGGTGTAATGATTGAAGACTATCTGGTGGAGTTTAACGGGCGCCGCTTTGAATGTTTTGATGCCGGTCTTAAACCAAACGAATCTGTGGAGATTGTTATACGCCCCGAGGATTTGGAAATTTCAACATTGGAACAGGGTAAGCTACGTGTGCGAGTGGATTCCCAGTTGTTCCGGGGTGTCCATTATGAAATCAGTTGTTATGATGAATCCGGACATGAATGGCTTGTGCATTCTACACGTAAAGCGACTGTAGGCAGTGAAATTGGCCTTTATTTTGATCCGGAAGCGATTCATGTTATGCGTTTTGGTGAAACGGAGGAAGAGTTCGACAAACGTCTGGAAGCTTACGCCGAGGTGGAGAGTCATGAAGAATAAGGGCAGATCGTATTATCTCATCCCTTATTACCTCTGGATCGCCTTGTTTGTAATCGCACCAGTGCTGCTTGTCATCTATTATTCTCTATTTGATCTGGATGGGCATCTTACGCTAGATAACTACGTGAACTTCTTTACACCTGTGTACTTAAAAATGACGCTGACCTCATTCTGGTATGCGTTTTTGATTACAGCATTCTCTTTGCTGGTCGCCTACCCGGCAGCATATCTGTTGACGAGAACGAAGCATAAGCAGTTATGGTTATTGCTGATTATTTTACCAACATGGATTAATTTGCTGCTAAAAACTTACGCTTTTATCGGCATATTTGGTACGTTCGGACCAATCAACAATTTCTTTGATCTGCTTGGAATCGGAGAACAACAAATTTTGTTTACGGGCTTCAGCTTTGTATTTGTATCTGTGTATATCTTTATCCCATTCATGATCTTGCCGATTTACAGCGCTTTGGAGGATCTTAATTTATCCTTGCTGGATGCGGCACGTGATCTGGGTGCTTCAGGCTGGACGACGTTCCGGCGCGTTATTTTTCCATTGACCATTTCGGGTGTACGTTCCGGATGTATGGCGGTATTCATACCAGCGCTGTCCCTGTTTATGATTACTCGTCTGATTGCAGGCAACAGGGTCATTACACTCGGTACTGCGATTGAGCAGCATTTTCTGGTCACACAGGACTGGGGCATGGGCTCCACGGTTGCAGTGTTTCTGATTGCTATTATGGCGCTGTTCATGATTATTACCGGCGGATCGCGGAAAGGGGTGCGGAATGAGAAATAAAAACGGGTTCTCCAATCTGTACCTAGTGCTAGTGTTCGCTGTTCTGTATGCGCCAATCTTCTATTTGATGTACTATTCGTTCAACAGCGGGGGGACGATGCACAAGTTCGAGGGCTTTACGCTGGATTACTACCGTGAGGTCCTTCAGGATACACGTCTGATTATCATCATGATCAACACGCTTGTCATCGCGCTTCTGTCCTCGGCTATCGCCACGCTTATCGCTATTATTGGTGCACTGGCCATTAAGAGTGTACAAAACCGCCGTGCTAAAAATACCTTGTTATCTTTGAACAACGTATTGATCGTTAGTCCGGATGTCATTATCGGTGCATCGTTCCTGATCCTGTTCACCATTGCAGGCATCAAGCTTGGTTTCGTGTCCGTCCTGCTCTCGCATGTCGCGTTCAGTGTACCAATTGCCGTGTTGATGATTCTGCCGCATTTACAGGATATGAGTCCTTCACTAACGGATGCCGCACGTGACCTCGGCGCAAGCCGCAAGGATGTTCTGACTAAGGTTATTCTGCCGATTATCAAACCGGGGATCTTTAGTGGATTCTTCATGGCACTTACGTATTCACTGGATGACTTTGCAGTTACGTTCTTCGTAACGGGTAATGGTTATTCGACGCTATCAGTTGAGATTTATTCCAGAGCCCGGCAAGGGGTGTCACTATCCATTAATGCGTTGTCGACACTGATCTTCCTGTTCACGATATTGCTCGTTGTCGGTTATTACTTCCTGACTCTTAAGAAGAACCGATCCAATACCTCGGAGGCCGTGGCGGAGCCTGTAGCGGAAGCGGGGGTGCCTAGATGAAACAGTTGATTAATGCTTTTTTGGCGATTGTAATCACGGCATTTGCGCTAATGTACTTAGGCTCCTGGATGAACTCAAGAGAGGGCTATTCCGGAGGGAATACACTGACTATCTATAACTGGGGTGACTATGTCGATCCTGATCTGCTCAAGGAATTTGAAAAGGAAACCGGATTAACGGTCATTTATCAAACCTTTGACTCTAATGAAGCTATGCTAACAAAAGTGGAGCAGGGTGGAACTACTTTTGATGTAGTCATTCCTTCGGATTACGCCATCGCCAAGATGAAAGAAGAAAATTTGCTAATACCGCTGGATCATAGCAAGGTTCCGAATCTAAAGAATATTGATCCGCGGTTTATGGATCTTTCCTTCGATCCTGGTAACAAGTATTCCGTGCCTTACTTCTGGGGAACTGTCGGGATTATCTTCAACCCTGAAATGACCAAGGGGATGGACTTCACCAGCTGGGATTCCCTCTGGGACAGCAGGCTGAAGAACAACATTTTCTTGGTGGATGGAGCACGCGAAGTAATGGGTATGGCTTTGAACAGCCTACACTATTCCGTTAATGACCGGGATGAAGCTCACCTGCAAGAAGCGCTGACCAAGCTGAATAAGCTATCTCCTAACGTTAAGGCGATTGTCGGAGATGAGATCAAGATGCTGCTTGCCAATGAAGAGGCTGCTGTCGGAATTGTATGGTCCGGCGATGCTTCAGAGATCATGGACGAGAATGATAAGCTTGATTATGTAGTGCCTGAGGAAGGCTCGAACAAGTGGTTCGATAACATGGTCATTCCAAAAACGGCGGATAATGTGGATGGAGCACATAAGTTC
Source organism: Paenibacillus sp. FSL K6-2859 (assembly GCF_038008265.1). Classification (NCBI taxonomy): domain Bacteria; kingdom Bacillati; phylum Bacillota; class Bacilli; order Caryophanales; family Paenibacillaceae; genus Paenibacillus; species Paenibacillus sp. FSL K6-2859. The sequence continues at coordinate 6,567,598 of NZ_JBBOYU010000001.1, read as the reverse complement.
ATTAACTTCATGCTTCGCCCAGATGTAGCAGCTAAGAATGCAGAATACGTAGGTTATTCCACACCTAACATTCCTGCGCTGGAGCTGCTTCCGAAGGAAACCTCCGAGGATACCCGGTTCTACCCGCCTGCCGAGATTACGGATCGGCTTGAGGTGTATGATAACCTTGGGAAACGGATGCTTGCTCATTACAATGAGCTCTTCCTGAAGTTTAAGATGAATAAGAAGTAAGCTATCTAGACTGAACTAATGTTAAAAACTTAAAGCTGAGTAGTCTCTGCGGAGAATCATTGGACTTCCGGCAGCTGTTGTTTGCAGATTTCTTGATTGGTATCGCTCTTCGCGGTGGAAATCCGCAAACAAAGGCTGTCGCTAACGCTCCTACAGTTCCAATATTCCCCTCCATTCCTAATCGCTTTTTGTTATGTTCGTTGTTCAGCCTATATAGGGGAGGAAAGTAAGTAGAAGAGCGTCTACATACGGATTACCGTGTTAGACGCTCTTTTAATATCTGAAAAGAGGGACGCAATGCCTACTATACTAGTTGCTGACGACGACGCGAACATTCGCGAACTCGTCTGTTTATTTCTACGTAACGACGGATTTGATACAGCCGAAGCTGCAGACGGCAAAGAAGCGTTAGCCGTTTATGCCTCAAAGCAGGTTGATCTTGTTGTACTCGATATCATGATGCCGGTTATGGATGGGTGGACGTTATGCAAAGAGCTACGAAAAGCCAATCCAGATCTTCCCTTACTTATGCTAACTGCCAGAGGTGAAACCTGGGAGAAGGTGAAGGGCTTCGAACTGGGAACAGACGATTATTTGACGAAGCCATTCGATCCGCTGGAGTTGACGGTTCGTGTTAGATCCTTATTGAAGCGATACAAGATTGGTTCCACCCAGACGATCCAGTTCGGCAACGTCGTCCTTGATCGGCAAACCTATAAGGTGATGAGAGGAACAGAGTCATTCACGTTGCCGCTTAAGGAGTTCGAATTGCTGTATAAGCTAGCTGGAACACCCGGGCAAGTCTATACGCGCGAGCAGTTAATCGATCAGATTTGGGGAATTGATTATGCTGGAGATGATCGAACGATAGACGTACATATTAAGCGTCTACGTGAACGATTTGCGTCTGCAACTGATTTTCGAATCGAAACGGTACGGGGGCTTGGCTATCGGTTTGAGGTCTACGAATGATCAAATCCTTATATACACGTGTTGTTCTGACCTTTCTGGTCTCCGTGATTGGAGGGACATTGATTTCTCTATTTGTGACAACTTGGGTATTCCAAGATAAATTAAACGAAAACCTGCGAATTCCTTTACTTCGCTTTGGTCAGGACATCGCCCGGATATACGAAACCTTACCGTTACATGAAGCGGATGCTCTTGTTAGTGGAATGAAGCAGCTGGATTCCTATCATATTCGAATTTACGATAAGAACGGCCATTACCGGTCCTACGGAGAGCTTAATGGAGAGAGCCCTGCTACCGTGACTAGGGAGCAACTAAAGAAAGTATTGGCTGGTGAAGCTGTTCAAGTAAAACCGAGTATAGGTTCTTCCAACCTCTTAGGACTACCTTTGAAAACTGAAATGGGAACGAAGGCGATGTTTGTGGAGCCGCTTGTGCCTCCTACTTTGTCTTCTACGAGGAATCTGCTATTTAATTTTTTGGCGTATTCGTTAATAACGGGAAGTGTATTAATTTTGGTCGCTTCTATGTTCTTAGTGAGACCGATCAAAAGGCTTACAAAGGCAACTAGGCGTATAGCAACTGGGGATTTTAATGTCGAATTGAATATTAAGCAGATGGGTGAGCTAGGTACCTTGGCTAATAGCTTCGAGGAAATGATGCACGATCTTCAGCACCTTGAGCAAATGCGCAGGGAGTTCGTAACGAATGTGTCACATGAGGTTCAGTCTCCGCTCACCTCCATATCTGGTTATGCTATTGCGCTCAAGAAAGTTGCCCTCACAGAGGATGAACGGAATCGTTATCTCGATATTATTATTGCTGAAGCGGAGCGGATGTCCAAGATGAGCGATAGTCTGTTAAAGCTGAGTGTGCTTGAATCACAATCCCAACAACTGCGACTTATCACGTTCAGTCTTGACGAACAGATCAGACGAGTAATTGTGGCGATACAGCCCCAATGGTCGGCGCGCAACATCAGTTTTGAGCTTGATTTGAAACCAGTAGTCGTATGGGCTGACCATGATTTGTTAAGTCAGGTGTGGACGAATCTCCTTGGAAATAGTATCAAATTCTCCAAGGATGACAGTGTGATTAACGTCAGCATCAAACAAGATTTGAACAATGTATCCGTCCGAATATCCGACACTGGCATTGGTATTTCTCCCGAGGACCAAGAGCGTATATTTGAACGCTTCTTTAAGGCTGATCGTTCCCACAGTCGCAAGTATGGTGGTAGCGGGATGGGACTAGCCATTGTTAAACAGATCGTATCGCTTCATAAAGGGGATATCCGAGTGGAAAGCGAACCTGGCCAAGGAACGACCTTCATCGTCACCTTACCAATTATAGCGCCCACAGAATAATTAGCGTTCAAGGATATTTTGCGAGGGGGTGAACGCCCGCCTCATTGTTCATACTACGGTAGCACAGGTAAGATTTCTTGCTTGCGCTGCCGTAGTATTTTTTTGCCTATTCATATTTAGTTCATATTGTGGTCATGAGGAGTACATCATTGTTGGTTAAGATCTCATTAGCGAAACGTTAAGGCGACATAATAAATAGAATAGGACAGGAGAAGATGAGGGTGACACAAACAGAAGTAATAAAAACGGGGAATGAAAAGAAAAAGCATAAAGTACGTAACTTGTTGCTAAAAATATTAGGAGCAATCGTGATTTTGATCGTGCTTTTTCTAGCTGTTGTTTATACAGTTAATGTGATTAGCAACAAATCTGATCAGAAAAAAATACATCAATATGGTCAGTTAGTTCCTGTTGACGGAAAAAGTATGAATGTTTTGATCCAAGGACAAGGGAAGCAGACTATTGTACTTATCCCGGGCTTTGGAACTGGAGCGCCAGCACTTGATTTTAAGCCGTTGATTGATGAGTTATCACCATTTTACAAAGTGGTCGCGGTTGAGCCGTTTGGTTATGGATTAAGTGATGAGACCGATAAGGAACGAACTACAGCGAATATCATAAGTGAGGTTCATGAAGCCGTACAGAATCTAAACATTGACCAATATATTCTAATGGGTCACTCCATTGGAGGTATTTACGGATTGGAATATGCGAAGAAATATCCAAACGAAGTGAGTGCATTTGTAGGGGTTGATAGTAGTGTTCCTGAGCAAGGCGGTATGGATGTTAAATTCCCGATAAAAAAATTAAAGCTGCTCAAAGACTCAGGTATCATTAGATTGGGATTGCAATTAAGCGGTGACCCTTATGATGGACTGCCATTTGATGATGAGACCAAAAAACAAATGAAATTGATATCGCTCAAAAATATGAATAATTCCACTACCTTAAATGAAATGGAACATATATATCCTAACTTTGTCGCAGCCAGAGGGTTGAAATTCGACAAGAATCTTCCCATTATATTCTTTATACAAGCGAATAATACAACCGTGAAAGATTGGATTCCTCTGCATGAAGGGCAAGTTAAGGAATCTGTGCATGGAAAAGTGATGACATTTGAGGGCGGACATTATTTACACCATTCCAGATCTAAGGAAATCGTTGAGAACCTAAATTTGTTCATGGAAGAAGTCAAATAAATAAAAAAACGCTCCGACTTTCCTCCTATAAGGAAAATCGGGGCGTTCTTTGCGCTTAAGTGCTGAGATTATTTGATGCCGATTCTCATCCGATAGCTGACCAGAACCTCTAGGGTGCGTCCTTGAAAATGTTGTTCAACCGCAGCTGTGAAGTCTGCAATGTCCTGATCGAGCAAGGTAGCGTCCTGTTTCAACACGGTTCGTATTCCGCCTTGACTTAGAGCGAGTCCTACATAGCGCTGCGCATCGCAGGATTCAAGATTATGAAATACGATCTCTCTTGCAAAAGAGAAAGCTCCACTAGCCTGAATCCGTGACAAATGCCCTTCTTTGTCCCATTTATGTGCTCTCTCAGCATCAGGTAAGAGTGAGGCGAGCAGTTCCTCGGATTTGGAGATCAGTTGGTTGTAACGTTCTTCTACCTTCTGTTGAAGGGGGAGAGGCCAGTCGCAATCGTAGGCAGCGAAGACACCACCTGTTCTCAAGACCCGGGAGATTTCTCGAAGTGTGCTTTCAGGATCCATCCAGTGGAATGACTGTGAGCAGGTCACTATGTCTACGCTGTCCACTGCAAGTGGAAGCTGGTTAGAATAACCTTGTACAAAAGTGATGGATTGAGGATCTTCTATCCGGCTTAATTTATCGATTGCTTTTCCCAGCATATCTGGATTCGGTTCAATGCCTATTACGTGGTCCGCGACATCCTTCCACAGAAAAGTAGACAAGCCCGTGCCGCAGCCTATATCTGCGACGACTGAAGGTGTGCTGCCTAAGTAGTCGGTCAGCAGCTTGATGATCAGGGGAGGAGCTTCAGGACGGTAGCGGTCATAGTCCGCTTGAAAGCCGAGAAATCGATCGATGTTTTGCTTGCTATTGTTTTCAGGTATCATGTGATCCTCCTTCATAGAATCTATTTATAGGTCTATTGTATAGCCATCGCTCCGCTATGCCAAATAATGGATTGAAGGCAATCGCAACAACTGCTGCTTAGAATAAACAAAATCCCCGGAGGACACCTTATGTGTGTAACCGGGGATTTTAGGCTATGTCTAGTTTTAGAGTGTGTTAAGAATACCTAGTGCATGCTACCGAAGTAATTCTGGGTCGATGGCAGGTACAAGTCCTTCTGCTGCAGCACGATTTAGTAAGGCAGAGATTGCAGCGTAGCCGTCATCGCCTAAGTTCATCGAGAACTCATTCACATAGAGATCAATATGAGATTTTGCCACTTCTGGAGCTAACTCTTGTGCGTGGCTAAGCACATAGTCTCTAGAGTCAGTAGGATGATCCCATGCATATTGAAGAGAGCTGCGAATCGAGCCAGTGATTGCATCGGTATCCAGATCGCGGCGAGCAATGATCGCGCCGAGTGGAATCGGCAGGCCAGTATCGCTTTCCCACCAGCTGCCTAGGTCAGTCAGCATATTAAGACCATAAGATGCGTAAGTAAAGCGGGCTTCGTGAATTACAAGTCCGGCATCGATATGGCCATCACGTACAGCAGGCATGATCTCATCGAAAGGCATGACGACGATTTCACCGATGCCTCCCGTTATATGCTGTGCTGCCCATAATCTGAAAAGTAGATAAGCCGTAGAGCGTTCGCTAGGCACTGCAATCCGGCGTCCAGCTAGCTTTTCGGGACGTTTGATCGCTGTTGGGCCACTTGCGGTAAGGAGCAACGGCCCGCAGCCGCGACCCAGTGCGCCGCCGCATGGCAGCAGTTTGTAACGCTCAAGAACCCATGGTAAGGCGGCATAGGAGATTTTAAGGACTTCTGGGCCTTCTCCATTAGCAGCAAGTGTGTTGGTAATATCAATGTCGGCATAGGTTACATTCAGTTGTGGTGCATTCGGGACAAGCCCGTGTGCCCAGGCATGGAATACAAAGGTATCGTTAGGGCAAGGGGAAAAAGCGATATTAAGCTCAGTTGTCATTACAGCACCTCCAATAGTATAGCGGCTGCCGCCGTTAATGCTTCCATTGCATCGCCGATCTTCCAGGCGGACCGGTCGCGGGGACCAACCGGGTTCGAAATGGCGCGGAGCTCCAGTACCGGGAGCCCCAGCGCCTCAGCGGCCACGGCAACCCCGTGGCCTTCCATCGCCTCCGCGACGGCACCAGGATGCCGCGCGATGAGGGCGGCGCCCGTCTCCGCGGTGCCGGTCGCCGTCGAGACCGTAAGCACGGTCCCCGTGCTTACGGTCAGTCCGGCCGCTGCCAGCGCGGCCGAAACCGCCTGTACCGTGCCGCGGTCAGCCGGCACGGACACGCTGCCGAAGCCAAGCTCGGCAGCGCTGCGGAAGCCCTCCGGCGTCTCGGCCCCGAGGTCGGCGGCTATCATCTCGCTGGCAACGACCAGCGAGCCTAAAGGGGCCACCCCCGGGAACCCGCCGCCGATCCCGGCGCTGATTACGCAGCCGTAAGATCCGGCTGCGAGTGCTGCGGCGGTTCCCGCCGCCGCTGCTGCCGTACCTGCGCCGGCAGCAATCACATGGAACCTGTCGCTGCCTTGCAGGCCGCGCAGGACCGCGTCTCGCTCTGCGGCTACGGCTGTTACGATCAGCACGCGCCGCGCACCAGCATGTTCCTCCACCATCAGGTTGCCTCCTTTGAGAGAAGTGAAATCGCTTACTAAATAGTCATTCGTAAAGACAAGAATACGCCGTTTTAAGGGTCAGGTCAAACTTAGAGTGATTTTCATCACGCTCTTAAAAATTCGTAGAAAGAACATTAATAGCTCGTTAAGCACCTTATGTTATCTTTTTTAAGTGGCGAGGTTGACAAAGGTAGTGTGAGGAAGTATAGTTATCTTAACTTAAAGATATTTAACATAAAGACATTTACTTTAGATTGTACAACATCGCTGTCAAACTGGAGGTGGAATTGATGAGTAATACCGAAGAGAATGTTCGTAATACAGAGAATACTACGGAGATGGATCAGGCGTCTTCTTTAAAGTTATTTGTTGTATTATCTAAGGCTTACAGAAGCTTGATGGATCAAGCTGTGAAGGATATGAAGAGTTACGGGCTGGCGTCTGCCGAATTCATGGTGCTTGAGGTGCTGTATCACCGGACCCGTATTCCACTGCAACAGATCGGGGAGAAGATTCTCGTTACGAGTGGAAGCATCACCTATAATATCGACAAGCTGGAGAAGAAAGGTCTGCTGAAACGTGTTCCGTGTAGCGAGGACAGACGCGTGACCTATGCGGAAATTACGGATGCAGGGCGTGAGCTGTTCGATAAGATTTTCCCGCGTCATGTGGCTTCGATTCATGATCTAATGCATGGACTGGATAAGGAAGAGAAGGGCCAGGCTATCGATTTACTGAAGAAGTTAGGTAAAGGTGTATAGAGCGCTGAAATATCATTAGGAAGAGCGCTTCTATAAGGTTAGAAGCAGTTCGCTGCTTCTTGCCGCTGGTAGACAAAAAAATTTACCATATATCTTAATATTAAGATAATTAAATCAAAGAAAATTGGAGTGGATTAACCATGATAAGTGTAGGAATATTATTGATGAGATTAGTGATCGGGATTGCGTTTATCGGACATGGCGCACAAAAGCTATTTGGATGGTTTGGCGGATATGGCCCGAAGGGTACAGGCGGCTGGATGGAGTCCATAGGCATTAAACCAGGCGTTACGATGGCGGTATTAGCAGGTATTCTAGAGCTGGCGGGTGGATTTATGTTCGCGGCAGGGCTACTAACTCCTGTTGCAGCAGTGTTAATCGCTGCTACGATGCTTGGAGCCATCATTAAGGTTCATGCGCCAAATGGCTTCTGGTCTACTGCAAACGGTATTGAGTTTCCACTCACAGTACTTGTGGTTGCGGTAGGTATAGCACTTACGGGGCCGGGTTCGATTTCTCTGGATGCCTTGATTTTTAACTAAGAAGGGGGTTTATAATAATGACACTTCAAACTGCAGGAATCCACCATATTACAGCTTTTGTTGGCGATGCTCAGCGTAATGTTGATTTTTACGCCGGTATTCTAGGACTACGGCTGGTGAAGAAAACGATTAATTTTGACGCTCCGGAAGTTTATCATTTATATTTTGGGAACGAACAGGGTGCACCGGGGACGATAATTACATTCTTTCCATCTTCCATGGGGCGTAAAGGTAGAATTGGCGCTGGACAGGTCGGTGTAACCACTTATGCAATACCTGTGGGCTCATTGGCATTCTGGAAACAACGTCTTGCTGCATATCAAATTTCGGTCACCCTCAGCAATAGAATCTCGGAAACCTATCTATCCTTCACTGATTATGACGGTTTACGTATTGACCTTGTGGAACGTGAGGAAGGAGCGCTTAGTAAGTGGTCTTTCGGAGGGGTTCCTACCGAGCATGCGATCAAAGGGTTCGGTGGCGCTGTGCTCTACAGCAACAATCCGCTGCAAACGGCAGAGACGCTTGTCCATACGATGGGAATGGAGCATATCGCGGATGGAGACGGATATAGTCGTTACAGAACCACTGGCGATTTGGGTAATATTATTGATCTGAAGACAACGCCAATCCCGCTAGGTGCAGGAGGTACAGGTACGGTTCACCATATTGCATGGCGTGCAAAAGATGATGCTGAGCAGCTGGAATGGGGGCAACATGTACAGAGCCATGGACATCATCCAACACCGGTTCAAGACCGCCAATACTTCAATGCGATCTATTTCCGTGAAAGAGGGGGGATCCTCTTCGAGATTGCTACAGACCCTCCAGGCTTTGCTCGAGATGAGGCACCGGATGCTCTGGGCGAGAAATTGATGCTGCCTTCTTGGTATGAACCGCATCGTACGGCTATCGAAGAAAATTTAAGTCCTATTCAAATAAGAGAAATTGAGGTGAAGCAGGGATGATTCATGTATTTCATAAAGGTAAGGATATAACGAAGCCCACGCTTGTATTATTCCACGGTACGGGGGGCAATGAGCAAGATTTACTACCGCTTGCAGGGTTATTATCTCCAGATTCATCAGTTCTGGGTATCAGAGGGAATGTTCTAGAGAATGGTATGCCGAGGTTCTTCCGGCGGCTGGCTGAAGGGGTGTTCGATGAAGCCGATCTAATCTTCCGTACTCACGAGATTAAGCAGTTTCTGGACGATGCCGCAGCGCAGTACGGATTTGATGCCAACAATCTGGTAGCCGTGGGTTACTCTAACGGTGCAAACATTGCCGGCAGCTTGCTGTTCCACTATAAGGAGGTTTTCCGCGCCGCAATTCTACTGCATCCGATGGTGCCGCTGCGGAATGTAGCGCTTCCTTCTCTTGAAGGGGTGTCTATCTTCATTGGAGCAGGTACAAATGATCCGCTTATCGCTTCTTCGGAGACTGAGGATTTGGAGATTATTTTACAGAAGGCAGGCGCAGAGGTGACAACACACTGGGGCAACCAAGGTCATCGCCTGAGTGTTGCTGAGGCTGAAGCCGCTAGAGATTGGTTGCAAATGCGCAGCACATCTACAAATGCATAAAACAATCAGAATAACCGCCGGAAGGCGGTTATTTTTGTTACACAGGCGCTAGCAGCCCTCCATAAAAGGATTGATCAATTCACTTCCTTTACGTTAGTATGAAGAATACAAAAAAAGGCCTATGGGTTGCTTTAGAAAGGTTGAAGTAAGGATTATGATTGGAATGCAAAATGGTAATAAGCTTGCCGCAGGTGGACCCTCACGGAAGCAGAGATTACAGCTGGCTGTGATTCTCGGTTCCATTACAACGATCGGCCCGTTGTCGATTGATATGTATTTGCCTGCACTGCCTACGCTTGTCGCGGATTTCGGTACGACTGCTGCTTTAGTACAGCTTAGTCTGACCTTCTTTTTGCTTGGACTAGCTTCAGGACAGTTGGTCGCTGGACCGCTGAGTGATGTGTATGGCCGTCGCCGTCCGCTGCTTATAGGAATGTTCATCTATGCCATATCATCAGTGCTGTGTGCTTTTAGTCCGTCGATTGGACTGCTGGTTGCTTTACGGTTTATTCAGGGGCTTGCTGGTTCAGTAGGCGTGGTTGTCTCTAGAGCGGCTGTTCGTGATTTATATAGTGGCTCTGAACTCACTAAGTTCTTCTCACTATTGATGATTGTGAATGGTCTCGGACCGATTTTGGCTCCGGTTATTGGGGGCCAACTGTTAAGAGTAACTACATGGCAGGGGATATTCTTAGTTTTATTTGCTGCCGGAATTATTTTTTGTCTAACCATTTTATTGCGCTTGCCAGAGACACTGCCGAAGGAGCGACGCTCTAAGAGTGGACTGAAGGGGACACTGCTTACCTTCCGGGTATTGCTTGGCAATCGTAAGTTTATGGGCTATGCCTTGTCGCAAGGTTTTGTTACGGCATCCATGTTTGCTTATATCTCAGGTTCTTCTTTTGTATTGCAAAATATTTTTGCGGTTACACCGCAGGTATACAGTCTGATCTTTGCTGTGAATGGGATTGGAATTATTATTACAGGCCAAATTGCCGGCAGACTTGCTGGCAAGGTAAGTGAGACTAAATTGCTATTTAGCGGACTATTGCTCTGTACGACGGGAGGCCTCTTACTACTGCTGACGATTCTGGTAGGAGGAGGGCTGATCCCTATTCTGATCTGTTTATTTGCAGTTGTCTCCAGTGTGGGGATTGTCGGAGCGACCAGCTTCTCATTGGCGATGCAAGATCAAGGAGAAGCGGCAGGCAGTGCCTCGGCGTTAATCGGATTAATTCCTCTGCTGCTAGGTAGCTGTGTGGCGCCACTTGTTGGTCTTGGGGGAGTTGAATCAGCACTTCCGATGGCGATTGTAATAGCAGGGACCGGACTTCTCTCGATTCTTTCTTATATGCTGCTTGTTAGACGAGGAAAAGCAAGCGCCTAGCAGCCCATCCTTACAACCAGCAAGTAGTATTTTCAGCAAACTTTCAGCGGGTCTTAACGTTCCTTACTTGCAAAAGGATTATATTGGAGGTAAGGAAGGGAGGGATAACCATGAGTATATCAGCAGTCTCAGGTTCCACATCGTATACTACCTCGACATCTAGCACTACAGATACCAGTACGCTTGAGAAACAAAAAGCGAAGCTAGAAGCTGAACTGGACAAGATTAATACCAGCGCAGACGATGACAAGACCAAGGAAACGAAAACGAAGCAAATTGAACAACAGATTAAGACCATCGAGGCACAAATCTCGCAGAAGTCTCAGAGCAGTGCTTCCTCCGCTAACAGTGTTGTAGAGGCACCTGCCAAACCTGCGAACAATAAGCCTGCTGCAGCAAGTCCGCAAGAGATAGCTACCGCAACAACGGATAGCAAAGGCAGATTTGATATCCGTGTATAACCTATTGTAAACCGCATTACATAATAAAAAGGGCATCCTTTGCCGTGAGGGATGTCCTTTTTGTTATGTATTTTTAGGTTTAAACTTTAATTTACATGTTCTTTTAACGCATTGTTTGCCAATACTGACAAAGCACCCTTAAGTAAAGTTCCGTCATAATAACCTGTCCATCTTCGTAATATATTTATTATGATTACTCCACTTTTCCCATAAATTCTTTAATTATTGCAGGGGTAAAGGCACTGTTGGCAGTCTAATGGATTAGGTGTTGATTATCACGGGTCTTCTATTCCAAGTATTGCTATAATGAATTAGTTGTAAAAATTGTCTAGCACAACATGTGTCAGCGGTAAAGGCAGGTGGGCTCATGCATTCTAAGCAACAGACATTAGAAAGATTCAAAATTGTAAGGCTAATCCTATCTATCTATCGGATCAGGGCGGTCAGAGCTCTTTTTCCAGTCGCTATTATTGCGTTCGTATACTGGGAGGGGCAACATGAGCTGAAGCAGGTTCACTTAGGGCTTATTATGCGTGAACTTAGGCGCGTGCCCACGTCCGCTATTTTTCAAATGGTCGGCTTTGCCCTTCTGGCAGTAGCTGTAATGAGTGCCTATGACTATTTGATTCGGGCACATTTCCGTTTAAAAGTAGGGCTATGGAGTACGTTTCGGTATGCATGGATTGCTAATACATTTAATAATTTGATTGGCTTTGCGGGTCTGGCTGGAGTGGGTTTAAGGACGCTGCTGTATAAAAAAAGTGGAGTGCCAACCTCTGTGCTAACCCCGGCCATCGTATTTCTATCCCCACTTATGATTACTGGGTTATCCTTGCTTTCATGGGCTAATATCTTTGGCTTACTCCCGGCAACGGCTTTGCTGGAAGAACATCGCTGGCTCGTATTCGCAGTATGGGGGATGGCACTTTATTTGCCGATATTTGTGTTTGTACAGCGCTCAGCACTTTATGCAAAGTGGATTAACCGTGGAGAAGGCAGAACACCATGGTTTACAGTCGTGGCTTCTGTGGGTGCTTCCTTTTTGGAATGGAGCTTTGCAGGCGTGACTTTCTGGACCATCAGCAGCCATCTTTTGGACGAGGTCCATTTCATAGCTATCTTTGGTGTGTTTACGATTGCCGCCATTGCAGGCATATTGAGTATGGCCCCCGGCGGTATCGGTGCATTTGATCTTATCGCCTTGCTTGGACTTACACAGCTTGGATACCAGAGCGATAAGGCGATGGCGGTACTTGTTATCTTTAGATTGTTTTATTATGTCATTCCTTGGTTGATTGGATTGGTGCTGGCTGCACTGGAAATTGGTTTGCAAGGAAAAAAGGGTCTAGATCGTTCAGCTCCAGGGTTCGAACCCTCTCTTAATCTATGGCAAAAGATTTGGGGGTGGCCGGGTCAGTATTCCTTTCTGAGCGATCTAGGGGTGTGGGCTCTCGGTAAGTTAGTATTAGCAAGCGGTCTGATTCTCTTGTTATCTACTGCAACGCCGGGGTTGTTGTATAGGTTGAAGATTACGGAGGAGATATTGTCCTTTCCAGTGATGCAAATGTCGCATCATCTGTCTGTACTTATTGGTTTCATGCTAATTATATTGTCACGGGGGATTACGTTGCGAGTACATAGTGCATATGTATGGACTAGCATACTTCTGTTCACTGGATCGGTGTTTGCTGTGGCTAAGGGGTTTGATTATGAAGAGGCACTTTTTCTGCTTCTGGTAGCTCTCATCCTGTGGGTATCCAGATCTCGGTTTTATCGAATCAGTGCCCAAGTCAGTAAACAGAGCACGATCTGGTGGTTTGCCCTAACGTCTGTCATCGCGCTTACTTATTATTTGATGGGCAGTTATGTACATCGTGGATTTCTGAAGCATCTACCTCCCGGAGTGCAGCCTGAATGGCTTCAGCGGCATAGTCATGTCGCCTTTACGGCAATCGGAGGGCTAGCCTTCTCCTGGATCATTCTCACTATGCTGGTAACCCTTCGGCCGCATCATAAGGCGGAGGAGCTTTTCGGTGCTTTTGATATAGCCAAGCTGAAGCGCTTTTTAGAGGGCGTTCAAGGCAATGCCTTGACCCATATGCTGTTTTTAGGGGATAAAAGCTTCTTCTGGGCGCAGAATGACAAGGTGCTTCTTGCGTTTTCCAGAGTCAGAGACAAGCTCGTTGTCCTAGGTGATCCGCTAGGTGAGAAAAGCTTAATGAACGAAGCTATCAATGAATTCAGACAAGCTGCGGATAAATTTGGGCTGGTTGTCGTTTTCTATCAAGCTACGCCTGCCTTCTTATCCATCTATCATGAGCAGGGCTATCGCTTCTTCAAGCTGGGTGAAGAGGCATTGGTAACGCTCAATACCTTTACGCTAAGTGGCAAAAAGAATAGTGATTTGCGCAGTGTAAGCAATCGTTTTGAACGGGAAGGTTATGTTTTTGAAATTGCAACTGCACCACATGCTGAAAATTTACTGCGAGAGCTGCGGTCGGTTTCGGATGAATGGCTGAGCAGGCGAGTCGAAAAAGGATATTCGCTGGGATGGTTCAAGGAAGATTATCTACAGCTAGCGCCCATTGCGATCCTGCGGAACAGCGAAGGGTTGGTACTGGCTTTTGCTTCGATTGCACCGGGGTATGACCGGGGAGAGACCCTGTCTATTGATTTAATGCGCCATCGAAAGGGCGCACCGAATGGTACGATGGATTATTTATTCATTCGTTTGCTGGAATGGGCGAAGTCGGAGGGGTATCACCGCTTTAATCTTGGCAATGCTCCACTATCCAGTGTGGGTCAGAATGCCGGAGCACTACGAGAGGAAAAACTGGCTCATCTCGTGTTTAAAAGAGGTGGACACTGGTACGGCTTTGCCGGACTGCGTCGCTATAAAGAAAAGTTCAGCCCGGAGTGGGAGCCGCGTTACTTGGCCTATCCAGCTTCCGTAACGTTGCCCATCCTTACACTGGATCTGGTAAGGCTAGTATCCCGTCATCCAGAAAATACTCCAAACAACAACTAAAATAGGGTGTTCATCGCTGAAAAATGGCGATGAGCACCCTATTTATATACAACATAATTACTTTTTGTCAGTCCCTGCATCGGGTAGCGCCCAAACAGATACGCTGCCGCCGTTGACCGGGAAGGTCGCCCAGCCATCTTTTTCAATCGTTATAGTCGCCTTGTGATTATGGGTGAAATCCACCCATGCTTCACCAGCGCGTTTTTCCCCTACGAACATTCTCTTTTGGCCGTTCTCACCGTTACTAATCACAACCGCACAACCGGAGCGCTCGATGTCTTTCACGCCGAGCCGCGTCCAGCCAATCGTGTTGGGATGATCGAAATAATCCTTCTGTTCACCATAAGCCTTGTGATAGCGGGTGTATAATAGCGGATCAATGGCATCTTTTTTACCTGGTACAGGTGTAGGACCTTCAATTCCATAATAATCGCCATAAAACACAACCGGATATCCATCGCGTCGCAGTAGGATAAGTGCATAAGCACTTTGCTTAAACCAATCATCTACCCAAGATTCCAGAGCTTCATGGGGTTGAGAATCATGATTATCAACGAACGTTACAGCATTGGTAGGATGGGTCTGCACCAGTGTGTCGTCGAGGATTTTAGTTAAATCAAAGTTTCTACCCCCCAAGGAAGCTGAATGCAGCTTGTAGTGAAGGGAGACATCGAAGAGGTCGATCTTATAATCCACGGTATTTAGAAATTGTCGGCAGGATTCTAAATCCGAATTCCAGAACTCACCCACGATATAGAAATCCTTCTCACATTTATTAAACATTTCTACCGCGAATTCTTTTACAAACTCATGGTTAATATGCTTGATGGCATCTAAGCGAAAGCCGCTGCAGTGGAGCGTGTCCACCAGCCATTTTCCCCATTGGATCATTTCCTTTTTGACCTCTGGATGACTGTAATCAATATTTGCAAACATTAGATAATCGTAGTTGCCGAACTCGTCGTCCACATTCTGGTTCCATGTTTTGTTCTCGCCTACGATACGAAATACTCCTGTTCGCCCCGATTTGGCATCAAAGTCAGTGCCGTTGAAATGATTGTGATTCCACTTAAAGGAAGAGTGTTCATTCCCGCGGCCGGGGAAAGTAAACTTAGTCCAGCCCTCAATCTCGAAAGGCTTGGAGATTTCTTTCATCCGGTCATTAGGGTCGACCTCGATAACCTGAAAGACTTCCTTTTCATCCGCGCCTGCCTTATGATTCATGACTAAATCAACGTACACCGCGATGCCATTTTTTTGACATTCCGAAATGGCGTCGATCAGTGCTTGCTTGGTGCCATATTTGGTGCGTACCGTACCTTTTTGGTCATATTCGCCCAGATCGTATAGATCATACACGCCATAGCCTGTATCGTCAGCGGAGACGGCCTTTGTCGCAGGAGGTACCCAAACAGAATCAATGCCTACGGCCTTTAGCGCGGGAGCTGTTTCTTTTAAGCGATCCCAGTGTTTGCCGTCCGCAGCAACATGCCATTCAAAAAATTGCATCATTGTATGGTTCCTCATTATTTCTTGCGCCTCCCATATCCATAAAGCGAATTTTTCCTACACTCTGATTAAATTTTCAGATAACTCCTATTAAACCTAAAAACAGACTATGAAAAATAAGGACGGTTGAGGAATGCGCTATTAGGGACAAGAATGCATTTATATAGGTTTGAAAAGGGTGATTTCTGACCTCTGGGAGAGGTGAACAGCGTTTCGTCCGTTTCTTTTCGAACTGTACAGGGCATGATCAGCCTCTGAGAGCAGCTCTTCTAGAGTGGCTTCAAGACTTAGGGCTTCTACTACTCCGAAGCTGGCGGTCACGTTAATGGGCCCGATAAGTGTGTACAAGATGCTTTGTTCAATATCGGCACGGATAGTTTCACAGAGCCTTGCAGCTTGCTTCAACGACGTATCTGGTAGACAGATCACGAATTCCTCGCCGCCATAACGACCGAAGAGATCTCCTTCTCGTAGATGTCTGCTGCACACCTGAACAATATGCTGGAGAGCTTGATCTCCATATTGATGCCCGTAGCGGTCATTAATGCTCTTGAAGAAGTCTACATCCAGTAAAATCATGGAGAATGAACTGCGCAGGCTGGCGGACTGTGTAAGCAGCGCTCGACTGAGCTCCAAAAAATAGGTGCGGTTATATATCCCCGTTAAGCTGTCCATCGTAGCCAATTGACGCAGTTTGTCCCGAAGCAGTATTTGTTCAGTCACGTCGATCAGCATAATCATCTGGCCCGCGATGTTTCCCCCTTGTTTTTGTACCGGAGAGGAGCGGATTTGATAATAACAGATTTCACCAGCTTTGTTCCAAGCCACTTCCCGTTCTTCGCGCAACAGCGGCTCGGCATCCATTACATAGGACAAGGCGTCTTTGCCTGCGTTAAGAAACAGCTGCGCTAAGGGTCTGCCAATCGATGAGGAGTTCAGCCCCTCTATCATATCCGCGGCTGCACGATTGTAATCGACTAGCATGTCCGAACGGTCGGTGACAAGCACGCCTTCTCGCATGCTTTCGAACAGATTCTCACGAGCAATAGGTGCGGCAGTTAACATTCCCCGGGATAAAATAGCCCAAATATATAGGCATGAAGTCAAGCTCATAATGATGGGGACCGGGTCCATACCGTAAGGCGTTAAGCCCATTAGATATAAAAATGAGCCAAGGGTGGGAAGGCTTAGTCCGATGATGATCGTAATGATTTGCCTGCGGTATACTCGCTTCATTCGGTTCCACTGCCAGATCATAAGGCAAATGGCTGCCAGCAGACAGCCAAAAGTAAAGCTGCCGTGAACAATATACCAAGGTCCCATCACTACATCAACAAGTGGGGACGGGGTATTGTCTCGTAAATAAATGGATTTATAGAAGAGATGATGATAATCGTTAGTCCATACCAACAGTGTTGAAATGAACGGAATGATAAATAATGCCACCCGCATGCCTTTTTTAAACAAACCCTCCAGCCCAACGAAATGTATCACCATAATTAGGCTTGCCGGTGCAATAAAGGGCATCCCCAGATACTCTAGCTTAATCCAGAGACTGATTTCCTCCAGTGTTTTTCCTGATAGCTCTAAAGCAAAACCGAAGGTGTAAATAGCAGATGCAAAGGAACTTATAACAAAAGCTCTGATGCCTAAGAAATCGGTTTTTTTATAATAGGCGAAAAGGGCTAGTAGTACGCTCAGCACACCTGATATAGCAACAATAACAATATAATTCGAAATTACAGATCCCATGGGTCTATTGTCACCTACTAAGGAGAGATATTGGATAAATATTACCACATATTTACGGATATAAAAAAATAAGTTCTGATTCGTAACTCGAAAAATGTCTCATAGACAAAATGACGCAAATTCACAGGAGCTATTTTACTAATTGTCTAATGAGAGTGTAGCGAGCAGGGTGTAACATGTTAGTTAATACTACACGACAGAAGAATTAACTCAATTTACTCAATTATGAGTTAGATTAACTAACATTAAATGCAGAGCTTATTTTGATAAGGGGGGCTGAGGATGTCATTACTCGCGACCAATATTCCGGAAATTCAGCTGAAAAATGTTGAAATGCGCTATCGTACAGAAGCTGCAGAAGTGCTTGCGCTGCATCAGGTGAGTCTTGATATTGCCAAGGGGGAGTTCGTCTCACTGCTCGGGCCTTCAGGATGTGGCAAAACAACGCTTTTGAGACTGATGGCAGATCTCATCGTGCCAACGGGCGGGAATATTGTAGTCGCTGGAAAAAGTGCCAGAGAAGCAAGGCTGGCCCAGAAATATGGCATTGTTTTTCAAAGTCCAGTGCTGTATGACTGGCGGAAGGTGAAGCATAACATTACCTTGCCACTGGAACTGATGGGCGTCAAGAAGTCGATCCGAGAGGAAAAGGCGATGGAGCTGCTTGATCTAGTGGGGCTGCAGAGCTTTGCAGATAAATATCCATGGCAGCTAAGTGGAGGGATGCAGCAACGTGTGGCGATTGCCAGGGCGTTGTCGATGGAGCCGGAAATTCTGCTGATGGATGAGCCGTTCTCTGCGCTGGATGAATTTACGCGTGAGCGTCTAAATGAAGAGCTGCTGTCCGTCTGGAGTAAGGTGCAGAACACCATTGTCTTTGTAACGCATAGTATTCCTGAATCTATATTCCTTTCAGACCGGGTGTTTGTTCTTTCCCCGCATCCAGGTCGCTTGTCCGCTGTGGTTGATATTCCTCTGCCACGTCCACGAACGGCGGAAATGAGAAACAGCCCAGCGTTTTTCGAACTGATCGCAAATATTCGCGACAGCTTCGAAGGGGTGTGAGGATGAGAGGGGGCAGTATCTTCATACGAGGTCGCCTGCTGCCGTTGTTTGTCTGGATTGTGGGTCTGCTGCTGCTCTGGGAAGGAACCTCCTGGATGCTGCTCCATGTGGTGGAGACGCCGCTAGCACAGTCCAAACTGCCTTATGTGCATGAGGTGTTAGCCACCTTGTGGCAGTATGGAGGCACACTCTTGAAGGAAGGAGCCGCGACCTTCGGCAATGCGGGTGTTGGTTTCCTGATTGGGGCTGTGGCTGGTGCCTCATTAGCAGTGCTGATGAGCTTATCGAAGACAATAGAGCAGTTAACCTTTCCTTATGCGATTGCCTCACAAATGATTCCGATTCTAGGGCTGGCGCCAATCATCTATGGGATTGTGCGCGATGAACAGACCTCACGGATTATTATTTCGGGCTATATCACCTTTTTCCCGGTGGCATTGAACATGCTACGCGGTTTGCGAAGTGTAGATCCTTCAGCGCTTGAATTAATGCATTCTTACGCAGCGAAGCCGTGGGCAGTCTATTGGAAACTGAGATTTCCAGCAGCTCTGCCTGGTTTGTTCGGGGGACTTAAAATAGCTGCTCCGCTTGCTGTCACTGGTGCTATCCTGGTAGAGCTGATGGGTGCACAGCACGGGATTGGTGTAATCATGCTGCGCAATCTCTACTATGGCAGCTCTCATACCTATATGTTCTGGTCTACGGTGATTGTTGGCGCTTTGTTGGGAATTGCAAGCTATTGGTTGATTAGTCTAATCGAACGTCTGGTAGCGCCGTGGCAGCCTGAATATCGTCCGAAAGGAGGCGGTGGCTAATGGAGACCAACTCTGTTCGGGAGATCCCGTTTATTGGCCCTGTAAGTAATGAAACGGCTGAACCAGCGCGTTGGGGCGGTTCACGAATGCTGAAGAGAATCTTTAACACAAGGGTGTTACTGCCTATGTTAGCGGGTGTGTTGTTCCTTGCCCTATGGGAATTTCAATTTTTTCATAAGATCTTTGATTTGAAAAAATATCAGCTGCCGCTGCCTACAGCCATTGCTGCGACCATGAGAGATAATTTCAGCTTGTTGTTGTCCTATACCGGATACACCCTTACTGAGGCTGTGTTAGGAATGTTGGTTGGTTCTGCGATTGGATTTCTGATTGCCTTAGCCGCTACTGCGTGGCCGCGTTGGGGGAGCGGAAGCTTAACGCTGGTTGCTGCTCTAAATGCTGTGCCCATCGTCGCCCTCGCGCCCATTATGAATCTGTGGTTCGGGGATGGAATAGGCTCGCGAATTGCCATAGTAACGGCGACTACGATGGCGACAATGGCGATCAATGCCTATAAAGGCATGGCGGCGATCGATCCATTGGCTTTGGATCTGATGCATTCCTACGCGGCGGGTAAGCCGGCAGTATTTCGTTATTTGCGGATTCAGAGCAGTCTGCCTTATATATTTACGGCGCTGAAGATTAACGCCACTGCCAGCATGATCGGGGCCATTGTTGGGGAATTCTTTTTCTCCTCCAAAGGGCTTGGGTATCTGCTCTCCAATTCCATAAAGGTCGCCAAAATGCCGCTAGGCTGGTCCTGCATTGTTCTGGCTGCCATTGCAGGTGTACTTTTCTACCTGGTGGTTGAGCGACTGGAGAAAGTATTCATCAAGTGGCATCCTTCGCAGCGTTAACCTAATGATCATTACATCCAGTGATGTGGGAATGGAATAGAGAAACCGCCCACGGCTGTCTGCATAGCGCGTACCACGATGATTGTCCATACTGTGCTGTCTTACAATATAAGGATCTATAAGTTTCACACTATACATCATTCCTTATATTTCTCGCTTAAGCGCTTATCGTCCTTATAAGGACGCGGAAGGCGTTTATGCTTGGTACAAACTTAAATTACGGTAGGGGGAGTTTCATTGATGAACGGCAAAAAACACAAATTTCGTGGTGGTTTGTTGGCGATCGTGATGATGTTGAGTGTTTCTTTAATGGCGGGTTGCGGGGGCAATAATAATAACCCGGCAGCTGAAGCTACGACTGCTCCTGAAACTTCAGCAGCTCCTGAGGCAAGTGCTGCGGCTGAACCAGCGGCTGATCCGGTAACCGTGAAGCTGCAGCTGAAATGGGTGCCGCAGGCGCAATTCGCCGGGTATTTTGAGGCGCAGGATAAAGGTTATTACAAGGAAGAGGGACTAAATGTAGAGATTTTGCCGGGTGGGCCGGATATTGTTCCAGAACAGCAAGTGGCAGGTGGTTCTGCGGATATTGGTGTTGGTTGGGTAGCCAGTCTACTGCCGAGTCTGGAAGAGGGTATGCCGCTGGTGCAAATCGCGCAAATCTATCAAAAGAGCGGATTGGTCCTAGTCTCCAAAAAATCGGCAGGCATCAATTCCGCAGCCGATCTAAAAGGTAAAAAGGTTGGGAACTGGATGGGTGGCAATGAGTTTGAGCTATTAGCCCTGTTTGATAAATATAAATTCGATCCGAATAAGGATCTAAGCTTTACGAAGCAAGGTTTTACGATGGATCAGTTCTTAGGGGATCAGATTGATGCGGCTTCGGCGATGACATATAACGAATATCAGGTTGTACTTGAGTCGGGCATCAAGGCAGAGGATCTGAATGTGATCGATATGAATACAGAAGGTGTAGCGATGCTGGAGGATAACTTGTTTGCCAATAAGGAATGGCTTGCGGAGAACAAGGAGACTGCGGCCAAGTTTGTTCGCGCTTCTTTGAAGGGCTGGAAAGACGCCATTGCCGATCCTGCGGCTGCGGTGGACAGTGTAATGAAGCAAGCGGAAGATGGAAGTACGACTAAAGAGCATCAACTAACGATGATGACCGAGGTTGCCAAGCTGATTCTGCCTGAGGGCTTTGATAGTGCCAAAATGGGATTCACCGATGCAGCAGCGTTCCAGCAAACGGCTGATATTTCGCAAAAGTTCGGTGTTATTAAAGAACCGGCTAAGGTAGATGCAGCTTACACGAACGAAATCGTAGAAATGGCGGCAAAGTAAGAAGTCGAACTTATAGTTATAATAGATGACCGCCCGTTCTGGCGGTCATCTATTATAATCAGCAGTCTATCTGTGCATCTGAAATAGAGAAAGAGGTGCGAGTTATGTCTCTCCTAGTGACACAAGTCGGAAAGGTTAAGAATTATGTGAATGGCGCTTGGGTAGCGTCGTCATCTGGGCAGGAAGAAGAGGTATATAATCCGGCGACTGGTGAAGTAATTGCCTACGTGCCCCTATCAAGCAAAGAAGAATTGGGTAGGGCGGTCGATGCGGCTGCTGTAGCATTTCAATTGTGGAAAAGAGTCGCCGTGCCCCGTCGCGCACGTTATTTCTTTCAATATCAACAGCTGCTGGTAGAGCATTGGCATGAGCTGGCTGAGCTGATTACGCTGGAGAATGGGAAGAGTCTGGAAGAGGCGCAGGGGGAGGTGCAGCGTGGTATTGAGTGTGTGGAATTTGCCGCAGGCATCCCCACATTAATGATGGGCAGCCAGCTTCCTGATATCGCTACCGGAATTGAATCCGGGATGTACCGTTATCCGTTGGGGGTTATTGGGGGGATTGCCCCGTTTAATTTTCCGATGATGGTCCCTTGCTGGATGTTTCCACTCGCCATTGCTTGTGGGAATTCCTTTGTGCTGAAGCCTTCTGAGCGTACGCCACTGCTCGTTAATCGGTTGGCTGAGCTATTTGCCGAAGCGGGTTTTCCGCCAGGTGTGCTGAATGTTGTTCATGGAGCACATGAGGTGGTCAACGGGCTGCTGGAACATGAGGAAGTGAAGGCGATTTCGTTCGTGGGCTCGCAGCCGGTAGCGGAATATGTATACAAGACAGGGACGGCGCAGGGCAAGCGGGTGCAGGCTTTAGCAGGAGCTAAGAATCATTCCATTGTTCTGCCTGACGCGGAGCTGGACAATGCGGTGAAAAATATTATTGCGGCGGCCTTTGGCTCTGCGGGTGAGCGGTGTATGGCTTGCTCGGTTGTGGTAGTCCATGAGGCTATCGCTGACGAGCTAGTTGATCGCCTGATAGCTGGTGCGGATGAGCTTAAGATTGGTAATGGTGCCGCTGACGGGGTATTTCTGGGTCCGGTCATCCGTCAGTCGAATAAGGAGCGTACGCTCGATTACATTGAGACTGGAAAGGCTGAACAAGCCGAGCTTGTGAGAGACGGACGGAAAGATCCGGCTGCGGGCGGTGTGGGTTATTTTATCGGGCCGACGATCTTTGATTATGTACAGCCGGGAATGACCATCTGGAAGGATGAAATTTTTGCGCCAGTATTGTCTGTGATTCGTGTGAAAAGTCTGAGTGAAGCGATAGCGGTAACGAATCAGTCCCCATTCGCGAATGGGGCGTGCATTTATACAGATAGCGCAAAGGCGATCCGTGAATTCCGGGAAGAAATTGATGCAGGGATGCTGGGTGTGAATCTGGGCGTGCCTGCACCCATGGCCTTTTTTCCCTTCTCGGGTTATAAGAAATCATTCTATGGAGATCTGCATGCCAATGGGCGAGATGGGGTGGAATTCTATACACGTAAAAAGATGATCACGGCCCGCTATTAGAGAAACTGAGCTACTAGAGAGGAGAAAAACTTATGCAGCGTCTTGGGAATGATAGCGAGCTTGCGTTGAAGAAGGATCAGCAATATTTATGGCACAACATTACGCCTTACAGTGAAAAAAATCCGCCTATGATTGCCGCCTCGGCAAGTGGATCGTGGATTACGGATATACAGGGTAATCGCTTTTTGGATGGAATGTCTGGGTTATGGTGTGTAAACGTGGGATACGGCCGCAAGGAGCTGGCGGAAGCAGCCTACAACCAATTGCTGACGTTGCCTTATTTTCCGCTGACGCAAAGTCACCTCCCGGCTATTGCGCTGGCGGAGAAGCTGAATGAGTGGCTTGGAGACGAATACGTGATTTTCTTTTCCAACAGTGGGTCAGAGGCCAACGAAGCTGCGTTTAAAATAGCCCGCCAGTACCAGCAGCAAATCGGCCAGCATTATCGCCATAAATTTATTGCCCGTTACCGTGGATATCACGGCAGCACGCTTGGTGCGTTATCTGCGACGGGTCAGGCTCAGCGCAAATATAAGTATGAACCGCTGACGGGTGGGTTTCTGCATGTAGCTCCCCCGGACAGCTATCGCCGCCCGGCAGGGATTTCTGTGGAAGAATTCAACCTCCAATGTGCACAGTCAATAGAGGATATGATCCTTTGGGAAGGCGTAGAGACGGTAGCTGCGGTGATTATGGAACCTGTGATTACGGGCGGTGGCGTCATCGTGCCGCATCAAGTCTATCTGAATCGGGTGCAGGAAATCTGCCGCAAACACGGCGTGCTGCTTATTATAGATGAGGTGATTTGTGGATTTGGACGCTCTGGACGTAAGTTTGGTCATCACAACTATCATGTGAAGCCGGACATCGTGACAATGGCTAAAGGATTGACCAGTGCTTATCTTCCCCTGTCCGCCACAGCTGTTCGTAAGGATATCTATGAGGTATTTAAGGACAATAGTGATGATTACGGTCATTTCCGTCATGTGAACACGTTTGGTGGTAATCCAGCTTCGTGTGCACTAGCGTTACGCAATCTGGAAATTATCGAGCAGGAGAAGCTGGTGGAACGTGCAGAGCTTTTGGGCAAAAGACTGAACACTGCATTCACCGAGTTACTGGATCACAAGCTTGTAGGTGATGTCCGCAGCTTTGGCTTGGTGACAGGGATTGAGCTGGTTGAAGACAAGGCCAGTAAGAAACCGGTTGATCTGAGTATTGTGAAAGGCATTATTGCTGAATGCAAATCCAAAGGACTTATTATCGGCAAGAATGGCGATACGGTAGCTGGGTTCAACAATGTGCTTACCTTCGCTCCGCCCTTATCCTCCACAGATGAAGATATAGAGTTTATTATTAATACGTTTAAATCTGTAATGAGCGGGGGCTGGGCAAAGTGATTTTGTCCGGGTATAGGAATTGGTAGGCACGCAGGGCAACCTGAATGGAGATCCGGTTCTCCGGCTGCATGAAGTCTTCGCCCAGCAGTTCTGTTATTTTGTCCAGACGATAATACAGTGACTGTCTAACGATGAACAAATTTCGTGCGGCAATCTGTTTGGAACCATCATGGTCAAGGTAGACTCGCAGTGTGAGAAGCAGCTCGGAGCCCTTAGTTTGATCGTGGTCGATTAATGGACCAAGATAGCTGCGAATGAAGTTCTGCAACGTTTTCCCGTCATTTAAGCTAAGTAGTAATTGAAAAACGCCAAGCTCATCGTAAAACAGCAGTGACTTCTGATAACAGGAGTATAACGATAAGGCTTGCAGGGCTTCTTGGTAACCGGAATAGGCCCGTTTTAGACGCTTATGCGATTTGCTGACTCCGATAACCAGCTGCAAATCTTTGAGCTTCTCGTCGGAGCGGATATGCTGAAGGGCCTCGAGTGCTTGCTGAAGCCGCATTTTTCCAGGCATTTTTGATTGAATGTCGAGTGCGATGACGGTGAGGCGATTGTTCTTGAGTGTGATCAGCGGACGTAGGGAATGTTTCTCGAAGATGGAACGCAGGGTGAGCGAAAGATGGAAGGTGATAGATTCCCATTCGTTCTCCGAGCTGTTCCATTTTACATCTCTGGGGTTCTTGATCTCTATAAGGCATACACGGTAAGGGAGTTCGTTGACCACGTTGAAATTGGAACCAATCAGACCTTTTAAGCGGTTGTCATCCTCCATGCGACCATTGATCAGCTCATCGACCCAAAGATTTTCTGAAAAAAGCTTGCGCTCTTCCATATAACGGGTTCGTAGCAGCTCCTGAGCAATGGACAGTGAGGCAGAATCCAGCAGCAGACAGTCGAATTCTTGTGGCTTATGATTGCAGACCATCAAGATATAAGCCCAGGTCTGATCCAATGCGCCTACAGGTTTTATTGCAATAGTCTTTTGTCCATATTCTCGGATATATGGCGCAGCGTCAGGCTGAACACCTTCCATTTCGTCGCCGAAAGCGGTGAAGAAATTCAGCAGGGGTGTTTGCTCCTCCGGCGAAAGTGCGGGGAAGAACAATGGCTTACCCTGCAGCTGCATATAGATAATTTGTGTGCGGGTGCTTTTACACAATAATTGTAGTACCTTCAAGGTTCCTTGTGAGGTTAAAGTTAGGCGGTGAAATTCACGCGAGATGCTTTCGAGTTCTTGCAGCATCCGGTGATGCCGATTGATGATGATGGAATGAAGGTCTAGGGTGATATCCACGAAGCGAACCGTGCGGGTGAAGATGATCAGCGGGAAGTCATTTGCGTTAGCTAAGTCGATCATCTCTTGTGGGATGGTGCTGAAATACGTACCTAACTCAATACATAAACAAGCGGCATTTTTATCGATTAGGTTCTGCATGAATTCCAAGGAGGCGGGCAGATCGACGCTTGCGCCAATCCCCGTAGTCAGAATCATTTCTTCCCCGTGAATCAGTGTATCGAAAATGGCACTTTCCAGTACATGTACCCAGCGAATGGCACGGCTCAAGCCGCTTTTGCCGCCGATGACTTCGGCCTCTGCGAATAGTGGTCTTGTTAAAGCGTCGCGAATGGTTAATACAAGCTCCCAATCCATAGTTATTCCCCCTCGATCGTCTGTACTCAACCCAGCCATTAACGTCCTGTTATTCTCAGCCTATTCTCACATGTAAAAAATACAGTTTTGAAATTAGACAAAGTGTCTAATGCAACGAAAATTCGAAATGACTATAGTTTGATTAAAGAATGTCAGTATATATAACCTGATCAGGCAGGACATTGAGAGATAATTTCTATTAATGCTTATATTACTACAATAATCCGAAGATGTAAGCAAAATATTCAGAATAAAATGGAAAATATGTTATGTTATATAACACAAAGATGAGAATTATCCATAAGGAGGAACTAGTGATGGAGCATTCTTCTCCGTTAACAGCATTTACACCAGAGATGTTCATGCGTAACTTTGCCGAGGCTGAGCCGCCTCTGACCTATAAGGGTGCTATGGATGAGGCTAATCGCTGTCTATATTGCTACGATGCCCCTTGCATACAAGCTTGTCCGACCAGTATTAATATCCCCTCCTTTATCAAACGGATTGCGACTGACAATTTGAAGGGCTCGGCACAGACGATTATGGATTCCAATCCTGTGGGTGCCAGCTGTGCCCGCGTTTGTCCTACAGATGAACTATGCGAAGGAGCTTGTGTGTTAAATGATGCCTCGGCGCCGATCCAAATCGGATTGTTACAGCGTTATGCGACAGATTGGGCGATGAACAGCGGAGTTCAATTATTTAAAGCAGGCATTCCTAATGGGAAAAAGGTAGCTGTAATCGGCGGCGGTCCTGCGGGGTTGTCTGCGGCTAGGGAGCTTGCCCGTGAGGGCTTTGCTGTTGTAATTTACGAAGCCAAGGAACTGGCTGGTGGACTGGATACACATGGGATTGTGTCGTTTCGGCTTCCACAGTCAATCTCTCTTTGGGAAGTAGAGCAGGTAGAGAAGCTGGGTGTGGAAATACGTACAGGTGTAAAAGTCGGAGCAGATGTCTCTGTAGAAGAGTTGAAATCGGGCTATGATGCCATCGTCTTGGCAGCAGGCATGGGTTATGTACCTCCGTTAGGAATTGAAGGTGAAAAATTGGCTGGCGTCTATGATGCCATTGCCCTCGTGGAATCCACAAAGACCGCCATTCCTCTGCTAGAGCTGATGGGCCAGCGGGTCGCAGTTATTGGTGCGGGCAATACAGCTATTGATGCGGCTACATGCTCAGTGCGTCTGGGAGCCACAAATGTAAAAATGATCTATAGGCGGACCCGCGAAGAGATGACGGCTTACGATTTTGAATATGAATTTGCGAAGCAGGAGGGTGTGGAGTTTAACTGGCTTACTTTGCCGAAGCGTATCGTGGGTGATGAGCTTGGGAATGTAACCGCACTGGAATGTGTGCAGATGAAGCTGACAGAGGAGCCGGGCAAGGATGGACGCCCAGTGCCTATGCCGATAGAGGGTTCGGAGTTCTTGATTCCGGTAGATGCGGTTGTAATAGCTATTGGTCAAAAGCGTCGCCTAGATCTGATCGATTCTTTAGGTCTTGCGCATGATCGCGGGGTTGTGAGGGTGGAGGAGGCCACCTGTAGAACCTCTGATCCGCAAATTTATGCTGCTGGCGATATCATATTTGGTTCAGGCAAAGGGGAGGCCATGGTAGTATCAGCAGCCCAGCAGGGAAAAGACGCAGCCTATGCAATTGTAAAACAGTTCTCAGGCCTGCAGGAGCCTGCCGTTAGATCTGTGGGCTGAGCTTAGGAATTAAATTGGATTTTATAAGACAGGGAGGGAACATCAATGGCAGATTTAAGTATTGATCTCGCAGGAATCAAATCACCGAATCCATTCTGGCTGGCTTCCGCGCCGCCTACGAATACAGGCTATCAAGTGCAGCGGGCCTTTGAAGCAGGATGGGGCGGGGCGGTGTGGAAGACGCTCGGTGATCCGATTATTAATACTTCATCGCGGTTTGCGGCAGTGAACTTCAATGGGCAGCGGGTTGCGGGCTTTAACAATATCGAATTGATCACCGACCGTCCGCTTGAGGTCAATCTGAAGGAAATCTACGAAACGAAGAAAAGATTCCCGAATCATGCGATTATCGCCTCCCTGATGGTAGAACCTTCACAGTATAAATGGCATGAGATTGTTAAGCGGGTAGAAGATGTGGGCGTAGATGGCCTAGAGCTTAACTTTGGCTGTCCGCATGGTATGGCTGAGCGGGGAATGGGCGCTGCTTCGGGGCAGCAACCAGATCTGGTGCAGGCGCAGACCACTTGGGTAAAAGAAGTGGCGACCACCCCGGTGATAGTAAAACTGACACCCAACATTACCGATATCACCGTCGTTGCCCGTCATGCCGTTAAGGGTGGAGCGGATGCGATTAGTATGATCAACACTATCAACAGTCTTGCAGGCGTAGATATTCATAGCTGGAATACGATTCCGAATGTTGGGGGTCAGGGCGCTCATGGCGGTTATTGCGGCCCGGCTGTGAAGCCTATTGCGCTTAGCATGGTGGCTGAGTGTGCTCGTGACCGGGGAGTAGGTATTCCAATCTCCGGCATTGGAGGAATTTCTACCTGGCAGGATGTTGTGGAGTTCATGCTTATGGGCGCTACGGGCATTCAAGTATGTACCGCGGTCATGCATCATGGCTTCCGGATTGTGGAGGAAATGATCGATGGGCTGAATAACTATTTGGATGACAAAGGGCTGGCTTCCGTAACTGAACTAATCGGCAAATCGGTAACCCGATACTCCAATTGGGGCGATCTGGATCTCAACTATAAGGTCGTTGCCCGCATTCATGAGGAGAACTGTATCAACTGCAATAAATGCCATATTGCTTGCGAAGATGCTTCACATCAATGTATTGATATGTTAACTAATGCAGATGGGAAAGCTATTTTACAGGTTCGTGAGGAGGACTGTGTAGGTTGTAATCTTTGTTCTATTGTCTGTCCAGCAGACGGCGCGATCGATATGGTTCCAGTAGACACTGGGGTTGCCCCTCTGACTTGGAATGAGCGTCAGAAGGTGATCGGTAGCTTAAATGGCTCTTATTCAGAAGTGGAGGTGGGATAAGGATGAAGAAGATTATTAAAAATGGCATCATCGTTACCGCAGCAGATACGTATACAGGCGATGTGGCGATTGAAAACGGGGTTATTACAGCGATTGGCCTTCATCTAGAGGTCCCGGGTGCGGAGATTATAGATGCCTCTGGGTGTTATGTTTTTCCTGGAGGCATCGATCCTCATACGCATCTGGATATGCCTTTTGGCGGCACAGTTACAGCCGATGATTTCGAGACGGGAACTATTGCGGCTGCATATGGCGGAACGACCACAGTCATTGATTTTTGCTTAACCACCAAAGGACAACCGCTACAGCAAGCCGTAGATACATGGCATCATAAGTCGCAGGATAAAGCGGTGATTGATTACAGCTTCCACCTGATGGTCTCAGAATTAAACGATAAAGTACTGGGCGAGCTTCCGAAGATTATTGAGAATGAAGGCATTACCTCACTTAAGGTATTTATGGCCTATAAGAACACTTTTCAGGCGGATGACGGTACACTTTTTAAGACACTGCAAGCCGCGAAAAAAGAAGGCGCGCTCGTAATGGTGCATGCGGAGAATGGGGATGTCATTGAATATTTGGTGGAGCAGGCTTTGGCTGCAGGCAACACCGATCCGATCTTTCATGCGCTGACTCGTCCGCCAGAGCTGGAGGGTGAAGCTACGGGGCGTGCGGCTTATTTGACCGAGCTGACGGATTCACAGCTGTATGTTGTACATGTGACCTGTGCAGAAGCTGCTTGGAAGATTGCTGAAGCACGTAAAAAAGGACTGCGTGTTTACGGCGAGACTTGTCCGCAGTATTTAGTTCTGGATCAGACGGCGCTAGAGAAGCCAAATTTCGAAGGTGCCAAATACGTATGGTCTCCGCCGCTGCGTGAGCAGTGGAATCAGGATGTGTTATGGGATGCGCTGTGGAGCGGCAGCTTGCAGACGATTGGCTCGGATCAGTGCTCCTTTGATTTCAAAGGGCAAAAGGATCTGGGACTTGGCGACTTCTCCAAAATCCCGAACGGTGGACCGACCATCGAGGATCGGTTTACGATTCTTTATTCGGAAGGTGTGCAGAAGGGGCGGATCTCGTTAAATAAATTCGTGGATATTATTTCGACCTCCAGTGCCAAGCTGTTTGGATTGTACCCGCAAAAAGGCACAGTAGCAGTAGGCAGCGACGCTGACTTGGTTATTTTTGATCCAGCTGTAGAACGAACACTCTCTGCGGACACGCATCATATGAACGTCGATTATAATGCGTTTGAAGGCTTTGAAGTAAAGGGAGAGCCCGTTTCTGTCCTCAGTAGAGGTGAGTTTGTGATTCGCGACAAGCAATTTGTTGGCAAGGCGGGCTCGGGAAAATATTTAAAACGCAAGCGTTTTGCAGCGGAGGCTCCCCTTCCGTCCAAGGCAGAAATTAGCGGAGGTGTAGTCTAGTGTCTGCTTATGCGGAATATGTCAAAGAACAGCAAGAGATCGACGGGCTGCTCTTTAAAGGATATACCATTGCCAGTATCCAAGAGGACTTGGACGGTGCCCGAATAAAGTTTGTTAGAGGAGAACCTGCCAAAAGCACAATAGAGTTATTGTTGCTGACAGCGGATGCCCGTAAGTACGTGACCACTCTTGTGGTTGCAGGGCAGATGGAGGCAGGTGAGCAGACCGGTTGTTACAGTGGAGAGGTTTGAGGTGTATGAGTTGAAAACCGAGTAGTAAGCTTCTGGATTAGGGAGCTTGGTGCTCGGCTTTTTGTTGTGTCATTGTAAAGCGGGTGCTGAAAATGTGACGTTATTTTGCGTAATTGCTCTGGGAGGACGATTATAGGGAAAATCTCCGTATATTTAGCCGATTACGGTTATGAAATAGATATTAAAGGGAATACCTCCCTATAAATCACTATGATATCCCTGATATTGAACGATTCCGGTAAATAAAAGGGAGCTATTCCCTTTATATTGGTTTTTATCTCTTGTAAGACCTAGATATAGGGAGACTTTCCCTATATCTAGTCCTTTATCTAATTTACAGCTTCTGTTCATGCTCCATATACTCATGCCGTAATATGGACATGATATGCAGAGATTCAAAGTGTTCCCCTACTTTTATACAGTCACGTAGAGTACCTTCCAGTGTAAAGCCACAGCTTTCATAGACATGGCGTGCTCTGTGGTTGTGGTCTCTAACATCTAACCATAGGCGATGTGATTCAGTGTGGCGAAAGATCCAGTCGGTCACGAGACAAAGCGACAGCTTACCATACCCAAACCCCTTGGAATGGATGACGATTCTTTTAATACAAACGGTAAGATGAGTGTCTTGAAGTCCTGTAATGATGATATAACCGACTCTTTTTCCTGAACTGTCCCAAACTGTAAGATGTAGAATATTTGGGTCTTGGAGGGTTGCAGCGTGTTCCGCTTTAGTCCATTGACCGATATAGACGCGGTTTATTTCGCTTTGTTCAATGGCTAGAACGAACGCTAAATCCTGCACAGTGGTACGTTGTAAAACCATGGCTTCTGAATGGATGATCATAACCATACGCCCCTGTCTCATATATACTTTTTATCTATGGTAACTGACGATTTACTCACTGTCATTCATGTAGTAGGAATGCTCGCAACTTCGTGTATAATTGAGACCAGGTGTTAAGAATTCCAATCGGATGAGGAGATCAGCTGGTTATGTACTTTCTTGATATTATGTCTTGGCTGACAGAGGATAATCTGCGGCATCTGCTTGAACAATATCGTTCGTTTGGGCCCTTTCCGGGCATTGCATTGACGTTTATGAAATCATTTATACCACCACTACCAACGATTGCGATCGTAGGGTTAAATGGAGCAGTATATGGGTTATGGTTAGGTTTTTTGTATTCTTGGATCGGCCTGGTTGCGGGCTGTGTGACTACATTTTGGATTATTCGCAAAGTGGCGTCCCATCGTTATCTGCGAAAATGGGCTGAGCGCCCCAAAGTAGCCAAAAGCATGACATGGGTGCGGCAAAGTGGATTCAGCTATGTTTTTCTGCTTAGTATATTTCCGGTAGGGCCCTTCGTTGTAATTAATATGGCTGCTGGTCTGGCTGGTATGAGGTTTCGGTCGTATCTCCTAGCGCTCACTGTAGGGAAAGCGATCATGGTATTTGCGGTTTCATATATTGGAAATGATCTGGAACGGTTCATCCGCCAGCCGTGGGAGATCCTCTATGTGTTGGCATTTATTGGCCTGTCACTATGGGGTGTTAAAGCCATCGAGGCGCGATTCGCTAGAACCGTACAGGATGGAAATAAGAGCGCTTAGTATTGCGAATCAACTATTTAAATAGAACGAAGGAGGAAATGAGGATGAAATATCGTAAGCTTGGCAGTACAGGAATGAATGTATCAGTGATCGGCTTGGGTACTTGGCAGTTCGGTGGAGAGTGGGGCAAGGATTTCACTCAGGTTGAAGTTGATGCCATGCTGGATAAGGCAGGAGAGCTGGGTATTAATTTGATTGATACGGCTGAATGTTATGGAGACCACTTATCAGAGAAGTTCATCGGGGGCTATCTGGCTCGCCGGAAACGAGAAGACTGGATTGTGGCTACGAAATTCGGACATCATTTTCAGGGACATTTGCAGAGGGAACAGTTATGGCGTGCTGAGGATGTACTTAAGCAGCTAGATGATTCATTGCGTGCACTCCAGACAGAATACATTGACCTTTATCAATTCCACTCGGGCACAGATGAACAATTCGATAATGACAAGCTGTGGAGTATGCTCGACAGACAGAAGCAGGCAGGAAAAATCCGTCATTTAGGTGTCTCGATAAGTGCATCAGGCTCGGGTGTACATCAGACCTCTGCAGCAGCGGATGTTCAAGCAGAGGCCATACAAGTAGTATATAACCGGCTGGATCGTCAACCTGAGGAAGAGATTCTTCCGCTCTGCATCGAGCATAAATTGGGTGTGTTGGCGCGTGTTCCGTTGGCGAGTGGTTATTTAAGCGGCAAGTATAAGCCGGATGCGGTGTTTGGTCAGGGTGATGTGCGAGCTAATCATAAAGAAGATGTAAGACAAAAACAG
Source organism: Paenibacillus sp. FSL K6-2859 (assembly GCF_038008265.1). Taxonomy (NCBI): domain Bacteria; kingdom Bacillati; phylum Bacillota; class Bacilli; order Caryophanales; family Paenibacillaceae; genus Paenibacillus; species Paenibacillus sp. FSL K6-2859. Next base: position 6,534,396 of record NZ_JBBOYU010000001.1, on the reverse strand, counting down.
CTACGCGCTGTAGCTGAGATTGCAGCGAACGAAGTGCCTTCTGGTCTCGATATGGCGCAGTGGGCTCTGGCGTGGTGCCTTCAGCATTCCGCGGTAACCAGTGTAATTCCAGGTTGTAAAAATGTAGAGCAAGTCATCTCCAACGCCAGTGCTGCTGATCTGGATATGGTGAAGGGTTCCACACAATAAGCTGGGGCCTACACAGAAAAAAGCTCCTTAACCTTCGCCTCGGCTGGATTCTCCTCGTAGATATGGGTCCAACTGTTCGTGGAAGCGTCATAAAAATAGTCCTGTTTCCATTGCTGGAAATGGATTGCGATACTTTGTACAGCGGATACAATTCTCTCTACCTCCTGATTCGTCATAATAGGGTGTAGAGAGATGCGGATCCAACCTGGTCTAAGCGACTGGTCTCCTACAGTAATTGCCTCAGCGATCTGAGAAGATTGCGCCCATCCTAATCCAAGCAGGTAATGCCCATATGGACCCGCACAGGAGCAGCCCCCCCGGGCTTGTATACCAAAGCGGTCATTCAATAGTTGAACTGCAAGATTATAATGAATATCACGTAGTGTAAAAGAGACAATGCCATGTCGTTCTGTATGATCTCCAGCTAGCAGCGAGCATTCGGGTATGCTACGGAGCCCGTTCATTAATTGCTGGCATAGCTCATGCTCTCTAATCACCATATATTGACCGTTTCCATTCATCTGGTCCTTTAGCTTCACGCAAAGTGCTGTCCGAAAAGCTTGCAGAAACCCCGGCGTTCCCCCGTCTTCCCGCATCTCTATTTCATTGGTGTAGCGGCGTCCTCCCCAAGGATTGACCCAAGCCACTGTACCTCCACCCGGTTCGTCAGGAATACGACCATTACTTAGAGCCTTATCAAAAATTAGAACGCCATTCGTGCCCGGTCCACCCAGAAATTTATGCGGAGAAAAAAAGATTGCATCCAGCTTCTCCAGTGGTGAGACAGGATGCATATCGATAGGCTCATAAGGAGCACTGGCGGCAAAATCTACAAAACAAAGGCCTCCGTGACGGTGCATAATCGCGGCAAGCTTCTGGTAGGGAGTCTGAATTCCGGTTACATTGGAGCAAGCCGTAAATGAACCGATTTTCCAGCGGCGATGCTGATACAATTTCAACTGGGCTTCAAGCTGCTGAAGATCTATATTTCCATTTTCTCCGGGAGGAACAGTCACGACGTCACCAATCCCCTCCTGCCAGGGAAGGATATTGGAATGATGCTCCATATGGCTGGTGAAGATCACAGGACGCTCCTCCATCGAATGGGAGCTATAGTCCTGAAGCCATTCAGGGAGCCTTAAGCCCATGATACGCTGGAGCTTGTTTACGGCTCCCGTTGTTCCATTTCCGCAGTAGAGCAGGATGTCCTGGGGGCCAGCATTTACATGCTTTTTAATAATTTGTCGTGCTTCATTATAAGCCAGTGTCATGGTTAATCCGGTCATGTTGGAGTCTGTATGTGGATTACTAACATATGGACCGAAGGCTTCCTGAAGCTTCCGCTCAATCGGTTCATATAAGCGTCCGCTTGCAGTCCAATCGGCATACAGCAGTGGCTGTCTACCATAGGGAGTGGTGATCTGATGCCGAATACCAATGGTGTACTCACGAAAAGTCTCGAAATGGTTTTGTAGTGAAGCGGGCGTCTCTGCAGAAGAGGCGTGGATGATGTTTAGCACGGATTTCCCTCCAGCCCGTACACCGTCTATTCTAAGGTTATAAGTGTGTTATCGGCGTACCAGTAGTTTCTATGCCACCAGTATATGCTTGCTTGGGGAATTGGGTTAAAGCCTAGTTGATTCATTTAAATAAATAATTGAACATCGCTTTCTAGTGCATCTTTTAAATACGACGCAGCATCTATAATCTCGACCTCTGGCAGTAGCTCCTCTGTTTTAAAGCCCATAATCTCGACGGAGAGCTTGCAGGCATAGAACTTGATGTTTTTCTTACGAGCCCCTTTTAGAAAATGGATCAGCTTCGGCGCACCTTGCTCCTCCATCATTTCTTCTAACATCATCCGGCCCAGCCCGCTGAAATTCAAATGGGAGAGTGGCAGCTGGTTAGGACCTTTTGGCGTAATGACATCCATCAGCTTCTCATAAATACTCTTATCCTCTAGCGTCATCTTCTCCGGATCACGTACTAGAAACAAACCCCAGAAAGAGAAAAACATCGTAACCTCTACATCAATATCTCTCGCAGCATTCGCTAGAATCAGTCCTGCCATGGCTTTGTCGTATTCTCCGCTGAACATCAGAAGATTTATTTTTTTACTCACCTGCATAGGCCTCCCGTTACATATTTTGAATTATAAGAAAGTATAAGTATCACGAAATACGTTATCCTTATAATTCTCGCATAAACGCTTACCGTCCTTAAGAGGACGCCGAAGGCGTTTTAGCTTAGAATGTCATTAGTATGGTTATGGAGGGGAGAAGTATGCGAAGGGACCTTCCGAATTCACAAAAAAAAGCCCCCTTACGGGAGCTTCATCACCTTTATTTTGTTACCTAGCTTCTACTAATGTGCTTCAGAATCTTTGGATTCTGGATCTAAGGTGCTGCGGATGTCATGGTAACGGGCGGAAAGCCAAATGCTTCCGGTAAATAATACGATGAGTCCAAGAACGATAGAAAATCGCCAGTCACCTGCTTTGAAGTTCAGCTGAAGTACGGTTAGTACAAGCGAAACCTGGGTCCAAACCAGTGTTCTTTTGCGAAAAGCCGGGATATCACCAGTCATCTTTGGGATGTTCCGAATGATCAAATAGGCAATAACTGCGAGAATAAGCGCAAATATAGCGGTTACGGCTAATTCAGAAGAGGATAGGACATGCATAGTCTCAGGCATCCTTTCAGCTTGCAAAAGTTAGGATTCAAAAAAGGTGAATTATTATTTCTTGAAAATACCTAGCGGAGCTCCGATCGGTAAGAAAGTGCGTCCAAAATGAGCGTTTAGCACAGAAGCGCCACATCCGTATAAGGATACGATACCAATTCCAAGTTCGGCGCAAGCAGCAAGCTTATGAAAGAATTCTGGAGCGATACCAAAGGAATCGAAGGTTAGTCCAATAAAAAGGAAATCTATCAATACAAAAATGATAAGCAAAACTCTATTAGCCTCAACCGCACCAATGGTCATAAAGATTGTAAAGATCAAATAACCCAGAAATACAAATCCGAGCTGCTTAGGATCTACAGCCTCTGCAAGCGTTGGGCCGAATACGCCGAGCTTGATCAGCCAGCTGCTAGCCATGCCGAACCAAAAGAAAGCGTAGGCGCCAAAGGCGGTCATACCAAAGGTGTTGTTGTGCTTAGCATCTTGAATTGCGGCAAATAGTTGAGCGAATGCTCCCAGGAAGATAGCCCAAGGAATGACGTAGCTAAGTCCTGTTGTAAACTCAAGCTTCTGCGAAGAAGCAACCAATGTGACAATAGCCAGTCCGAATAGCCCGATGGCGCTAGGGTCTGCGGTGACGATTTTGACAGATTGGGTGTTAGGGGATTGCGCTGACATGACAGTAAAAGCCTCCATTATTATATATAGTTTTACGCTCTTAAAAACAGCACTCAGGGAGCGCTGTTCATAGGCTTGCCTATCATATCATATCGGTATGGGCTTGCCTATAAAACAACACTCATTTTTTGTTGAGAAAGGGTGGTCTTATGTCCAATAAGAGGGTATTTACACGTTTATCATCTATTAATATATCCTTTAGCCGAACAAACGGAGTTATTATGTCAAGATTAGACATTATATGCAGTGATAATCTTCACAATCTATCGAAAATTGATGTATAATAGTCAGTGATAATTATTATCAAATCAAATGAAAAAGGCGGTAAGCTTGAAGTGAACAAATGGACATTATTTACCAAGGCGACCCGGTTTTGGAGTTTCTCTGTTATGCTCATCCCGATTGTTTTGGGTACGGTTGGGGCATATGTATGGGAAGGGGCATTCCATCCGGTTTTATTTATTCTTACCTTAATAGGGGCAATTTCGGCGCATTTATTCTCCAATATGGTGAATGATCTGTGGGATTTCCGCAACGGAACCGATACAGAAGCAAAGAATTCCGCTGGTGAAATCAGCACAAACTCCGGGCTACTGACAGGTGGAATCCTCTCGGAGTCTTTTTATGCAAGGATGACCTGGAGTATGCTGGGGATTGCACTCATCTGCGGTGGAATCCTTAGTATATATAGCGGTTGGAATATCCTCTGGTTTGTACTTGTAGGTGCTTTAATCGCTTATTTCTATGTGGCTCCGCCACTGCGTTATGGATATCGAGGCAAAGGGTACAGTGAGCTGGCCATCTTTATTGCTTTTGGTATTATGCCGGTATTGGGCTCTTATTTCGTACAAACGGGTCAATTCAGCATGAAGCCTGTTATTCTTTCGTTGCCAGTTGGATTTTTAACTACCTTATTGTTGTTTAATCACCATTTCCTACATTGGAAAGCGGATGAGCAGGCTGGAAAGCTTACGCTTGTTGTAGTGTGGGGGGAGCAGAAGGCACTTGTATTTTCGCGTGTACTTCTCTTCACTGGTTACGCCTCTGTGGTGGTCTGTGTGCTGATGGGCGTACTTCCAGTTTATGCGCTTTTGGCGCTAGTTACAGCTTTCTGGCCGATTCGTATTTATCGTGAACTGAAGCCACATAATGCTTCGCCAGCCTATATCCCACTCATGGGTGCTTCACAAAAGGCCTCCGTGCGTTGCGGTGTAGTGATGGCAGCAGCATTACTAATTCAAGGATTATTCTAAAAGTATAAGAATATATAGATTTCACGTTATACATTATCCTTATATTTCTCGCATAAACGCTTACCGTCCATTAGGGACGCTGAAGGCGTTTTTGCTTGTACTAATAATTAACATACAGAAGGAGTGAGCTTTCATGGAAAAGAAGGACAAGGAATTGATGAAGGAAGAACCAAACGCTAAAAGTAACCAAATGGTGCTTGGAGACTTCCACTCTATTTTAGAAGAAGGAAAGGTTTGGAAAACAGGTGGATTTACACTGCCTGATGGATCGTTCTGGGCTTATCGTGAACCGGAAGCGGTAGTTATTGTTCGTAATGATACCTTGTATGTACGTGCCAAATTATCTCGTGAGAATCATCAAGTGCAAATTCTAGACAATGCTAAGCATATGTATTACTCCGCGGAGCCAGTGGAAATTCCTGAGGCTGGAGAGATTAGCTTCGAGCTTCAAATTCGTTGCCGCACACAAGGAACAGCACCTGGAGACTTGTACGACGGTTATGTATCGCTGAACTTGCTTGATTTTACGACAGGTGCGGCGTTAGACTTTTTTGCGGGAAATGATAAATATGCTAGTGTATATGGTATTCTGCCGTTCCCGGGCGTACAAGTACCAGAGAGCAAAGGAACGAAATATTTCTGCATCTTTAAAGAAGATACGGATTTCCAGCCACGTGAATTTAATACCTACCGCATTACGTACCACCGTGGCAAGGATGAGGCTGTATTCTATTTGAATGGCAAAGAGGTACGCCGCGAGAAAAATATTCCGCTCAAATTCAACAACTTTACAGTGGCGCTCGGAATTATGACAGAGAAGGATCTGAGTCCTGAGGGTAGCGTGTCTGTGCATGGACAAACGGTTATTGCTGAATGGTCCCCAGTAAAGATTACAACGACTGAACAGTAATACCTTGCAGGCTCAATTGATAAATAAGGGTGTATGGTGTGAATATTAAAAGCTTTCTAAGATTTGTGGAGTTGCCGACAAAAGTAGCCAGTATGATCCCCTTCCTAATGGGGACGCTGTATGCCCTGTACCGGTTTGAGGATTTTTATGTGTTGCGTTTTGGTTTGATGTTCGTTTCCTTACTAAGTTTTGATATGGCAACGACAGCGATTAACAACTATTACGATTTTAAAAAAGCTTCCAAAACCCACGGCTATGGCTATGAAACGCATAATGCAATTGTACATTTTAAGCTAAAAGAGAGCACCGTCGTGGCGACCATTGTTATTTTGCTAGTGTTGGCTGCAGGGGGAGGGATCGCCCTTGTTACTCAGACAGGTTTGCTGGTCTTTTTGCTGGGTGGACTGTCGTTCTTAATAGGTATCCTTTATTCGTTCGGACCGATTCCGATCTCGCGGATGCCGTTAGGTGAACTGTTCTCAGGTTTGTTTATGGGTTTTGTTATTATTTTTATCTCTGCTTATATCCATACCGACGAGCATGTGGTGTCGCTGCTGCTTCAGAACGGCTGGGTCAGCCTGAATATTAACATTGTGGAAGTGCTATACCTGTTCTGGTTCTCTGTTCCCGCCATTTTAGGGATTGCAGGGATTATGCTCGCTAATAATATCTGTGATATTGATGAAGATATGGAGAACCGCAGGTACACGCTTCCGGTCTATATTGGCCGCCGCAATGCGCTCTTGCTGTTTAAATATCTTTACTATGTCTCTTATCTGGATCTTGTAGTGTTGCTGATCTTGGGGGTTAACCCTATTCTTGTCTTGGCGATTCTACTTACACTGATCCCCTTGCACCGAAATATCTATTTGTTCACACAGAAGCAGGAGAAGGCGAGTACCTTTATTCTTGCCGTCAAAAATTTTGTGTTGATGAGCACGGCACGTATGGTTGTGCTTGGTGCGGCTGTCCTGTTAAATATGATCATGTAGCTTCTCCATCGAATTAAAAAGCAGTGTCTATCGGAGTCGAGGCTCCTTTGGGTGCTGCTTTTTTTGCGTTCTGACTGTTCTCTTTGATTAGTGCTGCGTTTCATTTTATGATAAGGTGTCTTAAAGTATAGTAACTAGACCAAGGGAAGAGGTGTGCCGTTATGGTGCAAAAACTTCGCTGGGGGATCATAGGCTGTGCGCAGATTGCGACAGGTTCAGTGATGCCAGCTATCATGAATTCAGATTCGGGAATGATTAAGGCGATAGCGAGTCGTGGCTTGGAAAAAAGCAGCGCTGTAGCCGCAGAGTTCGGAATAGAGAAAGCATATGGCAGTTATGAAGAGTTACTTGCAGATAAAGAAATCGATGCGGTGTATGTTCCGCTCCCGAATCATCTTCATCGAGAATGGGTGATCCGTGCGGCAGAAGCGGGTAAGCATGTGTTGTGTGAGAAACCGATCGCGCTGAACAGTGCAGAGGCTGCAGAGATGGTGAAAGCATGCAACGATGCAGGCGTCCACTTAGCAGAGGCATACATGTATCGGCATCATCCACGGATTGCTGAACTCCAGGACATTATCGCTAGCGGTGAAATCGGAGAATTACGCTCGATTCGAGGTACATTTACTTACAATGATGCTACAGACACTTCAAATATTCGTTTTAAATCGGCTTGGGGCGGCGGCTCGCTTTATGATGTGGGCTGTTATCCATTAAGTGCAGCACGACTTTTGTTTGGGACGGAGCCGGAAGCTGTGACCGTGCATGCGAAGTTCTCCCCTGAGCATGATAATGTAGATATGATGGCTTCAGGGCTGGTAGAGTTTCCAAATGGTTTAAGCTTGATCTTTGATTGCGGTATGTGGGCATATAACCGCCAGCTCTTGGAGATTCTTGGGACTGAGGGACGAATTGAGGTGCCTATGCCTTTCAACGCTAGAGACGAGGATGCGGAATTCTTTGTGTACACTGGCGATGAGATGAGACGGGTTGATGCCACAGGGGCTAATCCGTACATTCGGCAGGTGGATGATTTTGCAGCTGCTGTGTTCACAGGAAAGAGACTCATTGCACCGGAGGATCCAGTGCTAAGTATGCGGCTGGTTGAAACCTGCCTTGCTTCAGCTAAACAACGCCAAAGAATTAGCATGCAGTAATAGCTGAATCTTATATGAATCTACAAAAAAACCTCCGGCTTTCTGCTATAAGCAGATGCCGGAGGTTTTTAAAATATAAGAAAGGCGTTTTGCTTGCGTGTTCAGCGTTTAAACTGTACCCACTAGAATATCATCTTCGTCGTCATTGCTATTAAAGGCTTCGCGGTCAAATTCACCTTCTGAATTTGCGACCAACAACGCGGTTACAGCTGTTCCCGTTGCATTTACAGCGGTACGACCCATATCGATGAGCGCTTCTACACCTGCAACGATAGCGATTCCTTCAAGCGGCAGACCAAGAGCGGTTAATACTACCGTAGTGGAGATTACGGCTGGTCCAGGTACGCCAGCTACACCAATAGAAGAGATAATACTTACTAAGACCAGCGTAATGTAGTCCGTCCAGTTCAGATCAATACCGAATACTTGGGCGGTAAACACAGCCACAATTGCCGGCCAAATCCCGCCGCAAGCATTAAAGTTGACCGATGCTCCTAATGGGGCGATAAAGCTCGCGATCCGTGGGGAGACATGCAGACGCTTCGTAATGACTTCAAGATTGACAGGAAGTGTTGCGTAGCTGCTTCTGGTTGTGAAGGCAACAGTAATGGTTGGATATATTTTGCGGAAGAAACGAATTGGGTTCACTTTCGCTACCAATAGAACCAACCCGCCAAAGATAAGCACAAAATGTATAATCATTGCTACATATGAGGTGATAATAACACTGCCCAGCTCCTGCAGCGTTTCCCAGCCATACCGAGCAGTAATTCCGGCAATCAGTGCGAATACGCCGTAAGGTGTCAGGCGAATAATGAATTTCACGACCTGATGCAGTATCAGTGTCAATGACTCAATAAGATCACGTACAGGTTTCACGGCTTCTGGTTTCTTAGAACCAATCTTGATGATAGCTACTGCTAGGAAGATAGCGAAAATGAGCAGAGGCACAACTTTTCCCGTAGCTGCTTCATTCACAGGGTTAGATGGAACGAGATCTAGAATAACCTGTGAGAAGGTCGGAATTTCCCGAGCAGCGAAATCTGCGGGTACATCCTGCTGAATCCCTTGGCCGGGATTGAACAGCAATGCCACGGATAGGCCGATAATAGAAGCAATACCCGTCGTACCGAGGAACCAGGCGAAGGTTTTGATCCCTATTTTACGTAGATACTCCAGATTAGTTAAGGAAGAAATGCTGTTCAATACGAGTATGAAGACTAAAGGAATGACGAGCATGCGAATCAAGCTTACATAAATGCTGCCGAATGTACTGATAGCTTTGGTCTCTAAATCGAAGTATTGAAAGAATATTCCGGCAATAAGTCCGATGCCAAGTCCGATGAGTACCCGAGTACCAAACCCGATTCGTTTACGTGCCAGTAGAAACAAAATTGCAAAAACAAATATGGAAGCAACAAATCCATACCAGTTCGTTTCGATGGCGGATAACAAGTTGTTATCTATGTTCACTACCAATACCCCCTTAAACCTAGTTTTTTAATGTGATTAATCCTATTGAGATCAATCTATATAGAATTTATAGTAAAGTCAATGTAATAATATGTTAAAAATAATTAATCCCGATAAAAACCATGTGAAAAATAAAAATTGATTGACAAGGGACTGTAGCATGAATAATATGGAACTTAATTGTTAGACCAATTGGAATCGACTGGACAGCCGGAGATTCAACGAAAGACGCGTAATCTGCGTCTCGTTGAGTCTCTTTTTTATTTTAGAGAAGGGAGAGGTAATGGAGGTAAGATGCGAAAATGTAGTGAAGTGGCATGGATCGACTGGACAGCCAGAGATTCAACAGGTACGTAATACGTACCGTGTTGAATCTTATTTTATTTGAAAAGGATGGTACACATTATGAAAAAACTTACGATATCTTTGGTTGCTGCAACTGTCGTCTTTTCCGCACTGACGTATGCTGCAGTATCCGCTAATAAAAAGACAGCAGAGGCAGCATCCATTGAAGCAAGCAGTAATACAGCAGTATCCGTTTCTGCAGCAGCGGCATCTGTAGCTACTTCTGCAGCCGTAGTCGTTGTTCAGGCAGAAGCCACTTCGGCTCCTGTTACAGAAACGGTTCAACCGGAATCTTCAGCTCCAGCCGTGGAGACTGTCTCCGCAAAAGCGACTGCTGCTCCAGACGTAACCGTTGATTCTGGGGAGAAGATTGTTGCCTCAGCAGCTCCAGCGGTGGGTGAAACTCAGCCTAAGGCGACCGTCGCTCCAGCCGTGGAGACCGCTAAGGTAGCTACAACTACAACCACGGTAGCTGCGACTGTCAAAACGCAAACTCAAACAGCTACACCGGTTCCATCGGCTGCGCCTACGGCAGCTCCCAAAGCAAATGTAACGGCTAAAGCCGCTCAACCGACCGCCGCTCCTGTCGTATCTGCACAGCCTAAGGAAACCGCGGCACCTGTAGCCAAAGCAACGGAGACACCTACCAAAAAGGTGATTACCTTCTCTACTACAGAGGTCGTTAAAGCGACTGCTGCTCCAGTAGTTGAGCCTGCCCAACCGAAGACATCGTCCTCTTCTTCATCGTCATCCACGGTCAGCGCACCAGCAGCAGCTCCAGCGGAAACGGTTCAGGCACCAGCACCAGCCGTTGAGGAAGAGGTTTGTCCTTGATGAGCAGCAGGCTCATTCAGGATTCCTTTCAGCTCATATATCACATAAATCGATTTAAGGCGAGGTGCACATAATGATACGACCATTAACCTTTAAAAAAATTTTAACGCTGCTGCTGGCAGCCTCCCTGCTAATTCTGCCTACTCAGGCAGGAAGAGCTTATGCTAATCCGGATAACGCAGAGGCGCTGACCTCTTCCCAAGCTGGCGTTAACCAGTATGATTATTTCAATCATGTTTATGACCGTCTGAATGATCCTAACCATGTATTTAAAACGGCAACCTATGAGGATATCGTTCATCTTTTTGAGAGTGAAGGCACTTACGCTGTTCTGGTTGGCGGTGCTTGGAGCGGGAATACACAGGCCGACATCGGCTTTATCAACGAGGTAGCCAAGGAGTATGGCATCTCTACGATTTATAACTTTGATACTAAGCTGGATGGGGATACCCTTCAGATTGCAGACAGCAATAATAAATTTGCTTACAAATACGTTGATTTAGTAAATAAATATTTGAAGAATTTAAATCTATCCTCAAAGGACGTTCCAGAACGCAATGTTAGCTATACCAATAAAAACGGGGATGTCGTAACGGCTAATAAGATCGAATCTCCATTTCTCTTGGTATACAACAAGGATCACAAGGATGCACAAGGAAATATCGCTCCTGTTGTATCCTATCTGGATAAAAGCTACTCGTGGAATGAGTTCCTGACGAACGGAACACTTGATGCGGCGAAGGTTAATGCTTATAAAGCATCCGTAAGACAGGTGCTTAGTGCCGCTTCTGGGTACAGTACGATCGATGAGTCCGCTTATATCAAGGCAGCATTCAACAAGAACTATGAAGGTGAAAACCCAGGGAAACCTACGATTTTTAATGAATCGGATGGTACGCTCGTTTATGAACATGTTACCTATCATCAGCTGAAGCAAATTTTGGCGAGTGAGGGCAACTATGCGATCTTGTTAGGGGGCTCATGGTGCCCCAACACGCAAGCCGTTATTAAATATATTAACGAGTATGCCAAAAAACATAATATCGCTAAGGTCTACCTCTTCGATACTAAACTGGACTCGGGTGTGACGGTTGCTGAGCCTAGTAATAACAGTGGTACCGCTGGCAATGCGAATCCGCATAACAACAATGAGCTTCAAATTAGAACAACGAATCATCCATATGCGAAGCTGTATGTCGATCTGGTCCGTACTTATCTGACCAATATCAAGACCGAGAACAATACAGCAGCCAAGCCATCTGTGATTAGTTATGTGAATGAGCTTGGAGACACCGTGATTGGAGATAGACTTCAGGTTCCATATCTGTTCACGTACAACAAGGATAACAAAGATGCAGGCGGCACAAATGCACCTATTCTAGGGCATATTGAGCTTATGTACAGCTGGACGAACATCCAACCGGATTACGTGCAGGCGAATTACCCAGTCGGAGCCAGATACACTAACACTACAACAGCTCTGGATAAGCTATTCTCTAAACTGGAAGCTGTGCCCGCTGAACTTACAGGTGTAGCACCAACCGCAGCAGACAAGAAGGATGGGCAAATCTTGGGCACAAGTTCAGGCTTGGAATATAAGCTGGCTGGAGATACGGCATATACGCAAGTATCAGGCTCAGCGATTACAGGGCTTGCGCCTGGTGTTTATAAAGTAAGATATGCGGCTACATCAGGATCTCAAGGCCCGACGAACGCAGCGGGACCAACGATCATTCCTTATAATGCTGGAGAAGACGTAAGTGTGGAGGTGCCTGCTTATATCCATCAACAAGCAGCTCCAACAGGTCTATTCGGCGTAGCTCCTACTTCTGAAGCTAACGATGATGGGCAAATTACGGGCTCAGCTGAAGGGCAGGAGTATAAAGGTGTTGGAGAAGCTGATTATAAGCCTGTAACAGGCGTAGCTATCACAGGTCTTACTCCGGGCTTTTATAATGTGAGATTTGCGGCAAAAGAAGGATACAGTGTAGGTAAAGATGCTACTGTTGAAGTTCCGGCCTATGGCGAGCAAGCGGCACCTACAGGATTAGTAGGTGTGGCACCAACCAGTGCAGCTAATGACGACGGTAAAATTATAGGGACTACGAAAGCGCTGGAATATAAGCTGTCTACGGTTACCGATTATGTCTACGCATCAGATGTAGAGATCGTTGGATTGGTGCCGGGTATCTATCAGGTAAGATACGCAGCTAAAGAGGGATTTAACGCGGGTAGAGCAGCAGATGTAATCGTTCCAGCATTCAGTGCAGAGCAAGCAGCGCCATCCGGTTTACAGGGGGTAGCACCTACCTCTACAGCGAACAATGATGGGAAAATTACAGGAACCACGACAGCCTTAGAATATAAGCTGTCTAGTGTAACTAATTATGTGTATGCACCAGACAAAGAAATCACAGGATTAATACCGGGCACGTATCAAGTGAGATACGCAACCAAAGAAGGTTATAAGGCAAGTCCAGCGACTGACATTGTGGTTCCGGCCTATGTGCCTATTTCAGATCCTGGAACAGGTGGATCGGGTGGGAATTCTACACCGATCACGACTACACCAACACCAATAGCAAGCCCTCAACTGGTTGCTACAACAACAACTGGTAACACTGTGAATTTATCATCAACAGCAGCAACCAAAACGGATAAAACCACAGGAGTAACCACAGCAACAATCACGAAGGAAGTGGCTACCGAGCTTGTGAATCTTGCTAAAAAGGCAGAAGCGGATGGGAAGAAAGCCGTACTGGAAATTAAAGTTGCGGCTACTTCTGAAACCCGAACAGCCGAGCTTACGCTACCGAGAGGCATAATTAACGAGTTGGTCTCTGGCACAAAGACCGAGATTACCGTTTATTATGAGAATGTAGGTGCGATTACGCTCGATGCCAAATCTTTGGCAAGTATCAGCGCAGCCTCGGATGCAGGGGATATTGTCATAACCATTGCTAAGGTTTCGTTAACGGCAGAAGGTAAGGCTGTTCTCGGGGACAGACCCGTTTATGATTTGTCGGTAAAAGCAGGTCGGAGTATCATTTCCACCTTTGGTGGGGGCATTATCCATATCAGTGTGCCGTATACACTGCAAGCAGGAGAGCACAAATATGCGGTCATCGTATACCATATCAATGCCAACGGAAGCCTGGAGAATGTACGCGGGAATTATAACGCTGCCAAGGGAACCGTAGATTTTGTTACCACACATTTCTCCCAATATATTATTGGATATAACAAGGTGAGCTTTGCGGATGTTTCAGAGACTTCGTGGTATAGCAGTGCAGTAGGTTATCTTGCGGCACGCAGTATCACATCCGGTACGGATGCAGAGCATTACAGTCCGAATGCTGCAATAACTAGAGGGCAATTCATAGTCTTGCTCTTGAATGCTTATGGAATCATACCCGACGCTACCGCAACTGATAATTTTGCGGATGCGGGCAATACGTATTACACGAACTATCTCGCGACTGCTAAGCGCCTTGGGGTAGCCACAGGTTCGGGAGATAATCAATTCCAGCCAGAGGTTCAGATCACTAGACAGGAGCTATTTACACTCCTGTATCGCTCACTTGTAGCGCTAGGTGAACTACCATCCGAGAAGAAGGCTGTAACTCTTTCTGATTTTGGTGATGTAGGGGATATTGCTGGCTATGCACAGGAAGCCCTTCAGGCTCTGGTGGAAAGAGGTGTAGTAACCGGAGCGAATAGCAAGCTGAGTCCTAAAGAAGTTACTACAAGAGCGCAAGCGGCACAGGTCATTTATAATCTATTATCGAAATGATTGAGCGGTAGCTGAATGTAACAGTAGAACCCCCCTGCAAAAAAAAGCAGGGGGGTTCTACTGTTAAAACTTAATGCAGATTTTTCAGAAGTGTACATGGAAGATGGAATCATTTGTTACAGTGATATCAGAAGACGAATCGAAGGCATCTCTAAAAAATGCTAACTCAAACTTTGCGGTAACTGGAACAAGATGGATTGATAGAGCACGAGATTACACCTTCCGTTCCACCCGTCGTAGAGTATTCCCTAACACCCCTAGGGGTATCGTTACTTGAGCCTATGAGAGCATTAAATCAGTGGACGAGTCAAAATTATGTATGGGTTTAAAAGACCAGAGCTTCATATGATCAAGTGGATCAAACAGAATAATTTGCGTGGGATAGATCTCTTCACTCTAAGGGGGAACCAATGGTTCTCCCTTTTGTGCTGAAAAAGGCATTAACATTCATAAATATAAGATTAGTGAGTTAAATTATGGAGTGGGACTCAGTTGAATGATACAATTATTGTAATTTCATGGAATAGTAATTCTTAACATCGTCAATTAGTCGCTAGAGAGGGGATTAGGATATGGGCCTTGCTGATGATCCAGTCATTGCGATTTCTGGTTTATGGATGAACTACACGGACCGAATGGTGCTAAGGGGCATTGACCTTAAGGTATACAGAGGCCAAATTATTGGCTATATCGGCCCTAACGGGGCAGGAAAGAGCACAACTGTTAAGATTATGCTCGGTCTGGTAGAAGGCTATAACGGCAAAGTAGAGATTTTCGGTAGGGATATTGCTGATGGAGATGTTTCTTACAAGAAAAGAATAGGATACGTGCCGGAGGTGGCCGAATTATATGATAGTCTCACCGCTAGAGAGTATCTAACCTTTGTAGGTGAGTTGTATGGCATGAAGCGTAGTGATGTGGACTACAAAGCTGGAAAATTAATGGCCTTACTAGGTCTTGAGAAGGCTTATGATTCGCGGATCGCAACCTTCTCCAAAGGGATGAAACAAAAGGTACTGCTGATCTCCAGCATGCTTCATGATCCCGATATTCTGTTCCTAGATGAACCGTTAAGCGGTCTGGATGCCAATAGCGTAATGGTAGTAAAGGAGATTTTTGCATCTTTGGCGGCAAGGGGCAAGACCATTTTCTATTCTTCACACATCATGGATGTGGTTGAGAAGATCAGTAGCCGGATTGTTTTGATCGATGGTGGAGATATCGTGGCGGATGGGAGCTTTGCTGAGTTAAGAGAGAAGGGCCGCGAAGGGTCGCTTGAGGATATTTTTAATCAGTTAACTGGATTTGATAAATACCGTGATATTGCTGGGGAATTTGTTGCGGTCATGCAAGAGGTATCTTCCTCATGACTGATTTCTATGTGCTGAAGCTTCTGGATAAGCTGCGAGGTGGGTTTAGCCGAATCGGAGTTGATTATGATGTGATGCGGAGTATTCTGCAGGTCAAACTGACGATGGACGGAAGAAGAACACCGACAGTGCTGGCTGGAATGCAGAAAAAGGAGGAGAAGAAAGAGGGCTCGCCGCTGCGTGTGCAATGGATTTATTTACTTTTTGGCGTCATGTTAGTTCCTCTTATGATGTTAACGGGCAATTATATGCTACAAATGAGCCTTGTATTTGGTGTAGTGATGTTTATGATTACGACCACGCTGATCTCTGATTTCTCTTCCGTGATGCTTGATCTTCGGGACAAAAACATACTTGCTTCAAAGCCAGTGAACCGCCGTACCTTGAACATGGCGAAGAGCATCCACATTCTCATTTATTTATTTTCAGTGACGCTGACATTGACCGGACCTTCGCTGATTTTGTGCCTGTTTAAACAGGGAGTACTATTTTTTCTAATATATGCTTTTGAGATCATTCTGATGGACTGCTTTATTCTCGTTATTACGGCGCTGCTTTATTTACTGATCATGAAGTTTTTCGACGGGGAGAAGCTCAAGGATATTATTAATTATGTACAGATCATTTTGACTATAGGGATTACAGTAGGGTATCAGCTCGTAGTTAGATTGTTCGATATTGCTGAATTGAGTCTCTCTTTTAAGCCGGCATGGTGGCAGTATCTGATTTCTCCGATTTGGTTTGCGGCTCCCTTTGAGATGTTGATTGGCGGGGCCAGAGATACACACTTCGTCGTGCTTTCAGTACTAGCTTTAGTAATTCCGGTTCTGCTGATTGTGGCGTATGTTAAGCTGATGCCTCTATTCGAAAAGAGCTTACAGAAGCTTTCAGAGCAAGGGAATGTTGGCAACAGTAACGCCCGAATGGTGGACTGGTTGTCGAAAATAACTTGTAAGAACCCGTTAGAGGGAATGTTCTTTCGTTTTAGCTGGTCAATGATGAAGAATGAGCGTGACTTCAAGTTAAAGGTATATCCGGCAATCGGTTATTCCATTGTCTTCCCGTTCATTTTTATATTTGGGATCTTTTGGGATGGGAATGCATCGTCTATCAAGGATTCAAACACTTTCCTGATGATTTATTTCGGTGCGACGTTACTTCAGACGGTTGTTCTAATGCTAAGGTACTCTGCGGGTTATAAAGGCTCTTGGATTTATAAGCTGATTCCTCTGCCGAACACCGCACCCATCTATCGTGGAATGCTTAAGGCAGCGATAGTTCGCCTGCTATTACCTTTATTCGCTATAGAAGCGATAGTGTATCTTTGGTTGTTTGGGCTGCGAATTATACCAGACTTGGTAGTTGTCCTGTTTGCAATGCTGATCTATGGAGTCATTTGTTTCCGTTCTTATCCTCCGGTACTACCTTTCTCAGAACGTTATGAGGCAGCTAAACAGAAGGATTACACTGCAAATTCCTTTGGGTTATTATTTTTGCTGATGGGGATGGCAGGTATTCATTATGTCTTTACTTTGTTTATGGGTGGAATTTATATCTACCTGTTGGTACTGGTAGTTTTGAATCTATGGATTTGGCGAATTACCTTTCCGAAAAATATATCATTAACAGGTCATAATTCAAGTTTTCCGGGTTGAGTAATGTGTCAAATATGGACATTTTTCACGAAATAAAAAAAGGGTATAAATTCCAGTATTTACTTAGACAATCTTCTGAATACAGAGTAGAATACATCTAAAGTTTCTTTTTATGGATAACCTATAATCTTTACGCACTCTTCCATATCTAATATTCGTGTACTGATTTTTTACTTGAGAAATACGCTGAGTGATTACGGGATTCAAAACCGGTGAAGAGGTTAATTAATGGATAAAATGGGAATCCACTATAATGTATGGATTGTTTTACTATCATTTGTGCTAGCGGCGACAGTTACTTATTCTGCACTGAATCTGATTTCGCAAGTTTCGCGTTCTACTGGCAAAATCCGACGTCTGTGGTTGATCTCGGGAGCATGTGTGTTAGGCTGCGGTATTTGGGCAATACATTATGTTGGGATAATGGCGAATCGCTTTCCAGCGGAGGTCAATTATTATCCAGGCAGATCTATAATATCGCTATTGGTGGGTGTGTCATTCTGCTATTTGGCATTCCGGATCACATCTGTTCCTCAATTAAGGATATGGAATTTAGTAGTAGGTGGTATTCTCTTGGGAAGCGGCTTTTCGGCTATGCACTATATCGGAATGTCTTCTATAAAGATTGTGACGAGGATTCATTATGATATATGGATTCAAGCCGCTGCTGTAATTCTGATTTTGGTTTCGTCTTATATCGGATTATTGATGTTTCACAAGTTTAAAGAATGCGCAGGGTTTCAGCGATGGAAGCTATACTCGGCGTTGTTTATTGGATTTTCAGTTACCGGATTGCATTACACAAGTGTAAAGGCTAGTCATTTTGAATATAACAACTTGCCTGGAAGCAAACCTTTTTTTGTGGAGACGGATGTTATACTGTTAATGGCATTTTCGCTGGCAGCGTTACTTATGCTCGCAGTTTCTGCTGGCGCCGTATTTCTGGATCGCCATGTGCTTGAACGAATGGCATATCATGATCCACTAACAGAGCTGCCGAATCGACATGGACTAGAACGCTATTTTAAAGATGAATTTTTTGAAAGTGGATCTGGTGCTGTTTTTATAGTGGATTTAGATCGCTTTAAGTCAATTAATGATACGCTGGGACATGATATAGGTGATATGTTACTACAGGAGGTTGCTGTTAGATTAATCCGTTCTGTAGGAGATAAAGGGAAGACCTTCCGTTTAGGCGGTGACGAATTCCTGATTGCTCTGCCAGATTGCACGCTGGAGGGTGCGCAGGAAGAGGCGGCGCATATTATGCATGAACTTAAGAAATTCTATCGTATTCAGGGCAACGAGCTATATGTTACTGCAAGCGTTGGAATTAGTATGACTCCTTTGCATGGGACTGACCGCTCAGCGCTAATGAAGGCTGCGGATACGGCTCTTTATACTTCTAAGGATTCAGGTAAGAATAAATGGAGTGTGTTCGACCAAGAAGTAAATCGCAATCAGTTGCGGCGGATGTCGCTAGAGAAGGATCTTCGAAAAGCATTGGCTCGTTCTGAGTTTATGGTTGTGTATCAGCCGAAATGGGACTCTTATATGAATGTTACGGTGGGGCTTGAAGCGTTACTGCGCTGGAGACACCCAGAACATGGGATTATTTCACCAGGAGAGTTCATTCCTATTGCAGAGGAGACCGGACTGATCGTTCCGATTACCTATTGGATGTTACATGATGTGTGTAGCCAGAACAGGTTCTGGCATAAGGAAGAGATAGCTAACGTACCGGTCTCTATTAATATGTCCGCACGGATGTTTGAGGATGGAAGTCTATACGATGTTGTAGCGGAAGCACTCACATGTTCAGAATTAGAGCCACACTTTCTCGAACTGGAGATTACAGAGTCCATTGCGATGCATAACATGAAAGAGACGGTTGCACAGCTGTCTAGACTTCGAATGCTTGGGGTAAGAGTATCGCTGGATGACTTTGGGACAGGCTTTTCCTCCCTTGGTAATTTGGATGAGATCCCAGTGAACACACTCAAGATTGACCAAGTATTTATTCGTAACAGCAAGATGCACTCCAAGAAAGCTATTATCAGCAATATTATTGCGATTGCGACTCATCTTAATATGGAAGTCGTGGCGGAAGGTGTGGAGACACCAGAGCAGATTGAATTGCTGAAATCACTGGGCTGTAGAGTCATGCAGGGTTATTATTACGGTCGGCCGATGCCTGTACATGAGCTGGGTGAGTGGTTTTTAGCGAATACGGCAGCGTCGTGATCTCAATACATAGAAGAGGGGCTAGCGACCAAGCAGAATTTCTCTGCTTGGTCGCTAGCCCCTTTAAGTTTAAGAACTTACATGGATGAGAAGGATTATACTTTGAAGCGTTCAATTAGAATCTGTAGCTTCTCAGCTAGCGAGGACAGGAAACCTGCAGCTGACTCCACTTCTTCCATGGCTGCAAGCTGCTCTTGTGAGGAGGCGGATAATGTTTCCGCACCACTTGCTGTCTGATTAGCGACGTCTACAATATTCTGTAGAGTAGTAACGAGACCATCGGAGATGAAGGCTAGTTCGCGGACTGTACCGGAAATCTGCTGACTTTGTGAAGCCATCCCAGAGACAGACATTTCAATCTCGGAGAAGGATTGACCTGCCGTTACGATTAATTCCCGGCCTTGCTCCATCTCTTCTGTAGAGCGCTTCATGGTTTCTCCTGCATGGTCCATCTGATTTACAATGATGTTTACGAGTTGACCGATTTGGGCAGCGGATTGGGCGGAACGTTCGGCAAGCTTGCGTACGGATTGTGCAACTACCGCAAAGCCTCTTCCCTCTTCTCCGGCTCTTGCAGCTTCAATGGCTGCATTCAGCGACAGCAGATTGGTTTCTTCTGCGATACTTGCAATCGTGCCCACGATATTCTCGATTTCCTTGGAGTAGCCGCCCAAGGTTTCAATAATGACAGCTAAATCAGTGATGCTGTCACTGACGACGCTCATCTGCTGCGTAGTAGAATCCATTGCTTCTCGACCTGTACGAGCCTTTTCAGCGTTACTGGTAGCATTATTCATTGCGTTATCTGCATTTCCTGCAATCTCTGTAATGAAGTGTGACAAATCTTGTACAGACTTATAACCACCCTCCAAATTTTGCAATTGTGTATTAGCTCCATCAGCAAGCTCAATCGAAACGTTCACACTGTACTCACCAGCACGATTAGTTTCTTGCGCACTGGCAGAGAGCTCTTCAGATGAAGATGCTACCTGCATGGAGGTTTCATTGACCTCGGTAATGAGCATGCGCAAGCTCTGTGTCATGCCGTTGAAATTTCGAGCTAGTGTACCAATCTCATCCTTGCTGTTGAATGAAATAGGATCATGAGTAAGATCACCCTGTGCAACAAGATTTACGCCTCGGGATAACTTTGTTAGTGGACTTACCATTCGGCGGATTAAGAGGTATGCTGCCACAATAGCAATAACTAGAATGGAAGTCCCGATAATAAAAGGCTGAACAATGATGTCCCGGGTCCGTTCTTGAATTAAAGGGCCATCAAAGTTAATAGCCATTAGCGCAACTATAGGCTTGGACGGATCATGATCCTGATAGATGGGGCCGTAACCCGTCTTAAGTGAGGTACCTTCGTATGTATAAACCTTGGAGTAAGCGGAATGCTTAGATTTAGTGATCATTTGCTTCTCTTCATCTGAGAAATAAAAAGTGTCGCCTGCTTTATAACCTCTTGCTTTGAAACTTGAATCAGCGGCGAGTATCTTACCGTCTAGCGATAAAATGAACGCCTCTTTAAAAATAGCCTTATGTGCCACAATCCAACCGATCCGGTCCTCGACAGCCTCCAGTTTGCTTTGATCTCCTGCAATTAAGGCGGTAATGTCTGAGGGGTCAATCAGTCCGGTTGTAATATTGGCGCAGCCTACCAATTCAATACCTGCTGCTTCGTCTACTTGCTTGTAAGCAGTACGGTATCCGAAGAACCCGATGGATGATCCAACAAGAAGTAACACGATAAACATCATCCAAGTTAATTTAGTTGCCAATTTCATTTTTTGCACCAACCTTGACAAATTATGTTTTCGGTGACAATCGATCTCACTGCTACGATTATAGCGTATCGTTAAGCCTAGAACCTTACATAGAATATAGTATTTTTGTGTCGGAAATTGTAAATTGGTGGAATATTTATGGAAATAAACGTGATTATGAAA
Source organism: Paenibacillus sp. FSL K6-2859 (assembly GCF_038008265.1). Classification (NCBI taxonomy): domain Bacteria; kingdom Bacillati; phylum Bacillota; class Bacilli; order Caryophanales; family Paenibacillaceae; genus Paenibacillus; species Paenibacillus sp. FSL K6-2859. Next base: position 6,512,869 of record NZ_JBBOYU010000001.1, on the reverse strand, counting down.
TGTTTAGTAGACAAAAGCATTGAATCCTAACCAGTTCTAGTGGTACGCTTGAGTTATTAAAAACGGATTGGGAGTTGAAACAAGGATGCCGCATCAATTAGATCCGTTAATAGAGCGTCTTGGATTATCTATGTGGAGAGTACAACGTAAGATCATGTCACAAATGTCATTGCACAAAGAACTCGGACTTACCGTACCTCAGATGGGTCTGTTAAATATAGTAGCGAAAGAGAAGCAGTCGCGGGTTATACAACTGGCGGAGTCTATGGAGGTCAAATCGAGTGCCATTACAGTGATGTTGGATCGTCTGGAAGTGCTGGGTTTCATTAAGCGTGAGACGGATGGAAAAGATCGGAGAGCGGTTGTCGTAACCATCACCGAGCTAGGCCAGCGGACACTTGAAGAAGGACATTTCCGTTCAAAACAGCTGCTTGCTGAACATTTATCTATACTGAAACCGGAAGAGCTGCAAAATTTTGCAGAGTACTACCGTATGATCGAGGATCAGGAACGGTAAATCTCCAGGTTTAGTATATTGATACAGAAAAAGGCCACCTTCTCCGGAAGGTGGCCTTTTTTGAAATCTTATTTTATGAATGGCTTATGGTTCAATTGGTTTGTCTGGCAGTTGCGTAATATAGCTATGGGAGAGCTGTAAAAGTCTCAATGCTCGGTTGTATTCATCCTCAGTGGCAGACGGTGCTTTTCCATTCTTATCGATTGAATATTGAGTGTTGTCTTCAAAGCTGTTACCCGGAATAAGCAGTCCTGAACTGGAAATGAAAGAACCGGAAGGTAAATAATATCGCTCTGGCAGCAAATTATAAGTCTGACTGAGTAGATCTTGACCGAAAACCAGGTTATTCTCTAATGAAATTCCAAGAAGACCAGCAGCAGTTGGCATAATATCCACTTCGCCACCGACTTGCTCTAAGGTCTGTGGTGCTGTGCTGTCTCCTGTATGGATGAGCAGAGGAATGTTTAACATATCCGCATAGGAATATTCATGACCATAAATTTCAGTCATTAATTGCTTATCATCATGATCGAGAGAATAAATAGGCAGTCCCATATGGTCTCCATAAATCATGATTACGCTGTTATCCCATACGCCATTCGCTTTAAGCTCTTCTACGAAATGTCCGAAGGCATCATCCGCATAGTTCTGGGAACGGATATAGTCACCCACAAAAGTACCTTCGTAACGCTCTGGAAGCTTCATACGGTATTTTTCCTCAGGGATTGTGAATGGATGATGCGCTGACATCGAAATGACCTGAGCGTAGAAAGGTTGACCCTCGTTGCTCATTTCTTTCAGCTTGTCGGCTGTTTTACTATAAAGCGTATCATCAGAAGCACCGAAGAAGAAGACATCATCTTCCCCAAAAAATTTACGATCATAATAATGATCAAAGCCCAGCGATTCGTACAGCTCACCGCGGTTCCAAAACTCTACGACATTGGTGTGGAAGGTTGCGGTCTGATAACCATTGTCTTTTAGCAAGCGTGGCAGACTTGGAAGCACCTTATCCACATAGGACATGGTTGCTGCTCCGCGTGGAGGGATGTAGGCTGAAGTGTTCACTACGAACTCTGCATCCGACGTATTCCCTTGACCGACCATTTGATAGAAATTAGGGAAGTAGAGACTATCCTTCATTACCTTGTTCAGGTTCGGTGTAATCTCTTGCCCGTCTAGCTGAAGACCCATCAAAAAGCTCTGGAAGGATTCCAATTGAATGATAATAAGATTTTTGCCTTTAGCCGTGCCATGAAGCGGAGAACTAACTGCAGTATTAATTACCTTCACTTTGTTGATGGCATCTTGTGTAATGTCACTTGATTGCACAAGTTCTGGTTCTTCTTTAGCAAAGATCGTATAGGCTTCATAATTAAGAATACCCATCTCCTGAGCTTTTTTAATTTCGTTCATACTGGCCTTATTAGGCAAAATATTGAACAAGCATAAGCCAAGTGAGACTGCGAATATTACGCTATACTTTATTTTTCCGTTACGACGGTTGATATTTTCCTTTTTATAGATCCGGCCTTTCTTATTAAAGAAGAAATAGCCTCCTAGGACAATGATATCTGTAAAGATTAGCAGGTAGTAAGGGTCCATGAGTGAGAATACGCTGTTGCTGACGGCTGTGACTTGATTCACCTGCTCAGCGGCATGGTAAGTTACAATGACACCATAATATTTAAAATACATAATGGCTGCGAAAAAGATGGCTGTCACTAATAAGTTGACTGTCATGTAATATCCAAGCTTTCGTTTGGAGGCGAACCGCTCAATAATACAGAAGAGCGCCCAGGCAAAAGGGATTTCTGTCAATAATGATTTCCAAGGCAGCACATCATCAAAAATGACGCCCCAAGCCAGAAATGCTTTTAGGATAAAAAGTATTGTGAAAAACACAAAAGGTTTAATGATCCAACGTTTAATATTAAAGGATGACACAGCTTCCCCCTCTTTCTACATGATAAAACGCCATTTCTCAAGCAGGACGAAACAGCACCAAGACAAATTGATTCCATAGTAATAAAATTTATTATGCAGGGCTAGCAGAAGAAAGTCAAAAACCGAAAGCGTAAGTATAAGCTTTGTGGAGTGCGTAAAGTTAAACACGCATGGGTGAAAGATGATGTTTATGCTATCCTATGGGGATATACAGCGATTAAAGGACCGAAATAGACATTGGGAACAAAAAGGATATATGGCTAATTAAGGGAGGTGAGAATAGTTGGATCGTACTGTAACCCTATCCGTTAGAACGCTCGTCGAGTATGTTTTTCGCAGCGGTAGTATTGAGCCTGGATTTCATGGTACTTCCTCCATGGTTGAAGGAACACGAATACATCAGAAAATCCAAAAGCAATATAAGGAGGGCGACCGCAAAGAGGTCTATCTGAAAACTGAGATCCCTTATGGTAGCTTACTCTATATAGTAGATGGACGCTGTGATGGACTGCTTGCTTCGGAGGATGGGAGCCTAACGGTCGAAGAAATCAAATCAACCTCCGGACTGCTGGATATGCTGGAAGAGGGACATGAGGTTCATTGGGCTCAGGCGCTGATGTACGCATATATGGTATCGCTGGAGCAGGAGCTTTCTTCTATTCAAGTAAAGCTTACCTATGTCCACCGGGCTACTGATGAGCAAAAAAGCTTGTACCGAACGTTGTCTTTAGATGAACTGATCTCATTTGCTAATGATACTGTAGCCAGATATGCTCCGTACGCTGAGATGATGGTTCGTCATGAGGCTAAGAAGGAGCAGAGCCTTCGAGAGTTACAATTCCCGTTTCCTTCTTATCGAAAGGGACAACGCCATTTTGCCGGAGCGGTATACAAATCCATCGTAGAAAAGGTCAGTCTGTTCGCTCAGGCGCCCACAGGTATTGGGAAAACAATGTCAACGCTGTTCCCGGTCCTTAAAGCAATGGGCGAAGGACAAGCTAAAGGATTGTTCTATTTAACGGCTAAGACGGTTACCCGTTTTGCCGCGCAGGAAGCCATTTCTCTACTGCTGACACAGGGACTTCAGCTGCATGTCATCACACTTACTGCTAAAGAAAAGAGCTGTTTTCATGATGAAGGGATTTGCGGTAAAGATTCCTGTCCCTATGCGGATGGCTATTATGATCGGATTAATGATGCAGTAATGGATCTGTTAGAGCATGAGACGCTGATGAGCAGAGACACCCTAGCACTGTATGCTCACAAACATAAAGTGTGCCCGTTTGAGTTCTCGCTGGATGCAGCCTATGCCTGTGATGCGGTGATCTGCGATTACAATTATATATATGATCCTCGGATCAGCCTGAAACGGCTAACGGAGGAGAGAAAGAGAGAAACGGTGCTTCTAGTAGATGAAGCGCATAATCTGGTAGACCGGGGACGAGAGATGTTCTCTGCCTCTTTGCTGAAGGCCCCCTTTCTAGAAATCCAGCGTCAGTACAAGGAAGTAAACCGTAATTTGAGTGCTGCAGGTAAATCGGTGAATGCTTTTTTCATCTCCCTTCGCAAAATTTGTAATGAAGAGGGGCAAGGGCAGTGGGCCTCATTCCCGGAGGAGCTGCCAGCCTTGCTTGAGATATTTTCTTTGGAGGCGGAACAGGAACTTATTCACCCTAGCGCCAGCATTGTTCCTCAGAATGGAGAAGGAGAAAATGTTCTCCTGGATACCTATTTTGCAGTTCAAGGGATGCTTCGCACCTTTAAGACCTATGATGAACGCTACATAACCTATGCTGAGGTCCGGCGCGGTGATGTGTATTTGAAGTTATTTAATTTGGATCCATCGCATTTGCTGGGGCAAATGTCTAAGAGCTTTCGAAGTCAGATTCTGTTCTCTGCTACGCTTTCTCCATTATCGTATTATCGGGATATGATTGGTGCGGTGGAGGAAGATTACAGTTTAACGGTCTCATCTCCTTTTCAGAAGGAGCAATGGGAGGTGACCGTGCTGCCTGTCTCCACACGTTATCATGACCGGGAAGCTTCTCTCATCCCGTTAACTCAGGCATTGCATCAAATGGTTTCAAAGAAGGGCAATTATCTGGTCTTTTTTCCTTCATATCTCTATTTACAAAACGTATATCAGGCCTTTACGGAGAATTACCCCGAAGTACGGACTTTGATGCAGGATACAGGCATGAGTGAGCAGGCTAGAGAGATTTTTTTAGCATCCTTTCGTCCAGATAATGACGAGACGTTGTTAGGCTTTGCTGTACTCGGAGGGATTTTTTCGGAAGGTGTAGATTTGCCAGGAGACCGTCTCAACGGGGTGATGGTTGTTGGTGTTGGCCTGCCACAGCTTGGTCTTGAGCGTAATCTACTGCGTCAGTATTTTAATGCCAGAGGTAAAAACGGCTTTGATTATGCTTATGTCTACCCGGGAATGTGCAAGGTATTGCAAGCTGGAGGCAGGCTGATTCGAAGTGAGACAGATACAGGCATTATTGTGCTTGCGGATGATCGCTTTTTGCAGCGTCCTTATATGCATTTGCTTCCCGAAGAATGGAGAGATTATCTTATCCGCTCATAAGAGGGTATAATCTATGAAAAGGTATTCATAATCAATCGGCAGGAGGAAAAAGTATGACATTAAAAGTGGGTATTGTGGGTACGGGTTGGTTCTCTAAGGTACATGCTGATTTACTGGCAGAGATGGATGATGTCCGTTTGCAGGCGGTCTGCGGAAGCAGTAAGGCTAAAGGCGAAGATATGGCACGACCATACGATGCTGCTGGATATGGTGATATTACAGAGATGCTGGATGCGGAGAAGCTCGATGCTGTTTATATTTGTGTGCCTCCACAATCTCATGGTGCGATCGAACGATCATTAATCAAGAGGGATATTCCCTTTTTTATAGAAAAACCGCTTAGTATGACTACTGAAATTCCCGCAAGCCTACTTCAGGATATTAAAGAACATCATTTGTTAACCTCGGTAGGATATCATTTACGCTATCAGGAGAACATTAAGCGTCTGAAAGAAACTTTGCGTGGTGACAAGGTTGGTATGATTATGGGGCAATGGATGGGCGGCATGCCAGGCGTAGCTTGGTGGCGTGATCAGAAGCAATCCGGAGGACAATTCACAGAGCAAACTACACATATCGTCGATTTGGTGCGCTATCTAGCCGGAGAAGTAAAGGAAGTCTACGGCATGTTCGGAAACCGGATTATGCATGAGCAGCATGAAGGTGTGAGCGTGGCAGATGTAGGTACGGTATCCCTGAAGCTTGAAAATGGAATTATTGCTAATATTTCAAATACATGCGTTTTACCTGATGAGGTGGGCAGTGTAGGTCTAAGCTTCTATAATGATCGGGGACTATTGGACTGGAACCCGGATCGTCTCTTGGAAGTGCGAAGCGGCAATAGTACCGAATTTGAGAATACAGGAAACCCATATTTAGTAGAAAGTGAAGCCTTCATACATGCTGTACGGACGGGGGATCGCTCGCGCATTTTATGCGACTATGAGGATGGATACAAAACCCTCAAAGTCACCTGTGCGGCCTACGATTCAGCGCAAAGCGGGTTGCCTGTTAAGTTCTAAGGTTCGATTCATAGAAAAAGGACATGCTACTTTAGATGTACTAAAGTGACATGCCCTTGGCCCAAGCTGGGTTAGCCTAGTGGAGGAATATCGCGAGCAAAGCTGGCGCCACACCTATAGATAACAGCGCGGACAGAATCATCGCAATACTGGAGATGGTTCCGGTCAGTGAACTAAGCTCGAAGGCTTTGGATGTTCCTGTACCATGTGCAGCGGTTCCCAGCGATACACCGCGCGCAATTTCATTCTCAATGCGGAAGATACGAAGTACAGTAGGGCCCATCATTGTACCCAGTATCCCGGTAATAATGACGAAGACTGCTGTGATACTCGGTACACCGCCGATACTTTGCGAGATGCTCATAGCGATCGGTGTGGTTACCGAACGCGGGACCAGACTTGCTGCCAGATCGCCGCTAACATGCAGCCATTTGGCGAGCAGAATGGAAGAGATCACCGCAACTATCGTCCCTGATAGCACGCCTGCCGCAATTTCGGCGGCGTGCTTTTTGAGTACCTTGAAGTTCTTATGCAAAGGGATGGCAAAGGCCATGGTTGCTGGTTGCAGCAAATCCGTCAGCCATTTTCCTCCCGCATTGTATGAGTCATAAGTAATGCCTGTTATAAGCAGAAAGATGATCATAATCACTGGTGTGATGATTAATGGAGAGGTGTAGACTTTACCAGTAGAAGCATAGATACGTTTCGCGAGTAAATACACCGCGACCGTGAGACCAAAGAATAGCAGAGCGTTTAACATGATTCTTTCCGCTCCTTCGCTTTATAAATTCTACTGGTAAGTAATCCGGAACTAGCCATCACAACAAATGTGCCTAAGACGACAACGGCAAGAATACGTAATCCATCCGTTTCCAGAATATTAGCGTATTTCATTACACCTATAGCAGATGGAATGAAGAACAGTAGGAGCTCGGCGAGTAGCCAAGAAGCACCCACTTCTACCCAATTTAGACGAATGACACCGAACTCAAGCAGGAGAAACAATATAATCATTCCGAGTATGCTTCCGGGAATAGGGATATGCAATAATGGGGTCAAAGCGTTGATAAGTAAAGAGAATAACATAAGTCCCGCTACCTGCAGCAAGCCTATAACAATCTTTTTCATAAGGCTTCGCTCCTTTCATGATAATGAAAGTTTACATCAATTGTTTTCATAGGTAAAATGAATAGATCGAATAAATGACATTCCTTTTGTCTATGGATTAGGGGGGCACATAAATGGATATCCGACAATTAGAATATTTCGTTCAAGCGGCACGAATGAAAAGCTTTACCAGAGCTGCTGAATCATTATATATAACACAGCCCACGATCAGTAAAATGATTCGGAATATGGAGGTCGAACTGGAGGCAGACTTGTTCTACCGTGAAGGGAAGAGTGTAAGGCTTACAGACGCAGGGGAAATTTTGTTCACCAAAGCGCAAAATATCGTGGAGTCTTTCGCCAGCTTGTCTTCTGAACTGGATAACTTACGGAATCTGGAGCAGGGTCACATCCGTATCGGTTTGCCTCCTATGGTAGGCGCGAGTTTTTTTCCTTCAGTAATTGGTCAATTTCATAAGCGATATCCACAGGTTACGATTCGTCTGCATGAGGATGGGGCCAAAAAAGTGGAGGAAGATGTAGAAACCGGACTGCTGGACATTGGAATGGTCGTATTGCCTGTAGATACAGCCAAACTTCATTGTTTTACCTTTGTTGAAGAGACGCTGAATCTTATTTTGCCTATGGGACATCGGCTGGCCGAGGCAGAGCTTGTTCCGCTAAGTGAACTGGCAGAAGAGGAGTTCGTGCTATTTCGAGAGGATTTTACGCTGCATGATCGGATCATTACGGAATGTGTAAAAGCTGGATTTCAGCCAAAGGTTATATATGAGAGTTCACAATGGGACTTAATCAGCAAGATGGTCGCCGCGGGAATGGGAATCGCATTATTGCCGGAAACCATTTGCCGCGACATGGACCGCTCACGATTGGTAGTTATTCCTTTGACAGATCCAGTAATCCCTTGGCAGCTCGCTATGGCGTGGCGTAGAGATCGTTATTTATCCTTTGCAGCACGGGAATGGATTTCTTTTGCAAAGGGTCTATTGAGAGAACAATACCCAAATGACTTCCCTACGAGTCTATAGAACATCCGAAATAATAACTATTTTATTTTTTGTGGATGTTCTGCAAATTTTTCTTTTTTTTTGAAAATATGTTTTTTGGTATCATGGATTATGATAGGAGGAGATGTTGATAGAGAGAAGGAGAGAGTTGTGACACTATATCAAGGTTCTTCCGAGAAAGCTTATAGAAGAGACTACAGAGAAGATGAGCTGTTTGTGACTATAGAGAGCCTTAGATGCGAATTGCTGGAAGTCGCGGAGAAACGGAGTCTTAGTGACCATGCTGTCCTAGAGCTAAGCGAGCGATTGGACGGTTATATTTTGCTGGCACAACATAAGATGATGGAGAACTTGCGCAGTCGCAAGGCGAGTGCAACAGCTTACTGCTGAAGCTCAAAAGCCGCTAATACCATAAATTAAACTTCGATACATCCATAGAATTACACTATTACGAAGATCCAACCGATAAAGAGGAGAGAAATACGCTCCTCTTTTTGTCGTACAATCTATTGGTTGTACAATCCATAACTTTCACCTATAATGTCAATTAATAGAATCTTTTCAAGTCAAACTTTGGGGGTGCCGAGTGGAGGGAAAGTTAACAACTATACGCTCAGAAATTGAGAAAAATCTGTCCCGCTCCGGCCATAATCTCGCCTCATTTTCAAAAATTTGTGGTCTGAATCGAGGAAGTCTCAGTGCAATCCTGCACGGGAATCCACCGAAGCCTATGTCCCTGGGACAAATAGATGCAATTATTAAAGCCTTTGGTTTTCCTGATGGATGGCTGTATCCATTGTATATTGATGAATGCTTCAATGAGGAGAAGGTCTCACGCCGCAGGGTGGAGCCTTTTTTAATACGCTGTGCTGAACTGGGCAAGCAACAATGCATTGATGATACCTTAAGCAAGTTATTGGACTATCCTAAATCGCTAGATATCGTTTATTCGATAGCCGAAAAATTGTTTAATAAAGGTAAAATAGATGAATCCATGTTTTTCTATAAGGTTGTAGCAGAAAACGAATCTGATAGTTACTCTGAACGCCTTGCAATCAGTCATTTTCGTATTTTTATGTCAGTTAAGGCAATTGTCGATACTGATGAGAAGTTACGCGGAGTAATTACCTTCGGGCCTTTTAGAGGCCGTCTGCCAGAAAACATGCAATTAGATGGACTGTTAAGGCTGACACAATTATGTTTCGATCTACGCAGATGGAAGCAAATGGAAGGATTTGCGGATGAGCTGAGAGCTTTGGCAAATGCTGTTTATCGTGTGCAAATTCGAACAAAGGAAGACAGACGTCGTGAAGAACTTAGTACTGAACGTCCCCTCGTTGTGTATTATGGTCATGGATATCTACTCAAAGCGATTTCACTAACCAAGCAAGGTCAATATGAAGAAGCTAAGAAGTATACAGCAGGTTATGCAGAACTTGGCTGGTTCGAAATGCTGGATGAGAAAGGTCTAGAAGCTGTAGAGCATTTTCGGTTATTTGCAAAAGCGAACAGCTTTACACTGGAGATGTTGGTGGGTAATGTAACTGTTTTGCCTTCATATACTGCTTTTTTAGCAGATAATCCGGGTGAGATACTTGCAGGACTTATCACTATTATGGATTCTGCCAATCGTTATGGCTTCTCTGCTGAAAGTGTGCTCACACGGTTCTCGCGGGAGATGCAGAGGTTTGAGCAATACCAGGAACCGAATAATGTAGATCGCTTGTATCGTTTGTACTATCAAGTAGCCATGTATCGTATAAACCTTAAACAATATAATATAGGTGTGGATTATATTATTCAGTGTTTGGAATTAGCCATAAGACAGAATAACGGAAAAGACTTTATTAATTGTGTTACTTTATTTGAGACGAACAGAGATTATGCTACTGTTACTCAGCAGGATAGGTATAGAGAATTAGTAAAGGGGGTGAGAAAAAATGAAAAAATCACTATTGATGATGGTCAGCGTGTTAGCATTGTTTAGCTTCATTATTGTTGGACCAGTTGGCTCTGGAAACAGCGGAGGTATCACCACTTACGAGCACGGAGCACTGTACTAGGATTCAATCAATCTATTCAGTATTCTTATAATACAGAGTAATACATATATGAAATTGGACTCCCTTGCCATTGTGCTGGGGAGTTTTCTTTTTCGTAATAATTGATACCGTATTCAAAATTTGACAAAGCGTTGTGCCGAAAATATAATTAGGTAGCCTAAATAATACATTGTTTAATAATTAGCTGACCTAACTAAATTTGAGGTGATAGAAATTGGGATAAACGGAGGAAATACAGAAAATACTGAAAATTCAGTCGCACACGGGCTTTTCGCGGCGATGAAACGGCTGCATAAAGGCCAATGGCAAAAGGGTGTTGAAGGCCATAAGCCGAGTGAGATGACTTTAATGATATGCATTGAAAAATGGAATCATTCTGATGATGAGGGTCTAAAGATATCTGAAATCAGCCGACTCCTCGGATTCACACCTCCAACTATTACGCAGTTGATTAATAGTCTTGAGGCGAAACAGATGGTGGAAAGACACGCAGATCCTTCGGACCGAAGAGTCGTACGCGTGAAATTGACGGAGAGTGGAAAAAACCTCACACGAAGAGCAGAGCAATATAGAGATGCAATGCTGGATGAGCTCGTACAGTACTTAGGTGAAAAAGAGACTAAGCAGCTCACAGAACTATTGCTGAAGGTACATGCTTTTGTTGAGGATAATCCACCACCTAATTGGGATAGGCTACAAATGAACGGAGATGAGAAGCTTGATTAAATTATTTAAACAACTGAAGCCATTTCGAGTAGCTATTGGTGCTGTATTAATTCTTGTGTTCTTACAGTCCATGGGCGACTTATACCTCCCAACGCTGATGTCCGACATCGTCGACAAAGGAATTGTTCAGGGAGATCGTAGTTTTATTTGGAAAATAGGTAGCTTCATGCTTTTAGTTGCAGGGGGCGGGGCTATATGTTCAGTCATTGCCAGCTATTTATCGGCAAAAGTGGCAGCAGGATTCGGTAAACTTACCCGTGCTCGTGTGTTTAACCATGTAGAGAATTTCACGCTGCATGAATTTGATAAACTCGGTACCGCATCTTTAATTACCCGTACAACGAATGATATTACGCAGGTACAGACGGTACTTACTATGATGCTGCGTATGATGATCGGTGCACCGATGATGATGATTGGTGGTATCATCATGGCGGTATCTGAAGATGCGAAATTATCATTGATCTTTGTAGTAGTTATTCCGGTACTCGTTGGCGCAATTTTCTTTATCGGAATGAAGGGATTACCACTGTTTAAAGCGATACAGATCAAGCTGGATAAATTAAATCTGGTGTTACGTGAACATTTGACGGGTATCCGTGTTATCCGTTCATTTAACCGGATTGATCATGAGAATAAACGCTTCTCCGAGGCTAACCGTGATCTGACAGACACAGCGATCAAAGTAAATAAAATCATGGCCGGTTTGATGCCGCTTATGATGATTGTTATGAACTTTTCCATGATCGCAATTCTTTACTTTGGTGGGATTCGAATTGGCGATGGCGATTTACAAGTCGGCTCACTGATGGCATTTATTCAATATGCGATGCAAATCATGTTCTCCCTGATTATGGTGTCGATGATGTTCGTGCTGATTCCTCGTGCTTCAGCTTCAGCCTTACGTATCAATGAAGTGCTCGATATGCGGCCGGAGTTCACAGATCCATCAGAGAGTGAATTGCAAACAACGGCTCAAGCTACTAAAAAAGACGGCCGCGATCATATGCGTGGTTTTGTTGAATTCGATAATGTTTCCTTTTCTTATCCTGGGGCGGAACAACCTGCACTTTCGAAAATTAGCTTTAGTGCTCGTCCAGGTGAAGTTACGGCGATTATCGGTGGTACAGGTTCAGGTAAATCTACCCTGCTCAGCTTGATTCCAAGGTTCTATGATGTTAACGAAGGTGCTGTACGTGTGAACGGAGTAGATGTACGTGAGATGACACAAGAAGAGCTACGGAGCAAAATTGGTTACATCCCTCAAAAAGCAGTATTGTTCACAGGTACGATTAACGAAAACATTCGCTACGGTAAAGAGGATGCTACCGATGAAGAAATCATTCATGCAGCCAAGGTAGCTCAGGCCTACGATTTCGTCTCAGCCATGAAAGATGGGTTTGATTCGGAAATTGCTCAAGGCGGTAGTAATGTCTCCGGCGGTCAGAAACAACGGTTGTCCATTGCACGTGCGCTTGTGAGAAAACCTCAAGTTTATCTGTTTGACGACAGCTTCTCAGCGCTTGATTTCAAAACAGATGCTAAGCTCCGCGCGGCACTCAAAGATGAAACCACGGAATCCACTGTTCTAATCGTAGCTCAACGGGTTAGTACCGTTATGGATGCCGACCGGATTATTGTTATTGATGAGGGTGAAATCGCCGGAATGGGCACTCACCGTGAACTGCTCGCGAGCAGTGATGTGTACCGCGAGATCGTATCCTCGCAGCTGTCAGAGGAGGAAATAGCATGAGTGAACAAAACAATAAGCCTGCAGCTCCACGCGCCCATAAAGGTCCTGGACCTGGTGGCGGCCCTGGCATGCGGATGCCTGCAGAAAAGGCTAAAGACTTTAAGGGTACACTTCGTCGTCTGATTAAATATTTAAGACCCCGTATGGTTCAATTAATCATCGTTCTAGTTATGGCTATTGCCAGTACGGTGTTCAGTATTTTCAGTCCTAAGGTTATGGGTAAAGCAACAACTAAACTGTTTGAAGGTGCTTATGGTAAATTAATGGGTGTTGAGGGAGCTTCCATTGATTTTGGATACATTAATGATATCCTGATCATCCTTGCGGGTCTGTATTTGCTTAGTGCTCTGTTTAGCTATATCCAGCAGTATGTAATGGCTGGCGTAGCTCAGAAGGTCGTCTACGACATGCGTGAGCAAATCAACAGCAAGCTGGAACGTTTGCCTTTGAAATATTTTGATTCCCGTACCCATGGGGAAATTCTAAGCCGTGCTACGAATGATGTGGATAACATCAGTACTACGCTGCAGCAGAGCTTAACTCAATTGATTACTTCTATTGTCACCATTATCGGTGTCATCGTAATGATGCTTACCATCAGCCCATGGCTGACTTTGATTACAATTGTTACATTGCCACTCAGCTTCGTTGTGATTATGGCTATCTCCAAGCGCTCGCAGACTTATTTTGTGGGCCAGCAAAAATCACTTGGTCAGTTGAATGGTCATGTAGAGGAAATGTATACCGGTCACCGGATTATTAAAGCATTTGGTCGTGAACCGCAGTCCCTTAAGGATTTCGATGAAATTAACGATAAGCTTTACGACTCTGGCTGGCGTGCCCAATTCATGTCCGGTATGATTATGCCGCTCATGATGTTTATTGGTAACTTGGGTTATGTAATGATTTGTGTAGTCGGCGGTATCTTTGTTACTAAAAAAATGATCGATGTCGGGGATATTCAAGCCTTTATTCAGTATTCCCGTCAGTTCACCCAGCCGATTGCACAAACGGCTAATATTGCTAATATTATTCAATCCACGATTGCTTCTGCAGAACGGGTATTCGAACTTCTGGATGAAGAAGAGGAAGTTAAGGAAGTTACTACTACAGTTGCGAAGCTTGATGATGGTACTCCGGAAGGCTCCGTTGAGTTCCGTCATGTGAAATTCGGATATAAAGAAGATGCGATTCTGATTGAGGACATGAACATTGAGGTTAGTCCAGGTCAGACTATAGCGATTGTCGGTCCTACCGGTGCTGGTAAAACCACTTTGATTAACCTGTTGATGCGCTTCTACGAGCTGAACGATGGGGAAATTATCATTGATGGCGTCAATATTACCAATATGAAACGGAGTGACCTGCGCAGCAAATTTGGTATGGTGCTTCAGGATACCTGGCTGTTCAATGGTACGATCCGCGATAACATTGCTTACGGACGTGAAGGTGCTTCAGAGGCTGATGTGGTGCGTGCGGCCAAGGCTGCCCATGCCGATCACTTTATCCGCACACTTCCGCTTGGCTATAATACGGTGTTAAATGAAGAAGCTTCTAATATTTCACAAGGACAAAAGCAGCTGATCACGATTGCCCGTGCGATTCTGGCTGATCCATCGATCCTCATTCTTGATGAAGCAACAAGCAGTGTCGATACACGGACCGAATTGTTGATTCAAAAAGCAATGAAGGCATTGATGCAAAACAGAACCAGCTTTGTAATTGCCCACCGTCTTTCGACGATTCGAGATGCCGACCTTATCCTTGTTATGAATCAAGGTAGTGTAATCGAGAAGGGCAACCATGAGGAGCTGCTGGCACAAGGCGGATTCTATGCTGATCTCTATAACAGTCAGTTCTCTGAAGGAGATTTGGACGCAGGCTAAATCTAAATTGAAGTAAAGAAAAAAGCAGAACATAAACCCCTCTTTTCACATGTTGCTGATTTTCAATGTGAAGAGAGGGGTATTTTATATGTGGTGAGGTGTTTTGATTTTTCGGAAAAATAAAAAAAGTTTGATTAAAAATTAAAGCATATATATGATAGAATTAAAAATGACCCGCGGCTCATTTTTAAGGCTGCAGGGTAAAGGAGAGGATGAAGGGAATGTCAGGCTACGGAAAATGGGTGGCAGGAAAAAAGACGAAGTGGATTACTCTTCTCGTGTGGATAGTGCTTGTAGGTGCACTTACCCTGTTATGGCCTGCAGTGAATTCTCAGGTTGCTAATAATGCGCCTAACCTCCCAGATGATGCACAGTCGGTACAGGCAGCAGCTATTGCAGAGCAGGAATTCCCTAGTGGAAGCGGAGTGCCTGCGCTGCTCGTATGGCATAGAGAAGGTGGGCTTTCACAAGATGATTTAGTACATATCACTGCTGTGTACAAGAAGTTGGAGCAGCAACCATTGCCCCATCAGAATTTTGTCCCTCCATTAGGACAGCTGCCGCCACAAGCACTACAGGCCTCGTTATCCGAGGATCTTAGTACGCTGGTAACCCCGGTGCTTTTTGATAAAACGGCAGATAGTGATCAGCTCGGCGAAGCTGTGACAGAAATGAAAAAGATCATAAACACGGAGACCGGTGGAGATCCGTCCACTGCTAAGGCGGATGGAAAAGACCTGAGTTTACGTGTTACGGGTCCAGTGGGTATATCTATCGATGCTACTGGACTGTTCCAGAACGCAGACGTTTCCTTGCTGATTGCTACGGTTGTGCTTGTACTGGTGTTCTTATTGGTGATTTATCGTTCGCCTATCTTGGCGTTTATTCCGCTTATTGCTGTTGGATTTGCTTATGGTATAACTAGTCCGATCCTTGGAAAAATGGCGCAAGAAGGCTGGATCACCGTGGATTCGCAGGCAGTCTCCATCATGACGGTTCTGTTGTTCGGTGCGGGTACGGACTATTGTTTGTTCCTGATTTCGCGATTCCGTCAGCTTCTGAAGATAGAGCAAAGCAAAACTCGTGCCCTGCTTCGTTCCATTACCGATTCTTCAGGGGCTATTGCAATGAGTGGTTTCACCGTTGTGCTTGCACTGTTCGCGCTATTACTGGCTAAGTATGGAGCATATCATCGCTTTGCAATACCGTTCAGTGTTTCGATTTTCATTATGGGAATTGCTAGCTTAACGCTTGTACCTGCACTTTTGGCGATCTTCGGACGGACCTCGTTCTTCCCATTCATTCCGCGCACGCCGCAAATGGAGGTTGAACGGGCTAAGGCTAAAGGGAAACCAGTTCCAGAACTTAAAGTCTCCCATAAAAAAGGGATTGGCGGATTTGTAGTTTCCAGGCCTTGGGCTATCGTAGGAGTGACCGTTATCGGACTGGGGATTCTGGCTTCATTCTCCAGTGGAATCAAGTTTACGTATGATATTCTCTCTTCTTTTCCTAAAAATATGGAGTCCCGCGAAGGGTTCGACCTCATCGGTAAGCAGTTTTCACCGGGCGAACTAGCTCCCGCTAAACTGATTATTAATACTAAGGGGCAAGCGAGTGGAGAGGACCTTAAAGTCATTCTCGGAGGGCTCACGTATGTGGATACGGTTTCTGATCCGCAGCAGGGCGCTGTGAACAAGGATATTCTGGGTTTTGATATCGAATTTAAGAACAATCCTTATTCACTTGAAGCGATGGGGCATATTCCAGCCCTTTTAGAAACGGCAGAGCAAGCGCTGATTGATGTAGGGGTAGAGAGTCCTTCAGATCATGTGTGGGTAAGTGGTCAGACAGCGACTCAGTATGATACCAAAAAAATCGGAGATCGCGACACCGATCTGATTATCCCTGTTGTTATCGGGTTGATCACTTTGCTGTTGTTGATATATCTGCGTTCGATAGTGGCAACTATTTATCTGGTCGGAACAGTTATTCTCTCCTTCTTCTCTGCACTTGGCTTAGGCTGGATTATCATTCACTATGTGATGGGTGCAGATGCTATTCAAGGAGCGATCCCGCTCTATTCCTTTGTATTCCTGGTGGCACTTGGAGAAGATTATAATATCTTTATGATCTCGAATATTTGGAAAAAGCGTAAGACCATGCCGCTTAAGCAGGCGATCGCGGAAGGCGTGAATGAGACCAGCTCAGTAATTACCTCGGCAGGCCTCATTCTGGCAGGTACTTTTGCTGTATTAGCTAGCTTACCGATTCAGGTGCTTGTGCAATTTGGTATCATCACCGCGCTAGGTATCCTACTTGATACCTTCGTAGTTCGTCCGTTCCTTGTGCCCGCTATTACGACACTTTTTGGCCGGTGGGCATTCTGGCCGGGGAAACATCAAGAGGTGGAGCAAGCTTTGCCTCATGTTAGTGAGCAATAAGCGACACACTTTAAAAAACAACAGGGATGTCTCAAAGCCATATCGGCTTAGGGCATCCCTGTTGTTTTTGTCGCGGCAGTCGTACTTTTGTTAATTGTAGACGTAAGTTATACGAATAGCTATTGGGACTAGTCGTCCAATCTCTACACTTAATTGCTGGTGCCAGGTGTTCGGCTGATCATCAGCTTATATTTGTCGATCGAAGCACCAAGAATGGCTTCATTCCCACCAGCACCGCGGTGTGATTGACGGAAGGAGTCACTGGAGGTCCAGCCTTTAAATGCCTCCTCATTCTCCCACATGGTACAGATTTTTAATTCCTCAACACCTTCTTTGGCACTTCCTTGCCAAACCTCCATGCGGACGAATCCTGGCATATCCTGTACACCATTATTTCCTCCAAAACGTTGAGCAATGGCTTCACCATGACCTTCTTTAACTTTAATAGTATTTGTGACTACCAGCATGTTAGGAAAACCTCCGTTCAGTAGTGTGATATCCATACATAAACATTAGGCTGAATATATAATTGCACTTTATACACTTAAAAGCTCTGATTCGTTAGAAAAGAAGCAATAAGTGTATTCTCTGCAACTAAATTAGATGAATCTGGCCAATGGTCGAGAATTTCCTACTTTTAGTTGCACAGAGTGCAATTAAAGTGTGACGGAGCCTCTTTTTACGCTGAATAGATGTACAAAGTGCAACTATCGGTTATTCGAACGTTATTCGAACGTCATTCGAACGTCAAATAGTATCCAGAGTTCGAGGTATAGAGGCATTCTATCGCACAAAGTGTAATCAGAGGATGGAGAAGAGCAGTCTTGAGGTTTTCTTCTCCACAAAGTACGGCTGGCGTAGAACCAGCCAGCTCTGTTTTATTGCGGATTCGTGGTCCAGAGTCCTGCTGTTTTTAGGAAGACACGATCCGGGAGCTTCAAGGCTGTTAAGGCCAATTCAGCTACATCCTCAGGCTGCATCATGCGGTCTTCGTCACCGATCTTAAGTCCAGCGTTGGAAGCTAGTCCAGTGTTTACAGTGCTTGGAGTCAAGGCTACGACGCGGATGTTGTGCTTACGCACCTCTTGTGCGAGGGCTTCGGTCATGCCCATCAGTGCAAACTTGGATGCGCAATAAGCCGAGCCTGTCGCGAAGCCACGCTCTCCCGCGGTAGAAGAGATATTGATGATATTTCCACCATTTTTCTCAATCATAGCTGGCAGTGCAGCGCGAGTTACATAATAGGTTCCGTAAAGATTGACTTGGATATGGCTTTCCCAATCGGCGGGGTCCATTTCTACTAATGTGCCGAATTTTGCAATTCCGGCATTGTTAATCAATGCGTCAAATGGTCCTAGCTCATTTTGCAGGTAAGCAACCGCACGTTCAGCCTCTTCGCGTACAGCGATATCCGCTACGGCAATGCTGACTTTCACGTCGTATACTTCCGTTAAAGCTGATTTTAACGCTTCGAGATCGCCTGAAGTTCTGGAGATCAGGCCCAAATTAGCACCTTCCTTAGCTAGTGCCATGGCTAAGGATTTGCCGATCCCTTTGCCCGCACCCGTAATCACAACACTCTTTCCTCTCAAATCCATCTCTAACGTCACGCTCCTTTAAACATTTTTGAAGCTAATGCTTCATTCATGTCCTATTATACCTGAATGCTATACGGCATTCACAACCGCCCCTGCCGAAGGACCTCAATTTATTCGTAAAGCTTCGTCAGTGGCACCGATGCAGGTCCTTCCAATACTTCTCCATCATAGGAGAAACGGGAGCCGTGGCAAGGGCAATCCCAAGAACGATCGCCGTCGTTCCATTCGCATTCACAGCCCATATGCGTACAAGTTCTGTCCACCAGATGAAGTTTACCTTCTGGATCTTTGTAGGCGCCAACCCGTTTGCCGTCATGGAAGACAACGGCTCCTTCGTCTGCCTCCAGGTCACTTGTCTTTTTGTGGACGATCTCAACTTTTCCCGCTACAAGCTCTTTTGCCACATTGGCATTTTGAACGAAGAAGCTCTTTAGGCTGGCGCCAACTTTGAAGCGGGATGGATCGTATAGCTCTGTATATGGATTATCTTTGCGCTGAATCTGATCCGAGATGATTTGAGCGGACAAGGTACCGCTTGTCATGCCCCATTTTCCGAATCCCGTAGCGATATAAATCTCTTCGTTGTCTGAAATCTTGCCGATGTAGGGAACCCTGTCCAGGGTAATTAAATCCTGTGCCGACCAGCGGTAAGGGATCGATTTGATGCCCAGCAAGTGACCTGCGAACAGTTCCAGATTCTCATAATGACCTATCGTGCAGATGCCTTGGCCTGTCTTATGATTCTCCCCACCTACGATAACCAGAGGATGTCCTTCCCACTCCACAGCACGCAGAGAACGGGTTGGTTCGCTGGCGCTTAAATACATTCCACCCTCAAAATCCGTTTCGGGCTGGATCGCCATACAATAGGAACGTTCAGCATGAAGTCGCGAGAAATATAACGCACCTCCATCGTAGAAGGGGAAATGAGAAGCCGACACAGCGTAACGGCAGGTGATGCGGTGGTCATTCTTTTCTGTAAAAAGCGTAAGCTTATCGTTCTTCTCCACCTTGTCCGTCATCATCGTATGCTCATAGATCACGCCACCTTTTTCCACGATAACCTTCAACAAGGCCTTCAGATATTGCAGGGGGTGAAAACGAGCTTGTCCTGGTAATTTAATCGCACCGCTCGCCATCAGAGGGATAGATACGTTATCCAGCCATTCACCGGGCAGACCCAATTGTTCATAGGCTTTATACTCTTCTTCCAACTCTTTAAGCGTTTTATGATCTTCAGCATCCGCGTATAGATAGGCTGCTTCACGTTTCATGCCGCAAGACACTTCAAGTTCTTCAGCTGTATTTATGATCCAATTCATAGCCCTATGATTTGATTGATAATAGAGAAGGGCGTTCTCTTTTCCGAAATGCTTCATCAAATGATTGTAGATTAATCCGTGCTGGGCAGAGATTTTGGCGCTTGTAAACCCCGTAGTACCGCTGAGAATTTCCCCTGCCTCCAATAGCGTGACCTTGTATCCAGCTTTGCTTAAGAGATAGGCTGTAGTAATGCCTGTAATCCCGCCGCCGATCACTGCGACATCTGTAGTAATATTTTCAGTCAGCTTTGGAAAAGTCGGTAAATCCGTAGTGTCTCTCCATAATGATTCAGGATATTGCGGGAGACCTTGCGTTATTTTACGATGTGGATCCATCTTATTATCCCTCCATCTATACAATACTCATTTCATTTATTACCACAGACCCGTTAAAAGAAACTCTGTGTTCATATGTGTAGTGCATGAATTCAGAGAAATAGTGCCAAAATAAGGTGACATCCGGGAAGCGCAGGATAATTAGGAGGGATGATCCATGTCAGTTCAACAGGATAAGCACGATGTTTTTCTGGAATGGATCAAGGGTGAATTGGACGGATTCGCCGATTTAATCGAAAGGACGCTCGTAGCGCCTTTTGGGCAGATCAACTTAATTTATATTAAAAGCGTTACAGATTCGCAGACACTCAGTCGCCATGTGATTACACCATTTTATGAGATGGGCGATACTAACGCTTACCTTGATTACATTACGACGTATCCGGGCACGGAAGAAGAGACTACGAAGGAAACAGCGATCAATCTTTTGCTTAGCGGATATGTTCTTCTTAGCATAAATGATGTGATTTGTTTTTATGACGCAATGAGTACGGAAAGTAGTGGTGTCAGTGAAACGTCTGCAGAAAGCATTTCTCAGGGACCTTCAGATGCGCTAACGGAGGATCTTGCGGTGAATCTGAACATGATTCGTCGGCGCTATCAATCCACTAATCTCAAAATGGAAACCATGGTCATCGGCGATGTCTCCAAAACAAAGGTGGCAATCCTATATGATACTAAGCGTGTTGATCATAATGTGTTAGAGGAATTAAGGGAGAAGATGAGTACCCTAAAGGTTGATATTTTGCAGGCAATGGGAGAACTTGAGAAATTTATAAGTAGTGACAGTCTGAGAATATTGCCCAAGTCCATTGTGACCGAAAGGCCTGATAGAGTCGTATTTAATTTGTCTGAAGGAAAAGTAGCGATACTCCTGGATACAACGGGATATGCGATAGTGCTGCCTTCCATATTTAACGATTTCTTTACATCCATGGATGATAAAATCCAATTTCCTATTGTGGGTCGGTTCTTAAAGCTACTCCGGATTATCGGTGTGTGCATGACGTTGTGGCTGCCTGCGATCTATGTAACACTTACCTCTTATAACCCCGAGATTATTCGTGTACAGGTTGCACTGCTCATTTCAGGTAGTCGTGCGACTGTGCCCTATCCATCTTTTGTAGAAGTGCTCTTAATGCTTATGATGATGGAATTTCTGACCGAGGCGAGTTTACGGCTTCCCAAGGCGATTGGTCCTACGGCCACGACGGTCGGAGGTCTAATCTTGGGTCAAGCAGCTACGGCTGCAGGGCTTGTAGGTAACATTATGATTATATTGGTCTCGGCCGTTGCAATATCCAATTTTCTGATTCCATTGAATATGATGAGCTTGTCGATACGCGTGCTGAAGTACATTTTTCTTATAGCTGCCGCTGTTCTAGGAATGGTTGGTGTAGTGATCTGTGTGGTGGGGTTCGCGATGTATTTATGCAATCAACGGAGTTTTGGACAACCCTATTTCAGGTTGTTTTTTCTTGATAACTTTGGTAAGAAGAAGGGCGGGAAATATTGATGGCCAAAAGCCGTTATTTCTACTGTCTTTTTCTGATGAACAGCTTGATTAATATCATTAATTTTGTTCCTAGGGAACTAATAGACAGACGTTTTTCAGGTGCTTTGATATCCATACTAATTGGAACGATTTTTGGCACTTTGTTTGTTTATATATTTACTGTATTGATTGCTAAGTTCCCCGGAGAGGGTTTTCCAGAAATATTTTACTCTTTGCTTCCTAAGAAGTTAGCCAGAACCTTGCTACTCCTTTTTGCTGGCTTATGGTGTATGGCTGGTGGGGTTACGCTACTTTCTTTTGTAGATATCACGCTGCGGTTTATCAGTCCGGATTCGAGTCCTTATACTGTTGTGATCAGTTTTTTAGTCCTGGTCTGCATCTGCTGTCGTTTCGATTCTCTATCCATCTTGTATGGGCTTGAAATCATTCTCAGCGTAACCTTACCGTTAATTATTTATGGCCTCGTAAAAGCATTGACCAATCCGGACTTCAATTGGGATTCTGTTCTGCAGGTCTTAACATACTTCTGGCATAAGCCGGACCTAATGAGCCTTTCGGCAGCTACCTTTTCTTTTAGTGGTTACTTAAACCTTGCTATATTTAATCGGGTATTTCATGGGCTGAAGCTAAAGCATGTTTGGATTTTAGGGGTGGAGGGACTGCTCGTACTTCTCTTAACCTTTTTGGTCCCCATCGGTTACTTTGGAACCATTGCAATTGATAGACATGTGTATACATGGTTCTCGACGGCCGACAGTATTCGGATGGAATCCTTTATTATTGAACGGATGCTGTTTATTTTTTATTTCGCCTATTTGAGTTTATCTCTGGTGAGTGTAATTGTTCATTGGCATGGAGGTCTAGAGCTTTTTAAAGGTGCCGTTTCATCTGTAAAAAAACAGTCCCCAAAAGCAGAGCAATGGAAAGAGTGGAGCATCCTAGTCTTGTTTAGCGCAATGGTTCTGTCCTTAATGGGGCTGAATCAATATCAACTTAACATGTTTGGTGCCTGGTTTCTGCAAATTCGCTGGTTTGGTGAGATGTTCATCATCGCTCTGTTATTTTATTGTTATCGCAAAGTTAGGAGGGGGAACCTGTGAGAAGATTCCTTGCCGGAATTGGGATTACCTTATTCCTTCTTCTTGCTGGTTGTGACTTCAAGGAGATTGATTTGCGGATTTTTGTGCTGGCGATCGGCGTTGATCAAGGTGCAGAAGAAGGCAATTTTAAGATTAGCTTGAAGCTTGCCATCCCTCAAGGGGATGTTACCAAGATTGATGAGAAGATGCAAATATTGACTGAGGAGTCTCCGAGCATTTCGGAAGCGCTTCGTAGAATGAAATCCAGAGTGGAAAAGGAGCTTGATTACTCCCATTGTAAATCGATTATTTTGGGGGAGGGGGTTGCGCGTAAAGACATTCTACATGTTATGGATTGGGCTGTGCGACGTAGAGATATGCAGCTTATTCTTAATTTCGCAATAGGGCGTCCGGAAGCACTTCAGGTTCTACAGGTAAGACCCCAATCGGAGCGGATCCCATCAAATTCTCTTATTCTGGCGATGAGTGGACAAGGCACGGAGTCTCCATTTATTTCTAGTGTATATTCCTTTCAGCTGATGAGAAATATTTATGAGAAGGGAATTGATCCGATTCTACCGATTATCGAGGCAAGAGGGGATAAGGAGTTTTTAATAAATAAAATTGCTCTGCTTAATAATGAGAAAATTAAAATGGTTCTTACTCCCAACGAAACACGGTTATATAATCTGCTGTCGCGCTCGAACTTACGAACTAATTTGCCGGCCCATTCAGAGGGAGTTATGTATCAGTACTACACAGAGAGATCGTCCTCAGACTACAAAATTCTGACGCCAGAGCACGGGAAAGCTACTATTCGATATCATATTAAGATTAGAGGGATTCTCGAAGAAAGTAGCAGTCCGGATCTGGTGACTAATGGTAAGTTGGAGGGGATTGCGGCAGCCGGGGGAAGAGAACTGGAACAAGATATATTATCGTTATTGACTAAAATTCAAGCTAGTGGTCTGGATCCATTTGGGTGGGGTCTGCACTATGGAGCCAGGCATTTTAATAATGATACCGAAATGGAAGTGTGGAAGGGGCTTTATGCGGGTCTCGATTTTCAGGTCAAAGCTGACGTTGACATCAAATATTCTGGATTGATTAAGTAGCTGAGAGAGTAAACAGTGGATAAAAGTGGGATTGACGTTCTTACGTTCGCGATTTATACTTGATCTAAAAATAAGTTAGAGGATGATAGCAATGAAAAGTCTAAATTTGACTTCCCAACGTCAAGCCGTTTACGATATCGTCCTTAATTCACATGACCATCCCACAGCCGCGGAAGTAATGAACCGGCTAGTAGAGCAAGGTCATAGCTTAGCATACGGTACTGTATATAACTCTCTTCGTTATCTTTCAGATAAACAAATGATTCGTGAGCTCAAGCTCGGTGAGGCTGCCAGCAGATATGATGCCCGCATGGATGATCACCAGCATATCATTTGTGAGGTTTGCGGTGCGGTTGATGAGGTAATGAACCAAGTTCCACGAGACTGGATGAACACAGTGGCCAAGGATACTGGTTACACGATTGGTCATGCTCATGTGGTATTCGGAGGCGTCTGCCCGAACTGCAAGAACAAGAACGTGAACTAGGGATGAAAGAACCGGAGCCTTTTGCTGCGGTAATGATAAGAAATAGGCTTATTTGAGTAGATCGCTCTCTTTGAGGCGGTCTTTTTGTTGCGTTTATATGACAATTCTTAAGAATGATGAGAAAAATGAAGAAAGATAGGAGGAAAATCGGTTCCAAAGAAGGATATATAATTATATAGTAAGTCTGGTAAATAAGTCCTTCTTTAAGACTCGAAGAGAGAGAGAGTGATGACAACTATGAACAAAAAAGCGGGTATGAGTATCCGAACCAAATTAATTCTTACATACCTACTAGTTCTGCTCTTACCCAGTATCATTATAGGTTGGCGTACCTATCAATCTGCCAGCCATGAAGTGGAAGATCATCTGGTGGGCAATGCTACTGAAAGTGTTGTGGCAGTAAATGAAATCATCAACTCGAATATTCAATCCAAAATAGATGCTATTTCTTATTTTGCCGCTGAGTTCACTGCTGAGAGTGCCAACAGGGAGGCAACTGGGCAGACGGCAGCTTCTATGGAATCCAGACTGAAGGAATATGCTGTGCTGCATCCTGATGTTCTAGACATCTATGTTAGTACAAGCAGAGGGGAATCTATCCATGCTTCGGAAGCCAAGCTACCTGAAGGCTACGATCCAAGGAAGGAAAGTGCTTATGTGAATTCTCTGAAGCACGGGAAGGGTGTGGTGATCTCTCCGGCCTTTCAAACCGTAAATCAGGAAACGGCAGTTGCCATATCAACGGTCCTGAAGAGCGGAGACGGGGTGGTTACCTTGAATCTCAATCTCTCCACTTTAGGAGCTTTGACCTCGGCTAAGGTTGGCAAGGAAGGATATATTATTATCCTTGATAACAGCAAGAAATATCTTGTTCATCCAACAGAGGTTATTGGGCAGGAATCATCGGCTGATTTTGTAAAAGAAATGTTCAAGGAAGAACAAGGTACCTTTGATTATGTTTACAAGGATACGCACAAAAAGATGACGTTTATGGTGAATGAGCTTACGGGCTGGAGAATCGGCGGTACGATAAGCATAGATGAAGTGACTTCGGCAACAAGCGGGATTCGCGATACAGCGCTGCTTGTTATCGTAGTTTCCGTTTTACTTGCACTGATCGTGGTTTATTTTAATATTCAATCTATTCTGAAGCCGCTTACCCGTCTGCGCAAAGCAACTGCAGTGATAGCTAAAGGGGATCTGTCCGAAGACATGGGGGCTTTCCGTAAAGATGAGATTGGTATGCTAGCAGAGAACTTTCAATTAATGGTGCTCAGTCTGCGCGAGATGATCATAGGTGTGCAGGAGATGACGAGTAATGTCTCCTCTTCAGCCGAAGAGCTAACTGCCAGTGCGGAGCAGAATGCTCAAACGATCGAACAAATGACGATAGCAATTCAGGAGGTAGCAGCAGGGACTGAACGGCAGGTAATTGGTGTACGAAAAGGAATGGAAAGTACAGCGGCGACGACCAGCGAAGTGGATCATATTTCTGTATATATGGAGCAGGTCTCTGCGATGATGGACAAGACTTCACTCTCTGCTTCGGAAGGAAATGATTCTGTCATCAGCGTGGTGGATAAGATCAATGGTATCGATAGAACGGTGGGTGAGCTTGGCAGTGTAATCGACAAGCTAAATGAAAGGACCGGTCAAATTGAGGGCATTGTCGGCGTCATCACAGGGATTGCCCGTCAGACCAATCTGTTAGCTCTCAATGCATCTATTGAGGCGGCCAGAGCTGGAGAGCATGGCCGTGGATTTGCCGTTGTTGCTGCTGAAGTGCGTAAGCTGGCAGAGGAATCAGAGAAATCAGCGCATTTGATTGCTGAGCAGATTACCGCCATTAATAGTGAGATGACACTGGTGACCCATACGATGGAAGACACAAAGCAGCGCGTAACCGAAGGGATTGAGGCCGTGGATACTTCCGGACGTTCTTTCTCCCGTATTCGTAGAGCGGTCAAGAGTGCCGCAGAGAAGATTGAGGCAATGGGTGGGGCTGTACAGACCTTATTGGTGGAATCAGATCACATGGAGAAGGCTATAGGAGAGATTCGTGGCATTTCTGAAGAAGCGGCTGTGAATACAGAGACCATCGCAACGGCAGCGCAAGAGCAGCTCGCTTCTGTTGAGGAGATGGCATCTTCATCTACCGATCTTAGCCATCTTGCAGAGGAACTGCAAAAGCTTGTGAGTAGCTTTAAAATACACTCCTCCAAGTAATGATATATATTTCATATAGGAAAACGATGCTTTTATCTTCCCTTTTGCAGCCCTTTGCAAGTATACTGATAAACAATAATGTTGGGTTAGGCAACGGAGAGAGGAGAGATAATAGTACATGGCAGAGCAACTGAAGGGGTTCACGGTCGCCTTGGCGGGTCCGCGCAAATCGGAAGAGATGGCCAAGCTGGTGCAAAATATGGGGGGGACGGCGTTATGCCGACCTGCTCAAGGTACTGTCTTTCTTGATGATGAGGCGTTGGAGGAAGGATTGAATTCATGGATTAGTGATCCGCCTTATTTGGTGATCCTTACCACAGGCATGGGACTGGATGCTCTCTTCCAAACGGCTGAACGCCTGAATATCGCTGAGCGTTTCTTAGAAGTCCTTTCTGGTTCTATTATTGCTGCACGGGGTTATAAGACAGTGAATGCTTTGAAAAAAAGAGGACTTACGCCGGAGGTTCGTGACGACGACGGAAGTACGATCGGATTGATTCGTGGGCTTCAATCTCTGGATTTGCAGGGCGAGGAGGTCGTACTGCAGCTGCACGGCGATCCAGCGCCTCGTATGCTCGAATGGCTGCAGGAGGCTGGGGCGAATACCCGCCAAGTGCTGCCGTATCGTCATACTCTACCAGAACCGGGTGAGCTTGAAAGATTGCTTACAGAAATCATAGAAGGTAAGATTGATGCCGTGGCTTTTACGAGTGCGCCACAATTTCGTTTCCTCTCTCAATTTGCTCGGGAACAGGGTAAGCTGGAGGAGATGCTGAAGTCTTTCGAGGATAAAGTGCTTGCTGTTTCTGTAGGGCGTATTACCTCTGAGGCACTTAAGGAAGAGGGCGTACAGCGTATCATCATGCCTGAGCATGAACGGATGGGGAGTATGATTGTAGAGCTGGGCAAATATGTGGGGGCGAATCGCTAGCCCACAATGTGCGGCAGCTTTACAAGATCGACGTTACCACACAGAAGCATTCCCGCCGGGTTCAATGGGTGGGGATGCTTTTTTACCCGGAAGAGAATGCCTTAAGAGTAGTAAACCTGCCATCTGCATGGACATTCGCAGCAGTTTTCCTTAGAATATAGGCAACATGTGATGAATAATAACAATGAATAAGGAGGAGGATCCCCATGGACAAAAGAAAATGTCTGTTACTTGGTGATTATACCCATCCCCGTTTCCATCCACTTCAAGGAGTGGACCAACAAATTAGCGAGATCTTAAATGATTTATTAACCGTTCAGTGTTCAGAAAATAAAAAAATGATGCGCATTGAGCATTTGGGAAGTTATGACTTATGCATTGCCTACAACGAATTATGGAATGAAACGGTATCTCCTCAGCAAACCGCTGGCCTACTCAGCTACGTGAGCGGTGGTGGAGGACTAATTGTTCTTCATACAGGTGCTTCATTGACGAAGCGTAACGAATTAGCTCAGCTGATCGGGGGCCGCTTTAATGGTCACACCGCTTACGAGCCAATGAATTTTAAGGTGCTGGAGCATGACATTACTGAGGGGGTTGAAGACTTCCAGCTGGATGAAGAGCCTTATCATTTCGAATTTGATCCGTTCACAGATCGGACTATTCTTCTTCAGTATGAATCGGAGGGGCAATGGCTTCCAGCTGCATGGTGCCACAGCTATGGTTTAGGACGAGTAGTATTCCTTATGCCTGGGCATCATGAGCCATCCTTCCGCCATCCAGCACTGCGTAAACTGATCTTGCAGGCAGCTACTTGGGCTGCACGCATTCCGGTAAGCAACTGAGTGATATCGCATTTTTTTGAAATACGCACACAGTGAGGTATACTTTAATCATCAACTCCGTTTGTAACGAAACGGAATCTTTGGGAGGAAGTACTATGAGTGATTTGTTTAAAAAAGCGATCTCTTTAGGAGTGGGCCTCACCATTGTTAGTAAGGAAAAAGTAGAAAAGGTTGTTGAGGAGCTAGTGAAGCGTGGGGAGCTTGCTCCTTCGGAGTCTAAGGCCCTAGTTGACCGTCTGATTGAACGCGGTGAAGAAGAGCGAGGTATGCTCAAGTCTGTTGTACAAGAACAAGTACAACGCGTGTTAAAGGAAATGAAGGTTCCTGCACAAAGTGATATTGATGAGCTGGAAGGCCGAATTGCTGTATTGGAGCGTCGATTGGCCGAGCTGGAGGGCATTTCCCATCTAGAAGGAACATCGGCGGAAACGCGTACGGACTAAATGGCAGTACGTATTAGACATGCCGGACGATACCGGTCCATTGCCATGGCGCTTATGCACCATGGTTTTGGCTATATGGTGGAGGAGCTGGGGCTCTATCATTTATTATCCCTTCCACGCCGTCTTGTAACGCAAGAAGCTCATACAAGTCTTACGCTCGGGGAGCGGATTCGGCTCGTATTGGAGGATTTGGGTCCAACCTTTATTAAGCTTGGACAACTCGCCAGTACCCGTTCGGATCTGCTGCCTGATTCTATTATTCAAGAATTGGTAAAACTACAGGATAATGTCCCCCCGTTCCCTGTGGAGCGCGTGCGCACGATTGTGGAGCATGAACTCGATCAACGGATGGATGAAATCTTTAATTCCTTTGAGGATACTCCCCTTGCGGCTGCGTCGATCGGTCAAGTGCATAGAGCTGTTCTTCATAGTGGGCAAGTGGTGGCTGTTAAAGTTCAGCGCCCTGGCATACTGCGAACGATGAGTAGAGATTTGGAAATTCTCAAAGATCTAAGTGCTCTTGCTGAGAAGCAGCTAGGCTGGGCAAGGCAATATCAGTTGTCCCGTATGGTAGAGGAATTCTCGAAATCTCTGCTTGGCGAGCTGGATTACGGCCAAGAAGGCCGCAATGCAGAGAAAATTGCTCAACAGATGGATTATGACGGAGTATACATCCCGGATATCTATTGGGACTACACGTCAGCACGGGTGCTGACGATGGAATATGTGGTAGGGATTACGCTGAGTCGTCGCGATGAGTTATTGAGTAACGGAGTTAAGCTTAAGGTTATCGCTCAGCAACTCGTGGAAATGATGCTAAGGCAAATCTTCATTCATGGCTTTTTTCATGCGGATCCGCATCCAGGGAATGTTATACGAATGGCTGATGGGAAGCTGGCTTTGATTGATTTTGGCATGATGGGTCGGCTGAACGAAGAGATGAAAGAGCAGCTGTCTGCGCTTGTCATCGCACTAATGCGCAAGAATACGGATGCGATGGTCCGGGCAATTTTGCGTCTCGGAGTCATCCCTGAGGATGCTGATCGAACGGCGTTGCATAATGATATGGATCGACTTCGCGAAGAGTATTATGATGTTCCGTTTAGTAAGATGAGCATAGGTAAAGCGCTAAATGATTTGTTTGGCATTGCTCGCAAGCATCAATTAGTCCTTCCGCCGGATCTAACGATGCTTGGTAAGACGATGCTGACGCTTGAGGGTGTCATTAGCAACTTGGATCCAACGATTAGCATTTTAGAGATGGCAGAGCCTTTTGGACGGGAACTTGTGAAGCAGCGATTTAGTGGTCCCCGATTGCAGCGCAAGCTCCTTGGAGGCGTAGCCGATTTAACGGAGAGTCTTCTAGAGCTTCCTGGGCAGGCAAGGCAGTTATCCGCGCTAATTAGTAAGGGGAAAATAAAGGTGGAGGTAGTGGCACCTGAGATAAAGAATTTAGAGCGAAAGCTGGACCGGGTTGGGAACCGCTTAGCGTTTAGTATTGTGATGCTTGCGTTCAGTATCATCATGGTTGGACTCATTATTGGCACTGCAATGCGCGGTCAGCCTTCAGTGTTATGGAATTTCCCTACAGTGGAGATTGGCGGCGTAGTAGCGCTTCTGATGTTCTTATGGTTGATCTTTGCGATTTTTAAATCAGGAAGGTTCTAACCTACAACTACAGGATAGAATAATTATTATTCTGCAGTTTCACACAAATGCCGTTCTATCAAGTACAATATAAAAGATAACTTTCTAAGCTTAACTTTACTTCTATTGTATAAAGTGGAATGGAACGCAAATGGAGTGCCGTCTAAACGTCCGGTGGATCGCTGCTGCCCAGAAACCGAACTTTGACCGCACTCTTTTAACGGGTCAAGGGATACATGGGACGGAAGAATGCCGGTGACGGGGTTCTTCCGCTTTTGTTTGAATATAGCTGAATCGGAAGCATACGCCCCCAAAAGGACAGTCGGGTAGGGGCTGCCTGAATAGGGCTTTGGAAGACGGAAGTTAAGTAAGAGATGTAATCAAATTTAACTGAGAAAATAGTGAGGTGGAGAATTTGCCGGGATTTAAAGAATTAGGTGTTTCAGAATTACTGTGTACATTGCTTCAAGGTCAAGGCATCGTTAAGCCTACACCAGTGCAACAGGAAGCAATACCGCCATTGGTGCAGGGTCTGGATGTAATTGCAAGAGCGAAGACAGGTACAGGGAAGACATTAGCTTTCTTGCTGCCAATTATGGACAAGATCCACACGGAGCGAGCTTATCCGCAGGCGCTAATTATGGCTCCAACTCGTGAGCTCGCTTTGCAGATTACAGAAGAGGCACGAAAGCTGGCGCGTCATACGGATATCAAAATCCTGGCCGTTTATGGTGGTCAGGATGTTGAGAAGCAGCTGCGTAAGCTCGAAGGCGGCAGACATCTTATTATCGGTACACCGGGTAGACTGCTAGATCATATGCGCCGGGAGACGCTCGATCTTAGTGGCGTTAAGATGCTCGTTCTGGACGAAGCGGATCAAATGCTGCATATGGGATTCTTGGAGGATGTAGAGACCATTATTACGGCTGTTCCTTATCGCCGTCAAACGATGTTGTTCTCTGCGACGATGCCAGATCCGATTAAACGTCTCGCAGCTAATTACATGAAAGAGCCTCTGGATATCATTATTAAGAGTGGTTCTCCGATTCCGCTGGATAATATCAAACAGCAAGTCGTGGAAGTCTCAGATCGTAATAAAGAAGAGGCACTCAAAGCATTGATTGAACGGGATCGTCCTTACTTGGCTATTATTTTCTGCCGGACTAAACGTCGGGTGTCCAAGCTGAACGAAGCACTCCAAGCAGCAGGTTATGATTGTGATGAGCTGCACGGCGATTTGTCTCAAGGTAAACGTGAAGGTGTAATGAAGAGATTCCGTGATGCGAAGCTGCAGCTTCTTGTAGCTACAGATGTAGCGGCTCGGGGGCTGGATGTCGAAGGTATCACCCATATCTTTAACTACGATATGCCACTTGATGTGGATAGCTATATTCACCGGATCGGCCGGACAGGCCGTGCCGGAGGTAAAGGGCTTGCAATCACGTTCACTTCTCCACGTGAGCAAGATGGACTAGATTTGATTGAGCACGGCATATCGCAGCGCCTGGATCGTCGCCGTTACGACAAGGATGAATTCGGCGTTGGCGAATTCGTTGCAGTACAAGGCGGCGGACGCCACGGCGGTCGTCAAAGCGGTGGTGCTGAGGCAGCGCGTACGGGCCGCGGACCAAAGACCGGCGGCTCTGGCCGCGGCGGAGCTCCGCGCGGCGAAGGCGGAGCGCGGCAAGGTGGCCGCGGCCGCGGTAAGGAAGCAGGCGGCTGGGGTGCGCCTGCAGAAGGTCGCCGCGGCGGCCGTTCTGATGCGGCGGCTGGCAAGCGTGGCGGCAGCGGTTATGACGCTGCCGCTCCAAAGGGCGGCGGCAAGGCTGCAGGCGTAGTGCGAGTAGGCGGCGGCTATGGCGCCTTCGCCTCCAGAGGCGAGGCGCCCGCCAGCGGCAACGCGGCAGCGCCTAGCACTGGTTCGCGCGTTGCGAACCGCAAGGGCGGACCAAGCACTGGCTACAGCGAGAACGTAGCCAGAGGTGCAGACGGTGGTGCCTACGTTGGAGGCACGCCACGAGGCGGCTTAGGCAGCGGCTACGGTGCAAGCCCGTCTAGAGGCGGCGGTAAAGGTGGAAAAGGTAGCAAAGGCGGTTACGGTGGTGCCAAGGGTGGCGCTGGTAAAGGTGGCCGCAACGGCGGAAACTCTGGCTCCTCACGCGGTGGACGTGGCAGCTCCGGCGGCTTTAAAAGCGGCGGCAGAGGCACATCCAGATAAAGTAAGTGGAATTTCATAGCTAAAACTTGTTACCATAGGGAAGTTAGCAGACAAGCTAATCACCTATGGTAACTTTATTTTGTGGGCAGATTTGAGCGATATTTGTCTAAAAAAGGATCTTAGTGTAACATTTTTGAAGGAAAGCCTGTCTAATAGATAAATATAGTGTTTCGACTTCGAGGAGGAAGAACTTGCAGATGTCTAAAAAATTAAAAATATTAGTCTTGTTAATTGTCGTTATTGCTGTTGGGTGGGGGATTGGGAAGTATACGACGCCTTCTCCTTCTGCTTCAGATAGTAGCGGTTCCAATATAAATGTGCAGGATGATCTTCAAGCTAAGCCTGGTGAAGATGGTAATAGCACTGAAGAGGGCATAACAGACCCAGTGGTAGCTAATCCATCTAATACAACGGATCCCTCTGATCCGTCCGAACCGGATAGTAACGGCAAGGGAAATAGCACTGATGATTCTTTTAAAGGGCCTGACAGCATAGCTGTGATGGTAAATAAGGAGTATGGACTGCCTGATAATTATAAACCAGCCGATCTTGTCTACCCGGATGTACGGTTTACATTTAAAGAGAAAATTGAAAAACGTATGATGCGCAGTGAAGCTGCCAAAGCTTTAGAGAAAATGTTCGCAGGTGCGGAGGA
Source organism: Paenibacillus sp. FSL K6-2859 (assembly GCF_038008265.1). Taxonomy (NCBI): domain Bacteria; kingdom Bacillati; phylum Bacillota; class Bacilli; order Caryophanales; family Paenibacillaceae; genus Paenibacillus; species Paenibacillus sp. FSL K6-2859. The sequence goes on along the minus strand of NZ_JBBOYU010000001.1, from coordinate 6,479,371 downwards.
CGACGGAATTTATTTGGCTGGTGTCTCAGCTTACCGTTCTCAGAAAACCCAGACGACACTGTATAATCGTTATGTAGAGAAAGACGGAGAAGAAATGGCCCGCACATACAGTGCCGTACCGGGCTACAGTGAGCATCAGACAGGACTTGCTATCGATGTCTCAGGAAGTGATGGAAAATGTGCTGCGGAGAGCTGTTTCGGTGGGACGAAGGAAGCGGAGTGGCTGGCACAGCATGTAGCGGAATATGGTTTTATCATCCGCTATCCAGAAGGTAAGCAGGACATTACAGGATATAAGTATGAGCCTTGGCATATTCGTTATGTAGGCAAGGATATAGCTACTTATATCGTGGATAAAGATATTACACTGGAAGAATATTATGATGTTGTACCGGTATCCAAATAACAGAATCATAGAGAGCAGTCCTAAGCAATATATAGGGCTGCTTTTTTCTTTCTTTGTGGTTAGAGAGTTTCGATAAGTTGCATTCTATTACAGTTCGGGTAAGATACGTAGTGTAGTCTAAGTACATGGAAGGAAGGGGAATAACGATGTCGATCTACAATTTTTCCGGTGTTACGCCTTCGGGTAAAGAAGTGTCATTCACGGAGTATGAAGGTAAGGTGCTGCTGATTGCCAATACGGCGAGCAAATGTGGGCTTACACCGCAGTATGGAGATCTCCAAAAGCTGTACGAGCAGTATGGGGATCAGGGACTTGTAGTATTAGGATTCCCCTGTAACCAATTTGCGGGTCAGGAGCCGGGTACAAGTGAAGAGGCAGAAGAATTCTGTCAGATTAATTATGGCGTTACCTTTCCTGTGTTTGCCAAAGTGGATGTGAATGGACCGGACGCCAGCCCTCTTTTTAATTATTTAAAAGAGCAGCAACCCGGTGCTGGAGACAGCAGCGACATTAGCTGGAATTTCACGAAGTTCCTTATAGATCGTAGCGGCCGTGTTGTCGCTCGGGTTGAGCCTAAGGAATCACCAGAAACGATGTCAGAACAGATTGAGTCCTTATTGTAGATTATTTAGGGACTGATGAATTGTTCTTTTACAAGTATCCCTTCGATCTCGGTCTTTGGCCGAGCTTCGACGGGATTTTCTTTTTTTACATAGGAATATAGAATAGGCGCCTTAAATTTTGTTGTGATAAATTATACTTGACGCTTTACAGAGACCATGTATCCTTTGAAGAGAATGTAATGCCCATGCAAAATATGCATAAAGCGTGGAATACAGCAGGATAATAACGGCAGGAGGGTTCAATACGAGCATGAAGTTAATTACAGAGGTAGCAGCACAAGCGGGAATTGACGAAGAGCATCTGGAACTATACGGCAAATATAAAAGTAAACTATCACCGTCCTTATGGGAAGACATGAAGAACAAACCAGATGGCAAGCTGGTATTGGTCACTGCGGTGAATCCAACCCCTGCTGGCGAAGGGAAGACCTTAACAACCATTGGGCTGGCACAGGCATTGAACGCAGCAGGAGTAAAAACAGTGGCTGCCTTGCGTGAACCATCCCTCGGACCATGCTTAGGCATGAAAGGTGGTGCCACGGGCGGCGGCAAGTCACAGATTATTCCGGCAGATGAGATTAATTTGCACTTTACGGGTGATATTCATGCGGTGACTTCTGCACATAATTTATTGTCTGCGATGATTGACAATCATATCTTCCAAGGTAATGAGCTGGGTCTTGATCCGCAGCGTATCGTTTGGAAACGCGTGATGGATATGAATGATCGTAGTCTGCGGAATATCGTGACAGGACTCGGAGATGGAAATGGAGCTGTGCGGGAAAGTGGATTTCAGATTACAACAGCTTCTGAGATTATGGCTGTATTATGCCTATGTGATAATCTGAGTGATCTCAAAAAGCGTCTGAACCGTATTTTGATTGGATATGACCAAGAAGGACAGCCTGTAACGGCCGAGCAAATAGGGGCAGTTGAAGCGATGACAGCGCTGCTGAAGGAAGCAGTTAAGCCTAATCTGGTGCAGACCCTGGAGGGCACTCCTGTTATTGTACACGGTGGTCCATTTGCGAATATCGCCCATGGCTGCAGTAGTGTTATCGGTACTCGATATGCACTCAAGCTGGGAGATGTTGTTGTTACGGAAGCAGGCTTCGGAGCGGATCTTGGTGCAGAGAAATTCATGGATATCAAATGCCGGCAAGCGGGTCTAACCCCTTCAGCGGCAGTGCTTGTCGTGACGGTGAAATCCTTGAAATATAACGGTGGTGTACCTAAGAATGAGCTCCAAACCGAGAACCGGACGGCGCTGCGCTCTGGATTGTCTAATTTGGAGCGCCATGTAGAGAATCTCGGCAAATTTGGAGTACCTGTTCTTGTTGCTATTAATCATTTTGAAGGGGATAGCCCAGAAGAGATTAATGACGTTGTGGAAGCTTGTCGACGATTGAACGTTCCTGCGGCAATATCCAAGGTGTGGGCAGAAGGTAGTGCGGGCGGACAAGAGTTGGCTTCGGAACTAAAGAAACTTCTGGACCAGAGAGATACTGAACGTTTTGCTCCTCTGTATGAGAATGAACTCGACATCTCTTCCAAAATCACCAAGATTGTTCGTGAAATTTACCGTGGTGCGGAGGTTAACTTTTCCCCTGCGGCTAAACGCAGTCTAGCGGTGATTGAGCGCCTTGGGTTAAATAATCTTCAAGTATGTATGGCGAAGACCCCTTATTCCTTCTCAGATCAGCCTAGACTTCTTGGCGCTCCAGAAGGTTTCACGGTAGGTATCCGTGATATTACCCTTTCGCTCGGTGCAGGGTTTGCTGTAGTGATTACGGGCAATATTGTTACGATGCCAGGTCTACCGGCTAAGCCTGCTGCTGAGGCACTATGGATGGATGAGGATGGCGTAATTCACGGTTTGGTGTAGATTTATTTTATGATCAGGCTTTTCCCTGTGGTTTAGGGGGAAGCCTTTTTTGCGCGTTATAAGAAAGTATATCCTGAGGGGGCAGAACATAATGTTCTACGCCCATGGCAAAGCTAACGAGGTCGCAATCGGCAGCAGTGACGGAAAATGCTTAAAATTGTGAACAATCTGAGAATATAGGCGAAAAGACTTGTAATGTGATAAATATCACAATATAATCAGTTTATAAAGTGAAATAAATCACAATTAACTCATCGGTGATCAGATATCTAATTTGGTCAGTCAAGCAATTCGAATATATAACCAGGTTGTCCATTTGAAGGAGGAAGAAAATAATGAAAGTAGCTGTCATTGGATGTACCCATGCCGGAACTGCCGCAATTGTAAATACTGCTAAGCTTCACCCGGAAGCCGAGATTACGGTGTATGAGCGTAATGATAATATTTCTTTCTTATCCTGTGGAATTGCTTTATATGTAGGTGGAGTGGTCAAGGACCCACACGGGCTATTCTATTCTTCCCCTGAGAAGCTTGCTGAGCTTGGTGTAAAGACCAACATGCGTCATGAAGTGACTGTTGTGGATACGAAGTCCAAAACATTGCGTGTTCGCAATTTGGCAACCGGACAGGAGTTTGACGATACCTACGATAAGCTGATAATGACTACGGGATCATGGCCTATTGTGCCGAAGCTCGAAGGGATTGAGCTGGAAGGCGTCTTACTTTGCAAGAACTATGATCATTCCAATACCATTATAGAAAAAGCTAAACAAGCAAATAAAATCACAGTTGTAGGTGCTGGATATATCGGCGTTGAGTTGGTGGAAGCCTTCCAAATGAACGGAAAGCAAGTTACGCTCATTGATGGTGAGGATCGTATTTTGAATAAATATTTAGACCCAGAGTTTACTGCGCCGATCGAACAATCCTTTAAGGACCATGGTATTAAATTAGCGCTGAATGAGAAGGTAAGTTCTTTTGCTGGTGAAGGTGGTAAAGTTACCAAGGTTATCACAAGTGAAGGGGAGCATGAGACGGATCTTGTAATTCTCTGCATCGGCTTCCGTCCAAATACTGAGCTGTTAAAAGGTCAAGTGGATATGCTGCCAAATGGCGCAATTCTGGTCAATGATTATATGCAAACCAGTTGCCCAGATGTGTATGCCGCTGGTGACAGCTGTGCGATTCATTACAACCCTACAGGTAAGCACGCTTATATTCCACTGGCAACCAATGCAGTACGGATGGGCACATTGGTCGCACATAACTTAGTGACAGAGACGATTCCTTATATGGGCACTCAAGGGACTTCGGGCATTAAAATTTATGAAGATAATATCGCTGCTACAGGTCTTACTGAAGAAGGGGCTAAGGCTGAAGGGATGGATGTAGAAACTACCATGATTATTGACAACTACCGTCCAGAATTTATGCCAACCTTCGAGCAGGTACAATTAAAAGTGGTATTTGATCGCGCCACACGCCGCATTCTCGGAGCGCAAATCTTGTCCAAGACGGATTTGACGCAATCAATCAACACAGTATCTGTATGTATTCAAAATAAAATGACAATCGATCAGCTTGCCTTTATCGATTTCTTCTTCCAACCTCATTACAACAAGCCTTGGAACTTCCTGAATACAGTTGGCCTCGAATCGCTACCAGCATCAGTACCAAGCAAAGAGGCAGTAACCGTATAATTTAATTGCCTGTGAACAATAAAGGTGGGTAAACCGGAGCCATATATGGCTCCGGTTTTTTGTGATTGAAGCTGGTACTATATACCTTTAAAATAATATGGAGCTTATCCTTACAAATGTAATTATGGATGCGCTTCGTTAAATTTGACATGTCAGTGAAAAGTTTCACTTAGTTTTTCATTAAGTGATAATTATCACGTTAATGTGTTTTATGACACGCTACAATGGTCGTAAAGGAACAAATTTTAAGTAAATAGATGAAGGGGATAGGAATCATGGCTTATAATAAACCGCAGCAGATTGCCGCAGTCACGGTCGAGAACGGCATAAAAAAGGCGCATAATCCTTTAAGCACCGTACTAATTCTGGGCTTTCTGGGAGGAGCGTTTATCGCGCTCGGATTTTTACTGGATATTCGCGTTATTGCTGGCGCACCACATGAATGGGGATCCATCGCTAACTTTATTGGAGCAGCTGTCTTCCCTGTTGGGTTGATTCTAGTACTGCTTGCAGGGGGAGAACTACTGACAGGCAATATGATGGCTGTGCCACTTGCTTTTATGGCTAAGAAGATATCCTTCTGGGAGGTTGTTAAGAATCTCGTATTGATTACCCTAAGCAATCTGGCGGGAGCTTTGTTTGTAGCTTACTTTTTCGGTCACGTGGTTGGTTTAACCTCTGACGGTGTGTATTTGGAAAAATTAGTGGAGATGGCAGGACATAAGCTTGAAGCAGACTTCTTTCCGGCATTTGTTTCCGGTATAGGTTGTAACTGGCTCGTAGCTTTGGCGGTATGGCTCTCCTATGGAGCAGATAACTTCAGTGGCAAAATCCTCGGCATCTGGTTCCCGACGATGGCTTTTGTAGCTATCGGCTTCCAGCACGTTGTAGCCAACATGTTCTTAATTCCCGCAGCTATTTTTGAAGGTTATTTTTCATGGGGAGAGTACTTTAACAATTTTGTTCCGGTATGGCTAGGCAACTTGACGGGTGGTGCAATCTTTGTTGCGGCAGCTTATTGGATGGCTTACCTGCGTAAAGAGCCTGCATCTATTCAGTCCGTGGACAGCATGTCCGGCAGCGGTGTAAAGAAACACGCCTAAACCTATCTTATAAAGCACTCCTTAGAATAGTCGAGGGGTGCTTTTTGCTGTATAGACAAATAAAATCCGCCGTGATGTATCCGAGCTCGGGGGAACGAAATCGGACGCACGGCGAATTTTAAAAGGGGGAGTGTTTCTAGGCTCTATTACCCCGGCTTTGTAATAATGAAACACTTCATTATCGTTCAGTCTACTTTACGGACGACAGCGGCAACTATAAAATATAAATAGATAATAAAAATAGGGCGGACAGTGGACGTGAACGGTGCCGCTTTTTTCTCAGCGACGTTAGAAGTTAGCCCTAAATAAGAAGTGAAGTATACTAATACTTTATCACGATAGCACGTCAATGCGTCTGCTTGCCCTGAACCCTGTTTTGGGATAATACTGGATGGAATAATGACACATATATTACAGGGGATGTACACTACTTATGAAGTTTTTACAGAATTATCCTAAAGAAGTTAAGATATTTTTAATTGCTAGCCTTATTAATGCAACGGGTAGTGCACTGATGTGGCCACTGGTTACGATGTATGTTTTTGATGAGCTTGGACGCAGCATGTCGGATGCTGGATTAGTGATTCTTATTCAATCGGTTGGAGGGATTGTGGGTCAACTACTCGGGGGCTCACTCTATCATAAGGTAGGCGTTAACCGGCTGATTGTTGGAGCGCTGGGCATGAATGCACTTGCACTGTTCACTTTGCCGGCAGCAAGTAACAACTGGACGTTATTTATGGTCGCGATGGGACTGGTAGGGCTCTTTAATTCACTGTCATTACCTGCGATTCAGGCATTTATCGGCTTTCGTTTTACGAAGCAGCGCGGAGAGCTGTTTAATGTTATTTATGTCGCCAATAATATTGGTGTAGCACTGGGTACGGCGTTAAGTGGTTTTTTGGCCGATATTTCTTATATGCTCAGCTTTGTGATGAACGGCGTAACTTCTGCGGTATTTGCGGTATTCTTTTTTGTATATCTCAAGAAAGTCGGAGGAGATTCTTCGCAGGAGGTCGCAGAACATCAGAAGGCTGGTCCTGACAAACAATCCACCTGGAAGCTAATGGGGCACACACGAATTTATTTTTATATGGGTATTGCCTCGATGTTCCTACTGCTAGGTAACTCTATCTGGAATACAGGAGTATCTCCTTTTATTATTTCTGAGGGCTGGCCTAAGAAGACTTATGGTTTTCTCTGGACGCTTAACGGAATTCTCATTCTTGCGGCTCAGCCGCTCGTAACAGTAATTAAACGTTGGTTCGCATCTACCTCAACGGCGCAAATGACAGTAAGTGCTCTATTTTATTTAGGAGGGTATGCTGTTCTTTTATGGATGCCGACTTATTCAGGTCTAGTGCTTGGGATGGTACTCGCTACGCTTGGGGAAATGCTGATATCTCCGGCCATGCCTTCCTTTATTTCAGATCATGCAGGTCGCAGTGCTCCTTTCTATCTAGGTCTAAGTGGAGGAATGGGGGCAGTCGGTAGGGTGATTGGGCCATACTTAATGGGTAGATTATACGACAGTGGAGGTCTAGCGCCTACCGCATGGTTGGCATGTGCGATGGCACTGCTGTCCGTAGGATTCTTTATCGTTCATGCGTATATCAACCGCCGAGGAAATTCATTGGAGCGGTCAATAGGATAGTTGAGCATAGTGGATTCAAATGATCTACTGTGAATTCTATAGAGGTGCAAGGCAAGGGGTGTACATCTTTATGAAACTTAGCAACAGGGACAGGTTTATAATAAGGTTCTCAGAAATTAAAGACGTGCGGGAACTGATTCATCTGGATCATATGATCTGGACGGAGGACACTAGCCCGGGGCCATTAATCTGGCGTTCCCAAGAGGATTACCTACTGAATGCTCCCCCGGGTTCGCAGCTAGTAGCGCTAAAGGATGACAAGCTATGCGGATATGTTGGGTTTGGCTGCCCTAGTCGAATGGAGAGTAACAGGCATGTGTGCGAGGTCAATATTGCTGTTCATCCGGATTATCAACGTTTAGGTATTGGCCGGCAGCTCATAGAGGCTATTAAGGAACATGCCGCAGATAATGCCATTCGTAAGTTGCGTCTACGCGTATTATCCTGTAATGAATCAGCGCTTTCTTTTTATCGTAAATGCGGGTTTGTGGAAGAGGGACGTCTGCGGGAGGAGTTTTATCTTGGCGGTCGATATGTGGATGAAATATTTATGTGCTGTATGCTGGCAGGAGGAGAAGGATATGGAGATCATCTCGCTTAATGTGGGGCGGCCGGTAACAGTGGATTATCGGGGGAAACCTTTGGAGACTGGAATTTATAAAATGCCTGTAGAAGGATCAGTTCAGCTACATGCCAATGGTTTTGTTGGAGATGGTCAGGCGGACCTGAAACATCACGGGGGCCCTGATAAGGCAGTTTGTGCCTATCCCATCGAGCATTATCCCTACTGGCAGCGGCAGCTTGGGAAGAAACTGGATTACTCTGCCTTTGGAGAAAATATAACAACGTCAGGCTTATTAGAGACAGACGTGTGCATTGGCGATGTGTACGAAATAGGTACCACTGTGCTACAGGTCAGTCAGCCGCGTTATCCTTGCTTCAAAATCTCACAAAAGCATGGCCCCGCAGATCTCCCGGCTCAAGTGCTGGACACTAGATATAGCGGATTTTACTTGCGTGTGCTTCGTGAAGGAAAGATTTCAACCGGAGATGCTATTGTCAAAAAAGAAAGTGGAGCTGGCGGTGCGTCCGTGGCGCATGTACTACATTTAATGCAAGTAGGGCTGCAAGAGGAAGCTGCACTGGCAGCTCTTGCGGAGCTAGGAACTCTCTCCGCCGTAGTTCGGAACAAGTTTCGAAAACAGCTGGGTCTGCCGGAGAGTTAGACACTATCTACAAATCAAAATAAGCCTGGAGGCGTATGCCTTCCAGGTTTATTTTGAATTATGAGCTTATGTGTATTGCATGGCTTAGCCTAACTTAGCCGAGCAGCTGCCATTCACTACGCAATAAACCGTATACGGCATGGTTGACGTAGCCATCAGGCAGTTTCTCTGCCTGTCTAATCACACCCTCAAGAACAAAACCAAGTCGTTCCGGGATCGCCCGGCTGGAAACATTTCCGGTCGCGCAGCGAATTTCTACACGTTGCAGCTCCATTTCCAATAGTGCATAGTCCACTAGAACGCGACAGGCGCTGGTCATATAACCTTTGCCTTCATAACCTTCACCTAGCCAATAACCAATCCCTACGGAGCGGTTATGCCAGTCAATTTGATGATACCCAATGATGCCAGCCAGCTCGCCGCGAATCCAAAGCCCGGCGGTGAAGCCGCCATTTTCGGTGCCTTGTTTTGTAGCATTTTTGATGAAATTAAGGCTGTGATCCTGTTCCGTAACGGCGTCCACCCAAGGAAGCCATTGCCTAAGCCGTTCCCGCGAGCGCTCCACTAACGCGAATATGTGCCTAGCATGCTCAGGCAGGAGCGGCTTTAACATCAGCTCTTCATCGATGACATAATTAAACAAGCGGTTGCCTCCTTTTCGGCACAAGGCCTTATGTATGATTATGGATTATTTCTTATGATTATCATGCTACTCTATCGCCCGCAGAGAAGTCAAAAGGTCTAAAGACGCTAAAAAATGATCCTGACCTTGTGCCCCCTTTTATTGAACAATCTAGAGTTAACGGGTATATTAGTAGGAAACATGTTTATACAAGAAGTAGTGTAACACTACAGAATGAAAGGTTGATAGCTGTGGAGAACCGTACTACCCCCTCCAATTTTATTAAAAATGTTATTACCGAAGACCTCCGTACAGGTAAAGTAAAGGAAGTTGTCACACGCTTTCCGCCGGAGCCGAACGGTTATTTACATATCGGACATGCCAAGGCGATCTGGATTAACTTTACACTGGCGGACGAATTCGGTGGTAAGACTAATCTAAGATTTGACGACACGAATCCGGCCAAAGAGGATATGGAGTATGTAAACTCCATTCAGGAAGATGTAAAGTGGCTCGGTTATGAATGGGAAGAGCTGCGTTTTGCATCTGATTATTTTGAGGAAATGTACAAACGTGCCGAATTATTAATTACAAAGGGCAAAGCCTATGTCGATGACCTCAGTGCGGATGAAATTCGTCAATTGCGTGGAACGCTGACGGAACCAGGAAAGAACAGTCCGCATCGCGATCGTAGCATCGAAGAGAATTTGGATCTGTTCCGGCGTATGCGTGCAGGCGAATTCAAGGACGGTGAGAAGGTTCTTCGCGCCAAGATCGATATGGCGTCACCGAATATTAACCTGCGTGATCCTGTCATTTATCGGATTACACATGCACATCACCATAACACAGGCGATAAATGGTGTATCTATCCAATGTATACCTTCGCTCATCCGTTAGAAGATGCTATTGAGGGGGTTACCCACTCCCTTTGCTCACTTGAATTCGAAGATCAACGTCCATTCTACGACTGGGTTGTAGCTGAATGTGAGATGCCAGCTGTCCCTCATCAATATGAATTTGGTCGTCTGAATCTGGCTCAAACGATGACTAGTAAGCGTAAGCTGAAGCTGCTTGTAGACGAAGGACATGTAGACGGTTGGGATGATCCACGGATGCCTACGATTTCTGGTCTACGCCGCAGAGGATATACACCGGAAGCGATTCGTAAATTCGTATATGAAGCAGGGATCTCCAAGAGTCAGGGTCTGGTGGACCTGCAAATGCTGGAGCACTTTATTCGTGAGGATCTTAAGCTAACTGTACCGCGTACTATGGCTGTGTTACGACCGCTTAAGGTTGTAATTACCAACTATCCAGAAGGTCAAACGGAATGGCTTGAAGCGGAGAATAATACAGAGAATGAAGAAATGGGTGTACGCCAAATTCCATTCTCGCGTGAAATTTATGTGGAACGTGATGACTTTATGGAGAATCCGCCGAACAAATATTTCCGGTTGTTCCCTGGCAATGAAGTACGTCTGAAGCATGCTTATTTCATTAAATGTAATGATGTTATTAAGGATGAGAATGGCGAGGTAGTGGAGCTGCATTGTACGTATGATCCAGAAACGAAGAGTGGAAGCGGGTTTACAGGCCGCAAGGTAAAGGGTACGTTGCACTGGGTTGAAGCTAGCCAAGCGGTTCCTGCGGAATTCCGTCTATATGAGCCTCTGATTTCTGCTGAAGAAGCGGATGAAGCTGTGGAGGTTGAAGGTTTGGATTCCTCGGTAGAGAAATCGGAGCCTAGTTTCTTAGATCAGCTAAATCCTAAGTCCATAGAAATCCTGCAAGGGTTTGTTGAACCTGCGCTTAAGGATAGCGTGGCTCAGGATAAATTCCAGTTCTTCCGTCATGGCTATTTTAATGTGGATAGCAAATATTCGGCGCCTGGACATCTTGTATTCAATCTTATCGTTTCACTGAAGAGTTCATTTCAGCCTCCTAAACAAGGCTAAACAGATAAATTAATTAAGGTAACAACAAAGCAGGCTCAAACGTCCCGAATAGGTACGTTTGAGCCTGCTTTTTGTTGAAAATATAAGAAAGTATAAGTTTTGCACCTATACTTCATGTCTTATATTTCTCGCTTAAACGCTTACCGTCCTTATAAGGACGCCGAAGGCGTTTATACTTGATTATAATGCTTCAATGTCGAAGATCTCTTCATCTTCCTCTGAAGGGGGACGATACCCGCCGCGGCTAACAAAGAGCCACATGAAACCAAAGCCAAGCGTTCCAATAAGCGTCAAGAATACACCTGTCTGATACATGCTTTGTGCACCCAGATACTGATACATCCAACCTCCGAGAATACCTCCAATGAAACCGGATATCCCACTCCAGCTTAGGGTGTAGAGTGCTTGTCCGGAAGAGCGATAAGGACGTGGAATCAGGAGCATCGTCAATTGGGTGCCTACATAGAAAAAGCCGCCGAACGTTATGCAGTGTAAAATTTGAATGAACACCACTTGAAGGGCAGTAGTCGCATCAGCCATAAACCACCAACGCAGAACGAACAAACCGCTGACCAATGCAAGCCAGCCGAGCAGAACAGAAATTTTACGTTTCAGGAACCGGTCACAGAGAACGAATACGCCTACCTCCAAAATGGAGGAGAGGAATACGGCAAGACCAATCATTTTTTTAGAACCGCCCAGATCCGTAATATACAAGGATATAAATGTAGTGTTCATAGTGTTTGGTATGGATACCAGAATACCAAACACTAAAAAACACAAGAAAAAAGGATTGAAAATCAACTTACCTAAGCCCTTATACGGCATCGGAGCTCTCATAATGGTATGGTTTATTTTAGGTAATACAAGAACGGATAGGATTGATGCACCTAGTAACGCTGTAAGAAGATAGGTCAAGATGGATACATCAGCCCAATCCAGGATAAAGCCGGCGACAATCGCAATCAGTGCCCACCCTATTGAACCCCAAAGCCGGAAAGAACGGAAGCGCTGATTAGTTCCATCAATATAGCTGAGAATCATCGTGTTGCTTTGAGCAAATAGTGGTCCTTGGAAGAAATAGAACAAAATAATGGCGTTGTAGATCGTTTCATATGTATTTGCTCGAAACATAAACTGTGAGCACACTAACGTTCCGAATAACATTAGCAAAACGATACGCCGTATATTCTGAGAACGGTCTGTTAAGAACGCCCAAAATGGATTTGCAAATATGGATACTAGCGCTCCCATAGAGAATAAGACACCAATCTCTAATTTGTTCATCCCTACATCCAGCAGGTATAGTTGAAAGAAGCTGGTGAAGAGGACCATGGTTCCATATACAAAAAAATTGAACCATTTTAAAGACGTGATAGAAGATGGAATAACGCCTTTTCGCAAATGGTTCACTCCTTTCTCACTAAATATCTTGCATGGAGTAGAGTGGCCAATAGTAGGCCCTTCTATCACTGTAACACGTGTTGAAAAGGGATACAAACACCCTTTTTTACTTTTTTTCATTATTTTGGGTTTTATTTATGTTTGAGACGATAAGCGACAAAAAATGCGTGAATGCGTGCGTAGAAGGTACAAACGCTAAGTGTAACGGGCGTTATTTTGGCCTGTGACTATTCCCGCAGAATGAGAACTGACAAGGCATTATTGTCTGATCGGCGCGTTTAACTTCAGTTTACAATCTGCAGATAGGATGGGTGTAAGGCGAGAAAGATATTACTATGCTTTTTTCGTAGAGCTATTAAGAAAAGGGGAGTCATTGTCATGAAGAAATCCGAATCCAAGCGAAAGATGGCGCTGAAGCCGTTCTTGACGCTATTAAGAGAAACCAAGCCTTCATACGGCTTATTGGCTATAGCCATTGCGTTAAGCATGATATCGACATTGGTCAGTCTGGTCATCCCGATGTTCACTAAGAACTTGGTGGATGGCTTTTCTCTGGCCTCCGTGAGCAAGCTGCAAATTGCGGGTATAGCAGCTGCATTTATTGCGCAGACCATTGCGGGAGGGATCTCTATCTATCTGCTCAATTATGCAGGTCAGAAGATGGTTGCAGGTCTGCGGGACCGACTGTGGCGTAAATTTCTAGTTCTGCCTGTGGCTTATTATAATGACAACCGAACGGGAGAAAGTGTCAGCCGCATGACGAATGATACAGGGATTATCAAAACGCTAATTTCTGAACATCTAGCCAGCTTATTTACCGGAGTGATTTCCATTGTAGGTTCGATCTCAGTTCTACTATTTTTAAATTGGAAAATGACACTTGTTCTATTCACTGTTCTTCCACTTTCTGCGCTGATACTAGTACCACTTGGGCGGCAGATGTACAAAATCTCGAAGGGTATGCAGGACGAGACAGCTTCTTTTACTGCTACACTTAGTGGTGTTTTATCTGAGATCCGTCTGGTCAAATCCTCAGGCGCAGAGAAAAAAGAGTACGAGGCAGGCAAGGCTGGAATTATGAACCTGCTTTCTTTTGGTATTCGTGAAGGCAAGATTAGCGCGATGATCAGTCCACTTGTCTCCTTTGTTTTTATGATGCTGCTTGTGGTCATTATCGGTTATGGTGGGATGCAGGTATCTTCCGGCGTCTTGACGGCTGGAGAACTAGTCGCCTTTATTCTTTATCTTATTCAGATTATTATGCCACTTACTCAACTGACTACGTTCTTCACACAGATTCAGAAAGCTAAGGGTGCCTCTGAGCGTATTATTGAGACCTTGGCAGCAGAAGAGGAAGTATATGAAGGACAGGAAGAGGCAAATGGCGAAGAAGGTCCGATCTCAGTAGAGGGATTAAGCTTTGGATATAAAAATGGTGAGAAGGTATTGAATGATGTAAGTTTCCAGATGCTTCCTGGTCAGGTGACGGCTATTGTCGGACCGAGTGGAGGCGGTAAGACCACGTTGTTCTCCTTGCTAGAACGTTTTTACGAGCCTCAGTCAGGCCTGATTAAGCTGGGTGACAAGCCAGTATCTACATTCTCACTGCGTTCGTGGCGGAAGCTTATAGGGTATGTCTCGCAGGAAAGTCCACTGCTTTCAGGTACGATTGCTGAGAATTTAACCTACGGATTGGATCGTGACGTTAGCAGGGAGGAGATGCACGCAGCAGCAGCAATGGCTTATGCAGATGGCTTTATTGATGCACTTCCTGAAGGCTATAATACGGATGTCGGCGAAAGAGGCGTGAAGCTGTCTGGTGGACAGCGGCAACGGATTGCTATTGCTAGAGCACTGCTGCGGAACCCGAAGATTCTTATGCTTGATGAAGCCACTTCCAGTCTGGATAGCCAATCGGAAGCCGTGGTGCAGAAGGCACTGTCCAATTTGATGGAGGGTCGGACTACGATTGTAATAGCGCACCGTTTGGCTACAGTTGTAAATGCAGAGCAGATTATTTTTATGGAAAAGGGTCAAATTACCGGAATGGGAAGTCATGAGGAGCTACTGGAAAACCATGAATTATATCGTGAATTTGCCACCCAGCAGCTACAGATGAATAACCCCGAGATTCAGGACATTAAAGAGGAGGCTCCAGTGCTGTATGACAAAAATACTAGTAGTGGACGACGATCCGCACATCCGCGAATTGGTAGAAGTATTTCTGAGAGCTGAAGGAATGGATGAGATCTATGGAGCATCCGATGGACTGGAGGCTCTTCAGATTCTGGAAGGTAATAACATAGATTTAGCTATTATTGATGTAATGATGCCCAACATGGACGGCTGGGAGCTATGCCGGCGGATGCGCCACAACTATGATTTCCCGATTTTAATGCTGACAGCCAAAGGGGAAACCTCACAAATTGTAAAAGGCTTTGAGCTGGGTAGTGATGATTATCTGGTCAAGCCATTTGAGCCGGTTGTACTTATTGCGAGAGTAAAGGCGCTGCTTAAACGATATCAGATTTCGGCCGCGCAAAGTGTGACCGTAGGCCGATTGCGTATGAATCGTAAAACCTACGAGGTCTCCTCAGAGTATGGGGAAATCACCTTGCCGCTTAAGGAATTTGAGCTGTTGTTTAAGCTGGGCAGCTATCCGGGGCAAACATTAACAAGAGACAGGCTGATCGAAGAAATTTGGGGTTATGATTTTGAAGGGAATGAGCGGACGCTCGATGTGCATATCAATCGTTTGCGTGAACGGTTCAATCAGGATAACTATGGTTTCGTTATTCGTACGATCCGCGGACTAGGGTATCGGCTGGAGGCTGAGTATGAATCAGTTTAAGGAGATTCTTAAGCGGATTGGGATGACTTTTGTGTATTTTGGTGGCGTTGGGATTAGCTGGAGTGCAGCTTATTTCCTGATGAACTGGATATATAGCAGGGTTGGGCGTCCCTCCTCGGAGTATGTTGTTCAATTAATCAGTGTGATGGTCGGTATTGTAATCTTGTTCCTGATGGCATTATTAACCTCAAAGTTTTTTCGGGGCTGGGAACGTGTTTTCTATAACTCGATCATCGAAGGTTTAGGGCGTATTGCTAAGGGTGATTTCGATGTGGTACTGGATAATAAAAAGGACTACAGGGAATTCGGTGAAATTGTAGAGAGTATCAACGTAATGGCCAGCGAGCTGAGCCAGATGGAGACTATGCGTCAGGATTTTATCTCCAATGTATCGCATGAAATCCAGTCTCCGCTAACCTCGATTCGGGGGTTTGCTCTTGCACTTCAGGATGAGACTGTAAGTGTGGAGAGTAGAAGGCATTATCTTAATATTATTGTGGCTGAGAGTACCCGTGTATCTGGGCTCAGTGATAATTTATTGAAGCTGTCCGCGCTTGAATCGGGCAATTTCCCGTTTGAAAATCAGGTTTACCGTCTGGATAAGCAGCTTCGTGATACCATTCTGGCTTCCGAGCCCCAATGGCTGGAGAAAAATATAGAGGTAGAGGCCGAATTGGAAGAAGTAAACATCAATGCGGTTAAAGATTTGATGAGGCAGGTTTGGACCAATCTCCTGCATAACAGCATCAAATTTACTCCACAGAGCGGTTGTATTCATATTAGGCTTCGTATGGTGGATGAACGGGTAGAGGTAGAGATTCAAGATAGCGGGATTGGTATCTCGGAGGAAGATTTGCCTCGGGTCTTCGAGCGTTTTTATAAGGCGGACAAAGCTAGAACTGCAAGCGGTGGCGGCAGCGGACTGGGTCTATCATTGGTTAAAAAAATCGTTGAGCTGCATGAAGGAAGGGTAACTGTAGCTAGTCGTCCTGGGGAAGGAACGGCGTTCACGGTAAGCCTGCCAGTTCGAATAAAATAAGGTTTACACAAACATGTAACAAATTCCGACATGTCTTTACAATCTTCTACTATTCTAAATAAAGAATAATAGAAAATTAAAAAGTCATCGGAGGGTTAAATCATTTTGAAAAAGAGAAAAGTTCGCGTATTTTTAACTAGTTCGCTTGCCGTATTATTGTTGAGCCCTAACCTAACGCAGGCAGCATACAGTGCTTCTGCTCAATCAACGCCTGAGTTCACGACAACAGCTTCTGAACATTCAGGCAAGTGGATGACAGGTGAATATCACGCACATACTTTTGAATCGAATGATGCTCAGGAGTCACTGAAGAGTATCCTCGATGCTGCATTTGAACAAAATGGTTTTGACTGGATGGCACTGGCTGACCACCTTCGGGTATCTGACCGGGATGACGAAGGGGTGAATCTGCCCGGCGGCTCCATTCCGATGTCTCAAGGCATTATAGATTATCAGAATGAGAAAATTAAGAAGTTACAAGCAGAAGGCAAATACGCTGGTAAAATCATTTTTTCTGGCTTTGAGTGGGATATGCCCCAATATGATCATGCTGCGGTTGGGATTGTTACAGATCATCCAGGGTCTGCAGAAGCTTTGAAGGCTATTAATCAATTTGAATATTTATTTACTAATCGGGATGTAAGTATGTTTGATCCGGCAGATGTGGCTAAGTGGAGTACGGCAGATAAGAGATCTTTTTCTACAAAAGAAGATACTCGCACAGCTATGAAATGGCTAAGTAGTCATTATCCAGATAGCTATGTACTGATCAATCACCCCTCCAGAAAAAATGGTACAAGCTCGGAGCTTAAAATAGAGGATATCCGTGATTTTAACAATATCGATCCGAATCTTGTCTTCGGCTTTGAAGGTATGCTGGGCAATCAGATGGCGAGTGATCGGGGAGAGACGCCTGAGACTTACGGAGGTACAGACGTCAAAGTTGCACAGCTTGGAGGAATGTGGGACGCACTGCTGGGTGAGGGACGCAGATTTTGGAATTTTGCTAACTCAGACTTTCATTTCAAAACAAAAAATGATCAATTTTCTAGCGGTTACTGGCCTGGTGAATATTCCAAGAACTATACCTGGGTGGATGGCTCCGATATTAACGCTGTCGTAGATGGCATGCGGTCAGGGAAATCCTTCTCTGTTTTTGGGGATCTCATCAACGCATTAGAGTTTAACGTGTCTGGAGATGGACAAGAGGAAGAAATGGGCGGCGAACTGGACGTAAAACAAGGGGACGACCTAGAGCTTACGATCCGTTTCAAAAGTCCACAGCAAAATAATAATGGCGACGCTGTTAAGGTAGATCATGTAGATTTAATCTCCGGTGAAGTCCATGGCAAGGTTGATCCAGGCACACCTGATTACACCAAAGCGACTAACGATTCAACACAAGTGTTGAAACGTTTCACAAGCGAGGACTGGACTACCGATTCCGAAGGCTACAATGTTATTAAGTATAAGGTAGAGGCAGTGGACAAGGATCGTTACTTCCGGTTAAGAGGAACTAACCTGGGAACTGATGTTGCAGGAGAAACGGTTAACGGCGAACCGCAGATTGATCCAAAAAATAATACTTTCGATAACCTGACTCGTTTCGAAGAAATCAATGCCCGTAATTATAGTGATATGTGGTTTTATTCCAATCCGATTTTTGTGGATGTGGAGTCGTACACCGATCAGCAGGCAGTTAATGATACTATGACTGAATTAGATCTAGGAGATACAAGCGCAGTAACTTCTGATCTAACGTTGCCTACAGAAGGCAAACACGGGACAAGTATTGTGTGGAAAAGCTCCAATCCGGTCCTGATGACGAATGCAGGTAAAATCACCTTCCAACCTAAGAAGGATACGAAGCTGACCTTAACAGCTACAATCCAGCGGGGATTAGCTACGGAAACGAAGGCTTTTGAAGTAACGCTGAGCGGAGATGATCGTATCACCCCATTGGCCCTTCATAGCACATTAAAGACTGAGAACGGACAATCTTATTTAAGTGGTGACTGGACGAATCAGAGTGTTTCTGTAAGCGTGTATGCTAGCGTATATATTCCTGGTGCGGATGTATCCATTCAATTGGCGAACGATGTAAACGGCAATTTCCTACCCTATGAAAGTGGGAAAGTGGTTGAGATTTCGGAAGAAGGCCAACATCAACTGCAATTTAAAGCAACGGATTCTTTAGAAAATACGACTACACTGCCCATTGCTGTGAATATCGATCGTACAGCACCTGTGATTACCCTGAAGGGGGATAGTCATCTGAATCTGACCCAAGGGAATGGCTTCAAGGACCCGGGCGCAGAGGTTGCGGACAAGGTTGGGATTGCGGGGGCTATCCTGGTGACAGGAACAGTGGATGTGCAGACTCCAGGAACCTATAAACTGAAATACAATGCCACAGATTTGGCTGGTAATGCGGCTACTGAGGTTGTACGCACAGTAGTTGTAACCGCGGGCACTGGCAGTGGAGGGGGAAATAATAACGGAGGAGGCAGCGGACCAGTTCCAACTCCAGCTCCTACCGCGACGCCATCTCCTACAGGGCAGCCCGCTACAACTCCGCGTGTGGAATTGGAGGTAAAAGCACAGCAGGGAGGAACGGGCACACTTAAAGACGTGGGCAGCTTTACGATTCCGGCTGGAGCGTTGTCTGGTAACAGCGAAATTTCCTTTTCGGTTGTTGCTACTGGTGAGACACCAGCTAAAGGCGATCTTCAGGCTGTGAGTGTAGCCGTTGAGCTTACTAGCGGCAAGACGGGCATGCTCAATAAACCTGTAGAATTGTCTCTGAATTACGATGCTGCTCAGATTACATCAGGTCATAAAGCGGCAATCTACTATTATAACGAACAGCTTAAAAAATGGATTTACGTGGGTGGTCAAAGCCAAACGGCTGGGATTATAACTGCAAATGTGAATCAGTTCGCTAAATATGCTGTATTTAATTATCAGGCTCCATCGATTACTGATTTGAATAATCATTGGTCTTCTACATTTACAGACCGTCTAATCGGAATGGGTGTTATGAAAGGGTATGAGGATCATACCTTCCGTCCGAATGAGGAGGTTACCCGCACACAGTTTGCGTCTATGATTGTACGGGCGCTAGGTTTGCAATCTATGGGTAGCACGATGAAATTCGCGGATCAAAGTGCGATTCCATC
The DNA here is from genome assembly GCF_038008265.1 of Paenibacillus sp. FSL K6-2859. Lineage (NCBI taxonomy): Bacteria > Bacillati > Bacillota > Bacilli > Caryophanales > Paenibacillaceae > Paenibacillus > Paenibacillus sp. FSL K6-2859. The sequence continues at coordinate 6,459,721 of NZ_JBBOYU010000001.1, read as the reverse complement.
TTGGGCTGCAAATGATGTAGCAGCGGCGGTAAATGCCGGAATCCTTCGTGGATATGAGGTAAATGGCAAAATGTTCTTCGAGCCTTTGGAGAAAATTACCCGTGCTGAAATGTCAGTTATGCTCGCCAATGCTTTGAACGCTAATGCCCATAAGCAAACGGATAAAGAGGGGAACTTCGCGGATCTTACCTCCATTCCACAATGGGCACAGGTATCTGTAAAAGCGGGTGTTGAAGCTGGTATTTTGGGTGGATTCGCGGATCATACGTTCCGACCTGAGAACCATGCTACAAGAGCGGAAGCAGCAGCGACCATTTACAAGCTGCTCGAGGCCCTGTATCTATAAAATATGGATGGCGAGGCCATCCTTTAATCTCTAATTGAAACGCCGCTTTTCCCAATTGTTTTGGGGAGAGCGGCGTTTTTAATAAGACAGACTAACCTCCGATTTGAGACATACGCCGAGTCGTCGGCGTGTGGCTTTGTGCTTTTTTCTCCAAGGCTAATGCCATTTCGTGGTTATGCGGCTTGTTACCCAGAGCTTTGCGGAATAAGGCCTGCACTGCTGCAGGATCGCTTATTAGGGGACGGACATTGTACTCGTCTTCCCAATACAGACAAGCTTTGATATGGCCATCTGCAGTTAGTCTTAGACGATTGCAGTTATCGCAAAAGTGATCGCTTACGGGATGAATTAATCCGAACGTTCCTTGCGCTCCAATAACCCGCCGATTCTGGGAGGGACCATTGCCAGAGGGCATCTCTGCCTCCACGGTTTCCCATCCAGCTTCAGTACAGGCATCAATAACGGTCTCCAGCGGCAAATAGGATTGGCGCCAAGAATCAGTAGCACTTCCGATAGGCATATATTCAATAAAGCGTACATTTAGTGGACTGTTCAGCGTAAGGGAGATGAAATCCTTGATCTCGTCATCATTAATCCCTTTCATTAGTACAACGTTAAGCTTGATCGGCGCCAGCCCAGCAGCTTGTGCTGCCTCAATCCCCTTTAGTACCTTGGAGACCTCACCGCCGCGTGTAATCATAGCGAAGCGATCTTGCCGTAATGAGTCTAGGCTGATGTTCACACGTGTTAGTCCGGCTTGTTTTAACAACTTTGCTTTAGCTGGTAGCATTAATCCATTTGTAGTCAGTGAAATATCGTCGATCCCCGGAATGGCAGATATCATAGCCACTAGCTTTTCGAGATCTTTGCGTACAAGAGGTTCTCCACCGGTTAACCTTACTTTACGTAACCCGAGAGGGGCTAGCGAATCCACCACTGCGGTGATTTCCTCATAACTCAGAATCTCGTCCTGTGGCTGGAATTCCATCCCTTCCGCTGGCATACAATAAATGCAACGCAGGTTGCAGCGGTCGGTAACCGAAATGCGGATGTAATCGTGTAAACGCCCAAAAGGGTCCGTCAGCGGCTCCATAGCGTTGCTCCCTTCAATTGTCGGTATAGTGAATGCTTCTCTCCTTAAGAGGTGATGAGGGCTGTTATACTTGTTTAGAATTTTAAAGATCACTTGAGGGTACGTCAATGAGCAAAGTAGTGGACGTGTTAAGCACCCCCTAATTAAATAAGGAAGGTTATGATTTTATTGCATAATTATGGACAAACTAAATAGAATGATGAAGCCGAAATAGTCTTGCGAAAATGTGACAAAAGTACGACAAATGATGTGATTAGTCATAGAATGCTCACGGAAAGCGTTTTAAATATCCGATATAATCTAGGTGCGGATTACTTTATTCTTTCACTTTTGCGAAAACAGAAAGGATACCGGGAACTTCACATCGTAATGTGACGGTGTGTGACCGGGAAACCCAATGAGGAGGATTTGCAAAATGACTATGCAAACTGTTCCATCGCTCGCCGTGCCGGAGGCATTTAGCCATTGGTTGGAAAGTCGGGGATTAATATATCAGCTTTTAGTGGATTTTTTGGGTAGAAAACCATCACTCTCCCTTGTGGCTCAGTGGAGCCGCAATCGCAAGATGAGTGTTGCTGCAGAAATGACGGAAGGCGGGCGGGAACTGAAGCGTTATCTGAGTCAGGAACCGAACCAGCTCCTGAAGATATGCGAGAAAGAGTGCCTGGAGTATAAACGGCTTATGCACGAACAGACAGTAAGCTCTTTTAAATTACGTGAAGCTGCTATTCTGGGTCGTTCTGAAGATTTCTGCAACGTGCTTGCTGATGTGTATACTTCCGCAGGAATTGTTTTTAACAAATGTAATGGTGAAGCTGATGATCATATTGCTATTGAGCTGGAATTTATGGCAGTAATGCATGAGCGTATGTTGTATAATAGCTTTTCCATTAGAAGTGCTATGGAACTGCTTGATATTCAGGAAGCCTTTTTGGAAGAACATTTACTGCAATGGACCCCACAGTTCTGCGACAAATTGAATGCAGCAACAGATAGTCCGTTGTATCTGGGGCTTTCCCATATGCTCGCAGAATTTCTGCCCCTTGATCTACAAATGCTGCGTTCCTGGAGAGCTTCACTAGAGAGCAGTGCAACAGCAATGCTATAAGAACACTATAATACAGAGCCCGGCCTATAAATTAGGTCGGGTTTTCCTTGCTGTGGAAGTGTAAATAGCGATTTAAATGAAGGTCCAAGTAAAAAAGAAGCTGTCCCCTAAGTAGTATTCACTACTTTGGAGACAGCTTCTTCATTTAGCATGTTTACTTGATATGCATCAAGTGTTCTAGTCAATTACCTTTTTACTGCGGAATTTCATCAGGAACTCATACACGACTGGTACTACTACAAGTGTCAGTAGCGTGGAACTGATCAAACCGCCGATAACAGTAACGCCTAGTCCTTTGGAGATGATCCCTGCACTGTTTTCAAGTCCTGTAACCAGTGGCAGCAATGCGCCAATCGTTGCAAGTGCAGTCATCAGGATTGGACGTAAACGTGTGCCGCCTGCTTCAAGCAAGGCTTGACGTGTGGTCATTCCTTCTTTTTCCTTATGAATAACGCGGTCGATGAGGACAATGGCATTCGTGACTACGATACCAATCAACATCAGCGCACCCATGAGGGAGGAGACGTTTAAGGTTTCTCCAGCGATTAGAAGAGCCACTAGTACCCCGATAATGGTGAAAGGAAGTGAGAACAGGATAGCAAATGGAGCTAATCCACCGCCAAATGTAACCACAAGCACGAAGTAAACGATGGCAATAGCAGCCGCCATAGCGATACCTAATTGACCAAATGTGTCATTGATCTGCTCGGTTACACCACCGAAGCTAACTGTTACACCGTCAGGTAAGTCCATAGCATCTACTTTTTCCTTCACGAGGTTAGAAGCACTGTTGACGTCACTTGAAATAATCTCGGCAGTGACATCCACCTTCATTTTACCGTCCATCCGAGTAATCGAGTCTGGGGAAGACCCATTTTCAATTTTAGCGACTTGCCCGATTGGCACGGAGATGCCTAGTGGGGAAGTCAATGTAGCTTCTTCCATTTCTTTAATGCTCTTATACGTTTCTTTATCAGTTTCGATATAGACTTTGTAGTTCTTGCCGTCCATTTCTACTTCTGTGAGTACTGGACGTGTACCTGCAGGAGCAAGCTTCATCGCAATTTGTCCCGCTGTAAGTCCAAGGGAGCTAAGCTTTTCTTGGTCCGCTACAATCGTATATTGATCGTAAGCTTCTTTGAGACTTGTTTCTCCATCTTTGAAATTAGTGGTATCAGCCTGCACGATTTTGGCGATCTCATCTGCGACTGGCTTGATTTGATCTAAATCATCTCCGAATACATTCACGGTTAGTGAGCTTCCACCCATACCTCCGCTCATCATCGCAGACATATCGCCCCACACACCATCTGGGACTTCTGCGGTTAAGCCCTCGATCAACTTCTCTTTCACGGATTCGAAATCAGGAGTTTTGCTATCATAAACGATGAAGAAAAGTCCCGAATTGCTCGATCCGCCCATACCCATAGGGCCGCCGCCGCCGATGGAATATTGCATTTTATCTACATGCTGTTGCGCTAAAATATATTTCTCTGCTTTCAGACCTTGCTCTTGGACTTCTTCAGTTCTTTGCCCAGCCTTCGGTGAGTAGGTTAGCATAACCGTTTTATCCTCTTGGGAAGGCATAAAGCTAACGCCGATAGGCTTGATCAGGAACAAGCTACCCGCAAGGAGCAGAACGGCTACTCCGAACGTAACGAGTTTATGGGAAAGACACCAGTTCAGAATCTTTTGGTAACCGGCAGACATTCTGTCTGGTTTCTCACTATGCGTCTTCTTACCTTTCAATCCGTTCCGGAACAGGGAGTGCGCCATTGCAGGAACTAGGGTAATCGCAACTACCAATGAAGCGAGCAGGGCGAAGACCATGGTTAAGGCGAAAGGCAAGAACAGCTCTCCAACCATGCCACTTACTAAAGCAAGCGGTAAGAACACTGCGATGGTTACAATTGTAGAGGACATGATTGGTACGAACATTTCACGTGTGGCTGCACTGATTAATTCCCGGCCTTTTAGCTTCTCCCCAGATAAGGAGAGTCGCCGGTATATGTTCTCTATGACTACAATCGAGTCATCGACTACCCGTCCGATGGCAACGGTCATCGCACCAAGGGTCATCATATTAAGCGTAATGTCCATTTGACGCAGACATAACACTGCGATCAGCAATGATAAAGGAATAGAGATGATAGAAATGATCGTCGAACGAATATTCCGCAGGAAGACCAAAATGATAATGACTGCGAAAAGGGCGCCAAATACCGCTTTGGACAACATTGTATTTACGGAGTCCTCAATCGGCTTACCTTGGTCAAGCAGAACTGTAAGGTCAATGCCTTTATATTGTGCTTTTAATTCTTCAGTTTTGTCCTTAACACCATTTACGACATCAACAGTGTTGGCATCGTTGGCTTTGACAATCTGGATACCGATCGATTCTTTACCATTCGTACGGGAGATCGATTCAGAATTCCCAACAACCTCAATTGTAGCAAGCTCTCCCAGCTTCACGGTCGGCAAGCCCATATTTGCAGCTCCGCCAGCAGCGCCTGCACCGGCAGCGCCAGCTCCAGGAGCTCCAGCACCAGCAGCACTCGCAGCACCAGTTGGCATTACTGGAATAGTCACATTTTTAAGATCCTCAACGGTGGTGATGTTGCCATCCACGACAACTGCCTTTTGAGCTTTGTCCATCTCGAACAGTCCTAGTGGAACGCGGAGGGAAGAGCCTTGAATAATCCCTTTAACCGTATCTTCTGTCAGTCCGTATTCCTTGAGCTTCTCTTGATTGAACTTAAGCGAAACTTCTTTGACGTATTGTCCAGAAATTTGAATAGAAGCAACACCCTCAACATCTTCAAGGGCGGGGCGAATATCGTTCTCGGCAATACGGGTTAGTTCTTCGAGATCTTCTGAATCCCCATTCGATAAACTAAGGGAGACTACAGGCATTGAGCTAAGGCTAAACCGGGAAATGGAAGGCTTTTGCACATTGTCCGGCAATGAGACCTCATTTAGCGCTTCGCGAACTGCTGCTGTAGCATTATCCAGATTCGTTCCATAATCAAACTCAATTTGAATACTGGAGGCATTCTCCAGAGAAGTGGAGGTGATTGTCTTTACGCCATCCACATTGCGCAGTTTTTGCTCTAATGGTTTGCTGACATCATTAACAACGCCTTCTGGTGCAGCCCCCGGATAGATGGTTGTTACGCTAAGATAGGGTATACTAATATTAGGTAGGGTTTCTTGCTTCATTGTCAGTCCGCTGTACAAACCGGCAAATACAATAATTATCGTCAGAAGCCAAATGGCAAATTTATTTCTGAGCGAGAAATTAATTAAGCTTTTCATAAGTTTTGTTTCTGCTCCTCTCGGGCCTTATCTTTACGAAATAGGGCGCCATTTTGAAAATTTATAATACTCACTATCCATTTTCTTCTCTCTCACGAACTCTTTATAGAGCAATTAACGAAATACGCATGAATGATTTGAAAAAGAGGTAACCAGCTTCCTCAATTCTTCCAATGGTGTAGTGAGCTCTGAGCAGGATTGGAGGTTGGACAACATCCCCTGTATGATTGCTTTGCGTGGGTGTGGTAAGAGAACCTCGCCTTCTAGAATGTTGAGTGATTCCAGTAAATCGGCTGACTCTTCGGGAACAATACTATCTAATTTACTGACCAGAGTCTTCATGTCCTTAATGATCTGTAGTGGGTTTTTTCGCTTACTCTCCTCATTCTCTTCCATCCAGCTTGCTAAAATAGTCGAGTTGATGAGTGGAGCCTGCTTACTTGTAAGAAGACCAGCTACAATAATATCCAATAGATTCATTAGATGATCAGCCATAACAGCAAGGGACAAATGGGTGTCCTGACGAAAAATAACCGCAATATACGATTTGATTAGTCCATGACCTACAATACATAAATCTCCGGTATAGGGAACGATCTCTTTTCCATAAAGGGTCTCCATCTTCACCTGAAACCAGCGCAAGAAGGAAGCATTGTTTCTGCGCAGCCATTCCGGTACTTCAGTATCAAACCCTTTTCCGGCAACCTCCTGGATCTGACGCTGCAAGAACTCACGTAATTCGTACACATGACTCAGTAGAATTTCTATTTGATTCCTAAGCTTCTCACGCGGTGTTCTTTGGGTTTCTTGTTCTTCACGTAATAAGGGATCACGAATCATTCGGTAACAATAGAGAAAAATGCTGCGTTCCAGCTCCTCTTTTGATTTGAATACTAGATACAAGCTTCCCTTCGAAATTCCGCATAATTCGGCGATCTCTTGCATAGACGTGGAGGACGAGCCTTTCACAGCGAATAATTGCATGGCGATCTTAATAATCTGTTCCTGCTTGTCCATCGTTTTATCACTCATTGGGGAATAACCTCCTTTCTGACTACTCAGTTCTATAATTGACTAATCGGTCAAAATAATTATATTCGATCCATCCTGTCATTACAAATTTCACCACAGAAGGGTTACAGTTTTGTTGTAAATAGATTTTTACATAGTAATTAGCTAGGAAGAAATAGGTTCTTCATGTAATATATAAATGTGTCATTTCAGTGTTGTTTGTATGAATAAGAAGGTAGGTACAATATGAGAAGAGGACTTCAATCTATAATTATCATTGGGGCATTTATAGCATTTTATTATTTTGGTTTTGGTATTTTTGGGAGTACTGCAGGAACGATTATTAGTATTTTCTCCACACTGACCGTCATTTCGATTAGCTTGGCTATTTTTATGGAGAACCGTAATCCTTCCACTACGATGTCTTGGATTCTTTTGCTTGCGTTGATCCCGGTGCTCGGACTGGTCTTCTATTTTCTATTTGGTCAGAATGTGTTTAAACGTCGTAAATATGATAAAAAAGCACAAAGAGATCTTATGGCTTATGAGCGAATTGAGAATGACGCTTTGCGTACGCATCAAGATTGGTCGGTCTTTGACCCCTCGCGTCAAAAACTACTATTATTATCCAAGACTCTAGCACGTACTCCTATTTCCTTTGCTTCAGAGACGCGTATCCTAACCAATGGTGAGGAGACGTTTGGGACATTACTGCTAGAGCTGAGACAAGCGAAGCACCATATACATATGGAGTATTACATCTTCCGTGCAGATCATATTGGAACGCGTATTCAACAGATTCTGATCGCGAAGGCGCGTGCGGGAGTGTCTGTCCGATTTATGTATGATGCTGTAGGTAGCTTTCAACTCTCCAGAGCCTTTTTGAAGGAGTTAGTTGACGCTGGAGTACAGGTGGCTTCGTACGGTAATTCCACCTCCTTTTTCTCTAGCCGGGTCAATTACCGGAATCACCGAAAAATCGTCGTCATCGACGGTGATGTCGGGTTCATGGGTGGACTCAATGTGGGGGATGAATATCTAAGCCGTAGTAAAACTTATGGATTCTGGCGTGACACCCATATGTTAGTTAGAGGTGAAGCGGTACGGACGATGCAAATCATCTTCTTGCAAGATTGGATGCATACTACAGGTGAAAAAATATTGGAGCAGGATTATCTCACACCACAGCTACACTTTATGACAGGGGACGGAGCTGTACAGATCATTGCGAGTGGGCCGGACAATGAACGCCGTGCACTCAAAAATATATTTTTCTCCATGATCACCTCAGCTGAGAAATCAGTTTGGATTGCCAGCCCTTATTTCATTCCGGACGAGGATATCCTGACTGCGATACGTGTAGCGGCTATATCTGGTCTAGATGTTCGATTATTATTCCCTGCTAAGCCGGATAAATGGATTCCGTTTCTGGCTTCGCATTCTTATTTCCCGGCATTGCTGGAGGCTGGGGTGAAGATTTATGAATACGAGAAGGGCTTTATACACTCTAAGCTGTTAATCGTGGATGGTGAAATAGCTACTATTGGTACAGCAAACATGGACATGCGGAGCTTCCATCTTAACTTTGAAGTTAACGCACTATTGCTTCAAACAGAGAGTGTTACCCGAATCGTTGCTGATTTTGAACGGGATTTATTATCTACCACTCAGATTGTGCAGGAGACCTTTATGAATAAACGCATGGTGGTACGTATGCTGGAATCTGCGGCCAGACTAATGTCTCCGCTGCTATAGCCTTATAACAGAAAAACCACCGTAGAGGGTGTAGCCTTCTCTACGGTGGTTTTTTGAAATATAAGAAAGTATAAGATTAGTACCTATACTTTATGTTTTATATTTCTCACTTAAAAAGTAGTAAAGCCCAGGTTGGTCTGCAATCGGAACAGGATGTACTTAAACCAGGTCACATCGCTCTGATAGGCCTCAAAGGGTAAAGTGAACACATGCCCCTCGTTATTCCATAGCCGATTGAAATAGGCTTCCATTTCTGTGAACAGCGGCTGATCACGCTTCATAGAAATCCACAGATCATTCTCCAGATTGTAGTCATCCAGATTACGTTTGGTAAAGTTAGTAGAGCCGCCAAGAAGGATGGAACTGCCGGTTTGTTTTGCGATAAAGAGCAACTTCGGATGATATTGCTCCTTGGTTGTATTGTACCAGCGAATAGAGATTTCGCCATTCGTGCGCTTGTTCAGATCCATGGCAACTGGACGGTTAGGGATCCCGATTTTATCACGCCCGAAGGCGTTCTGATTGGGATCCAGAATTAGGTTTACCTTAGCCCCGCGTGAAGTCGCCTCCACCAACGCATCCAGAATGGCATCATCAGCAAGATAGAACATACCCATCCATACGGTATCCCCCTTCTGGGCGGATCTGATGCCTTGCAGCGCATACTTGTACACCTTTCCTTCTGTTAAATAGCGAACCTCCAGGGGTTCAGCTGACGGTACGCTCTTTTCTTGGGTGAATTTGGGCTTATGAACCAGCAGAGGTCCTGCGTCGGAAAGATTGGCTGCTGCTTGCTCGGTCTGGAGAATATCAGCAATAATTGGACCTTGTACCTCTAAAGCAATATTGGAGTGGTAGGCGCTGGCATCGTGAACATTTCCAGAGGAAATTAGTGCAGTGTTCTCACTGACAATTACTTTACGATGGTTCGCCTTCACATTCAGCAGCTTCAGATAAGATCGAGCGGTAATATCCGGTCCGCCACTGGCCATAAGATTGGGAATAAAGCCCTTACCGGATTGTCCGAACCATTGAATGAAGGTGCGCCAGACGGCTGAATAGGCAGGTGTAGAATCTCGCAGCGCATTAACATCGGTCATGATGACTCGGATCCCTACGGCCTTCATTTCTTCCAGAAGATGGTTGGACGCTGAGTTGTAATTGGTATTGACCTCATCGGTGATAAAGACAATCTCCATTTCAGGATAGGTTTGCTTTTGTGAGATTAATCTATCTGTCAGCATTCGACTGACTGGAGGGAATGACTGATCTTTATGGGTATAATCATTAAACAGGAACAGGTCGATGACTAAGAACTCCCTTGACTCCTCGATGATATGCAGCATTCTCGGGAGGATTTCACTCTCCTGCTTACCTGTGTCCGTACCGTCTGGATAGGTTAGGTCATGCCAGAAGGATACATTATTCACTTTGTATATAGGACTTTCATAGGAAATCCCTGCGGGAAGAGGTTTATGTGTCTGGTATATCATGACGCCGATTAACCAGAGAATTAGAATGATGCAAGCCCATATCACTCGTTTGCGGCGTCGTGAAGAGGTGCATTTCTTTGGATCAGGAGAATGGGTTTGATCTTGAATGATTTGAGGCTGAACGGATTGTTCGTGATCTGATTTCATTAGTAAATCCTCCTGAAAGTATTACAGTGCGCATTTCTTTAAGTTAATATGCGCCGGCATGTTACCAACCTATTAACACTTAGTGAGGAGAAATGAAGCAGTCTCTGTATTTTCATTGACCTCATATTGTAAATTCAACTGTAGGGATATGTTATAATAAGTACAGTTTAGGAATAGGAGGAACGGAGCATGAATCATACGCCAGAAGAGGCCGTGCCATATGATGCGAATAGGCAGTCTGGCGCGGATCATGACAATGGCCTACCAATTGTAGAGGTTTCGGACAAGAAGTCTTTATTGCCTGCATCAAGGACAGGTGAACGCAAAATAGAACATGTACGCCTTTGTCTAAATGAAGAAGTCGGTGGCGTCGGTGTGACTACGGGGTTTGAACAATACCGATTTCGGCATAATGCTCTTCCAGAGCTGAATTTTGATGATATATCCTTGCAGACTACCTTTCTGGAACGTGAGCTGCGTACACCGCTGCTGATCAGCTCGATGACAGGTGGAAGTGCCGCTACCGGAGCCATCAATGCCCGATTAGCAGAGGCAGCACAGCGTCGTGGATGGGCGCTAGGTGTTGGTTCTGTGCGGGCGGCGGTGGAGCGCTCTGAGCTAACCGAAACCTTTTATGTACGGGACAAAGCACCTGATATACCGGTTATCGCTAATATCGGCGCCGTACAGCTGTCCTATGGTTTCGGGATTGAGGAATGCCGCCGGGCTGTGGATATTGCTGGTGCAGATTTTCTTGTCCTGCATCTCAATGGTCTGCAAGAGGTCTTTCAACCGGAAGGGAATACTGGCTTTGCCTCCTTACTATCGCAGATAGCAAACGTATGCCGTGCACTTGAGGTTCCTGTAGGTGTAAAAGAAGTCGGCTGGGGCATTGACGGTGATACAGCAGCGCATCTTTATAATGCAGGGGTAGCTTTTGTTGATGTAGCGGGTGCGGGTGGAACATCATGGAGTCAGGTCGAGAAGTTTCGGAGTAGAGACCCTATACGGCGCGCAGCGGCTGAAGCTTTCGCGGACTGGGGTACTCCAACCGCAGAATGCATTGCAGAAGTGCGTGCTGTCTCCCCGAAAGGGGCTTTAATTGGCAGCGGCGGCTTGAAGCATGGCGTGGATGCGGCGAAGGCATTAGCTCTCGGTGCTAATTTAGCAGGTTTTGGACGCAATCTGTTAGGGCCAGCAGTAGATTCCGAAGAGGCGCTAGAAGCTGCACTGGCTCAGGTAGAGCTGGAGCTTAAGATAGCAATGTTCGGTATCGGAGCTCCCGATTTAGCAACTTTACGTGGGACTCCCCGTTTAATACGTAAATAAAAGAATGTGGTAAATATAGAAGCGAGGAAGTGAAAAAAGAAGATGATTAAATTGGTTCATATGGATGAGTCCGCCTTTCAATTTTTCTTGGGTCAAGCTACTCGTGACTACGCTGAAGACAAGATTAAAGCCGGCGCTTGGGATCCTGAAATCGCGATGAAGCTATCGGAAGAAGCAATAACACAATCTCTGCCCAAAGGGTTAAATACAGATGGCGCTTATCTATACTCCATAGTAGAAATAAGTAGTGATATCCAAGTGGGATATATCTGGTTTAATGTAAGTGAAGGCCGTGGTGGGCGAGAGGCGTTTATATATGATTTCTACATTTTCGAACCGTATCAGAGTAAAGGTTATGGCAAGCAGGCTATGATCGCACTTGATGAAGAAGCTCGTGAAATGAACGTCACAAGAATCGGGTTACATGTCTTCGGTCAGAACAATCGTGCATTTGAACTGTACAAAAAAATGGGATATACCGTAACCGACATTACGATGTCTAAAGATTTATAATACTATCCGTGGAGACCTCGAAAGAGGTCTTTTTTTGTTGTTCTAAGAAATACAATGTAAATAATTGTGATAAATATATTTGAATTGGGAGGAGTAGAAAAATATGATTATTAAATAAATTCCTGAAAATGGATTCGGTGATATGGAATATTAGAAGGGGGATTAAGGTGAGACCAAGGTTTGTATTGTCGGTGGTTATATCTGCGACTGCAATACTGTTAATGGTTAGTTGTAACAGTGGAGATTTGCCAGGGAGAAAGCAATTGGAGTCTGAGCAAGTTCAGGCAAGTCCGAATGCGCCGGTAGTCTCTTCAAAGGTAGCGGAAAAACTGCCTGAAGCAGCGGTGTCTCCATTGACAGTGAAGCAGAGACTAGAAGACTTTGATTACATGTGGAAGATTATTGAGGAGAATTATCCTTTCCTAGAGGTGAATAAGCGTCTGAACGGAGAGGATTGGCTTGCAAATAAAGAAGAGTACCGTAATAAAATTGCAGCCACAAAGACGGATGATGAATTTTTGAGACGAATGAGATTCGTCCTTAGCAGGTTAAATAATGGGCATACGAATTTTATTTCTAAGGAAGAATACCCTTGGTATCTAAATATCTATGTTCAGTTAGGTTTTGGTTATGAGCCTTGGATCAACGTGTTTCAGCAGCCTAATGTATTGGCTCGTTATAACCAGAAACCTTTAGCGGAGCAGCAAAACTCTAATGACATCGTTAACGATATGAATAGTGGTGCGGCAGGGAGTCAAGCAGGAGAGACTTCCGGAAATATAAAAAAGGTCATTTTAGAGCCTGATCAAATAGCGTATCTAGGCCTGCGAAGCTTTGACGGCAGATTTATGGAGATGGACAGTTCAGAAATTCATGATTTTCTGGTAGAAGTAAAAGATTATAAAACATTAATTCTAGATATCCGTGGAAATGGCGGAGGAAACAGTAATTACTGGAGAGTTCATATTGCTCCTCTGCTGATTAATAAACCTATCGAATACAATACATACTTACTTTATACAAGAGGCAGATATGCTGAGACCTTTATGCAGGCACGTCAGATCACAAAGGGGCAACAACCTATTTCCGGCATCAAAGACGAGCAGCTGCCCAATCTGCCAGCTGAAGCTTTAAAGATGTTTAAAACTTATAGAAAAATAGCTGATGCAGTAACTCCTAATCATTACGTTGGATTTAAAGGGAAAATCTATTTGCTGGTAGACAGCTCTGTGTATTCAGCATCGGAAGGTTTTGCAGCATTTGCAAAAGGCACCGGGTTTGCAACGGTTGTAGGTGGCAGAACAGGTGGGGATGGACTAGGGATAGATCCACTTGTCGTTGCATTGCCTAATAGCGGTTTTGTGTTCAGGTTTTCCTTTGAGATGGGTCTGAACTCTGATGGAAGCTGTAACGAGGAAGTGAAGACGGTCCCTGATGTGGAAGTTGATCCAGATACTTCTAAGCCCCTATTGGATCAGCCGGCGGTGCAAAAGGTATTGCAACTTGCCAAATCCCATTGAAATGGACGCGCTTGGATAAGGCTGGATTGACACATCTGTAAGACATCCGGTGTTGCTGGAGAATATGTTCTAATATATAATGGTTTAGATCGTATTACTTATTCGGATGATCAATTTAGCTGAAAATAGGAGTTGTCATATAAATGGCTTTGAAAGCTGGAATCGTCGGTCTTCCTAACGTAGGAAAATCCACATTGTTTAATGCAATAACGCAAGCGGGAGCAGAATCCGCAAACTACCCTTTTTGCACGATTGATCCTAACGTTGGTGTCGTTGAAGTTCCGGACGAACGTCTTGATAAACTGACTGAGCTGGTACAACCTAACAAGACTGTACCTACTGCTTTTGAATTCGTTGATATCGCTGGCCTTGTGCGCGGTGCAAGTAAAGGTGAGGGATTAGGCAACAAGTTCCTAGCTCATATTCGTGAAGTGGATGCTATCGTTCATGTCGTTCGCTGCTTTGAAGATGAGAACGTTACCCACGTGGATGGAAAAGTAAATCCGATCAGCGACATTCAGACCATTAATTTGGAACTGATTCTTGCTGACATTGAGAGCATTGAGAAGCGGATTGAGCGCTCCCGTAAGAACATCAAAGGTGGCGACAAGAAATACGCTCAAGAAGTTGAACTGCTTGAACGTGTCAAAGAAGTTCTCTACGAAGACAAACCTGCACGTAGTATTGAATTGTCCGATGACGAGAAGCTTATTATCCGTGATCTTCATTTGTTAACATTAAAGCCAGTGCTGTATGCGGCGAATGTAAGCGAAGAAGAAGTTGCAAGTGCAGAGGACAATCCTTATGTGCAGCAAGTGCGTGAATTTGCAGCAACTGAAGGTGCTGAAGTTGTTCCGATCAGCGCAAAGGTAGAAGCTGAAATTGCCGAGCTTGAGGGCGAAGATAAAGCGATGTTCCTAGAAGAACTTGGGCTAGAAGAATCTGGTTTGAACCGTTTGATCAAAGCAGCTTACAAGCTGCTAGGCTTGTATACGTATTTCACGGCAGGCGTTCAAGAAGTTCGTGCGTGGACCATTCGTAAGGGAACTAAAGCACCCGGCGCTGCTGGTGTAATTCACACAGATTTTGAACGTGGATTTATCCGTGCTGAGGTAGTGGCTTACGCAGATCTTGTGGCAGCGGGTTCGATGAATGGTGCGAAAGAACGTGGTCAATTGCGCCTTGAAGGTAAGGAATATTTGGTGCAAGACGGCGACGTTATGCATTTCCGTTTCAACGTTTAAGAGGACTAAAGTGTACTAAGAATAAGAGGGTCATCTCAGTCGGTAGAGGGTATCTACTGCTGGGGTGGTCTTTTTTAAAATATAAGTCATTTATTAAGGTGTTTTCGCGTACCGAACTGTAGCCATTTCACAATATCTTTGGTATAATATAAAGTCGTATATCTAATTTTATGACATGTGTTTTAATGTCTTTATTTGCGAATTTGAAATTGAACTAGGAGAGGTGAATTCCCTTGTTGGACCGATTGCAATCCCTGGCGGACCGCTATGAGAAGCTCAGTGAACTGCTTTGTGATCCGGATGTTGCAAACGACAGTAAGAAACTGAGGGATTATTCCAAAGAACAATCAGACCTACAGCCTGCATTTGAGGCGTATACTGAATATAAGAATGTAATGGAAGAGCTTGAAGCTGCTAAGCAAATGCAAGGCGAAAAGCTTGATGATGAGATGAAGGAAATGGTCAAGACGGAAATTGACGACCTTTCCAAACGTCAGGTAGAGCTGGAAGAGCAAATCCGAGTATTACTGCTGCCTAAAGACCCAAATGATGATAAGAACGTAATCGTCGAAATTCGTGGTGCAGCGGGCGGAGATGAAGCAGCATTGTTTGCTTCCGATCTTTACCGGATGTACACCCGGTTTGCAGATTCACAAGGCTGGCGCGTGGAGTTAATGGATGTCAACGCGAGTGACCTTGGTGGATTTAAAGAGGTAATCTTCCTTATTAACGGCCGCGGTGCATACAGTAAGCTGAAATATGAAAGTGGTGCGCATCGCGTACAACGTATCCCAGCGACTGAATCCGGTGGACGTATTCATACCTCTACTTCTACCGTATCGGTGATGCCGGAAGCTGAGGCATTTGAGATTGAAATCCATGATAAAGATATTCGTGTGGATACCTTCTGTTCAAGTGGTGCAGGCGGACAGTCTGTAAATACAACCAAATCTGCAGTACGTGTAACCCATGTACCTACAGGCATCGTTGCTACCTGTCAGGATGGTAAGTCACAGAACTCCAATAAGGATAAAGCGTTACAAGTTCTTCGTGCCCGTATTTCTGATATGAAACGGCAGGAAGAAGAAGCGAAGTATGCTGGTGAACGGAAGAGCAAAGTAGGTACGGGTGATCGTAGTGAGCGTATTCGGACGTATAACTTCCCGCAGAGCCGGGTTACAGATCATCGTATTGGCTTGACACTGCATCGTTTGGAGCAGGTTATGAACGGAGAAATCACTGAAATTATTTCGGCTCTTTCAATTGCTGAACAAGCTGATTTGATGGATAGTATGGACAATGGATAATAATGCTTTGAACGATGGCGTATTTGTCATGTCGGAAGTGAAAAGCATCCGGGAAGCCTTTGCGGAGGCTTCTTCTTTTTTGAGCCAGAGCGGTTGTAATGAACCGCAGCGTAGTGCGCAATTACTGCTTGAGCATGTGCTTGGCTTGTCCGGGGCAGCGTATTATATGGCGCTGGCGGATTCTTTTCCGGCTGCGGTCAAGGGAAAATGGGAGGCGGGAGTTACCCGCCGGAGTAAGGGTGAGCCGGTGCAATATATCATCGGCGAGCAAGAGTTCTACGGGCGTCCCTTTGAAGTGACGCCGGATGTGCTTATTCCACGGCCGGAGACGGAGCTGCTCGTCGAGGCGATTTTGCGGTACGGCGCGGAGCTCTGGCCGGACGGTACGGTTGCGCCGAGTGAACTGGCGCAGGAAGAAGGCGCTGCTTCGTTAGCAGCAGCGCAAGATCGTGCGGGCGGCGCGGAAAGTGGACGCGCCATACGGCCGCTGACCGCCGTCGATATCGGCGCCGGCAGCGGAGCGATCTCCGTCACGCTGGCGGCGGAAGCGCCGGCGTGGCGGGTCTGCGCCGGCGACATTTCGCCGGAGGCCCTAGCTGTGGCGAAGCGCAATGCGATGCGCTCCGGCACAGCTGTGGACTTTCGGCTCGGCGATCTGCTCGAGCCGTTCGCGGGGATGGAGACGGAAATTCTCGTCTCCAACCCGCCGTACATTCCCGGCGAGGATATCGCCGGGCTGCAGCGTGAGGTGCGCGACCATGAGCCGCGCACTGCGCTGGATGGCGGAGCGGACGGGCTGGACCCGTACCGCCGCATGATGGAGCAACTGGCGCTGCTCCCGGCACCGCCGCGCCTGATTGGCTTTGAACTCGGCTTCGGGCAAGCCGAGCAAGTGGCCGCGCTACTTGAAGCGGCGGGCCATTGGAAAGAGATCATCACCATTAATGATCTGGCTGGAATTCCACGTCATGTGCTAGGTATAGCACGATAATACTGCCTGCTGTGCAAGGGACTCCTGTTGATCGGGGAGTAAAATTGTATTTTCAACCCGACTTCCTTTACAATAGAATTTAACCGGACTTCTTGGTGAACCATAAAAGAAAGCCCAGATTTAGAGTAGGGAGGCAGAACGTGCTTCAGAAGATTAAAAAAATTGATGGTGCTATCGTAGTCGTTCTGTTATTACTCATGACTGTCAGCATCTTCGCCATATATAGTGTGACTCATGGAAGAGAAAAGCTGGACGGACATCATATCCGTATGATGATGTATTATGCAATTGGCTTTATTGCTTTTATTGGAATGACCTTTTTAGATTACAGAATTTTAGTGAAATACGCGCTATATATTTATTTGTTTGGGATAGGTATCCTGGTCCTCGTTAGCTTTTTGGGCGAGACCAAGAATAATGCCCAAGGCTGGTTGTCCCTCCCTGGAGGACTGAGCCTTCAGCCTGCCGAGCTATTCAAACTAATATTGATTTTATTTCTGGCAGCAATGCTTGTGCGTAAGAATAAAAGTAAACTCTTGTTTTGGCGGGATGTTGTGCCGCTCGGCCTCTTAACCTTATTTCCGTTTCTTATTGTGCTTACACAGAATGACCTTGGGAATGCCTTGTCTTACATTGTGATTCTTGCAGGTCTGTTGTGGATTGGAAATATTAAGTACACTCACGCATTAATCGCGCTGGTGATTGTAGCAAGCTCTGCGATTGCGGGAATTATGAGTTATATTCATTATCATGACGAAATTAAAACGTTCCTTAATGATATTGGCCGGTCGCACTGGATTGAACGTTTCGACCCATGGCTTGTTCCGGATAAAGCGACAGCGAAAGCTCTTTATCATACCAAGAACGCGAAGCTTGCGATTGCCTCAGGTGGGATGAGTGGCGAGGGCTACATGAATGGTAGCTCTGTACAGACGGATCGCGTGCCTTATACGTATTCAGACTCCATCTTTGTACAGATTGCCGAGGAATTTGGATTCGTAGGATCTGCCTTTGTGCTGCTACTATATTTTATCCTGATTCATCGAATGATCCTGATTGCGCTGGAAGCCAGAGATCGAGCAGGTCCATTTCTGATCGTCGGCATTGTCGCGATGATGCTGTATCAGATTTTTGAGAATATTGGCGCGTTTATTGGTCTGATGCCTTTGACAGGTATCACGTTGCCTTTCATCAGCTTCGGAGGTACCTCTCTGCTTATCAACATGGCCAGTATTGGACTGGTAATGAGTGTGCGTCTGCATGGGCAAGATGTAGAGGAAGATTTACCTAAGCCTACTCCTTATGCAGCCGCCAAACAGGTTTAATCACTAAATCACAATATAACCGTCAGAAACTCATCTTTTAAGGATGGGAACTGGCGGTTTTTTATTTTGGGAAGTGAATCTCTGATATCGGATGTATTACATAAATTTGGAATTGCGGCCTTGAATGCTCTACAATAGAAAGGAGAGACTTTCCTCAGGTGAGGATGGTTGGAACCTTAATAGAGTAAGGAGTTTGCGTATGCTTGAAAAGCTCAAGAAGATCGATAGCGTGATTCTTATTGTTCTAGTTATGCTCATGGTCATTAGTATTCTTTCGATATACAGCGTGACTAATGGTAGATTAGTTCAGAAGCTAGATGGGTTCCATCTACAAATGCTTAAATACTACATTGTAGGGTTTGTAGCGTTTTTTGTGCTTACCTTCGTGGACTATAGGATATTTGTTAAATATGCTCTTTATATTTATATCTTCGGTGTTGGTCTGCTAGTGTCGGTTAGTTTTTTTGGAAAGGTAAAGAACGGTGCGCAATTAGGGCTAGAGATAGGTGGACTTAGCTTTCAACCTGCGGAGCTTTTTAAGTTGATATTGATTCTTTTACTCGCGTCCATACTGGTCCGTAAACAAGGAGCCACGCTAACCTTCTGGAAGGGAGTCGTCCCACTGGCGCTTCTTACATTGCTCCCCTTTACGATAGTTATTGTACAGAATGATCTGGGAAATGCGCTAAGCTACATCGTAATATTAATCGGTCTTCTATGGATCGGGAATATCAAAATTTCACATGCACTCATCGGATTACTAATCGTTGGCGGATTGGGTCTTGCAGGAATTCTGAGCTATATTCACTATCATGATGAAGCGGTATATTTCTTTGAGGAGACCCTTAGCAGGAAGCATTTAGTGGATCGTTTTGATCCTTGGCTCGTACCTGATTTGGCGTCAGATGATGCAAGCTATCACACGAAAAATGCTAAAGTGGCTATTGCCTCCGGAGGGATGAACGGCGAGGGGTACATGCAAGGAAGCTCTGTGCAGAGTAACCGTGTTCCATATACGTATTCGGATGCCATATTCGTACAGGTTGCGGAGGAGTTTGGATTCGTAGGTTCAGCGCTGCTGCTTCTGCTCTTCTTTATTTTGCTCCATCGGATGATACTGATTGCTCTAGAGAGTAGGGAGCGCAGCGGTCCGTTTTTAATTATTGGAATTACAGCTATGCTGCTATATCAAATCTTAGAGAATATTGGAGCTTTTATCGGCCTAATGCCGCTTACTGGAATTACACTTCCGTTCATCAGTTATGGAGGCACATCACTTTTAATC
The DNA here is from genome assembly GCF_038008265.1 of Paenibacillus sp. FSL K6-2859. NCBI lineage: Bacteria > Bacillati > Bacillota > Bacilli > Caryophanales > Paenibacillaceae > Paenibacillus > Paenibacillus sp. FSL K6-2859. The sequence goes on along the minus strand of NZ_JBBOYU010000001.1, from coordinate 6,439,939 downwards.
AATATGGCCTGCATGGGGATTGTGATGAGTGTGCATCTATATGGACGGGATGTTGAGGATGATTTGCAATTGCCTAACGCGATTCCCATGAAGTTATAGATTTAATAGATTCATAGGTTTGTAGTCTCTCTTCTCTGGACATACTACTAGCATGAGTGTTAAGAGGAGAGGGGCTGCTACAAATGAACGATAATCATATGGATAAAAGAGATTCCTTACGTGTAACTTTTAAGTATACTGCCATTTTAATTTGTTTTTTCATGATCGTTATCATGGCCTGGGAAGGTCAAAAAACCGATGCAGCAGTAGCCGAAGTAACGATTCCACAGGATTCTATCCGGCTGCGTATTTTGGCGAATTCGGATGGAACGCAGGATCAGTTAGTGAAGCGGCAGATCCGCGATACAATCGTGGAGCAAATGAACCAGTGGGTAACTGCACTTGAGGACCCGCAGAGCTTAGAGCAGGCACGCGCTTTAATTAGAACTCATCTACCAGAGCTAAATGCATTGGTTGGATCGGAGCTGGAGAAAAGAGGCATTCAGTATTCCTATAACGTGGAGCTCGGTGTAGTTCCTTTTCCGACTAAATTATACGGTGGTACGGTCTATCCAGCCGGAGAGTACGAGGCTGTGCGGGTTACACTGGGTGAAGGCAAGGGACAAAATTGGTGGTGTGTACTGTTTCCGCCACTATGCTTTATCGATGCGGGTTCCGGAGATGCGGCAGCACCTGCTGCTAACAAAGGGGTGAAGACGGTTTCGGCTGCCGGGGCAGAGAGTGGAGCTAAGGCACAACCAGCAGTAGGGACAGCTGTACAAGAAGATTCTTCGGCAAAGGATGCTGCGGCAGCAGATTCCGCAGAGCCAGAGGTACGGTTCTTCGTTTGGGAACTGCTGCAAAACCTTTGGAACTGGATTAGCGGATTATGGTCGTAATGCTGATGCTAGCCCTTTGGTTTTGTGGAAATGGTCTATAGTTTTGAACCTAGATATGTTACTATTTCATAAGCAGATCGACTGCGGCGCCTTCATTGGGGCCGCTTTTTGGTAAGATCAGAGTTAATGAATATCCAGAGTATTTATCCTAAGATTGCAAGAAAAGCTATTGTTCAATATATATCCTGTAGAAAGCCTGTGATGAGAATGAATGAACCACATGACCCTTTATTCGCCGTTCAACGGCGGAGTGGGAATAGGAATAAGACTGTATATTGGGAACTGGATTTGTTGGAAGATGCAGCTTCGGATTCCGTTGTACTTCAGCCTAATGAGGAGAATAAGTTAGCCATCGTGGAGGCGGCAACCATGCTTCGTGAAGGTGGAACGGTCGCTTTTCCGACCGAAACGGTCTATGGACTTGGTGCGGATGCACGGAATACTGCGGCAGTTGAGGCTGTTTTTGCGGCAAAAGGGCGACCGTCTGATAATCCTCTAATCGTTCATATTGCCGATTCAGGAGCCTTGGACGAGCTGGTTACAGAAGTGCATCCTACGGCTGCGGTATTGATGGATGCTTATTGGCCTGGACCACTGACAGTCGTGCTTCCTGTTCGTGAGGGTGTTTTGTCACCCTGTGTGACGGCAGGGCTGGACACGGTAGGTGTGCGTATGCCTGACCATCCGGTAGCTTTGGCGCTGATCAGTGCAGCGGGCTGTCCCGTTGCGGCACCTAGTGCTAACCGTTCAGGTCGTCCGAGTCCGACTTTAGCTTCACATGTGATGGAAGACTTGGCCGGATACATTGACGGTGTACTTGATGGCGGCGCCGCTGGAGTCGGACTGGAGTCAACTGTGGTTCAGGTGCAACCTGATGGAAAGGTTGCCGTGCTGCGCCCTGGTGGGATTACTACGGAGCAGTTAGCTGCTGTAGTGGGGGCAGAAGCCGTTGCTGCTGAGCCAGCTGTGGTTAAAGAATTCGGAACTTCCGCAGCAGCGGAAGCTCCAGTGGCCAATGAACCGGGGGTGTACCACGGTGCAGAAGCTGTTTCCGACAGCTCGGCGCCACGCGCGCCGGGCATGAAGTACACGCACTACGCGCCGCGCGGCTGGCTCGGTGTGGTGAGCGGATCTTCTCCCCAACGTGTTGCGGATGAAGCCGCGAGTCTACTTCAGGCGGCGCAGCTGAGCGGCGAGGTAACGGGCTTGCTCCTCTTCGAGGAGCATAAGTCCCTTTATCCCGCCGCCCCTGCCGCCTGTGTCCTTTCCCTCGGCTCGTTATCCTCGCCGGAGGAAGGGGCACGCTCCCTATATGCCGCGCTGAGGCGCTTCGATGAAGCGGGAGCGACATACATCTTGGCCGAGGCTTGTCCGTATACAGGCCTCGGCGCTGCCATTATGAACCGGCTTATGAAGGCAGCCGGTGGTTCTGTCATTGACGCCGGATAGCCACGGTGCCCCTTCTTTACAGCTTTAACACCGGTTCTTCAAATTTGAAATCTCCTATGAAGTCATGATTACCCCCTTGTCCGCATATCGTTGTTGTACAAGATATTTCGGACTTGGGGGGTTAAGCATGGGCATAGGAGATGTATATGCCGGTTGGGGGCAGACGGTTACGATTGCTATAATGGCGATTGCATTAGGGATGGATGCATTTTCCCTCGGTGTAGGCATTGGGATGAAAGGGATTCGTCTGTTACACATTCTACAAATGAGTGTGCTCATTGCTTTTTTTCATATGCTGATGCCTCTTCTGGGTTTATTAACGGGAAGTTATGTCGGACATTTGCTAGGTCAAGTAACGACTTATGCCGCCGGAGGGCTGCTTGTGCTGTTAGGCGGACATATGGTGTATAACTCCTTTCGTCCGGAAGTGGTAGGTACGCGAGCTATGAATCACCGAACCTTATGGGGAATGCTGCTTCTTTCACTCAGTGTTAGTGTAGACTCATTTTCTGTTGGGGTATCCTTAGGGATGTTTGTGAATGGTGTGCTTCTGACCATACTGGCTTTTGGTGTCTGTGGAGGTCTAATGTCCATTGTCGGCTTACTTCTTGGGCGGCATGTCAGTCGTGGACTCGGGGAATATGGAGAAGCGCTGGGCGGGGCTATTTTATTAGGGTTTGGCTTGTTATTCATCTTTTGATACAATAACGGCATTACCATATTTTAATTTCATGGGGGTGCAAAAGCATGCTGCATATTTTATTCGTCTGCACCGGTAATACATGCCGTAGTCCTATGGCTGAGGGGCTTTTACGAAAGCTCGCGAAGGAACGTGGAATCGACCTGGAAGTGCGGTCTGCAGGTGTATCTGCCATTTCTGGTACTTCTATATCGAGACATGCTGCAGCTATTTTGCAGGAAGAAGGCATTCATGATCATTTAGAGTCGTCGCAATTAACGGGGCAATCCGTTGCTTGGGCCGATCTTGTGCTTACCTTGACCAGTGGACATAAGCAGCATTTGCTGCAGTATTTTCCGGATGCCGTATCGAAAACATATACATTGAAGGAATATGTGCATAATGAAGAAGCTGTGACTGAGGATATTAAAGAATTGGACAGCCTATACGCGGATGCTGAGTTAAGCATAGCTCTAGGTGGTGAACCGAGCGCAACAGATCTACAACGAATGATTGAAATCCGCCAGCGTATCCCAAGCTTTGATATTTCTGATCCATTCGGGGGTACGCGTGAAGATTATGAGCTTACTGCTGCAGAGATTCGCACTTCGTTGTTTAGTTTATTAGATAAACTGGAATCCTTACGCCATTTGTAAATGGTTGATTTTCAGTCCGCTTTGCTTTAAGATGAAGTTACAACTAATCGGTTCCGATGTAACTGGCGACAAATGTGGATCAAACCACGATGGAGCATCGGAATAAACGGCCGGTCGCCTGGGCAAAAGAGCAAATCCGCAGCTACCTGCGGACTGCTCTTTTTTGTTTAAATGAAGCTTGTTTGAAGCTTGAGGAGGTAGGGTGATGGACAAAGTTGTGGAGTTATCTTTAACTGAAGCTACTGTCACTGTGTTAAGGGAGCTGGCGGAAGCTGGTAACCTCGGATCTGGTAAAATTGTTGTCCTTGGAGTTAGTACAAGTGAGGTTGCTGGTGTCCGGATTGGAACCGGTGGTGCGCTTGAAGTGGCACAGCAGCTGCTTGAAGGGGCTCGTTTGGTCGCAGCGGAAAAAGGATTTCATCTCGTTTATCAGTGCTGCGAGCATCTGAATCGTGCGCTTGTAATGGAACGCTCTTTGCTAGAGTCACTTGGGTTAAATGAAGTTTCAGCTGTACCTATACCAGGTGCAGGCGGTTCGATGGCTGCGGCTGCCTATCACGCTATGAAAGATCCTGTTTTGGCGGAAACGATTGATGCTCATGCTGGTCTAGACATTGGTGAGACGCTGATAGGAATGCATTTAAGACGGGTAGCTGTTCCTTTTCGTCCGTCTCTAAGATACATTGGAGCAGCCAGAGTGAATGCGGCATGGACCAGACCTCCACTTATTGGCGGTGAACGTGCGGTATATCGCGCCCCAGAACAAAGCGGCTCACAGGTTTGCGATTAATGAACTTTATTTTTATATTTTTTGCAGAAACATTGACCTTAGCTTCTGTCTAGCAGGTAAATCGTTTCTACTTAAATACAACATATCTACACACACTAGGGAGGAAATAAGAACATGGAACAATTACGTAAGAGTGACCCGGCAGTACTGGAAGCGATGGAATTGGAACTGAAACGTCAGCGTGCCAACATTGAGCTTATTGCCTCAGAGAATATCGTTAGCGAAGCCGTAATGGAAGCTATGGGCTCGGTGCTTACGAACAAATATGCTGAAGGCTATCCAGGCAAACGTTATTATGGTGGTTGTGAAGATGTTGATATCGTTGAGAATCTGGCACGCGATCGTGCAAAAGAATTGTTCGGTGCGGAGCATGTTAACGTACAACCGCATTCCGGAGCACAAGCGAATATGGCTGTTTATTTGGCGGCGCTCAAGCCGGGTGACACGGTTCTTGGTATGAACTTGGCACATGGCGGACATTTAACACATGGTAGTCCAGTCAATGCTTCCGGTTTGCTATATAACTTTGTTGCTTATGGTGTGCAAGAAGATACTTTCCTTATTGATTACGACGAAGTGCGCAAAGCAGCGTTCAAACATCGTCCTAAAATGATTGTTGCTGGTGCGAGTGCGTACCCGCGTATTATTGATTTCGAAAAACTTGGTGCTATCGCCAATGATGTCGGTGCTTTGTTTATGGTAGATATGGCCCATATCGCAGGTCTTGTTGCTGCTGGCCTTCACCCAAGCCCGGTTCCTCATGCTCATTTCGTTACAACTACTACACATAAGACTTTACGCGGCCCTCGCGGCGGTATGATTATGTGCAGACAGCCATGGGCCGCTGCTATCGATAAAGCCGTATTCCCTGGTTCCCAAGGCGGACCATTGATGCATGTGATTGCGTCAAAAGCAGTGGCGCTCGGCGAAGCTTTGCTTCCATCCTTTAAGACTTATGCTGAGGATGTAGTGAAAAATGCCAATGTTCTCGCGGAAACGCTAATCAGCGAAGGGATTAACATTGTATCCGGAGGCACAGATAACCACCTGATGTTGCTGGATACGCGTAACCTGAACATTACCGGAAAAGATGCGGAAAAAGTACTAGATTCCATTGGAATCACTGTGAATAAAAACGCAATTCCATTTGATCCTACAAGTCCTTTCGTAACAAGTGGTATTCGTATTGGTACACCTGCAGTTACTTCCCGTGGTATGGACGAGCAAGCAATGGTGGTTATTGGCCGTATTATTGCTAATGTTCTGAAGAATCCGAAGGATGAAGCGAAATTGGCTGAGGCAGCTCGTCAAGTTGCTGATTTGACGGACCAGTACCCGCTTTATCCAGAACTGAAATACTAGTTCTTATTTGTATTAATGAATGAGTTCACCTCCATCGAGTCCTGATTTTAGGGTTTGATGGAGGTTTTTTGTTGTTTATTGTTCACATAATTATATAGGGGAATGGATGGAAAACTGATGAAATTGTTTATGAAAGTTCATGGAATTTTCATAAACAATAGTGAAAAGAGTGTGAATAGTATGAAAAACCAAAACTTGCACAACATAATCTAAGTTTTATAAGTGGAAGGTTGCGTATTTCAGCCAATCATTACCTTTCAGGTCAAGGATATACAATAGGAAAGTATTCAATGTAAGTACAAGTGCCTTTCTAGGTGAAATGAAGCGAAGGGAATGCTATAATAGACAGGATTTAGCCACTGAGAAGCAAAAGCGCTTTCTGAGGTTATAGACAAGACTTACAATTACCGGAGGGACATTAAAATGGGAAAATTGGTGATTTGCGATCATCCTTTAATTCAACACAAATTAACATTTATTCGCGATGTAAGAACAAACACAAAGGATTTTAGAGAGCATGTTGACGAAGTAGCCACATTGATGGCTTATGAGATTACACGTGATATTCCTCTAGAGACCATTACGGTACAAACGCCGGTCACTGAAACGGAAAGTAAAGTGATTTCGGGAAGAATGCTTGGGCTTATTCCTATTCTTCGTGCGGGTCTAGGGATGCTTGAAGGCGTTCTAAAGCTTCTCCCTGCTGCTAAAGTAGGACATGTTGGCTTGTTCCGTGATCCGGAAACACTTCAACCGGTCGAGTATTACATCAAGCTTCCTACAGATGTACAGGAACGTGAGCTAATCGTAATTGATCCAATGCTAGCTACAGGGGGATCTGCGATTGCTGCGATTACCTCGTTGAAGAAGCGTGGTTGTACACAAATTAAAATGATGAACCTGATTGCAGCTCCAGAGGGTGTCGCTGCAGTTCAAGAAGCTCATCCAGATGTAGATATTTACGTAGCTGCGCTTGATGATCATTTAAATGAGCATGGATATATCGTTCCGGGACTTGGCGACGCTGGGGACCGTTTGTACGGAACTAAGTAAATAGTAATTCGTGATTAGGATACGAAATTTTTGAATTTTTTGATGAGAGGGTAGGGGTTATGTCCAAAATTAAAGTGATGACTATTTTCGGAGTGCGCCCCGAGGCGATCAAGATGGCTCCTCTAGTTCTTGAACTAGAGAAGCATCCTGAGCACATCGAATCCATTGTTTGTGTCACAGCACAGCATAGAGAACTGCTTGATCAAGTGTTAGAAGTGTTTAAAATCACTCCTGATTATGATTTGGATGTGATGAAGGACCGTCAGACACTGAACGAGATTACTATTCGTGTGCTTGAAGGTTTGGAGCCTGTGCTGAGAGAGGTTAAGCCTGATATCGTGCTGGTGCATGGGGATACATTAACGACGTTTCTAGCTAGTTATGCCTCTTTCCTGCAGCAAATTCAGGTTGGGCACGTAGAAGCAGGTCTTCGGACATGGAACAAACTGTCTCCTTATCCTGAGGAAATGAACCGCCAACTAACAGGTGTTTTGGCCGATCTGCATTTCGCTCCAACCGATTGGTCAGCTAGCAATTTGAAACACGAGAACAAAAAAGAATCAAGTATTTATATCACAGGCAACACCGTAACTGATGTGTTTCAATATACCGTACAGCCGGATTACCGGCATCCTGTTTTGGATTTTGCTTCAGGAAAAAGACTTATTTTGATGACTGCTCACCGCAGAGAATCGCAAGGTGAACCGCATCGTAATATCTTCCGAGCTGTCAAAAGAATCGCTGATGAATTCGAAGATGTAGCCATTGTTTATCCTGTGCATCCGAGTCCGGCAGTTAAGGAACCTGCACATGAAATTCTGGGTGGACATCCAAGAATTAAGCTGATTGATCCGCTGGATGTCGTGGATTTGCATAATTTTTATCCGCATACCCACTTGATATTGACCGATTCCGGCGGTTTACAAGAGGAAGCTCCTTCATACGGAGTTCCTGTACTTGTGCTTCGTGATACGACGGAGCGTCCTGAAGGGATAGACGCTGGAACGTTAGAGCTTGTGGGCACGGACGAGGAGAAGGTGTATGAACGGACACATGCTCTTTTGACTGATAATGAGCTCTATCAGTCGATGAGTCGGGCCGCCAACCCGTACGGAGATGGCAAAGCCTCCCAACGAATTGTCAATGCGATTTTGCACCATTTCGGTGTAAATAAGGAACGTCCTGAAGAGTTTCACAGAATGTTCACAAAAAATAAATAATTTCATTTAAAGTAATATCTGATCTGATTAAAATCAACATACAGTCAAACTGTACGGTTTATATGGTTTTGGAACATTTTGCTGTGATTATTTTCATGTTTTCAAGGGTTTTTGGGCAATGTTCAATGAATTGACAAAGACTCCAGAAATTCAGTAAAATTAGTTGGGATTGTAGCCCATGAAAGAACAAAATAGCAGGGACAGCTTGTTACAGACCGCGCTTATCATTGGAAGTGCAGGCACTATACTCGCCGCTTACATTGTTATTGGTTTTTTTGCGGCAAGGTGGCTGAAAGACTTAATGGAGGGTCCAAAATATTGGCTCGCTATTGGCACTATAACCGGAATGATTCTGGGAATTGTGAACGTCGTCCTGTTAATTAAAAAATTTTTGGGGGAGCAGAATGGATAATATGACTCCCATGATCAATACCGTCACTAGAGTTACGCTCGTCCTTATGGCAGGACTCTTAATGGGCTGGGCGCTTCATCATGAGACCAGGGATATTACACTGGGCATGACTCTGGGTCTGGTGGCGGGATTGGTAAACTTTCGTTATCTGGCCGTCAAGGTTCGACGGGTAACGCAGTCGATTGCGAGCAACGAAGGGAATGCCTTCAGCCTCGGTTTTGTTACACGGATTAGCTTCGCAATTTTGGTCACCATGTTCGCGGTCAAGATTGAGCATTTCTCCCTGGTAGCAACTGTTTCGGGCGTGTTCATTCCTCAGCTTCTCGCCATTCCTGCGGGGATATATCTGAGTGTGAAGAACAAACTTTAACCAGATTAAAGAGAAAGGGGGATGATACTATGCATGAGATGCCGAAAATCTTTGTCGGGGGAATACCGATAGATATATCAGCCGTATTGATGCTTCTGATCAGTTGTACAGTAGTATTTGTACTGGTGATGCTTTCGGTTCGTAAGCTTTCGGTTGAGAATCCATCTAAGCTTCAGAATTTTATGGAATGGGTTGTAGAATTTGTTGAAGGTGTCATAAGCAGTGCCATGGACCTGAAGAAAGGAAAACCTTACATATCTTTGGGGCTAACATTGATTCTGTTTATCTTTGTTTCCAACCTTCTTGGATTGCCTTTCTCAGTTGTAACTGAAGCACATGGACCTGTAACCGTGTTTGGCCATGTGATTGAAGCAACCAAGAACTTGGCGCATGGTGATCATGTTGAGATCTTATGGTACAAGTCGCCGACTGCTGACATTAATATCACTGCAGGATTGGCAATTATTGTGTTTATACTGATGAACTTCCTGGGCATCAAGCTCAACGGCAAGCATTATTTCAAACACTATATTGAGCCGTTTCCAATCTTTTTGCCACTGAACATTATCGAGAACTTGGCAAAACCAGTAGCGCTGGCTATTCGTCTATTTGCTAACATTTTTGCCGGAGAAGTACTGATTACAGTCATTTTGAAACTGGGCATTCTCAGTATTCCGTTCCTGGCTGTATGGCAAGGCTTCAGTATTTTCGTCGGGGCACTACAGGCGTTTATCTTTACCATTCTGACGATGGTTTATATCGCACAGATGACGATTCACGAAGAAGAAGCACATTAATGAACTGCTGCGAAGAGAACGGCTATCGTCTGATTTTCTTTCGCGGGAGATATCTTATATCATTAAACACATTATGAACCGAAATTAAAGGAGGATATTTACAAATGGAATTTTTAGCAGCAGCAATAGCGGTTGGATTGGGTGCACTTGGCGCAGGTCTTGGTAACGGTATGATCGTTAGTAGAACAGTTGAGTCTATCGCTCGTCAACCAGAAGCTCGTAACGCGCTTCAAACAACAATGTTTATCGGTGTAGGTATCGTCGAAGTTATTCCGCTCGCAGCAACAGTTATCGCATTCCTGATCATGTTTTCTTAATAAACCGTATTTACGGTTTGGCGGGGACGGCCGATGCCATCCGCGCCTTACTTTTGTATACGTCCGCATGACGCGGTAACGGAAGGGAGTGACCTCAGTGGATATTGTTTGGACAAACATCGTATTTTCAATTGTAGCCTTTGGGATTCTATATTTCTTGCTCAGTAAGTATGCGTTCAGCAAACTGTTCGCAGTTATGGAGAAGCGCCGTGAGCTGGTAATGCAGCAAATGGATGAAGCTGCGAAGACTAGAGAGCAAGCGGTCGCGTATGTGGAAGAGCAGAAGCAAGCGCTGAACAGTGCACGCCAGGAAGCTCAACAGATTATTCAACAATCGCAAATTACTAGCAATCAACAGGTAGAACAAGCTTTGGCTCAAGCCAAAGTTGAAGCTGCACGTGTCAAAGAAGAGGCCGTGCGCGATATCGAGAACGAGAAGAATAAAGCAGTGGAAGAGTTGCGCAGCGAAATTGGAACGGCATCTGTTCGTATTGCTTCTAAACTTCTTAAAAAAGAAGTTAGTGCTAGCAGTGAGCAGGAGCAGCTTGTGAACCAATACCTCAATGAGGTAGGAGGCCGATCATGAGCCGCGATACGGTAGTTGCCAAGCGCTACGCTAAAGCATTGTACAGTGCAGCGGTAGAGAAGGGGATTACCCTTGAAGTAGAAGAAGAGCTCAAGGCAGTGGTCGAAGTATTACATTCTGACCAAGAGGTTAAGCGGTTTATTCTTGCACCGCGCATCTCGGAGTCCGACAAGTTGAAAGTGCTGCGCACAGCACTTCAAGATAAGATCTCTCCTATCGTGATGAACATTGTAGAACTGTTAGTAGAGCGAGGCAGAACCGATATTTTTGCCGAACTGCTGGATACGTATATCAAGATTGAAGGAGACGCTCTTGGCATTGGTGATGCTAAGGTATACTCCGTTTATTCTTTAAGTGAAGAAGAACAAGCGGCTGTAGCTGCAGAATTCGGCCAGCTCGTAAACCGTAAAATCCGGGTTACGAATGTGGTGGATCCAAGCCTGCTGGGAGGACTGAAAGTTTATATCGGCGATACGCTGTATGACGGCAGTCTGTCTAGTAAATTGGAACGTCTCGAGAAATCCTTTAATGATAAGCATAGAAGATAGGGGTGAGGATATTGGGCATCAGACCTGAAGAGATCAGCACTTTGATCAAAAGTCAAATTGAGCAATATAAAGCCGATATCGAAGTTGCCGAAGTGGGCACCGTCATTCAAGTCGGAGACGGGATCGCTCGTGTCTACGGTCTGGAAAACGCAATGGCAGGCGAGTTGCTAGAGTTCTCCAACGGTGTAGTGGGCATGGCGCTCAATCTGGAAGAAAGCAACGTCGGTGTTGTTATTCTAGGTGAGTACAAGGAAATTCGTGAAGGCGATCAAGTAAAACGTACCGGACAAATCATGCAAGTCCCAGTGGGAGAGGCCCTTCTGGGTCGTGTTGTTAACGCACTCGGTATGCCGCTTGACGGTAAAGGCCCAATCCAAACGACGGAATTCCGTCCGGTTGAGAATAACGCTCCTGGTGTTATCGACCGTAAATCGGTTCATGAGCCAATGCAAACTGGCCTTAAAGCGATTGATGCGATGGTACCAATTGGTCGTGGACAACGCGAACTTATCATTGGTGACCGTCAAACAGGTAAGACTGCAATCGCAATCGATGCGATTATCAACCAAAAAGGCAACGGAATGAAATGTATTTATGTTGCCATTGGACAAAAACAATCAACAGTAGCACAGGTTGTAGAAACTCTCCGCCGTCATGGCGCGTTGGAATATACAATCGTTGTAACTGCTTCGGCTTCCGAGCCATCCCCACTGTTGTACATTGCTCCATACGCAGGTTGCGCAATGGGCGAGTACTTTATGTACAAGGGCGAACACGTACTGATCATTTATGATGACCTTTCAAAACAAGCTTCGGCTTATCGCGAATTGTCCTTGCTGCTTCGTCGTCCACCGGGTCGTGAAGCGTTCCCTGGTGACGTGTTCTACTTGCACTCCCGTCTTTTGGAACGTGCGGCTAAGCTTAGTGATGAGCTTGGTGGTGGTTCATTAACCGCACTTCCGTTCATCGAAACACAAGCATCTGACGTATCGGCTTACATTCCTACGAACGTAATCTCGATTACAGATGGTCAAATCTTCCTTGAATCCGATCTGTTCTACTCTGGTCAGCGTCCGGCGATCAACGTCGGTATCTCCGTTTCCCGTGTAGGGGGCTCCGCTCAGATTAAAGCGATGAAGAAGGTAGCTGGCTCGCTCCGTTTGGATCTTGCCCAATATCGTGAACTTCAAGCTTTCTCACAGTTCGGCTCAGATCTTGATAAATCTACGCTTGCTCGTCTGAATCGCGGAGCACGTATGATGGAAGTTCTGAAACAAGGTGTAAATCAGCCGCTATCTGTTGAGCATCAAGTGCTTAGCTTGTACACAGCTGTAAAAGGATACTTGGATGATATCCCTGTTAAAGACGTAAAACGTTTTGAAAAGGAATTCCTTGCATACATGGATAGCAGTGCTGCTGAAGTTGCTCAATCCATCAGAGATACCAAGGATTTGACAGCAGATAACGAAGCCGCTCTTAAAGCAGCAATTGATAAATTTAAAAGAGGCTTTGCTACTAGCTAATATAGATCGTACCTAAACGAATCTTACGAAGTGAGCTTTGGCTCTGCCGAAGCTCAGGCTATTACTTATAAAGTTGGCTTTGAATTCGTCAAAGCCAAGAAGATGCTTACGAAGTTAGCTTTGACTTCGTCAAAGCTTTAAGGTGGTGAAATCATGGCAAGAAGCATGCGTGATATTAAACGTCAAATTAAGAGTGTTCAAAACACAAGACAGATCACAAAAGCGATGGAAATGGTAGCCGCCTCCAAGCTGAGAAAAGCTCAGGAGAAGGCTATTGCCGCCCGTCCTTATGCTGAGAAGCTGAAAGAGGTTGTATCGAGCATTGCTGCTGGTACAGAAGGCGTCCAGCATCCCATGCTGGTCAGTCGCCCTGTGAAAAAAACTGGTTATCTTATCGTGACCTCTGATAGAGGGCTTGCGGGAGGGTACAATGCTAATATTTTACGTAAGGTGACGATGCTCATCGCGGAGCGACATAAATCCAAAGATGAATACGCCTTGTTCGTTATCGGTCGTAAAGGCCGTGACTTCTTACGCCGCCGTGAATATCCGATTGTACAGGAAGTTACTGAGCTATCGGATGCGCCGAAGTTTGCTGATATTAAGTCTATCGCTAATTCGGCAGTACAACAGTTTGTAGATGGTACGTATGACGAGTTGTACGTTTGTTACAACCAATTCGTCAATGCGATTACCCAGATCCCAACCGTTGATCGACTGTTGCCTATGGAAGGCGTAGGAAATCATGAGCATCATGAAGCGTCTGCAAATTACGAATATGAACCTTCACCAGAAGGCGTGCTCGAAGTGCTACTTCCGAAATACGCCGAAACTTTGATTTATAGCGCAATTCTGGATGGCAAGGCCAGTGAGCTGGGTGCGAAAATGACAGCGATGGGCAGTGCAACAAAGAACGCGTCGAAAATGATCGGAGAACTTACCCTTACGTACAACCGTGCCCGTCAGGCGGCAATTACGCAGGAAATTACCGAGATCGTGGCCGGAGCGAATGCTCAGTCTTAAAAATCTTAAAATATAAGAAAGTATAGGTTCTACACTATACAAAACACTTATATTTCTACGAGAAACGGTTGTCATCATTTAAGGTGACAACGTTGTTTCTTCTTGATGTAATAGCTTTCGAGGAGGGAAATGAAGATGAACAAAGGACGCGTTGTAAGCATTATGGGTCCGGTTGTCGATATTGAATTTGAACGCGGCCAGTTGCCCGAGATTTTCAACGCTATCAAAATTGAAACCGTCTTGGACAATGGTCGCCAGATTAACCTAACGCTTGAGGTTTCCAACCACTTGGGAGACAATTTGGTACGTTGTATCGCGATGTCTTCTACAGATGGTCTGGTTCGTGGACTGGATGCGATTGACCAAGGTGGACCTATTTCGGTACCTGTAGGGGAAGCGACATTAGGCCGGGTATTTAACGTACTTGGAAATCCAATTGATAAAGCTGGTGAAGTTGTTGCTGAAATTAAGAACCCGATTCACCGTTTGGCTCCGACATTTGATGAATTGTCAACACAAGCCGAAATTCTGGAAACGGGTATTAAAGTTATCGACTTACTTGCACCTTATGCTAAGGGCGGTAAAGTTGGTCTGTTCGGCGGTGCCGGTGTAGGTAAAACCGTAACAATTCAAGAATTGATTAATAACATTGCCCAAGAACACGGTGGTATTTCCGTATTCGCAGGTGTGGGTGAACGTACTCGTGAAGGTAATGACCTTTATCACGAAATGACGGACTCCGGCGTTATTAAGAAAACAGCAATGGTGTTCGGACAAATGAATGAGCCCCCAGGCGCGCGTCTGCGCGTAGCTTTGACTGGTCTTACTATGGCGGAATATTTCCGTGATGTAGAAGGCCGCGATACGCTGCTCTTTATCGATAATATATTCCGCTTTACCCAAGCGGGTTCCGAAGTATCCGCTCTTCTCGGACGTATGCCGTCCGCAGTAGGTTATCAACCAACCCTGGCTACTGAAATGGGTCAGTTGCAAGAGCGTATCACTTCTACCAAAAAAGGCTCCGTTACTTCCATTCAAGCAATTTACGTACCAGCGGATGACTACACTGACCCTGCTCCGGCAACGGCGTTTGCTCACTTGGATGCAACAACTAACCTTGAGCGTAAGATTTCCGAGAAGGGGATTTTCCCAGCGGTTGATCCACTGGCTTCCAGCTCGCGTCTGCTAGCTCCGGAAATTGTTGGTGAAGAGCATTACAATGTAGCACAAGGTGTTAAACAATTGCTGCAACGTTATACCGAACTTCAAGACATCATCGCCATCTTGGGTATGGATGAATTGAGTGAGGATGATAAGGTTATCGTAGCCCGTGCCCGTAAAGTTGAACGGTTCCTGTCACAGCCTTTCCACGTAGCTGAACAGTTTACCGGCTTCAAGGGTAAATACGTGCCAATCAAAGAAACTGTACGTAGCTTTAAGGAAATCCTGGACGGTAAGCATGATGATCTTCCAGAAGCAGCGTTCCTTTTTGTGGGTACAATCGAAGAAGCGGTTGAAAAAGCGAAATCGATGTAACACTGAGCTTAGTGAATGCTTTCGAAGCGAGCTTTACTTCGTAAAGCTAAGTGTATGCTTTCGATGAGAGCTTTACTTCGTAAAGCTTTAAGGAGGAATGGAAGTGAACACCTTTTTGTTGGAAATTGTCACGCCGGAGCATCTCGTCTATTCGAAACAAGTGAATAGCTTGACAGTACGGGGAGTCGAAGGCGAGTTGGGTATTTTGCCGGGACACATTCCGCTTGTGACTCCACTTCAGGTTGCTCCGTTATCCGTCAAATCGGACGGTGTTACGATCTCCATCGCCGTTCATGGCGGTTTCGTTGAAGTGCATAAGGATAAAGTAACAGTGCTGGCCGAAAGTGCCGAGCTGCCAACGGATATTGATGTTGAACGTGCCGAAGCTGCTAGAGAACGCGCTCAGCGCCGTCTCCAGACTCGTAGCAAACAAGATGATATCGATCACCGCCGTGCGGAGTTGGCGCTGCAACGCGCTGTTACACGGATTAAAGTGTCCACTGGTAAAGGACAACAGTAGGATATAAGCGGTCAAGCTCTAAGCTTGACTGCTTTTTTTGTTATAGTAATCTATGTAGTAAAGGTTAAGATTTCTTCATTTTTTTGGATAATGGCATTGAATTGTTTAAAAATTTGTAAAAGTACTGGATTCTTTTGCCCTACGCAAGTATGATATAAGAGTCGATTTCCGAGTAATACGAACACGGAGGGTTAACATGGGGGATATATTGTCCAATGGATGGTCTAGTGCCGCTGGGACCAGCAGCATGATCTCAATGATTGTTTCTTTGCTCAGTGTTGTATTATCTTGGTGGGCATTGCAGAACCTTAAGCTGGATTTGGTCATAAGATATCCCAAGAGTCCTCAAGGAAGGCTGCTGCACTTGCTTCTGGCTATTGTACTTGGTCGTTTTGTTGCAGGATTCTTTCTGGATTACCTTAGCTGGAGTGGGATGATCCGCTATATGTTTTAGGAATATGTAGTTTGGTTATAAGTGTCATAGGTCGCAATGGTCAAAAAGTGTCGAATAATAAGGTTTTATTATGTCAACACTGAACTTTAAGGAACATGCCCGGCTGAATGGGCATATCGATGGAGTATGCGAATTTTTTTGCAATTACTTTTAATCTAAAAAATAATTTAAGAAATAATGGACGCGGAGGGAAACCGAAAATGAGCAAATTTATCGTCCGCGGTGGCAACAGATTGACCGGGAGCGTGAAAGTTAGCGGCGCAAAAAATTCCGTATTACCGATCATAGCCGCCTCTCTATTGGCAGAAGAAGGAGTAAGCGTCATTGTGGACGCACCTCCGCTTGATGATGTAATGACGATATCAAAAATGTTGGAATCTCTGGGTGCAGGGGTTACATATCAAAACGATATTATCCAGGTGGATGCTACAAACATCACTTCCTGTGAAGCACCTTATGAATGGGTACGGAAAATGCGGGCATCTTTTCTAGTCATGGGCCCTCTGTTATCACGGCTTGGTCATACAAGAATTTCTTTGCCTGGCGGCTGCGCCATTGGCACACGACCGATTGATCAGCATTTGAAAGGATTTGAAGCGCTTGGTGCGGAGATTAGTCTCGGCCAGGGCTACATTGAAGCGAAAAGTAACGGTCGCCTGCGCGGAGCCAAAGTGTATTTGGATGTAGCTAGCGTGGGTGCGACCGAAAATATAATGATGGCAGCGGCACTCGCCGAAGGCGTGACCGTGATTGAGAATGCGGCTAAGGAGCCTGAAATTGTCGACCTGGCCAATTATTTGAATGGTATGGGCGGAATCGTTCGCGGTGCGGGTACAGGTGTTATCCGTATTGAAGGCGTAGAACGTCTGCATGGTGTTAAACATCATGTGATTCCTGACCGTATTGAAGCTGGTACCTATATGGCTGCCGCAGCAATTACAGGTGGGGACGTATATGTGGAAGGCGCAATCGCGGATCACTTGGGACCTGTTATTGCTAAGATGGAAGAGATGGGTGTGACCATTATTCCTGATGAAAATGGAGTTCGTGTCATTAGTGACAAGCCACTTAAAGCTGTTGATTTGAAGACTTTGCCGTATCCAGGCTTTCCAACGGATATGCAGTCACAAATGATGGCATTATTGCTGCGCTCTGAAGGCACTAGTGTCGTTACAGAGACTGTATTCGAGAACCGGTTCATGCATGTGGATGAATTCCACAACATGAATGCTGAGATTAAGATTGAAGGTCGCTCAGCAATCGTTACAGGTAATGCGCAATTGGTCGGAGCTAAAGTTTGTGCTACGGATTTACGTGCGGGAGCTGCGCTTATTTTGGCAGGTCTTGTTGCTGAAGGCACTACTGAGGTAAGCGGAACTCATCATATTGACCGCGGATACGTACATTTGGCTGAGAAGCTGTCCGGACTAGGTGCGGAAATTTGGCGCATCTCCATGGAAGACACAGCCGTGCAAACAGTGAAAGATGAAACTCTTAAACCAGAAGTAGCCAAGAGCGAATCAAGCAAAAGCGAAGAGGTTAAACCTCGCTTTCAGGTTCAAGCAACTTGGGTATAATATCAGTCATTAGATGAGAACAGGCTGCAGTGATGCGGCCTGTTCTTTTTTATATTATTAGAAAGTATATTTGAATCCTCATCTAATGGGGATTTTTTTTGTTTGTAATTTTTTAACGCGGGGCATAGTGATAGATACGAGAAGGGGACTCTCTTTCTCTCAAATATTGTTCTAGTAGTTGCTGTAAATTCATATCTATAAGAATCAACAGTGACTCACGGAAGGAGCCATAGAGATGAAAGATTTCCGCTACTTGCGACGTAACAAGTCAACGCGCTGGCACTCGCGTCCCCTTGCTTCCCGGCTCAGGCGCCTCGGTCCCGTCGCCTGGCTCGCAGCGCCTATTCTGGCGGCGCTGCTGATTCCACTGGTGGTTGTCCCGCTGCACCGGGGACAACCGGCGCCTCCGGCCTTGCCGGTGATAACGGCCTCGCCAGCCGCACCAGCGGGGCCGGAGGCAGCTGCGCAGGAAGCGCCGCAGCCGAAGGTCTCTGTCTATTTGTCGCGTAGCGGACAAATAGAGACGTTGCCGCTGGAGGAATACGTCAGCGGCGTGCTTGCGGCCGAGATGCCGGCCAGCTTTGAGCTTGAAGCGCTCAAAGCGCAGGCCGTAGCGGCCCGCACCTTTATCCTTCGCCGCCTGCTGGCTGGCGACAGAAGCGGCGTCCCCGTTCCGGGGGCGGATGTAACAGATACGGTAAGCCATCAGGCTTACGTGTCTAAGGATACGCTGGAACGGAAGTGGAAGCTCGGCGGAAGAAGCGCCGACCTCGCAAAGCTTCAGCGCGCGGTTCTTGAGACGCGCGGTGTCATTATGACCTATAAAGGGCAGCCGATTACGGCCTCCTTTTTCGCCTCCAGTGGAGGATATACCGAGAACTCGGAAGAATACTGGAATGCAGCGATCCCCTATCTGCGCAGTGTAACTAGTCCTTGGGAGAAAGAGATTACCCCGAACTATGCGGTGACATCTACATTCACCATCTCGGAAATACTTACTAGACTTGGATTAAACGACAGAGTAATCCCTGCATCAAAAGGTACTACTCAATCAGGCATGACAAAGAATATCTCTACTTCCTCTGAATTGCCGGTAGAAGTCTTGTCTCTCACCACTGGACATAGGGTTAAGCAAATCTCTATTGGAGGTACTGTTTTTACTGGAAGAGAAGTGCGAGAGAAGCTAGGGTTACGTTCCAGCCAATTTAGTTGGGGGCGAAAAGGGAACAAAATCTATATAACTACTTTCGGAAATGGGCATGGTGTGGGAATGAGCCAGTGGGGAGCAAATGGGATGGCGAAGGAAGGCGGAACGGCTACTCAAATTCTCAAACACTATTACAGTGGCATCTCTTTTACGCAAATCTCAACTCTTCTGAAAAAATAACTTGAAAGATACGTATAAAAGATAGAAGCCCGGTAACACTGGTTACTGAGGTGATAACCATATGAATGAACAAGACAAAAACAAAACAAACCATGATGAATCTCTCAAAAAATCGCAGGGAGATTTAGGTGCTAAACCTTCTTCATGGAGCAAGATGTTATCTAAACGTTGGGTGTTCCCAGCAGTCTACACGGCGGCAGCGGCAATTATACTAACTTTGGTGTGGGTCTATCAGGATGCCGGCCAAAAACCGCTTAAACAGGACACCGCCGCCACATCACAGCAAGTAGGAGCTTCGACCAATGAAGCTGGTACTGCAAACAGTAATCCAGATGCCCTTGAAGTTCTTGCTTCAGCGGAAAGCCTGGTTTGGCCAGTAGCCAATCCAGGTGAAGTAGAAGTAGTCAAACCGTATTATGATGAAAATGGTACAGAGGACAATCACGTTGCCGCAATGGTGCAGTATAACGACAAATTTATTCCTAATGTCGGTATCGATCTTGCCCGTGAAGACAACAATACGTTCGACGTTAAAGCAGCGCTTAGCGGTGAAGTTACTAGAGTGGAAGATGTTGCAGTGTTAGGTAAGGTCATTGAGATTACCCATCAAGGTAACATGAAGACCGTGTACCAAAGTCTTGGTGACACAAAAGTGAAACAAGGCGATGTTGTGAAGCAAGGAGATACGCTTGCAACCGCAGGTCGTAGTGAAATCGAGAAGGATCTTGGCAATCATGTACACTTTGAAGTGTACAAGGATGGCAAAGTAGTTAATCCATCAGAGTTACTGCCAGGACGATAAGAAAATTTATAACAGGGGGCCTTCGCCCCCTGTTTTTGTGTGTAAATAAGGCTCTTCGTAAGCAGTATGCTTATAAAGAGCCTTATTTTTCTATGAGAAACGGTTTATGTCTTTAAAGGACTAACGACGTTCCGTCATGCGAATAACAAGGCTTCTTGGGTTGTCCATTAAATAAAATGAGCCCTCGGAGGCTTGTCATGTCTTGAAAGCGCGAATATATAAGCCCGCCCCTCATATAAT
The DNA here is from genome assembly GCF_038008265.1 of Paenibacillus sp. FSL K6-2859. Taxonomy (NCBI): domain Bacteria; kingdom Bacillati; phylum Bacillota; class Bacilli; order Caryophanales; family Paenibacillaceae; genus Paenibacillus; species Paenibacillus sp. FSL K6-2859. Next base: position 6,419,700 of record NZ_JBBOYU010000001.1, on the reverse strand, counting down.
GTACCAAACTATCCACAGTTGGGAGGCGGGAGCGTGCACGATTACATCAAGGAACGTACGATCAAAATCGGACGCTGCATCGTGGAAACCAGGCATACGGTCCGGACCATAGCCAAGGAATTTGGCGTTTCAAAGAGCACGGTGCACAAAGACTTGACGGAGCGTCTGCCAGAGATCAACCCTGATCTGGCCGATCAGGTGAAGCACATTCTTGAATATCACAAATCCATCCGACATCTTCGGGGGGGAGAAGCCACAAAAATTAAATATAAAAAAACGACGGGGAAAAAACGTGAGGTTGCTGTAGCATCAAAGCCATGAGATTTTCGGAAATTTAAGGAAATATTAAGCTTTAAAACATTGTGTAGTTCCCCTAAAGTATGTTATTTTTAAATTTAGTACTAACTGCTGTTTTTCAATTAAAATAACACTTTGGGGGCTCTTTCATTATGTTTAGCAAGGATATCGGAATCGACCTCGGCACGGCCAATGTGCTCATACATGTTAAGGGAAGGGGAGTCGTTCTGGATGAACCTTCCGTGGTCACACTTGAAAGTGATACGAAGAGAGTCCTTGCGGTGGGAGAACAGGCACGTCGCATGGTTGGACGTACACCCGGAAATATAACAACGATCCGTCCTTTACGGGATGGTGTCATTGCAGATTTTGAAGTCACGGAAATGATGCTGAAGTATTTTATTGACCGTGTTGGCGGTCGTACCTGGTATTCACGGCCTCGCATTCTGATATGCGCCCCTACAAATATTACATCTGTGGAACAAAAGTCCATTCGGGAAGCGGCAGAACGTAGCGGGGCTAAGGAAGTATTTATGGAAGAAGAGCCAAAGGCCGCTGCGATTGGAGCGGGAATGGACATTTATCAGCCAAGTGGAAACATGGTCGTCGATATCGGTGGCGGAACGACGGATGTAGCCGTACTTTCAATGGGCGACGTCGTTACCGCTTCTTCGATTAAAGTCGCTGGAGACAAGTTCGATGATGCCATTTTAAGATATATTAAACAAAAGTATAAATTGTTGATCGGTGAACGGACAGCAGAGGATATTAAGGTTACTATTGGTACGGTTCGACCTGGTTTGATGAAATCCGAAATGGACATTCGTGGCCGGGACATGGTAAGCGGACTTCCCCAGACGCTCACTATTACGGCGGGAGAGGTAAAGGAAGCATTATGGGATCCGGTTTCATCCATTGTGGCTGCAGCTAAATCGGTACTGGAGCGTACACCACCAGAATTGTCTGCGGACATTATTGACCGGGGTGTGGTTCTTACTGGTGGAGGTGCTTTGCTTAACGGATTGGACGAGCTGCTCTCAGAAGAATTACATGTACCTGTCTGGGTAGCAGAAGACCCTATGCACTGTGTGGTAAAAGGAACAGGAATTATGCTGGACAATTTGGACAAGGTCGTAAAGAAAAAGTTCTAAGCAGCCGATATAAATGGTAGCATTAGATTCGGAAGGAGACTACCTTCATGATAAGAGGATTATATACGGCCGCCGCAGGTATGGTTGCGCAGCAACGTAGACACGATACGGCAACACAGAATATCGCTAACTTAAATACAACGGGATATAAGCAGGTTGATAGTGTTAATCATGCTTTTCCGGATGTCTTGATCTCAGCTATGAGTAATGGCAGCACTACACCGGTTGGGCGCCTTAATACAGGGGTTTTTGCAGAACAGTCGATTTCCCAATATTTACAGGGTGATTTAAGGGAGAGCGGCAAATCTATGGATTTTGCTTTATCTACGGATTTACAAGTCGCCGACCCTGTGACGGGTCAGAATATAGCTTTTGATGGTTCAGGGAAATATGTAAGTCCTGAGGGTGAGGTTATTTACCGTCCGCAGGCTTTCTTTACTGTGCAGGATACTGATGGCAATAACCTATTTACCCGAAATGGAAGCTTCTCAGTAAATGCAGCTACGGGAGAAGTATTGAGCAGTGGAGGCTTCAAGGTTCTTGATTCCACTGGCAAACCTCTCGTCTTGACAGGAAATCAGGACACCCTTAAAGTGGACGGGCAGGGCAATGTATTAAATCCAGAAACAGGACTTCCGACAGGGACCAAAATTGGTGTGAGTGTAGTTACAAAGCCGCAGGAGCTTGTGCGTGATGGTAAGGGTGTGTTTCATGCTGATGATATAGCGGCAGCGGACATTCGTTACTCCAATGCAACTGATAACTTACAGGTGCGTCAAGGATATTTAGAGGGCTCCAATGTTGACCCTACTCAGGTAACTGTAGATTTGAATGCCGCATATAGGGCTTATGAAGCGAACCAAAAGATCGTTCAATACTATGATAGCAGCTTGCAGAAGGCTGTAACTGAAATTGGCAGGGTATAGGCACTGCTTATGAAATGAGCTTTACAGGTAAAGCTTATAGGAGGTTTGATCTATGAATAACTCAACTATTAGTGCAGCAGTCTCCATGTCCAGCCTTCAGCAGCGGCTTGATATTATAGCGGATAACCTAGCCAATATGGATACAAATGGTTATAAGAGCAAGAAGGGCTCCTTTGAGGATGTGCTTACTCGTGTGCAGCAGCAATCGGATGACTATGATCAGCCGGGTCGCGCTACACCCTTAGGCTTTAATATTGGATTTGGGACATATGTGCCTTCGATTACGACTAATTGGGAAGAAGGCCCCCTTAAAGAAACGGGTAATCCAACCGATTTGGCACTTCAGGGTAATGGGCTGTTTGGCGTTCAGGTCAATGGAACTACAGCTTATACAAGACAAGGCGACTTTCACTTTACGCCTGACACTACCGATGCAACGAAGATGGTTCTTGTAGATAATACGGGGAATCCGGTACTGAATACAACAGGTAATCCTTTAACGGTCCCTGTGGGCGTGAATGCAGCTATTGATGAATCCGGTCGTGTATTAACGAAACAGTCAGAGAATGGACCTGTTCGGGTAGCAGGTACTATAATGATTGTAGAACCTAAGACACAGAATGCTTTAAAGGCAGTGGACGGGAATTTCTATATGCTTGCCGATGGAGTTACAGCACAGCAGGCTTTTGTACAAAGAGCGGCAGGTGAGGCGTCTGGAATTGGAGTACGCTCAGGGTGGCTGGAGCAGTCAAATGTCGATATGACCACAGAAATGACAGAAATGATGCAGATTCAACGTACGTATCAACTCGCAGCTCGGGCGCTTTCTTCCAGTGATCAGATGCTAGGTCTGGCCAATAACATGCGCGGGTAGAGGTGAAGGAATGGAACGTCAGAAAAAGGTGAAGTCGGAAGACAAACCAGAAGACAAGAAAGAGCCGAAGCGGCGAGGATTATCAAAATGGACACTTATCCAGTGGATTCTTATTCCTTTGCTTCTCGTAGTTGCACTTGGAGGCGGGCTGGTCGTCGGTTACGTTGTCCTTGGCAAAAAAGAGTTTAGCGATGTTCTACAATGGAGCACATGGAGACATGTCTATGATTTGGTTTTTGCTCCATAATTTAAAAGGATAACGACTCCCTTCTTGCTTAAGGGAGTTTTCTTTTTTATACGGATAAATGTATAATGGTGGGGGGCTGCGGGCAGCAAAAAGGGCCCTCTCCGCCATGCTATCGCATCTGGTGGAGAAAGCCCCTTATCTCAACCTCCACTTCTGCAGGTGGTGAAGGATAATATAGTTTTTACCGAAGCTGCCTAAATTTATGCATTTCGGCGAAGAATAATATGAAGTAACATCCGAAAGGAGTTTTATTTATAATGCTGGATATCAATCAAATTCAAGAAATCATCCCCCATCGGCCTCCATTTCTGCTGGTGGACAAAATCACTGAGATCGAAATGGGTAAACGAGCAGTCGGCATTAAAAATGTAACGATCAACGAGCCTTTCTTCGCAGGTCATTTTCCGGGTTATCCGGTAATGCCGGGCGTACTGATTACAGAAGCTCTTGCACAAGTGGGTGCAGTTGCTATTCTGGGGGTGGAAGCGAATCGCGGTCGGATTGGCTTTTTAGCCGGGCTTGATGGATTCCGTTTCCGTGGTCAAGTCGTACCGGGAGACACCCTCACTCTTGAAGTAGAGATTACTCGCCTTAAGGGCAGTATTGGAAAAGGACAGGCTACTGCGTCGGTTGAGGGGAAAGTTGTTGCCTCTGGGGAAATTATGTTTGCTCTGAGCTAATATTACTTTGAATTATTTATTATACATGGAGAAGGAGAGATTCTAAATGACTCAATTAAGCCCGAAAGCGGCAGAAACCTTATCACGCTGGCTGGAGAACGCCTCCGTTGATGAATCTACGAAGGCGGAGCTGCGCGCGCTGGAGAACGAGCCACAGGAGCTAGAGGAACGATTTTATAGAGATCTAGAATTCGGTACAGGTGGTCTACGTGGTGTAATTGGTGCGGGTAGTAATCGTATCAACCGTTATACGGTAGGTAGAGCTACGCAAGGTTTCGCTAAATATATTCTGGAGACGCATACTGGAGAGGGAAGACCTTCTGTTGTTATCGCTCATGACTCTCGTCGTTTCTCGCCTGAATTCACACTTGAGGCTGCTCTTGTACTGGCTGCTAATGGCATTGAGGCTCATTTATTCACTTCTCTGCGCTCAACACCACAATTATCGTTCAGCGTGCGGCATTTGAAGGCAACGGGCGGTATTGTCATTACTGCAAGTCATAATCCGCCTGAATATAACGGGTATAAGGTTTATAATTCTGAAGGTGGACAGCTTGTCCCTGACGAAGCCGAAAAGGTCATTTCTTACATATTAGGGGTTGACACTTTTGATGGTGTGAAACGGATTTCCCAAGAAGAAGCAGAGCGTCAAGGCCTGCTGCACTGGCTGGGTGAGAAGGATGACGAAGCGTTTACCGATACGGTCGCTGCGGTTAGTCTTGCAAGTGAAGAGATCGCCTCTACGCTTGGAAAAGACTTCAAAATCGTATACACCCCGCTACATGGTACTGGTAACCTGCCAGTCCGCCAAGTGCTTGAGAAAATTGGTTTCACACAGGTGCATGTTGTGCCTGAGCAAGAACAACCAGATTCCGAATTTTCCACTGTAAAATCACCGAACCCGGAAGAACGCGAAGCCTTTACACTGGCTATGAGGCTGGGCGAGGAGTTGAATGCAGACCTCTTAATTGGCACAGATCCCGATGCAGACCGTATGGGGGCAGTGGTTCGTGACAATGAAGGTAAATTTGTTGTTTTGTCGGGCAACCAATCTGGAGCTTTGATGATTCATTATTATTTGAGCCGTTTACAGGAACAAGGTAAGTTGCCTAGCAATGGTGCAGTTGTGAAGACTATCGTGACGAGCGAGATGGGGGCTGCTGTAGCCTCTCATTATGGTGCAACTGTATTTAATACGCTAACAGGCTTCAAATATATTGGTGAAAAAATGACTCAATTCGAACAATCCGGAGATTACACATATCTTTTCGGTTATGAAGAAAGCTATGGTTATCTTGCAGGTAACTATGCCCGTGATAAGGACGCCGTTCTTGCGGCTATGTTGGTCGCTGAAGCAGGTGCTTATTACAAAGCTCAAGGCAAAACATTATATGATGTCCTTCAGGAATTGTATGAGCAGTTCGGGTACTTCTTGGAAAGCCTGGAGTCTCGTACATTGAAAGGTAAGGATGGCGTTGCGCAAATTCAAGGCATCATGAATGATTGGCGTACAAATGCACCACAAGAAATTGCGGGATCTGCCGTTACAGAGGTGCTGGATTATTCGCTAGGCTTGAATGGTCTGCCGAAGGAAAATGTACTAAAGTATTTGCTGGCTGACGGTTCGTGGTTCTGCCTGCGTCCTTCAGGTACCGAGCCAAAGATTAAAGTTTATTTTGCGGTTGTGGGTGAATCCTTGCAGAATGCTAAAGACAAGGTAGCTACACTATCCAAGCTGGTTATGGCCCGCGTTGACGGGGAACAATAAAATAAGAATATAGATCGCATTCTATATTTTGAAATTATATTTTTAACGTAGAAACGGGTACCGTCTCTAAAGGATGACGATCCGTTTCTACTTTTGTAAAAAGAGTTTTGAAGTGAAAGAGGAGGTACTTTTGGTGCAGCAAAAATGGCAACGTTGGAATATTTCTTCCCGGAAGTGGCTGTGGATCATAGTTGTGGTTGGCGTTTTAGCTGCCTTGCCAGTTGTCTATGACCGTCTGCAGACGGAGAAGTCTTCCAAGACAGTGGAATTTGTATTTGATTACCGGGATTTAGTTGAAGTAGCAAGCTATCGTGCAAATCCGCAGGATTATATTTCCGAACAGTTAGATCGTCTAAAAGATGCTGGTGTTCAGAGTATGGCGATTTACGAAAGCACGCTGGAAGATTATCGTAAGGCACGTCGTCTCATGATGTGGGGAGCGGCTGATATCGCTAATCTTACGGATACAATTATTCCGGTGAATGAGAACTATACTTATGTTCTTTTTACTAATCCTGATTACTACCAGGCCCTGGCGCCTGTCATTAAAGAGGCATTCGGTAATCTTGGGATTACTTCGAAGGAATGGAGTTTCCGCGGACAACAAGGTCTTATTATTGAGACTCCAATAGAAGATGCTACACTGAAGCCACTTCAGCCAGATCCATTTACACTGGAGATGTTGCATGACAAAGGATTTACCATTGTGCCGCGTCTGGTGGATTCTCTGACTTATAATAAAGCGACCGTTAAGAAGCTGTTAGATCGTTATGAAGAATTGGGTGTGAAACGAATCCTATTCGAGGGAGAGTCCGTTAAAGGGTTTAATGATGATGCCGATACGGCTAGTATCACTGACTTTGCAAATCTCCTTAAAGAACGTGGAATCGGGATTGCAGCGATTGAGAATATTAAGAAGCAGCAGAAGGGCTTTAACAAACTTGCTTATTTGCTGGACTATAACGTAACACGGTTGTATTCCCTTAGCGAAGGGGACTCTGCCTTAGATCCAAAAGTGATCTCAGATCGTTTCGCTTTGGCAACAAAAGATCGCAATATTCGCATGATTTATTTAAATACAATTCCTTCACGGAATACAGCAAAGGCACAGATTACAGATACGCTAGACAACCTTGTCACCAGTCTGAGTGAACCTGGAGGCGCCGTTGAACAGATCAAAGATAATGGCTTTAAACTAGGACAAGCTACGGCATTTGAGGTTGTAGATTCGTCTTATCAACGTTACTTCAAGCTAGTTGCGGTAGTTGGTGCAGTCTCTTTAGTAGCGCTGCTGATTTCTTACTTTATTCCATGGCTTACGATTCCTGCATGGGTACTTGGATTACTGGGAAGTGCAGGACTGCTGGTCTTGAAACCAGAAATGTTTGAGCAGGGGCTGGCACTAGCAGCAGCGATAAGTGCGCCGACTCTTGCTGTTGTACTGGCCATTCGTAAGGTCAATGAAATGGGGCCTCCTCTACGGAGCAATAACCTTACCTATAAGGCTATGAGCCCGCAACGTCGGTTCACACATAGTCTGGTGCTTTATCTGAAGACTTCATTAATTTCTTTGAGCGCCGTGCCATTTGTGATCGCACTGCTCAACAACATAACTTATAGTCTAGTGCTGGACCAGTTCCGTGGTGTTAGTCTGCTTCATATGGCACCTATCGGCCTTGTGGCACTATATGTACTTTTGTATCGTGGGGAATTTGTGTTCAACAAGACGGGCAAGCTGCTGCGGACACCTATTACACTAGCTTGGGTTATTGCCGCTGCAGTTCTTGGAGTAGTGGGTATGTATTATTTGAGCCGAACCGGAAATGGGGGCAACGTAACACCTTTAGAGATGGCCTTCCGTACATTCCTTGAGAATACAGTCGGCGTCCGGCCACGTAATAAAGAATTTTTACTAGCTCATCCACTCTTAATTCTGGGTGCATTCTTAGCCTTTAGATACCGGAGTGCAGCGTTTATCATGATTATTGCCGTAATTGGTCAGCTCTCCATGGTGGATACCTTTGCACATATTCATTCACCAGTTCTGATCTCGCTAGTTCGTGGACTGTTAGGTCTTGGACTCGGACTGATCATTGGTGTAATTGCCGTAATCGTATGGCAGATTGCAGAAGGGTGTTGGAAACGATGGTCGCCACTCCTAAAAAGATAGTTATCTCTGGTTTCTATGGTTTTCGTAACAGTGGAGATGAGGCGGTATTGCAGTCTATTCTAATTGCACTGCAGAAACAGTCTCAAGCTTTGGGTATATCCATTGAGCCTATAGTACTATCCATTGATCCTGAGTGGACAACTGCGACCTATGGAGTCAAATCCGTGCACCGGATGAAGCTTGTTGAAGTCCGTCAAGCGATTTATGAGAGCGCGGGTCTGATTAGTGGCGGGGGTAGCTTGTTGCAGGATGTAACAGGTAGCAAGAGTATTCCGTACTATTTAGGGATTATCAAGCTTGCTCAATGGATGGGGAGACCCACCTTTATCTATGCTCAAGGCATTGGGCCAGTGAATCGCAAACTTTTTTACCCTTTTATCAAATCAGTGTTTCGTAAATGTACCTATATATCTGTGCGGGATGAACAATCCCGCGAGCTTCTTCTATCTATGGGACTAGAACAGAAGAACGTAGAAGTTGTTCCCGATCCGGTTATGGGCTTGTCTCTACCGGAGGAAGACCCTGCTGCTGCTGTACAATCTTCGGCATCAGCAGACTCGCTTCCGGTGATCGGGATATCAGTACGTTTTTGGGAGCAAGATCGCAGAGAACTGGATACTCTTGCGCAAGGCCTGATTAAGGCCAACCGTGAGATTCCATTGCATTTGCGATTCCTCCCTTTTCACACTCCTTCGGATAATGAGGCTTCACGTTATGTGATGGAGAAGCTGAAAGGAAGTATAACCGAGCAGGGTGGGCAGGTTAGTATTTGTGAGGATGCTATTCACCCGCAGCAAATGTTACGGGAAGTGGGACAATGTGATGTTTTAATCGGAATGCGACTTCATAGCTTGATTTATGCGGCTGGAAGACGTGTTCCGCTGATAGGTATTTCTTATGATCCGAAGATCGATCATTTTCTGAAGAGAATCCAGTGCCATCCTGTTGGAGCGACAAACACACTAGATGCTGAACATGTTGCTAACGAGATTGTCCATCTTTTGAACACCGCAAAGGAATGGAGAACCGAACGGGATGAGGTCATCACCAAGTTGATTCAAGCAGCAGAGGCACCAGCTCGGCAAATTGTAGAATATTTTCACCATAAAGGATGATCTAAAGTGAAAGCAGACAGCGCGGTACCTACAGTTCCTATTTTTGGGATTAGAGTCTCGAAAGTGGATATGGCAGCTACAGTTGCTTATTTGACGGAGGCTGTTCAGACCCGTATCCCGCATCAAGTGATTACAGCCAATCCAATTATGGTTATGGCTGCACTGGAAGATCCAGCTTATATGGATATTATGAAATCGGCTGAATTGGTTGTCCCCGATGGGACAGGAGTTGTCTGGGCTTCTAATTATTGTAATGAACCGGTAACCGAACGGGTAGCAGGTTATGATCTGTTACATGAATTGATGCGACAGGGTGAAAGATATAGCTGGAAGGTATATCTTCTAGGTTCTACGCCTGAGGTGATTCGGGAAACCGCTGAAAGGTTACAATTGCAATATCCGGGTGTTATCATTGCAGGATATCATGACGGTTATTTTGGTTCGGATGCGGACGAAGAGGTTATCGCTGAAATTGTTAATACTAACCCTGACTTATTATTTGTGGCCAGAGGTGCAGATAGTCAGGAACCTTGGATTGCTAAATATAAGTCCAAACTTGGCGTTCCGATCATGATGGGGGTCGGCGGCAGCTTTGACGTGATCTCTGGGAAGAGCAAAAGAGCGCCAATAGCGTTCCAAAAAATGAGAATTGAATGGTTGTACCGTCTCCTAAAAGAACCTACACGGTACAAACGAATGCTTGCACTGCCGAAATTCGCATTAAAAGTGGTGCGTGAGAAAGATAAAGTAACAAAAGTCTAGCAAAATGCCGATATTCACCTAGAAAATGAGATAAATAGCCTAAATAAAGGATTGGAATTTGTTTTTGTAACAGCGTATAATTCAATGCGGTAGAGAAATGGGGGTCGACTGATCAAATGTTAATCATATACATCGCTGGATTTATCGTATGCATGGGACTCGCACTTGGCCTCACACCTTTGGTGAAGAAATTCGCCATCAAGATTGGTGCAACAGATGTGCCGAATGCTCGTAAAGTGCACACGAAAATTATGCCCCGCCTTGGCGGATTAGCTATTTTTCTAGCGTTTGTGTTAGGCCTGCTTGCCGTATTGCCGATTATTCCATACGAGTTCACTCCGCGGGAGGTCAACTTCATCAAAGCGCTGCTATGTGGTGGCGGACTGATTGTACTTATCGGGGCACTTGATGACCGGTTCGAATTATCAGCAAAAGTGAAGCTACTGGGCCAAATTATCGCAGCCTGTATCGTTGTTTTCGGCTTTGGTATTACTGTAGATTTTGTGAATATTCCATTTAACAATACGTATTCCTCACTGGAGAGTTGGATTGCTATCCCGCTTACGATTTTCTGGATTGTCGGTGTTACCAATGCCGTTAATCTGATCGACGGGCTGGACGGGCTTGCGGCTGGTGTATCAGGAATTGCAATTGCTACGATTGCGGCAATGGCTTTTGTGATGGGAAACACCATGGTGGCAATGCTGTGTCTGTTGCTTCTGGGTAGCATCATCGGGTTCCTGTTCTTTAACTTCCATCCTGCTAAGATTTTCATGGGAGATACGGGTTCGCTGTTCTTAGGCTTTTGCTTGGCATTACTTGCTTTGTTAGGATTTAAACAGATCGCTGTAGTTTCGTTTATTACACCTTTGCTTATTATCGGTGTACCTTTGTCGGACACGTTCTTTGCGATCGTGCGCCGTAAGCTGCAGAAGAAACCAATCTTTGCACCAGATAAAGGTCACTTGCATCACTGTCTACGCGAGCTTGGCTTTAGCCACCGCCAGACTGTACTCATTATTTATGGTATTGCTGCATTTTTCGGTATTTTAGCTGTTATTCAATCATCCGCAGCTCTTTATGAAGCAAACTGGGTTACATTCGTGGTTATCTGCATCATGCTCTTCTTCTTGCAGATCGGTGCTGAAATCACAGGTTTGATTGGTAAGACTAAACGTCCACTGATTGATTTCTTTTTAAGAATGCGCATGAAGGCTGATCCGGAAAGAGGCTCTAAGTCTTAAACGACTAAGCAATTATTCTAAAATTTTCTAAACTTAACAAAACTCATCCGATTTCGGATGAGTTTTTTGTTATTTTCCCTAAAAATATCGCTACTTATGACCGATAAAGAACAAAGTGAAGGTTTACGAGAACTTATACTCAAAGGAGAGATATAACACATGCAACGCTTTAAGAGACCGTTCGTTTGGCTGATGCTGGCGGCTTTGATCGTTTCTATGTTCCCAGGTAAATACACGCCGATAGCGGCAGCGGCTACCACGAGCTCTACGACTTTCTTCAGTCCGGATGATCTCACATTACGTAATACTGTTTTGTTGAAGCAGGACGTTGTGCCAACAACAGATAATCAAAACCCAGAGGGGTTAATTAGTCGTTCTAGTGTCTACAAAATAAGTAATCCTACCTTTTCGATTACAGGGACTTACTCACAGGTAACTTCATCTACAATGAAGGTTACTGTTGAGCAGTTGACTCAGGATAGCTCATCTAAAAAATGGGTAACGGATTCGACTCGATTGACTACGGGAACAGTTACAACAGATAACAATAGTCCGGACAATCGCTTCGTAGCGTCTGGTCTTGTTTTGTATACAGGCTTTAATAAGATTACTTTCTCTGGTATGCAAGGTAATCTCCAACGCTCAGAATCTTTCTATGTGCTTTATGATCAAGTTCCTTACGTAACCGAATTAAAAGTATTGGGTGGACCTTCTGCACTTAATTTAAATGAAGGAACGCAAGTAGTTGTGCCGGTATCTACAGTTACTCTCCAAGGTAAAGTAGCGAATGCAACGAAAGTTAGTGTCTCCGTGAATGGCGGAACAGCTCTGCAAACCTCCTTATTGGAAGACGGAACATTTTTTACACCTGCTTTGAATTTGAATCCGGGATTAAGTACTCTTAAAATCGTAATTCAAAATGCTTCGGATTCAATAACCATTGACAGATCGGTTTATTTCTTTGATAAGGATCAACCGTTTGCTTCTTTGAACATCAATCATAATTCAGTCGACTATAATATTCTAAATGACAAAGTACCGACATTAACTGCTGACCTGACACCTAGTGTTGCAGGTTTTACAGGACAAATATTGGTGCCTTACAATGTAGCTCCATTCAAAACAAGTGCTGTACTAACTCTTAACAAAGGTACTACCAGTACTGAAAAAGTTGTTACGATAAAAAGCGTGGATGAGGAATTAACTATTCCTGGTCCTGATGGCGTTACTCCAACGTACAAATTGGTTAAATTTACGACTAACACAAATCTAGATATTCTCCCAGGTGTAAATGACTTTAAGCTATCCGTTGATTATGGCACCCACAGTAGTTCTCATATCTATTCTTATAAATTTTTAAAAGATGAGACTGTCATAACGGAAATGTATTATCTTCCTGGATATACAGGCTCAGGTGCTCTTACAAATATTTCGAAACTACCTCTAAATGGTCAACAGTTGGAAAGTGATACCTTTTATATTTTGGCTAAAACAAATAAATCAACTTCAGCTGTTTTAACTGCTAACTATTTACCTTTGAGTAATAAACCGTTAAGTATAACTCCTGTTCCTGAGGCGGTTACTGGTACAAACGAATACGTTTATAAAATTAAAGGTTTTTCTAACGGTCAGCAGAAAGTACAGTTCAGATATACAGGATCGGAGTCTTATTATAATGCTGATATTTCATATGTATCTAAAAACTATATTTATGTAAGTAATCTGCAGGACGGACAAACCTACGAATTCGATTCAAGTGCCAATAATAGACTAACTGTAGCCGGCGAATATATTGGATTTGAGAATATCACAAACGCACAAGTGCAGATTAATGGTATTGATAGTCAATCATTACCTGAAAAACCTAAGTTTGAAGTATCAATGACAAAACCAGATTTCAATTTCGACTTAAAAATCAGTCAGACAGGGCCTCTTGTGTATGGTGAGAATAAAATCGTATTCACAGGAGTCTCACTAGATAATGCTGGGAATCAGCGGATTATTAAAAAAGAATTGAAGATTTATATTATTGATACCAATACTTCTGGTATAAAACAATTCCACCCTACTTTGGGAGATAATCGTCTACCTTTTACAAGAACAACGCTTTCTAATGAAGTTGAGCGTAATGCCATTCTGGCATTGCCAGCAGAAATTGTATATAAGGATGAAAAATATACAACGAGCAAAGATAAATTCGACTTGGTGCTACAAGGTAGCGGTGCTACGACGCTGAATCTGTATCAAGGTTCTACGTTGGTCTTTTCTTCGACGGGTCAAGATAAGCTGCTTACAGACATTGAACAGGAACCTATTGGGCCAAAACGTTACCCTGATGAGTTGGCTGCAAATGGCCTGTACTATGAGTACATCGGAAGCGCTAAGAACTTTATCTTACGATTACGTGACATTAAATTTGATGCTCCAGGAAGTCAAGTTTATACCCTTGAGCTTATTAATAAGACTGGGGCAAGAACTACACAGCGTCTTGAGGTAGTACGTGAAGTAGCTCCATATCGTCTTCTCTCACCTGTACCAACGGTAGGTAAACAAATTGTTGTTAACAAGAACTTTGTTCGTTTTGATATTGAGGCAGAAGGCGCTACCAAAGTAATAATTGGTAAGGATGAAGCCAAAAAACGTACGGATTTTCCGAATTCAGATCGTTTTACCTATGATTATGTAGGTTTGAAGGCAGACAAATCCACGCCAATTAAGATACAAATCGTACGTGCTAACTCTACAATTAGCGATACTATAGATGTCTATTATGCCAGTGCGGTACAGATCGATACACAGTATATGGCAGAGAAGGTAGCTACGAAGTATAGTGTTTTCAATAAAGCTCTGGAATTGAATTTCCCTAAAGGGACTATTATGAAGGGATTTACGAGCTCTGGTGCTGCGAAATATTATCCTAATACAAAATTATTGTTTGGTATTGCTGACCCCGCTGACGGTGTCGTTGAACGAAAGAATGATTACGGGAATATAATTAACGTCACTGGTAGCGATGAAAGAACAGAAGGTGGGGGAGGCCAACTTGTGATCCCGCAGGATCTCGCTTTGCGCTTTACATCAACCGTCTCTACAAATAATTTTTCAAGAGTATCTGATATCTACTGGCTCAGTGGTGGTCTAGGAGAAGATGGTGTTAATATTGAAACCAATGGCGTTACTCCGCATTTTGTGGACGCTAGCGGGAAGACGGGGTATTTTACGCAGTACAGTCAAACTCGTAAAATTGTACCTTCTCAACGCGGTGAATTGACGCTTACTTTTAACTCCAGTATTGTGGATGAAGTGGGGTCGACAATAACAGTATTCCGCTATACCGATGCTGGGAAATGGGAAAACATAGGTGGAGAAGTTGATACGAAGAAGCACACCATCACAGTTCCATTTGATGAGTTTGGTTATTACACTGTTATGAAGCTACGTCGTGGTTTTGTTGATATTACAAATCACCCATGGGGTAGAAATATTATGAATGGATTGTATTCGAAAGGGTTCATGACTAATCTTCGTGCAGATGCATTTGGCGCAGATGATTTAACAACACGTGGCGAATTCGCTACATTACTGGTGAAATCTCTGAGTATTCCTTTAAACTATGATGCCAATAAGCAAACATTCTTCGATATTGTCCCACAAGCGGTTTCGGCTACCTGGGATTTCAAACATATTGAGACTGCTGCTAGGGCGGGTATTGTTACAGGACTAAGTGATGGCTTCTTTGGACCTGACCAAGCTTTAACACGTGAACAAGCGGCAGTAATGATCGCTAGGGCGCTGAAGTTGAAGATGTCTTTGAATGACAATAAACTCTTGGCAACCTTAAGTAAATCGTTTGTTGATACAAGTAATATGGATTTCTATTCACGCCCTGCCATTGAGGCTGTGTCTAAAGCTAAGATTATGGAAGGAAGCGCCGTGACGGTTACAGGACAGAAGAAACCTGTATATAACTTTAATCCAAAGGGTAAATTGACTAGAGCGGAGGCTGGAAAGATTACAGTTGCACTTTTGCAAAAGAGTACAAGCATCTTCCCGAAGAACTTTAACTAAAGCAAATAAAATGTTCACCGGCCTGCGAAAAAATATTCGCAGACCGGTGTTTTAATGTAATGAGAGCAATTACCAAAGACATATATTTTGTATTCTTCTTAGATTTACGTTACAATAACGTAGAAAATATTATTTTCTGAAAGGTGAAAGCCAACCATGAAACCGATTTTAGCAAAAGCACAGTTGGATTACATGAAAGCCAAGAATATGTTTGAGAATAGAGCAAAAGTGTTGGAGAAGGAAATCGCGGCTAAACGGGCACTACAGGAAATTACACAAGAGGTCATGGAGGAGCTTGTGCAGGCTACAGGATTCCATGATTCATACAACGAGCTTGTTGTGGCTGAGAATGCCCTTATCGAATGGTCTCATACTACGATTAAGCATGAAAAGAGCTACCGCGAGAATCGCGCAGCTATTGATGCAATGTACGACAATGTAAACTCAAGTCCTGAAAAGCGTCAGGAATTGATCCAGTTATCTATGAAGATTCGTTAGACCCTACTGTAATAGAAGCAAGCGCCGACAACGGCGCTTTTTTGTTGCGTTCAGCATGATACTATCTATAAAGCGGATCTCCGGATGGTGACGGTAAGTAGTAGCTATCAGCTTACGAATCATCAAAGCATTGAACCAGGAGGCGAACCGAAAAAAGAACATGTTTAATCGAACCTATAAGCGAAGGTTTTTAGGTTATAGCTTTATGAGCTGTAGGTCAGAAGGGGAGCTGCCATATAAACAACCTATGGTGAATGTGAGAAATCAGATCTTTATGACCCTTTATACTCAAATTTTGTAGGAATGTTTAAATAAATGGCACTAGTGTTAATGATACTTAGTAAATATTGCATAATGACGTTTTGAAAACGACTATGGTATACTAATTTCCGTGGCAACCCAAGATTAACAATAGTTAGTAGAACATACATATGTATCTTCTATTGGGATTGTACCGGGAAACAAAAAAAGAAAAGTTTTTTTTGAGAAACCGCAACTTTTCCAAATCTTCTGCGTTTAAGGTGTAGAGTCATTTACACAGGCAGTTGAAATTAACCGGTGGTAAAGCGAATTTAACAAAATGGAAAAATTAGCTTTACGTGACTTGAGGCACATTGTATAATACTTAGGTATAATTAGGAATCTAGTATTGTCATGTCCTGATCATTGTTTACCAGTTTCTGTGATACCCGTCACAGACATTATTTATACTTAATTTGCTCAACTCTGGAAAGGGGGTGCATCGGCTAATGAGTGACACGAGCTACTCAACTAAAGAAAAATCTCAGTTTATGAACGTCCAAGGAGGAGAAAAAAAGGTTATGAAGAAAATTTTATCCGTAGCATTATCTACAGCAATGGCATTCTCGATGTTTGCCTCTGTAGCGTTTGGTGACGCAGCAGCAACTCCGCAACAAAAATTTGACGCTTTGGCAGCAAAAGGTATTCTCAATGGGTACCCAGATGGTCAAGCTCACCTTGAAAAAGATCTTACTCGCGCTGAATTCGCGAAGATCGTTACTAAATTGTTCGATCTTACTGAAGTAACTAACAAATTGTCTTACAAAGACAAAGGTTACAACGCTAAGAACTGGGCAGTTCCTTACATCGAAGCTGTTACTGCAGCTAACTTGATGCAAGGTAAAGATACTGTTAAAGGTATCTTCGACTACAATGGTAAAGTAACAGTTGAAGAAGTAGCGGCTGTATTGTTCCGCGCTTTGAAACTTGAAACTCCAGCAACATCTGACAACAGTGCATCTGCATGGGCTAAAGGTTATGCTCAAGCGGTAATCGATGCTGGTCTGATTGCTAAAGACACTAACTTCAAAGCTAACGCTAGCCGTTCTTTGGTAGTTGAAACAGCTTATGCAGTTGATCAATTGAAAGCAGCTCCTACTGTAGCTTCTGCTGAAGCAGTAAGCCCAACTAGCGTAGTTGTAACTTTCTCTGACAAAACTACTACTACTGTAACTTTGACTACTGCACTTGTAGAAGGCGTTGAAACTTCAATTTCCTTCAAACACAACAATCATGACTACACTACTAAAGTAACTTTGGCAGCTCCTAAGGTTCTGTCCGTAGAAGCTCCAAACGCTAAACAAGTGGTTGTTAAATTCAACCGTGTAATTAGTGCTGATTCTGTGATTGAAGATGGCAAATTGCTTGCTGACACTGTTAAGGTAGTGCCTGTTAGCGGAACTACAGTAACTGTTGTTGGTTCAGCTGCAAGCTTGAATGAAGCTGGCACCGAGTTGACAATCACTCTTGACAAAGTTGATACTGACTACTTGAAGGGTCAATACACAGTAGTAGTAAGTGACAGCGTTCTGACATCAGCTGGAACTAAAGTTGCTACTTACACTACATTGTTGACAGTTGCTGATACAGTAGCTCCTACAGTTAAGGCTATTAATGCCGTAGCTAAAGAATCTACTAAAGAAGTATTCGTACAATTCAGTGAGCCTGTAAAACAATATAGCTTTACTGCTACTATTAACGGTGTTTCTGTAGCTGTATCGAAGGAATCCGCTGATACATTTAAATTGACTACAAATACTGCACTGAAAACTGGTACAGCTAATGATGTAGTACTTAACAAAGTTACTGACTTTGCTGGCAACGTTGCAAGCACACTTAAAACAAGTGTAACTGTAGTTGCTGATACAGCTGCTCCAACGATCGTTAGTGTTACTCCTGAGAGTGACAACTATGTAAAAGTTAAATTCAACAAAAAAGTTAACGCTGCATCCTTCAAGGGTAATGTTTCCTTGTTGAAAGCTGACGGCGATAAAGTTGGTAACATGAATGTTGTTACAACTGATGATGGCGACACAATTAAATTGCAAGTGCCTAGTAGCTTCGCGTTCCCAGCATCCGGAACTTTCACTGGTACACTGTCATTCGCAGCATCTGTTCGTGATACACTGGGTAACACACTTGGAGCCACTGTGACTCAAGCAGTTACTTTTGTTAAAGACACTACTGCTCCAACTGTAGTATCTGCTACTTACGGTTCTAGTGGTCTTGTACTGACTTTCAGTGAAGATGTTGTACTTGCAACTGGTTCCGTTAGCATCATTGATGAATCCACAGGTACTGTTGTTGGTTCGCCAATTACTCAAGCTGACATGACTGTAAAAGGTGCGAAAGTAACTGTTAAGACTAGCACTACTTTGAGTGGAGACTACACTGTTCGCCTAACTGCTGGATTGGTGAAGGATAAAGCAAGAACAGCTAATGCTTCCGACGCAGCAACAGTTGCTCTTACAGCTGAAAAAATCAATACCAACGATGACAAGAGACCTACTGTTACTTCTGTAGTTTATACAGCTGCTTCTTCAGAAGCTGGTTACCACCAATTTACAGTAACAGCTACTGATAACATTGGTTTGAATGTAGCTTCGCTTCGTGATTCTAGCAGCTATGTCCTGAACGGTGCTGCGCTACCTTCTGGTTCTTACGCAGTTATTGATCCAACTAAGGTTGTAGGTACTACTACTAAACCAACTTCTGCTGAAGTGAAAGTATTCATTCCAGTAGGCGGAATTACAGAAACTAAAGATTACACATTCAAAGTTGTTGGTATCTCTGATGCAGCTGGTAACGGAATGGAAAACACTTCTTCGGCTTCGGTAGTTCATGAGCTTAAGAACACAACTGCTCCTAAGTTGACTGAAGCAGCTATTAACAGTAATGCTGCATACCTGACATTGACATTCTCAAATAAAATTACAAGTGTTGATCCTTCAGACTTTGAAGTCGTTGCAGGATTGAATGGATCTGATCCAAATAAAACACCTGTAGTAGTAAAAGCGACTGTTGGTTCTGGTAGCGAAGAAGGTAAAGTATTGTTGCAACTCAACGTTGACGGTAAAGACATCACTGATTTGAACACTCTTGATTCCCTTACTGTTGAAGTTAAGGCAAATGCTAAATCTGCCGACAAAGATAAACTTACAATTGTTAAAGGTAACAAACAAACTGTAAGATAATAAGCTTCCTTTCGAAGCAAGAATAGCCTCTTCGGAGGCTATTCTTTTTTTATAGGCATTTATCCCCACTCATGAGGAGGAACTTCATTGAAATCGGTATGGAAAATAACAACAGCTGCTGTATTGCTGGCTGGTGGTCTATGGGCAGGATCACTGTTGAATGTTACTGCTGAAGGTGCAGGTGTTGGTTCACAGCCTGGCACAGCAGATGATCCAGTGGTTACCAAAAGCTATGTAGATCAGCAAATTCAGAAAGCACTTACAGGTGGTACAGGTACAGCTCCAGTAGCTACAGCTACTCCGAGTCCTAGCTCAGCTCCAACAGCTACAACAAACCCGACTACTAGCAGTAATGAATCCGTAATTGTCGATGTAAAACCAGGACAAACCTTAATTGCTTCCGCAGGCGCTGAATTTATCGTTCGTGCGGGTAAAGCGGTTATCTACTCTCAGGATGCAAATGGTGTTGCTGATTTAACAGATGGTAAAGATCTTGCCAATGGAGTAGCTGCGCCATCTAACCATTTATTATCCTTCCCTCGCGATGGTCGTGGTATTACTGTCCAAGCAGGACAAACCCTTGGCCTTGTTGTCATGGTTCGCGGTGGTTATACACTGAAATAATTTGTAATCATATATTCATAATGCCCTTAAAAGTACTTGATCATACCTTCAAACTGATTTCCAAAGTTACAAATCATTGGCGCGATTGAAGAGTAGATGTTGGACGCACAATATTCCTGTAATCTTACAAATTCACAGGAGGTGCTGTAACATGGCACGTAACAATCGTACAGTGGTACCGGAAAGTCGGGCAATGCTAAAGCAAATGCAATATGAAATTGCAGCTGAATTTGGTTTATATGGAGCGCATTATGGAGGCGGAGCAGACACAGAGTTTGCATCTGAATTAGGAGCAATCGGAGGTAATGGTTCTGGCCGTAGCCAGTATCTTGGACATCTTAGCTCAAGAGATAATGGCTCTGTTGGCGGAGAAATCACGAAGAGACTCATTAAGCAAGCTGAACAGTCTCTTCTTTAAAAATATCAGGGTGAAATAATTCTTATTATTCCTATCTGATATTTCTATTTAATACCGTGGAATCAATATTTATACTGTGATGGAGGGGCTTCGGAGTAATTGACACCACCTCCCAAATAAGATAATATGACTTTTGAGGAAAGCCTTAGACCTTTTCCATATGGGAAAGGTTCATTTTTTTGAAGAGTTTAGTGAATATAAACATGAAATACTGCAATCATCCTTCATAAAAAGAACAGGCTCCTGAGTTTCTTAGTTTTATAGTTTTTTATAATTTGGCCTGTGATTATTAAGGAACTCCTTATACAGTGTCAGACTAACCATAAGGGAGGTTGTTATACTTGTCTATTAAAGGGCGTCATTTGTTTACTTCCGAGTCCGTGACGGAAGGGCATCCGGATAAAATCTGTGACCAGATTTCCGATGCGGTACTCGATGCATTTTTAGCTAATGATCCAAATGCACGTGTAGCCTGCGAAGTAGCAGTAGCAACTGGTCTTGTTTTGGTGATCGGGGAAATCAGTACCAAATCTGAGTATGTAGATATTCCTGCCATCGTACGCAATACCATTAAAGAAATTGGATATACACGTGCAAAATATGGTTTTGATTATAATACCTGTGCAGTTTTGAGCTCGCTGAATGAACAGTCGGCTGATATTGCTCAAGGTGTAAACTCTGCTCTCGAGCACCGTGATCCAGCACAATTGGCTGAAGAAACAGCAAATATTGGTGCGGGTGATCAAGGCTTAATGTTCGGTTTTGCTACGAATGAAACACCAGAACTGATGCCGCTACCGATCGCTTTATCTCACCGTATTGCTCGTCGCTTGTCTGAGGTTCGTAAGAACGGAACTTTGGAATATCTGCGTCCTGACGGAAAGACACAAGTTACGATTGAATATCAAGATGAGAAGCCTGTACGCGTGGATGCTATCGTAGTATCTACACAGCATGCGGAAGAAATTTCTCTTGAACAAATTCAGGCAGATATTAAAGAGCATGTAATTATGCCGGTTGTTCCTGCGGAACTACTCGATGCTGAAACTAAGTATTTTATTAACCCAACTGGACGTTTTGTTATTGGTGGTCCTCAAGGGGATGCCGGTCTGACTGGACGGAAGATTATCGTTGATACGTATGGCGGATATGCCCGTCATGGCGGTGGCGCATTCTCTGGTAAGGATCCAACTAAAGTGGACCGCTCTGCGGCTTATGCAGCTCGTTATGTGGCGAAGAATCTTGTAGCTGCAGGTCTAGCTGATAAATGTGAGATCCAGCTTGCTTATGCCATTGGTGTGGCTACTCCTGTCTCGATTAATGTGGATACATACGGAACAGGTAAAATCAGTGAGGAAAAGATGGTTCAACTGATCAGCAACAACTTTGATCTTCGCCCTGCAGGCATTATTTCCATGCTTGATTTGCGTAAACCGATTTATAGACAGACAGCAGCATACGGCCATTTTGGACGTACAGATGTAGATCTTCCATGGGAACGCGTAGATAAAGCAGAATTACTAAGAGGTCAGGCTGGACTGTAGAAGTTAATCATACGTTCTTATAATCATTTAAGCCCGTAAGCTGGCACTTAGTGTCGGCTTACGGGCTATTTTTATGGAATGGATAGTAATCGCTATTGATTCTATTCATAGAGAAGTAGACTACTAAACTTTGTAAGCCCTTTAACCGAAATATAAGAGTATACATAAAGACGTTAGTATGGTTTGAGAGGAGTCTATCACAGCATGAAAAGAAAAATTTCAATATGGACGGCACTTTTCCTAGCGGGAGAACTGGTACTTGGAGCAGGGTATCCTTCTATCGGAATTGGAATATCGGCAGTACATGCTGCAGCGGAATTTGGCATTAGTGTGTCGCCAGCACCTGGAGCAACCTTTGTAAATATTGGGTCATCTCTTAAATTAAGCTTTGATCGTCAAGTGAATCCCCAGGCTGGAGAAATTACGATTACAGGTCAGGGTGATAGTACACCTTTTGTGACGATTCCTATTGGTAGCTATGGCTTAATTGGTAGTTCAAAAGAATATGAGCTTAAGTTAGGGCCAAATCAACGATTTATTCCGAATAAGGCATACACGGTCACAATTCCCAAAGGATTATTCAAAGATAATGAGGGGAACGAATCAGGACTTACTTCATGGGCATTTACCACCGCTCCTGAGAGTAATACAGCGATCACGGCAGGCAACTTTTCACCGGCTAGTAATGCAAGAGTAGATGCCGGGAGTTTAAAGGAACTTAGTCTGACACTAAATAAGCAGCTGTTAAAGGGTGGGGGCTCTATCCGAATCCTGTCCTCAGCAGATAATACAACCGTGCAAGAGTTCAGAATAAAGGATGATAACACTAGAGTTAACGTTCTGACTGATGCTAACTCTACTACAGTTAAATTAACGTTGGAGAAAGCATTGGCAGCCGGAGGAAATTACTATGTTCTTATTGATGCCTATGCTTTTAAGGATGTTGATAATCGAACGTTTGCTGGGATTTCTAGCGGAAATGTATGGAGTTTCTCTACGAAAGGTGTAGCTGAAATTCCAATGACTCCATCACCAGCTAACGGTGCAGGCGGTATATCTACCACAGGAGCGCTACAGCTCACTTTTGACCGTCCTATGATGCCTGCATCGGGTGTAATTACGGTGTCCCCAGGGGCAGCTAACGATGCTAGAACAAGATGGCTCGATGTGAACTCCCCAGCCGTTACAGGAGGAAGCAGCAGAACCATAACATTGAATCCAGCGTCATCAGCCTCACCTCTGCTAAACGGCACGCAATATACAGTTACCATCCCCCAAGGTGCTTTTTATGATCAAGATGGAAATGTATTTCCTGCCTCGGGCCCGTACACTTGGACCTTCACAACGGTATCTTTGACTGGACTTGGTCTAAGTGCTTTGAATCCATCTGATCGAAGTGAATCTATTGCTAACAACAGATCCTTTTCGATTGCGTTTAATCGGGATGTGAATTACAACAGTGCAGTGGCCAATGGTGTGGCTCTATATAAAAGCGGAGGATCTCAGGTGCAGGTTAACGTTACTCGGAGTACCACTACAGCTAAAGAATTTATAATCACACCTTCTGTAGCGTTAGATAGTGATTCAACTTATTACATTGATATCGCTAAAGGGGCTTTTGTAGACGCAAGTGATGCTAACGTTCTATATGACGGATTAAGCGGTAAAAATTCATGGAGCTTCAAGACCTTGTCTCTGGACAAAACTGCTCCACAGCTCACATCTGCACAGCTTGAGAACAACCGAACCATTCGTCTGAAATATAATGAGTCTCTCAATTCATCCATAGCGCTGTTAACCTCAAGCTTTGGAGTTACGGTGAACGACGAGAATCGAGCGATTGAAAGTGTTTATATTCAGGGAGACAGCGCTTATCTGGTGCTGAGTACAGGAGTAGCTGTTGGGCAGATTGTAAAGGTCAGCTATACTGGCGGACTGCGGACGATTCAGGATCCAAGCGGAAATGCAGCGAGCACTTTTAGCTCTAAACAGATCACGAACTCCATTGAGTCCTCCATGCCGACACCTAAAGACGGGCGAATCACAGGGAGATCTGTAGTATTAAATTTTAACGACACACTAAAATCGGTTTCCTATTACGCTCATAACCAGTTCCTAGTGACAGCAGATGGAAGCTCACTTGGGGTCAACTCGATCAGTTCCAGTGGCAATACAGTATATTTAACATTGGGCAGTGAAGCATCGAATGGACAGAACGTTCGGGTGTCCTACTATGCAGGTTCGTATCCTTTGCTAAATTCTTATGGACAAAATATTGCGGACTTTACTGATTTCAATATCCGTAACAGTAATGATACGATTGCGCCAGTGTTTCAAAGTGCTACCGGAGGCGGGACTAAAATCATTTTGAATTATAATGAAGGCTTGTCTACAACCAATCTCCCACTGAATAGCCAATTCTCTGTTTTAGTGGGCAGCACGCCTAATTATGTAACTAATGTATCGGTCAGCGGCACTCAGGTTACTTTGACACTTCAGACAGCGCTGACGGTGAATCAGAATGTGACTGTATCTTATGTGCCGGGCTCTGCAGGGGTGAGCGATTTGAATGGAAACCGAGCGGCGTATATTAACCTGCAGCCTGTATCCATCTCAGAAAACAGCGGCACTACTATACCGGAGATTAATTCAGCGACCGTTTCAGGTGACGAGTTAACCGTTACTTTTGCAAAGAATATGCAGGCATCCGGTTCCCTTTACGCGAATCAGTTTGGAGTTAGAGCAGATGGCAGCAGCTTGGGAGTGCAATCCTACTATATCTCAGGCAATATTCTAAAAATAACGTTATCCTCGGTTGTAAAGACCGGTCAAACAGTGGACCTGTCCTATATGTCTGGTACCGGTACGATTAAGGATTTGAGTGGGAATACACTATCCTCATTCTCAGCATTATCTGTTCAGAATCTAACCGGAGTGACCACTGGATCTGGAAATCGTCCATCCTATCTAGGAACACTTGTAACGAGTGAATTTGGAAAAGAGTATGCACTATTAAAGAGCGATTCCTCGCAAATTGTGGATGATCGTTCTGTATATAATCAATCGGTAAAAAGATATACTTTAAACGCAGAGCGAATAGCTGCCAGTTATGAATATCTGTATAAGATGAATAATGATGTATTAGCTTTTGAGGTTCCTTCCACGGAACAAGCAGCTTTTGTGACGGTTCCGCTAAAACCATTGCTCGACGCGGTGAACCGTAATAAAAATACAAAGTTTATGATTCGACATGGAGATAACCTATTTAGTGTGGGACTCAATGATATTGATATGAACGGACTTGCGAGTAGCTTGATCTCGGACAGTAAAAATATTTCGCTCGTGTTCCGCTTGGATAAAGTTCCAGCAGGCACATTTACACCTTTTGAGCAAAAGCTACAAACGATGGGGATGCGAACCATTACTAGTCTTATGGATGTCCGGGTGACTGCGATAATTAGTGATAATTATGCGAATGCCAAGGCACTGACAGTACCAGGAGAATATACCGTACGTACTACTTCTTCATTAAATAGTGCGCAGACATCTGCGGCCAGGTTAGACCTTTCCTATTACGATGCGGCTTATCTGCCTACAAAAGTCAGTACGGTTGGTAACTATACGGTTATTCGTGCTCGTACCGCTGGTAATCAGATATTAGGGACTTTCTTATCCACCAGAGCCTTCACGGATATGGGTAAGCATTGGAGTAATGCAGTTGTTGCTGAACTTAGCGCTAAGAATATTATTGATAGCAGCTACGGTAGTACGTTTAATCCGGAGAAAAAAATCACCCGAGCTGAGTTTGCTATTATGCTTAGTCGTGGTCTTGGTCTGCTAGGAGATCGTGAGACCGCGCAACGCTTCCGGGATGTGCAGCCTTCCACACAAACTGGAGACTATATTGGCGCAGCGGCTAAAGCCGGTATTATTACAGGGAATACGGATGGGACCTTCCGTCCGAATGATAATATAACACGTGAACAGATGGCGATTATGATGATTCGTGCGATGGAATATACCAATCATCCGATTACGCTAAGCGGCACTTCTGCCTCAACACTTGCAAAATTCAAGGATAAGTCGAAGATTCAGAATCAAAGCGCTGAGTTCGTCGCAAAGGCAGTGCAATCTGGCATTATTCTGGGCATGACAACAAGTGAATTCCAGCCCCAAGGAAATGCCACACGTGCTCAAGCTGCCGTGATGCTGCAGCGGATGTTGAAACAGGCAGATTACTTGTAAGCAACTCTCATAAACAACGAAACAATTGGTAAAGTCCGGTAAATATACCGGGCTTTTTTTGTCGTTTAATAATGACATTTTTGACTCTATAAAGCTTGAAATCTCTCAACTTCGCAACTTTTTGGCTTATTTTCAGTCTATTAAAAGAGTACTAGAAAAATAGGAACCAGTTTCCAGACACTGATACGGACTGATAGAGTACAAAAGAGATGGGAGAGTTACGTTGAAATGAATGAAGTTTTGGAGAAGAAGAGTAGCGAGGTTGCACGGGGAATAAGATTATCTTCCACTAAAAAGTGGATTGCTGCTTCATTGGCTGGTGTGTTATGGATTATGCCGGTAATCGGCAGTGAAGGTATGATGCTGTTTGGTCAGGGGTCTGCACCAATTGCAGCTGCAGCCACAGCTCCTTTTAAAGTAAGTAAGCTGGGAGAAGAAGTGATTACTTCGGGCGCCATTATGATGAAATATAAATATACTACTACACGTTCTGGGGCGAGTGCTTCTGGGCTTGCGGATGTCATTCGTATAGATCTTAACAATCCATACGTTTCTTTAGATGTGATGACTGGAAAAGGTGGAAACCTGACTACTCGGCAAAGTACAGGCGGAATGGCCAAGGAAACTGGAGCCGTGGCGGCAGTAAATGGCGATTATTTTAATACCGGTGGAGAGGGTGCTCCTATTGGTGGACAAGTATCAGGTGGAGTACTGGTGTCTACCCCTTCACAATTGGATGGAATGTATGCCTTTGCAGTGACAAAAGACCGCAAACCTATTATTGACGAGTACAGTTTTGAGGGGATGGTAACCGCGCCAGATGGCGCACAGTTTGAGATCTCCGGTATCAATAAAGGTGCTTATAGCCCTGAAGGCGGAAGCTCGACTTATAGTCATGCTAATGCTATGTATATCTACACAGATGTATGGACTGCACTCGACCGCCCTAAAAATAGCTCTACCACTCCAACAGAGGTACTTGTTGAGAATGGTGTAGTTACTCAAATTTCAGAAAATGCTGCACTCCCTACGGCGGTTCCAAAGGGAGCTTATATTTTGCGGGCACATGGCTTAGCCGCACGATATGTTACTGCCCATTTGACGGTAGGACAACCTGTAACAAGTGTGTATTCCCTGAAATCTAAGACTACACAGCAATCGCTAGACCCTGCGAATCTGCAAACCATGATCGGCGGACATACGATTCTAGTAAATAACGGAAAAGCAGCAACGTTCTCTCGTTCTACTAGCAGCATTGGAGGCTATCGTGCACGCACAGCTTTAGGATATTCTCAAGACGGACGTTATGTATATATCATAGCTGCTGAGAAAAATGGTAATAGTTCAGGGATGTCTTTAACCGAATTGCAATCATTTATGACCAATATCGGAGTCTGGAAAGGTCTTAATCTCGATGGAGGCGGCTCTACAACGATGGTAGACCGGCCCCTCGGTGAAACCTCTACTACACTCACTTTTAATACAGAGTATGGCACAGAGCAGCGTAGCATCGTTAACGGGCTTGGTGTCTACACTAACGCACCGCAAGGTGAAGTGAAAGGAATCAAAATTAGCGGAAGTTCCGCACTGCTGGTTGGACAAAAGGCAACGTATTCTTTAAAAGGTTATGACACTTACTACAACCCTATTGATGTAGCAGCAGGTAATCCTACTTGGGTATCAAGCGGCGGAAGCGCGACTGTAAGTGCAGGTGAAGTAACGGCAGTGAAGCCAGGTACCGTTACCTTAACGGCTAAAAGCGGTGCCGCAAGCGCCTCTACAACTGTTACAGTTCTAGGTGGTAATGATCTATCCAGTATGAGTGTAGGAACAGCTACAGCGCCACTGACAGCCGGTAATACTGTGTCTGTCCCTGTTACAGCGGCAACGAAGAGTGGAACAACTATCAATGTTCCGGATTCAGCACTGAAGTGGGAGTTTGTAGGCTTTAAGGGAGCCGTGAAAGATGGCAAGCTTACTGTAAACGCTGTGGATGCAGGGGTTACTACAGGTTATGCTATTGCCCGTTATGATGGATTTAGTGCAGTGGTTGTATTATCAACAGCAGCAGCTACAACATGGGAAGATTTCGAGAAGGTAAGCTATCCAATCGACTTTACTACCAATGTTCCAGCGGTACAGGGTACTGCAACAATAGTGGATGGAACGGCTGAAAGAGTAGGGTCCAAGGTGCTGTCACTCAGTTATGATATGACGGCTGGCAGCGGCAAAATGTACGCTTATGCTCAGCTTAATGGTACAAGCGGAAAAACAGTTCCAGCGCTTGCAACTTCGATGTCGGTTGATGTGATGGGCGATATGAGCTTGAATTGGCTGCGTGCTGAATTTGTAGACAACAGTGGAGCTACAGCTTATGTGGATCTTGCGAAGATCATCGATTGGAATGGTTGGAAGAACATTAACATTGACTTGTCAGGCTCAGGCATTAAATTCCCAGCAACGCTGAAGAGACTCTATGTAGTCAACGTAGAGGAAGGCCAAGATGAACGGGCGAAGACGGGTACAGTTGCCGTTGATAATATTAAGTTTACAATGCCATCGCTTTCTAGTGATGCAGGCTTACCGAAAGGTACGGCTTCCATGAGCATTGGCTCGAAAGCAATGACCGTAAACGGAACAAAGAAAGCTATTGATGTAGCCCCAATTGTTAAAGACGGCAGTACTTATGTGCCAATTCGGTATGTCCTTGATGCTTTCGGAGGCAGCGCTACTTGGGATCAGGTGAATAAGAAGATCATGGTATTACGCGGAGCCAAGGCACTGGATCTTACCGTAAATAAAAAGGAATATCTGCTGAACGGTAAACGTCAGAGTGCTGAAGTAGCACCAATCATTTTACAAGGTAGGACTTTAGTACCGTTAAGACTAGTTTCTGAACAGCTAGGATTAACTGTAAAATGGGAACAGAAAACGAAGACCGTAACTATCGAATCGTGATATGTTAATATAAAGGAAAACCTTTAAAACGATTCGATAGAAAAGGGGCAAGCATCCGTGGAATTTCAAACCGATGCGATTGATCGCGTCATTAAAAATACCATCGACGTGATGGAGAGCAGCAAGTATCAGATTTTTGAAATATTGCAGGTTGCGCGTGATGAACTTGCTGCACTCAACAAAGAACTGCAGCGGGTCATGGACGAAACGGATGAGACATTGAAAAAAGTAGACAAGCTGGAGCTGCAGTATCATCGCTCCAGAATCCGGCTGACAGAGGTCAGCCGGGACTTTGTCCGCTACTCCGAGAAGGATATCCGTATTGCCTATGAGAAGGCTACGGAGCTACAGCTCGAACTCATGATGACGCGTGAGCGAGAGGTTTATCTTCGATCAAGACGTGATGAATTACAAATGCGAGTGCGCAGTGTCGAAAATTCTGTAGAACGTGCAGAGTCAATTGGTTCGCAAATGAGCGTAGTGCTCGAATATTTGTCGGGAGAACTAGGTCAGGTGACGAGAATTGTCGAATCTGCCAAGAACAGACAGATGATAGGACTCAAGATAATCCTGGCTCAAGAGGAAGAACGGAAGAGAATTGCCCGGGAAATTCATGATGGTCCTGCTCAAATGCTGGCGAATCTAGTCCTTAGGACGGAAATTGTAGAAAGAATGCTGGTAAAGCAGGAATTTGGGTTAGTGCAGGACGAAGTAATAGATTTGAAAGGACAGGTTCGATACAGCCTGGAAGAAATGCGTAAGGTCATCTTTAATTTACGACCGATGGCTCTCGATGATTTGGGATTGATTCCGACTTTGCGGAAATATGTGCATGATTTTGAGGAGAAGACGAAGCTGAGGACGACCTTGGAAACCAGAGGTCAGGAACATCGACTATCTTCAGCCATGGAGGCAGCGGTATACCGATTGGTCCAGGAAGCTTTGTCTAATGCTGCTAAACATGCCTACCCGAGTTTCGTATTGGTAGAGATTACTTACCAAGCGCAGTTAATTAAGATTGTGATTAAGGATAATGGATTAGGTTTTAATGTGCAGAAATTAAAAAATCCGCAGGGCAATCGTGAAAGCTTCGGGCTAGTAGGTATGCGGGAACGTGTAGAGCTGCTTGAAGGCAGAATGGAAATCATATCAGCCGAGAATCAGGGGACAACAATCGTGATCCACATTCCGACGAACGTGGAGAAAGGGAAGGAGTAATGTGATGGAGAACTTAAACTCTACTAAAACGCCCATTAAAGTTCTTTTGGCGGATGATCATCAGCTTTTTCGTGAAGGGCTGAAACGTATTTTGAACATGGAGGAGGATATCGAAGTCATCGGTGAATGTGGTGACGGTATCCAGGTATTAGAGTTCTGTAACGGAACTAAACCAGACATCGTACTAATGGATATTAATATGCCTATTGAGAATGGCGTGGAGGCCACTCAAAAACTGCGGGAAATGTTCCCGGAGGTTAAGGTAATTATTTTATCGATTCATGATGATGAGAGTTATGTGTTTGAAACCCTTCGTAAGGGCGCTAATGGTTACTTATTGAAGGATATGGAGGCCGAGTCCCTTATTAATGCGATCCGTTCGGTCTGTGAGGGTCACGCTTTTATTCATCCAAAGGTTACCGGAAAGCTAATCAATCAATTGCGGCGCATGACTTACCTTAATGAGACTGGCGTAGCTGCAGATACGGTAGTGAAGGAAGCCGGTGTTAAGTTTGTGGCCGGTGACAACAATCCTCTAACACGTCGTGAAGCAGAAGTACTGCGGTTGATGGCGGAAGGTAAGAGTAACAAAATGATCGGTGAGTATTTGTTTATTAGTGAAAAAACGGTCAAAAACCATGTTAGCAGTATTTTGCAAAAAATGGAAGTGGATGATCGTACCCAAGCAGTAATCAACTCGATCAAGTATGGTTGGGTAACTTTATAAAAAAATTTACAGATTTACGGTACATATAGGAATGAAATCAAGGAGAGCACAGCTTGTTCCTCTGAAATATAAGAAAGTATAAGTTTCACACCATACTTTATGTCTTATATTTCTCGCTTAAACGCTTACCGTCCTTCCAAGGACGCCGAAGGCGTATATGCTTGATAGGAACGCTGGGCAGTCACCGACCTTTTAAAGCCGGCATATAGTGTTGGTATACAGAGGAGGTGCATCTCCATGGTAGCCCAGTTGATATGGATTGCGGCTGTTTATGTATCCGCTGCAGTGATTATTCATATGCTGCATAATCGGCAGAAGGTGCGGCAGACACCGCAGTCCGTGAAATGGATTCATTATATTTTGATTACTCGCAATCATGCATCTGTTGTGGAATGGTACATTCGGGCGCTGACATTTCAAGCATTTTTAACCGGAAAACGATTTCGAGTAACGTTCATGGATGATGGCTCGAGCGATGGAACCCTTGGAATTGTTTCCAGGCTGGCTGATAGTGGCTGCTCTATCGATCTTGCAACATCTACGTACACTTTTCAGATGAGTGAAGAAGAGCTTCAGCAACAAGGGATTGTGGTAGACTTGCGGTTGTCAGGGCAATCTGTTTCGTTGCCCTTTATGGGGATGGCAGGAAGTAGGGGATGCGAATCAAAGCGCGACAGATTTTAAGTGAATATGTGAGTAACGGGTGAAGCACACTCTCCAAGAAATGGAGGAGTGTGCTTTTTGCGTTTGAGGCAGGGAAAGTGGAGTGGGCAAAAGCGACTAATGGTGAGAGTTAAGAGTTAAGGAGGCGGTTTTTATGCGAGTGGGTGTGTATGCCTTGGAATGTAGAGGGATCTGGAGTGTTTGGATTTCTATAGATCTTACAGTAGATGTATGGTGGTGGTCTGGGGCTGGATCAGAGAGTCAAGGTAGGGGCTTAATAACGGAGGACAAGCTGGTTTTATTATCTCCTGCGCTGCCACTGGGATGGGCGGTGAAGCTGCGCGATTATTTTAAACCAAGAGATGGAATGAGGAACTGGGGGGCTAAGGAATGGGGTCAATACGTAAGCACTGTTCTTGAGCCTGAGTTGAGGGAGGAAAGGGAAGCGGGAGGAATGGGAAAGGAAGCGTGGCCTAATGATGGGGTATCGCTATGGCGGGTTTCTGAACTAAGAAAGATTTTTATTGAAGAGGATAAGAAGAACAATGAAGGAGGAAATTATTGCGGAGGAAATGATCTCGATTATGCTTTACTTGAATCGGAAGCAGAACAACTATCGTGGGCGGTGGCCGGCCGCTCTTTACTGCAGCCGGAAATAGAAGCGCTGCTGGCAGAAGGATTGCCGAAGCTGATGGGTCGTTGGCGCCAGGCGGCACAACTGGCGCATTTGCAGGGGCGGCTTACGTTTGCCGCCGCCGTTGGTAGTCACGCCCCGGCTACGCTTGGGGCGTGGGCCCGCCAGCTCCCTGCGGGTGCTGGCGCTCTGGCGCGTGCGGCGGCTAGCCTGCCGCACGTGTGGTGGCGCGGCGCTGTCGCCCGCCGCGCCGTTTCGCGCTGCCTGCGCTGCGGCAGCGCCCCCACCGGCCGCACGGCATGCGCCGCGTGCGGCCTTATGGGCTGCGCCTATTGCGAGGCCTGCCTCGCACTTGGGCGCAGCCGGGCTTGTGCGCTGCTGCTGCGCAGTGCAGCGCTTTCGGCCGTGCGGTGCACGGCCGCCCTTGACCCCACCGCGGCCGCAGGCCGGTGGGGGCTTAGCCCAGCGCAGGCGGGAGCCGCTGGCGCTGCGCTGGGTTTTCTGGCGGAGCGGCGTGAGCGCTCCGCCAATTCGTGCCCAGAGCGGTTCCTGCTCTGGGCGGTGACGGGAGCCGGGAAGACGGAGATGATCTTCCCGCTCCTAGAGGCCGTGCTCGCCGCCGGTGGGCGGGCGCTCGTAGCGACGCCGCGACGCGACGTCGTACTTGAGCTCGCTCCGCGGCTCGCCAAAGCTTTCCCGGCGGAGACTATCGCCGTGCTTTACGGCGGCAGCACAGAACGCTGGGTGAGTGGTCGCTTGACGCTCGCGACCACCCATCAGCTGCTGCGCTTCCATCGAGGCTTTGATCTCGTAATCATTGATGAGCTGGATGCGTACCCCTATCACAATGATCCTATGTTGGCTTATGCTGCCGAACAAGCCTGTAAGGTAGATGGCTCTTTTATCTACTTATCAGCCACACCACCACAAGAAATGCAGCGGTTGGTACGCTCAGGTAGACTTCCACATGCCAGAGTACCTGTTCGCTTCCATGGTCATCCCTTGCCTGTACCGCAGCATTTGACTATGACATCCGTTCAAACATGCCTAAAGCGTGGAAATTTACCTAGATCTCTCGTACATACGCTTCGTAAGTCACTCGAGCGCAAGGCGCAAATCTTTTGTTTTGTTTCTCGTATCGCTCATATTGACGGGTTGCTGGCTCTGCTTCGCCGGAGCTTTCCCGGCGTAGTTATCGAGGGGACTTCCTCCAAAGATTCATCCCGGGCAGAAAAAGTAATTGCTTTTCGTAACCGCGCTGTTTCCTTGTTAGTAACGACTACTATCCTGGAACGTGGAGTTACAGTACCACGCAGCGATGTATTTATTTTAGATGCAGACAGTGATCTTTTTGACGAAGCCTCATTGGTTCAGATGGCGGGACGTGCCGGGCGATCTAAAGATGATCCTGCTGGGCGTGTTGTATTCGCCTCTCCACAGTGGACCCGATCTCAGCGCGGAGCGATCTCTCAGATCCGTACTATGAACAAAATCGCTCGTAGCAAAGGATTTATTAGTAAGGAGACGTCGACATGAGTGCTATGTTCTCATGGTTAACCAAAGCTCAGTCACTCTTCTCCCCCTCGGCATCTCCATGTTTAACCTGCGGCAAGCGCATCTCTGGATCCTCACCATTTCCTGGAGTTTGCAGGATTTGCGCAGAATCTATTCCATGGATACGTTCCCCCCGTTGCTTGAAATGTGGTCGGCATGTGGGCTGTCCTGACTGTACCCGCAGCACCGAACCATCACCGATTATTTGTAACAGGAGTGCAGTTGCTTACAATAGTGATATGCGAGAATGGCTAGGTCAGTATAAATATCGCGGAAATGAACGATATGCCCTTTTACTTGGCCTTATGCTGGATAGAGCCTATCTAACCCTAAAAAAAGAGAAGCAGAGCACTCTTTTATCCCGAGAACCATCCATCATCCATCGCTCTTGGTCTGCTGATTTGTTAGTGCCAGTGCCTGTCAGTGATTCCCGGCTTATGGAGCGGGGGTTTAATCAAGCAGAAAGATTGGCGGATGTGCTGTCTAGACGTAGAAAGGTTCAACAGCTTCCACTGCTAATCCGTACACATCATATGGGAAAGCAAAGCTTTAAGAGCCGGGCGGAACGACTAGCGGATATGAAGCACGCTTTTGCGGAGAATCCGGCAGTAACAACACAGTTTGCGGATTTGATGAAACGGGAGGTACCTCTAAATCGTCCTGTTCGGATTATTATTGTTGATGATATTTATACAACGGGCAGTACCATTCGTGCATGCGCTGAGATCATTCAACAAATAGGTTCAGATTATGGTTATACGATAGAGGTATATAGCCTAACTTGGGCACGTTCCTGAGGAGAGCGAAATGCATGATTGTGAACAGCCCATTCACTTTTTGAAGAGATCCATGCCCGTAATAGCGTTTCTTCCGTCCCATAGACGAATTCTTTGCAATCATGTAATCTAGGAGCATAAGGATATTATGCATTGTACAGAATGTACGGAGAGGAGCGGCTGCTTGTTATGAATCTAGACAATTGTCCAAGGTGCGGCCGGTTGTTTGTTAAGAATCTTATGGGGTTGTGCCAGCCCTGCATCAAAGAGCTGGAGCATGAATATGAGATCTGCGTCGATTATTTGCGGGAGAACAAAGGAACCAACATTCAAGAGCTGTCCGATGCTACGGGGATTTCGATTAAGGAGATCACTCGCTTTATTCGAGAGGGCCGGATATCTATAGCAAATGCTCCTAATATGATGTATCCCTGCGAGGTGTGTGGAACACTGATTCGCGATGGGCATATGTGTGATAGCTGCCGTACTCGGCTTAGAAAGGATCTCACCAATGCCGCCAAGGAAAATGCTGCTGAGGATACTACCAAAAAGACAACAGACGGCGCATATCGTGCCATAGACAAGTTGCGTGACCTATAAAATCTGCAAAAAAACGTTTGCAGCTATAAAGTATGTTTCAGTCTACGCCGATAAACTTAGTAAAGATTATCGGCTTTTTTATATTAGGAGGAAGGTGAAGTTATGAAAATTAACGAGACCGGACGAATTAACGCGATGAATCCGTATCAACGCAGCGCGGATGCGCAAAGGCAGGAACAAATGAAGAAAAGTTCACGCAAGGATGAGGTTTCGATTTCTGATGAAGCAATTCAGCTCTTGCAAGCACAGAATTCTGGTAATGATGCTGAACGTGCACTTAAGATCGACAGCTTGAAGCAACAGGTCTCCGCAGGTACCTATCAAGTAGATGCAGCTAAGCTAGCAGAGAAACTCGCCCCTTACTTTAAGCAATCCTCCGAGAATTAGGTGAAACCATCCATGGCATTGACGACATTAATAGAACTATTGGAGCGGCTGGACGAAGTACATAACCAAATGCTGGAGCTGGCCGCTGAGAAAAAACAGACGATTATGGACAACAAGGTGGATGCCTTAATCGACATCCTGAACCGTGAGTCCAAGCTAATGAAGCTGATTGGACAGCTCGAGGAACAGCGAATCGCGGCAGCATATACCGTTCTGCAAGGCGTAGGTATTCGTTCCAACCTGAACCTGAACCTAACTGAGCTGTCCAGACTTATATTTGACCCTGAAGATAAGGCACGACTGCTGCATATTCAGCAGAAGCTTTCTGGCACTTTGCACCGCTTGAAAGAAGCAAATGAGCTTAATCAGAAGCTGATAGAGCAGTCGCTTACTTTTATAGATTATTCTTTGGATCTGCTGGTCGGAAGACCGAATCAGGATATCACTTATCATCGTCCGTCTGACAAAGGCAATGGCGTAAATCGGTCGGGGATATTTGATGCACGAGGCTAGAATTGTACTGATGAAGTGTTCTGTCAGAGCAGAACATAAGGAGGAGTAAGCAGCATGACATCCACATTTCATTCAATAGAGACGGCGAGACGCAGCCTTTTTACTCAGACCGCAGCTCTTAATACGACTGGACACAACATCGCAAATGCGAATACCGAGGGTTATACTCGTCAACGTGTAAATATGAAGGCTGCTTTGCCTATTGAAGCGTACGGATTTAATAAATCTACCGTTCCTGGTCAAATGGGTACAGGGGTGGAATTCTCATCTATCGATCGGATTCGGGAAATGTTTCTGGATGATCAGTACCGTGGTGAGAATTCTGCATTTGGAAACTGGAAACTTCAAGCAGATACCCTCTCTAAACTAGAAGCGATTGTTAACGAACCATCGGATACAGGTATTCGTACAGTTCTAGATAACTTCTGGAAATCATGGTCCGACCTTAGTAAGAACCCTGAGGACCCTACTGCTCGTAAGATTGTAGTGCAAACTGCACAATCTTTGACCGATGCCATGAACTATATGAGCACGCAATTAGATAATCTTGATCGGGATCTAACTACTAATATTGACGTTAAAGCCAAAGAAGCTCAGGGTTACCTGACCGCTATCGCAGACTTGAATAAATCGATCTATAAGATCGAAGGTATGGGCGATCAAGCGAATGATTTACGCGATCAACGCGATCTGATGGCGGACAAGCTATCTAAGATTGCTAATATTACCGTTGTAGAGACGGAAGCTGGTTATAACGTTTCACTAGGTGGACAGCCACTGGTAGAGGGTGGAGAAGTTACTGCAACCGTAGATAGTGCATTTCTTAATAATGCTTATGCCGCTGGAACGTTGAAGGGCGGCGAGGCTTACGGAATGATTTTCTCCAAAAATACTTATGTTACTGACTACAAGAAACAACTCAACGATATGGCAAGTACGATTGCTACTGGTGATGTTGAAATTACAATACCGGCAGGTTCAAATCTTCCTGAAGGTACGGTGTTGACAAATGATGCCAAGATTAAGCAAGCAGATGGCACTGTAGTTACTCTGGCCGCTGGTCAAGCAATGCCTAAGGGAGCAACGATGTATGAGGACGCTAAAACCATTGTCAAAGGCTTGAACGGGCTTCACAAGTTAGGTTATGCGATGGATGGTAGCTCTGGTCGTGACTTCTTTGTAACCTCTGGTGACGCTGGAACAATCAAGCTGAATCCGGAAATTGCTGCGGATGTTAGTTTATTCGCAACCTCACTGCGTACAACTGTTGATGCAGCTGGCAACACACAGGTGGTTAAAGGAAATAACACCTTGGCGCTCTTGCTGACAAACCTGAAGGATAGTAAATTCACTACGCCGGACGGTAAAGTTAGCAATACTGTGGGTGGGCTTCTAGGCTCTATGGTTGGCCAATTGGGTATTCAATCGCAGGAGGCAGCGCGTCAAACTGATAACTCAGATTATCTGGTAGAACAGGTTAACTCCCGTCGTCAATCTGTCAGCGGGGTATCGCTAGATGAAGAAATGTCGAATATGCTCGTGTTCCAGCATGCTTATAGTGCCGCTGCGCGTTTTATGACTACTTTTGATGAACTGCTCGACAAATTGATTAATTCCACCGGCACAGTCGGCAGATAAAAGGAGATATAGCGTATGTTGAGAGTAACCTCTAACATGATGAATTCACAGCTTCTGCTTAACCTAAACCGTAATGCACGTACGATGAATGACACACAGTTACAGCTATCAAGCGGACGCAAAATCAATAAGCCTTCTGATGATCCGGTAGGAATTACGTATTCCCTGCGATATCGTGCGGAGCTTTCATCTAATGAACAATATACTAAGAATGTAGATAGCGCACTTTCATGGCTGGATTATAATGATACTGTTCTAGGACAAGCTGGGGATGTTGTTCAGAAAATTCGTGAATTGACTGTACAGGCTGCGACAGGTAGTAATCCACAGTCCGCTCTCGACAGTATTAATGAAGAAATGATGCAGCTAAAAGAGCAGCTTGTCGATATTGCTAATAGTAAGCTGAACGGTAAATATATATTTAATGGAGAACAATACAATACCCAGCCTTATGATTTTGCTAAAGGTGCAGATGGTACTTATGATGTCTCCAAAGCGATTACTACAGATATCGGGCAGATTCAGTTTATTGTTGGCGAAGAGGTGCGTATGCCGATAAGTATAACGGGTAATGAAATATTTGGTAACAATGGGGACTCTGACAATCTATTTGCAATCATTAACAATATTTCTGCTAGCTTAAAAGCTGGTGATTTTAATGCTA
This sequence comes from Paenibacillus sp. FSL K6-2859, assembly GCF_038008265.1. NCBI lineage: Bacteria > Bacillati > Bacillota > Bacilli > Caryophanales > Paenibacillaceae > Paenibacillus > Paenibacillus sp. FSL K6-2859. Next base: position 6,381,243 of record NZ_JBBOYU010000001.1, on the reverse strand, counting down.
TATCTGGTCAACTTGATGCAATTGACACACGTGTTGAAACTATTTTGTCGGCACGTTCTGAGATAGGTGCTAAGACTAACCGTATTGAATTGATGCAAGAACGGCTCAGTGATTTGAATATTAACTTAACGGATCTTCAAGCAAAGACGGAAGATGCTGATTACGAAGGTTTAATTATGCAGTCGAAGATACAAGAGAATATCTATAATGCCTCTTTATCTGTAGGTGCAAAGATTATTTCCACAACTCTCGTAGATTTTATCAGATAACGGAGGTGGTTTTCGTTGCTTCAGCCAATATTGCAAATCCGTCAGACGCCTGCTGCTATTGGAATTGATGCTGACCTGGGTACATATTCAATTACTCAGCCTAAGGCTGAGGTTAATGTGACAACCACTCCTGGGAAACTAACAGTTCAATCGACTCGACCCGAGCTTACCATAGATCAGTCTCGAGCATGGGCAGCCTATAATGGTGGAAATATGTTTGATATGACCAAACGAATCTATTCCGGCATCCAGCAGCTATATCTTCAGGGAATTGCTAGAAAGGTTGAACAGGGGAACCGGATGGCGGAGTTTTTTAAACCAGGTAATACAATTGCAGAAGTGTATGGCACAGATACCGAACCAAATTCGTTTCCAGAAATACGTGGACCAGCTTCCTACGATAATGTGGATATTCACATCGAAACGAGAGCCCCGCAAATCGATTTTCGTGCTGCTAAAGTGGATATTCAGGTGGAAAGGCATAATCCGGAAATTGAATATACTCGTGGTAAATTAAATATATATATGCAGCAATACGCCTCAATTCAGTTTATCCCACCAGAATTGAATGTTCAAATGTAGCTTATTAAGCTATAGATGTGCCAGAAAGCGCCTCTATAGCTTTTGTGCTATATAATGTAATAGAATTTCGTGAGAAGCTAGTTTTGCATAGCAGAACTTTTGAGGAGTGAACAACTTGATTATAGAAACACTATCTTGGGGCAAGTTGGAAGTGGATAAGGAACAACTATATCATTTTCCTAAAGGGCTGCCTGGGTTCGATGAAGAAACAAACTTTGTTCTAATCGCAATGGCGGATACGCCTTTTTGTTATCTACAGTCTGTAAAAAGCAAGGGACTTTCCTTTCTGTTGGGCGATCCGTTTGCATTTTATCCAGCTTATGAATTTGAACTTCCAGATGCTGAGGCCGAAGAGCTAGAGATTAGATCGGATGTAGTCGTTCGCTGTATTATAACTTTGAAAGAAAATGTTGAGCAGTCTACGATTAATCTCCTAGCCCCTATTGTTTTGAACCCAGTTGGAAACCTTGGGAAACAAATCGTGCTACATAAAGCACCCTATCATACGAAACATAGCCTATTGCAGGAGCAGCTAGTTATCGATGGAAAGGATGGTGGATGATATGCTCGTACTTTCCCGCAAAAAAGGAGAGTCCATCGTCATCCAAGATCAGATAGAACTGACGATCTTAAGCGTGGATGGCGACACGGTAAAGGTTGGTATCACTGCACCTAAGCATGTTGATATTTTTCGTAAAGAGGTTTACCTTTCAATTCAGGAGGCCAATCGTGAGTCTGTTGCTCCACAGCAGACTAATCTGAATGCATTGATCTATCGGCTTCGTGATGTAAATAAGAATGAATGATTGACATATGGCACGCATCAAATCCAGAACCTGGGACTATTTGAACGTAGACTCGGGTTTTTTATCTCATTTTGGAGAATTTACCCAAGAAATTTTAAAAAAACTTCGAATTACTCTAAACAGTTGGGTGCGTGCCGTCGATATATGTAGTAGACGCTGATCCGGCAGGGCGGCCGACCTTAATGGATCAGCGTTTACCACATGGATGTGGAACTAACTTAATTTCAGGGAGGAAATATCAAATGATTATTAACCACAATATCGCAGCTTTGAATACTCACCGTCAATTGTCTAGCAACAATGCAGCTACTGGGAAATCCATCGAGAAATTGTCTTCAGGTCTTCGCATCAACCGTGCAGGTGACGATGCAGCTGGTCTAGCAATTTCCGAAAAAATGCGCGGTCAAATCCGTGGCTTGGATCAAGCTTCCCGTAATGCTCAAGATGGCATTTCTTTAATTCAAACTGCTGAGGGCGCTTTGAGCGAAACGCACTCTATTTTACAACGTATGAACGAGCTAGCGACACAAGCGGCTAATGGCAATCTTCAATCTGAAGATCGTACAGCTATCGGTGATGAGCTTACTCAATTAAACAGTGAAATAAATCGTATTTCCAGTTCAACGACTTTTAACGGTAAGAGTTTGCTTGATGGCTCTTTTGGTGTCCAGTTAACAAATGGAGCTGGTGGTACTGGTATTAAAGTTGGTAGCGATGGAGTTACTGCTATTGATATAAGTGGAGCCAAAGCAAGTACAAATTTTGCAATTACTTTTAATGCAGGAGTTTACACTCTTGATGACGGAGCTGGAAACACTCAAGCAGTTACTCTAGCAGATGGAACTGCTGGTACATTAAACTTTGATAAACTTGGGGTTAAAATCTCGGTTAACGGTAGTCAAGCAGGAGCGACACTTGTAGGTGCTACAAATGGTGGTGGTACTGCTGGTCGAATTGCTACTGGTGCACAAGCCGCGGTTAATATTCAAATTGGCTCTGGAACTTCAGGTGCCGAGCGTCTAGGTCTTACAATTGGTAAAATTGACACTTCTGCTGGCTCTTTAAATACAGGTGCTATCAGTGTTGCTGACGACGCTACTGCTAGAACTGCAATGGATATTACAAAAGCAGCTATTAACACGGTGTCTTCTGAGCGTTCTAAACTTGGTGCTTACCAAAACCGTTTGGAGCACACAATCAATAACTTGAATACTTCTTCTGAGAACTTGACTGCTGCTGAATCTCGTGTACGTGACGTAGACATGGCTAAAGAAATGATGAACCAAACGAAGAACTCTATCCTTGCTCAAGCTGCTCAAGCTATGTTGGCTCAAGCGAACCAACAACCACAAGGCGTACTTCAATTGCTTCGTTAATTTCGAGCCAAATTTAAAGTTGTCTCAAAAGAGCCTTGGAATACTCCAGGGCTCTTTTGTAATTAATTACATATCATATTTACAGGGGCTCCGGAGATTCCGGAGTTCTTTCTATTTATCTTACTTAAGTCCTAAATTATCTCTGAATATAACCGATATATATATTATAAAATGAGCGTTGGTGGGGGTCGGGTTCTATGAATGTACAGTTTTCTCTTTCCGCTAATTCTACAACAACTGGAATGGGCGTTCCAGAGGTTATGTCTAGTACTGTTCCGGAATTACCCGTTATTCAAGAAAACTCTATCCGTAATGTTAAGGATATGAATTTGAAAGAAAAGCAAGGGGTCAATGTGTCTGTTGCCGAAGAACAGCTTATTCGTACCATTGAAAGGGCAGTGAAATCATTACAAGGACCTCAGACCACACTTGAAATCAGCATCCACGAGAAAACTCATGATATTATGGTCAAGGTACTCAATAAGGATACTGGTGAATTAATCCGTGAAGTTCCTCCGGAGAAAACTTTAGATTTAGTAAGTAAAATGATGGAAATTGCAGGCATTCTTGTAGACGAGAAAATTTAATATAGGGAGGTGCTGTTTTGGTTACTAGAGTAAATGGTTTCTCAGGAATGGATATCGATAGCATGGTTAAGAATATGATGGCTGCTAAACGTGTACCACTCGATAAGCTTAACCAACAAAAGCAGATTCTGAATTGGACAAGGGAGAGCTATCGTGAAGTTAACAGTAAGCTGGTCGATTTTAAAATCAATAAGCTTACAGATAAGTATGGTGTAAATGCAGCTTTGAATTCACAGAAGGCAACTGTTACTGGGAATTCGAGTGCAATAAAAGCAGATGCTTCCGCTGGGGCTAATGGAGTGCCTATGACGGTTGAAGTTAAGGAGCTTGCAGCAAAATCAACCATTACTACTAAAGCACTTACACCCTCAAGTTCAACCGATATTGCACGTTTGACTACTACTTTAGGAGATCTGAAAGGGAGTAGTACTCCGGATACCTTTGATCTTTACATTAACAAGAGTACAATTACATTTAAGTCTACTGATACGATCTCTTCTGTTATCAGTAAGATAAATGGAGATAAGACAGCGAATGTAAAAGCTGCTTTCGACGAGCTTAGCGGTAAGCTAACAATCACTGCTAAAGAATATGGGACAAGTAATAATATAGTTCAGACTGACAAAGATGGGAATAGTCATGGTACTGGTGATAATCCCCTTCTTGATCTGCTAGGAGTTACTAGTATCAAGGTTGCTACAAAAGCTGAAATAGTAGTTACTGGCTCCGACGGTATCAGTAATCCACAAACATATAACCCTGAGGATAACAAAGTAACAGTTAATGGTGTGCTTATAACGGCACAATCACTTTCTGATGGCGTAACTTCGAAGATTGCTATAGAGACTGATACACAAAACACAGTAGATAACATTAAAGCTTTTGTAGCAGATTACAATGCTTTAATAAGCGCTTTGAATAGTAAAATTACAGAAGAGAAATATAGAGACTTCGCACCTCTCACGGATGAGCAAAAGAAAGAGATGAAAGAAGCGGATATTAATAGTTGGACGGAAAAAGCGAAAAGTGGACTTTTGAAAAATGACGATATTTTAAAGGGTGTATTATCATCCATGCGTTCTGCAATTACAGATCAATTGGGAGCATTGAGTAGTTACGGTATTACAACGGGTTCTTACTTTGAAAATGGTAAGCTTGTTATTGATGAAGACAAGTTAAAAAAGGCTATCAATAATAATCCTCAAGGTTTTAGAGATTTATTTCAAGGTCCTACCAGTGCTCCTGATACCGGAGTGTTTGACATTTTGTCTAAGAAAGTTGATAGCACACTTGATCTTTTAAATAAAAAAGTCGGGACGAACAGATATTCAGCAGATCTAACCAGTACCTTTAAGGAAGAAAGCATTATGGGTAGGAAACTTAAAGAATACAATACTCGTATAAGCTCAATGCTAACAATGTTAAACAATGCCGAAACACGTTACTACAAGCAGTTCTCAGCCATGGAAACGGCAATGAACAAGTTGCAGTCACAGTCTAACAGTCTTTTCTCCACATCCAGCTAAGATAATTATAAAATAGAGGGTGACATTATTGATAACATCTCCTTATGACAAGTATCGCCAGTCTTCTGTTCAAACTTCAACGCCTGCACAGTTGGTGATTATGCTTTATGATGGAGCCATTCGTTTTGTAAGAGCAGCAATAGATGGTCTTAGTAAGCAAGACTATGAGAAGACAAGTCTAAACTTTGGTAAAGCACAAACTGTAGTAAGTGAATTGATGTCTACATTAGATCATTCATATGAAGTCTCAAAGAACTTGTTCTCATTATATGAATATACAAACTTCTTATTAGTAGAAGCCAACATACGCAAGAGCCCAGACAAAGCGGAAGAGGCAATCGGCTACCTGACAGAACTTCGGGAAACTTGGCTACAGGCATCCAAAATCGCTGCAGGCCAGGGACAGGCTGAAAGTGCTCATGGATGAGTTAATTCAGAGCCTGAAGGAACTAACCTTAGGTATCACGGACAGAATCGATGAGACCACCTATGAGGAGTTAGAGCTTTTTGTCGAGGATCGTCAGGAGCTTGTCGACTCTATTGCAGAACAAGCCGAAATTTGTAAGTCGACGCCTGCACAAAAACAAGAAATTAATCGAATTTTGGAGTATGACAATGTGATCTTAGACAGAATGAACGCACTTCGTTTGGAAGCGCAAGACTGGTTGCAGAAGCGTAATCAGGCCAAGGTACAGCGCAGCGCCTACGAGGCCGCTTATACCCCAGATAGTTTTCTAATGGATCGTAGAAAATAATTTATTTCGGTGTTTCACTATAGGAGTAGACGGGTATTAATTTCCGTCTGCTCTTTTTTTGATCCTTACGCCGTAGCTATTTCTTGATTATGGTAAATTAAACGTCCTATTTTACGTGGTAAATTATTGCATGTAAACATTTACTTTTCCAATTGACAATGAAGAAGTTACGGTGGTATAGTCGATTTGTGAGCAAGACTCACGTTCATCTGATGACGAAGGGAATGTTTAATCAATGGAAGGTAAAGTAAAATGGTTTAACGCAGAAAAAGGTTATGGTTTTATCGAGACTGCAGACGGTGGCGACGTATTCGTACACTTTTCCGCGATTCAAACTGATGGTTTCAAGACTTTGGATGAAGGCCAATCCGTAGAGTTCGATATCGTTGAAGGCGCACGTGGACCACAAGCAGCTAACGTAATCAAATTATAATCATACGGCTCAGCCGACCTACATATAAGTAGATGGTTAGCAATTTAGACAGCGCTAGCAAGGATCTTGGGAATTCTCCCGAGATCCTTTTTTTGTGCTCATAAGCCTCTATCAAGGCAGTTAATAGAAAGAAAATAGCGTACTTTGTAAATTTATAATATGGAAAATGTTAGAACTCTCCGAAATGTGGGTAATAGTTGTACGTTGAGCTGTTTATCTTACCTCGACGCACACTATGTTAGCCTAGGCCAACACTTCCATGAGAGATTCAAATAGCCTAAGCTATCAAAACTTTTAGGAGGATGATTAGCAGGATGAAAAAGAAGTTGCGCGGTCTTATGACCGGAGTTTTAGGAGTTAGTATGTTATTAGGATCTCTTGGCAGTGTATCTGCCGCCTCCGTACCTAAGGATATTCAAGGTCACTGGGCTCAAGCTCAACTACAGGAATGGCTAGATAGAGGATACCTTGGAGGATACCCAGACGGTACAGTTAAACCAAACAAGGCCATTACGCGCGGTGAGTATGTGACTATGGTAAATCGCCTGTTTGGTTTTACAGCAAAAGCAACTGTAAGCTTTAAAGATATGAAAAGCACAAACTGGAACTACAGTGAAGTGGCTAAAGCCGTGGAAGCTGGTTATATCGGGGGATACGAGGACAATACGTTCCGTCCCAATACTCCGCTCACAAGACAAGAGGCAGCTGTAATGGCTGCGAAATTACTTAAATTGAGCACTAATACCACTACTAGCAAATTTAAAGACAATGCACAAATCGCAACATGGGCAAAAGGTGCAGTAGCCGCTGCAGCAGATAAGAAGATTATTAACGGTTATCCGGACGGAACCTTCGGTCCTAAGAGATCGTTAACACGTGCAGAGGCTGTAGGTATCATCAATACCTCGGTCATCTATTACCCAGGTAGCGGCACAGGCGGTGGAGTAATTCCTACCCCAACGCCAACTCCGACACCAACAGCTACCCCAACGCCAACAGCTACTCCAGGTGGTAGTACTGGTGGAGGAAGTGGTGGTGGATCTGGTGGAGGTAACGGTGATGGCGGAACTGTCACTACACCAACCGTAAGTGGGGCAACCTATGGTAACGTTGGTTCGGTAACAGCCGATGTATACCTGACATCTTCCGTAACAGGCTCAGTGTACTATGTTGTAGCCCCTTATACTGCTAACATAAGTGCACCGAGTGCATTGCAGGTGGAAAAAGGACAGATCAGCAATGGAACTGCAAGCGAAATTCATGGTAGTGTTGCAACTGTACCGAACACAACGGTTACATTCTCGGTTTACGGATTGAATCCTGGGACAGAATACGCAACATATATCGTAGCAGCGGATGCATCTGGTAATCTGTCTACTGTGACAACAGTTCGATTAACTACTGCTCAGGCAACTGAAAAGTCGATTACACTTTTTGAACCAGGACAAGCAGGTACTGTTACAGCCGATGTATATGTTAAATATGGTGTGACAGGTTACGCTCCAACCCCAGTAAGATATGTAGTATTACCAGCTAATGAAAAAGCACCTAGCGCAGCACAAATTTCTTTAGGACAGAATAGTACTGGTACAGCGTTGACTGCTCCATGGACGGACACGCTTACGTTCGCTCCTGGTGTAAAACATACGCATACTTTGACTGGATTGACAGCCAATACTGCCTATAAGGTATACGTTATTACAGGATCGGGTACAGAATTGTCACCTGTCGAAATCATTCAAATTCATACCAAGTAACTTAATCTTATACTGTCTCAGTTTGGGAATATAAGATTGGAATTCGTACTATAATAACGACAGGTTTACAATTGGTCCGGTGAGGCGAATAGTTGCTCTTACCGGACTTGTTTTATTTGTGAACACTACGACAATATTTGTTATCTAATTGTAAGGGCTGTAAGGAATTACTTTTTACTTAGCCTTAACAATTTGGTATAATGAAGGTGTAACTAAAGGAGGAGTGGCCATGCAATTCACCATTCGAGGTCAACAAATTGACGTGACCGACGCTTTGAGAGAGTATGTTGATAAGAAGCTCAGCAAACTTGAGAAGTATTTCGAAGCACCCCCTACCTCTGAAGGGTCTGTGACGCTTGGCGTAGTTCGCGGCCTTCATACGGTGGAAGTAACCATTCCGCTTGCTGGTGTGACGCTTCGTGCGGAAGACCGCAGCGATGACATGTACGCTTCCATAGATGCCGTTGTGGACAAGCTGGAACGTCAAATTCGCAAACACAAAACGAAGATCAATCGTAAGTTCCGTCAAGAGGGACTGAAGACGCTGTTTGTGGATGGAGCTAGTACCGCTGTTGCTGTAGAAGAACAAGATTATGATGATTTAGAAGTTGTGCGGAACAAACGCTTTACGATGAAGCCGATGGATGTAGAAGAAGCTATTCTTCAAATGAACATGGTAGGACATACTTTCTTTGTTTTTTCCAATATCGATACCTCGGAAGTAAGCGTAGTTTACAAACGTGATGATGGTAAATATGGATTGATTGAACAGGGCTAAGATACAATGATGCCAGTTATGCTCTAAGTATAAAGGGCCTCGAGAGTTAGTCAGAACCTAAGAAATTTAAACCGAGCCCCTATTCGCTTGCAGCGAATAGGGCTCTTGTGCGTATAAGCGACTATATTTGAAAAATGTGGCTGATACACCTTGTATTGCGGCATCTCTTACAAACTGTTACAATTTATGAAGCAGCGGAATCGAATTTATAAATGGCCCTTTCAATTTTGTGAGGATGGGCTCGGTTCCACCATCTGTGTTGCATGAAAGGGGTTAACCATGCTAGGACTTGTAAAGAAAATATTCGGAGACACCAACGATCGTGACGTTAAACGTCTCATGAAGACAGTCGATGTAATTAATGGATTGGAACCGGAATTTGTAAAGCTATCTGATGAACAGTTACAAGCGAAGACAGCAGAATTCCGTGCCCGTATTGAAAAAGGCGAAACTCTGGAAGAAATTCTTCCTGAGGCATTTGCAACCGTACGTGAAGCTTCCAAGCGGACACTTGGTATGCGGCATTTTGATGTGCAGTTAATTGGTGGTATGGCTCTGCATGAAGGCCGAATCTCCGAGATGAAGACTGGTGAAGGTAAGACACTAGTAGGTACATTGCCAGTGTATTTGAATGCTTTGCTAGGTAAAGGCGTACACGTTGTAACGGTCAATGACTATTTGGCTCAGCGCGACAGCGCACAAATGGCACAAATCTATAACTTCCTGGGCATGACGGTTGGGGTTAACCTAAGCGGTATGGACCATGCTGATAAACAAGCTGCTTATGCCTGCGATATTACGTATGGCACGAACAACGAATTTGGTTTCGATTATTTGCGTGACAACATGGTGCTTTATAAAGAGCAAATGGTTCAGCGCCCTCTGTATTTCTGTATTATTGATGAAGTGGACTCTATTCTTATTGATGAAGCACGTACACCTCTTATTATTTCCGGACAAGCTGAGAAGTCTACAGAATTGTATTTTTCAGCAGACCGTTTCGTGAAAAAGCTTAAGGCTGAAGAAGACTACACAGTTGATATTAAGGTGAAGTCTGTAGCCTTGACTGAAAAAGGTGTGGCTACTGCTGAGCGCGCTTTTGGTATTGAGAACTTGTATGATCACAGTCATGTAACCTTGAATCACCATATCGTCCAAGCCCTAAAAGCAAATGTAATTATGCGTCGTGACGTAGACTACGTTGTAAACGAGGGTGAGGTCGTTATTGTCGATGAATTTACAGGACGTCTAATGTCAGGTCGTCGTTATAGCGATGGGTTGCACCAAGCGATTGAAGCGAAGGAAGAAATCGAAGTACAGAATGAGAGTATGACTCTTGCTACGATCACTTTCCAGAACTACTTCCGTATGTATCGCAAACTGGGCGGTATGACAGGTACTGCGAAGACTGAGGAAGAGGAATTCAAGAAGATTTATGGTCTTGAAGTTCTTCAGGTTCCTACGAATAAGCCGAACAAGCGCGATGATATGCCGGATGTCGTCTACAAGAGTGAGAACGGTAAGTTCAAGGCTGTTGTGGAAGAAATCGTAGAACGTCACAAAAAGAACCAGCCAGTCCTGGTTGGTACAGTGTCGATCGAGAATTCAGAGCTCGTTTCTGAAATGCTGAAGCGCAAAGGCGTTAGACACCAAGTGCTTAACGCGAAGCATCACGCTGCGGAAGCAGAAATCATTACCCATGCAGGTCAGCCAGGTACAGTTACGATTGCTACCAACATGGCTGGACGTGGTACGGACATCGTTCTGGGTGAAGGTGTGACAGATCTTGGAGGTCTGCATATCATTGGTACAGAGCGTCATGAATCGCGCCGGATTGATAACCAGCTGCGCGGTCGTGCGGGTCGTCAAGGTGACCCTGGTTCTACACAATTCTACTTGTCGCTTGGCGATGAGCTGATGAAGCGTTTTGGCGCTGACAACGTTCTGACTATGATGGATCGTCTCGGATTCGAGGAAGATCAGCCGATTGAGAGCCGCATGATCACGCGTGCTGTAGAATCTGCTCAGAAACGTGTTGAAGGCAATAACTTTGATATCCGTAAAGTCGTATTGCAATATGATGACGTGATGAATCAACAGCGTGAAATTATTTATAAACAACGCCGTGAGATTCTGGAGTCCGATAATATTAAAGATATCGTGCTTGAAATGATCAAGCCTGTAATTGAGCGTATCGTTCTCGCACACTGTAGCGATGATATTCCTGAGAACTGGGAACTGCAAGAAGTTGCTGATTACGTAAACAGCAAGCTGCTTGAAGAAGGTGCTTTGACCCGTGATATTCTATGGGGTAAGGAAGCTGAGGAGATTATCGAGTTTATTTTCGAACGTGTGCTTGAGAAATATGCAGCACGTGAAGAACGTCTGGGTTCAGAGCTCGTACGTGAATTCGAGAAGGTAATCGTGCTTCGTTCCGTAGATAGCAAATGGATGGATCATATTGATGCAATGGATCAATTGCGTCAAGGGATTCACTTGCGTGCCTACGGTGGTACGGATCCACTTCGTGAATATCAATTCGAAGGCTTTGAGATGTTTAATACTATGACTGCTACGATTCAAGAAGAAGTAGCTACTTATATTATGAAGGCTCACATCGAAGCGAATCAGGAACGTCAATCCGTTATTGATGAAGACAAGATCTCTACAAACAGCGAACCTGTTGAGAAACGTCCGGTTCACGTTGAAGCTGTAACTGGCCGTAATGATCTTTGCCCTTGCGGAAGCGGCAAGAAGTACAAGAATTGTCACGGTCAAAACGCATAAGACAAACATTTAGAAATACACCATATTTTGCGAACTAAGGTATAGATAAAGTTGGTGTTTGATTGAGGTTTTCTCTGCTCTTGCCATTTATCTAGTCCTTATTATCGCTTCCATGGGTATACTAACCATAAAGAGCGGCTGGGCCCGGGGGTATCCCCCGTTTACGGCCCAGTCGCTTTTTTGGATCTTTAGTAGTTTGGTGATCATGGAGCGGAGCAGGCGGAATTGTTCTGTAGAAGCGTAGCGTTCGCCTTTGTTTCCGGATTCCAACCGCGATGCGGTTATCCATTCAAGGAATCTGGAAACAACAGCGATCGGAAGAATAATCCGCAAGGCGTAAGCGAACTTTGATCACTATATCCCACTAACTATCCATTAGTGCGATGACCTTAACAACCAATTTTGAAAGGTGAAGTGACCTATGATAGAACCAAATGTAAAGCAGGATTTGCGTGAAATAGGCAAGAAACTAACTGACCTTAGGGGGTCTCTTTGACTTAGATCTTAAGCAAGAGATGATTTCTAACTTTGAAGAGAAAATGGCGGCTCCAGGATTTTGGGATAATAGTGAGCAAGCGCAAAGCGTAATCGCCGAGATGAATGCTGTGAAATCTTCCGTAGATCAATACGAGAAGCTTCAACAGGAATACGATGATGCTGCGATGATGGCAGAGCTTGCGGATGAAGAGGGCGATGCAGATCTGGCGGCAGAAATTGGGGAGACAATTAGCAGCCTAGGCAGAAAATTGGATGAATTTGAGCTGCAATTGCTGCTTAATCAGCCGTATGACAAGCTGAATGCTATTCTAGAGCTTCATCCGGGTGCAGGCGGAACGGAATCCCAAGACTGGGGACAAATGCTACTGCGTATGTACACGCGCTGGGCTGAAAAACGTGGATTCAAGGTTGAGGTGTTGGACTATTTACCGGGTGATGAAGCAGGAATTAAGAGTGTCACGCTACTTATTAAAGGCTTCAACGCCTACGGATACCTAAAAGCTGAGAAGGGTGTCCATCGGCTTGTACGGATTTCTCCTTTTGACTCTTCGGGCAGAAGGCATACTTCTTTTGTATCCTGTGATGTCGTTCCGGAAATTGCCGATGATGTAGACGTTGAGATTCGTACTGAGGATCTGAAAATCGATACGTATCGGGCGAGCGGCGCCGGTGGACAGCATATTAATACCACGGACTCTGCGGTACGGATTACTCACTTGCCGTCGGGTGTGGTGGTAACCTGTCAGAACGAACGTTCACAGATCAAAAACCGTGAGCAAGCGATGAAAATGCTGCGTTCCAAGCTGTATGAGCGCAAGCTGCAAGAACAGCAGCAGCACTTGGATGAGATTCGCGGCGAGCAATCCGATATTGCCTGGGGCAGTCAGATTCGCTCCTATGTATTTCATCCGTATAACATGGTCAAGGATCACCGCACTTCCGTAGAAACAGGGAATGTGGGTGCAGTCATGGACGGAGACCTGGATGCATTCATTGATGGTTACTTACGTAGCCAGATCAAGATTGAGGCGGACTAAGGGATTTTTTCGGGAATATAGGAAAGTATAAGGTTACTCCATACTATCTTTATATTGATTTTTTGAGGAAACGGATCCCATTCTTTGATATGGATGGTGTACCCGTTTCTTCTTACGTAAAGCAAGATGACACTTTAAGGAGCGCCTTGAAATGCAAAAAATCAATTCACGTAATAAACCCCCACTAATTCCTCTAAATGGACCACTCCGACATGTAGTGGATACAACGCTAATTCTGCTCGGTTCGTTAGTGACAGCGCTGGGGTTTAATCTCTTTTTTCTGCCGAATCATATTGCTTCTGGTGGTGTATCCGGTCTGTCTGTATTGGCTGAAGCCTGGTTTGGAGCTGAACCGGCTTACACGCAATGGGCACTTAATATTCCACTGTTTGTGCTCGGGGTAATTTTCCTAGGTAAGCAATATGGAGTACGCTCACTGCTTGGGAGTTTTGTACTGCCGTTGTTCATCCTTGTGACGAAAGATTTACCTGCACCTACAACCAATCCACTCTTAGCCTCCATTTATGGCGGTATCTGTGTCGGAGTGGGACTAGGTCTTGTGTTCCGTGGACGTGGATCGACAGGTGGACTCACGATTTTGGCGCAGATTATTCAAAAGATATCCGGTCTCAGCTTCTCGATTTCTGTAGTGCTGCTAGACGGGACAGTCATTGTGTTAGCTGCATTTATACTCGGTATGGAGCAAGCACTGTATGCGCTGATCGGATTATTTGTGACAGGTAAGGCCATTAACGCGATAGAGGTAGGCTTTCGTTATACGAAGGTTGCGTACATAATCTCTGACAAGACGGAAGAAATATCTGAAGCGATATTAAATGATTTAGATCGTGGTCTGACGAAGCTGGACGCACATGGCGGGTATACTGGTGATGCACGTACCGTTCTGATGGTAGTGGTAGGCCAGAATGAAGTGTCGAGACTGAAAGCGATTGTCCAATCTGTAGATACAAGTGCATTTGTGATTATTACCGAAGCTCATGAAGTGCTGGGCGAAGGGTTTAAAAGGGAAGCGTAATCTCACCTACGGGGGAGGCGGCGCTTCTCTTTTTTTGTAAATGAGGTTATATTTAGGAGGAAATAAAGTTCACATATTGTGTTGTATTTATATTAATTGGGATGTATAATAATACATATTTCTAAGACGGTATGCATTATATTAAATAATATATTCATGATAAGCAGGAAGTGGGGATGACAGTGGAAGGCAAGCTGAGGGCGGCGATTGTTGGATCAACGGGTTATGGAGGCGTAGAGCTGATTCGGCTACTACAAAGTCATCCTAAGGTAGAGATTACTTCGGTGATTTCCTCATCAAGTGCAGGGGATGCAATAGAGGAAGGGTTTCCTCATTTGACGGGCATTATTGACCGAAGGCTGGATGGCGTTGATCCGGCTCAGATGGCTGAGCGGGCGGATGTGGTTTTTACGGCTACACCGTCTGGTGTAAGTGCAAAGCTGGTGCCGCAGCTGCTGGAAGCTGGACTAAAGGTCGTAGATCTATCCGGTGATTTCAGATTGAAGAATGGCGCAGAGTATGAACACTGGTATAAACATCCGGCTCCGGCTGATGAATACCTAGAGCAGGCTGTATACGGACTTTGTGAGGTGTTCGGAGAGCGCGCGGCTGGGGTTGATTTTATATCTAATCCAGGCTGTTATCCTACAGCTACACTTCTTGGACTAATTCCTGCCATTCAGGCAGGCTGGGTTAAACATGACAGTATTATTATTGATGCCAAATCAGGGGTTACCGGAGCAGGACGCGGAACGAGTCTGATGGTGCATTATGCAGAGATAAACGAGAACTTAAAAACTTATAAAATAAATAAACATCAACATATACCAGAAATTGAGCAGACACTCACGGAGATTGCTGGAGAAAAGGTAACCGTAACGTTCACCACACATCTCGTGCCGATGAGCCGAGGTATTATGAGTACGATGTATGCAGGAATGACGGGCAATTATACGGAGCAGGATTTTGTGAATTTATATCGTGAATATTATGCGGGCAGACCTTATGTGCGGGTGCGCGATGCAGGTGTGATTCCAGCGACAAAAGAAGTTAGCGGCTCTAATTATTGTGATATCGGATTTGCAACAGATGCTCGTACAGGGCGGGTAACGATCGTCTCCGTCATTGATAACGTTGTAAAAGGTGCGGCAGGGCAGGCAATACAGAACCTTAATTTGATGATGGGATGGGAGGAAACCCTTGGCCTCGGCTACACACCTGTGTATCCATAAGGTTCAGCGGTACAAATAACATGAACGAGATTGAATTATTTACTACCATGGATGGTGGCAGCATTACTTCACCTAAAGGCTTTAAGTCCGGAGGACTGCACTGTGGTCTGAAAAAAACAGATCGCAACGATCTCGGAGTGATTGTCTGCGAGGTTCCGGCAACGGCGGCGGCTGTGTATACGACGAATGTTTTTCAGGCGGCTCCTCTGAAGGTGACACGGGAAAGTCTTGTGAACGGAACGTTGCAGGCGGTAATCGTGAACAGCGGGAATGCTAATGCCTGCACAGGTGAACAAGGTGAGGCCGATGCTTATGAGATGCGCGCTGCTGCGGCTCAACATTTGGGCATAGAGGTTAATGATGTTGCTGTCGCTTCGACTGGTGTGATCGGTGAGCTGCTGAAGATGGATTGCGTACGTAGTGGTATTACTGCACTGCCAGAGAAGCTGGACGGTGGGGCTGCTGGAGCGGAAGAATTCTGTCAGGCCATCCTTACAACTGATTTAGTTAAAAAAGAGGTTGCCGTAAAGGTGCTTGTTGGTGGTGTAGAAGTTATTATTGCTGGAGCCGCGAAGGGCTCCGGGATGATTCATCCTAACATGGCTACCATGCTCGGTTTTATGACTACAGATGCTGATATTTCAGCGGAGGATTTACACAGTCTACTTCGTTCTGCTACGAACGTTACTTTTAATATGATTACAGTGGATGGAGATACAAGCACGAATGATATGCTAGTTTCGATGGCTAGTGGGCTTGCAGGTAATGAGAAGCTGACTCGGCTTCATCCGGATTGGGACGCTTTTGCTGCTGGCTTCACGTATGTCTGCCAGACGCTTGCCAAAGCGATTGCGCGGGATGGCGAAGGTGCGACTCACCTGATCGAGGTGCAAGTGAATGGGGCTGTTCATGATGAGGCGGCAGCAGCGATTGCCAAGACGGTGGTGGGTTCTAGTCTAGTGAAATCTGCTATTTTTGGAGCAGATGCGAACTGGGGACGAATTATTGCAGCGGTTGGACGCGCGGGTGTGCCAGTATCGCCAGAACGTGTAAATATTTCGTTAGGTGAGATTGAGGTGCTCTTGCACTCGAAGCCAGTTGCATTTGACGAGGAAAAAGCTTTGGCCTATTTGCAAAAAAGTGAAACTGTGCTGATCACTGTAGATTTGCATGATGGAACCGGAAAGGCTACAGCTTGGGGCTGTGACCTAACTTACGATTATGTGCGGATTAACGCTGCATATCGTACCTAATTTGTGACGGCTTTAAGCCCACAAGGGAAGGATACCGATCAAATGACGCTAAACAGCGAGCTTGAACTTATAGATGCATTAGATGGCAGTGGATTGTTTGTGATGAAATGCGGCGGCAGTACGCTGGCGGCGCTTCCTGACTCTTTTTTCGAGGATTTGCGAGATTTGCAGCAGGATGGCATTCAGCCTGTAATTGTTCATGGCGGAGGGCCAGCTATTTCAGAGAATCTAGCAAAATTGGGCATTGAAAGCAGCTTCGTGAACGGTCTGCGAGTAACTACTGAAGCCGTGCTAGATGTCGTTGAGATGACGTTGGCAGGGAGCATTAACAAGGCGATTGTAAGACGAATTCAAGAAAGTGGCGGTCTAGCTCTAGGGCTATCCGGCATTGATGGAAATATGATTACTGCTAGACCTGTAGCTAATAGCGCTGAAGTAGGTTTGGTAGGAGAAGTAACGGAAGTAAAGGCTGAGATTGTAACAGGAATTATTGGCATGGGTTATATCCCAGTCATTGCGCCTATCGGAGTTGATGCTGCAGGTCAGCGCTACAATATTAACGCAGATACAGCAGCAGGGGCAGTCGCTTCTTATGTAGAGTCTCCCCAAATGATCGTAGTCACAGATGTCCCTGGCATTATGAGTACGGTGGAAGGCCAAAAGGTTGTACTTCCATCCGTTACCGTACAGGAAATTGAAGCCTTAATCGAAAGTGGAGAAATCTACGGCGGCATGATCCCAAAAGTGCGGGCAGCTATCGACTGCATTCAAGGCAGCGTTTCAGAGGTTATTATTGTGGATGGAAAAGAACCGCGGGTGCTTAGCCGAGTACTGCAAGGTGAAGCGATAGGCACACGTATTATTCGTTCGTAGAATCATAGATGAATATCATTTAGAGGTGCAGCCTGGTACACAGGAGCACAAGATGGGAGAGTGACTTAGAATGAGCAAGCTTACACAAACGGAATTGGATTCGCAAGCAGGGGCACAGCAGACCGATACCGTAGGATCAGGTACACCGGATGTTGCAGCAGGCAAGCTTAGCGCGGTATTCCCTTCTTACGCCAGATATGATCTTAGCTTAGTTAAAGGCAAGGGCACCTGGGTATGGGATGATAAGGGCAATAAGTATCTTGATTTTACAAGTGGATTAGCTGTGACCAGTCTAGGTCATGCTCCTGAAAAAGTCGGTGCGAAGCTGAAGGATCAGATTGACACGCTCTGGCATGTCTCGAACCTGTTCCATATTCCGGGACAGGACAAAGTTGCAAATCTTTTGACAGAGAATAGCTGCGCTGATCAAGTATTTTTCTGCAATAGTGGGGCAGAAGCGAATGAGGCTGCTATTAAGCTGGCTCGCCGTTACCACCAGAAGGTAAAGGGTGCTGATCGTTATGAAATCATTACGTTTGAACAATCTTTCCATGGTCGTACGCTAGCTACACTGACTGCTACAGGTCAGCAAAAGGTAAAAGAAGGCTTCCTGCCGCTTCCAGCAGGCTTTAAGACTGTACCTTTGCATGATCTCCCAGCGTTAGAGGCTGCTATTGGCGATCACACAGCTGCTATTATGCTGGAGATGGTACTTGCAGAGGGTGGCGTGCTTGAGGTAGAACCTGAGTTCTTGAACGCTGTTGTGGCGCTATGTGAGAAACACGGACTGCTTCTAATTGTAGACGAAGTACAGACCGGTATGGGACGTACAGGCAAGTTGTTCGCTCATCAGCATTATGGAATTGAACCGGATATTTTCACCTTGGCTAAGGGGATTGCTAGTGGGTTTCCAGCAGGCTTAATGCTTGGCAAAGGCTATTTGCGTGAAGCTTTCTCACCGGGCAGCCATGCGTCCACCTTCGGGGGAACACCGCTCGCAACAGCGGTTATGGCAGCGACGATTGAAACGATGCTGGAGGATGAGCTTCCACAACGTGCCGAAGAAATGGGTAAGTACCTGACAGGTCTTTTGAAAGAGAAGCTGGCGGACTGTTCTTTTGTGAAGGATATCCGTGGTAAAGGACTGTTGATCGGGATTGAATGTCAATCACCAGCGGGCGATATTGTATTGGCTGGACAAAAGAAAGGCCTGTTGTTCGTGACAGCGGGTCCTAATGTCCTTCGCCTGCTGCCTAATCTATATGTAAGCAAAGAGGAGATCGACCAGGCGGTGGACATCCTATCCGAACTCATTCATACTTATGCTAAACAAGCAAACGGGGAGGTAAGCTCATGAGTCAGGGCGTACAGAGTAATAAGATCACCATTGCACAGCAACTGAAAGGCCGTGATTTACTGGAGCTGAACGATTACAGCCCGGAAGAAATTACGTACTTAATAGATTCTGCGATTGAGCTGAAGAAGAAGCAGAAAAATGGCGAAGAATTCCAGCCGCTGAAAGGGAAGACAATCGGTCTTATTTTTGAGAAATCTTCAACTCGTACTCGCGTATCATTTGAGGTTGGTATGTATCAGCTTGGAGGGCATGCCCTTTTCTTGAGCAAAAATGACATTCAGCTTGGACGCGGTGAAACCGTTGGAGATACAGCACAAGTAATGTCACGTTACCTCGACGGCATTATGATCCGTACCTTCGGCCATGACAAAGTAGAGGACCTAGCACGTTACGCCTCTATTCCAGTAATCAACGGCCTAAGCGACCTGGCACATCCTTGCCAAGTGCTGGCGGATTACCAAACGATTTACGAGCACAAAGGGAAGCTTAAAGGTCTAAAGCTGGCTTATATCGGCGACGGTAACAATATGGCGCATTCCCTGATGATTGGCGGAGCTAAGCTGGGTGTGGACGTATCTATTGCTGGACCGGAAGGTTATGAGCCGGATGCAGCGGTTGTAGCAGAAGCCCGTGAGATCGCTAAGGAAACCGGAGCGAAGATTGTGGTCACTCACAGCCCGCAAGAAGCTGTGCAAGACGCTGACGTCATCTATACGGATGTGTGGGCGAGCATGGGCTTCGAAGAGGAGCAAAAGGCGCGTGAAGCGGCATTCAAAGACTATCAGGTCAATGAGGAGCTTGTAAAAGGCGCGAAGAGCGATTATCTTTTCCTGCACTGCCTGCCAGCCCACCGTGAGGAAGAGGTCAGCACAGGTGTGATTGACGGCTCTAACTCGGTCATCTTTGATCAGGCTGAGAACCGCCTGCATGCGCAGAAGGCTTTAATGGCTGCGCTGATGGGATAAAAAATTCATAAAGAAAATTAGGATTGAACTTATATTGGTCTAAGATTATATAAAATACTATATAAGATGAACTTATTAAGTAGCGTTGGAATTTCGGTGCGGAGCAACGGAGTGAAAGTTTGGAACTGCAGGAGCGTTAGCGTTCGCCTTTATAATCAGATTTCATCTGCGAAACGCAGACTTAAATCATAGAAATCTGATTATAACAGCGACCGGAAGTCCAACCATTTCACGCAGTTGCGCTTTATCACCGGAGTTCTATAAGCGCATTTAAGCGAATCTTATACCCCCCACACGAAAGGAAGTTGCCACACCATGGCTAAAGAAAAAATTGTACTCGCCTATTCCGGCGGACTAGATACATCCGTTATTTTGAAATGGCTTAAAGAAACTTATGATGCTGAGATCATCGCCTTCACAGCCGATATCGGCCAGAAGGAAGAGCTCGACGGTCTGGAAGAAAAAGCACTAGCAACCGGCGCATCGAAAGTATATATCGATGACCTGCGCGATGAGTTCGCTAGCGATTTCATCTACCCAATGTTCCAATCCGGCGCACTCTATGAGGGTCAATACTTGCTCGGAACTAGTATTGCTCGTCCGCTGATTGCTAAACGCATGGTGGATATCGCCATCGCTGAAGGGGCAACAGCTATCGCACACGGCGCGACAGGCAAAGGGAATGACCAAGTCCGTTTTGAGCTTGGTGTAGCTGCTTTGGCACCAGACATCAAGGTGATTGCACCTTGGCGTCTGGAAGAATTCCGCAATCAATTCCCGGGCCGTGCGGAAATGATCGCTTATGCGGAAGCTAATGATATTCCTGTACAAGCATCTGCGGCTAAGCCGTATTCGATGGACCGTAACCTGCTGCATATCAGCTATGAGAGCGGCGTATTGGAAGATCCTTGGTTTGATCCAAGTGCACCGGAGAACAAAGGAATGTTCCTGCTGAGCAACGCTCCTGAAGATGCTCCGGATGAAGCGGAATATTTGGAACTCGATTTCGTTAAGGGAGACTGCGTAGCCCTGAATGGTGAGTCCTTATCCCCACTGCAAGTGATGGATAAACTGAATGAGCTAGGCGGTAAACACGGTATTGGACGTGTGGATATGGTTGAGAACCGTTTTGTCGGCATGAAGAGCCGCGGTGTGTATGAGACTCCGGGTGGAACCATCCTGTTCGTCGCTCATCGCAAAATGGAATCCATCACGATGGACCGTGAAGTGATGAACCTGCGTGACAGCCTGATCACTCGTTACAGCACTTTGGTGTATAACGGTTTCTGGTTCGCACCAGAGCGTATTGCACTGCAAGCTCTTGTAACACAGAGCCAACAAAATGTAACGGGTACTGTTCGTCTTAAACTGTACAAAGGCAACATCATTGGCGCTGGAGTGAAGAGCTCGGTCAGCCTGTACAATCCTGAGATTGCAACGATGGAAGCTGATCCTACACAAGCTTATGATCAAGGGGATGCAACTGGTTTTATCCACTTGAACGCATTGCGCCTTAAAGTTTCTACAGGTGTAAATGGAGCTTCGAAATAGAACGGTAACATAAACTTAAACGGGCATTCCGAAGGCCGTTCCTCCCGTCAGGATAGGAGCGGCCCTCTGGCGTCCAAGAGGAGGAAACTACAGGTGAGCAAGCTTTGGGGCGGACGGTTTACTAAAGGAACGAACAAACTGGTGGAGGAATATACGGCTTCCATTGGATTTGATAAGGCTTTGGCTAAAGAAGATGTACAAGGCAGTCTGGCGCATGTCACAATGCTGGGTAAGTGCGGAATCCTTCCACAAGAAGATGTGGAGACGATTAAGCAAGGTCTGAACAAAATATTGGACAAGGTTAACGCTGGTGAGGTTGTTTTCTCCGTAGCGGATGAAGACATCCATATGAATATTGAAAAACATCTGATCGAGGAAATCGGTCCGGTCGGTGGTAAACTGCACACAGGACGCAGCCGTAACGATCAGGTGGCAACGGACATGCATCTATATTTACGTGGCCGTGTAGTTGAGCTAGTTAGCTTGCTGCATGAATTGCAGGAAGCTTTGATCGAGCAAGCTAAAGACAATGTAGAGACGATCATCCCTGGTTACACGCATTTGCAGCGGGCACAACCGATCCTCTTTGCTCACCACTTGCTTGCTTACGTCTCCATGTTCCGCCGCGATGCGGAGCGTTTGACGGACAGCTATAAACGGATCAACGTTCTGCCGCTCGGAGCAGGAGCGCTTGCGGGAACGACCTTCCCGATTGACCGCCATTTTGTAGCGGAACAACTGGGCTTTGACAGTGTATATGAGAACAGTCTGGATGCTGTCAGCGACCGCGATTTCATCGTTGAGTTCTTGGCGAATGCAGCCCTTGTAATGACCCACCTTTCCAGACTTAGTGAGGAATTGGTACTGTGGAGCAGTACAGAGTTCAGCTTTGTAGAACTGGATGATGCTTTCTGTACAGGCAGCAGCATTATGCCGCAGAAGAAGAACCCGGATGTACCAGAATTGGTACGGGGCAAAACAGGTCGTGTATACGGCAACCTGATTGGCTTGCTGACTGTTCTGAAATCTTTGCCACTAGCGTACAACAAGGATATGCAGGAAGATAAAGAGGGCATGTTCGATACTGTTACTACGCTGACTGGTGCGCTGCAATTGTTCGCGCCGATGATTTCCACCATGAAGGTGAATAAGGGGCGTATGCGTGAAGCTGTGAACACGGACTTCTCGAATGCAACGGATATCGCCGACTTCTTGGTAGGCAAAGGTCTTCCTTTCCGCCAAGCACATGAAGTCATCGGAAAAACAGTGCTCTACTGCATTAACGAAGGCAAGTTCCTGCTGGATCTGACGTTGGAAGAGTTCATGCAATTCTCACCGCTGTTTGACGAGAATATCTATGCTGTTCTTCAACCGGAAGCGGTAGTCAACGCCCGTAACGTTTATGGCGGCACAGCTACTGTTCAGGTGAAAGCTGCAATCGAACGCGCGGAGCAGGCACTGCACGAAGCTAATGAATGGGTAGTAAAACACGGTGACGCTATATTGTAAACCGTATCAATACCGAATCTCGCCTCAGACTGTTATAGGTCGCAGGCGGGATTTTTTTATCTAAAAGGGCTCTAAGTACAACATAACTGGATTCGCAGTGTTCTTTACGGTTATCCTTAGAGTAGGGATAGGAGGGGGCGTAAGTATGAGTAGAGAGCAAATCCTAGACGAGCTTAGATCCCAATTAGAGCTGGGCAATCATATTATTGGAGTAGCCACAGGTGCTGGAATAACCGCAAAGTATGCGAAGCAGGGTGGCGCTGATTTTCTACTGATGTTAAATTCGGGTAAATTCCGCCAGATGGGGAGGAGCTCTCTTGCTGGGATTTTGCCTTTTTGTAATAGCAATGATATGGTGATGGACTTTGCATCTAGGGAGATCATCCCTTTGGTAAGAGATATTCCTATTATTTTTGGACTCAATGCAACCGATCCGACAAAAGACATGGAGACCTATATCAGTGAAATAAAGAATAAGGGATTTTCCGGGATTAATAACTACCCCACGGTTGGCTTAATAGATGGTCAATTTGGAGAAGCGCTGGAAGAAGAGGGAAATGGTTATCTACTCGAAGTAGAAGCTATAAGAATAGCCCATGAAAAAGATTTGTTTACCATAGCCTTTGTATTTGACGAAATTCAAGCTGCTCAGATGATAGAAGCTGGAGCGGATGTGATTTGTGCACATTTAGGCTTAACCGAAGGGGGATTATTAGGAGCCAAAAAAGTATTCTCTCTGGAAGTAGCCAAGGTTAAGGCGGACAAGATTTTTAATACATGTAATGAGCTAAAGCCCGATTTAATTAAATTGGTGTATGGTGGTCCTGTGAAAACGCCAATTGATGTGCAGTATATGTACAGTAATAATCAAAACTTGATGGGGTATATCGGGGGCTCTGCTTTTGAAAGAATTCCCTCGGAGAAGTCCATTACGAATATAACCAAAGCTTTTAAAGTGTCGGGGACGCTGGATGAAGATGATTTTATGGTCAAAATGTTAGACGGCATCACCAAGCACTATGATTATGTTGAATTTGTAAAAGAATACATAGCTCAAAATTATAGGAATGAGATTTTGTTTGCAGATTTAGCTAAGGTGGCCCATGTATCCCGAAGTTACTTAAGTAGCTTGTTTACCAAAAAAGTAGGCTGCAGCTTCCAAACGTATCTCGTGCAATTTCGGATGGATAAGGCAGCGGAAATATTACATAGAGACCCTATCCAGTTATCTGAGCTGGCGCCATTAGTTGGCTACCAAGACTATGCGCAGTTTAGCAAAATGTTTAAGAAGTATAAAGGTTATTCTCCCAAACAATATAAATCTAACATAAACACAAAAACATAAGACATAAAAGCGTTTTCATTCATAATTCAAAGAAGTATGATTAACTCATAAGTTGATCATGCTTTTTTGAAATATAAGAAAGTATAAGTTTCACATTATACATTATCCTTATATTTCTCCTTTAAACGCTTACCGTCCTCAAAAGGACGCCGAAGGCATTTATACTTGTTGCAGATATCTGAAGAGGAGGTTGAAGAAATGAAGACGATTGCCATTGCCGGAACTTTTGACACCAAGGGTGAAGAATATCTCTACATTAAAAATTTGCTTGAAAGCTTGGAGTTAGGTACGTTTACGATTCATACGGGTGTGTTTGAGCCCACTTTTACACCGGATATCTCTAACCGAGAAGTAGCAGCAGCCGCGGGTGTAAGTATAGACGAGCTCGTTGCCAAGAAAGATAGAGCGTTAGCGACAGAATTATTAGCTAAAGGTATGGAAAAATTAGTACCTGAATTATATAAGCAAGGCAAGTTTGATGGCATTATCTCCTTTGGGGGTACTGGAGGTACCTCGCTTGTCACTCCTGGTATGCGGGCACTGCCTATTGGTGTACCAAAAGTGATGGTTTCGACCGTAGCTTCAGGGAATACTGCTCCATATGTAGGCACTAGTGATATTGTCATGATGCCATCTGTAGTAGACGTTGCAGGACTGAACTCCATTTCGACGAAGATTTTTACGAATGCAGCCTTTGCCATCGCCGGTATGCTTAAATTTGAGAATAAACAAGTGATAGAGAAAAAACCATTAGTAGCTACAACAATGTTTGGGGTAACAACCCCCTGTGTGACGGCAGCCCGTAACTATCTTGAAGCTAGAGGATATGAAGTGCTTGTATTCCATGCAACAGGTGTAGGCGGCCAGTCCATGGAAGCACTAATCGAGGCTGGTTTTATTGAAGGTGTATTGGATCTGACCACAACAGAATGGGCGGACGAAATTATTGGTGGTGTGCTAAATGCTGGACCTCATCGGTTAGAAGCTGCTGGAAAACATCATATTCCACAGGTTGTGTCGGTAGGTGCGCTTGATATGTGTAACTTTGGTCCTTATGATACGGTACCCGAGAAATTTGCTGGACATAAATTCTATAAGCATAACCCTACAGTTACTTTGATGAGAACAACAGTAGAAGAAAATGAAGCCATCGGCAAAAAGCTTGTCGAGAAATTAAATATGGCCAAAGAGAAAACGGTGTTAATGCTGCCGCTTAAAGGGATATCTGGCATTGATGTCGCAGGGGAAGCTTTTTATGGGGTAGAGGAAGATCAAATGTTATTTGATACCTTAAGAAATGGTGTAAACAGAAATGTTGTAGAGGTTATCGAAATGGATTGTGCCATTAATGATGTGGAGTTTGCAGAAGCTGCCGCACAGAAGCTAATAGATCTCATGAGCAAATAACACTAACACAGAACATTTAATTAATGATGGAGGCGTTTCACATGAACAAAAATACAAGAACTGAAATCATGGAGAAGTTTAGAGAAGAAGTAGCAAATGGAAAAATTCTTTTAGGCGTGGGAGCCGGTACAGGGATTACTGCAAAGAGCAGTGAAGCTGGCGGAGCGGATATGCTAATTGTTTATAATTCAGGAAGATACAGAATGGCAGGTCGTGGATCATTGGCAGGGCTACTATCTTATGGAGACGCCAACCAAATCGTAGTCGAAATGGGCTCTGAAGTATTACCTGTTGTGAAAAATACTCCTGTTCTAGCAGGCGTGTGTGGAACGGACCCTTTTAGAGTGATGGAGGTGTATTTGAAACAGCTTAAGGATCAAGGTTTTAGCGGCGTGCAAAACTTCCCAACCGTTGGTTTGATCGATGGCGTATTCAGACAGAACCTGGAAGAGACCGGGATGGGATATGGTTTAGAAGTAGATATGATTAGAACAGCGCATGAATTGGATATGCTCACAACTCCTTATGTATTTGATCCTGAGCAAGCTAAAGCCATGGCGGAAGCAGGTGCAGATATTTTGGTGGCACATATGGGGTTAACTACTAAAGGAACAATTGGAGCGAAAACCGCTCTTACTTTGGACGATTGTGTTGAAAGAATTGAAGCGATTATTAAAGCAGGGAAAGCAGTAAATCCAGATATTATGGTTATTTGTCACGGTGGACCGATTGCAGAGCCGGAAGATGCGGCGTACGTAATTGAACGGACAGAAGGCATAGACGGATTCTTTGGGGCATCCAGTATCGAAAGATTTGCTGCTGAAAAAGGGATTACGGAACAGACAGGATTATTTAAAAAGATCACTAAATAAAAGGCATAAGGCAACAAAAGAACCCTCCGAAGAGGGCAATCTGCATAGCACAGATATTAAGGTGTAGCTTATGGCTGCACCTTTTTGTTGTCTATTAGAAAAAGCTAATTATTACTTAACGGCAGCCATGCCAGTACATCGCGGATCTTGGTATCCCAATAGCCCCATTCATGAGTCCCTGGACCTTCCTCATAGGTTAAAGAAAGTGAGGTTGCTTGGCAGGCATCGCGGAATGTCAAGTTATCGGTATATAGGAAATCTTCTGTGCCACAGCATTGATACAACGCTGGCTTTGGTCCCGTGGAGCGGTTTACTTCCTCTAGCAACCATAAAAGGTCTTCGGGCGTTCCGACGATATCTTCTTTTCCGAAAATCATTTCGTATTCTTTGCTTCTGACGTTTGGATTTTCCCCGTTCATAAAATTATGCGCCATATCCAGTGCTCCCGACAAACTAGCTGCCGCTGCAAAAGACTCCGGTTTACGCAGTCCCAGCTTGATCGCTCCATAACCACCCATGGATAACCCGGCTACAAAGTTTTCCTCGCGTTTATCCGATAACGGGAAGAATGAACGTGCCAGCATCGGAAGCTCCTCACTAATAAAGGTCCAATAACGACCGCCAACCGCCATATCTGTATAGAAACTGCGGTGTACATTCGGCATTACTACAGCTATCCCCATCTCTGCTACATATCGTTCTATAGAAGTCCGGCGCAGCCAGATCGAGTCATCGTCTGACAAACCGTGCAGCAAATAAAGCGTAGGGTGAAGTTCGCCTCTAGTCACGTTGCTCATCCCGATTTGTGTGGTTGTTTTTTGCGGCAAAATTACAGTCATTGAGGTATTCAATTCTAGCGCTTCGGAATAAAATTTGCATTCTATTAAAGCCATTTGACACATCCCCTCTCTTTCCAAATCATAGCATAGACCAAAAGTGAGAGATATTGTAGAAATATCTGAATTATAAGGGTTTTGAGGATTGCTGTAGCTCGATATGAGAGAATATAATGGAAGTAGAAAAATAAGGAAGAAACGTGCAAATATGAAAGCATTCTCGTAGGCAGGAGGAAAAAAGTAGGATGAAATCAGGCCTAAAGCAGGAAAAAGGATTTACATTGATCGAAGTGCTGGCCGCTATTGTGATCTTATCGATAGTTTCACTGGTACTTACGTCTTACTTTACAAACGCCATGAGTTACTCTAAATCGAATCAAAATAAGACGATTATGGTCAATCTGGCGCGGAACGCGCTGTTTTATGTGGAGAAGCAGGATTTTGAGGAAATGAGTAATTTTTTTGTAACAGATTCATTAGAGCATAAGAAGATTGTAGATGCAGGTGGGGAACTGCCCATGATTAAGGCTTCTGAGTGCACGACGAATATAACATGTGTTTATAGCAATAATTTTGTAAATGGTGGAGCTTTACCAGATGTATTAAATCCAGTCGTTAACAACATCAAATATGAGATTAATATTCGATACCAGTTTCAATTACATCAGGAGATGCAGGGTGGAAAGAACAGTGGTGGAGGGGTAGATACCCGTAAGAGCGAGATGGCACCTTATCTTATCCCTGTGGAGGTAGAAGTTAGTGGTAATGGTGGGCCTGGTGGAACAGCTTATACTACGGTGGTGGAGGGATATATTACGGATGAGAAGATTCGCTGACCGCCTAAAATACCAGCAGGGCTTCACACTGATTGAGATGATCGCCGCAATTACCCTCTTCGCTATGGTTGCAGGAATGATTTCTATGGTGATGATGTTCGGTTTTCGCAGCTATCATAAAATAACGATTGAGAACTCACTTCGTGAGGAAGCAGATTTGATTATGTCATCTATCATTAATGAATTATATGTATTTGGGCCTACTAGAGTGGAGAATACGACAGGTGGATTGAATTTGATAAAGGATTTAGATGGTGTGATATCTACGCGAACTATTCAATTTGTTACTTCTCAGGGCGGGAAAGGTGGCATTACTACACTTACCATTAATAGTGTCATAAACGATCCTCGTACCTCAATTCATTCCGATCTTTCTGGTTCTACGATTGTTTCTACCAGTTCTAATGGTACGGGTTGCAAGGTTAACGCACCTTGTAGAAGCGGACTAGTCGATATAAAACTACTTCTAACTCAGCATTACGATGGAAGGACATATGATATGGAGATGGTGAGCAAATTTGGTTTTTAGGAGGAATCACTTAATGACGGGACAACCTACCAGGTCTGCCTATGTCAAGAAAGCATATATCAAGTTAAACCGTTTAAAGGAAGAGAGAGGCTCGGCACTTGTATTGGTAATGTTCATTCTACTACTTCTTACTATTCTTGGATTGAGTGTACTTAGTACTACAGTGGGCGGTGCACAACGGACGGAGACGCGTAAAAATGATGTGCAAAGTCTACACTTAGCTGAAAAAACGCTTGATGAGGTTGTGGCGTATATTACATCGAGCTTAAATAAAAAAATAGAGAGTAATATAGATATTAGCCAAGCAGAACTGGATCAGTCCATAAAGAATTTTTTGACTGCACTTCCAACCACACTTCCAGCAGGTCTTAAGACAAGTACTGATTTGGCAAACGCAACTGGAAAAATAAGTGGAATTACATATGCGGTAGAGGGGACGATTGGAACAGGAACGTTGGTCAAATACATAGTGACTATCAACTCGGAGGCTGAAGTTAACGGGGTCAAGCGTAATCTTAAGCAAAGGGTGTTTATAGACACTTTTCCAGATTTTCTTAAATACACTATTGGGTCAGAGAAGAATCTTACGATTAATGGAGCACCCTTAATTATTGGGAACATTTACGCAGGAGACATACTAATTATCAGCGACAAGGCTGAGTACACGTATAAGAAAAAATTCCATACACTTGTATCAAGTCCCTTTGAAATAGATGGTGAGGCGCATGTTCAATCTCTTGATAAGCTGATATATCGAGAGGAAGGCAAAAGTGAGTTGAAGGCTTCTGAAATTACTAAAGAAACCTCCATGACTGGGAAAATCCCTCATGATAAGGTGGAAATTAGAAATCGTCGTACATTCGTAGAAGTTAATGTTGAGGGTTCATTTGTGGATAAAGTGGCGGAAGCAATAGGGGCAGGGGCCGACAGAACTACGATTCGAAATAAGCTTGCTGAAGGCAAACTAGCATCCTATTTAGCGGGTATGAATCTATATAATTTTGATGCTATTGATCAGGTTGGCTTGATCAAGCCAATTCTCAGGGATGACTCGCCTGAGGCTCAGAAGGATTATAAGGAGGAAATGAGGGAATATACTAAAAAATTAAACACTATAAAGCATCCAACCAAATCTGTTATTTATAATGGAAATCTGGATCTGGACGGCAGTGATGATTTTCCGGGTGTCTTATACTCAGAAGATGACAAAAACTCAACGTCATCCCGTAAGTGGCTCATTGTAGACGGAAATCTAATCGTTGATAACTATGGTAATGAAAAACCAGTACAGATACGAGCGAATATTTTAGTGACTGGAAAGGTAGAAATTCGGGGGAATGTTCAAATTGATTCCACTATGTTTGTATTTAAAGAACCCTCGACTATTAATGGAATTCCCGAACATACTACATTGGTAGAAGATGCAACACTTCAAGGATTGGATGGTAAGGAACTAGTATTGATCTCCCGTGGTCCAATACTTATTAATCGTTTGGCTGCCTTCAGTAACACTCCTACTCAGTTAGATGCTTTTTTCTATACTGATTCGGATGCGGATTTATATGGTGTAGGATCTATATTCTCGCTTAGCGGAGGATTCTTTGCAAAGGGGAATCTTACTATAAATGCTGTGCGGGGAACAGCTATAGGCAAAGATAATAATATTGTAATAGACAGCAACAGCAATTTGATCCGGTTCAAGGCAGCTTATAACGATCAGATCTTTGAAGATCAGAAGGCCGGACTTCCTCGTGTGAAGACAGTGAATATTAGCGTAGAAGACATGCAGTTGGAGTAGCGTTTGATATAAATGTGGAATATAAAACCCCCGAGTCGCAGTATCTTTGCGAATCGGGGGTTTTGCCTTTTTAGTAACGATCTTCGTTCTCTACAATTACCTCTACAGAATCTTGGATTTTAGGGTCTTCAATATACGAAACAGTAATAGTGGCTTTCCCCTTCTTTAGACCGGTTATTTTACCATCACCTGAAACCGTCAGGATGGCTGTGTTGCTGCTTGTCCAGAGGAGTTTATCTTTAAAGTCATTTTTGATTAAGCTTTCTGGCCAAAGTACAAGACCGTTATTAAATAAATCTCTGGAATTATCCTGTCCAACTCCTATTTTGAATGGCGCGGGTAAGGATAGGTTAGTTAATTTAACGCCAATTGCTATTTCTTTAAAGGCTTCAATAATAGGGGAGGATCCTTTTACAATCACTTTGACCTTGACTGATTTGGTAAACACGTTGCCCTTTAACTTTATAGTTTTGTTATCAGGGGTAGGGACATATGTTGCATAATTACTTCCATTCCCTTCCAGGCTCCACACGTATTCAACCGGATCGGAATTCTCTACAGGTTGAACGACAGACACATTTAACGGTATTTCATTTCCGATGTTCACAAAAGAATCCCCATTAATTTGTATCTCACGAACAGGATTTGTAATTGTAACGGTATGTTCTTTTGAATAGATAGCACCGTTAGGCTTCCGATCAGTTTTGACTGTGGCCACAATTGTCACTGATCCAGATCGATTAGCCAGCAAGGTTGCTTTACTTCCAATAGATGGATCGGTATTTTTAGTTATTGTAGCATTGGCTGAATTCGCCCCTGGTTTGATGGACCATTCGTAGCCAATTATGGTTTCATCAAAGGGCTCATAACTAGCTTCGAAGGGTACTTTCTCACCGACTATAGCGTCCTTAGCTCCTGTAATCGTTAAATCAGCTGAAACGACTTTTACTTTTGCAGTAGTAAAGACGTGGCTACCATCGCTTCTTACATCTCTAGCTGTAACCACTAATGTTGCTTCTCCGGCTTTTAGACCTCTTATTACTCCGGTGTCACTAATAGAGACTATATCCGGCTGTTTAGACAACCAACTGACTTCTTTATTGTTGGCATCTTCAGGTGTTATGACCGGTAGCAGTTTCAGTTCACTATCTACCCGAATCACTGTATCTTGAAGTTGAATGTTCGCTACTTTAACGATAGCTTCAAAGGAAATCGGAGAGAAACTTATTGTTACCCGTTCTCGGGTGACTGGTGTAGGGTTCGGTAAATCTCCGGTGAATGGAGACAGATCGATACTGTGCCCACCATTATAACCTGAGATTGATTTTCCGATAAATGAGCCAACAATATCACCAGTGAAAGATATATTTGCTAATGGAGCCAGAACAGTACCATATAATTTGTATCCGCGTAGGCTAAATGATGTTGCTTCATAAAAATTGTATAACACGTTTTTACTGCTTACACCTGTAAGGGTGTTGGTGCCATTGCTGATGGTTACATTTTCCCCGGAAATATTGACAACAGTAGTGGAAGTGCTTGGAGTATCAATGCTCAGGCTATTAATACTTCCATTGGTTGGATTTAAATGAAATACGTTAAGTTTAGGATCGGTTCCCTTTAGAGTAATGGTCTGATATAGATCGGTTGATTTGGACGTCTCCGGTATTGCTGCATAATACAATGAACGATTTTTAAGTTTTTTCCCAACCTCAGTAAAATCAATATAGTTGTCTTTATGCTGAGTTTGATTAATAAGGTAGGCTGGAGCCGTTATATTGCCACCGTAATAGGCCATCCCTTTCATTGAACCACCATTTAAGGTCAAGTTTCTACCTGCCACAACAGTTGCAGTAGTATCGGCATTTGTTAATGAACCTCCTAAACTAAATGATGCAATATTTATATTCCCACCTGCTGCTATACGCCAATTATTTGTGAATCCATTGTTTGGGAAATCAATGTTCTCTAGCATAAAGATTGAATAATCATTAGCTATACCCAGTGATGAGACTGGAGCATTGGAGCCAGGGAATGAAGATGTCGCTGCATGGATTTCATCATAATAAATCTTAGAATTATCCAATAGGTATGTCTTCTTTTCTTGTGGAATTGCAGTAAGACTAAAAGTGTTAGCAGAATTGTTTATCGGTGTATAAGATTTGACGTTGTTACTTTCTGTTAACTTATAGTTAATGTTCCCTAAATTTTCAGATAAAGTATATCCCTCGATTAAAGTACCGCTTTTACTCATGCCTTCTGGAAGAGGATCACTAAATTCCAGATTAGGCGGAAATTTCTCTTCAAATTGAACGTTTGAGATCACTAGATCTTCAATCCCTTGCTCACCTGGATCAACAGCAAGATAAGGAACAGCGTTTGGCGTTACTGTGTACGTAAAAGTGATCGGATTCCCTTTTTCAACAGTAGAGTTAGACTGTGTACGTTGAATCGTAAGGTTTGATTCGATTTTTTGAACGGTTACATTTATAGTTTTAGTAGAGATTGCACCTTGTCTGTCCCTGGCAGTAATCTCAATTTGAAGATTTCCCCCTGCAGGAAGAGGATTGTTAAAAGTTTGCGTAACGGTCTCTCCAGATAAAATTGCTTTCTCGTTCATTGTATAGCCGGTAATTACATTATCGTTTTGTTTAAATTTAATACTGGTAAATAGGTTCTTGTCTTTCAAATCCCAGTCATCGACTGTATAGCTGACGACCAGTTGGTTCTGGTAAGAAGGTTTAATGCTTTTGTCCATAGGTGTATGCACAGTAATTTCTGGAGCATGATTGGCACCTGTAAATGCACGGTACATCGTGTTTACGAACAACTTTTGTTCCCATTTTGGGAAAGAGGTTGCTTGAGTTCTATTATAAGATGTTCCGATGATGTGTCCGGTTCCTGAGTAAGTTACACTCCCTTTAGAGTACGTATAGTAGTGGTTCCAGCTGTCGTTAATATCCCGATTACTTCCAGTAATGTTGTACCAAGGAATGACAGTGGAATCTTCTAAGTCAAGGGTAAAGTATTGATTATGTGTGTTGGCTACCTTATTCTTATCATCTTGCTCGCTTAAATTAAAAGGATATTGAGTTAGCAATCCATCGTTCACAGGAGTAACAGAGGTTGATATACTCGGAGCATTTAAGCCCAAATTGGTTTGAGGGCTGGTTTGACCTGTGATTCCTTGGAACTTATTAATCCATTGGCTACTCTTGTTGTTGCTGGCAATATAAATAGTATCGTGCGTGAACATAACACTTTGCTTGGTATCATTGATGAAATTTAATACAGCATTCGAGGAGAGCTCATCAATTAGAGCTTTTTCATTGTATACATCCCGGAATCCAAACAGGAGCATATCATATGTGCCATTCAAGCCGTATTTTGGAGTAGAGTTTTCCTTACTTTTAATGTATTCATTGAACTGAGTCATTGATTTTGTTTCGATAACTAGTTCGTAGTCCTTAGATACGTTTTGTAGATAGCTAGGATCCATAACTAATTCATTATTAATAAGTTTGCTGTCATTATTTCCATCTGGTAAGATCTGCAATACATTGACCACTGTCTTCTTGCCCTTAAATTGAATAGTACCGGTAGTGAAATCGCTTAGAGATTTTTGATTCAGAGAATCTACTGCTTCTAGCTTCCAATAAAGTAGGCCTGAATAAGTCTTGGGAAGTTTGTATTTTATTTCTCCGGTTGTCGAAGTACTTAAGGAGGTGGTTGCAACGACTTGATCTTCAGTCATTTTTATGGACTTATCTAAGCCCAGATAGAGCTTAACAAGTATAGGATTCGTTCCTAAATTAACATTTGAAACATTGAACTTGAATGTGAGCTCGTCGCCGGGCGTATAGATCTTGGGCACAGTCGCACCGTATTCGATAATTTGACTCTTGTTAGTAATCTCTAGTTGAGGTCTTTGCTTCATTTTGAATAAATAAGTGGAATTACTTTTTTTCAATTCGGAGATAAAGGCATTTAACTCAGAGTCATTACAGAATAGAACATTGGATTTTGGGGTTAATGTCTGGTAGGTATTAAAGGTGTTGTACAATATTCCGCGCTGGTTAGTTGTTTGGTTATCAAATGGCTCTTTGTTGATTAATACGTAAAGTCCTTTATTAATAAAATAATCGGTAATTTCTTTGGCTTTAAGGGCAGTTATGTCATTCATAACTGCTTTGGTATTATGATCTTTTCCGGAAACTCCACTTTTATTGTAAGTCCCCTTTCCGATATAAATCGCATCGTATTTTCCATCCAGATCATCCCGCAGCGCCACAAAGCGCTTCATACTCATCGTATCAATGGTAAGGCCAGATATTCCCGTTTTTAGAGACGCAAGCTCACTAACCCCACTCTCAGTAACCTCAAGCATACGAATCTGATAATCATTTGAACTGGCTTCGACATTCGTGAAGTGATTTTTGAGTGGCAGAACAAGCAGAAGGAGAAGCAAGATCGTTACTGTAAAAAGATAGATCCTTTTGTTACTGGCAAATTTCATGTTCATCTCTCCCTGATTGTTAACTATTGGTAGATATGGTCGAATTGTATGTTGTGTATGCTGGTTTCCGACAGCTTTTTCAGCTGAATTCGTTGTAAAATTATCCAATCTATGTTATATACATTCTAGGACATTCAGCATTGATAGACAACATAAATCTATTGAAATATACCTATAAATTCATTACTAAAGTCCCAAGCATATTGAAAAATACGCTAGTTTGACAAAAATGATGAATTCGTATTATGGAAAAAATAATTTTCGTATTTTGCAGAAATAGAACTGGTAATTTATCTTTGGTTATTCCTATTATTATCCATTATTGAGGTCAGTGTAAAAGTATAACCAATAACGGCATATGGAGCTGAACGGACATGGCCATTGCGAAAAAGAGACTTGGAGATTTGCTGGTAGAAAATAATATTATTTCGCAGGAACAGCTGCTTGAAGCACTTGCGGAACAGCGTAAAAGCAAGCGTAAGCTTGGTGATCTGCTAATTTCTCAAGGCTATATCACGGAGCAACAGCTGATTGAAGTGCTTGAATTCCAGCTCGGTATTCCGCATGTCAGTTTATTCAAATACCAGATTGATCCTGCGATCACGCAGATTATTCCTGAAAGTATGGCAAAGCGATACCAAGTTCTTCCCTTCTTAAAAGAAGGCGGTAAGCTGATGGTTGCGATGGCCGATCCGCTGGATTATTTTGCGATAGAAGATTTGCGAATGAGTACAGGGTTCCGGATCGAACCTGCTATTTCTACGAGGGATGAGCTGCAGCGGGCGATTGCGCGTCATTATGGGATGCGTGATTCTATGAATCAGATGCTAGTAGAACTCCCGACACAGGAAGAAATAGAAGAAACAGAGATTACAGACGAGGACTCTCCGATTGTTCGTTTGGTCAATCAAATGATTCAGCAGGCAGTTGCCCTGCGGGCGTCTGATATACATATGGATCCAGGTGAAAATAATCTAACCATCCGCTACCGCATTGATGGAACTTTACGGACAGAGCGGATTATTCCTAAGCAAATGCAGGGCTTTATAACCGCTCGTCTGAAAATAATGGCCCGACTGAATATCGCAGAACGGCGTTTGCCACAAGACGGCCGAATCAAAATGCAGTTTGATTTCAAAATGGTAGATATTCGCGTGTCCTCATTACCTACGATGCACGGAGAGAAGATTGTGCTGCGGTTGCTAGATTTAAGCACTGGGGTTAAATCTGTAGATGCTTTGGGATTCAGTGAGGGGAATGCGGAAGCTTTTAAGGAAATGATTGCTCGTCCTTATGGAATTCTGCTAATCACTGGACCTACAGGTAGTGGGAAGACAACGACTTTATATTCAGCGCTGAATCAACTCAATGTAGAAAGTGCAAATATTATCACGGTTGAAGATCCAGTGGAATACCAGCTTGAGGGTGTAAACCAGGTGCACGTAAACTCGGCTATCGGGTTAACCTTTGCGGCGGGATTACGTTCGATTCTCCGACAAGATCCGAATATTGTAATGGTCGGTGAGATACGGGATGCGGAAACTGCTGAAATTGCGGTTCGTGCCTCATTAACGGGTCATCTAGTGTTGTCTACTTTACATACAAACGATGCGATTAGCTCCGTCTCTCGCTTGCGAGATATGGGGGTAGAGCCTTATTTAATTGCCTCCTCACTAATTGGTGTGGTAGCGCAGCGGCTCGTTCGCAAAATCTGCACCGACTGCAAAGAAACCTACAAACCGTCTGAGCAGGAAGCGATTATGCTACGTAGCTTGGGGTTGCCAGCGGATGAACTACATCGTGGTCGAGGTTGCGGTAGTTGTAGCAGTTCTGGCTATCGTGGCCGAATAGCGATTCATGAGGTACTCAGTATTGACGATCATTTGCGCCAGCTTATTACGAACACTGCTTCAGTAGAAGAACTCCGTGCCGCAGGTAAAGCGCGTGGACTTGTTCAACTGATGGATGATGGCTTACTCAAAGTTAGTCAAGGGATTACAACGCTTCAAGAAGTAATGCGCGAAACGGTCTCACATTAGGGTCTTTTAGGTGTTTTTCATTTTAAAATAGGGGGAGCAGCGGATGCCAACGTATACGCGGGATATTAGACAGCTTTTGCAGACGGCTTACTCCTCCAAAGCTTCCGACTTACATATCTCTGTAGGCTCGTCTCCGGTGATACGTATGGATGGAACACTTCACCCACTTGAGGGTGCACCAGTAACAGCTGATGAAGCTGCAGAAATGGCAGAAGCGCTGCTTGGCAGTGAACGAAACGTAGTGTTTCGGAATGCAGGCGAGCTGGATTTCTCTTATCCGCTGGATTGCTGCGTAAGATTTCGGGTGAATGTCTATCGTCAGCGGGGTGAGATTAGTATCGCTGCCCGGGCCATTCCTGCAGAGATTCCGAGTCTGGAACAGCTGTCGATGCCTCCGATTTTGTCCACTTTGTCACTCAAACCACAAGGTTTGATTCTAGTTACAGGCCCTACGGGCAGCGGTAAATCCTCTACGTTAGCAGCTATGCTGAATTACATTAACAAGACCGAAAGCAAACATATTGTGACACTTGAAGATCCTATAGAATTTCTGCATAGTCACGGAACCTGTCTAGTGGATCAACGTGAAGTGGGTAGCGACACAGCTAGCTTTGCGAGCGGACTACGTGCTGCGTTACGTCAGGATCCGGACGTTATTCTCGTTGGAGAGATGCGGGATCTGGAGACCATTACAGCAGCAGTTACTGCCGCAGAGACAGGTCATCTTGTGATGGCAACCTTACATACAACAGACGCACCACAGACGATTGATCGAATTATTGACGCCTTTCCGGGTCATCAGCAGGGGCAGATCCGTTCACAGCTGGCCTCAGTATTACTGGCAGTTGTTAGTCAGCGGTTGTTTCCAAGAGCAGGGGGACGGGGGCGGATATGTGCAACAGAGATCTTAGTGAATACACCTGCAGTAGCCAATCTCATTCGTACCGAAAAGACACATCAGATTAAAAATGTAATGCAAACCGGACGCGCGCAAGGCATGCATACGCTGGACATGAGTATCCGCGACTATTTATCGCAGGGGTTCATTGAACCAGCAGCAGCTAAGGCGTTTATGGCGGAGGTGAGTAGCTGATGCCACTTTTTGAATATCAAGTAAAGACAATCGCAGGCAAATCCATTAAAGGAAAGCTTACCGCAACTGATAAGCCTACGGCGATGGAAGAGCTGCGTAAGCGGGGGCTTACAGTGTTCTCGCTGATCGAACGAAAAACAACGATTCTATCGATGGACATTTATATCGGTAATCCGGTTAAGCCGCTTCATTTCATTATTTATTGTAGGCAGTTCGCCACGCTAATGCGTGCTGGGGTGTCGATTGTGGATGCAACGCGTATTTTGGCAGAGCAAACTGAGAGTAAGCCGCTGCGCAAAGCGTTAGTAGATGTGAATTCTAGCCTCATGCGCGGGATCTCGTTCTCACAAGCCGTTCAGGATCATAAAAAAATCTTCCCGCAGCTATTTGTCAGCATGATCCGAGCAGGTGAAGAATCCGGTGATATTGAGGGAACTTTGGACAGGCTGGCGATGTTTTTTGAGAAACAGCACACCACGACAGAGAAGATCAAGTCTGCGCTCACTTACCCGATTACGGTCGGGGTTATGGCGATTGGAGCGGTTATATACCTACTCTGGGCGATTGTTCCACAGTTTGTAACGATGTTCGAATCGATGAATGCAGAGCTTCCGGCGATTACAAAGATGGTATTGGCACTGAGTAAAAGCATTCAAGGGCAATGGTATTTCTGGATACTCGGAGTTCTTCTCCTAGTGATAGCTTTTCAGATTACAAAACATACAGAAAAGGGTGCCTACGCACTCGATTATGCCAAGCTTAAGATTCCGGTGTTCGGCAAGCTGAATCAAAAAGGCTCGATTGCTCAGTTTACGCGTACTTTTTCTTCTCTTTATGCCAGCTCAGTCCCGATTCTGCAATCCTTGGTGATTGTAGAGGAAGTAGCCGGAAATAAGGTTATTGGGAAATTCATCCGAAGTGCGGGCGATTCGTTGCGACAAGGAAATCCACTATCTGAGCCGCTAAAAAAAGCTTGGGTCTTCCCGCCGCTAGTTACACAGATGATTGCGATTGGTGAAGAGACGGGGGCACTCGACACGATGTTGTCTAAGGTAGCTGATTTCTATGAGATGGACGTGGAGAATACCGTTGATCGTCTGAAGTCGCTGCTTGAACCGTTGTTGATTGCTTTTCTAGCAGGTGTTGTAGGTGTGATTGTGGCCGCTATTATGCTGCCGATGTTCAGTCTGTACGGCAATATGTGAACCTTACGGTTCCTTGAAGATATTGAGAGGGGTGACGCCGGGGAGGCGGGGCAGGATTGCAGAGCTTTTGTTGGCGCTAGACAAGGAATAACGAGCATTGTAGCGGGATTCAAGGAAAAAAAAGATATAAACTGTATTACCACACACCACTTAGAGGGGGAAATAAAATGTTAGCACAAGCCATTAAAAGAAGATTGAGTAAAGAGGAAAATCAAAAGGGGTTTACGCTGATTGAGTTATTGGCGGTTATCGTTATTTTGGGGATTATTGCGGTTATTGCGATACCGATGATTGGTAATATAATTAGTAAGTCTAAGGATGATTCTAGTTTAGCGACCGCCCGTCAAATTTATGATGCAGCAAGATTGTATGTAACTGCTGAAGAGAATGGGGCTTTTAAAGATAAGACTGTAATTATAAAGGATGCTGATACTAAGACACCAGATCTGACTCAAAATGGCTACCTAGAAGGAACTATATATTATCCTAAAAATAAAGAAGAAATAACTGGAGGAACTGTTGTTTTTGATGCAAATGGAACTCTGAAAAGTGTGAATATTAATACCACAAAAGAGTATCTTACTGCAGCAAAAACTTTTGAGGGTCCAGATGTATTAAAACAATAATATCCATGTAATTGTTGATTAGCCGCCCCAAAGGAATCGGACTTCCCGATTCCTTTTTTAAAATCCAAAAGCCAATAGAGGACATCCATGACGATATTCATCGCAAGTTACATCACCTTACTGGGCCTGATTCTAGGCTCCTTCTATAACGTAGTGGCACTGCGGGTGCCAGCTAAGGAATCCTTGCTCAATCCACCGTCACATTGCCCGAACTGCAATACGCGGCTGAAGGCGCGGGACTTGTTTCCGGTGATAAGCTACCTGCTGTCAGGAGGCAAGTGTCGTTACTGCGGCACAAAGGTGTCGCCTTTATATCCATTAGGAGAAGCGGCGACGGGTTTGCTTTTTCTATGGGTATATTTGCAATTTGGTTTGACGGGGAAGGGAATCCTCGGGTTCGTGTTTGTGAGTTTAGCGGTTACAGTGACGGTTGCGGATTTGAAGTACATGCTGATTCCGAACAAGGTATTGCTATTCTTTTTGCCGATCCTACTCATTCTTGTAATGCTATTTCCTGAAGGACCGCTATGGCATCAATTATTGGGCGCTGTACTTGGGGGAGGGGCCCTTATTCCTTTTGTTCTGTTAGGAGGGATGGGTGCCGGGGATATGAAGTTATTTGCGCTGCTGGGCTTGGTGATTGGATTTCCTAATGTTATTTTGGCTTTTCTGATGGCTTGTCTGCTTGGAAGTGTGGTCGGAGGACTGCTGCTGCTGCTCGGAATCATCAAACGAAAACAACCGATTCCTTTTGGACCATGGTTAGCAATAGGGGCATTAATTAGTTACGGATATGGTTCACACATCATTGGCGCGTATCTCTCGCTCATCGGATAGGAGGACATCGATTATATGCTTGGATTAGGCCCTAAAGTGGCCGGGCTTTCTATTGAAGCTACCGGAATCCGTTATATTAGTTTTAAGAATAAACAGTCATGGGAAGTCCGCAAAAAACGGTATCTTCCGCTCCTTCCAGGCATGATCATTGAGAATCAGGTGGCGGATAGCGAGGCACTTTATGATCGGGTAAGACAGTGGGTGAAGAAGGAAGGGTTAAGGGGCAGTAAGGTTTCCTTGTCTATTCCACCTTCGCAGATCATCATCCGCAAAATGAGCATCCCAAGTACCAACGATAAGCAGGTAGAGCAGCTCGTGAAGCTGGAAGTGGAGACGGGGCTGCATTTACCATTTGAAAATCCTGTTTATGACTATGTGACGCTCGAAGTGGATGAGGAGCATAGTCATTTACTCGTATTTGCCGCTCCACGGAAATCGATACAGGATTATGTGGAAATTTTGGAGCGTGCGGGCCTCCGTATAAGCAGTGTTGAAATTTCGGCAACCGCCTTGGCGCGCAGTATAACGACTGGACATGGGGAAAGCTTTGCAGAAACGATGCTAATTAATTTAGAGCCATCCGTCATGGACGTTTACATGTTCAGAAACGGAAATCCGGTGTTCATTCGTACGATTAACTTGCTTGATCTTCATATGGGTAGAAATGTGGCGGCAATGGATTTCGTGGCCGACAGTGAGGTTTTGGCAGAAACAGCCGTTGCGGTGGAAGAGCAATTATCACCGGAGCAAATGGTGGAAATCACTGCGGAAATCTCACGGATGCTTAGCTTCTACCAATACAGCTTGCACGATGGCTCGACACGTATCAATAACTTAGTCATCACAGGAGCCCCATCCATTCGTAAACAGCTAGACATAGAGCTGCAGCAGTCGTTGGCAGAACTAGACATTACACCGATAAGTCTAGACCAGATAGGGAAAGATGCTGTATCTGATCCTGAGTTAAATGATTACCGAGTAGCAGCAGGGACAGCCCTGAAAAGCATCATCAACGTGGACACGATTGACCTACTGCCAAGAGAGGATCGGGAGACGTTATTATTCCCCTATGTGACCATGGGTCTTGTGGCGATCTGGCTGGTGGGAACGATTGGGACGGGGATTTATTTTTCGGCTAATAAGGGTCAAATTTCTAATGGTAAAGAGGAGCTGCAAGGTTTACAGGATCGCAGTTTAATGCTACAGGTAGAGCTTGGGAAACTTAAGAACAGCGGACCTGGACAGTTAGATCGGAAGACGGCAATCGCAGAGATTCAGAACAATAAGGTAATTGCTGTTCCGATTCTGGATGAATTAGTCGAAGGGTTACCACCGGGTGCTTTTATCCGTGACATTAACTACACCTACCGAACAGCTATTGATCTGACTGTAAATGTACCTACTATGGTAGATGCCTCCAGTTATTTGAGACAACTACGCCAAATGTCTTTTACGGTGGACGCACCGATTCTGAAGCTGACCGAAGGAACAACGGATGCAAACACTTCTTTTACTATGTATACAGCCATTTATAAAGTAAACTTAGTAGAAAATAAGCAGCAGGAAATTGGAACAGATGCAAGCCAAGAGGAGGTGAACAGCGATGGAACAGATTAATAAGTATCGTTCTCCAATCGTATTAGGTGTATTGATTCTGTTCTTGATGCTGTTTGCCTTTTATATGTTAGGTGTTCAGCCGACCAATAAGGAAATATCCGCACAGAACGCCGAGGTTAGCCAGCTGGAAGAAGAAGCAGAGATTCTCCAAACTAAAATTAATGAACTAAAAAGCAGTGCTACTTCTGTGGATTCGGAACAACAGGAGCTCCTAGCAGCACTCCCGAAAGGCGATGACAGCGAAGGCTTGATTGTTGATTTATGGGGCGTTAGCACTTCCTCAGAAGCACGCTTAAAGGACGTCAGCTTTATTTTGGATGAGGCTAATCCGATTCAGCAAATGACGGGCTCGGCTGAAGTGCTGTTCCCGACGGTTAAACAGATTAAAATGAATGCAGTAATAGAAGGTACGTATACGGGTATACGACAATGGATGGACGAGTTGCAGAAGCTGTCCCGTATAGTGAATGTAGACTCATTTAATTTCCAGCAATCCTATGAAGAGCGTTCTGCGAACAGCCCTGAAAGTATTTTGACTGCTAACGTAGCTTTCACAGCTTATTATGAGGCTGTCACTCCATCATCGAATTAGAACTCTAACCATTGCAATAACACCATTATGCGACTCCATTTTTCCTGTAAATCAGGAGGGTGGAGTTTATTCGTTACTAAAAATATATAAATGCGTTTTCATCCTACTGTTTATTGGGTATTTTAGCTTGCGGGGTGCATAAGCTGGAACAGTGGCTATCGCCTGTATTTTTCAGAATATAAAAAGTATACGTTTCACGCTTTACATTATTTTTATATTTCTCGCATAAACGCTTACCGTCCTTTAGGGACGCCGAAGGCGTTTTAGCTTGGATGACAAAGGAGGAATTCCGAATGAACAAAAAGTGGATGATTGGTTCGTTGGCCCTTTCCATAGGCCTTATCTCAGCAGGTGGGGGAGTTATGGCGGCTTCGCCGTCAGCAGGGAGTGCCGAAATCAAGAAGGTGGCTGTATCTGCCCCTGGGAAAGAGGGCCCTGCTACCATTAATAATTTGACGGTGAAAAGCATCATTCCGCTGGTAGTCCATGCAAGAGCTCTTTATTTCTATAGTAATCAAGGCGGAAACATCTTCCCGATAGAAACCTTCACGTATAAAGCGCAGGAGTACCGTTATCTGTCCAGTGACATTGGCACAAAGACGAAGCTGATGAATTACATAAAAAAAGCCTACACTCATAATGCAGCGGCATATTATGTGCAGACTCAATTTTTGGAGTATAACGGAAGAATGTCGCAGGTTAATGCAGA
The DNA here is from genome assembly GCF_038008265.1 of Paenibacillus sp. FSL K6-2859. NCBI lineage: Bacteria > Bacillati > Bacillota > Bacilli > Caryophanales > Paenibacillaceae > Paenibacillus > Paenibacillus sp. FSL K6-2859. Next base: position 6,337,419 of record NZ_JBBOYU010000001.1, on the reverse strand, counting down.
TGTGGGCAATCTATTGATGTATGAAAAAGCCACCGCCCGCATGCTCTCCAAAACTGCAACAACCGCTGAATTTGAACTGACCGTTCCTTATCCAGATGCGCAGGAAAGCAGTGAGTCGGTGTATGTGAAGCTGAAGAAAGTGGAGGGATACTGGAGAATCGACACGTCACCGGATATTCTTTTCTGAGGAAAGGGGAAGGTATTAGAGGAAAGAGGATGGCAGGGGCTATGAACTAACTGCGCTTCAGGTCAGAGATATATACAACACCTGCGAATTTACCTTTGCGGGTAATAATGACACAATCATTCTTCATAGGATCTGGGCGGCTCATAGCAGTATCTAATACGGATTCAAGTGGAGTAGAAATATCAAATATGAGTGGAGTTTTGTTCATAAGCTTCATGGCAGGCTCTTTGTAGAACAGATCTACTCCTGATCTTCCTGTGGCTTTTAAAAAGAAACGTTCGCTCATTAACAATCCAAGCGGTTCATTCGTGGCGTTACAGACGACGATGCATTTGGATTCTGGGTGCTGGAACATGACGCGAAGGGCTTCTCTGCAAGTACGTGAGGCAAAAATAGCAGGGGCACTGCGGACAATATTAGAAAGATCATTTACAAGAGCTGTTGACATGATGTTCATCCTTTCTGATTATAGGTCTATTTCTAATGTACCCCCGAATCGTAAATTTTAAAGGCGACAAAGATCATCTACAGGTAAAATAGATGCACAGGCAAAAACGGTCAGAACCTCACGAGGTCTGACCGTTTTTTTGTAGGTAATTTATTCACTTCGAACGCCATCCTCTACTAACTGCTTTCTAGGTGTTTCTGGAATAACAGATTTGCTTACGCCTCCACGATTGATAGCGATTAATCGTTTTTGAGCGTAATACACGTCACGCGATAATTTCTTTACCTCAGTGGATTTACCGTCAACAAACCGGGTGCTGTAAGTCTCAACAACATATCCGGTTTTTCCATTTTGTATAACGCGTGAGCCGCCACGAGGGAGGGAAGGGTCGTTTACATACTTGTCTACTGGAGGCAGCACCTCTACGATTTGTGAATGGACCTTATATGTAACATTTTTCGGAAAAGTACCGAAGAGCTTAATCGTTAGTGATCGGCCTTGCACAGCCGCTTTAATGACTAGATATTTGCCAGTCGTATTGCGAAAACGGAAGTTGATATAGCCTTCAGCGAAGGTGGCATCTTGGCCTTTGGGTAGATAGTTGACCGGCAAGGAGTGATTGCGGCGCTCCACAATCTCCAGTCCGGTGCGCAGAGCGGCATTGTACAGCGTACTGGAAACTTGGCAGATTCCGCCGCCGATGCCGGCTTGAAGCTTACCGTTCACAATGACTGGCGCTTCTCGGAAGCCATATTCAATTTTTGCTTTTTCAATAGCCTTGCCATAGTCAAAAACGGCTCCAGGTGGGAGCACGGTTCCGTTCACTGCTTTGGCCGCTGATTCAACGTTGTAGATTCGCCCAGGGCCACTTGCACCGAGAGAAGTACTGAATTGCATGATTTTTCGCTCAATGCCTTGCTCCTTTAAAGCGTTTAAAGTGATGTCTGGCTGTAATATGGTTAAAGGAACTTCCAGTGTAATCCCCTTTTCTTGCAGCGTGATCAGACGATTAAACCGTGTGGGGGCAGCAGCCCATAGTGAGGTCACCATTCCTGTCCAGTCCACTTCAAGGGAAGTCTTTTCAGACGTATATATTACACGATCATCTCCGGTAATTCGCCGCGTAGCATCCACAGGATCTCCGAAGGATTCTCTCTCCCAAGCGGGACTCAGAATGGACTGTAATTGAGCAATATCCAGATGGGCTTCAAGACTCCAATTTTGGGGGAAGTTGTACCGGGTTTTTACCCGATCCCATAGCCGCCCTTCTGTAAGATCTTGTAGACCTTGCTCAAAAGCAGCGGCTTCATAGGTCATTCCAGCTTGTTTAAGTTTGAGGGTAAGCTCAGAATTCCCTTCGACCTGTAACACAAGGGGGATAGATTCAAGGGCCTGTAGCTTGTTCTCCAGTTCGGAACGTACCTCTGAGATATTCAGCCCGCCCACTTCCCATCCGGCAAGGGTTGTACCTTTTGGAAGCGTGTTTTTATGGCCATATAGTTGAAATCCCCCATAGATTAATGAGCCGATAAGAATGAGTGCAATGACTATTATGAGGGTAAGATGGATTTTTTTCATGAATAATCTCCTTCCTGGATGGCTTCTGCGAGCAGTACAGTAGGTGCTTTTTATATGTATATGTACAGACATTACAAAACTTTCGAATAGTGGGGCAGTTACGGGGTACTCAATCGGTTACAGATTTGTTACAATAGATACATTGCGGAAATATTGAAGTTTATGGAAACTTAAGCTGGACTCTGTCGATTCACACAAGTGGAAAATGTCATAATTGGGAAGTGAGAAAATGATTGAAATGCAAGATGTATGGAAGACGTACCCTAACGGAACTCACGCACTGCAAGGAGTTTCAGTAAAAATTGACCGCAATGAATTCGTGTATGTTGTCGGTCCATCCGGCGCGGGTAAATCTACTTTTATGAAATTGATTTATAGAGAAGAAGTGCCAACTAAAGGTCAAATTTCTGTGGGAGGCTTTAACATAGGGAAGCTTAAACAACGTAAAATCCCATATGTGCGCCGTAATATCGGCGTTGTGTTTCAAGATTTCCGGTTATTGCCAAGGATGACAGCGTATGAGAATGTTGCTTTTGCCATGGAAGTTATTGAAGCACCGAAGAAGGTCATCAAGAAACGTGTGAATGAAGTCCTCGATCTGGTTGGACTCAAAAATAAAGCAAATCGTGAGCCCTCACAGCTCTCAGGTGGAGAGCAGCAGCGGATTGCAATTGCCCGGGCTATCGTTAACAACCCATCTGTTATTATTGCGGACGAGCCTACAGGAAACTTAGACCCTGAGACTTCATGGGGCATTATGCAGCTGCTGGACGAAATTAATTTTCGTGGAACAACCATTGTAATGGCTACCCATAATAGAGATATCGTGAATAAAATGCGCAAGCGGGTGCTTGCGATTGAGAACGGAAACATTGTGAGAGACCAGGCGAGAGGGGAATATGGCTATGAGTTTTAAGACCTTCTTGCGACACATGCGGGAAGGCTTCAAAAGCGTATTCCGTAATGGCTGGATGTCGATTGCTTCGATCACTTCCATAGTTGTCTCTCTTTTTGTCCTAGGTGTATTTATTCTTCTTGTTCTTAATGTGAATGCCGTAGCGGATGGGGCAGACAGTCAGGTACAGATTAATGTGCATTTGGCACTAAATGTAGATCAGAAGCTGCGTGAGACTTTGCAGACTGAAATTGGTAATATGCCGGAGGTCAGCAAGATTACGTTCATCTCCAAGGACCAAGGGCTTAAAGATCTCCGTGCAGACATGGGTGAGGACGCGGCTGAGCTTCTGGAAGGGTTCGATGAAGACAATAACCCTCTCCCAGATACGCTTAAGGTAGAAGTTGTTGAACCTACTACGGTAGCCTTTGTGGCTGAGAAGATCGAAGCACTCAACAAGACACATACCGAGCAGCCTATTTATAAAGTGAAATATGGCAAGGGCTCGATCGAAACCTTGTTCAAAATAACCCGCGCTGTACGGAACATTGGTTTTATTTTTGTAGCAGGTCTGGGGCTCATGTCTATGTTCCTCATCTCTAATACGATTCGGGTTACGATACTTGCCCGTCGTAAGGAGATTGGCATTATGAAGCTCGTAGGTGCGACAAATTATTTTATTCGCTGGCCTTTCTTTATAGAAGGAGCACTGATCGGTCTGATCGGATCGCTCATTACCTCCGTTGTCTTGTATTTGGGTTACAGCACTTTGGAATCGACTGTACAGGGAGATCCTATGCTCCAATTGCAGCTAATTCCGTTCGATAGTATTTGGATGCTGGTCGTTGGTGTACTAGTTGGACTAGGCGTGCTGATCGGCGTCTGGGGAAGCACGGTTTCTATTCGTAGGTTCTTGAAAGTTTAATACTAAAAAGTGAAGGATGGGGAGTGCAAGTTGAAGAAGATTGCTGCCGGACTAGCCGTAATGTTACTAGCTGTCACTATATTCCAGCCCTCTGATGGATATGCCAAAAAAACAAGTGTTGCCGAAATCGACAAGCAGCTAAAGCAGCTGCAAAAAGAGGTGCAGGAAGCTAAGGCGCAGCAGGAGAAAGCGGCGTCCCAAACGCAGGAAGCACAGCATTATAAGAATAAGACGAATCTCAATCTGCAGTATGTCTTACAGCAAGTGGATCAAGTTAAGGGCAAAATGACCGAAATCTCTACCCAAATTTCCGATACAGAACAATCTTTGAATGTTACTGCAACGGAATTGGATAAAGCAGAGGCGCGAGTCGCCTCCAGAGAGGAAGTCTTGGGGTCCCGTGTTCGCTTGATGTATACCGATGGAGCGGTTTCTTACTTGGATGTTTTGCTCTCATCGACAAGCTTCGCTGATTTTCTGGATCGCGCGGATTCACTTAAGATGATTGTGGATCAGGATCAGGAGCTGTTAGTTCAACATAAGCTGGACAAGCAGACGGTGATAGAGAAGAAACAAGAGCTTGAAGGGCAATATGCCCAAGCCAAGCAGCTGTATACTTCTTTGGAACAACAGAGAAGTCTGCTGAAGGATAAAGAAGCTGAGAAACAGGAGCTTATCGCATTCTATGATAAGCAAATTCAAGAAAGTGATGATTTAAGTGAAGAGCAGAATGAAAAGCTAGTCAAACTGGCAAGCGAACGCTCTGCGCTGGAAACGCAAAAGGATAAGATTAAGGCAGAGGAAGCCGCTCGCAGAGCAGCAGCGGCTAAGGCGGAAGCGGCTCGTAGAGCTGCGGCGGCTGCCAAGAAGGCTGCAGCTGCAGCTGCAGCTAGTAAGGGAAACAGTAGTTCTAGCTCCAGCTCTAGTGATACGGGATATTCAGGTGGAGATGGGCCGTTTCTACTTCCTGTAGGATCCGCAAGAATCTCATCCCCATATGGACCACGGACACATCCAATCACGGGTGAGAAGGGGAAAGTACACACCGGCGTCGATTTTGCGGTTCCACAAGGAACCAATATTCATGCGGCGGATTCCGGAACGGTTATCTTGGCTGAATGGTGGAGCGGTTACGGATATTGTGTAATTATTGATCATGGAGGCGGAGTTTGGACGCTCTACGGACATATACGTAAAGGCGGTCTTAGAGTTAGTGCCGGGGATAAAGTCAATCGCGGTGATGTGGTTGCTGAATCTGGTTCCACAGGTAATTCAACGGGTCCCCACCTTCACTTCGAAGTACGGATTGACGGTAAGATTGTAAATCCTATGCCTTATCTCTAATTTTTAACGAACTTATCACTCATATTATTTGATTGTACGGCATATACTGGAAGAGATACCGTACCTTTCAGGACGGACTTAGGATGTTGTTTACAAGATGGACAAGAAGGGACGGTGGGAACATCATGTTAAAAAAAAGCACCGCGGCGTTTATGATTATCGCCGCCCTGCTATGCGGTAGCTTAGTAACCTTGGGCGTGACGGGTTATACTCATGTCTTTGGACAAGCTGCAGGACAAGGATTAGCCTCTGCGTTGCAGGTTGCAGGTCTACAGCAGAAGGAATCCCAGAAGCTTGGGACTGCGCTCAGTTTGATTGAGAGCAATTACTACGAGACGGTAGATCGGGAGAAGCTGATAGATGGTGCTGTCAACGGTATGATGGAAGCGCTAGGCGATCCCTATTCCAACTATATGGGAAAAGAAACTGCTGAGAAATTTGAAGAGAGCATTGAGGGTTCCTTTTCAGGTATCGGTGCAGAAGTCTCTTCGGATAACGGTAAGGTAGTCGTGGTCTCCCCAATCAAGGGTTCACCTGCTGAAAAAGCAGGAATTCAGGCCAAAGATATCATTCTTTCCGTTAACGGAGAATCGTTAGAAGGCATGGATCTGAATGCTGCTGTTGCGAAGATACGCGGACCTAAAGGCAGTAAAGCCACTTTGAAAATACAACGTTCTGGCTCTGTAGAGCCTCTGGAGTTCGCTCTTACTCGGGATGATGTGAAGCTTGAGACGGTATATTCAACTATGGAAAAAGACGGAGTAGGGGTAATCGAGGTCACTCAGTTCTCCCTAAATACCGCAGAACGATTCAAGGAAGAGCTTGAGAAGCTGGAGAAGCAAGGCATGAAGGGGTTGGTCATTGATGTCCGTAATGATCCAGGCGGTGTCCTCCCGATTGTTATTGAGATGGCTGAAGAGTTCGTTCCAGCTGGTAAAAATATAGTTCAAATAGAATACAAAGATAAAAAACGCGAAGTTAGCACCTCCAAGGGGTCGAGCAAGGCTTATCCAGTGGTAGTGCTAATGAATAAAGGTAGCGCGAGCGCCTCGGAAATATTGGCGGGTGCCTTGCAGCAGTCAGCGGGAGCCAAGCTGATTGGTGATAATTCATTTGGTAAAGGCACGGTGCAGACAAGTTTTGACAAACAGCTTGGAGATGGCAGCTTGCTGAAGGTTACCATTGCTAAATGGCTTACACCGGACGGCACATGGATCCACGGAAAGGGAATTAAACCGGATATCGCGGTAGCGCAGCCGGATTACTTCTCAGTGGCTCCGATTAACAAGAGCGTGACGCTTCAATATAACATGAACAACGGTGATGTAAAGAGTGCACAGACGATGCTGGATGGCTTAGGCTACAAGCCTGGTCGCAAAGATGGCTATTTCGATACTGGCACTAAGAATGCAGTGAAGAAATTCCAGAGTGAAGCGAAACTTCAAGTCACAGGCATGATTGATGCCAAGACCGCGGAGGCGCTGGAGGTGGCACTGATCAAAGTGATTCAGGACCCTGCCAAGGACAACCAACGGAATAGAGGGATTGCTGAGATTCAGAAGGAAATTAAGGCGGCAGCGTCGAAAAAGTAAGAAGGCTGAATTCAGCCTTCTTTTTTTCTGTTAAAAAGAGCAAGGGCTAATATTCAGGGAAGAAAAGGAGTGTGACGAACAGTTTGAATGTGATTCAGGAATTATTAGGAAGCTTGGGCACTGCGTTCTTACACTTATTGATCCAGCCATATTACTATATTGCTATTATATTTATTGCGTTGTATTACCGTCGGCAGGTGGCATTAGAACGTAAGCTAATTCATGTGAAGCTGCATAGCTGGGGTCAAGAAACGTGGCGAACGGTGTGGAGTGGGCTGGTGATGGGACTAGTGGTTTCTATTGCAGCCACATTGTTAGGAGTATCCTTATCAGGTACAGCTGTGGCCTGCATTTGGGTAGTTAGTATCCTGTTATCGCTATTGCGTGTACGGTATTTGTGCTTCGCTTATTCTATAGGTTTGCTAGGTGTGATTCAATTTGTACTGTCTTTCTTTCCGGATGCCTTACATAGCGGAACGGTCGGGAATATTACAACAGCCATACGGGAGATGGATATTCCCGCATTGCTAGTGCTAGCTGCGCTACTGCACATGGCGGAGGCGCTGCTGGCCCGCTGGCAAGGAGCGAAGCTTGCGACGCCCCTCTTTTTGAAGGGCAAGCGCGGCATGGTTGTCGGCGGCTATCAGCTGCAGGCTTTCTGGCCGCTGCCGCTGTTCCTGCTGATCCCTTCGGGGGCAGGAACGGATCTGCCATGGCAGCCGCTGCTGGGCGGCGGGCTTGGCATGGTCTCTTTGCCCGTCATCATCGGCTTCAGCGAGATGACGCAGGGCATGCTGCCCGGGCACAAGGCGGCCCGCACTTCAGGACGGCTGCTGATGTACAGCATCGTCCTGCTCGGCTTAAGCCTGCTTGCCGCTTGGTGGAGCCCGCTGACCCTGCTCGCGGCGCTCGCAGCGATGGTGCTGCACGAAGGGTTAAGCTGGTACAGCGCTCTGGAAGAGCGCAGCATCAGCCCCATCTTCGTGCATCCACCGCGCGGCCGCAAGGTGCTGGCCGTGCTGCCGGGCAGTCCCGGGCAGGAGCTGGGCATCCTGCCCGGCGAGATTTTACTGAAGGTCAACGGGGTTCTGTTGACCGATGCCGCGCAGCTACATGAGGCGCTGCGCATGAATCCAGCGTTCTGCAAGCTGGAGGTGCAGAACCGTGAAGGGGAGAGCAAATACCTTCAGAGCCCGATCTACGACGGGGACCATCATCAGCTCGGCATCATTCTGGTACCGGAGACAGATGGAGCGGTTACTGCGGAGGCGAAGCCTTCTAGCATCTTCAGCATCATCGCAATGAAGACAGGTACTCGCAGCCGGAATCTGCCGATTGGGCGAATCAAACAGAACAAAGCCGATAAAGTCGATAAAGCCAAGAAGGAATCGGCAGAAGGATAGATAAAGTTAAGCCCGGACTCTGGAAATATGGAGTCCGGGCTTTTTTGTAGAACTCCTATCCCCGCCCACCCTTCAAATAAAAAATAGCAATCTGCGTCCGATCCCGCAGCTCTAATTTACTCAGAATATCTGTTATGTAATTTTTGACCGTACCCTCGCTAAGAAACAGCTGTCCGGCGATTTCTTTGTTGCTATGCCCCTCAGCGATAGAGGCGACAACGGCCAGTTCCATTTTGGTTAGTCCAAAAGATTCCAATGGCTGTACCTGTGGAGATTCAGGGCGAGCAGCGGGCTGTAGAAAGGTGGCAAGCTTGCGCGCAATATCAGGGTGAATCAGCATATTACCTTCATGGACTGTTTTGACGCCTTGTATGATACGGTCTGGCGGTATGTTTTTGAGCAAATATCCACTGGCTCCGTTGCGAAGCGCTTCAATGATATACTCATCGTCATCGAAGGTGGTTAGCATCAGTATCGAAACTTGTGGGAAAGCCTGCTTAATCTTCTCTGTCCCTTCAACCCCACCACAGCCGGGCATCCGAATATCCATTAGAATCACATCGGCTATGTCCCCCGCTTGAAGCAAACGCAAGGCTTCATTCCCCTCACTTGCCGCTCCGATCACTTCAATATCGGGGTCCATCCCTAGCAGCACTTGCAGACTTTGACGAATAAAAGGATCGTCATCTACAATCATCACCTTAATCATTAGCGTGGCTCCTTTTTCATAATTTAGATTTCATCTTTGCCTCGAGTCCTACGTTCCCTATACAATCTCTCCCTGCTTATAAATGGGCAACCGCGTAACAATGGTGAAATGTGGCTCCTGCAGTAGTTCCAAGGTTCCGCCAATCAGCTGCGTTCGTTCTAACATTCCTTTCATTCCCACCCCTCCACTTTCCGGTAGTTTGCTTAGCTTACTGCCTTCGGGAACTGTCCCGTTGTTGCTGACCTCCATAGTAACTCCAGTATCGCTGAAGTAGATTTCAATCCAAATGGCTGTTGCTTTTCCATGACGTAGGGCATTGGTTATGGCTTCCCGGGCGTTCTTATACAAGATCACCTGAATACTAGGATATAGCGGATAAGGTATCCCAAGCACTTGGTATGAGGTCTCAATTCCTGTATCGCGCCCTGTCTCTTCGAGCAGTCGGTCTAACGCGTAAGCGCCCTCTAATTGTGGCGTATAGTTGATACGCTTCACTGCGGAGCGCATATCGTCCATGCTGGCTGACAACTGATCTCGAATGAGCTCCATCATTTTCATCCCGCTCTCTGGGGAGGTGGGTAAGGTAAGTAACGCAGCTTCCATCATCATTTTAATACGAATGAGACGGTGGCCGATATCGTCATGGAGTTGGCGGGAGATACGAACCCGTTCTTTGGACTCGGCTGCATCTTCTACTTGGGCGTTAAACTCCAGCAGTCGGTTGCGGGCTTCATCCAGCTCGAAATGCTTTTTTCGCAGCTCGTCGTATAGATGGAGGGTGTTCTCACGGCCCCGCCCCGCCCTCTGTAGCAATTCGTTGAGATAAGCAATGAGCAGAAACATAATGTTGATGATAGTGATTATAAGCTGTGGGGAATCCCGGAGCGCGATGTTTAAGGTAATCAGATGCACAACCGTAAACACGAGAGGCACTGCTTGAGGCTGAAGTCTAGAATAATAAAGCAATGCTGAAATCGCGGGGAAAATCATTATGCTGCCGTACTGGTAACATAACCAGGCGGTGAACAGTATTTCCACAATGCTTATCAAGGCATGAAAGGACAGGGGCAGCTTTGGCACCATGACTACAAGGAATAGAAGCATCAGAATATGTAACGTGAAAATCCCATAGTCGGCATATGGGTAGATGTAAATGCTAATACATGAAGGAACTATGATGAGTAAGTAACGCAATAGGGCTAGCTCTCTAGTCACGCCTGTGTCATCCTTTATGTTTTTTTCTAATCTTAGCATATTTTCTCACTATATAAGTTGAACTAAAAAACATTCACCGCAGTCACGGACTTACCTTAATAGAAAAATCTTAAGTTCAACTAATATAGTTCAGGAGATGACTTAAGTCACCTTCAAAAGATGACCTTTCGTACCTCCTTGAACATTCGCTTTAAGCTAGAATTGGAACTATAAAAGCGTAAATGACAGGAGAGATGAACGGATGGCAATCGCCGTATTAACCGATGTGGTGAAACGATATGAAGGTAAGCTAACAGTAGATCATGTAAATATGACGATAGAAGAAGGAGAAATTTTTGGCTTGCTGGGCCCGAACGGAGCGGGTAAAAGTACAACGATCAGTATGATCTGTGGTCTACTTAAGATTGACGGAGGAGACATTGTGATCGACGGTCTGCCTGTGTCCTCGAAATCGCTTGAGGTGAAGAAAAGAATTGGTTTGGTTCCACAGGAGTTAGCCTTATACGACACGATGTCAGCGGCGGATAACGTTACCTTTTTCGGAAGATTGTATGGTTTGCGTGGCAAGCTCTTGAAGGAACGGGTAGAAGAAGCTCTTGTGTTCACAGGGCTTAGCGACCGAGCCAAAGAGAAACCCTCAACCTTCTCCGGAGGGATGAAGAGACGTCTGAACATTGCCTGCGCGATTATGCATCGTCCTAAGCTGATTATTATGGATGAACCTACCGTGGGGATTGATCCGCAATCTCGTAATCATATCCTTGAATCAGTTAAAGAGCTCAATCGACTCGGCTCAACAGTTATTTATACCAGTCACTATATGGAGGAGGTTGCGGCCATTTGTGATCGGGTAGCCATTATGGATAAAGGGCATATCATTGCTTGCGGCACGGAAAAAGAACTGCGGGAACGCGTTGCCAAGGAAGAAAAAATCGTCATTAAAGCCACCAATGTCACACCAGAGCTTGTCCAAGAGTTGACGCTTCACCCTAGAATTAGACGCGTAGAAGCAAAGGAAGAAGTAGTCGAGCTGTATCTTCCTTCTTCACAAGGGGAGCTACAGGACATCCTTTTTATTTTTGCTAAGCATAAAGGGATTATCGGCTCGCTAAATATTGAAGAACCTGATCTGGAGACGTTGTTTCTAAACTTGACCGGAAGGACCTTAAGAGATTAAAGGGGGGGATTATTCTGATGAATACTTGGACGATTATGATCTATGAGCTGCGAAGACTATTTAGCTCACGTTCTATGATATTAAATATGTTTTTACTGCCCCTGTTATTGATCTTTCTCTTAGGTGCTTCCCTCTCCGGTGTCGTTGGTGACAAAGGTCCCTCTACGATTGATGTTGTTCGAGTGGCTGTTGTTAATCCTTCTGGGGAGGGTTACGAGAGCTCGTCGATGATGGACAGTTTGTTAAAATCATCTGAGCTTAAGGATATCATTACTCCGATTACCGTAAATAGTCGGGATGCAGCAGAAAGCGGTCTGCGAACAGGAAAATATGGTTATGCGGTGATTGTCCCGCCAGGCTTTGATAGTAAGGTACAGAGCGGTGGAGAAGCACAGCTGGAATTTATACTGGGCAAAAAAAGTACAGATAACCTGGTGGCTGGGACGGTATTCGATAATTTTCTGAGGAGTCTTAATTATAAGCAGTCTGTGGCGATGACACTGGGTCCGGCAGCTATGAACGTTATGGCATCTAGTTCTACCAGTAATCTGCCTTCTGTAAAGCTTGGAGAACTGAGTGAGGGAGGGGTTTCGTATACTTCTTCACAGTTCTATGCGGTGTCCATGATGCTGATGTTTCTGCTATATAGCGGCTTGACGGTTTGTACTTCTCTTTTTAATGAAAAAGAGAATCATACCCTCTTCCGGATAAACGCAATGCCCGTTAAAGGATCTGAATTATTCATAGGTAAAATGCTTGGCGTAGGTGTTGTAAGTATAGTGCAGTGCGCAGCCATTATTATTCTAACGAATGTGCTTTTCGGGGTGAATTGGGGGAATCAGCCGGGCTTATTGTTCCTATTTTGCCTGCTGATGATCGTGGCCTCCATGACATTATCTATCGTTATTTCTATGTTCAGCAAGACTGGAGCAAGCGCAAGGAGTATCGTAACTCTGCTCACAGTAAGTATGACCTTTATTAGTGGAGGCATGGCACCTCTTCCAGAATCATGGGTGAATTCTATAGGGGCTTTCACGATTAATCATTGGGCCATGCAAGCAATCTTGAAAATGATGCTGCATGCCGATGTATCGCAAATCATGCCGAATTTGGGAGTGTTATCGCTGATCTGTCTTGTGTTGTTCAGTGCAGCGGCCATTTCGTACCGGAAGGTGGGTTATCATGGATAAAATCTTAACAATTGGCTGGAACATGGTGAAACGAACCATTGGTACTAGGAAGGGTGTGCTCATATATATTTTGCTTCCTTGTATTGTGCTCGCCGGTATTGTTTCCGTTACTGGAACGATAGGGGAGAACCCAGCTGTTGTGCTGTATTCCAATATGGATAACGGGACTGCAGGTAAGCACTTGCTCACTGAATTAAACAATTCCGGAGAATATAAATTTGTAGAAAAAGCTGACGAGAATGCTTTAAGGGAAGGCGTAGTTGCTCAGAATGGAGAAGCGGGGATTCTAATCCCAGCAGGCTTCACCTCGGCACTCCTTGCCGGAGAAGAGCCACAAATTAGTGTGTATGAGCTGAAGACGAATGAAACTTCCGTTATGATTAAATTAAAAGCGAGCGCAATTGCGGATGAAATGCGGAGTACCGCCACAATCATTGGAGCAGCTAATGAAGGATCTAGCGACGATGACGCACAGTTTACTACTGTTATGCAAAGAGCGGAACAGCACAGTATTGGCAGCATCCGAACCGATTATAATTTATATCCTCGGGAGGGACTGGGAGTCGTAACAGGCTTAACGTTAATGTTCCTCATGAGCCTCGTCACGAGTTCTGTATCTCTAATTATGGATGATCGAAAAGGCCGGACCATGATGCGGATGTTCAGTGCTCCGGTTCGTTCTTATGAAATTGCGATTGGTAATTTTCTGGGCAGCTTCATGGTCGGATTGATTCAGATCCTCGTAGTGCTGGCTTTAGGTCGCTGGGTGCTGCATTATGATTATGAAGTTCCAATCTATCTATATTTCCTCGTTCTTGCGGCATTTATGCTGGTGTCCATGGGGATCGCGAGTACGGTGGCAGGATTAATTCGAAATCCTAATAATGCGGGTATGCTGAATTCCCTAATTATCACACCGACTTGTATGCTTGGCGGCTGCTTTTGGCCCTTATCCATTATGCCGGACTATATGCAGAAGGCAGCTAACTTTGTTCCGCAAAAATGGGCCATTCAAGCGATCGACATCGCTGCAACCGGCGGGGGCTGGAATGAGTTATGGTTACCTTTTGCGATCTTAGGCCTTATGGCGGCAGTGTTGCTGGCGATAGGTTCTGCCATTCTCCGCCCAAGTGAAGCGGGAATTAATGCTTAGAAAGCATAAGGCTAGATATTCATAGCTTGGACTGTTACCTTCAGGTACAATAATAGGTATCCAATGTATTTGATTCTTATAATGTACAGTAGAGGACATTTCTAGGAGGATGAACAGATGAGCAGCAATAAAATGGCTTGGACATGGCGGGTGAGGGAAGAATGTCTGGAAGCGTATGTAGCGATGCATTTAAATCCATGGCCAGAAGTTCTGGAGGAGCACAGTAAGGCTGGTATTTCTAACTATTCTATCTTTCAGAATGGGAATCAGTTTTTTTATTGCTTTGAATGTGAGGATACCGAAGCAGCTTTCAATTATATTGCCAAAAGCGACGCCTGCAACCGATGGAATGCCATTACCTCAAAGATGGTTGAAGGATCATTTGATTTCAATGACGAGGTGCCAATGTTGCCTTTACGCGAAGTGTTCTACCTAAAATAGCGAAGACGATTCTGCAATTTCTAAAATTTGCATATTGTATATTATCGGCGTATCATGTTTACAGTCTTTTATATTACGGTTATAATATATTTAATAATGTTAAATTGAATAATTTTTTGTTTTTTGGAGGAGCCTGTCAACAAGGGCTCCTCTTTGTCTTTTTTTGGCTTGGAGAAGTCCCTGGTTGGCAGTTCTTATATACAACAAGGGAGTGGATGAAACATGGAGTTTGTTCTATATCTTATGCTGATTATACTATTCACCAAGCTAGCTGGTGATTTATCTGTACGACTGGGACAACCGTCGGTACTGGGTAAGCTAATTGTCGGTATTATACTGGGTCCTGCGGTACTAGGTTGGATTCAAAATGGAGAGTTTATTCATTATTTTTCGGAGATCGGTGTTCTATTGTTAATGTTTATAGCAGGGCTTGAGACGGATTTGGAGCAACTGCGCAAGAACTGGAAGTCAGCTTTCGCAGTAGCCGTCGGAGGTATTATTTTACCTTTTCTAGGTGGATTCGCCATCGGAGAAATGTTTGGATTTGCTTATCATAATGCTATGTTTATGGGCGTCATTCTTAGTGCAACATCGGTCAGCATTTCAGTACAGGTGCTGAAGGATATGAATAAGCTAAATACACGGGAAGGTTCTACCATTCTGGGAGCCGCTGTAGTGGATGATATTCTGGTTGTTATTTTGCTCGCTGTATTAATGAGCTTTTTTGGCACAGGAGAATCAGTATCCATTGGTCTTTTAATTACGAAAAAAGTGCTGTTCTTCGCTGTAGCGCTTGTTGTGGGTTGGTTTGTTGTGCCGCGGGTGATGAAATGGATGGCTCCGCTAAAGGTGACAGAGGCTGTTATCGCAGCTGCGCTAATGATTTGCTTTGCGTTCGCGTATTTTGCTGAAATTATGGGGATGGCAGGCATCATCGGTGCTTTTGCAGCTGGGATTGCTATTTCTCAAACCTCTTTTAAGCACACTGTGGAATCTAAGCTGGAGCCTATTGCCTATTCGATTTTTGTTCCGGTCTTCTTTGTCAGTATCGGACTTAATGTTTCCTTTGAAGGAGTTGGCAGTCAACTGGGATTTGTCCTCTTGTTGACGGTGATTGCCATTCTGACCAAATTGTTTGGTGGCGGTCTGGGTGCGCGTCTTACAGGTTTTAATAACCATTCCTCGCTTATTATTGGTTCAGGGATGATTTCTAGGGGTGAGGTTGCATTGATTATCGCGGCAACAGGTCTGAGTAGCGGATTGTTGCAGCAGCAGTATTTTACTTCGGTAATTATTGTTGTCATTGTAACTACACTTGTAACACCACCACTCTTAAAATATATGTTCCGCGATCCAGTGCGCGCTGGAGAGAAATAAAGCAAAAGAAAAGGCGCCTTATAAGTCATTTACATGGCTTATGGGGCGCTTTTTTTTGTGCTCTAGTTTCCTGTACTTCAGAAGGAGAAAGTTCCCCGCCTCAAGACGGAGTATAAAACCAGCCGTAGGGCTGTTTTGACTTCGGCTAAAAATGTCTAAACTAAATCTCGGGATGGAAAATAATACATAATGGGGCAGTCATAAAAGGAGTACCAGAAATATACGGGGTGGAAGGGGAAACGAGTATGAAATGGTTAACCAAATGGTCGTTCGGTAACAAGGCGGCGGTAGGGCTTTTAGTGGTAATGGCGCTAGTAGTGGGAGGGCTGAGCTACACTTCGCTGCCGATGGAATTTATGCCAGAGGCGGATAATCCGCAAGTGACTGTAACGGTGCTCGGTCCGGGTCAGGATGCCCATGCGATGGAAACAAAGGTTACGAAGCCGATTGAGGCTGGGGCTGCTTTTGTAAAGGGAAAGAAAGAAATATTGTCTACTTCCGGAGACGGATACGCACAGGTGAATATTTTTTATGATTCGAAAACGAATATGAAGGATGCTGCTGGGGAGGTGCAAAAGGTTGTAGATTCGTTGCAATTCCCTGAAGGGGTGATGGCTCCTTTTGTACTTCAATTGAATACTTCCATGATTCCCGTGTCGCAGGTTACGCTTTCGTTTGATGAAGGGCTAACTAAAGAAAACCTTAAGCTTGCGGAAGAAACGATCATTCCAGAGATGCAACAAGCTGAAGGTGTAGCCAACGTCGCCTTATATGGCAAAGTAACTCCGCAAGTGCGAGTGAAGCTAGATCCGAAATTAATGGCTGAAAAAGGTATTACGACGCCTCAAGTGTTAGGGTTACTTCAAGGACGTAATGTATCAGCATCCCTTGGCGAGCAGACGATTGGGGGTCAGACAGGGAATGTTAACGTGGTTTCTGCGATAGATAGTATCGATACGTTAAAAAAACTTCCTGTTTCCGCGGGCGTTAAGCTACAGGATATTGCTGCTGTCGAGTTGAAGCAGGATCAAGAAAGCGTTAGCCGCTCGAATGGGAAAGATGTTCTTTTCGCCATAGTAACCAAAGAAGCTAACGCAAATGCAGTGAGTGTCGGAGATCATATCCAAGATACCGTAGCACATATTAACAAAACCATTCCAAATGCAGAAGCAGCGGTGGTATTCAGCACATCAGATATGGTGGTTACCTCGGTGAACAGTATGATGCGTGAAGTATTGCTTGGCGCGTTGTTCGCTACGATCGTGATTCTGTTGTTCCTGCGCAACCTGCGGGCAACTCTGATTACGGCGGTTTCTATCCCGCTTTCCTTAGCAGTTACTTTATATCTATTGGATATATCCGGTATAAGTCTGAATATTATTACGCTCGGTGGTGTGGCTGTTGCGGTCGGTCGCTTGGTGGATGATAGTATCGTAGTCATTGAGAACATTTACCGTAGGCTGCAAAAAGAACCCTTCTCTCGTGAAATGATCATAAGCGCAACTGGGGAAGTGGCTAGAGCAATTACTTCATCTACGATTGCAACGGTAGCGGTATTTCTGCCGATGGGTCTTCTGCGTGGTAGTTTGCAGGCTTTCCTGCTTCCGTTTGCCTTAACTGTAACGTATTCATTGCTTACTTCACTCGTTGTAGCCTTGACGGTGGTTCCATTGTTAAGCTCATGGCTGCTCAGAAGAACTTCTATGAAAGAACATGAGCCATCTAAATGGTTTACCCGATTCCTTGATTGGAATCTTCGCCGAAAATGGATCACTTTATCCCTAGGTCTTCTGCTTCTGATTGGCTCCATCGCAGCCTATGTGACGATGCCAAAAGGTGCGCTTGATGCTTCAGATGCCAGCTATGTCTCTGTTCAGTTGAACTATCCGAAGGATGTTCCTGTTAAAGAGATTTTGGAAAAAGGAAAGCAGCTAGAGCAAGATCTGATGAAACGTCCAGAAGCAGAAACAGTGATCATGCAGTCTGGGAATAGTGCGGACGCAGCACAATGGGGGAGTGTCAGCTCAGAGACCTTAGTGGACTATACCGTTGTTATGAAAAAAGGTGCAGATGCGCAAGGCTTCATCGATTATGTCCGTGATGTAAAGGATTCCTATGCAGGAGCAACCCTGGTGGCCAATCAAATGAGTATGATGGGTTCAAGCTCCACTAGCGAGTATATTGATATCGTGGGTGATAATCTTACTGATATTACTGCTGTTGCAGCAGAGGTTACGGATAAGCTGAAGACTGTGGAGGGTATTCAGAAGGTCAGTAGCAATATGGAGGATACCAAACCTGTCTTTACATTTAAGGTAGATCCAGTACAGACGAATGCACAAGAAATTACCATGCAATTGTCGGCTATGCTGAATCCGATCCCTATAGGGCAAATCGAACTGGACGGTACGCCTGCTGGAGTAGTGTTAGATCCTATAGCTGAGCCAAAGACAGAGCAAGATTTAAAGGCAATGACGCTCATGACTGCTGAAGGTCCAAAGCCATTGTCACAACTAGCAACCTATGAGGTTCGGAATGAACCAGCACTGTTGTTCCATAAAGATGGGAAGCCATATGCGAGAATCACAGCGGAAGTGGATCCGAAGAAGGTGTCTGAAATCGGAGCGGATATAAAAAAACAAACCGATAGTCTTACCCTTCCAAAGGGTGTGACTCTATTTGCAGGCGGAGCCTCGGTGGATCAGTCAGAGGATTTCGCTGACCTTGGTATGACAGCGCTGATCTCCATCGGGTTGGTGTATCTGATCATGGTCCTCACCTTCAAAACCCTTCGTGCTCCGCTGGCAATTATGTTCTCCTTGCCGCTAGCAGCGATTGGTGCGATTGTTGGACTGATCGTATCCGGCGTAACGCCTGACTTCACCGCTTTATTCGGGGCGTTGATGTTAATCGGTATCGTCGTGACCAATGCCATTGTGCTCATTGACCGCATTAAGCAGAATGAAGTGCATATGAATATCCGCGAAGCGATTCTGGAAGCGGCCGGAACACGGATGCGTCCGATTCTGATGACGGCAATTGCTACCATTTGCGCCATGACTCCACTGCTGTTCGGCCATGCCGAGATGGGCAGCATTGTCTCGCAAAGCTTGGCGATTGTGGTCATCGGTGGCTTGACCGCGGCAACGCTGCTTACGCTGGTTGTGGTTCCAGCGATTTACGAGCTGTTCTACTTCCGTAAATCGGCTAAGGAGCGCAAGGGCGCGGTGAAAGTAGAAATTCCGACGCATGGTGCTTAATTTCAAAAAGTTATAGTGATAAACAACTGAAATAGGCCCTTCTCAGTCATTTTAAATGATGCTGGGAAGGGTCTTATTATTTAGAAAATGAGAATTTACTTGCGCATTTGGACAGTGCGAGAGATCTAAGTTTTGATTTTATAAATAATGATTTTTACAACGATATACAACGCATTTAGCATAATTAATATGAAAGTGATGATAGAGAATATTCTATGGGACGAAGACAAGGCGGATAACATAAATAATGCGAGGAGCAAATAGGGAAGGGACAATAAATATTTTCTGTGGAATACATTATGGACAAATTCAAATTTCACAAGGAATACATTCCTTTCTAAGGGGAAAACGCTACCATCCAAATTAGAATATCATAACTCCAGATTTTTGCGAAGGTGCAGGCCGAGTAGATCATAGTGTTGATTTTTATTCGCATACTAAAAAGCAGGCCGACGATAAACCGATTATCGTGGCCTGCTTTTTTAATATTGCTCACTATCTATTAACCGCAAGAACAATTCAATACCGGCTTACGCGCGGCTTGTGTCTCATCCAAACGGCTAATCTCTGTGGTATGCGGTGCGTTGATTACGATCTCCGGTGTCTCCTGCGCTTCTTTCACGATCTGGATCATTGTATCGATGAAGCCGTCGAGCGTTTCTTTACTTTCGGTTTCCGTAGGCTCGATCATCATACATTCCTCAACAGTCAGAGGGAAGTACACGGTTGGCGGATGGTAGCCGAAGTCGAGTAATCGTTTAGCAACGTCTAAGGTGCGCACACCATACTGCTTGAGGTTTTTGCCGGACATTACGAATTCATGCTTACATACGCCCGGATACGGAATTTCAAAATACGGCGCCAGACGGTGCATCATATAGTTGGCATTCAGCACGGCATTTTCGGATACCTCACGCAGTCCATCTGGGCCATAGGTACGGATATAGGCGTAGGCACGAACCAGAATACCAAAGTTGCCGTAAAAAGCTTTCACGCGTCCAATGGATTCAGGTCCGCCGAAGTCGAGTGAGAAGCTGTTATCTTCGTTTTTCACCACAGTTGGTTGTGGTAGGAACGGAATCAGGATGGATTTTACGCCAACAGGTCCGGCTCCAGGGCCACCGCCGCCGTGCGGGGTACTCATTGTCTTATGCAAGTTCAAATGCACAACGTCAAAGCCCATATCACCGGGGCGGGTAATGCCCATAATAGCATTGGAGTTCGCTCCATCGTAATAGAGCAAGCCGCCTGCTTCATGCACGATCTCAGCAATCTCGACGATTTGGGTCTCGAACAAGCCGAGTGTGCTTGGGTTAGTCAGCATCAGCGCGGCAGTATCGCTGCCGACTGCTGTCCGCAGCGCTTCAAGATCAACCATCCCTTTATCTGTGGATGGGATCGTGATCGTTTCAAGTCCTGCGGCTGAAGCACTAGCAGGATTGGTGCCGTGTGAGGAATCCGGCACGATAACCTTCGTGCGGGTCTCGCCGCGGCTTTCATGGTAGGCGCGGATCATCATGAGACCGGTCCATTCCCCATGAGCACCTGCGGCAGGTTGTAAAGATACAGCATCCATGCCGGTTAGTGCAGACAAGTCATTTTGCAGGGTATACATTAATTCCAGTGCGCCTTGAATGCTTTCTTCTGGCTGGTAAGGGTGGATCTTAGCTAGGCCTACGATGCGGGCAACATCTTCGTTAATCTTCGGATTGTATTTCATCGTACATGAACCGAGTGGATAGAAGCCGTTATCTACCCCAAAGTTGCGGCGTGACAAGGAAGTGTAGTGGCGAATGACATCCACTTCCGATACTTCTGGAAGCACGACGGGTTCGCTACGGAGTAAACCTGATGGAATCAGAGATTCTAAGCTTTCTTCCTGCGGCACATCGCACAGTGGCAAAGAATAGGCCGAACGGCCGGGACGGCTTAATTCAAAAATTAGACTTTGCTCCGGTTTCATAAACAGCCCTCCAGTGCGCTAGCGAATTGGTCGATTTCGTTTTTGCTTCTTTTTTCCGTAACGGCTACCAGCATATGTCCAGCAAGTTCAGGATAATCACGGCCCAGATCATAACCGCCTAAATAACCTTCCTTCAGCAGCTTCGAATTAATTGCGCTAACGCTGCATCCCTCAGGAAGCTTCAAGACAAACTCGTTAAAGAAGGGGGAGGAGAAGGCATATTCAGCACCTGTTAGTTGGCTAAGTTTATCAGCGGCATAATGGCTTTTACGAATGTTTAGCTCGCCTACTTCACGCATACCTTCTTTGCCCATAACGGACAAGTAAACCGATGCGCAGAGAGCAAGCAGCGCCTGATTGGAGCAGATGTTCGAGGTAGCTTTTTCTCGGCGGATATGCTGCTCCCGTGCTTGCAGCGTCAGAACGAAGCCGCGTTTCCCGTTACGGTCAACCGTTTGGCCTACGATACGGCCCGGCATCTTACGCATCAAGTGCTCAGCTACCGCGAAGAATCCACAGGTTGGACCGCCGAGGGAAGCTGGAATACCAAGTGGCTGAGCGTCACCGACTACGATGTCGGCTCCGAGCTTGCCTGGTGTTTCTAGTACGCCAAGAGCGATCGGATTTGCACTGACGACGAACAACCCTTTAACAGCATGGATCAGCGGCTCAACAGAGCTAAGATCTTCGATGCTGCCAAAAAAGTTAGGCGATTGCATCAGTACTGCGGCTGTATCACCATCAATGGCTTCAGCAAGCTTCACCTGATCGGTAACGCCGTTTTTATAGTCAATCTCCACGACCTCAAGCCCCCAAGCATTAGCCGATGTGCGTAACACTTGGCGCGCTTCAGGATGAACGGTGCGGGAAACAATTAATTTTTTGCGTTTGGTAGCACCAGCTGCGAGGACTGCTGCTTCGGATAATGCGGTTGCGCCATCATACATGCTGGCATTGGCTACTTTCATACCGGTTAGTTCGCAAATGTAGGATTGGAATTCGAAGATCGCCTGCAGTTCGCCTTGGCTGATCTCCGGTTGATAAGGGGTGTAAGCAGTGTAGAATTCAGAACGGGAAATGACATGGTTGATCACCACAGGGATGTGATGGTCATATAATCCGGCGCCGAGGAAGCTGGCGTGCGAATCGAAATCAGCATTTCGTTCAGCGAGACCTTTCATGTGACGTAGCAGGGCGTACTCATCGAGTGGTTCAGACATCGGCATAGTGCCTTGATAACGGACGGCTTCAGGAATATCGGAGAACAGCTCATCTATGGACTGAATCCCGACGGTTTCCATCATCTCTACGCGGTCCTGTGCTGTCATGGGCAGATAACGGTGCTTCATTAAGGTTTCACTCCTTGGCTTTTTTAAAATATAAGAAAGTACAATTTTCACGCTATACTTTATCCTTCTATTTCTCGCTTAAAAGCTAACCGTCCCAATATGGACGCTAAAGGCGTTTATACTTGTAAAAAGGGGCTTTAATCACGACAGCCTTAAGCTGCTTGCCGCGTATCTCTACGAATACCTCTGTGCCTATTTCACTGTAAGCTGTATCAAGCAAAGCTAATCCCAGATTGCGTTTCAGCGTTGGTGATTGGGTTCCGGTTGTGACCTCTCCGATTTTAACGCCGTTCGCATAGACTGGGTAATGGGAGCGCGGAATGCCCCGGTCAATCATTTCTAAGCCGACCAGACGTCGGGGTAGACCGGCTTCTTTTTGCTGCACTAGCGCATCGCGACCGATAAAGTCCGCTTTGTCCAGCTTCACAAAGAACTGTACTCCAGCTTCAAGAGGGGTGATGTCAGCTGACAGCTCCTGACCGTACAGCGGCAATTTTGCTTCAAAACGCAGCGTATCACGGGCGCCCAGTCCAGCAGGTGTTAATCCGTGAGGAGTGCCAGCTGCGAGTAGGCCGTTCCATAACGTTGCTGCCCCATCCAGCGGAGCGTAGATCTCGAAGCCATCTTCGCCGGTGTAACCCGTACGGGAGATCAGTACTTCTACACCGCAGACGGTTGCGCGTTCGATGAAGTGGAAAGGCTTGAGTTCTGAGATCGGAGCATCAGTAACTTTCGCGAGTATGGTCTCTGCCAACGGGCCTTGCAAGGCAAGCAAAAGCGTCTCGTCAGAGACATTAGTGAGTGTGACTTCACCGAATTCAGAGGTCAGATGCTCTTGCAGCCACTGGAAGTCCTTATCGATGTTGGAGGCATTTACGACAAGCATATAACGGTCTTCACTTATTCGGTACACGAGCAAATCGTCGACCACACCGCCGTTTGGATAACAGAGCAGCGTATATTGTGCCGCACCATCGGTCAGGCGGCTGACATCGTTGGTCGTCATTTTTTGTAAAAAGGCTTCAGCACCGCTCCCGATCACCATGAATTCACCCATATGCGATACATCGAACAGTCCAGCCTGCTGGCGAACAGCTTCATGCTCCTTCACGATACCTGTAAACTGTACTGGCAGCTCCCAGCCGCCAAAATCAATGCACCTGGACTCCGTGTAAGCGGAATAGAGATCGTAAAAAGGTGTTCTTTTCAAAGCATCCATATTGTCACTCCCCTAGTCTGATTACATACGAAAAAAAGGACAGGCAGAAGCAATCATGCATAAATGCACTAATCGCTTTCTGCTCTGTCCTTTGTACCTGAGAGTTACCCTGCCGTAACGAACCTGCAAGTTTCCCCGTTGGTGACCTGACGCACTCAGCCCCGCGTCTGATGCTCTCCAGAGGTACGTCCGACAAAGGTCCTTTTGCCTGAGAGATTCACCCCTGTTAGGGCTTACTCCTTCGGCGCCGTCTTCAAGTGAGACAGTCTCTCCCTATGCCATCATCCGCAACTGTATTTGTTTTATATTTCTCCGAGAAACGGTTATCGTCTATAAAAAAGACGACAACGTCGTTTCTTCTTGTATGTCTCCATTAAACGGGTATAGGAGGGCGCTGTCAACAAGAAAAAGTCAAAAAAACGACAAATTTATTTTACTGTTAGTAATATTGACATTCTGCTCTGGGATCACTTAGGCTATAACTAAATTTAGAATTCCAATTTGGAAATGAGGCGGCTTGAAATGAGTGAAGTTTTAGATCACCTTCTTTACAGCGAAGAGCATGAGTGGGCACAGCAAGTGGAAGGACGCGTAGTACGTATTGGGATTACGGATCATGCTCAGCATTTGTTAGGCGATATCGTATTTGTGGAATTTCCAGAAGTGGGCTCGGCCATTTCAGCCGGTGACAGCGTAGGCAGTATCGAATCCGTTAAGACTGTATCGGAATTATATTCACCCGTCTCGGGGACGGTTACCAAGATTAATGACGGTTTAGAGGCTAGTCCGGAGCTGATCAACGATAAGCCGTATGGCGAGGGTTGGATTTTTGAAATTGAAGTGGACGGAGAGTATGCTGATGCTGTAAAAGGTCTGCTGGATGCAGCCGGATATCGTGCATTGGTAGGAGAGTAATTGGGATTTTTCACAGTATATTAATTTTATCGCGAGTGATATTTGTAGCAGCAAGTTTCTGTTTTTGGGGACTTGCTGTTTGGTATTTTTATTTAGAGGTGGGTGGGGATTTTTGCGTCATACCCTGGGACGGCTCGGAATTATTTGATTTTATTTAAAAGCGAATCTGCTGTTGTGGAATTAGGGAAAACCTCCCTTAATTTAGACGAATATAGCGTGACACAAAGATTTTTAGGGGATTTCTCCCTGAAAATTCCGGTGAAACCGCTATTTTTGACTAAATAGGGGATTAATCAGGGAGGAATTCTCTAATCTTGCGCCTGAACAAGAGATCACGCGGATAATCAGGGAGTATTTCCGTAATTAATAGTGGCAAGTCCATTTTAGTATGTTGATAGCAGATTCGCACCCGCACTAACTACTATATCTAGCTCTGAGTACAATCAATATTTTATTCACCCTCTTGAAGCTGCCGCAGCACAATGATCTCTACACGGCGGTTCTTCTGCTTACCTGCTATCGTGGTATTATCTGCGGTGGGCTGGGTGTCAGCATAACCTGCGTATTGAAAAGTATCCGGCTTCAGTCCTTCATGGTCTAGAAAAAAGCGAAGTACAGATAGCGCACGAGCACCAGACAGCTCCCAGTTGTCGTTAAATTGAGAAGCCGAGGATACGGGCGTATTATCGGTATGTCCTTCAATGCTAATCTTTGCGCCGATGTCTTTGAATAAACCAGATAACTGCTGAAGAGCAGGGAAGGCTGGTGATTTCAGGTCTGCCTTACCTATATCGAATAGAAAACGATCACTGAGTGTGATTTCTATCCCCTGAGGTTTGTCAGCAACAAAAATTTGTTCTCCGAGATTATTTTCCTCCACATAGTGGGTGATCACACCCATTAATTCAGCAAGTTTAGTCTCTTGTTCTCGAAAAGCGAGCTCACGTGCCGAAGGTGTTTCATTCTCCGCTTGTTCACCAGATCCGTCATTCGGTCTTGCAGTTGCAGCTGCATTCTCATTTCCGTCTGTACTTTCCGTTTTGTTCTCAGTTGATTTCCCAGCATCTAAAATACCGTTCCCACCCTCAAGGACAGTGGTTCCAGACTTGAAGGTCTCGGATAACGAGCCTGTCACGATGTTATATTTGTCAGTATCCAGGCTGCTCATCGCATACAATATAACGAAAAAAATAAGTAAAAGTGTAATTAGATCAGCATAAGTAATCATCCAACGGTCGCGGCTTTCCCGAGTCTCTACACGCCGCTTGCGCCGGTCTCTTTGTCTCATAAAAGGCCTCTAGTTTCCGCACGGTCATTCGTGTCCGAGTCTGAGATGAATGAGTTCAGTTTTTTACGTACCAGCAGTGGATGATCCCCATTCTGTAGAGAAAGAATACCTACTAGCAGCATTTCCATGCTATGTAGCTCACTTTGACTGCGGGATTTGATTTTGGAGGCAATGGGTAAAAATATTAGATTAGCGATGGCTACACCGTACAACGTTGCAGTGAACGCTACTGCGATAGATGTGCCCAGATTTGTCGGATCTGTAAGGTTGCCAAGTACACGGATGAGACCCATCACCGTCCCGATAATTCCCATCGTTGGTGCATATCCACCAGCAGCTTCAAAAATCTTAGCATAGTTCTCATGCTTCAATTCTTTAGCGTCCATTTCCAGTTCCAAAATCTGTCTTACCTGCTCAGGATCAGTGCCGTCGACAATAAGAAGCAGACCTTCACGTGTAAAAGAATCCGGATGTTCTTCAGCTTGTTTTTCTAACATTAAAACGCCGCCGCGACGGGCCACGGTTGCCATTGCAATGAGTTCTTCAGCTTTTTCCATATCACGATCAGGGTTGCTGCCGAAAGCCATGCGTAGTGCTGTTGGAATGGAGCGCAGCTTAGATGCCGGGAAGCTGATCATAACGGCGGCAAATGTACCCCCGAAAACAATCAAAGCCGCATTAAGCTGCAGCAGTCCTGAGAGGCTTCCGCCTTCCCAGAGATAGCCGCCGATTAACGCAGCCAGTCCAGCCAATAGGCCAATTATTGAGGTAATATCCATGCTTCAAGCTCCTAACATTTCTATGTATTATGGTTTGCATCGATCTAGTCAACACTGTATAATGAACGGGAACACATATTCTTATCTTCCATATTTTTAATTATAAGAAAGTATAAGTTTCACGTTATACTTAAACCTTATAATTCTCGCACAAACGCTTAACGTCTTTTAGAGACGCCAAAGGCGTTTAGCTTGCTATCGTATGGAGAGAGAACATTCAGACAACAATTATAATATATTAATCTAGTTTAGACGATAGAGGGGAGACGGGCAAATGAGTGATATTGTCGTCAGTACGAAGACTTTTGAATTGGAGTCCGAGTATACACCCCAGGGCGATCAGCCTCATGCCATAGAGGAATTACTACAAGGCATCCGGCAGGGCAAGAAGCACCAGACGCTGCTGGGCGCGACGGGTACGGGGAAGACGTTTACCGTTGCACAAGTTATTTCCAAATTAAACCGCCCGACATTAGTTATTGCGCACAACAAGACTTTGGCTGCCCAACTGGCGAGTGAGTTTAAGGAGTTTTTTCCGCATAATTCGGTAGACTATTTCGTCAGCTACTACGACTATTACCAACCAGAGGCGTATATTCCCTCCTCCGATACTTATATCGAGAAAGACTCCAGTATTAATGAAGAGATTGATAAATTGCGCCACTCCGCAACGAGCTCCTTGTTCGAACGGCGTGACGTTATTATTGTGGCGAGTGTGTCTTGTATTTACGGCCTCGGTTCGCCGATGGAATATGGAAGCTTGCTTTTGTCATTGCGGGTTGGGATGGAGAAGCCTCGAAATGAGATTTTGAGCAGGCTAGTGGATATCCAGTACCAGCGTAATGATATCAATTTTGTACGCGGAACCTTCCGTGTACGTGGTGATGTGGTTGAGATTTTCCCGGCATCTCAGGGTGAGCATGCCATTCGGGTCGAATTGTTCGGTGATGAAATTGAGCGAATCACTGAGATTGATGTGCTGACGGGTGAACTGATCGGGGAACGCGATCATGTCGCTATTTTTCCGGCGTCTCACTTTGTTACCAAAGAAGAAACAATGCGTGTAGCACTGGTCAACATTGAAAAAGAGCTGGAAGACCGCTTAACGGTTCTTCGTGACGCAGGAAAGCTTCTTGAAGCTCAACGTCTGGAACAGCGGACACGTTATGATATTGAAATGATGAAGGAAGTGGGCTTCTGCTCAGGGATTGAGAACTATTCCGGACCACTCACCTTCCGTGAACCAGGGGCAACCCCATATACATTAATGGATTATTTTCCGGATGATATGCTGATCATTATTGATGAGTCCCATGTTACACTTCCGCAGATTCGGGCGATGTATAACGGTGACCGGGCGCGTAAGACAGTACTGGTAGAGCATGGTTTCCGTTTGCCGTCTGCGCTCGATAACCGTCCACTTCAGTTTGAGGAATTCGAAGAAAAGGTGAAGCAGATCGTATATGTTTCTGCGACACCGGGACCTTATGAAATGGAGCACTGTGACACCATGGTGCAGCAGATTATTCGGCCTACAGGTCTTTTAGATCCGATCATTGAGGTTCGTCCTACAGAGGGACAAATCGATGACTTGATTAGTGAGATTCGTGATCGGGTAGAACGAGACGAACGCGTCCTCGTCACAACGTTGACGAAGAAGATGTCGGAGGATCTGACAGATTACTTTAAGGAAATTGGGATTAAGGTTCGGTATATGCACTCTGATATCAAAACACTGGAACGGATGGCGATCTTGCGGGATCTTCGTCTGGGTACATTCCATGTTTTAGTAGGGATTAACCTTCTAAGAGAAGGTCTCGATCTACCGGAAGTATCGCTGGTCGTTATACTCGATGCCGATAAAGAGGGCTTCCTTCGTTCCGAGCGTTCGCTAATTCAGACGATTGGTCGTGCGGCCCGTAACTCCGAGGGCCGAGTCATTATGTACGGTGATCGGATCACGGATTCGATGGAGAAAGCAATGAGCGAAACATCGCGTCGCCGCGCCATCCAGATCGCCCATAATGAGAAACACGGCATTACCCCAACCACCATTAATAAAAAGGTGCGTGACATCATCGAGGCAACGAAGGTTGCTGAGACTAAAGCGGATTACCTCACGGGTGTTGGTGGCAAGATGAATAAGAAAGAGAAACAAAGCCTGATCCAGCGTCTGGAAGCCGAGATGAAGGACGCTGCGAAGAACTTGCAATTTGAGCGCGCGGCAGAGCTGCGTGATGCTTTGCTGGAGCTTAGGGCCGAGTAATAAACCTTAAATGCATCACCGATATTTAAAATATGTAAATGAACGGTGCTGTCCAGGCCGTTCTTTTTGAATAAATAGATGGACACGCATCACGTAGGGACAGTGCCCGATGTAGTTAGCGCATCCAGCAGGGACAGCTTAGCACTTACGTGTATTACGTAGGGAGAGTGCTCCGCAATGCTCTTAGCACTTACGCGTATCCCGCAGGGACAGCGCCCTGCAACGTTATAGCAGTTGCGGTAATCTTGCACTTCCCGCACTTAGCTAGTGTGCGCCTAACTTCCAAGCGGTCCCGTAGGGATAAGCGCTCCAAGCAGCACTGTCACTAAGTCCCGTCCTACCAACCTCCTTCGCCAATAAATGCGGGTGTCCAGAGGGTGCAACCCTTGGGGCCCTCCCTTGGAAGGGAGGGTTTGGGAGGGATCGAAAACGCTTTTGATAAAGCTTTGATATTTGATATTTGTTGATATTTGATTCATTAAGGAGAGGTTCCGTTGGCGAACGAAAATATTGTAATTAAAGGCGCGAGGGCGCACAATCTCAAAAACATCGATGTGACGATTCCACGTGACCGTTTCGTCGTGCTGACGGGACTGAGCGGCTCAGGTAAATCGTCGCTTGCATTTGATACGATTTATGCTGAAGGACAGCGGCGTTATGTTGAATCTTTGTCCGCTTATGCTCGTCAGTTCTTGGGGCAAATGGAGAAGCCGGATGTAGATTCGATAGACGGATTATCCCCGGCAATCTCTATTGATCAGAAGACAACAAGTCGCAACCCTCGTTCCACAGTAGGTACGGTAACTGAGATCTATGACTATTTACGGCTGCTTTTCGCACGGATCGGTCATCCTCATTGTCCAGAGCATGGAATTGAGATTACTTCCCAGACCGTTGAACAAATGGTAGACCGGATTATGCAGTATCCAGAGAAGACTCGTTTGCAAATCCTAGCGCCTATTATTTCAGGACGTAAAGGGGAACACAAAGGACTCTTCACAGACATTTCTAAGCAAGGGTTCGTACGTGTGCGTGTGGACGGTGAGCTAAGAGATCTGTCTGAGGATATTGAACTTGAGAAGAATAAAAAACACACTATAGAAGTTGTTGTAGACCGGATCGTCGTTAAAGACGATGTGGAGACCCGGCTGACGGATTCACTGGAGACGGCACTTAAACTTTCGGGCGGTAAAATCCTTGTGGATATCATCGGTCAGGAAGAGCTGCTGTTCAGCTCTAACTTCGCTTGTCCGATTTGTGGTTTTAGTATTGAAGAGTTGGCACCACGGATGTTCTCTTTCAACAGTCCATTCGGAGCCTGCACAGAGTGCGACGGACTTGGCATGAAGATGGTGGTCGATCCAGACCTGCTTATTCCTGATGCTGAGAAATCCATTGAAGAGGGCGCTTTTTTAGCTTGGACTGGAAGTACCTCCAATTACTATCCGCAATTTTTGAAATCCGTGTGTGAACACTTTAATATTCCACAGAACGTTCCAGTGAGCAGTTTAACACCTGATCATATGAACAAACTACTAAATGGTACAGGCAGTGAGAAGGTTCGCTTCAAATATGAGAATGATTTTGGACAAAAGAAAGATGCAATGGTTGCTTTTGAAGGGATTATTCCTAACCTTGAGCGGCGTTATCGTGAAACTGCTTCGGATGGTATTCGTGAATTTATCGAAGGATTCATGAGTGCAAAGCCTTGTCATGTATGTAAAGGCAAACGTCTGAAGAAAGAAATTTTGGCGGTGACGATCAACGAACAAAATATTTCGGACATTACCGATCTCTCGATTGGTGACTGTCAGCATTGGTTTGAAGAGATAAAATTGAGCGAAAAAGAAACAGCCATCGCCAATCTCATTTTAAAAGAGATTTGTAATCGGCTTGGATTCCTTGTAAATGTAGGCTTGGACTATTTGACGCTTAGCCGTGCAGCAGGCTCACTGTCTGGTGGGGAAGCACAGCGTATCCGGTTGGCCACTCAGATTGGTTCGAGCTTGATGGGTGTGTTGTACATTCTGGATGAGCCAAGTATTGGCCTGCATCAGCGGGATAATGATCGCCTCATCTCGACCCTTGCGCATATGCGTGACTTAGGGAATACGCTGATTGTTGTTGAGCATGATGAAGACACGATGATGGCAGCGGATTATATTATTGATATCGGACCGGGTGCGGGTATCCACGGTGGACAAGTTATGGCGCAAGGAACACCGGAAGAAATTATGAAGGATCCGAATTCCTTAACGGGTGATTATTTAAGTGGTCGTAAATTTATTCCGGTAACCGCTAAGCGTCGTGCTACTGATGATCGATGGATAGAAATCCGTGGGGCTAAGGAGAATAACCTGAAAAATGTGAATGTGAAGATTCCATTAGGTGTGTTTACAGCGGTGACAGGTGTTTCTGGTTCCGGTAAATCGTCGCTTATTAACGAGATTCTTTATAAGAGCTTGGCACGGCAACTGAATAAGGCTGTGAAGGTACGTCCGGGTCAGCACAAAGAAATTCGCGGCTTGGAAAATCTCGATAAAGTAATTGAAATCGACCAATCACCAATCGGGCGTACACCACGTTCTAACCCAGCAACCTATACGGGTGTATTTGATGACATTCGTGATCTGTTCTCGAAGACGAATGAGGCAAAGGTACGCGGGTTCCAAAAGGGACGCTTTAGCTTTAACGTAAAAGGCGGACGCTGTGAAGCTTGCCGCGGGGACGGAATTATCAAGATTGAGATGCACTTCTTGCCGGATGTCTATGTTCCTTGCGAAGTATGTAAGGGCAAGCGTTATAACCGGGAAACTCTGGAAGTGAAGTATAAAGGGAAAAACATCTCTGATGTACTGGAGATGACGGTAGAGGATGCTACAGAATTCTTTGTGAATATCCCTCGTATCCATCGTAAAATGCAAACACTGATGGACGTTGGTCTTGGTTACATCAAGATTGGTCAGCCAGGTACCACATTATCCGGTGGTGAAGCGCAGCGCGTGAAATTGGCTTCCGAGCTATACCGCCGTAGCACCGGAAAGACCCTTTATATTTTGGATGAGCCGACAACAGGTCTGCATGTGGATGACATTGGTCGTTTACTAGAAGTGTTGCATCGCTTGGTGGATTCCGGAGAATCAGTTCTCGTCATTGAGCATAATTTGGACGTTATTAAAACCGCGGACTATCTCATCGATATGGGACCAGAGGGCGGCAGTGGCGGCGGAACTGTGCTGGCAACAGGAACACCAGAGAAGCTCATTACCGTTACGGAGTCTTACACAGGTAAGTATCTGAAGCCGGTTCTGATTCGTGATACAGAGCGTACCAAAGCCCTTATGCTTGAGACGGCAGAAACCATCTAAGCTATAAATAGCTGGATAGTATAACTACTAAATGAAAAAGGTCACGGCAATTTGCCATGACCTTTTTGTTTGTTGTCCGTCCGAAATCATTATTTTGTGAAAACAATTGATAGGTAAAATGCTAGTAGTCACCTGTAAATTAGAGCCATTATCCGTTCTGATGTGAGTTTTCTAGTAAACGTTATATGACTCCTATAAAAAGAAAACAAAATCATAGATGAGATAGGCATAAGTAGGGCATGTCCGTCGTAAGATTTAATGAGTAGTATGCTGTTGCTATTGGTATGCTTAATGGGTAATAGGATGCAATAGGCGAGTAATAGGAGAGCAATAGGCGCAATGGTTCCTTGAAAAATTAATAACTAATTGTTATAGACTTAACTCTATCAAACGAATGTTTTATTAGATTAGGGAAAACCTCCCTAAAAATCTGAGTTTCTAGATAATAAAAGATGAAACCCGGTAAAAACTCCCTAATTATCAGGAAGTTTAAATCATTTAGCAGGATTTCTAATGATTTTTAAGGAGAAATTCCCTAAAAACCTCAAATTTATCTGATAATCGTACGATTTTAGGGAGGGTTTCCCTAATTCTTGAAAACGTAAGATTTGAACGCAAGTGTGAAGTTCTATCTCTGAATTTTAAACTGAACTCCAAATTGATTCCTCAGTACTTTAAAAAGTACCTTCAAAGCACTAACTGGTTTCCTCTTTGAACCTTCACGACGCATACTATCTCTGGTTAGATTCACCTACTTTTTTTGATCGAAAGCTAAACGTCAGTGACCAATATCATCATTTTTGCGGATTTTGCAGGGATAAAATATATTTTTTGCGACAAATACATAATTTTTCTACAAAACCTATTGCATCGCCCAAATGGTAGCGATAACATAGAAGAGGATATGGGGAATACTGGATCTTGCTTGACAACATTTTTGAGGAGGTAAGGTAATGCTACTTGCAGAAGTTGCCGCGCAAGGACCGTCTAAATTTCATACCTTTGATGTTTTTATGATTTTATTCACGATCCTAATTTTGGTTGGAGTCGTTCGGTTACTGAGAGCTCCCCAGAAGAACAAGTTCGCCATTGCTTTCGGAGCGGTTAGTTTGTTGGTTTTTATAATCTCTGACTATGCCATGGTGATGCATTGGTTAAGTTAACGAAAGAATTAAATTGAACAGCTTTGCACCAAAAGACTCCTTTAACGCCGTGGGCGCATTGAAGGTGTCTTTTTTCAAATTATATAATGTAAAATTTATCCATGTGCAGAGAGAGGGTCTGGTGAAGGTTGATGAGGATTGGGGAGAAGCTGGTGAAGAAAGGATTGGGCCTGCTGTTATGTGGTGTGTTGCTGTCAGGAGTATGGAGTGAGTCGGTTTATGCGTTTGGTAGTACGACTAAGAAGGTTAGCACGGCGACGACAACCCAGAAAAACAAAATCAAAAATTCTACAGCAGCTGAAGACCCTGTCCCAGGGATTATTAGAAGTATCACCCCCTCCGTAGTGGGCATTATCGGCAAAGACGATAGTGGCGGGAATAGCGGACCGGATGATCGGTACAATCTGACGCATGGCTCTGGCATTATTGTGAAGTCGAACGGATGGATCGTAACCAATGCACATGTCATCAAGGATCTGCAGAATGCCTTGGTAGTGACGTCAGACTCCAAAACCTACAGCATTAAAGAAACATATCTCGATGAAGTTAGTGATCTGGCCCTGATTAAAATCAATGCAACCTCCCTTAAACCTGCAAAGTTTATTCCATCGACCGGTAAAACCGTTGTTGGTGAGAAGGTAGTGGCCATCGGAACACCGATTAGCTTTTCTCTAAGGAATTCAGCGACGGTAGGGGTTATAAGTGGCCTTAACCGTGAAGTAGCTGCGGCTTATCGCCTGATCCAAAGTGATACAGCGATTAATCCCGGAAATAGCGGAGGCCCGCTAGTGAATATGAAGGGCGAAGTGCTGGGAATAAACAGCCTGAAATACTCAGCGGTGGGTGTGGAGAATATGGGCTTCTCTATACCGGCGGATACCGTGCAGTATATTATGAACCAGCTTTTTAAGTACGGTGAAGTAAAACACCCGAGTCTTGGACTGGAGTTAGAGCCGAGTTGGTCCTCGATTGTGGGCTTGCCAACGCTTGATCCACTTACCGTAACAAAAGTGATATCTGCTGAAGCACGCAAGGCGGGTGTTGCCGAAGACGATGTCTTGTACAGCATTGACGGCCACCGTGTGGTCTCACTAGTTGATATTAATGAATTGTTCAAAAGCTATTCTCCGGGTAAGACGGTACGATTGGTTATGCAAAGTGATGGGGATATTGTCGTCCGAAAGGTCGTGCTCACTCAGGGTGATCCCCTGTTAAGTGAAGACAGTTCTGGAACAGATGGGGACGAGCATACGGAAGAGTGATCAGGAAACTTGTGAGGGGGACGGTAAATGGGCTTTAAAGTTTTAACACAAGGATTGTGTGCGATGCTGGCTTTATTATTGCTATTTTTTATATTACCGATACAAACCGCACGGGCAGCAGAAACAGAGAAGCTACAGCTGAGTCTTAAAGTTGGCAGTACTTCAGCTACGGTTAATGGCAAGAAGGTGACTATCGAGCGGCCTTATATGGAGAACGGAACGGTTATGGTACCGCTCGGGGTTTTTAAAAAGACATTTGGCAGCAAGGTTTCCTTAGAAGGAAATGATATAGTGAAAGTAACGTACGGCTCTCATACAGGGTTAATGATGATTGGTAGTATTAATGCCTGGAAGGATGCGACTAAAGTTAAACTCACCTCCGCTCCTCGGATGGTTTCAGGTGTGTTGATGGTGCCGCTGCGTTTTGTGGCCAGCATCCTGGGTGCAACTCTTTCCCAAGGTAACGGTGGAGAACTCGTCATTACCTTAGTTCCTGCAGATAATGAAGGCGATGTGCCAGTGGATACTGGTATTGATAGCGATGTGGGGAAGACGCAAATTGGGAACAGCTATTTTCGATGGACACTAAATTATCCGTCTGGATTGATTGCTGGAAATAGCGGTGGTGATGAGAGTGTGGCTACTTTCTCCAGTACGGACAATCTTTATTATTTGGAGATTCATGCAAGTGATCAGGCAGTTGCTGTTGATGCAGACGGGTTATTAGAACAACTAGTCCGGGAAGTCGAGTTAGGCGGTGAGCTGATATTAGATCAGGAGTCGTTTCCGAAAGCCTCTGTACCCTATGCACGATTGGTCAGTAAAGATTCCAGCGGAGCGCTCTGGGAAAGCAGGCTGATCTATGCTGAAGGTAGACTTTACGAGATGTATTTGACCGATGAAAAAGCCACTCATTATAAAGACTTAGCCAAATATGCAGGATTGCTGGGCTCTTTTCGACCCTCTTTTGACACTAAGGATAACAAAATCCGTGATCTCTCTACCGTAAAGAATGGCTTAAGTGAAGCCTATAATGAGGACTATGGCATCTCACTACGGGTTCCTGCTGCTTGGACTAAGGATGACCAGCATTTCTATTATGAAAGCAAACAAGGAAGTCATTTGAGTGTGGCGATTACATCGGCGCCTGCTGGTTCTACACTAGAGAGCTGGGCTGAAGAGTTGAAGACAAAAACGCAAGAGAACTTTGTATCGGACGCTTATGTTTTTAAGGATAGCATGAAGTCTGAAATCTCCGGCGTACCTGCGCAAATAATTGAGACACAGCTGAATTTTGGCAACGGTTGGATGACAGAATATCAGGCACTCGTACTCAAGGATGGGTACCGTTACTATTTTGAATATGTGACACCTGCTGGACAAGAAGAAGATAAGGCCAAGTTTAAAGCCATTATATCCTCGATTGATATTGATTTTGATCACATGAAGGAGAACTTCGGCCGAATCGCTAGTGATGATTATAAGACAATCAAGAATAAAACGATAACCAAAGTATCCAAAAGATACGGCTATGCCATCGACATTCCACGTTTATGGACACCCAATCAAGATGTATTCGAGACACAACTGGTAGAGTATCGGTTCATCGGAGGACGTTTCCAGATCAACTCGAAACCTGAGAGCTCAGTCGATTATGCTGTAAATATGCTCAAAGATTCTTATCAGAATAAAAATAATGATCCTAAAGGTCCTCACATTGAAAGTATAGTGGAGTCTACCTTTGCTGGTGTTCCTGCTACGACCCTTACTGTGCATCAAATCAAAAATGGTGTTCCTCTCCGCAGTAAGCAAGTTGTTTTTGGCAAAAATGAGGTGGTCTACACGATTACTGTTACGCTAAATGATGCCAATGCTACTGCAGAACAGCAAGCTTTGTTGGATAAAACGCTCCAGTCGTTTCGGTTTACGGGGAATGAGTAGTTTAGGGATGTTTGGAGTTCTTTACTAACTAATAGTAGAGTGTAATTCAATTAGACGAGAACGTCCCTGTAGCCAAAATGGCGTGGGGCGTTCTTTTCTTTATATAAATGTTGGTAAACACATGGCGCTGAGATGTGATATTTGATACAATTATCAAGTTAATCAACTAGAAATGACCCGCCACATGGCGGTTTGGGAGGATATAAATGAAAGAGCAACAAATACGCAGAGAAGACGTGGAGCTATTGGCACCTGCAGGTGACTGGGACTGCATGCGTGCGGCGGTAGCGAACGGAGCGGATGCTATCTTTTTTGGCGTAGAGAAGTTTAATGCACGGGCGAGAGCGAACAACTTTCGCATGGACGAGCTGACGGAAATTATGGCGTTTTTGCATAGTTATGGTGTGAAGGGTTTCCTGACCTTTAATATACTGGTTTTTGAAAATGAATTGACGGATGCTAAAGAACTGATTGACGCTTGTGTAGATGCTGGTGTGGACGCAGTGATTGTCCAGGATTTAGGTTTGGTCAAAATGATTCGTGAAATCTCACCAGACTTCCCGATTCATGGATCGACACAGATGACGATTACTTCCCCGGAGGCGGTCGAGTTCACTAAGCCTTTCAGCTTGGAACGTGTGGTACTCGGTCGTGAGAACAATCTGAAACAAATTAAGACGATTGGGGAGCAAGCCCGTCTGCCGATGGAAGTATTCGTGCATGGAGCTCTTTGTGTCTCTTATTCGGGTCAATGCCTGACTTCGGAAATGTGGGGCGGACGTTCCGCGAACCGGGGAGAATGTGCGCAAGCTTGTCGTCTGCCTTATGATCTAATGGTGGATGGTGAAGTTAAACCTATGGGTGATGTGACTTATTTGCTCTCCCCTAAGGATTTGGCAGCTATTGATCTTATGCCTGAGCTGATCGAGGCGGGCGTAACTTCTTTTAAAATCGAAGGGCGTCTCAAGACCCCAGAATATGTTGCGAATGTAGTTAGTAAGTACCGTAAGGCAATTGATCGGTATTTTGATGGCGATATGTCCAAACCATCGAAGGAAGAAGTTCGTGAACTGCAACAAAGCTTCTCCCGCGGTTTCACGCATGGTTTCCTAGATGGAACGAACAATAAAAAGCTCGTAGACGGCACTTTCCCGAAAAGCCGGGGTGTATATCTCGGAATAGTTGAACAAATTCTTCGTGACGGCGTAGTATGCCGTATTCACGCACCGCTTAAGCGGGGAGACGGAATCGTGTTTGATGCAGGGGATCCGACGAAAAAAGAAGAAGGTGGACGTGTTTACGATCTTCGTCGTAAAGGTGTGAAGCTCGAAGGTGAAGCAGGAGAAGGCTGGATCATCGACATCGTAGCGGGTCGTAATGATGTAGACCTGCGCCGTCTAAATGTTGGTGACCGCATTTGGAAGACGAATGACCCTGCGCTAGACAAGGCGCTACGTCAGACGTATGAGACTGAGAAGCCGTACCGGGTATTCCCGGTACATGTGCGAGTGCAAGGCTGCGTCGGCGAGAAGCTGACCACCTGGTGGACGGACGTTCAGAAGAACGTTACCGTCCGTGTGGACTCGGAGCTCGCGCTGGAAACCGCGCAAAAGCGTCCGATGGATACCGCGCTGCTGGAAGAACAATTCGGCCGCCTGGGCGGGACCGTGTTCCAGCTTGATGCGCTAGAGTCGCATCTGCAAGGCGACGTGATCGTCCCTATGCGCGAGCTGAACAGCATCCGCCGCCAAGCGGTGGAGCTGCTTGCGGGCGAGCGCCCGAAACCGCCCGTGTACGTGAAACGGGCGATCGAGGTCTACGGCGACGCTACCCGCAGGGGCGTCGCTCCGCAGCGCGCTGGTGAAGCGGAGCTCACCGCGCTGTGCCGCAGCCTGCCGCAGGTGCAGGCTGCGCTCGAGGCCGGCGTG
Source organism: Paenibacillus sp. FSL K6-2859 (assembly GCF_038008265.1). Classification (NCBI taxonomy): domain Bacteria; kingdom Bacillati; phylum Bacillota; class Bacilli; order Caryophanales; family Paenibacillaceae; genus Paenibacillus; species Paenibacillus sp. FSL K6-2859. Next base: position 6,299,084 of record NZ_JBBOYU010000001.1, on the reverse strand, counting down.
AGAAATATCTACGCCGACTTCGAGTTTATCAAGCAGTTCCCGGCAGCGGTAGATGCGGTACGGGCTGCAGGGGCCAGCATCGCGCTGGCCACACCGCGCATTCATATGCCGGGCGAGAACGGCTACCACGCCAATATCCTGCGCTTGCAGCCTGATGCCGTGTTAGTACGCAACACAGGCGCGCTGTATTATTACCTGCGCCGCCGCCAGGAACAACCGGATGCTGTGCATCCTCGCTTGATTGGCGATTTCTCACTGAATATCGCCAATCATAAGGCAGTGGACCTGTTCCTTGAGGCAGGCTGTGACATGGTAACACCGTCCTATGATTTGAACATTCAACAGATGGTCGATCTGCTTGAGCATAGCGATACTTCTCGTATGGAGATCGTAATCCATCAGCATTTGCCGATGTTCCACACAGAGCACTGTGTATACTGTACCTTCATGAGTGAAGGCACAGACTTTACGAACTGTGGCCGTCCATGTGAAGAACATCGCGCTTCCCTGCAAGACCGTATTGGAATGTCTCACCCAGTTCGTGTGGATGAAGGCTGCCGCAATACCGTCTATAATGCAGTTGAGCAGTCCGGTGCGGAGTATTTGAACAATTTCCGTGATCTAGGTGTATCCTCGTACCGTGTGGAGTTCCTGGAAGAGACACCAGAGCAAGTGGCTGAGGTAATTAGCCTCTATAGTCGCGCACTGCGTGGTGAGATCTCTGGTACGCAGGTATGGAAGAGCTTGAAGGCTACCAACCAGCTGGGGGTTACACGTGGACAATTGGTTAACGCGAAGTAATAAAGGTTAAAGGAATAGGGCTAGGTGACTACCAGAGGGTCTCTGGAGTTGCTTGGCCCTTTTTTATAGATATGATCTCGTCCTTATCATGATTTGCATATACTAGATAATATATAGGTGAGAGTTAGCAAAGGGGGGGGATCTTGTAAAAGACTTATATAATTCCTCCCTCTCCGATTTGATTGGAATAGATATACAAATATAACAAACACTCTGACATTAATCTGTTATAACTGCTATAATTAAAGGAAATATGCCATTTTACTATACAGAGTATTTAAGATGGAAGAGTAACCGACAGAAGGAGTTAATGTGATGAAGATCCGTAAAGCCATTATCCCCGCTGCAGGTCTTGGTACCCGTTTTTTGCCTGCAACTAAAGCAATGCCTAAAGAAATGCTACCGATAGTAGATAAACCGACGATCCAATATATTGTCGAAGAAGCAGTTGCTTCGGGAATCGAGGATATTATTATCGTGACGGGGAAAGGGAAACGTGCGATTGAAGACCATTTCGACAACTCTTTTGAACTAGAGTTTAACTTAGCTGAGAAGCAGAAGTGGGAACTTCTTGAATCCGTTCGTAAATCCTCCGAAATGGCTGATATCCATTACATCCGTCAAAAAGAACCAAGAGGTCTTGGACATGCGATTTGGTGTGCCCGTAAATTCATTGGAAATGAGCCGTTTGCTGTTCTGCTAGGTGATGATATTGTTGAAGCGGACAAACCGTGCCTCAAACAGATGATAGATGTTTATGATGAATATAAATCTTCAATTGTAGGCGTTCAACCCGTTCCATGGGAAGAAGTATCGCGTTATGGTGTTGTAGACGCTTCGCCTTTGGCTGAGCGTATTTATAAGGCCAATCGCCTTGTAGAGAAGCCAAAGAGAGAAGATGCTCCTTCTAATCTAGCAATTCTAGGACGGTACATCTTAACTCCACGTATTTTTGATATGCTTGGAGAGCAGCAGGTGGGTGTAGGTGGAGAAATTCAGCTAACGGATGCCATCTCCCGCTTAAGTGAAGTGGAGCGAATTATTGCTTATGACTTTGAAGGCAAACGCCATGATGTTGGTGAGAAGATGGGCTTCATTCAGACCACTATTCATTATGCACTTCAGCATGAAGAGCTTAAAGATGACTTACTTCGCTATATGAAAGAGCTTGTAGATAGCGAAGTTGCTAAGGCTGGATTATAGGTAGGACTTATATTATCGAAAAAAGTGCGCCACTGTTGTTACAGTGGCGCACTTTTATGATTTCTTTCTTTTTTAAAATTGTGAATTTGCGATGGCTTCGATCTGTGCTGCTTCCGCAGGATCAGCTGCGATCAGCTTATCATAAATTGTTTGATCTTCATTATTTGACTTCTTCAATGTAGCAAGATACCAGCGAGCAATTTCACGATTCGTCGTATTCGTATAATCATCGCTCAGACCAAGCTTCAAGGTCTCGATAGCATTTTGTAACTGCCCAGACATTAACTGAATTCTACCCGCATTCAGAGCAATACTTGGTGTAAGGGTTTCATGGTCACCGACCACTTGGTTATATGCCTGTAGCCCAATCTTAAGATTAAGAAGTTTACCAGCATCGTCTTGTCCGGCACGAGCTTGTTCAGTCAGCTCGTAAGAGCGGCTGATGAGCGTATCATACCAGTTCATATCCCAGAGCGTTCCAGTGTTAATTATATCAGCGTAATTCTCATTAAAACCAAGCTTCAAGGTTGCAGTGGCAGCTTCTGCTTGTCCAGAAATCTGCTGAATTTTGGCGATGTTTAATGCAATCGTTGGAGTTACCGAGAACGGACGTCCTTGCAATTGCTCTGGTGGAAGAGTCTTTAGGTGCTCTACACCAGCAAGAACGTGCTCATAGGCTTCAAGTGCTGCATCGAAATATTCCTGTTTCTTAGCTTCATTCTTTTGATTAAGTGCTTGCTGACCTAATGCAAAGGAACGACTGATGAGAGTTTCGTACCAATCAATATCCCAGTTGAACTTATTAGCATTGTCACGGTAAACACCGTATGCAAGGTCACTTTGGCCTTTTAAGTCATAATAGCTTACTAACTGAGCTAAAATATTTTTATTGTATGGCTCATCTTCTAGTGCTCGAGTCAGTACACTATAAGCCTCATTTAGAAATTGTTCATCCTGATTCTGCTTAAAAACCTGTAGATCTAACGAGGATAGGTACAAGACGGATTCTGGATGACCGGGACGTGTTTTTAAAGCCTCAGTTAATGGCTTCTTAATTTCTTCGTAAGAGGTACTAACCCCGATTAGATTTTTACCCTTTAGGGCTGCATTACTGGAACTGATATAGCTAATCGAGAGGAATAATAAGAATACAGTACCTATTGTGAGAACAGCGGAATATCCAATCCGCAAACCAGTTTTATTCCAACTTTTACGTAGCTGTTTGCTATCCATGACAACTGCCATGCCTGCCAGTCCAAGGAAGACGAGTATTCCCATAAAGGCATAACTCATATTGAAATCTAGTAGACTATGCACAAGAATAGATAGCGCAATAATTAGATAAAAGAAGCCATTCTCAAAATCATTTTTATCCCGTTTCACATACCCACGGATATATTTATAGAAAATATACAAAATGAATCCCATAAATACGATGAAACCAAGGATCCCAACTTCTATTAAATATTGTAAAAAGAAGTTATGCACCTGTCGGCTAGTGTAAGGGTTGTTTTGATAGTGCTCATATAATGAAGACCATCCACCACCACCAGCACCAAGAATCGGATAATCCTTAACTACCTTTATTGCATCTTTATAAAAAGTAATCCGCTCAAGAACACTATGTTGCTGGAAATTGATGTTCTCAAGACGATTTGCCATATTGCTAGGTAAGATATTTTTTGCGCTTGTACCTATTAGTAGGAAAGCTACAATTCCAACGAGTGCAACAGAACCAAGTGGGATCCATAGACCTGTTAGTTTACGTGACGACCAATTACTGAGTTTTTTCTCCAGCCAAGGGGCGACAAACCTCTGAATGACCCAAGATACTATAGCTACAGCGATTGAAGCTCCAAGCAGATATCCCCAGCCTTTCAAGGCGCCGGAAGAAGTGAAATTCGTATTTAATTCTAATCCTAGGTTAGTCACTGGAGTCGTAATGAGTAACGAAGCAATACCAGCAACACCAAGATGTAGAATCCAAAGGATTTGCTGTGCAGGTTTCAAGAACATCAGCAGCAATATAAATACTACAGGTAGCAATACTAGGCCACCACGAGATAATGTTAATAAGATTGATACAATGATGGGAACTAACATAAAGCTGTGTGTTAACGTTCCATACCATTTTTTAGAGCGAATAAGAGCGAATATAGCTACAAACAAAAAGGCCATCAAGAATGCCGCATAGGTATTTGCATATTGAAAGATCGAAGTCAGACGAAGTCCGTTAGAGTCTGTCATAACTGCATCTAAATAGATGCCGTTACGAACAGTGTTCGAAAACCAACCTACTAGAACTCCTGCTAATTTATTGCTTCCAAGCCAATTTAGGAGTCCAAAACCTACTATAAAATAAGCAATGGCTAAAATAGCATTTTGAATGACAACATTTACTTGCTTTTGCTTCAAGAGATAAAAGGCTATGATGAATACTGCAACATACATGCTCTGAATAAACAACATATTCATTGCCATATAATGCGAAACTGCGACAAACAATGATAGAGCATAAGTCAGAGGCAGTAATATTGAAGCTGAAGCTACTAAGTCTCTCTGTTCATCTAGTTTGATTTTTTTGTAATATAAGCCAAGGCAGACTAGCAGCAAAAGTCCACTTACCAGTGCTGATACATATATAGGCTTCTCGAAGTCTAACTGCTGCCCGTTAAATAATCCCACTTGAAATGGGGCCCAACATAAAAATAAAATGAAAGCAATAAGCAATGCCCATATCGGACTTGCTATCTTTTCAACATTTCTCGACTGAGCAGCGTTTTTACCATATACTGGTTTCGACACGTTATAATCTCCTTTTCCTGTAGGTACGACAATATTTTAGCATAAGTTTATTAACATAGTCTTGTACTAATTCATAAGTCGTGTGACGAGGTTAGTTTTATATATATAAATATTGGCCTGACATCTTAAGATCCAAATGGAATTTAAGGTTTCAGGCCAATGGTGTTTAATGATATATTCCAAATTTTCAACTTAGAGTCAGTTCTACACTTTAGAAGAAAAACTAGACTAATAATTGAAATTAAGATCGGTATCCTTTAAAAGAGGGGCCTTTTCGTCTTTAGCTGATAACACTGGTACTACATCTATAGGCCACTCAATCCCTATTGAAGGGTCATTCCATAGAATTCCCCCGTCACACTCTGGTGAATAAAACTCATCTACTCTATACTGGACTTCAGCATCCTCAACTAAAGTCATAAAACCATGAGCAAAACCTTGGGGGATAAGCAATTGTTTTTTATTTTCGGCAGAAAGTTCGATTCCGAACCACTGGCCGAAAGAAGGACTTCCCTTGCGAATATCGACAGCGACATCATATATTGATCCACGTGTACAACGAACAAGTTTTGTTTGCGCTTTAGGATTTAACTGATAATGGAGTCCGCGAAGTGTTCCTTTATTAGCTGAGTAAGAATGGTTATCCTGCACAAAATTTAACGAAACTCCATGTTTTCTAAATATCTCCTCACTGTAAGTTTCCATGAACCAACCCCGATGATCGCTGAATACAGATGGCTCAATAATCCGTATACCTTGCAATTCCGTTTCTGTTATTTTCATACTGCCCACACTTTCTAGAATCTTTAGTATTTAATCTTTCCGGTGGCTACCTTCATCAAGTATTGACCATATCCAGTTTTACTTAGTTTCTGTCCGCAATCCCAGAGGTGTTCTTTCGTAATCCATCCGTTAATATATGCAATTTCCTCAGGAGCGGCTATTTTAATACCCTGATGTTCTTCAATCGTTCTAACAAAATTAGTGGCGTCTACCAAGCTTTGGTGAGTACCTGTGTCCAACCATGTAAAACCTCGTCCTAGAAGTTCGACATCTAATTCACCTAGATTTAAATATTCTTCATTAATTGAAGTTATTTCAAGCTCTCCTCTTTGGGAGGGTTTTATATTTTTAGCGATTCCTACCACTCGATTATCATAAAAATAGAGACCTGTTATCGCATAATTTGATTTAGGTTTCTTTGGTTTCTCCTCAACACTAAGCACTTTACCATCAGCATTAAACTCTACAACTCCAAAACGTTCTGGGTCTTGTACATGATAACCAAAAACCGTAGCTCCTTTATCTTTATCCGAAGCGCGTTTGAGAATTTTACGTATACCATTTCCATAATAAATATTATCTCCAAGTATCATGGCAACCGAGTCATCGCCAATGAATGCTTCTCCCAAAATAAAGGCTTGAGCTAATCCATCGGGACTTGGTTGCACGATATATTCAAGTGAGATTCCAAATTGTGAACCATCCCCTAATAGATTATAGAACCTTGGCGTATCTTCAGGAGTAGAAATAATTAAGATATCTTTTATACCGGCTAACATTAAAGTAGATAAGGGATAATATATCATTGGCTTATCATAAATTGGAAGTAATTGTTTGCTAGTCACCATAGTCAAGGGATATAAACGTGTTCCACTACCACCAGCTAGAATTATGCCTTTCATTAGAATAAACACTCCTTTTTATTGAATTTAGATACAACAATCTATATTGAGATACCACTCTTTACATAGAAATGTTTGTGAACTAATGTTTAATTAAGTAATTATCGTTATCAGCAAATCAATCAATAGCACATTTTTGCGATCCTCACTAATTAAGGGATGATATTTGTATGCGGAGGAGTTAGATATTTTATCTTTTTGCTCGGTTAGATTAAGGGGGAACAACCGAAAAATGAAAGGAGAGCCGTTAATCTGAAATATATAAATATAATATGAGCAGAGAAACGTATTTTTTACTTTCAATGCTCATATTATATTTCTCATGCAGCATATTTAGTGCTATTCAACAATATATTTAAACAATGACTCCCGAAGTGCCGTATTATCTAAAATTTCTAATTCGGGATTTTCCTCTCCTCGTTTGAGAGCTGCTACGAAATATGAGCGGAGAATCCAAAGCAATTTGTCATTTCCTTGTAGGTTAATTGATTCAGCTAGCTCTTCTAATTCTAATGAGGAGTTTCCTTTGAAAATATGAGTAGATTCAAAACGGTGAAGATTGGCTGCATAAATCCAGCATATTTCAAAAAGCATATGTTTTCTATTAGTGCTGATTGTATTGTTCCCATGAATACGATAACCCATTAAAGCTTCTTCGATAAGGGCGCATTTCCCATATTCGGCAGCTCTGAGTGCGAAATCCCAGTCATGGGCGAAACGTAGATTTCTCATTCCGCCAATCTTGTTGTAAAGCTCCCTGGTAAACAACATATTACTTGTTGTAGAGATGAAATTAGACATAAGCAAATTTTTCACAAAATCATCATCTTTAGCAAAGGATTGTGCTTTATTAGGAACTGCCCATGGCTCCATGTTTTTCCAACCCTTTTTTACGCCTTGAGTTTTCCCAGCTTCATTTATGACATTAATATAAGTGCTTACTAAATGTGTTTCTGGATTCTGAAGCAGGTAAGCAACACATTGTTTCAGTCGATCTTTCTCATATACGTCGTCTGAATTTAGAATCGTCAGAAAGTCTCCTGTGGCGAGATCGAGACCACGATTAATAGTATTATGTGCTCCGCTATTCTCTTGTGAAATCACCTTCAAACGTTCATCGTCAAAGCTTTGAGCTATTTTTAGGGAATTGTCGCGTGATCCATCATCAATAATGATTAGTTCGAAATTTTTATAAGTCTGATTCAGGACGCTTTGTATAGCTTCTTTTATAAATTTCTCATGATTATAGAGCGGAATGACTACTGAAATTTTAAATTCCTCACTAATACTTGGTTTTCTTCTGAAAAACATTTGAATTCTCCCCTATTCAATTTTCTTAAGTTCTATTCCGGTTGGGACCAAATATCCGCGTCCTTCTTGATAAGGGCGTTCATCTCTCACCACGATAATTAAGGCATCATTAATCCATTGAATCTGTTCATGAGCTTGATAGGTCCCGTTTGCTAACGCAATATCTAGAGAATATTTACCGTTACGTAAGTGAGGGAATTTCATTGTAAATTGATAATGATAGGTCTGTCCCTTTTTCAAGGGTTCAAGTACTACTTTTTCAAAATGAGTGTTGGTTACAATCACTGAATTCCCAAGGGCGTCCTTAAGAGTGAAACCCAATATCGGCATATCAACCTCATTATTAATTTTTATAGTGAAATCAATGCCTATCGCATCTCCGCCACTAACAGTGACAGACTCTTTACCGGTTTCAAGATTAACAAGACGAAGAGTTTCAAAGTAACCGTCGCCATTGCCGAAAGCTTGAGCATTTGTTTGATTTGGTGATTGATTAACTTCCATAGTTTCTTCGTTATTTACATTATATGAGGTTACTGACTGCATTTCCTTAATGTCGTAACTCATGAAAGCTTGATATTCATCTAGTATTTTATCGGGTCTTCCCTCTTTAAAGATGCGTCCACCGTCCATCCAAATGATACGATCACAGAAACTGGCTAAAGCCCCTGTATCATGGCTGACCATCAAAACCGTTCCTGTCTTCTTAATTTCTCTAATTTTACGATAACATTTTTGTTGGAATCTCATATCTCCGACACTCAAAGCTTCATCTACAATTAATATTTCCGGATTAATGTTTATAGCCACTGCGAAAGCGAGGCGAACAAACATCCCGCTTGAGTAGGTTTTAACAGGCTGATGAATAAACTCACCAATATCTGCAAAATCCAGTATATCCGACAGACTTTTATCTACATATTCCTTGCTATATCCCAGTAGTGTGCCATTTAAATAGATGTTCTCAAAACCAGACAAATCGCCATTGAAGCCTGCCCCTAGTTCAAGTAGTGCGGATATATTCCCATTTACTTCAATGCGTCCAGAAGAAGGTGTTAGTACTCCAGTAATCATTTTTAAGAGAGTAGACTTTCCAGACCCATTTTTTCCGATAATCCCCACAGTTTCTCCGCGGTTCACACTAAATGATACTTGATTTACCGCATGGAAGTTCTGATGATATTTTTTATTCGTTGGATTTAAAACTTCCTTTATTCTATCCATAGGTTGGTTGTAGAGTTTATATACTTTTGATATATTCTCCACGTTAATTAGACGATCCAAGAATTTCAACTCCTTGCATTAGCCGGAATAATATTTGCATTAATCAAAGCACATCTGCAAAATGTGATTTCATTCGTTTATAAAAGCTGATTCCAATTAACCCAATTACAATAATTATTGCCCAGAAATAAATTGTCAGCCTCGGATGAGCAAAAAACCAAGTATGATTAATTAAAGCTTCACGGTATCCATTGATAATGTAATAAATAGGATTGAGTTTTATGAGCCATCTAAACTTTTCTGGTATAACACTTTCCTCCCACATAATTGGTGTTAGCCATATACCAAATTGAAGTAATATCCCTACTATTTGCGTAGTGTCCCTAAAGAAGACATTTAATGTTGAAATCAAGTATGCTAATACTGTCACAAACGCAAAAAGGCAAACATTAAAGTACAAAATGCTAATTAGGTGTACTCCTGGAAAATGACCATAAGCGGTATATATTATTATCAACAAAATATTGAAGGCAATATTTAAAAAGAAGGAGGCAGTTACCTTCACTAGAGGTAGCAAACCTATTTTAAAAACCATTTTTTTTACCACAAAAGAGTAACTGGTAAAGGCACCAGTAGAATTAATAATAGCATCAGCAAAGAAATTCCAAGGAATCATTGCTGCAACGAGCCATAAAATGAAGGGCACATTAGAAATAGGTTGAGCTCTGAAGCCAACTTGGAAAACAAACCAAAAAATCAAAATCGTCATCAATGGTTGAATAACGGCCCATACAACACCAAAATAAGAGCCTGAAAATCTACTCTTAAAGTCACTTTTTGACATGTTTAAGAGTAGATGCCTAGAACTCCACAAATTACGAACTGAGTCTAAAATGTGAATCTCTCCTTTGTATATCTATTGCTCAATGATTATATTTTTCTATAGCCTTTTGAAAAGATGATTTCATTAATTTTGCTGCTCTTTGTGAAGAAAAGAATTCGATGTGCTCACTAGAATGCTTATTCGCATTCTGTTTATAAATGTTCAGATTGGAATAAAACTTATCAAATGCACTCTTTAATGATTCTAATTCATGAGTTTCAGAGATAACACCGATGTTGTTATCTTTCACAAATAATGCTATGTCGCCGACATCGGTTGATAATATAGGGGTCCCAACGCACATTGCTTCAATGGTTACAATAGGTAAACCCTCATAGATAGAGGCAATTAGAAGTCCATCAATAGCTTTAATGAATTTTGATACTTCTGAAATGTACTTAATGCGATGGATCCGGCTTTTCATATTTGGATCGTTTTGAATAATTCGTTCAACTTCTGGAGACAATTCACCGTCACCAACCATTACAAATTCCACATCATTATAAGACTCAATAATATACTTAGCTAATTGTAATAATTTTAACGGTTGTTTTTGCTCGGTAAAGCGTCCTATAAAGGAAAAATACTTTTTATGTGGATTTAAGTTCAGAAGAAGTAGTTCTTCTTCTCTAGAGTAATTGTTTGACGAAGACTTAAGAATTTTTTGGGTATCAACGGCAGAATATATAAGATCTATATCAGCAGAGTTAATTCCATAAGTAGTAGTGAATTTATCTTGGATTTTTTGGTTAATCGCAATAAACCGATCATAAGAATGTATGGCAGGCTTATCATAGTACTCAATCCAACCATATTTATAGTCATATACGTCTTGTACTACAATGGCAGAATCATGAAATACTCTCCGTAATTTAGCGTTATTTTCCATAACCCAAGGAGAACTATTGCAAATCCACAAAAGATCCGGCGAATAAACATGTTTTAGTTTTTCTAATAACTCAAAATAGTGATTAAATGAAGAGATCTCTGCAAAGTCATAATAATCAATTCCTAACTCGGCAATCTGATAAAATAAGCTGCCTTGTTCAGTCCGATGATATTCAAAGCTAATAACCACAAAGTCATAATCGTTTTTCAGGCGTTCCATAATTTCGATAGTATTGCGCTCTACCCCACCAACTGCCATAAATACAGGTAATACAAATACAACAGGACGGTCCTTCTTAAGCGGAGACATATCCAGATTATTGACCCTTAGTATCTCCCTAGGTTGATGCGTGTATAAAGTTTTTTCATCCAGTGAATTCATATTCAAAAGTTCTGAATTTGCATCCAGCTCATTTGCAATCCGTTGACTGCCGGGAATTCTTATAAATCTTCCTGTACTGGTTTGAATACTTTTAGTAAATTCACTGAATGGAGCCAGATGTCGGGCAAGTATTGTAGAGTCCTTCAGAGAATAAGCTGAGATAATAGGAAATGGCTTTAAGTAATCAGATATTATAATGAAATCGTAGTGATATTCTAATAAACACAGAGCAGCATTTATTAATTGGCTTGTTTCCAAAGCGTGATGAATATGTGTAATTTCATATACATATTCTCTGTAATCAAGCGATGGACAAGATGTAGTATCAATGTGTAAATCTTTTAAAAAGTGGCATTCCTTTTTATAATTCTCAACCAAAACCACAAGTTCTTCATTAGAGATTCCACTAATAGTTATCCATACTTTTTTTTTAGTCTCTTCAGGATTAACAACCGGTATTGGAGTGGTATGGGGGGCAGAGACTCTGTGATCCTTTTTGATTAGAGATTTGCACAGTTTCTTTACAGCTTTTTTTAATAAACGGACAGCTCTATAAGATACGCGATATATCCTTTTTTTGAGTAAATAGTTAATATCATAACTAATTTCTACAGAATGTGTATCTGAAGGTAGATAATCAGTTATCATAACAGGATCCATTTGATTTGAAAAATCATAAGAATTTCTATGAACCTGCTTTGCGTTAGTGAATTCAAATTCCAAATCTTTACGTACTCCGTTAGTTAAATGAGCATAAGCATAGTTGAGCTTGATTTTACAGTATTGATCTAAAGGATCAACGCGTATTCGTCCTAAAGCTTCATAAGGTATACTGGTTTTAATTGTTAATGTCTTTTGGCCAGCAGTTCTAAAGAATATAGAGTTTTTTTCTGAAAAATTATTGTTTAGATCATAAAATAATTGAGATCTGCCAAAAAACAAATACCTGAAAGTAAACCTTTGTGCAGTATTTCTATTTGCGGGCTGACATTCAGCATATCCTTCGGCCAATCCTAAAAACATATAGTAACTAAATATCGCGGAATAAAACTTTGAACATATTTTTTTGATTTTATATGAATTCTTTTTCTTTAAGATTTTTTCAAGGATTTTTGTGCATTGCATCATCAAAGAAATAGATATTCTCCCTGCATCTCCAATGATATCAATATAATTATTTTTGGATGCATATTCAGTATATCTATCATAAAACTCATCAATATCGAACTTTATTTCATTAAGACTAAGTTCTGGATGCAAACGTTTAAAGGTATTTAACTCCTCGCCTGCAGATCTTTGCCTTTTGCAAAATTTAACCACGCTATCGTAAATGTGATCATGATATCCGAGTGCGGACGGATTATAAATGATTTGGACTCCGAGTTTGTAAAGGCGGTAGCCTAACTCCACATCCTCAAAACCGTATTTTTTAAAAGTAGTATCAAACAATTGATCTAATTGTTGAAGTTTTTTATGAGAGACGCTTATATTTGAAGTATAAAAATGTCGAAAATCAATTATTTCGTATGGGCGCATTCCCACAAATCCAAACTGCTCACATCCAATATCAGTAATGTGCTTCATGAGGTGATTCATTTGTATGCCATCACGCCAATCAATGCATCCCAGAGTAGCGTAATCATCTCCATTTTTTAGATACGATTCATAATGCTCGTTTACAAAGTTTGTTGATGGAAAAATATCATCGCCTGTAAAGATAATGATCTCACCAGTGGCATATTGATAAGCATGGTTTCGGGCCTTAGCAGCCCCACCATGTGAATTAGTCAATACTCTTATTGGTAAGTCAGTACATTGCCTCAAAAGTGATACGGAATTATCTGAGGATTCATCATCGGAAAATATAAGTTCATATTCATACTTAGTCACTTCGTCTACTTTCCGCCAGTGATCTAATAAGTCTGAAAGTAGAGCAGCTCTGTTATATACAGCAATAATTACACTTACTTGCATTTAAACACCACCATTAAGAAATGAAATACATTGACTATAATTTAACTATTTGTTGCATCTATCATTTGTTTATACATGTCGTTAACAAAATCACTTAATTCTACTGGAGTCATAATTTTAAAGTATCCCTTTATTGTAAGATAGGTGGCATTATTGAAGCTACCTTTTATTTCAAATTGGGGATCGATATTCATGAAAAGAAACCCTTTTTTATAATATTTTAAAGCATTCATGGGCAAAATGGATTCGACTTCTCCGTCCGTTTGAATTTCATCGATGTTGCATATACAAAAACAATTTTCCACAGGGTCAAATCTAAATTTATTACAATCAATGTTTCCTGATAATTTGAAATTCACAGAAAAAGTATTGTCTTTCTCTGAACTCAGGGCAATATTTTGTTTCGAATCTTCTGAGTAAGCATTATTATCATTTCCTGAATATAAGGAAGCTATATTAGTACTCAACGTGGAGTCATATTTATAGATTGAACTCAAATCGAATGGTGTGAGAGCGCTGATCTCATTTGAGCAAATTGCAATCATATATTTTCCTTCAACTTCGATACCTGGATTTTGAATAAGTCTTACTCTCCGCTCGTTCATTTCTTCATCTCTAATACTAGAAACGAGATATAAAGATTGATTGAATAATTTCACAATATCAAACTCTCGCTTTAAATAGCTTTTGAAATCATCCAAATAAAACTCGGAAATATGATATGGATTATGATATCCACTCTTGTCGGTATATATTGATTTGTTTGGAGTTGACATAATTAGAACTCCACTGGGTTTCAGCACTCTTTTTGCTTCCTTTAAGAATAGAGTCTGAATATCTGTATCAACATGCTCAATAACTTCAAAAATAATTATACAGTCAAACTCCGAATCATCAAAGGGAAGAGCATCTAAAGACCCCTGAATAAACTTTAAGTTATTCTGAGCTGTGTAATGATTGTTGCACCACTCAACAGATTCAGAGGATATATCAATACCAATAACATTTTGGGCAAATTGCGACATGAGAAAGGAGCCGTAACCTGTTCCACAACCAGCATCAAGGACATTCATATTTTTAATGCAGCTTGAGATAGCTTTATATCGATGAATATGTTCTGCCTCTATTTCCAAACCATCGCTGTCGGGAATGAATCTTTCACCAGTATATTCCATTTTATTTCCGGAATCCCCCTAAAATAGTGATTTATTAATTGTTAATGCATTTATCGTACCAGTACCAATAAGAATGGTATCACTAAGATATTATTACCGCAAGGATACTGATAAATGAAGTGGTTATTATTTGGAATTTCGGGTAATGCGACTCGGTTTACAAATAAAGGGCTTTTTTTGAAGCGGTTAGCAATTGCTTGCTATGGCATGCCCTGTTATGATTATAATAAGCAAATATGCGCTAGTAGATAGCGTACTCTAACCACTGGGGGACGAAATGAGAAAAGTTTTAATTATAGGATGTGGTTATTTAGGTTCCCATCTTGCCAATTATTATTGTCAACATGGATGGCATGTTAAAATTGCTGGAAAAAAGTCGCTGCATAAAGAGTTTTTATATCCTCAGATAGAGTTTTATGAAATTGATATAAGAGACACTTATCATTTACAAAGCGTTATTGAAAAAGAAGATGTTGTAATTAATGCGGCAGGTTCAATTAATGCAACGAATAGTTTTTTGGATGTTACAAGAGATATCAATGAATACTATCTATCCTTTGTTAATCTACTTAATGTATGTGCAGAAAAAAAAATAAATAAATTTGTCTTTCTTTCATCAGCTGGTACAGTTTACGGGGAGATGAATTCTCCAGCTCGTGAGGAAGATAGTTTAAACCCTATGAACATCTATGGATTGCAAAAAATGTACTTTGAGAATTTGATCAAAATCAAACAAAATGAGACTAATCAATTGCCTTATCTAATTCTAAGAGTTTCAAATCCCTACGGCGGTATTCAGAATCCACAAAAGAATCAGGGGATAATTCCAGTACTTATCAATCGAGCGTTGACAAAAGAGGAGTTCATTTTTTGGGGAGATGTGAACTCAACTCGAGATTTTATTTTTATTGAGGATTTTCTAAAGGCAGCCTATTTATCTGTAGACACACTCACGAATGAAATTATTAATGTCGCTAGCGGTTCTAGTACTTCTATTAAAAAAGTTATTGAAATAGTTCAAAATGAAGTTGGAGTTGATATTCAAATGATCTATAAATCTTCTGAAAATAAAGTCTTGGTAAATAATCATTTGGACAATAGTAAGCTGATTCGTTTAACCGGCTACGCACCTACAACGACACTTAAAGAAGGTGTATCATTAATGGTTAAGAATATACTATCTTCTACTTAGTTGAAACAGCGGAAAATTCATTTTTGAAAGGTGTCTTTTTAGTGGGAGTACAAGTTTTGTTGTCTTCATATAACGGAGAAAAGTATATCTCGGCTCAAATCGAGAGTATTCTGGCTCAATCCTATCAAGATGTAAGTTTGTTAATTCGTGACGATGGATCTGAAGATGCGACACTAATGTACATTGAAAAATTTGCTGAAAAGTATAAAGGGAAAATCCGTTATTTTGCGGGTTCAAATATTGGGGCGAAACAAAGTTTCTTTGAATTGATGAGGTTGGCAGATCCTAATTGTTTATATTATGCCTTTTGTGATCAAGATGATATTTGGTTGAAGGATAAATTATTGAATGCAGTAACGGCACTTAATAATGAGGAGCATAACCAGCCATTGTTGTACTTCACTCCTACTTTATTAACTGATGAGAATTTAACTCAGACGAAGGTTTGGCCGCTTCTATTAGATGTACGCCCCACTTTCTTTAATGCGCTCGCTGAAAATATCGTAGTAGGAACCACTGCTGTGTTTAATAATAATGCAAGAAAATTAATGATACTTGGAAATGTGGATTTTAAAAATGTGATTATGCACGATTGGTGGTCATACTTGTGTATTTCTGCATTTGGACAAGTACTCTATGATAAAGAACCTTCAGTATTGTATCGTCAACATCAAGAGAATTTAATTGGAGGTAACAGAAATTCATTAGAACTACTAAAAAGGAAATTGAAGAGTTTTTCAGAGAATAAAGGGAAGAGGGCTTTATATAAGCAAGCTTTAGAATTTAAGAATTGTTATGGAGATAGAATGAGCGGTGAGATGAAAAAACAGTTGGAGATGTTTGTCGCACCGAGAGAAAATATAACAACAAAGCTTCAATATTTAAAAAAAAGTAAACTATATCGCCATTCACTGTCGGAAAACACGTTATTGAAGCTTTTAATACTTAGTGGCTATATATGAATTTCAGAGTTTAAATA
Organism: Paenibacillus sp. FSL K6-2859; assembly: GCF_038008265.1. Lineage (NCBI taxonomy): Bacteria > Bacillati > Bacillota > Bacilli > Caryophanales > Paenibacillaceae > Paenibacillus > Paenibacillus sp. FSL K6-2859. The sequence goes on along the minus strand of NZ_JBBOYU010000001.1, from coordinate 6,282,582 downwards.
TGATGAGTAAGTATAACTCTACATCTCTGTTGGGTTTTAAATGTAGACGTTAATCTTCTTCACGATAAAAAGTGCAAATTATTACAATAAAACTGCCCTTCAGAATTCCAAAGAATTAGAGATTCTGAAGGGCAGTTTTATTGAGGAAATATACATATATCTACAAATGAAATACACTTCCTTTAAATTATATAAAACAAAATAAGTGATTTGCTTGTGTTAAAGAAAGATTAGTCACCACAACACATTTTTTATGAGGGAGAAACTACTATGTCCCACACCGCCATAGTATCTGAACATACTACTATTCGCAACTATTTGTTGCAGTAACGTCTACCATAGTATTTTTCTAACCCTGTCTTAGCACATATCGAGACGTATATGACGTCGGCAACCGCCAAAGGATACCAATCTGGGTATTATGGAATGAACGGTGCTGCGAAGTAAGGGCAAACCCGAATATCTTCGCTAGATTATGGAAATCTCTCTGCGTATAACAGAAACGCTCTCGTCATTCACGATGATACCATTGCTCAAAAAGATGAAGCCTTTGTCACAGGCCCATTCCCGATTGAGTAAACTGATTTTCATCACTCCCTTCAGTTGTGAAAGATGATTTGAAGGCATCAGATGCAAACCGCTGCTCTATGAAGTTCAGACCAGTCCTACATGTGTACACGGAAATCGATCGGGTTTATGGCATGTCACAGACTTTTCCGCTCCCGTCTCATTATCGCGAACCATACTTCGTACTGAATGTATCGCATCACCATGAAGGCGAAATGAATGAGATTGGTAATGCCGTGGTCCTGTTTTGTTAAACGAAGCAAGCTTTTAGGTGACGAAGGCTTTGTGCACTTTTTGTTTACGGATGTTTCACTAGAGAGTGAAACATTTGCTATGTATTACGACAAAAATTGGACATCAGCTTGCATCAGATGGCAGTTATATTCTTTAAAGTGGCTTCGATTTCGCTTAAAGCATCGGCGACGCTGAAAGGCTTAGCTTTAGGGCGACTATATCGATTTTCTACCGTTGCGTTAATCTACCGCTTTTGATGGTATTTGCGATTTTTATGTCCAATTGCGCATCGTTTTTAAGGTACTACGAACAGTATGATGGTACATCCTCTCGCCTTGCTCACAAAAATACTCAAATCCCAGTTTAGTAGCACCAAAGCTCGGCTAATAGACATACCAGGTTATAAATGATTGCTTATATTCCCAAACGATATGAAGCAATGGGGCGAAGTTTAGCAGCATATGATGCGTTTGTGCTAAATCCATAATGACTGCTTGTAGTTCAAGTGAAGAAACGGATCACGTTTTGATCGGAATTGTGCAGGGAACAGTAATGTGTATAGCTGTGGGGAATGACTCCGATGTGATGTGAAGTTCGTCGGTAAGTCTGGACCGAATTTATCAATTTTTATAACTCTGATATGTCGAGTATCTTATTGATATACTGGTCTACATCTTTTTTTCTTTTGTGGTTGTTCGGAGAAACTTACAAAAATACAGGAGTAGTAGATGTTTGTCCATTTCGTCCTTCGGTCCCTTCGTCAAACACTGATTACGGATTCGAGCCGTTATTAAGATGGGAATTATTTTTCCGTGTATTTATCCTCTTAATTATTATTGTAAGGTCCCAAATTTTAAATGTGGACGTCGTTAATGCCCCTATAAAAGGGCCCCTCTGAATCTAAAAAGTCTTTTAGAAATTCTGAGAGGCGAAATTTTATGCGCGAGCTTAGTATTTATTTAGTGGGACTGTGGGCAATCGAGAAATAGCGCTTTAAAAAGGTGCTTAAATGGTTGGAAAATTTATATAAATAAAATGAAATTATCGCCAGTATGATGCAGTTGATCAAAAAAAGAGAGTAAGTTTCTATAGGAGTTATAATCCGTCCTGTAAAACGCTCAAGTACTTGTTCAATAATAACATGATGAACTAAGAAAATAGCGAATGAATACTTGCTAATGATAATAAAAGGCTTTTTGATCTTTTCCATACTTATAAACTGTCCAATATAAGCCAATACAAAGAAGGAAGAAATTCCTGTAATAGTAATTATATACATGTATGGAATATCAATTTTGATGATAAACAAAAATATAAGAATCAATGAACTTATTATAAAATGATAAATATTAACTTTCCTCACAAACAGCACAAAACACATTCCAAATATGAATTCCGGCAATCTAGTTAAAATATTATAGTCAATTTGTATTTTGAAAACGTAATTTTGGACAACTGTGAAATAAACAATAAGAGTGCAGAGTATTAAGGTTTTGGGATATTTCACTAAAAATATCCTTAGAAAGGGGAAACAAATATACAATAGAATGATACAACCCAAGAACCATTCACCAATCATATAATAGTTTGGTATTAAAGCAACTAGATATCCATCCATTCCAATGATGCTTAATGCAAAGGTCCATTTAGGAACTTGGGGGCTGAATGGATTAAGAGCATAGTACTTATAAAAGTAATAAAGTAATACGATCGCATAGGCAGTCCAAAAAATTGGATAGATGGAAGAAAACCTCTTTTTAAAATACCTTTTTATTATAAAATCATTTTTATAAGTATACATTAATGCTGCACCCGATATTATGAAAAATAGAGATACTCCAATTCTTCCTAAGTTACCGTTAGCATAAGTGTCGAAAAAAATTCTGATAACACCAATAGAACGTGATCCTAAAGAAGCATTAAAATGAAAAATAACTATTGATAATACGGAAAGTGCTCTAATAAAATCCAAATAAAATAATCTTTCTTTTTTTTCATTTAACAATGATTTCTCCGCTCCTTGTTTAATTAATCTTAACTGTATCATTTAATAAATCATGAAGTTGGTGAAGATTCAATTCTATTTCTAAATAGATCTGGGAATTCTGAATAATACCTATCAAATCTGTCGCTCAAATATTTTAATTCCTCTTCTGTGAACGGAGTCGTTTTCTGATAGACCTTAACCCTAGTGTTTTGTTCAATTGAGTATTCTTAGAGTATCTGGAAGATACAATTTTCTAAGGATGTCATCATTGAGAATAGTGGAACTGGCCACGACATAAATATGTGAACCACTCGAATCTGACATGGATTTTAGATCATTATCTAATAATTGGAGTTGAGCAATATCAGTTCTGATTTTTGGCTGGTAAAATTCATTGGAATATAGAATATTACCTAATTTAGACATGGGAATTAGCCTAAAAGAATAAAGGAAGTTTATAAGAAATAATAAGATAATGAAGATCATAAATATTTTTTTCTTTATGAAAGGAATAAGTTATAAAACCATCCGGTACAAATCAAAATTAATAAAACTGTTTGAGAGAATAATAAGTACCTGTGGTGAATACCCATATTTTGAATTCTAAAAAATAAAATTTGTGTTATTCCAAATGAGGAAAAGAACAACGTTGTAAAAGGACGAAGGTCTTTTTTTGTTATACCGATGATAAATCCGAGCGTTAAAAGTAAACAAATAAATAATCCAATGGATTTTCCGGTAATCAGAAAATTGTCGGTATAGGTACCGATATTATAGGCTGAGTAAGCAACAGAAAAATTATTGAAGAAGCTTTGTTTTAAGAATTCTTTAAAAAATAATAATAGAAATCCAAGGGATATTATCCCTGAAAAAGAGAGGTTGATAATAAAATATTTTAATATCTGGAACTTGTTATCCTTTTCTTGAATCATCTTGATCAGAATAAAAATAAATAATGATACTACAAAACCAACTGCAAAGAATGAGAAATATCTTCTTTGTAAAATTAATAATATTAACATTATAGCTATTACGGAATATTTCTTTAAATCATATTTATACCAATCCATTCCAATTATTGTTAACCAAAGGATTGCAACTGCTAATAAACATACACCATCTAAGTATCCAAAAAATAATGGTAGATAGAGCATAGGAAGACTAAGGGTAATAAAAAGGACAACAGAAAAAGGTAGTTTAAGAGTTTCTTCGATTTTTGCAAGTTTGCAGAAGCAATAAGAAAGAACAAGAGCCATTGGGAAAATAAAAATTATTAAAATCAATAACACATAACTAACGAAACTTTCCCCCATAACTTTCATTGGGAGTGCTAGCAAGGTAGGTATTATATTGTTATATTCAGATGCATTTATGCTTGTATACAAGCTCTGGAGCATATGATTTGGAATTATAAAAAAGTTTCGACTGTGTTCGATCGTTACTATGGTTATACACAAGATCCACACCCATTGTTCTCATAAGCTTATAGAAATCTTGAGCTGTTGACCGTTTGAAGAAAGTATCCGTAGATCTATCTTTTCTAACCCCATAGAACTATATCGTAACCATTTTTAAAATTCTCTATAAACTCCTCAATGACATTTAAATCATCTTGAAGGTCAGCATCAATTGATATGACACAATCTGAAAAATCTTTTGAAAAAGTTAATCCAGCCAAGAGAGCATTTTGATGTCCAACATTTCTAGATAATTTTAAACCATGAACAAAACTATTCACTTTACCATTTTCTTCGATTATATTCCAAGTTCCATCCCGGCTTCCATCATCAACAAACAAAATTTTACTTGTAACGAAAATTTTATTTGCCTCTATAAGATTATCCAATATAATAGTAAGGCGCTTAATAGTTTCAGGTAATACCATTTCTTCATTGTAACAAGGTATAACCAGCATCACATTAGGTGGATTTGTTAAATTATTCAAACTACAATCTCTCCTTATAAATTAATCCAGCTAATTTTAACACTATCTTGAATGGAATTGAAAATGTTTTTTATGGCGGCATTAAATGAGTTTAGTTATAATTCTGTTATGAACATCTAATAAATATTTTTTAACAAACAAAAGATAAACTTGTTCTATGGATTGTCTCTTGCTAAATAATCATTGGTTCCCATGTATTATATAAAGTGATGAATACTATTCCCCTAAGTATGATTTTGGCATATTATGGAATGGATCATCAGATAATATTTTTGCAATATCGAATCAGGTATTGTTAGACAAGGACGAATATAATCTGCTGTTTAAAGAATGTAAGCCTAAAATTGATTGAATACACTTATTATTTAAAAAGGTGGTCTACACATGAAACTGCTAGTTACCGGCGGAGCCGGCTTTATCGGCAGCAACTTTGTATTATACATGCTGCAACAACATCCTGATTATCAAATCGTTAACGTAGATGCGTTGACGTATGCAGGCAACCTGGAAAATTTGAAGTCAATTGAAAATCATCCGAACCACAAGTTCGTAAAGGCAGACATTACCGATGTAGCGGCGATGGACGCGCTGATAAGCCAAGGTGTTGATGTAGTGGTGAATTTTGCTGCTGAATCGCATGTGGATCGGAGTATTTTGGAGCCGGAAGTGTTTGTGAAGACGAATGTGCTTGGAACACAAGTGCTTTTGGATGCGGCGAAAAAATACAGTGTTACTAAGTTCGTTCAAGTTTCTACGGATGAGGTGTACGGATCACTTGGAGCAACTGGGTTGTTTACTGAAGAAACTCCTTTGACTCCGAACAGTCCTTATTCTGCAAGTAAAGCAGGTGGGGACTTGCTTGTACGGGCATATCACGAGACGTTTGGACTGCCCGTGAACATTACCCGCTGTTCAAACAACTATGGCCCATACCAATTCCCTGAGAAGCTTATCCCACTAATGATCTCCCGCGCACTAGCTGATCAAGCGTTGCCTGTTTATGGCGATGGGATGAATATCCGCGACTGGTTGTATGTTGAGGATCATTGCAGCGCGATTGATTTAGTCATTCATGACGGTGTGAATGGCGAAGTTTACAACATTGGTGGTAATAACGAGCGTACGAATGTGCATATTGTAAACACGGTATTGCAGGAACTAGGCAAACCTGATTCATTGATTACTTATGTTCAAGACCGTCCGGGTCATGATCGCCGCTACGGTATAGATCCAACTAAGATTATGAACGAACTGGGATGGAAGCCGAAACATACGTTTGAAACAGGTATTAAAGAAACCATCCAATGGTATCTCAATAACCCCAAGTGGTGGACTCGTATTCAATCAGGGGAATATCAAAAGTACGCTGAATTACAGTATGGCGATCGTTTGGGAGAATCTCTATAATGGCTCAACTGAAGGTACTTGTTACAGGTGCGGCCGGACAATTGGGTCAGGATGTTGTTTTACTACTCCAGCATCAAGGTCACCATGTAATGGGCTGCGACCGTCAGGAGATGGATATCACCGATCTGGATCAGTGTATCCAGGTTATTGGTGAGTTTGGACCGGATGCTGTCATTCACTGTGCTGCGCATACGGCAGTAGATGCGGCAGAAAGTGACATCGATGCAGCTTATTTAATCAATGCAACGGGCAGTCGAAACGTAGCGCTAGCTTCTGAAAAAGCTGGAGCTAAGCTGGTGTACATTAGTACGGATTATGTATTTGATGGTTTGGGAGTACAACCTTACCATGAGTATGATAATACAAACCCTAAGAGTATATATGGTAAATCGAAACGTGCGGGTGAAGTGTTAGTTCAATCCCTTTCCTCTAAGTATTTTATCGTACGCACATCATGGGTGTACGGTAAATATGGTAATAACTTTGTCAAAACAATGCTAAAGCTTGGTCAAGAAAAGCCAATGCTTCAAGTCGTAGATGACCAAAAAGGTTCGCCTACCTATACAGTCGATTTAGCTCGTTTCTTGCTTGAGCTTGTCCAAACTGAGAAGTATGGTGTATACCATGCGTCAAATAGTGACTCATGTACTTGGTTTGAATTTACACAGGCGATCTTTGCAGAGGCTGAGGATATATTGGGTTTGAAATTCACCGCTAAGCTTGAACCATGCGCTACGGAACAGTTCCCGAGACCTGCACCACGTCCTCGGAATTCGGTGATGGAGCATCTATCGATACGTACGAACGGTTTTCAGGATATTCGACCTTGGCGTGAGGGCCTGAGAGATTTCCTCTTAGAGCTAAAAGAATAAGATAGTAGCAATTGAAACTCCCAAATCGTTCATAACGATGCGGGAGTTTTTTGTATTCTTTCGCTATAATAGGAAGGGAGTAGATAGTTAACAAGAAATCACAAAGTCGAGGATACCCATGAACAACAAATCAGTTAGTGTACATATCGTCACCTATAATAGTGCTGACGACATCATAGATTGTATAGAGGCAGTAATGGCACAGGATTATTTGGTCAAAAAAATTGTCGTAGTGGACAACGCTTCAACTGATGGTTCGGCGGATAAGGTCAGAACGTTCTATCACCAGTTTAAATCGGACTCACCCGCTGCATTCTTGGTGGGGCATGAAGCTATGAACTCCGCAAGGGAGATAAAGCAATATCCAACAATTGACCTTCTGGAGAATGAGCTTAACACAGGCTTCGCCCCAGCCCACAACCAGGCGATAGCAGCAACGGAGACAGATTACGTGCTCGTCCTTAACCCTGACCTAACGCTGGCTCCAGACTATATCTCCAGACTTATCACACAGATGGAGAATAATCCACAGATCGGCAGCGCCACAGGAAAGCTTCTTCTAAAGGGCGATCATGGACTGGTAGACAGCACGGGTCTCCGTATGAACAGAGCACGGCGTGCGTTTGATCGCGGTGCGGGTGAGCCAGCAGCCCAATGGACACAGTCTGGATCTGTAATTGGTGTATCTGGAGCGGCTGCGGTGTATTCTCGTCGGATGATCAACGACATTAGTGTCGATGGTGAATTTTTTGATGCGGACTTCTTTGCATATAAGGAGGACGTGGACGTCGCCTGGCGCGCTCAGCTCTTTGGCTGGCAAGCTTGCTATGATGCTGAGGCGATCGGGTATCATGAACGTGGCTGGAAAACGTCTGGCCGCAGCACCAAAGCGATGTTCATCCGACGAATATCTTACATTAACCGCTACAAAATGATCTATAAGAATGAACCTGCTCGAACGATGCTGAAGACAATCTTCATTTCTCTTCCCTATGAGCTTGCCGCGCACGGCTATATGCTTCTTAGAGAGCCGCAGTTAATCACAGCATGGAAATCCTTTTTCACTCAGCTCCCTGCATTAAAAAAGAAGCGGAAGTATATACAAACCACCATAAAAGAGAGAAAGAAACACAAAATCTAAATCGAATCTGGAAAAACCTCCCTGAAACGTCACCTCCTCTCAGGGAGGTTTTATGTTATAATTATTGTCGGTAGATTACTATATTTGTCAGGAGCGTTACGCAGTGAATGTAGATGTAAGTATACTTATTGTTAATTACAACACATGTCGCCTGACGATGGATTGTCTCAGGTCGGTATATGACTCAGAAACGAACTATTTCTATGAAATTATTTTGATAGACAATAATTCCCATGATGATTCGGTAGAGAAGATTAGTAGAGAGTTTCCAGGTGTAATGTTGATTGCAAATAAGGACAACGTCGGCTTTGCCCGTGCAAATAATCAAGGTATGGAGGCTTCATCCGGAAGGTATGTGCTTCTGCTCAACTCAGATACAGTAGTGCGTAAGGATACGCTGGAGACAATGATCTCCTTTATGGACAGTCGGCCCGATGTTGGGGCGTCAGGATGTAAGATTATTTTACCGGATGGTTCGCTAGATAAAGCCTGTAAGCGGGGATTTCCGACACCGTCAGCTTCCTTCTATTATGCTTTTGGATTTAGTAAGCTATTTCCGGATCGTCCGAGGTTTAATGGTTACCAGTTAGGATATTTGGACCCTGATCTTGATTACCCGATAGATTGTCTGGTTGGTGCGTTTATGCTGCTGCGGCGGGAGACGATTAACCAGGTGGGTGGATTGGATGAAGAGTTCTTTATGTACGGTGAGGATTTAGATTGGTGTTATCGTATTAAAGAGGCTGGTTGGGAGATTTATTATTATCCGAAGACTGCTATCGTGCATCTTAAAGGTGGCAGTGCCAGACGCAGACCGTTTAAGATCGTCTATGAATTCCACCGGGCAATGATTTTATTTCATCGTAAGCATTATAGTAAGAAGTACAACAGTATGATAAATGGAACAGTATATGCTGGAGTTGGCGTGAAGTTCGCACTTTCTCTTTTGCGGAATGCCTTAATCTCTCCTAAAAGAGTTCCATCACCTGCACAGAGTCTTAACTCCGCTAATGAAACAGGTGCACGTAACGAAAAGAATACTGAGGTGAATTTATGATTCGGCGTAATCAGAAATTTTTGACACAGCTCTATATGGTGGCTGACTTTCTTGTTATCCAGCTGTCCTTCCTTATAGCCTGGTGGCTAAAGTTTAGAAGTGGTTGGATGGAGTATGAAAACCCGTTGCCTGTAGAGTCGTACGCTTACTGGAGTATGATTTATGGCGGAATTGCAGTGTTAATCGGTATACTGCTGTCGCTGTATTTGCCGAAGCGTAAGAAACGGTTTGTCGATGAATTCATTAAGATTTTCCAAGTGCATATTATGGGCATTTTCATTCTGCTTGGTCTGATGTTTTTCGTGAAAGAAATAAATATCTCCCGAACATATCTAGCTCTTTACATGGGATTGAACATTCTTTCTATTATGCTATACCGTTATGTACTGAAGAAAATGCTTAAATCTTTTCGCGAAAAGGGCTTCAACCGACAGTTTGTACTCATTATAGGCGCAGGAACGCTAGGCAAAAGATTCTACAATAATCTAGAACAGTACCCTGAGCTTGGGTACGAAGCGATTGGTTTCCTGGATGACTATCATACTTGGGATGGAATTGAAGAACAACGATATAAACCAATTCTTGGAACAGTTGACCAGTTGTCTGGAATGCTAGAGATGCTGCCTGTGGATGAGGTTATCCTTGCGCTGCCACTTGATGCGCATTCGAAGTACCCTTCAATTATTGCGGCCTGTGAAAAAGCAGGTGTACGCACACTGATTATCCCTGATTTTTTCGACTACTTACCAGCCCGCCCTTACTTTGATAACTTTGCAGGCATGCCAATGATTAATGTTCGTGATATTCCACTAGATATGACGGGGAATAAGATGGCAAAACGATTGTTTGATATTGTGTTCTCTTTGTTCGCAATTATTATGATCTCTCCAGTGATGCTTATCGTGGCTCTTGGTGTCCGGCTGACCTCTCCGGGACCGATTATATTCCGGCAGGAACGTGTAGGTCTGAACCGTCGTAATTTTATGATGTATAAGTTCCGCTCCATGAAGATGCAGCAGGATGGTGAAGAGGATACAGGCTGGAGTACGCGTGAAGATCCTCGCAGAACTCGGTTTGGTACTTTTATCCGTAAGACAAGTCTAGATGAGCTTCCGCAATTTTTTAATGTGTTGCTGGGACATATGAGTGTGGTGGGACCTCGACCAGAACGCCCATATTATGTGGAACAGTTCCGTGATGAAATTCCGAAGTATATGGTTAAGCACCATGTACGCCCTGGAATTACAGGTTGGGCACAGAGTAATGGACTCCGCGGTGACACTTCCATCGAGGAGCGGATCAAGCACGATATTTTCTACATTGAGAACTGGTCTTTACTGTTTGACATTCGAATTATTTTCAAAACGATTCGCAACGGCTTTGTCAACAAAAATGCTTATTGATTCCTGCACTTATTCAGATTTTCTAAAACTTTAATTGGATCCCCGTTTCTACCTATGGTAGAGCGGGGTATTGTTTTTCTATTGGTTTTATAATCTAAACTTCGCAAAGGAAACTCTCAACTATGGATAAGAAAAAGATTGTTGCTACCGTAATTGTAATTGGAGCTCTTATCATGTTACTTGTAATCGCTTTTAGTAATGAAGACGAACAGCCTGCAAGTGGTTTTGAGGCTCACAAGGTCGTAGCACATGCCATGGGTGGCATTAACGGTCATACATACACCAATGCCTTTGAAGCATTTGTTGCTAATTATGCACAGGGAACTCGTGTATTTGAAGTAGACTTGTTATTATCGGCTGATGATCAGCTAGTAGGCAGGCATGAGTGGTCAGGCAACATGAGTAAGCTTTTAGGTCAGTTGGATGTACTTCCTGCTAATAAACAAGGGGTAGTGCTAGATTATAAGGAATTCATGGACAGTCCAATCTTAAATATATACTCCCCGATCGATGTTGAGAAGTTGCTTGATCTGATGCAGCATTATCCAGATGCTTATATCGTGACCGATACGAAAGAAATCAAACCTGAACTTATAAATAAACAATTTACATTGTTGGTAGAAGCGGCACAGCGCCGGGATCCAGCCATATTAGATCGAATCATTCCACAAATATACAATCAGACGATGCTGGATGAGATCAATAAGGTATATTCTTTTCCGGAAGTGCTCTACACCCTGTACCAATCCAAGGATACGGATGAACAGGTTATTGAGTTTGTAAATAAAACAGGTGTGGATATTACCATGCCAGTTAGCCGAGCCACCAAGAGCTTTGTTAAAAAGCTGAAGAAGGCTGGTGCTCGAGTATATGTTCATACAGTAAATGAAGAAAATGAAATTAGGGAGCTGGCCCGTATGGGCGTGGATGGTTTTTACACTGATTTTGTACCCGAAAAGGATTTGATTAACATCTCAGGTGTACGTTGAAATCGTAGACTACTTATTGCCATTAATATATCCCCACAAATTGCTGCTTTCCTTAGCGTGTATTCAGGTACTTTGCGGGGTTTCCCAAAATTTATATGCGAAAAAATGTTCGCATTTTTGTTCGCTTTAAATTGACACACCTGCTGTGCTGGCATAGACTAGATTTATATCTTTTGCGGCGGCAGGAGTGTCTTTGTCTTGCCCAAATGACTATTAAGGATGATTCTCATGAAATCAGTGCAGCAAATGATCAAACCTTGGCGGCATGTGTTTAAGCTTGACCCTGACCGGATGATTTTGGATGAGGATTTGGAGGCCGTTTGCTTATCTGGCACGGATGCCATACTGATAGGGGGCTCTACAGGAGTAACCTATGAGAACACAGTGGATCTCTTATCCAGAGTAAGACGGTTTGAGTTGCCCTGTGCACTCGAGGTGTCCGAACTTGAAGCTGCCGTGCCCGGATTTGATCTTTATATGATTCCAATGGTGCTTAATACGCCTGATCCAGCTTGGATTGTAGGCCATCATCGCCGAGCGATTGAACGCTATGGATTTATGATTCCATGGGATTCGTTACTAACGGAAGGCTATATTGTGCTGAATAGCGAATCTTCAGTTGCGCGGATTACAGGGGCTGAGACGGCGATTGATGCTGAAGAAGCGGCTGCTTATGCTCAGGTTGCGGACAGGCTGATGTCACTGCCGATTGTTTATCTTGAATACAGCGGTAGATTTGGGGATATGGAGACCGTGCGTACAGTGCGCGAAATGGTGGAGCAAGCCCAGCTTTTTTATGGTGGGGGCATTACTTGTGAGGCGGAAGCCGAGCAGGCAGCAGCTCTATGTGATACAGTAGTGGTCGGCAATATTATTTATAGTGATGTACAGAAGGCACTGCTAACAGTTGCGGCTGTGAAGAAGACAGTACAAGAGCAATTTGAGTAGTGGTTAGTCCAAGGACTACTTATGATTTGTGATTTTATATTTAGAAAGGAGCATGTTACACATGCAACTTATTAGCATACAAGATGCAGTGAGTCGACTGAATCCTCCACAAAGACAGGCTGTCGAGACTACTGAAGGACCCCTTTTGATTATGGCTGGTGCGGGCAGTGGGAAGACGAGAGTGTTGACTCACAGAATCGCCTGGCTGATTGCCAATCGAAAGGCGCCGCCTTGGGCGATTTTGGCGATTACGTTTACGAATAAAGCCGCGCGGGAAATGCAGGAACGGGTATCTAAGCTCGTTGGACCTGAGGGAAGAGATATCTGGGTATCCACCTTTCACTCTATGTGTGTGCGGATTTTGCGGAAGGATATCGAGCGGATTGGCTTTACCTCCAACTTCTCCATCTTGGACTCTACAGATCAGCTATCGGTAATCCGTAACTGTATGAAGGAACTGAACATTGATACGAAAAAATTCGAGCCAAAAGCTGTACAAGCTGTAATCAGCGCATCCAAAAATGAACTGATCACTCCAGCGCAGTATGAGCAGAAGGTTGGCGATTATTTTGAAGGCCTTATTGCTAAGGTTTATAAGATGTACCAAAGACGTTTGAGAAGCAATAACTCGCTGGACTTTGATGATTTGATTATGAAGACTATCGAATTATTTAAAGAAGTTCCCGAGGTTCTTGATTTCTACCAAAAGAAATTCAAATACATCCATGTAGATGAGTATCAGGATACGAATAGAGCGCAGTACATGTTATGCCGCATGCTAGCTGATAGCCACCACCGGATTTGTGTAGTAGGGGATAGTGATCAGTCGATTTATCGCTGGCGCGGAGCGGATATTACGAACATTCTTAATTTTGAAGAGGATTATCCAGAAGCGAAGACCATTCTTTTAGAACAAAACTATCGTTCGACCGCTAATATCCTGAATGCAGCGAATGGTGTGATCGCGCTCAATAGTGGACGGAAGCCGAAGAAGCTGTGGACCGACTCTGAAGAAGGCGCCAAGATTAAAGTGTACAGAGCAGATTCTGAGCATGACGAAGGGTACTTTGTAACCGGAGAAATTAGTAAGAATGTAAAACAAGGCCAAGCTTATCAGAATCACGCGATATTGTATCGTACGAATGCCCAGTCACGGGTAATCGAGGAAATTCTGATTAAATCAGATATTCCGTATCAAATTGTTGGCGGGATTAAGTTCTATGATCGTAAAGAAATCAAGGATCTACTGGCGTATCTACGCCTGTTGTCTAACCCTGATGATGATATCAGCCTGACGCGTATTATTAATGTACCTAAGCGGGGATTAGGGGATACAACGGTTGGCAAGCTGGCAGCTGCAGCTGGTGAACGTGGTGTTTCTATCTTCCGCGTACTGCAAACTGTTGATGATTTGGGCTTTGCCGGACGGACGCGGAATATGCTAGTAGAGTTCTACGATATGATTGAAGCTCTGCACCGTATGGTGGAGTTCTTGTCTGTAACTGAACTGACGGAAAAAATCTTGGAGATGTCGCAGTACCGTTTGGAGCTGCAAAATGAAAACACACTCGAATCTCGCTCCCGGCTAGAGAATATCGATGAGTTCTTGTCCGTGACGATGGAGTTTGAAAAGAATAACGAGGACAAGTCACTGGTCTCCTTCCTCACGGATCTGGCCCTTATCGCAGATATTGATAGTGTCAACGATGATGAAGAGGATCGTAGTGATGCTGTTGTGCTAATGACAATGCACAGTGCCAAAGGTCTGGAATTCCCGACCGTTTTTATCGTCGGTATGGAAGAAGGCGTATTCCCGCATAGCCGTGCTTTCCAGGACAATGATGAGCTCGAAGAGGAACGTCGGCTTGCTTATGTAGGGATCACACGCGCCGAGAAACAACTGTTTCTCTCCTGTGCACGGATGCGTACACTCTTTGGGCGGACGACGGCGAACCAGCCGTCCCGCTTCCTGGAGGAGATTCCAGAAGAGCTGAAGGAAGATACCGTTAAGACGAAGGACCGCTTCCAGCGCGGAGGCGCGGACGTAGGCGGTGCTTACGGCGGACGCGGCTTTAGCGGCGGTAGCCGTGGGAACTTTGGCGGCCGGGGCGGAGCGGCCGAAGCTACGTCGGCAGGCGGAAGCACGGCGTCAGCAGCGACAAGCAAGAGCAGCGTGACCGTAACCTCCGGAGGCGCTCAGCGCGCTACTGGAGCAGGGGCTGCAGCAGCTGGCGAATACAAAGCGGGTGATAAGGTTTCGCATGGCAAATGGGGCACTGGCACCGTTGTAGCTGTGAAGGGCACCGGGAATGATACGGAGCTACAAATTGCTTTTCCGGCACCAGTGGGTGTAAAACGACTGCTTGCAGGGTTTGCACCGATTACCAGGGTGGAATAATAGTAACAAACGATTAACGAACGGATATTTAGACCACGCTAACCATTAGGAAACTTATTGACGGAGGGATGTACCTGCATGGATGCTATGCATGTGATGGAAGAGCTTGTTGCAGAATTGAATCACTATAATTACCACTACTATACGCTGGATACACCGCTAGTCAGCGATAAGGAATACGATGTTTTATACGACAAGCTTGTAGCACTGGAGGCTGAGAGTGGCTTCGTGTTACCGGATTCTCCTACACAACGTGTAGGAGGAGATCTTCTTAAGGGCTTCACGCCGCATCGGCATCTGGCTCCGCTTTGGAGTCTGGATAAAGCACAGAATATCGAACAGCTGCGGAGCTGGAATACGCGGGTACTTCGCTTAGTGAATGAGTACAATCTTAAGAACCCAGGCAACCCTCTGCCTGATCCTTGTTATGCAGTAGAACTGAAGTTCGATGGCTTGACGCTAAATCTAACCTATCGGAATGGTGTTCTCGAACAGGCATCAACCCGTGGGAATGGTGTAGTGGGTGAAGGAATCCTTGCACAGGTGAAGACCATTAAGTCTGTTCCATTAACGATTCCTTTTAAAGAAGGGGTCATTGAGGTTCAGGGTGAAGGAATTATGAATCTGTCTGTGCTGGCTGATTATAATACACGGGCTGCAGAGCCGCTGAAGAATGCACGTAATGCAGCAGCGGGTGCACTGCGTAATCTTAATCCAAAGACGACTGCAGAGCGTCGGTTGAATGCTTATTTCTATAATGTAGGTTTTGCAGAGGGTGTAGATTTCGCAGATCATCAGGAGATGATGGATTTTCTGCGGAATAACAAATTCAAAGTAAATCCTTATCTGACTTACTGCAATGATTTCGATGATGTGACCGAACAGCTTGCTGGAATCGAGGAGAGTCGTTCAAGTCTTGATTACCTGATCGATGGAGCCGTAATTAAGGTGACGGATTTCCGTATCCGTGAGGTTCTTGGTTATACGGATAAGTTTCCACGCTGGGCGGTGGCTTATAAATTTGAAGCGGAAGAAACAACGACCGTGCTAGAGTCTGTTAGCTGGAATGTTGGACGTACAGGTAAAGTGACTCCGCTGGCTCGTGTTGAGGCTGTAGAGCTTGCTGGAGTTACCGTACAGAATTGCACATTAAATAATGTGGGCGATATTGAGCGCAAAAACTTGAAATTCGCCTTAGGCTCACGAGTGTTTATTCGGCGCTCTAATGATGTTATCCCAGAAATCCTCGGCAAAGTAACAGAAGAGAATGACGGTGAAGAGATCATTTTTCCTGAAAATTGTCCGGCTTGTGGATATCCGCTGGAAATGCGCGGCGCGCATCTTTTCTGTAACAATAAGCTGAATTGTAGGCCGCAAATAGTTAGCCGGATTACTCATTTCGCTTCGCGTGATGCTATGGATATTGAGACGTTCAGTGAGAAGACGGCAGGCCAGCTCTACGACGAGCTTAATGTACATGACTCTGCCGATCTGTATGAATTGTCCTTTGAGCAGCTTGTACAGCTAAATCGTTTTGGAGAGAAAAAAGCACAGAATTTGCTGCAAGCGTTAGAAGATAGCAAGGGGCGTGATCTCGCTTCGTTCCTCTTTGCGTTAGGTATTCCTAACACAGGAAAAGCAACAACCAGGATGCTGGCTGATCATTTCCGCGATTTGGATGCTGTGATGCAGGCTAAAGCAGAGGAACTCGCTGAGTTACCGGACATTGGCGGGATTGTCGCCGAGAGCATTGTTAACTTCTTCGCAGATCCTATCGTTGTGGCGAACGTTTCGCGTTTACGCGCGCTTGGCGTTGAAGCAAAGGCTCCTGAAGCACTACGTCCTGTTAATACCGATTCCTTCTTTAGTGGAAAAACGGTAGTGTTGACCGGTTCATTACAAAAGCTTACACGTGACGAAGCAGCCGAACGTCTGGAAGCACTCGGAGCGAAGGTGTCTGGAAGTGTATCTAAGAAGACGGATTTGGTTATTGCCGGCGAGAAGGCAGGTAGTAAACTGGCCAAGGCACAGCAACTGGGCATTCAAGTCATCGAGGATGAGGATGAGCTGATTCGACTGCTGGAGATGTAAGCATATTTTTACTAAATCCTAAAAGGGTGCCAGTTCCATTTCGTTTAAGTACGAGAGGAACGGGTACCCTTTTTTTGCGTATCCTTCTTATTGTCGATCGATTGATCTGCTAATATATAAGCTATAGATACTTATTACTCTATTTGAAAGGATACCCCTTCCGTGAAGAGAGAGACGATATTGTTAGTAGATGATGAGAGGGAAATTGTAGAGCTGTTATCGATTTATCTCAGCAATGAGGGCTACCGGCTGCTTAAAGCCTATGATGGGTTGGAAGCGCTGGCGTGTCTGCAGAAGGAAGAAGTGGATTTAATTATTCTTGATGTCATGATGCCTAAGATGGATGGACTAGCGGCATGTATGAAGATCCGTGAAGCGCGGAAGATGCCGATTATCATCCTTTCAGCCAAAAATACCGATATGGACAAAATCTCAGGACTGAGCATAGGAGCGGACGACTACGTGGGCAAGCCGTTTAACCCTTTAGAGATTGTGGCCCGCGTCAAGTCACAGCTGCGTCGTTACCACGCATTTAATAAGGATAATAGTAGCTTGGGGAGTGAAAGTAAACTGAGCTTTGAAGATTTAACTATAAATACGTCTAAGCATGAGGTACATGTAGATCTACAGAAGATTAAGCTGACTCCGCGGGAATTTTCTATTCTAGAGCTTTTGGCAAGGCACCAAGGTCAAGTGCTCAGCTTAGAGCAGATTTACGATAAAGTGTGGAATGAACCATTTTTAGATGGAGGCAATACAGTTATGGTACATATTCGTAATCTCCGCGACAAAATTGAAATCGATTCAAAGCGCCCGCGTTACATACAAACCGTCTGGGGAGTTGGCTATAAATTAGATGGACCTTCCTGAAAGGATTAGGTGAGGCTTCTTGAATTCCAAATATATAACAACGATCCGGTGGAAGTTTATATTTGCATTTTTACTTAGTGTACTTTCCGGTGGTTTGTTACTTATGGCTGGCTACCAGCTCGTAAATTTTATGATCTATCTGAATCCAGCTCCAGAGTCGGCTCCCTATTCACGTATCTTACGCTGGATCATTAATCATATTGGCTCTATGCCTCTGCTAACCGCAGCCGGGATTATCAGCTTTTTGCTGTTCTTTTTTATCTATACTCGTAAAGTTGTGCTGTATCTGGAGGAGATCACCAAAGGGATTCAGGAAATCACGAGCTCAGGGATGACTCACCGCATTGAGGTCAGAACATCGGACGAGTTGGGTGTGCTGGCTGAGAATATTAATGAAATGGCTGAGCGTTTGCAGCACTCCGTGGAAGAGGAACGTAAAGCTGTGAATGCGAAAAATGACTTGATTACTGGCGTTTCACACGACTTACGAACCCCACTCACCTCGGTCCTCGGCTTTCTGGAATATATCGAGCAAGATCGATGCCAGGAAGAAGTAGAAATACGATATTACGTGAGCATAGCCTACAACAAATCCCTTGTGCTGCGTAAACTGATCGACGATCTTTTTGAATATACACGCGTAAATAGTGGGGAATACCCTCTGGCTATGGAGCGATTAGATTTAAAAGCATTTATACGGCAGTTAGCGGAGGAGTCGGTTCCTGAACTAACAAAGGCTGAAATGACCTACGAGATCGATGACCAAGCTGATGAGCTGTGGATAGAGGCTTCCCCTAAAGAATTAGTTCGTGCTTATGAGAATTTGATTACGAATGCAATCCGTTACGGGAGAAGCGGCAAGAAACTGGAGATTGGTTTCAGTAAAAAGGGAAATGAAGCGATTGTCCGCATTAGCAACTTTGGAGAGAGGATTGCAGAGAGCGATATTCCGTTTATTTTTGAACGATTTTATCGGGCAGAGAAGTCCCGTTCACAGCATACAGGCGGTTCAGGCTTAGGCCTTGCCATTTCAAAAAGTATCATCGAACGCCACAATGGCGTTATTTATGTAGAAAGCTCCCCACTTCGCACGGATTTCATCACCTGTTTCCCCTTCTTCATAGAATCTTAAGAAAACTCTAGGCAGGTTCTTAAGATTTGGAAGCTATCCTTGAAATATAAGAAAGTATAAGCTTCAAGCTATACTTTATCCTTATATTTTTCGAAGAAATGCTTATCGTCCTTAAAAAGGACGCCGAAGGCGTTTCTTCTTATGAGCACAAGGAGGGATTACTATGCACAAACTTCGGACGGTTCGCATCCATTATCTTTATGTTTTTATAGGGAGTGCTCTTTTGAGTGCTGCCTTTCTTTTTGCTGTCCAGCGGGTTGTTGCTTTGCTGTATGCACATTATTCGGGGCAATCAGGCGTCTTTTTTGTTCGTCTTATCCATTGGAATATTAATCATATTGGAACAATCCCCAGCGCCATAATTCTATTTGTTCTATTCTTCAGCGGGTTGTTTATTCTCCGTTCACAGAAAATTGCCGATGATTTGCACACGGTATTGCTTGGAACCTCAGAGTTAGCAGATAAGGGAGTAACAAAAGAAATCAAGGTCCTCTCCGGAGGAGAATTAGGCCAAATCGCCGCTAACCTGAATCGCATGCAAAGAATTGAAGTTCCAAATAGAGGCGTAGCACCAGAAACGATGCAGGACACACCAGCAGTAGCTTTATTGATAAGAACTCGGGCAATTCTCCGTGCTCTCCGTGAGGTAGAGGAGGCTGACAATTCGGATGATGGGATGGAAGCCCAAGCACTTCTTGAAGCAGCGAATGTTGAAGCCCGTAGTATGGAGCGGTTCTTAGAGAACCTGATTATAGAGTCATGAATGCCGTTACCGAAAAAAAACAAAGTGTAGCCCGTTCAGGCAAGGATGGCAGATGGATCATGCGTACCCGGATACTCCGTCTGGGGTATTTATTATTTGATGGGAGTATCATTGGAGTAATAATAGCGCTCGTGGGTTTGCTTTACGTATTTCAATACGGCGGGCAAGTGGTTAAGCAGCAAGAGGATAAACTTCAGCTGCCGGAATCGAGCATCATTAAGGCCTCGGATGGGACGACATTACGAAGGATCCCTTTACCGGGCTCGGGGTATAGATATTCAGCGGAGCTGGAGGAGATGCCTGCATTATTGATCAATACGTTTTTAGCGGTGGAGGACCGGCGCTTTTATAGCCACCAGGGATTAGATTATAAAGGGATTTCTCGCGCTTTTCTAAATAATATTGTGGATATGGATCTCTCCGAGGGCGGTAGTAGTATTACTCAGCAGCTAGCTCGCAATCTTTATTTGAACAGGAACAAGAATGTCATACGTAAGCTAAATGAAGCATCCATTGCTCTTGCATTAGAGAGACAGTTAACAAAACGAGAGATCCTAGGGCTTTACCTCAATCAGATTTATATGGGGCGTGGGCAATATGGAGTAAAGGCAGCTGCGGAGCGTTACTTCGGCGTATCCGATTTAAAAAAACTAGAAATATGGCAAATCGCCACCCTGGCGGGAATTCCTAAAGGACCGTCTATTTATAATCCGGTAGATAATTGGACATTATCCAAAACAAGAAGGGATCTCGTTCTACAGATTATGTTAGATCAAGGACTGATCACTAATGAACAAATGATTAAGGCTAGAGATATACAGTATCATCCTCCCGCTGCAAACAAAGAAGAAATCATTGGCGTACATTATGTGGATGCTACGCTTAAGGAAGCGGCTCAGATCACTGGGAAGTCTGTGGAGGAGCTTCGGACGGGTGGCTACATTATTGTTACAGGATTGAACATTAAAGCACAGCAGGCGCTTGAACAGGCCTTTCTTAAGCACTCATCTTTCCCGCCCGACGGAAAAGATCAGCAGGTAGAAGCTGCTATGACGATCATGGATCATCGTACAGGTGAAGTGGTAGCATTGATTGGTGGACGTGAACATAACGAGGGGAGCTTGAATAGAGCTACAATTGATGCGCGGCAACCTGGGTCCAGCTTCAAGCCGATCATTGACTATGGACCCGCACTAGAGAGCGGGAAGTATAGCCCGGATAGCATACTGTCTGATCGCAAATACGCTTATGGAAGCTATGTACCTGAGAATTTGAATGGAGTGTACCAAGGTAAGATTACCATGATCACAGCGCTACAAAAATCCATAAATGCGCCAGCCGTCTGGCTTTTGAAGCAGGTTGGAATCTCATCTGCGCGGCAATTCGCAGCCAAATTAGGAATTGTACTTACGGAGGAGGATAACCATTTATCAATAGCTTTGGGAGGGCTTCATAACGGAGTATCTCCACTTAAAATGACACAAGCCTACGGTGTCTTTGCTAATGGAGGTAAACTGAATGAGGCTCATATGGTACGCACGATAATGGATTCAAAAGGGAAGGTCGTGTATTCACATCTCTCCGAATCACGGCAGGTAATCTCGCAGCGAACCGCAGAGGCAATGACGATGATGCTCCGTAATGTTGTCAATGAAGGAACAGGCAAAAAAGCGCAAATGAACAGACCTGTAGCAGGGAAAACCGGAACAACCCAATTGGATTTGCCTGGCGTAAGCAAGAAAGCTAATCGGGATTTGTGGTTTGTTGGTTATACTTCGGAATGGACAGCTGCAGTGTGGATGGGGTTTGATCGTACAAATAGGGATAATTATATGACAGAGGGCAGCGGGAAGGCTGCCGCTCTATTTTCTGCAGTCATGAGTAAGGCGTTAAGTGGTTACTGATTTTACTGATGTTTATTGAGCGGCCCATTCTTCTAATTTCTCGTCTCTAGGAAGCAGGAGAGCAAGGAAACCAAGAAGAGGGAGGAATCCACAAGCAATAAACACTTTTGAAATTCCAATGGTGTCAATCAGATTGCCGAGTACCAAAGAGCCAATTCCTCCGAGCCCAAAAGCAAGACCAGTGATTAACCCTGAAACTGTTCCGATATTGCCTGGATAAAGCATCTGAGCGTAGATTACAGTAACGGAGAAGCTGGACAAAAGGATGAAACCACCAATCAGCAGGAGAATAGCTGCCCACATTTGGTTCACAAAGGGTAGAGCCAGCGCAAAGGGCACTGTTCCGACCATAGAAAGAAGGATGAGATTACGCCGTCCGAAGCGGTCAGCCAGTGGGCCTCCAAAGAATGTACCGACAGCTCCAGCTGCCAGATACATAAAAATATAGATTTGGGCCTTATCAAGCGTCATTTGATATTTGTCCATTAAATAGAAAGCGTAGTAACTGCCGATAGAAGCGCCGTACCAAGATCTTACAAAGACTAGGAACACAAGGATGATAGTTGCCGTGCGAATACTTTTGCGGCGGGCAGGATCGATTGCGCGTGCGGTTGATTTCTTATGAAACGTATATCCCGCATCCAGCATCTCCCGATACCATCGAGCGACATAGGTCTGGACGGCAATTCCGGCAGCCGCAACGATAGTGAAGCCAAGAGCCCCGATCTGCCCAAAGGGAATGAAAATCCATTTTGTAAGCATTGGACCTAGAGATTGCCCGGCATTGCCGCCGACTTGAAAAATAGATTGCGAAAGACCTTTCCGCTGACCGGCAGCCATATGAGCCACACGCATGCCTTCCGGATGAAAGGTAGCAGATCCGAAGCCGATTAACATGACGGAAAACAATACAAGGATATAGTTGTTGGCATAAGCCAATAAAAGTACGCCTAAAAATGTGCTGCACATGCCCAGTGGTAACAAAATAGGACGAGGTTTGCGATCAGCGGCATATCCGATGACTGGCTGGATCACTGAGGACGTCATGTTTAAGGCGAAGGAGATCCACCCAATTTGAGCAAAGGAGAGCATCAGGTTATCTTTAAGAATAGGGAAGATTGCAGGGATAACTGCCTGAATAGAATCGTTAAATAAATGAACAAAGCTGACAGCCAGCAAAATCTTATAAATTGTTGCTTGCTGCAGATTACGCTGCTCCTTGTCCTTAGTGTTTGTTTGGCTCGTAGCAGTAGATGGATTGTTTTTCATTTAGACTCCTCTCGTACGTATCATTAGAAGTTAATATATGGGATTGCGATAGATTCTATTTAGCCACAGATTATGAATTATTGGAATCAATTTGTGTTGGTTTGTGTTAGTTTGAAAGTATTTATTCGTAGATTATTTTTATTTCAAAAAAAGCTTGCAAACATAAGAACGGCATGGTATATTATCTCTTGTGCTTATGACGCATCGAACAAATGAAACACAAACGATGAAAAAATAAGTTGACAAGAAATACGACAACATGATATACTAAAATTCCTGTGCAAGAGACATTGAATGTCGAAATGCTAGGAGCAAGTTCTTTGAAAACTGAACAAATGGAACGCGTTAATTTTAAAAAAGATTCATTTAATGAATCGTCAGTTTCAAAATGAGCATATCGCTCTTTTCAATACTAATTGGAGAGTTTGATCCTGGCTCAGGACGAACGCTGGCGGCGTGCCTAATACATGCAAGTCGAGCGGAGTTACTTTGGAAGCTTGCTTTCAAAGTAACTTAGCGGCGGACGGGTGAGTAACACGTAGGCAACCTGCCCCTTAGACTGGGATAACTACCGGAAACGGTAGCTAATACCGGATAATTTCTTTCTTCTCCTGAAGAAAGAATGAAAGACGGAGCAATCTGTCACTGAGGGATGGGCCTGCGGCGCATTAGCTAGTTGGTGGGGTAACGGCCCACCAAGGCGACGATGCGTAGCCGACCTGAGAGGGTGAACGGCCACACTGGGACTGAGACACGGCCCAGACTCCTACGGGAGGCAGCAGTAGGGAATCTTCCGCAATGGACGAAAGTCTGACGGAGCAACGCCGCGTGAGTGATGAAGGTTTTCGGATCGTAAAGCTCTGTTGCCAGGGAAGAACGTCCGGTAGAGTAACTGCTACCGGAGTGACGGTACCTGAGAAGAAAGCCCCGGCTAACTACGTGCCAGCAGCCGCGGTAATACGTAGGGGGCAAGCGTTGTCCGGAATTATTGGGCGTAAAGCGCGCGCAGGCGGTCATTTAAGTCTGGTGTTTAAACCTTGGGCTCAACCTGAGGTCGCACTGGAAACTGGGTGACTTGAGTACAGAAGAGGAAAGTGGAATTCCACGTGTAGCGGTGAAATGCGTAGATATGTGGAGGAACACCAGTGGCGAAGGCGACTTTCTGGGCTGTAACTGACGCTGAGGCGCGAAAGCGTGGGGAGCAAACAGGATTAGATACCCTGGTAGTCCACGCCGTAAACGATGAGTGCTAGGTGTTAGGGGTTTCGATACCCTTGGTGCCGAAGTTAACACAGTAAGCACTCCGCCTGGGGAGTACGGTCGCAAGACTGAAACTCAAAGGAATTGACGGGGACCCGCACAAGCAGTGGAGTATGTGGTTTAATTCGAAGCAACGCGAAGAACCTTACCAGGTCTTGACATCCCTCTGAATCCACTAGAGATAGTGGCGGCCTTCGGGACAGAGGAGACAGGTGGTGCATGGTTGTCGTCAGCTCGTGTCGTGAGATGTTGGGTTAAGTCCCGCAACGAGCGCAACCCTTAACTTTAGTTGCCAGCAAGTAAAGTTGGGCACTCTAGAGTGACTGCCGGTGACAAACCGGAGGAAGGTGGGGATGACGTCAAATCATCATGCCCCTTATGACCTGGGCTACACACGTACTACAATGGCCGGTACAACGGGAAGCGAAGCCGCGAGGTGAAGCCAATCCCATCAAAGCCGGTCTCAGTTCGGATTGCAGGCTGCAACTCGCCTGCATGAAGTCGGAATTGCTAGTAATCGCGGATCAGCATGCCGCGGTGAATACGTTCCCGGGTCTTGTACACACCGCCCGTCACACCACGAGAGTTTACAACACCCGAAGTCGGTGGGGTAACCCGCAAGGGAGCCAGCCGCCGAAGGTGGGGTAGATGATTGGGGTGAAGTCGTAACAAGGTAGCCGTATCGGAAGGTGCGGCTGGATCACCTCCTTTCTATGGAGAATCGTCTTCTGCAATGAAGACATTCAAATCGGAAGTTAAACTTCCACAATCATTTAACGCGTATCCATTTGTTCGGTTTTGATGGAATTTGCGGGGCCATAGCTCAGCTGGGAGAGCGCCTGCCTTGCAAGCAGGAGGTCAGCGGTTCGATCCCGCTTGGCTCCACCAACAAACTTCATCTATTTGTTATGTCTAGAATATTTTTATCTTGATCCTTGAAAACTGGATACCGAAACGAATTTGCGTTTTAGAACATCTTTTAGCAACTTGTGTAAACGAGTAAATGTTATTAGTGAGATTTTTCTTAGGGAAAATCGAGGTTAAGCTAATAAGAGCACACGGAGGATGCCTAGGCGCCAGGAGCCGACGAAGGACGTGGCGAACAACGAAACTGCCTCGGGGAGCTGTAAGCAAGCCTTGATCCGGGGGTGTCCGAATGGGGAAACCCAGCTGTGGTAATTCGCAGTTACTCATCTCTGAACACATAGGAGATGTAGAGGCAGACCAGGGGAACTGAAACATCTAAGTACCCTGAGGAAGAGAAAACAATAGTGATTCCGTCAGTAGCGGCGAGCGAACGCGGAACAGCCTAAACCTAAGAGCTTGCTCTTAGGGGTTGTGGGACGTCTCACATGGAGTTACAAAGGAATATGGTAGGCGAAGAGGTCTGGAAAGGCCCGCGATAGAGGTAAAAGCCCTGTAGCCTAAACTGTGTTCTCTCCGAGACGGATCCCGAGTAGTGCGGGGCACGTGAAACCCCGTATGAATCCAGCAGGACCATCTGCTAAGGCTAAATACTACCTGGCGACCGATAGTGAAACAGTACCGTGAGGGAAAGGTGAAAAGCACCCCGGAAGGGGAGTGAAATAGAACCTGAAACCGTGTGCTTACAAAAAGTCAGAGCCCTATTAATGGGTGATGGCGTGCCTTTTGTAGAATGAACCGGCGAGTTACGTTTAACATGCAAGGTTAAGTCGAGAAGACGGAGCCGCAGCGAAAGCGAGTCTGAATAGGGCGATTTAGTATGTGGACGTAGACCCGAAACCGTGTGATCTACCCCTGTCCAGGGTGAAGGTGCGGTAACACGCACTGGAGGCCCGAACCCACGCATGTTGAAAAATGCGGGGATGAGGTGGGGGTAGCGGAGAAATTCCAATCGAACTCGGAGATAGCTGGTTCTCCCCGAAATAGCTTTAGGGCTAGCCTCGGTATAAGAGTAGTGGAGGTAGAGCACTGATTGGGTGCGGGGTCCGCAAGGATTACCAAGCTCAGTCAAACTCCGAATGCCATATACTTATTGCCGGGAGTCAGACAGTGAGTGCTAAGATCCATTGTCAAAAGGGAAACAGCCCAGACCATCAGCTAAGGTCCCCAAGTGTGTGTTAAGTGGGAAAGGATGTGGAGTTGCACAGACAACCAGGATGTTGGCTTAGAAGCAGCCACCATTGAAAGAGTGCGTAATAGCTCACTGGTCGAGTGACTCTGCGCCGAAAATGTAACGGGGCTAAACACACCACCGAAGCTATGGCTAGATACGTATGTATCTGGGGTAGGGGAGCGTTGTATGTGGGTTGAAGGTGTACCGTAAGGAGCGCTGGACAGCATACAAGTGAGAATGCCGGTATGAGTAACGAAAAGATCAGTGAGAATCTGATCCGCCGAAAGCCCAAGGTTTCCTGAGGAAGGCTCGTCCGCTCAGGGTAAGTCGGGACCTAAGGCGAGGCCGAAAGGCGTAGTCGAAGGACAACAGTTTGAAATTACTGTACCACCGTAATCCGCTATGAGCGATGGGGTGACGCAGGAGGGTAGTGACGCGGACTGATGGATATGTCCGTCTAAGCAGTGAGGCTGATGTGTAGGCAAATCCGCACATCGTTAAGGCTGGGCTGTGATGGGGAGCGAAAATTACAGTAGCGAAGGTCATGATCTCACACTGCCAAGAAAAGCCTCTAGCCAGGAGAAGGTGCCCGTACCGCAAACCGACACAGGTAGGCGAGAAGAGAATTCTAAGGCGCGCGGAAGAACTCTCGTTAAGGAACTCGGCAAAATGACCCCGTAACTTCGGGAGAAGGGGTGCCCCGGTAGTGTGAATAGCACGAGGGGGCCGCAGTGAAAAGGCCCAAGCGACTGTTTAGCAAAAACACAGGTCTGTGCGAAGCCGCAAGGCGAAGTATACGGGCTGACGCCTGCCCGGTGCTGGAAGGTTAAGGGGAGTGGTTAGGAGCAATCCGAAGCTATGAACCGAAGCCCCAGTAAACGGCGGCCGTAACTATAACGGTCCTAAGGTAGCGAAATTCCTTGTCAGGTAAATTCTGACCCGCACGAATGGCGTAACGACTTGGGCGCTGTCTCAACGAGAGATCCGGTGAAATTTTAATACCTGTGAAGATGCAGGTTACCCGCGACAAGACGGAAAGACCCCATGGAGCTTTACTGCAGCTTGATATTGAATTTGGGTACGATCTGTACAGGATAGGTGGGAGCCGTAGAAATCGGAGCGCAAGCTTCGGTGGAGGCGCCGTTGGGATACCACCCTGATCGTATCTAGGTTCTAACCTAGTACCGTAATCCGGTACGGGGACCGTGTCAGGCGGGCAGTTTGACTGGGGCGGTCGCCTCCTAAAGAGTAACGGAGGCGTTCCAAGGTTCCCTCAGAATGGTTGGAAATCATTCGAAGAGTGCAAAGGCATAAGGGAGCTTGACTGCGAGACCTACAAGTCGAGCAGGGACGAAAGTCGGACTTAGTGATCCGGTGGTACCGCATGGAAGGGCCATCGCTCAACGGATAAAAGCTACCCTGGGGATAACAGGCTTATCTCCCCCAAGAGTCCACATCGACGGGGAGGTTTGGCACCTCGATGTCGGCTCATCGCATCCTGGGGCTGAAGTAGGTCCCAAGGGTTGGGCTGTTCGCCCATTAAAGCGGTACGCGAGCTGGGTTCAGAACGTCGTGAGACAGTTCGGTCCCTATCTGTCGTGGGCGCAGGAAATTTGAGAGGAGCTGTCCTTAGTACGAGAGGACCGGGATGGACGTACCGCTGGTGCACCAGTTGTTTCGCCAGAAGCATGGCTGGGTAGCTACGTACGGACGGGATAAGCGCTGAAAGCATCTAAGCGTGAAGCCCCCCTCAAGATGAGATTTCCCAATTAGTAAGACCCCTTGAAGACGACGAGGTAGATAGGTTGGAGGTGGAAGTGCAGTAATGCATGGAGCTGACCAATACTAATCGGTCGAGGGCTTATCCTATACTTAAGACGCAAATTCAATTCGGATTCAGTTTTCAGGCATCAAGCCTGGATTACGCTATGGAATTTATTCACACTTCTGTGATGAAGCAAATTTCACGCGACAGCGTCTGTTTCACAGACGCATGTTTGGTGGCGATAGCGGAGGGGTTCCACGCGTACCCATCCCGAACACGACCGTTAAGCCCTCCAGCGCCGATGGTACTTGGACCGAAGGGTCCTGGGAGAGTAGGACGTTGCCAAGCACAATTAGACCACTGTTGAGTAATCGACAGTGGCTTTTTTGCGTTTATTGTAGACTGTGGAAAACTTGTGGATAAACTTTTGAATTTGCAGAAAAGTTACGCACATGTGGATAGATGATTGAGAGAAAAATAATCCCTAAATAGTGTGGATTAAATACATATTTATATGGATCTGTCAACAAAAAACCTAAGTAATACACGGGTTGCTGTGGATAGAGCGAGAATTATGTGGATAGAGCTATTGATAAGTGGATAACTATTTTAACTTGGATAGGACAAGATTTCAAGACTATTTTTAAACCTGCATAGAGCTGTGGATAACTGAAAATAAAGTTATAAAATATTGCAATAGATTAGCGCACAATTGACGCTCTTGTTATACTTATCCTAAAAGTAATTTTATAAAGGATGAGGTGAGTTTGTGGTAATAAGACAGTTACGTTCAGAAGAATTTGTTGCGAGCATGAACTTGTCAGAATATTCTTTTCAGTACAAGCTTCCTATTGAAAAAAGGGCAAGTGCAAAGGAAAGATTCAAGGCTGAACAGGTATGGGGTGCTTTTGAGGACGGAACATTGGAAGCTAAATTGACGATTATTCCTTTCCAAGTCTACATACAGGGCAGAGTGGTACCTATGGGTGGTATAGCAGGAGTAGCTACATGGCCAGAGAACCGCAGACAAGGGCATGTGGCAAATCTTTTGTCTCATGCGCTGCATACGATGAATGAGGCAGGTCAAACGCTCTCTTTTCTACACCCGTTCCTGATTCCGTTTTATCGTAAATTTGGCTGGGAGGTTTATTGTGAATATAAGAAATACTCTATTCCAGTAGCGAAGTTTCCCAAAAAGGTTGAAGTTGAGGGCAAGGTTAAACGGGACATCAAAGATATCGAAGTATTGGATAGCCTATACAATCGATTCGCTGTTAGTTATAACGGGACACTTAAGCGCGATTTGGACTGGTGGGAGAACTCTGTTCTAGAAGATGAAGGAAAGAGTGCAGTATTTTACTCCAAGAGTGGTGAACCAGAGGGATATGTGCTGTATAAGATAGAGAACAGAGAACTGGTCATTGATGAATTTGTTTTTTTGAATGAACAAGCTCGGCAGGGGCTGTGGACATTTCTTGCGAACCATGATTCGATGGTGACCGGTGCATCCTTAAAGCTGGTGCCTTCGGATGACATGTTACCCTTCTTGCTGCCAGATCCACGTATAGAACAAGAGAATTATCCTTATTTTATGGGGCGGATTGTTAATGTCAAGTCATTCATTGAAACATACGCCTTCAGAGGAAACAGTAGTCAAAAGAAGCAGCTTATATATATCGAAGATAAGTATGCACCTTGGAATGATGGATTGTGGGCATGGAACATCTCTAATGAGGGATCGGCTACTTTGACACGAGTGGAAGGGGAACGGGCGGAAGCAGACTTAAACTGTGATATAGGCACATTGACGGCCTTGATGCTTGGATACAAACGACCAACAGAGATGGCTCGTTATGGAAGTGTCTCTGGCTACGCAGCAGCAGTGGAATGGTTTGAAGAAATTATTCCACAAGCACAGACAGCTTTATTTGATCATTTTTAAAATATAAGAAAGCATAAGTTCAACGCTATACATTATCGTTATATTTCTCGCATAAACGCTTATCGTCCTAATAAGGACAACGAAGACGTTTATTCTTGACAAAAATTAGGCTCTCCCCTTCGAAAGAAGTTGGGAGAGTTCTTTATTTCCGAATACATTCGCTGAAAAAAGTGAAAAATAAGAGAATCCACTTGGAATTAGCACAGAATATGTTATAATATTAAAAAGTCAAAGAAAGTCAAAGTCAACGAAGCTTAATGACAGCGATCCGATCCTTTGAACGCGTGGGATTATCCACAAATGTTTAAGTTCAATTAAAGACCATTGTCATTATGAATGCAAGTTGCAATTGGTATTATAAAGATTCAAGCACTGGAGGATGAGTGATGCGCAATATCTCTGATATTATCGAACAATATCTGAAGAATATTTTGCATGAAAGTCCCGAAGGTACGGTGGAAATCCAGCGAAATGACCTGGCGGACCAGTTCTCATGCGTACCGTCACAGATCAATTATGTCATCAGTACACGCTTTACTCTGGAAAAAGGTTATGTGGTGGAAAGTAAGCGGGGTGGCGGGGGATATATTCGTATTCAACGTTTTGAATTACCACCAAACGTGGCACTGCATGCCCATTTAAACCATACTATAGGTGGCGGGATTGATCAGAACGCTGCTGAAGGGCTGATTTATCAGCTGGAGGAAGCTGGTTTTCTAAGTAAGCGTGAAGCGTGCCTTATGCGCGCTGCTGTTTCTCGGGAATGCCTAACGGTTAAGATTCCATACCGGGATGAGATTCGTGCCAAGATTATGAAGGCGATGTTAATCTCTTTGTTAGGCAAATAATTGTCAACCATAAGGGAGGGGCTTTCGCTTATGCAATGCCAGGAATGTGGCGTCAAGCCGGCAACACTCCACTTCACTAAGATCGTGAATGGAGAGAAGACAGAGTTTCATATCTGCGAGAGCTGTGCACGGGAGAAGGGTGAACTCATTCCCGGAACGGCTGGAGGATTCTCTATCCACAGTCTGCTCTCAGGTCTGCTTGATCTTGAAGGTGCCGGCAAGGAGAAGTCGGCTGCAACGAAGACTACGCAGAGTCTGCAGTGTGAGAATTGTGGGATGACTTACTCCCAGTTTAGCAAATTAGGCCGTTTTGGCTGTAGCTCCTGTTATGAGTATTTTAACAGTGCACTGGACCCGCTTTTTAAGCGAGTGCATGGCAGTACTTCACATGTAGGTAAGATTCCGAAACGTGCAGGAGCTCAGATTGTATTTAGACGCCAAATAGATGAACTCAAGCAGGAATTACAGCAAAGTATTACACAAGAGGAATTCGAGAAAGCAGCGGAGCTGCGAGATCAGATTCGTAAACTTGAAAAAGAAATAGCACAAGAGTAAAGTCTTTGATATATAGGGGGGATATGACATGTCAAGTCTCCGATTTACTGAACAAGCGCTTAGTGATTGGATGCGTTCTGGAGGTAGTCACTCCGAGATTGTAATTAGCAGTCGTATGCGTATTGCCCGTAATCTAGAGCATCTTCCGTTCCCAATGCTGGCTTCCTTAGAGCAATCGGAAGAAGTATTAGAGCTACTGGCTCCTGTGTTTCATGAGGAAGCAGCTGCAGATTTCGGATCTTTTCAACTCCTAAAGCTTGATGAAGTGAATGAACTGGACAAAAAGGTACTGGTTGAGAAGCATCTAATCAGTCCTAACTTGGCTAATGATTCGCGCAGTGCGGCTGTCTTATTAAATGAAGATGAGTCGGTCAGCATCATGATTAACGAAGAGGACCATCTGCGAATCCAATGTCTGTTTCCTGGTCTTCAGGTCAGAGAAGCATGGGAACGTGCGACGGCGATTGATGATATATTCGAGGCAGCTGTCAATTACGCTTTTGATGATAAAAGAGGATATTTGACTAGTTGCCCCACCAATGTGGGTACTGGGCTTCGTGCCTCGGTAATGCTGCATCTGCCAGCGCTTGTAATGACTCATCAGATCAACCGCATATTGTCTGCAGTGAACCAAGTGGGATTGACTGTAAGAGGAATTTACGGTGAGGGTAGCGAAGCAGTAGGGAACATCTTTCAAATTTCTAATCAGATCACTCTCGGTCAAACGGAAAGTGAAATTATAGAGAACCTTCATAGTGTAGTTACCCAGATTATAGAGCATGAGCGAAATGCACGTGAACGGTTGCTTGTTGATTCCGCCTTGAGAATAACTGACCGAGTGAAGCGTTCTTACGGAATTTTATGTTATGCAGCTCTTATGGAGCTTAAAGAATCTGCTCAACGCCTGTCTGATGTGAGACTTGGAGTTGACCTTGGCATTCTGGAAGGCCTTTCGATTTCAGTGCTTAATGAACTTAACGTTAAGACACAGCCAGGATTTCTGCAGAAGATGTTCGGCGATGAGCTGAACGCCACTGAACGAGATATGTATCGGGCAAAACTGCTCCGAGAGACATTGGGAACACAACATTAATATAGATATTTACTATTCATGGAGGTGCAGGAGATATGATGTTTGGAAGATTTACGGAACGCGCACAAAAAGTGCTAGCGCTGGCGCAGGAAGAAGCTGTTCGTTTAGGACACAACAATATTGGTACAGAACATATTTTGCTCGGACTTATTCGTGAAGGAGACGGCATTGCTGCTAAGGCATTAATAGCTTTAGGGCTAGGTCTTGAAAAAATCCAGGACGAAGTGGAGACATTGATTGGCAGAGGTCAAGAACAGCCTACGAACATTGCTTATACTCCTCGCGCTAAAAAAGTGATTGAGCTGTCGATGGACGAAGCCCGCAAATTGGGTCATACGTATGTTGGCACTGAGCATATTTTGCTTGGACTTATCCGTGAAGGGGAAGGTGTCGCGGCTCGTGTGCTTAATAACCTCGGCATCAGCTTGAACAAAGCTCGTCAACAAGTGCTTCAGCTCCTGGGAAGCAGCGAGGCTGCCTCTAGTCATAGCGGGACTCCGGCTAACGTCAGCACACCGACCCTAGATGGTCTTGCGCGCGATTTGACCGCTTATGCTAAGGAAGGCAATCTAGACCCAGTTATCGGTCGTAGTAAGGAAATTGAACGTGTTATTCAGGTACTGAGTCGCCGGACTAAGAATAACCCGGTACTGATCGGTGAACCTGGTGTTGGTAAAACAGCTATCGCTGAAGGACTTGCACAAAAGATTATCAATAATGAAATCCCAGAAACACTTCGCGACAAACGCGTCATGACGCTCGACATGGGCTCAGTAGTGGCTGGAACAAAATATCGCGGTGAGTTTGAAGACCGCCTCAAGAAAATTATGGATGAGATTCGCCAAGCAGGTAATATCGTGCTCTTTATCGATGAGCTTCATACGCTAATCGGTGCTGGTGGCGCGGAAGGAGCCATTGACGCATCTAACATTCTGAAACCGGCGTTAGCCCGTGGAGAACTTCAGTGCATTGGTGCGACTACGCTTGACGAATATCGTAAATATATTGAAAAAGATGCAGCACTCGAGCGACGATTCCAACCGATCACGGTGGATCAGCCTTCTCCTGAGGAAGCGGTCCAAATTCTTTTCGGACTTCGCGATCGTTATGAAGCGCATCACCGTGTGAAGATTACGGATGAAGCTATTGTGGAAGCAGTGAAGTTGTCCGACCGTTACATCCCGGACCGTTTCTTGCCAGATAAAGCGATTGACCTTATCGATGAAGCAGGATCTAAAGTAAGGCTTCATTCTTACACCATCCCGCCAAATCTGAAGGAGCTTGAAATGCGCTTGGATGATATCCGCAAGGAGAAGGATTCCGCAGTGCAGAGTCAAGAGTTTGAAAAAGCGGCGGCCTTGCGTGATACAGAGCAAAAAATCCGTGAAGAACTCGATACGACAAAGAATCAATGGAAAGAAAAACAGGGTCGCACGGATTCAGAGGTTACACCTGAAGACATTGCACAGGTTGTAGCTAGCTGGACGGGTATACCTGTAAGCAAGCTGAAGGAAGAGGAGACCGACCGTCTACTTAACATGGAGGCTTTACTGCATGAACGAGTGATCGGTCAGGACGAAGCTGTTAAGGCAGTTAGCCGGGCACTGCGCCGTGCGCGTGCGGGTCTTAAAGATCCGAAACGCCCAATGGGTTCTTTTATCTTCCTCGGTCCTACAGGTGTAGGTAAAACTGAGTTGGCTCGTGCATTGGCTGAAGCCATGTTCGGCGATGAGAATGCGGTCATCCGTATTGATATGTCGGAATACATGGAGAAGCACTCCACGTCCCGCTTAGTCGGAGCTCCTCCTGGATATGTTGGCTATGAAGAAGGCGGCCAATTAACCGAGAAGGTACGCCGTAAACCTTATTCTGTAGTGCTGCTTGATGAAATTGAAAAAGCGCACCCAGAAGTATTCAACATTTTGCTGCAAGTACTTGAAGATGGTCGATTAACTGACTCTAAAGGACGGGTAGTCGATTTCCGTAATACATTAATTATTCTGACTTCTAACGTAGGCGCACAAGCGATCAAGAAGAATTCGACACTTGGATTCACAGCTGTGCAAGATGCTGGAGCAGAATACGGTAATATGAAGGGCAAGGTTATGGAAGAGCTGAAGAAGAGCTTCCGTCCAGAGTTCTTGAACCGGATTGACGAAATCATCGTCTTCCACTCCCTTGATGAGAAGCATATTGCTGAAATCGTTACGTTGATGTCTGATGAACTGCGCAAGCGACTGCGTGAATATGATGTTGATTTCGTACTCACGGATGCGGCGAAGGCTTTCCTGGCTAAGGAAGGCTACGACCCAGCCTTTGGTGCACGTCCATTGCGTCGTGCGATTCAGAAGCATATTGAAGACCGTCTTTCCGAGGAATTGCTCCGAGGAAATATCCAAAAGGGTGATTCGCTCAACATTGATGAAGTTGGCGGAGAACTTGTAGTGAATAAAGTGGATGCTCCTGTAGCGCCATTGCTTGAAAAAGAAGTAGAATCCGAATAAAAAAATGGAATAAAAAAAGCTTCCGCTCCTCAGTTTATAGAGGGGCGGAAGCTTTTTTAATATAAATTTATCACTAAAAAATATACATTTAGTACAAATTCCGAATGACCTTTCGTTAAAGGGGCAGAAATGGTAAACTTTCATTAGAAGAAAATATCCGCAATTTAAAAGTTCGGAACCGTAAGGAGAACAAATGGCTAAACCAAAAACTAAATTTTTCTGCACCGACTGTGGATACGAATCACCAAAATGGTTCGGAAAATGTCC
Source organism: Paenibacillus sp. FSL K6-2859 (assembly GCF_038008265.1). NCBI lineage: Bacteria > Bacillati > Bacillota > Bacilli > Caryophanales > Paenibacillaceae > Paenibacillus > Paenibacillus sp. FSL K6-2859. The sequence continues at coordinate 6,247,273 of NZ_JBBOYU010000001.1, read as the reverse complement.
CGGGTGCCAAGCTTGGAACTCCATGGTGGAGGAAACAGAAAGCGTAGTCAAAACACAGGGAATGAATGCCCCTATTTTTCATAGTAAAGAAAAGGCACAATCGATCATAAGTATAGAAAGTGACAAGGAACCGCGCATACTGACAGGTATAGGTGAGCTTAACCGTGTTCTCGGTGGGGGGATCGTGCCAGGATCGCTGGTACTAGTAGGGGGAGACCCAGGAATCGGTAAATCTACGCTCTTATTACAGACGTCGCATGCTCTGACAACTCAGGGATTGCGAGTACTGTACATTTCGGGCGAAGAATCGGTAAGGCAAACTAAGCTGCGTGCGGATCGCCTCGGGGCGTTGTCAGCTGAGCTATATGTACTATGTGAGACGAATATGGAAAGCATAGAAGAAGCGATTGAACAAATTCAGCCGCAATTTCTTGTTATCGATTCGATTCAGACTGTATTTATGCCAGAAGTAACTAGTGCGCCAGGCAGTGTGACCCAGGTTCGGGAATGTACGACAAGATTTATGCGTATCGCTAAGATTCGGGGAATTGCTACAGTTCTCGTTGGGCATGTCACTAAGGAAGGCGCTATTGCAGGCCCACGGATGCTTGAACATATGGTGGATTGTGTGCTGTATTTTGAGGGAGAGCGGCATCATACGTATAGACTCCTGCGGGCTGTAAAGAACCGCTTCGGTTCAACGAATGAAATCGGCATTTTCGAAATGGGTGAAGTGGGTCTAACCGAAGTAGAAAATCCATCAGAGCTCTTTTTGTCGGAGCGTCCACTCGGCGTAGCCGGATCTACAGTTGTGGCCAGTATGGAAGGGACTAGACCGGTGCTTGTTGAGCTTCAGGCTCTTGTCGCTGCCACTCATTTCCCCTCCCCTCGCCGGATGTGCACAGGTATGGATCACCAGCGGATGGCACTCATTATCGCTGTACTGGAGAAGCGGATGGGTATGTTCCTGCAAAATCAGGATGCTTACCTTAATGTAGCTGGAGGAGTAAAGCTGGATGAACCGGCGATTGATTTAGCAGTAGCTATTAGTATCGCTTCCAGCTTTCGTGATATTTCAACAAAACCTTACGATGTTTTCTTCGGTGAAGTAGGACTTACAGGTGAAGTAAGAGGTGTTTCGCGCGCGGAAATGCGTGTGAAGGAGGCCGCGAAGCTAGGCTTCCGGCGGGTGATCATGCCAGAGAAAAGTTTGAAAGGCTGGAAGCACCCGCAAGATATCCAGATTATTGGCGTCAGTACCGTAGCAGATGCACTATCGGTCGCGTTAGATTAGGGGGCACAGGGATTATGAAAGAATATAACCAATTAGAGAATATGAATGATCTGCTCAGACTGGCGGCACCGGGGACACCCTTTCGGGAGGGTCTTGAGAATGTGCTGCGCGCTAAGACGGGGGCACTAATCGTCGTTGGATATAGTCCTGAGGTGATGGAGGTAGTGGATGGAGGATTCTCCATTAACTGCGATTTTTCGCCCAATTATTTATATGAGCTTGCCAAAATGGACGGTGCCATTATTCTTAGTGAGGATTTGAAACGCATTTTGTATGCAAATACACAGCTAATTCCGGATTCGTCCATCTCTTCCATCGAGACAGGCATTCGTCACCGGACCGCCGAGCGCGTAGCGAAGCAAACAGGTAAACTGGTGGTTTCTATTTCACAGCGCCGCAATATCATTACCCTGTATCAAGGTTCCATTCGGTATGCGTTAAAAGAAATCGGAGCTATCTTGGCTAAAGCTAATCAAGCGATTCAGACCCTCGAAAAGTACAAAGCGGTTCTTACACAAGGACTGACGAATTTGTCTGCTTCGGAGTATGAGGGAATCGTAACCGTGGCCGAAGTGGTCGGAGTGATTCAGCGGGTAGAGATGGTTTTGCGCATAAAAATGGAGATTAAACGATATATAAATGAACTAGGCAACGAAGGGCGCTTAATCAGCATGCAGATGGAAGAACTGGTTGGAAATACAGAGGAAGAAGCATGGCTCCTATACAGAGACTATGCTAAGGAAGAGCAAGAAGATAAAATTCGTGAAATTATTGCCGGTCTCAAACGTATTAGTGATGATGACCTAATGGATGACAACCATATTGCTCGATTGTTGGGCTACTCTTCTACGGCAATTTCTTCTGAAGAGGTGGTTACTCCGCGTGGATATCGCCTGCTTAATAAGATTCCGCGGCTTCCAAATGTGATCATTCATAATCTGGTGGAGCGGTTTGAAATGCTGCCTAATTTGATGTCTGCAAGCATAGCTGAACTGGATGAAGTGGACGGAATTGGGGAGGTGCGGGCTCGTAATATTCAGGATGGGCTCAAACGTTTACAGAAGCAAGTTCTTATTGACAGGCAAATGTAAATAACATACAATCACGTAATATTGGAGCTGTTTAAGGCCAATGTGAGAAAATTGAGGTGAAGAAATGATACAAAAATCAATTCCGAGTCTTTTTACCATAGGTAACTTGATGCTCGGAATGTTTGGTATCATGATGGCTTTTGACGGTAAAGTTAGCATGGCCGCTATCATGGTTATTATTGCTATGCTGTTAGACGGATTAGATGGCCGAGTTGCTCGTGCACTTAAATGTGAGAGTGAATTTGGTAAGGAACTGGACTCTTTGTCTGATGTCGTTTCTTTTGGAGTAGCACCTGCTGTTATTATGTATGTTTCAAGCCTGCATGATTTAAATTCTGCATTAGCCTGGACAGTAACTGCAATTTTCCCGGTGTTTGGTGCATTGCGCCTAGCTCGCTTTAATGTTCATCCAGGAGTTCCTGGTTATTTCATCGGATTGCCAATTCCTGCTGCTGGTGGTGTACTTGCCACATTAGCTCTTTTTAATAAAGATGTTTCCGCTCCATTTATGATCGTGGCTACATTGCTTTTATCATATTTGATGGTCAGCACTGTTAAATATCCTAATTTTAAGAAGGTTGGATTACCTAAAAAAGTGGTTGTCGGAGCGCCAGTAGTCATTGTTGTTGCGGTGGCTGTTGCTGTTGTGTTCCCTGAACAAATTGCTAAGCTAATCTTCGTCTTACTTGGGATTTACGCATTATATGGTTTTAAACAAAACATTGATCGATTGACAGCCAGACGCCGTCACCGTCGTAGAAGACGTTCTGAAGATAAAGTGTATCACTCGAAGAACGGTTAAAGCAGTCTTGTAGTAAGGTTGAACTAATATAATTATAGCTAGAGGCTTTGTCGTCCTTAGGGGATGGCAAAGCCTTTTTGCAATTCCAGCGCTATTCCAAGTTTATCGTCTTGAAAATTGGAACATACTGGTGAGGTATTGATCATTCAAGGATGAATAAAAAGGAGGTGCGTTAGGTTATGTGGAAAAAAGTGATATTGTCTTTTGCTTTAATATGTGGTGCTTGGTCTGGTTTTTCGCTATACCATGCGCTTGAAAGAGGATTCCCTAAGGGGATGGAAAAGCTGAGTGAAAGTTTACCTGTAGAGGGAAGCATTTTGTTTACGGTGCTGGGTGCCATTATTTTTTTGTTTGCGGGGTCTTTATGCGCGGAATGGGGAGGTTCAAAACTGCGGGAGGCGGTTCTGTACTGTTCGCGTATACCAATGAATGAATTAGCTGCAGGTGCAGCTGGGCTTACAGGGGGGCTTTTGCTATCTCTTCTGTTATATCCTGCAATGATTTGGCTTGGAAAAGCTGGGCAGTTGCTGCAGGTACCCGTTACGTTAGCTTTTGGATATATGGGGCTGCGGATCGGTCTGGAGAAAAAAGAGGAACTAGCTGCACTTTGGACAACTGGACGCTGGGGGCAAGCGGCTGAGCCGGAAGGTCGTGGGCTGGAGGAACATAAAATCCTCGATACAAGCGTTATTATTGATGGTCGGATCGCTGATATTTGCAAAACCGGATTTATTGAAGGAACGATTGTCATACCGGAATTCGTACTTGAGGAGCTCCAGCACATCGCAGATTCTTCGGATCTTTTGAAACGGAATCGTGGACGGCGGGGACTTGATATACTCAATAAAATCCAAAAAGAGCTCGATGTGAAGGTGTTAATCTATGAGGGAGATTTTGAAGAAATCTCTGAGGTGGATAGTAAGCTGGTGAAGTTAGCGAAGGTGCTGCGAGGTAAAGTAGTTACTAATGACTTCAACTTGAATAAGGTTTGCGAATTACAGGGAGTCTCAGTCCTGAATATTAATGATCTTGCGAATGCCGTGAAGCCCGTAGTGTTACCTGGTGAGGAAATCGTAGTTCAGGTCATTAAGGATGGCAAAGAGCATGGACAAGGGGTAGCCTATTTAGACGATGGAACAATGATCGTTGTGGAAGGCGGACGGGAATACATCGGAACCACGATGGAGGTTCTCGTCACGAGTGTGCTTCAAACTTCAGCTGGACGGATGATATTTGCGAAGCCAAAGCTGCTGGAAAAAGCACAATAAGCGTAGATAAAGTGCACGGCAAATGTCCTATGGGTTGGAAATGCCCGCCAAACACGTTATGATGGGAATATACGTGAAAGACAGGAGCCTGAGTAATGTCAAACAGTGTGGGCGTCGTCATTGTGGCGGCAGGCAGAGGAACGCGAATGGGGACTGTAGAGAGCAAGCAATATCTGTTACTACAGGGTAAACCAGTAATCGTTCATACGCTGGAAGTATTTCAGCAGCATGACTTGATTTCCGAAATCGTGCTCGTAACCGGTAAGGAAGATATTGATCGTTGCCGGGAATGGATACAGCTCTATAAGCTGGACAAGGTTAAGGCTATAGTGGCTGGTGGATCTGAGCGTCAGCATTCCGTACATAAAGGATTGTTGAAACTTACGACACAGTGGGTAATGGTACATGATGGTGTTCGTCCGTTTGTGCAGCCGAATGAAATTGAGGCATGTTACGAGCGAGCGAAGCAGATCGGCGCTTCAGTTCTTGCTGTACCCGTCAAAGATACGATCAAACAGGTAGATAACGAAGGTAGAGTACTGTCTACGCCGGATCGGCGAAGTCTGTGGGCGATTCAAACCCCGCAGACTTTTCGTCTTTCTGAATTGCTGGATGCCTATGCGGCCGCGGAGCGGGATGGATTTCTAGGTACTGATGATTCCAGCTTGGCAGAGCGTGCTGGTATTCCGGTTTCTGTGGTAGAGGGAAGCTACAGAAATATTAAGATTACGACGCCAGATGATTTGGATTTTGCAGAATTCACAGAAAGAAACAGGGGAGAGGGACAATCATGATCGCTGTAGGACAAGGATTTGATGTACATCAACTGGTTGAGGGAAGGCCTTGTATTATTGGAGGCGTTACGATTCCTTATGAAAAAGGATTAGTAGGACATTCCGATGCTGATGTTTTGCTGCACGCAGTAAGTGACGCGATTCTAGGCGCACTAGGACTTGGTGATATTGGCAGACATTTTCCGGACACAGATCCAGCGTTTAAGGACGCGGATAGCTTGAAATTATTAGAACAAGTGTGGGCACTTGCTAGAGAGCGAGGGTACAAGCTTGGGAATATCGATTCAACGATTATTGCCCAAAAACCAAAGATGGCGCCGTACATTCCACAAATGACGGAGATTATCGCTCGTGCGCTTCACGCGGACCCGTCCAAGGTGAACGTTAAAGCTACGACTACTGAACAGCTTGGTTTTGCCGGTCGTGGCGAAGGAATTGCCGCACAATCTATTGTCTGTCTACTCCAAGATGTGATATCATCTTGAGATGGTCTAAGTAGCAAATCTAAGTTTTAACCATATGAAGCGGAGGGAATATAATGACGGATCAAGTCCGGGTGCGTTATGCACCGAGCCCTACGGGACATTTACATATAGGTAACGCCAGAACGGCGCTGTTTAACTATCTGTTCGCCCGTAATCAAGGCGGTAAGTTCATCATCAGAATTGAAGATACAGACGTGAAGCGCAATGTCGCAGGCGGCGAAGAGAGCCAGCTTAAGTATTTGAAATGGCTAGGCATGGATTGGGATGAGAGTGTTGATGTTGGCGGAGAGTACGGACCTTACCGCCAGACTGAACGTCTTGACCTATATCGTGTATATTGGCAGGATTTGCTGGATAAAGGTTTGGCTTACCGCTGCTACTGCACAGAGGAAGAACTGGAAGCAGAACGTGAAGAACAGACTGCACGTGGAGAAACCCCTCGATATTCCGGCAAACACCGTGATTTGACGGAAGAACAACGCCTTGCCTTTGAAGCTGAGGGACGAGTAGCTAGCATTCGCTTCCGTGTACCAGAAGATCGTACGTACACGTTCGATGATATCGTAAAAGGTACTATTTCTTTTGATACGAAAGAAATGGGTGATTTTGTTATCGTGAAGAAGGACGGAATTCCGACCTATAACTTTGCGGTAGCTGTTGATGATTATTTGATGGCTATCACCCATGTACTACGTGGGGAAGATCATATTTCCAACACACCACGTCAGCTTATGATCTATGAGGCTCTTGGTTGGAAACCCCCAATATTTGGTCATATGACACTGATTGTCGGTGACAACCATAAGAAACTTAGCAAGCGGGATCAATCTGTAATTACATTTATTGAGCAATATGATGAATTGGGTTACTTGCCTGAGGCTTTGGTTAACTTCATTTCTCTACTGGGCTGGTCGCCAGAGGGAGAAGAGGAGATCTTCAGTAAAGAAGAACTTATTTCTATTTTTGATGCGGACCGTTTGTCCAAAAGTCCGGCTGTATTCGATAAGCACAAGCTGGCGCATCTAAATAATCACTATATTAAGCATGCTGATCCTAAACGGATCTCGGCATTAGCGATTCCACATCTGCAAAAAGCGGGAAAAATACCGGCTGAGCTGAATGATGAGCAGCAGGCATGGGCAGAAAGCCTTGTAGCACTGTATCAAGAGCAGATGACCTCTGCCTCCGATATCGTAGAGCTATCTGAACTATTCTTCCGCAGCCATCTGGAGTTAGAAACAGAAGCGGCGCAGGTTCTGGCGGAAAGCCAAGTGCCTGAAGTTTTGTCTGCTTTTCTGGCTAAGGTTGAAGCTTGTCAGGATTTCAGCGCTAGTAATATGGCTGTACTGATCAAGGAAGTGCAGAAAGAAACAGGGCACAAAGGCAAAGCGCTCTTTATGCCGATACGTGTGGCTTTAACCGGACAAACGCACGGACGTGATCTTAATATAACGATTGCTTTGCTCGGCCAAAACCGTGTCATCGAACGTTTGAAATCACAAATTAAAGGAGCTTAAGGTAGTATTACTTATCATTAAGCCTCTTGTCAGTCCCTTAGCTTTTACGCTAAGATAGAACCATATGATAATAGCTGTGATCAGGAGAAGTACGTCCATAAAGGCAATTGCCAGAGAGAATAACCGAGAAAGGGATACCCTTTCGGGCTGGGAGTTATTCATTTGTCCGGGGCAGAACATGCGCCTGTGAGCTGCACGGTTGAACGATCCTAAAGGCTCGTTAGATCGCGCCGGGTACATCGCCGTTAATGATGCCAAGTGGAACGAAGGAACTCTGCCGATGGTAACAACAGCAGTCTGTTTGATTCGTTCAAGCAGAGTGGAACCGCGGTTAAACGTCTCTGCAGCTTTATGCTGCAGGGGCTTTTTTTGTTTCGGGGTATCTTTTCTAATATAACAAACCAAGCAAACACCCACAGCATATGTATGATAAGAATGATGGATTGGAGACAATACCTTCCTTGTGTACCTGTAAACAGGAGATGGGGGAGTCAAGAAGAGAGGAACCGTGATGTTTAAGCATATTAAGTCGGACATTCGGGCGGTATTTGATAACGATCCCGCAGCCCGCAGCTGGTTCGAGGTTGTCTTCACATATGCAGGGTTGCACGCCATTTGGGGTCACCGGATTGCCCATTCTTTTTTCAAACGCCGCTGGTATACAATGGCCCGTATGGTCTCACAGTTTAGTAGATTTATGACCGGTGTTGAAATCCATCCCGGAGCTGTCATCGGAAATAGGCTGTTTATCGACCATGGTATGGGGATTGTTATTGGAGAAACCTGTGAAATCGGTGATGATGTTATTATCTATCAAGGGGTTACACTCGGGGGGACAGGGAAAGAAAAAGGTAAGCGCCATCCCACAGTTGGCAACAATGTAGTTATTGGTTCTGGTGCGAAGGTATTAGGATCGTTTCGTATCGGTGACAATTCAAATATAGGTTCGAATGCGGTTGTACTGCGTGAAGTCCCAAATAATAGTACGGTAGTAGGAAATCCGGGCCGTGTAGTAAAACGTAACGGTGAACGTGTATCCGATCGCTTGGATCATACCAAGATGCCAGACCCGCTTGTAGATTCACTTCGATTTCTGCAAAAAGAGATCGAAGAGATCAGAGAGAAGCTTGGCGGAGAAGATAAGCAAAAGACCGCGCAGCGGCTAGTCGAAACTCAGCAGTACATTGGTGATTACGAAATTTAAGCATATCCGGTACTTAAGGAATCGGGACAAAAGAAAGGGTTGGAATAGGATGGCTTTACAAATTTACAACACAATGACACGCAGTAAGGAGCAGTTTGTGCCTCAAGAGTCGGGCAAGGTGAAAATGTATGTATGTGGTCCAACCGTTTACGGATATATGCATATCGGAAATGCTAGGCCTATTATTGTCTTTGATATGGTCCGGAATTATTTGGAGCAACTCGGCAATGAGGTACGGTATGTTACGAACTTCACAGATGTAGATGATAAACTGATACGCAAAGCAGAAGAAATGAACACTTCCGTAGCAGAGGTTGCTGAGATTTTCATTAATGCTTATCGTGAGGATCTTGAAGGGCTTGGAGTAAAGCCGGCAACATTGAATCCGCGGGTAACAGAAAGCATGGAGCTGATCATTGAATTCATTAAAGAGCTTGAGGAAAAAGGGTATGCCTACGAGAGTGGTGGCGATGTATACTACCGCACTTCCAAATTTGAAGACTACGGTAAACTGTCCCGTCAGAATCTGGATGAATTGCAGTTTGGTATTCGCGTGGAGGTAGACTCACGGAAAGAGAAACCTGAGGACTTTGTGCTGTGGAAAGCAGCAAAACCAGGTGAAGTGTACTGGCAGAGCCCATGGGGAAATGGACGCCCTGGCTGGCATATTGAATGCTCGGCCATGGCAAGAGAGTTCTTGGGGGATACGATGGACATCCACGGGGGTGGACAAGATTTGCAGTTCCCGCATCATGAATGCGAATGCGCTCAGACAGAAGCTCTGACGGGTAAGCCACTCTCTAATTACTGGATGCACAATGGATTTATCAACATCGGTGATGAAAAAATGTCGAAATCATTGGGTAACGGTTGGCTTGTGAAAGATATCCGTGGGCAATTTAAAGCTGGGACTATTCGTTATTTCATGCTGTCGACCCATTATCGTAATCCGTTGAACTTCTCGGTGGATTCAATGACTTCAGCTGAAAAGAGCGTAGAACGTATCTCACTTGCAGAAAGTAACGTTAAGCATCGTTTTGAACTTGCTGCTGAAGGTGCTCAGGGTGAGGTCAGCTTAGAGATTAATGATAAGTTATCTGCTATTGTGGCCAATTTTCATGCTAGAATGCAGGATGACTTTAATACCCCTGATGCGATTACCGCTATGTTTGATTGGGTGAGTCTTGCAAACCATACCCTTGCGAATAGTGAAGCAGCCCCTGCTGATTTTGCTGCGCTGCTGCAAGCTTTTGGGGAAATGAATGCTGTGCTGCGTTTGACACCTGAGCATGAAGAAGAAGAGATCGCGAGTGAAGAAGTTGAAAGATTGATCGCGGAGCGGGTTGAAGCGCGTAAGAATAAGAATTGGAGCCGGTCCGATGAGATTCGTGATGAATTAGGGCGCTTGGGCATATTGCTTGAGGATACTCCGCAAGGAATGCGGTGGCGGCGTAAATGAGTGAGGAACGCAAGTTTCAGAACGGGTGGTTTCCTTACGAGCCTTCCAAACCTGCGCGACTCCTCTCGCCAATTGTGCTTGCCTATGTAGGAGATGCCATTTACGAAGTGTCAGTTCGCCAGTATTTAGTATCTCTTCCGAATTTGCGCCCAAACCATTTGCATCGCTCTGCTACAGGACTTGTATCCGCTAAGGCGCAGAGTGCAATACTTGGATTTTTGGAGTCAAGTCTCACAGAAGAGGAAAAAGATGTCGCCCGTCAGGGGAGAAATGCTAAATCGGGAAGTATTCCTAAGAATGCAGATGTGCTTGAATACCGTCATGCTACTGCTTTTGAGTGTCTGATAGGTTACTTATACTACACAGGTCAACAGGAGAGAATACAAGAAATTGTGAACAGTGGCATACAGTTTATGTTGAAACAGCCTTGATAAGGCTTTTGCGAAATAGAGAATAGGAGAAGTGAACATGGAAGAAGATTTGAAGACAGAAGAGGAAATATTGGCTGGGAAGCATTCAGTGCTTGAGGCGCTTCGTGCGGGTCGTACCTTAAATAAAATATGGATTGCAGAAACGGCCCAGAAGCATCTGACCGCACCAATCGTCGCTGAAGCACGTAAAGCGGGGATTGTTATTCAGCATGTGGACAAGCGTAAGCTGGATCAACTTGCGCCTGGAGTTCAACATCAGGGGGTAGTTGCTCAAGCGGCACCTTTTGCCTATGTCGAGGTAGATGATCTGCTGGCTGCAGCTGAAGCCAAAGGAGAGCCTGCATTCTTGATTTTACTGGATGAGATTGAAGATCCGCATAACCTGGGATCCATTCTGCGGACAGCAGATTGTACTGGAGTGCATGGAGTAATCGTACCTAAACGCCGTTCGGCTCAGATTACTGCTACCGTCTCCAAAACATCAGCAGGTGCCGTGGAATATGTTCCGGTTGCGCGGGTCACTAACCTAGGTCAGACCATTGATCGTCTGAAAGAGCAGGGAGTCTGGGTAGTAGGTACGGATGTGGATACAGATCAGAATCTGTTTGGATCCAATATTTTCACAGGACCGGTAGCTGTTGTAATCGGTAATGAGAATAAAGGAATGGGACGCTTGATTCGTGAAAAATGTGATGTATTACTTAAGCTGCCGATGGCCGGAAAAATCAATTCATTAAATGCCTCTGTCGCCGCAGGAGTCATTATGTATGAAGTGGTACGCCTTCGGCAACAGCAGGGATAACTATGGCCGACTGGCGCGATGTGCTGCTTGTGGACGGGTACAATATGATCGGTGGCTGGCCGGAACTTGCGGCACTGTCCCAGATTGGTATGCAGGAAGCACGCGACCGCTTAATGGATTTGCTGGCGGATTACCAAGCTTACTCAGGACGAAGAGTGATTGCAGTTTTTGATGCATACCGTGTTCCAGGGTTAGGAAGGTCATTTGTCCAGGGTAAGGTTCAGGTGTATTTCACCAAGGAAAAAGAAACCGCAGATGAATGCATTGAGCGACTGGTTGGGGAATTTAGCAATCGGCGCCGGCAGATCTATGTAGCTACTAGTGATCTTATAGAGCAGCATATTATTTTTGCTCAAGGTGCATTGCGAATCTCTGCAAGGGAGCTACACCTGGAAATTGAGGAGAACCAGAAGCAAGTTAAAAAAGCTATTGAACCTGGTAGCATCAGTTCTACACGTCATTCCTTAGAAGATAAGCTGCCTCCTGATGTGCGTAGTAAATTGGAAAAATGGCGTAGGCAGTGACAAGTGGGAAGATTTAGGTGATATTTTTATTCCATTTTATGCTATTGCAGATTGATTTTGGACAAATCCGGTTGACGGTGTAAGGTAACATAATATATACTGATCCTATATTTCGCGAAGTAACGATGTGTCTTGCGTTGCAGCCGGGGGGATTCTTGGTGAGTGTCGACCTCAAGGAAATAATGCTGTCCGAGTATGATTTCATAAGTGATGAAGATATTGTCGAGGCTTTCCGTGGTGGCGACAGTGGCGCATTGGAACACTTAATTAATAAATACCGTAATTTTGTACGTGCTAAAGCCCGCTCTTATTTCTTGATCGGGGCAGATCGTGAAGATATTGTTCAAGAAGGAATGATTGGTCTCTATAAGGCTATTCGTGACTTTAAAGGTGACAAGCTCTCTTCATTCAAGGCTTTTGCTGAGCTCTGCATAACACGTCAGATTATAACCGCTATTAAGACGGCCACTCGTCAGAAGCATATTCCGCTTAATTCTTATGTTTCTCTGGACAAGCCCATTTATGATGAAGATTCCGACCGGACGCTTATGGATGTCATTTGTGGAACTCAGGTACTAGATCCAGAAGAGCTAATTATCAATCAAGAAGAATTCATTGGACTTGAAGATAAGATGGCAGAGATTTTAAGTGACCTAGAGCGTAAGGTTCTGATGTTGTATTTAGACGGACGATCTTATCAGGAAATTGCTGAAGATCTTAAGCGACATGTGAAATCTATTGACAACGCTTTACAACGAGTAAAGCGGAAATTAGAAAGATATCTAGAAGTGCGTGACAATTAATGATATAATGAACACAAGAGGGCTCGTACATCGAGTTCTTTTTTTTAGTCTCATGAAATTGCTTAGATAGAATTAGGAGCTAACACCATAAAATTCTATTTGAGTCGATTTTAGTTGTTGCCGTTGAGGGTAGGTTTATACACAGTCGGAATGCCCCATAATGATAAGGAAGACAGCGAAGTGTGAGGAAGAGATAGACCCAAGGACAGGGTACGGCCATATGACTATAACACCCGAAATTACCCAGTGCAGAACGGAATTCTTTCGTTGACACAGACCTTGACATTATGCTAAAGTGTTTTAGGTAGGCCTAAATTCGCGGCTTTTTTTAGGATCAATATTTACGTCTTCTAATTGTATTGTTAGAAGGACGTCTCGGGAGGTGCACATCATGCGGGTAATTATCACTTTGGCTTGTACAAGTTGCAAACAAAGAAACTATGCGACTACCAAAAACAAGCGAAATCACCCCGACCGCATGGAGATGAAGAAATTTTGCAAGTATTGTAACTCGCAAACTCCTCATCGCGAAACCAGATAGTCTGTGGAGGTGTAGTCGGCATGAAACGTAGTTTCAAGTCTATGTTTTCCTTTTTCACTGAGAGCTGGAGTGAACTCAAAAAAGTTCGCTGGCCAAGTCGTAAAGAATTGACCAACTATACATTGATCGTTCTCGGTACAATTGTAGTTGTCGCTATTTACTTCTGGGTTCTGGACATCGGTATTTCCGCTGTGATTGAAGCGATTATTTAGAGAGGTCCCAGGTGGCTTGATATGGAAAAAAGATGGTATGTCGTTCATACCTATTCTGGGTATGAGAATAAGGTCAAAGCCAATTTGGAAAAGCGCGTTGAGTCCATGGGCATGGAAGACAAAATATTCCGCGTTCTTGTTCCTATGGAAGAAGAAATTGTAAACAAAGACGGTAAGAAAAAAACCGTTATGCGTAAAGTTTACCCGGGTTATGTTTTGGTGGAAATGGTTCAGACTGATGATTCCTGGTATGTTGTCCGCAATACTCCGGGCGTTACTGGATTTGTTGGTTCGACAGGCTCAGGGTCTAAACCAACAGCTTTGCTTCCGGAAGAGGTAGAACAAATTCTGAAGCATATGGGCATGGTTGAACCTAAAGCGAAGATTGATTTCGAAATCAAGGAATCCGTACGTATTATGGTTGGTCCGTTTGCGAATTTTGTGGGATCCGTGGAAGAAATTTTGGCTGACAAGAGCAAGATCAAAGTGCATGTGAACATGTTTGGACGGGAAACCCCGCTAGAGTTGGATTTCACTCAAGTGGAGAAAATATAACATAAGCTAAGGGTTTCTTGTGGGAGAGCGCCAATGGCGTTCTAAGACCACTATTTTTGCAAGGAGGTGTCACTCATGGCTAAAAAAGTTATTAAAATGGTGAAACTGCAGATTCCTGCAGGGAAAGCGAATCCAGCGCCTCCAGTAGGTCCGGCGTTAGGTCAAGCAGGTGTCAACATCATGGCATTCTGTAAGGAATTTAATGCTCGTACTGCCGACCAGGCTGGCTTGATCATTCCGGTTGAAATTACAGTATTTGAAGACCGTTCCTTTACGTTCATCACTAAAACTCCTCCGGCTGCTGTTCTGCTTCGCATCGCTGCTAAAGTAGAAAAAGGATCCGGCGAACCAAACAAGAAAAAAGTAGCAAAAATCGGCCGCGCTGCGGTTCGTGAAATTGCTGAAACAAAAATGCCTGACCTTAACGCTGCATCTGTAGAAGCTGCAATGCGTATGGTTGAAGGTACTGCTCGCAGTATGGGCATCACAATCGAAGACTAGTAGTTTTCGAAGGATCGGTCATTCGTGACCCGCAAGTATGTGGGAGGAATTTCCGCTAACACCACAAAGGAGGAACATTTTCATGGCTAAACATGGTAAGAAATACCAAGAAGCTGCTAAGCTGATCAACAGCGAAGCAACTTACGAGCCTTCAGAAGCTGTAGAGCTTGTGAAAAAGGCAGCGACTGCAAAATTCGACGAAACCGTTGAAGCAGCAGTTCGTCTGGGTGTAGACCCGCGTAAACAAGACCAAGCAGTTCGTGGTGTTGTTGTCCTGCCTCACGGCACTGGTAAAACACAACGCGTGCTTGTATTTGCAAAAGGTGAAAAAGCGAAAGAGGCAGAAGCTGCTGGCGCGGATTTTGTTGGTGATCAAGACATGATCAACAAAATTCAACAAGGCTGGTTTGAATTTGATGTCTGCGTAGCTACACCTGATATGATGAGTGAAGTCGGTAAACTGGGTCGTCTGCTTGGTGGTAAAGGTCTTATGCCTAACCCTAAAGCTGGCACAGTTACATTCGATGTTTCCAAGGCTGTGCAAGAAATCAAAGCCGGTAAAATCGAATATCGTCTTGACAAAGCAGGTCAAATTCACGCGCCAATCGGCAAAGTGTCCTTTGATGCTGCACAATTGAACGATAACCTTAAAGCTCTTATCGACGCTTTGAACCGTGCGAAACCAGCTGCTGCTAAAGGTGTATACCTTAAAGGCATCTCGATTTCTTCCACAATGGGTCCTAGCGCTCGTGTGAACACAACCGTCTTCAGATAAATAAGGGTTGACTCTTTGAGTCGATTTTGATAATCTATAACAGTTGTGAAACTTAAGGTATCAATCTTAACCTTGAATATGCTTACCGTAGACAGTAGGTGCCTTAGTGCTTAATTTCCTACCGAGGTGTTGTGATAGAAACAAGAAGTAACGAGCTTGCTCGTATAACTTTCGTTTTATCAAGCCTTCGTGATTCTGCGGAGGCTTTTCTAATGCCTGCGTAGGAGCGGTGATGCTTTCCTTGGAAAGGACGCCGACACATAAATTTTCAGGAGGTGTATACATTGGCAAATGCAAAAGTAATTCAAGCAAAACAGGATGCGGTTGACGTTGTTACTGCGAAACTGCAAAACAGTCTTTCGACTGTTGTAGCGGACTATCGTGGATTGAACGTTTCCCAAGTGACTGAACTGCGTAAGCAACTTCGTGAAGCTGGCGTTGAGTTTCAAGTCCTGAAGAACACATTGCTACGTCGCGCAACTGCTGCGGCTGAGTTGACTGAGTTGGATGAAGTTTTGACTGGTCCAACAGCTATCGCATTCAGCACAACTGATGCAGTAGCTCCAGCTAAAATTTTGAACGATTTCGCCAAGAAAAACGACGCTTTGAAATTGAAAGGCGGCGTAGTAGAAGGACGTGTCATCGACGCGGACCAATTGAAAGCACTGGCTGAGCTTCCATCCCGCGATGGTTTGCTGTCCATGCTGCTTAGCGTACTTCAAGCTCCAATGCGCAACTTCGCGCTTGCAGTTAAAGCTGTTGCTGAAAAAGAAGAACAAAGCGCGTAAGCCTTTGACTCTTGCAGCATAAATCAATACCACAAACAAATTTAAATTATAAATGGAGGTTCAATCATGAGTAAAGAAGCAATCTTGGAAGCAATTAAAGGCATGAGCGTATTGGAACTGAACGACCTGGTTAAAGCAATTGAAGAAGAATTTGGCGTAACAGCAGCAGCTCCAGTAGCAGCTGGCGGTGCGGTAGCAGCAGTAGCTGAAGAGCAATCCGAATTTGACGTAATTTTGACAGGCGCTGGCGCTTCCAAAATCAACGTTATCAAAATCGTTCGCGAAATCACAGGCCTTGGCTTGAAAGAAGCTAAAGACCTTGTAGACAACGCACCAAAAGCAATCAAAGAAAAAGTAAGCAAAGACGAAGCCGAAGCTACTAAAGCAAAATTGGAAGAAGCAGGCGCAGCTGTAGAAGTGAAGTAATTCCTTCTATACTGAAAACCCCTTGAACTTGTTCAAGGGGTTTATTTTATAAAAATATAAGAAAGTATAAGTTTTATACTATACTTTATCTTTATATTTCTCGCTGAAAGCTTACCGTCCTTATAAGGACATCAGAGGCGTTTATGCTTGATAGAGTTAGTAGGGTTGTGTGAATACAAACTATTAACATAAAGGAAAGGGAGGATAGAGATGTCGCAACATTATTATTCGCAGCAACCGGAAGTGCGTCATGACAGACGTACCATCGACACCGTTCTAAGAGGCAAAAGCTTTCGTTTTACAAGTGATGCGGGTGTGTTCTCTAAAGGAGACATCGATTACGGTAGTCGAGTTCTCATTGAAGCTATGGATATTCCGGACGGTTCAGCAGTGCTTGATGTGGGTTGCGGATATGGACCGATAGGCATAAGTGCAGCATACCTAGCCCCCAAAGGGCAAGTTACGATGATTGATATTAATAGTCGTGCGGTAGAACTTGCGCGTGAAAATGCCCAGCACAATGGAATCCGGAATGTTACGGTAATGGAAAGCGATGTGCTCGGCGCATTGAATGAACAACAAAAGTTCGATGTGATTCTTACCAATCCTCCGATACGTGCAGGAAAAGCTGTAGTGCATCAGATTTTTGAAGAAGCTTATGAGCATTTAAATGAGAGTGGATTTCTGTGGATTGTTATTCAGAAGAAGCAGGGCGCTCCATCAGCGGTAGCTAAACTTGAAAGCTTGTTCTCAAATGTAGAAGAAGTGGGCAAAGATAAAGGTTATCGTATTATTAAAGCTCAAAAATAAAAATCAATAGGTTATTGACATGTGATAGTGATAATGGTATTATTATAAAATGTCAGTATTAAGATAGGCTCCATGTCTTTAGTTTGCTGAAAATGTCAAGCGATATATTGTCGCCGGCTAGCGCAAGCCGTACGGCAAGTTTTTTGCGAATTGGTTCTCTATGCTCTGGCGTAGCGAGTGTTACGCGGTAATAGATAATAGCGCATAAACTGTTGCTTGGTGACGTATAATATGTACGTTTTGGGCAAATCTACTGGATAAGGAGTATTTTGGTCATGGATAAGTGCGCTCTTTTTTCGAAGATTTCGATAAGGGCTTTTCTTTTATTTATGACTGAATCCTTGTAGTATGGTTCCATTATACGGTTCCAAACAAGGGTTCGCAATCAATTTTTAAGTGAGTAGACATGAGGGGTGAGTAAAGTTGGCAGGACATCTTGTTCAGTATGGTCGACGCACTCGGCGGAGCTATGCGAGAATTAACGAGGTACTCGAGGTCCCGAACCTGATCGAGATCCAACAAAAATCTTATGATTGGTTTTTGGAGGAAGGATTGCGGGAAATGTTTCAGGACATCTCGCCGATCCAGGATTTCACAGGTAATTTGGTACTAGAGTTCATTGATTACAGCCTGGGTGAACCGAAATATACGGTTGACGACGCTAAAGAGCGGGACGTGACGTATGCGGCTCCTCTGCGTGTAAAGGTGCGGCTCATTAATAAGGAGACCGGTGAGGTCAAAGAGCAGGAAGTGTTCATGGGAGATTTCCCGCTGATGACGGAGACCGGCACTTTTATTATTAACGGTGCAGAACGGGTTATTGTCAGCCAGTTGGTTCGCTCTCCAAGCGTCTATTTCAGCACAAAAGTGGATAAGAACGGCAAAAAAACCTACACCGCCACAGTAATCCCGAACCGCGGAGCCTGGTTGGAACTTGAGACCGACGCTAAGGATATTATGTATGTTCGTATCGATCGGACTCGTAAAATTCCTGTTACCGTACTTTTGCGTGCTCTCGGTTTCGGTAGTGATGCCGAAATTCTGGAATTGCTTGGCAATGATGAATATATTCGCAATACGCTGGATAAAGACAACACGGACTCCACGGAGAAGGCGCTTATTGAGATTTATGAGCGACTCCGTCCGGGCGAACCGCCGACACTAGACAATGCCAGAAGTTTGCTGGTTGCGCGTTTCTTTGATCCAAAACGCTACGACCTAGCTAATGTAGGCCGTTACAAAATCAATAAAAAGCTGCACATTAAGAACCGTCTTTTCAATCAACGTCTTGCTCAACCTTTGGTTGATGACTCTACCGGAGAAATTCTGGCAGAATCCGGCCAAATGGTCGATCGTAGACTGCTTGATGAATTGATTCCGTATTTCGAAAAGAATGTTGCCTTTAAAAACTACCGTGTTACTGGCGGAGTTACGGACAGTGAAGATATTCCTCTTCAAACAATTGACGTATTCTCGCCAATTGAAGAAGGTCGGGTTATTAAGCTGATCGCTAACGGCAACATCGACAAGTCTGTTAAGCACATTACTCAAGCTGATATTATATCCTCGATCAGCTACTTTATTAATTTGCTTCACGGAATTGGTAATACCGATGATATTGACCATCTGGGTAACCGTCGTCTACGTTCTGTAGGTGAACTTCTGCAGAATCAGTTCCGTATCGGTTTGTCCCGTATGGAGCGCGTTGTGCGTGAAAGAATGTCGATTCAGGATGCTAATGCTATTACGCCTCAAGCTCTGATCAATATTCGTCCGGTTATCGCGTCCATTAAAGAGTTTTTCGGTAGCTCCCAGTTGTCTCAGTTTATGGACCAGACGAACCCACTTGCGGAACTTACGCATAAACGTCGTCTGTCTGCACTCGGACCTGGTGGTTTGACACGTGAACGCGCGGGCTTTGAAGTTCGTGACGTCCATCACAGTCACTACGGCCGGATGTGTCCAATTGAAACACCGGAAGGTCCGAACATTGGATTGATCAACTCCTTGTCCACCTTTGCTCGTATCAACGAATATGGCTTTATTGAAGCTCCATATCGTTGGGTAGATCCAAAGACGGGTAAGGTAACTGAACAAATCGATTATCTGACTGCGGATGAGGAAGATAATTATGTAGTTGCTCAGGCTAACGTATTGATCGATGAAGATGGCTCCTTTAAGGAAGACATGGTAATCGTTCGTTACAATAAAGACTCTGACAACATTACAACAATGCCAAGTAATCGTGTAGATTACATGGATGTTTCGCCTAAACAGGTCGTATCCGTCGCTACGGCGCTCATTCCGTTCCTTGAGAACGATGACTCCAACCGCGCTCTGATGGGATCTAACATGCAGCGTCAAGCTGTTCCGCTTCTAATTCCTAAAGCTCCGTTGGTCGGAACAGGGATGGAACATAAATCCGCTAAGGATTCTGGCGTATGTGTTGTTTCTAAGTATGACGGTATTATCGAACGTTCTTCAGCTAATGAAATTTGGCTGCGCCGGGTTGAGACTGTCGAAGGCAAAGAAGTTAAAGGCGATATCGTTAAATATAAATTACACAAATTTATGCGTTCTAACCAAGGTACCTGTATTAACCAGCGTCCTCTAGCTAAAAGAGGGGATATTGTTAAGAAGGGTGACATCCTGGCGGACGGTCCTTCTACAGAAATGGGCGAACTTGCTCTTGGTCGTAACGTAGTCGTTGCGTTCATGACTTGGGAAGGTTACAACTACGAGGATGCGATCCTGTTAAGTGAAAAACTAGTTAAGGAAGATGTATACACTTCGATTCATATCGAGGAATACGAATCCGAAGCTCGTGACACTAAACTGGGACCTGAAGAAATCACACGTGATATTCCAAACGTGGGCGAAGAAGCTCTGCGCAATCTTGATGAGCGTGGAATTATCCGCATCGGTGCGGAAATCAGTGCTGGTGACATTCTAGTTGGTAAGGTTACTCCAAAGGGTGTAACTGAATTGACTGCAGAAGAGCGTCTCCTACACGCTATCTTTGGTGAGAAGGCTCGTGAAGTGCGGGATACCTCTTTACGCGTTCCTCACGGTAGTGATGGTATTATCGTTGACGTTAAAGTGTTTACACGTGAGAACGGCGATGAGCTGCCTCCTGGCGTAAATCAATTGGTTCGTGTGTACATCGCTCAGAAACGTAAGATTTCTGAAGGTGACAAAATGGCCGGACGTCACGGTAACAAGGGTGTCGTTGCTCGTATCCTGCCAGAAGAAGATATGCCGTTCCTTCCGGACGGTACGCCAGTACAGGTTGTTCTTAACCCTCTAGGCGTTCCTTCTCGTATGAATATCGGACAGGTGCTTGAGGTCCATATTGGGATGGCCGCATTGCGTCTGGGAATTCACATTGCAACGCCGGTATTCGACGGAGCGCGTGAGTATGACGTATTTGATACGATGGAAGAAGCTGGCATGCAGCGTAATGGTAAGACTATATTGTACGATGGTCGGACAGGTGAACGCTTCGAACGTGAAGTTACTGTCGGCGTCATGCATATGATCAAACTGGCGCACATGGTTGATGATAAGATTCACGCCCGTTCAACAGGACCTTACTCACTAGTTACGCAGCAGCCACTGGGTGGTAAAGCTCAGTTTGGTGGACAGCGTTTCGGGGAGATGGAAGTGTGGGCGCTTGAAGCTTACGGTGCTGCATATACATTGCAAGAAATTTTGACCGTAAAATCCGATGACGTGGTTGGTCGCGTGAAGACGTACGAATCCATTGTCAAAGGTGAAAATGTACCGGAACCAGGTGTTCCTGAATCGTTCAAGGTATTGATCAAAGAACTGCAGTCCCTGGGTATGGATGTTAAGATTCTTAGCGGTGACGAGCAGGAAATTGAAATGAGAGAATTGGACGATGAGGACGAGACGTCAGGCGACAAGCTGAGCCTCAATTTAGAAGGCGCAGAAGTCGGAGCAGAATAATCACGCTTGGAGCTTTAAAGTTCCATTTTATAAAGGACCGCGCCCTCTTTTGATGTAACAGTCAGAGGAGGGCAAAGCGGTACTAAATCAGGATTAGGTTAAGGAGGGTTGCTCCTTGTTGGACGTTAACAATTTTGAATTTATGAAAATCGGACTCGCTTCTCCGGAGAAGATTCGTTCATGGTCCCGCGGAGAAGTTAAGAAACCGGAAACCATTAACTATCGTACATTGAAACCGGAAAAAGAGGGTCTTTTCTGCGAGCGTATCTTTGGACCGCAAAAAGACTGGGAATGTCATTGCGGTAAATACAAACGTGTCCGTTATAAGGGCGTAGTCTGCGACCGTTGTGGCGTTGAAGTTACCCGTGCTAAAGTTCGTCGTGAACGTATGGGTCACATTGAATTGGCTGCTCCGGTATCTCATATCTGGTACTTCAAAGGTATCCCAAGCCGCATGGGTTTGGCACTAGATATGTCTCCAAGATCACTTGAAGAGATTATCTACTTCGCTTCGTATGTTGTAACTGACCCAGGTGAAACACCACTGGAAAAGAAACAACTTCTGTCCGAGAAAGAATATCGTAGCTACCGTGAAAAATACGGTTACGGTTTCCAAGCCGGCATGGGTGCTGAAGCTGTTAAAAAGCTTCTTCAAGATATCGACATCGATAAAGAGCTGGAATTCCTCAAAGAAGAACTGCGTACGGCCCAAGGCCAACGCCGTAACCGGGCGATCAAACGTCTGGAAGTCATTGAAGCATTCCGTAACTCCGGCAACAAGCCTGATTGGATGATCATGGATGTTCTTCCGGTTATTCCTCCGGAGCTTCGTCCGATGGTTCAATTGGATGGTGGCCGTTTTGCTACGTCCGACTTGAATGATCTCTATCGTCGTGTTATTAACCGGAACAACCGTCTGAAGAGACTGCTGGATCTTGGTGCACCTGACATTATCGTGCAGAACGAGAAACGGATGCTACAGGAAGCTGTCGATGCTCTCATCGATAACGGCCGTAGAGGACGTCCGGTAACGGGTCCTGGTAACCGTCCATTAAAATCTCTCAGCCACATGCTGAAAGGTAAACAAGGACGTTTCCGTCAGAACTTGCTCGGTAAACGGGTTGACTACTCTGGTCGTTCCGTTATCGTTGTAGGACCGTACCTCAAGATGTACCAGTGCGGACTTCCTAAGAAAATGGCGCTAGAATTGTTCAAACCTTTTGTCATGAAGGAATTGGTTAATAAGGGCCTAGCCCACAACATAAAGAGCGCAAAACGTAAAGTTGAGCGTGTAAGTCCTGAAGTATGGGATGTACTTGAAGAAGTAATCAGAGAGCACCCAGTACTTCTAAACCGCGCACCAACACTTCACCGTCTCGGTATCCAAGCTTTTGAACCGATTTTGGTGGAAGGTCATGCTATTCGTCTTCACCCACTCGTATGTACGGCTTATAACGCCGACTTTGACGGTGACCAAATGGCGGTGCACGTTCCTCTGTCAGCAGAAGCTCAAGCGGAAGCACGTATTCTCATGCTTGCATCCGGTAATATCTTGAACCCTAAAGACGGAAAACCGGTTGTAACACCTTCCCAGGATATGGTCCTTGGTACTTTCTACCTGACCATGGACAACAAGGAAGAAAAAGGATCAGGTATGATTCTGCGTACCGTAAATGAAGCTGTATCAGCTTACCAACGCGGAACTGCAGGACTTCATGCTCGTGTAGCTATTCCAGTTAAAGCACTGGGTAAGACTTGCTTTACGGAAAAACAACAAGGCGCAATGTTGATTACTACGATCGGTAAGATTATCTTTAATGAAATTTACCCAAGTAGTTTCCCTTATATCAATGAAGCGACTAAGACTAACTTGCTGCACGGCACGCCAGAGAAATACTTTATCTATGAAAAAGGTGCAGATATTCGCGAGCTGATTGAATCCGCTCCTGAAGCCAGCGCTGTAGGTAAAGAATATCTGGGTCTGATTATCGCACGTTGTTTTGAAACTTATCATACAACCAAAACCTCTATGATTTTGGATAAAATTAAACAACTCGGCTTCACTTATTCCACA
This sequence comes from Paenibacillus sp. FSL K6-2859, assembly GCF_038008265.1. NCBI lineage: Bacteria > Bacillati > Bacillota > Bacilli > Caryophanales > Paenibacillaceae > Paenibacillus > Paenibacillus sp. FSL K6-2859. The sequence continues at coordinate 6,224,148 of NZ_JBBOYU010000001.1, read as the reverse complement.
CGTTCCGGTGTTACCGTTGCCGTGTCGGATGTTATCGTGCCTGAGGAGAAAGTTACGATCTTGAAAGAGTCCGAAGCTAAGGTAGATGTGGTTGCTAACCAATATCGTCGTGGTCTGATCACTAATGACGAACGGTACGACCGTGTTATTGAGATCTGGTCGAAAACGAAGGATGATCTTACGAACATCCTGCTGAAATCGATGGACCGTTTCAACTCTATCATGCTCATGGTTGACTCCAAAGCGCGGGGTAACAAATCGCAGATCACTCAGCTGGGTGGTATGCGTGGTCTGATGGCAACACCTTCGGGTCGGATTTTCGAATTGCCAATTAAAGCGAATTTCCGTGAAGGTCTTACGGTCTTGGAGTACTTTATTTCCACTCACGGAGCGCGTAAAGGTCTTGCCGATACCGCACTTCGTACTGCTGACTCCGGTTACTTGACTCGTCGTCTCGTTGACGTAGCTCAGGACGTTATCGTCCGTGAGGAAGATTGTGGAACGGATAAAGGATTTACAGTTAGTCGTATTCAGGATGGTAAAGAGGTTATTGAGGATCTGTATGACCGTATCGAAGGTCGTTACTGCTTCGAGACTGTCCGTCATCCAGAAACAGGCGAAATCATTGTTCACCGCAACGATTTGATTGACTCCGATAAAGCGGAAGCAATCGTAGACGCTGGTGTAACTAAGCTACAAATCCGCTCTGTACTAAGCTGCCGTGCTCGTCATGGTGTTTGTAAGAAATGTTACGGTCGTAACTTGGCAACTGGTAAACACGTTGAGATCGGTGAAGCAGTTGGTATTATCGCTGCACAATCTATCGGTGAACCAGGAACCCAGCTTACAATGCGTACGTTCCATACCGGCGGTGTTGCCGGTGATGACATCACGCAAGGTTTGCCGCGTATTCAAGAGTTGTTTGAAGCCCGTAACCCTAAAGGTCAGGCTACAATCAGTGAGATCGATGGTGTAATCAAGGAAATCCGTGAAACTAAGGATCGTCGTGAAATCGAGGTTCAAGGTGAAGCAGAATCCAAGACTTATTCCATAACTTATGGTTCACGTCTACGTGTCAGCGAAGGCCAAGAGATTGAAGCCGGCGATGAGTTGACAGACGGTTCGATTGACCCTAAAGAAATGCTGCGAATCAAAGGGATCCGTGGGGTACAAAACTACATTCTGCAAGAAGTTCAGCGTGTATATCGTAACCAGGGCGTTGAGATCAATGATAAGCACATTGAAGTTATGATCAAACAAATGCTTCGGAAGATCCGTATCATTGATGCAGGTGACACAAGTCTGTTACCAGGTGCGTTTGCGGATATTCATGAATATGAAGCTGCTAACAAGGAAGCCATCTTGTCTGGTAAAGAGCCTGCAGTTGCTAAACCAGTCTTGCTCGGTATTACCAAGGCATCTCTTGAGACAGATTCCTTCTTATCCGCTGCATCTTTCCAAGAAACAACTCGTGTCTTAACAGATGCTGCTATCAAAGGCAAAGTAGATAAGTTGCTTGGACTCAAAGAAAATGTTATTATCGGTAAGTTGATTCCTGCAGGTACTGGTATGAATCGTTACCGTAATGTTAAGCTAAGTGATCCAAATGCAGAAAGCGCGCTTGAATCTTTAGAGCCGGTTCCTGCTGAATAAATTAGCAATCATGGTAGTGAACTCGTGTCATACCTATTCATAGGTGTGACACGATTATCTGCTGTGTATAATAATGATAAATATTATTGCTGAATTTCTTGACACCATCTATTGATAATGCTAAAATGTCTAAGGTGCGTGAGTAGCCATGTTATCCTTGTTCATTGGAGGTAATGATTATGACTGATGATAGAGGACTACAGGATGCTCAGGTCAAGATCGGTACCAAACAAACCGTCAAGGCGGTAGAGTTGGGCCAAGCCGCAGAAGTCTATGTGGCAGAGGACGGAGATCAAAGGCTTACTTCCAGGATAGTTATGCTTTGTAACAAACAAGGTGTTAAGATCACATACGTGGATACAATGCTAAATTTGGGCAAGGCCTGCGGAATAGAAGTTGGCGCTGCGATGGCAGCCGTCTTAAAACAATAGCTACGGAAATGTTTTTGTACTGGGGTGAACTCCAGCGGCAAGAACTTTTCATTTGTCTTTTTATGAACCGCCTGGGTCTGTGGGCTTAGAGTTCTTAAATCGGCTATCATTTCAGGAAGGGGGTGGCAACAACATGCCAACAATTAACCAATTGGTTCGTAAAGGCCGTCAAGCCAAAATCGAAAAATCTAAATCTCCCGCTCTTCAAAAAGGGTATAACGCCCTCAAGCGTGAGGCTACAAATTTGAGCGCTCCGCAAAAACGCGGTGTGTGCACTCGTGTTGGTACTATGACTCCACGTAAACCAAACTCAGCGCTTCGTAAATATGCCCGTGTTCGTTTGACGAACCGTCTCGAGGTAACAGCTTATATCCCGGGTATCGGACATAACTTACAAGAGCACAGTGTTGTATTACTTCGCGGAGGTAAAGTAAAGGACCTTGCAGGGGTTCGTTACCATATCGTTCGTGGTGCATTGGATACAGCAGGTGTAGCTAACCGGATGCAAGCTCGTTCTAAATACGGTGCTAAACGTCCTAAAGCTAAGAAATAAGAAAAAATTCTAGAATAATAAACATTTAAGAAAGGGGGATATCCATGCCACGCAAAGGTCCAGTTACTAAGAGAGACGTATTGCCAGATCCGTTGTATAATAGCAAGTTGGTTACTCGTTTGATTAACCGCATTATGCTGGGTGGTAAAAGAGGTGTCGCTCAAAGCATTCTGTACAATTCATTCAAATTGATTGAAGAACGTACGGGTAAAGATCCGATGGAAGTTTTCGAAGCTGCCATCAAGAACATCATGCCGGTTTTGGAAGTCAAAGCTCGTCGTGTCGGTGGTGCTAACTATCAAGTACCTATCGAGGTTAAACCAGAGAGACGTACTGCTCTGGGATTACGTTGGCTCGTAAACTACTCTCGCAACCGCGGTGAGAAGACGATGGAAGAGCGTTTGGCGGCTGAGATCATCGACGCTTCCAACAACACAGGCGCTTCTGTTAAGAAACGCGAAGATACACACAAAATGGCTGAAGCAAACAAAGCGTTCGCTCACTACCGTTGGTAGAATTAAGGTCATTCAAATAACTTATATTTTGAAGGGAGATCCATTTCATGGCTAGAGAGTTCTCCTTAAAAAATACACGTAATATCGGGATCATGGCGCATATTGATGCTGGTAAAACAACTACCACAGAGCGGATTCTTTTCTATACAGGCCGTACGCACAAAATCGGTGAAGTTCACGAGGGTGCTGCTACAATGGACTGGATGGAGCAAGAACAAGAGCGCGGAATCACGATTACGTCCGCTGCTACGACTGCTGCGTGGAAAGGTCACCGCATCAATATCATTGATACCCCAGGACACGTTGACTTCACTGTTGAAGTTGAACGTTCCCTGCGTGTATTGGATGGGGCAGTAGGTGTATTTAGTGCAAAAGAGGGCGTTGAGCCTCAGTCTGAAACCGTATGGAGACAGGCTGACCGTTATAACGTACCCCGTATTGCATATGTGAACAAAATGGACATTATCGGTGCAGACTTCCTTAACGTAATCGAAACTATGCGTGATCGCCTTCAAGCCAATGCAGTTGCTATTCAATTGCCAATTGGCGCAGAAAGTGATTTCACTGGTATTATCGACCTTGTTGAGCAAAAAGCACACATGTTCAGAGATGATCTAGGCCAAAACATCGAAGTAACGGATATTCCGGAAGAATATTTGGCCAAAGTTGAGGAGCTGCGTCTCGAGTTGATCGAGAAAGTTGCTGAACTTGATGAAGATCTGACTATGAAGTACCTGGAAGGCGAAGAAATTACAGTTCCGGAAATTAAAGCTGCACTGCGCAAAGGCGTAGTTGAAGTTAAATTGTTCCCTGTAATTGTTGGATCCTCCTACCGTAACAAAGGGATTCAGCTTATGCTGGATGCGGTTATTGATTACTTGCCATCTCCTCTTGACGTTCCAGCTATCACTGGACATCTTGATGATGGAACTGAAGCAGTTCGTCATTCTTCGGATGAAGAACCGTTTGCAGCTTTGGCATTTAAAATCATGACTGACCCTTATGTAGGTAAACTTACGTTCTTCCGTGTATACTCTGGTATTCTAGAGTCCGGATCTTACGTAGTTAATGCTACTAAGAACAAGCGTGAACGTATTGGTCGTATCCTTCAAATGCATGCTAACAGCCGTCAAGAGATTTCCATCGTGTATTCTGGTGACATCGCTGCAGCAGTTGGTTTGAAAGACACCAGTACAGGTGATACACTGTGTGATGAGAAGCATCCAGTAATTTTGGAATCAATGAACTTCCCTGATCCGGTTATCGAAATCGCTGTTGAACCAAAAACAAAAGCTGACCAAGATAAATTGGGCGTTGCTCTCGGTAAGTTGACTGAAGAGGATCCAACTCTTCGTGCTCATACTGATGAAGAAACAGGCCAAACTATCCTGGCTGGTATGGGTGAACTTCACTTGGACATCATCATCGACCGTATGCGTCGTGAGTTCAAAGTAGAAACCAATGTGGGTAAACCACAGGTTGCTTACCGCGAAACGTTCAAGGCACCTGCTCGCGTCGAAGGTAAATTTGTACGCCAATCTGGTGGTCGTGGTCAATACGGTCACGTATGGGTTGAATTTGAACCCCTCGAGCCAGGTACTGGTAGCAAATTCGAAAGTAAAGTTGTCGGTGGCTCGGTTCCTAGAGAGTACATCGCTCCTGCACTTGCGGGTATCGAAGAACAAATGAAAAACGGCGTACTTGCAGGCTTCCCGCTTGTAGACGTTAAAGCTACCATCGTTGATGGTTCTTACCATGATGTCGATTCCAACGAAATGGCATTTAAAATTGCCGGCTCGATGGCGCTTAAAGCAGCTAAAGACAAGTGTAAGCCTGTCCTGCTTGAGCCAATCATGAAAGTAGAAGTAACTGTTCCTGAGGAATATATGGGTGATGTTATGGGTATGCTGAACTCCCGCCGTGGCCGTATCGAAGGTATGGATTCCCGTGGTGGAGCGCAAATTATCCGTGCTAAGGTGCCTCTTTCCGAAATGTTCGGATACTCTACAACTCTTCGTTCTGGTACTCAAGGACGTGGCGTATTCTCAATGGAGCTTTCTCACTATGAAGAAGTTCCGAAATCCATTGCGGAAGAGATCGCTGCTAAGAACAAAGGCGGAGAATAATTACTAGTTTTAACTTGCCGTCCGAGTATAATCACTCAGTCATCTAAGATAAGCATATATACGGGCGGCTCAAATATAAGGAACCCCACATTAAGGAGGAACTGTTCAAATGGCAAAGGCAAAGTTTGAACGTAACAAACCGCACGTTAACATCGGTACTATTGGTCACGTCGACCATGGTAAAACGACTCTGACTGCTGCAATCACTACTGTATTGTCCAAAACTTACGGTGGCGCAGCTATCGCATTCGATCAAATCGACAAAGCTCCTGAAGAGCGCGAACGTGGTATCACAATCTCCACTTCCCACGTTGAATATGAAACTCCTAATCGTCACTACGCTCACGTAGACTGCCCTGGTCACGCCGACTATGTTAAAAACATGATCACAGGCGCAGCGCAAATGGACGGAGCTATCCTGGTTGTATCCGCAGCTGATGGCCCTATGCCACAAACTCGCGAGCACATCCTGTTGTCCCGTCAAGTAGGTGTTCCATACATCGTTGTTTTCTTGAACAAATGCGACATGGTTGAAGACGAAGAGTTGTTGGAATTGGTTGAAATGGAAGTTCGTGACTTGCTTAGCGAGTATGACTTCCCAGGCGACGATACTCCAATCATTCGTGGTTCTGCTCGTGAAGCTCTTCAAAACCCAGAAGGCGAATATGCTAAGAAGATTGTTGAAATGTTCGAAACAATCGACGAGTACATTCCACTTCCAGAGCGTCAAACTGACAAACCATTCTTGATGCCTGTCGAAGATGTATTCTCCATCACTGGCCGCGGTACTGTGGCAACTGGTCGCGTAGAACGCGGAACAGTTAAAGTCGGAGAAGAAATCGAAATCGTTGGTATTCACGAAGAAACTAAGAAATCCGTAGTTACGGGCGTAGAAATGTTCCGTAAATTGCTGGATTCCGCTCAAGCGGGCGACAACATCGGAGCTTTGCTTCGTGGTGTAGACCGTACTATGATCGAGCGTGGCCAAGTATTGGCTAAACCGAACTCTGTTAAACCACACACTGAGTTCACTGCTCAAATCTACGTTTTGACTAAAGAAGAAGGCGGACGTCACAAACCATTCTTCACTGGTTACCGTCCACAGTTCTACTTCCGTACAACTGACGTAACTGGCATCATCAACTTGCCAGAAGGTACTGAAATGGTTATGCCTGGTGACAACATCACTGTAACTGTTGCTTTGATCTCCCCTATCGCTATTGAAGAAGGTACTAAATTCTCCATTCGCGAAGGTGGACGTACAGTTGGAGCAGGTAGCGTAGCTTCCATCCAAAAATAAATTCGTTTCTATCTGCGGGTAGACTCTGAATCATAGTGCCCCGGATTCTTCTTGCGGAGAATCCGGGGCTTTTTGTTGTATTATTACTTAATTTCTTATTTTGTTCGATAGACTATTAATTGATTTTTCGTTTCATTTGAAGATAAATCATCTAATATTCGACAATATAAGCTAAAATAAGTATATTATTTCGAATGATTCTACAAAATTCTACAAAATTCAACGATAAATTGTTTACAATTTTAATAATCATAGAGTAAAATGAAAGGGAAATAATATTGTAAAAAAATAGTAATTAAGGGGAGAGTGATAACATGGAAAAATGTCCTTTTTCATTCATGCATGCTATAACATCACGTAATAATAATGAGGATTCTCACACCCCTAATCTAGAACATGAACACCAGACTAAGCGTACTGAAGATTTTTTTCATACTCTTGAGGGTTATGACGAACTCAATGAGCAAATGAGAATGATTGATCTAACTGAAGCAGATTTGAAATTATTACGTAGGGTAAAGCCTAGCGTTGAAAAGAATATAGACTATATCATTGATCAATTTTATAATTCGGTATTAGGAGTGGATAAACTCGAAGCCATTATATTGGAGCATAGTAGTATTGAGAGGTTGAAAACAACACTCCGCGAGCATATCATTGAAATTTTTGATGGCAATGTTGATGAAGAATACATAGCAAAGCGAATGAAGATTGCTAATATTCACAAAAGAGTAGGACTTGAGCCTAAATGGTACTTATCCGCTTTTCAAAATCTTCAGAACGTTTTTATACAAGTTATTTATAATGAGACACAGGATGACCATTCACGTCTACATGTAGTTAAGACCGTAACTAAGCTGCTTAACCTTGAACAACAACTTGTCCTAGAGGAATATGAGAAGGAAAACGTCAAAGAGAAGGAACAACAATACCTTTTGGTTAAAAATGAGTTAAAGCAGAAAATTGCTGAATTCAGCAGCGAATTAATAGATTTTAGTATCGACACAAATGCTGCTGTGAAGCAGCTAGTAGCCAGTAGCAATGAAGTGAGTAGAACATTCCAACATACAGCTACATCCGCTGTAGAGTCGCAGGGGTTGGCTACAGATGGACATGAGCATTTGGATAGCTTAACAGAACAGATTAATCTTATTTATCAAAGTACTAGTGAAATGGAACATTCAGTCCACGAATTAAGTAATTCCTCTAAACAAATTCAAAAAATCGTAAACTCAGTAAAAGATATTGCAGATCAAACTAAAATTCTTTCACTTAATGCAACGATAGAAGCGGCTAGAGCCGGAGTGCATGGTAGAGGGTTTAGTGTAGTTGCTCAAGAAGTTAGTCGATTGGCAGAGGATACGAAGAATACTGTAATTCAGATCGTAGAGCTGACGTACAAATCAGGAATTCTCACACAACAGGTCGTTGAGGAGATACGTAAGGTACAAGAGCTAACCAGAAGCGGGAAACATCAATCCGTTGAGACAAGTCTTTTATTTTCTGAAATTGTTGAGGCGATGAGAAGTAGCACACAAGAGATTGTTATAGTAGAAGAAGAAATAAGAACATTGATTCAGACTATAGAGGGAATTGGGTCAGCAACAGCACAGACTGCCGAGTCAGCTGAAGTTTTTAAGTCTGCCACTGAGAATCTTTAACCTATATAATAGTAATAAAGCAGCGCATGAAAAAAATATGCGTTGTTTTGTTATTTAAGCTTGCAATACTGCCGCCTATTATATATAATAATAAATGTTGTTCTGAGACGTTGCGATGATGTGAGAGGTTACTGACACACCCGGCCCCTTTGCCATGAGGTCGACGTCAGAAAATTTTCACGGAGTATGTCCGATAATAAATTGGGCGATAGAAGGAGGGACTAAAATGGCAAAGCAAAAAATTCGTATTCGCTTGAAAGCATACGACCACAGAATTCTTGATCAATCCGCAGAGAAAATCGTTGAAACTGCAAAACGTTCGGGTGCTGGTGTATCTGGACCGATTCCGTTGCCAACTGAGAAGCAAATCATTACTATTCTCCGTGCGGTACACAAGTACAAGGATTCCCGTGAACAGTTTGAACAACGGACTCACAAACGTTTGATCGATATTGTGAACCCAACACCACAAACTGTGGATGCCTTGATGCGCTTGGATCTACCGTCCGGTGTAGATATCGAAATCAAATTGTAATTCTTTATTAGTAACTTAGGAAAAGAAAAGAGGTGTCAACATTGAAAGGTATCTTAGGAAAAAAACTCGGTATGACTCAAGTGTTTACTCCAGAAGGTAACGTAATTCCAGTTACTGTTATCGAAGCAGGACCTTGTGTAGTACTGCAAAAGAAAGACCTGAATATCGACGGATATGAAGCAGTGCAATTGGGCTTTTCTGATAAAAAAGAAAGTCGCTCCAATAAGCCTGAACAGGGTCACGCCAAAAAGGCAAATGCAACACCTAAGCGCTACGTTCGCGAAATTCGCGGTGTTGATCTCGGGACTCTCGAGGTTGGACAAGAGCTGAAGGCTGATATCTTTGCTGAGGGCGAATTTGTTGACGTAACTGGTACATCCAAAGGTAAAGGTTTCCAAGGTAACATCAAACGTTGGGGACAAAGCCGCGGACCAATGGCACACGGATCGCGTTACCACAGAAGACCAGGTTCCATGGGTTCTATCCAAGCTAACCGTGTTCCGAAGGGCAAACGCCTTCCAGGACATATGGGTCACACGACTATCACGGTTCAAAAGCTTGAAATCATCAAGGTTGACGTTGAACGTAACGTATTGCTGGTTAAAGGCGCTATCCCAGGTCCTAAAAACAGCTTCGTGAAAGTTAAACAAACCGTTAAGAAATAATTACCTAAGAAAGGAGGAACATGAAATGCCAAAAGTAACACTTTTTAATATTAGTGGCAACGAAGTTGGTGAAGTAGAACTGAGTGATACAGTATTCGGTATTGAACCGAATGAGCACGTTCTACATGAAGCTGCGCTTATGCAAAGAGCTTCCCTTCGTCGTGGTACACACAAAGTAAAAGGACGTTCTGAAGTTCGTGGCGGTGGACGTAAGCCTTGGAAACAAAAAGGTACAGGTCGCGCTCGTCAAGGATCCATTCGTTCTCCACAATGGAAAGGCGGCGGCGTTGTCTTCGGACCAACACCACGCAGCTATTCTTGGAAATTGCCTAAGAAGGTTCGTCGTTTGGCGATCAAATCCGCTTTGTCCTCGAAAGTACTCGAGAATGACATTATCGTATTGGATAGCTTAACAATGAATGCTCCGAAGACGAAAGAATTCGCAGCAATCTTGAACAACCTGAAAGTGGAACGCAAAGCTTTGATCGTAGCTACTAGCTATGATGATAACGTAGCACTTTCCGCTCGTAACATCCCTGGGGTGAAATTCGTAGCGGCTGACGGCATTAATGTTCTTGACGTACTAACGTACGACAAACTGATCATCACTAAAGAAGCAGTTCTGAAGGTAGAGGAGGTGTTCGCGTAATGAAAGATCCTCGTGATATTATCAAACGTCCGGTGATTACGGAACGTACTTCCGACTACATGAGCGAAATGAAATACGCTTTTGAAGTGGATATCCGTGCTAACAAAACCGAAATCAAAAAAGCTGTCGAGGCTATTTTCAAAGTAAAAGTAACTAATGTGAACACAATGCGCGTACCTGGCAAACTGAAACGTTATGGTAAATATTCTGGTTACACTCCAGAGTGGAAAAAAGCCATCGTTAAGCTTAGCCCGGACAGCAAACCGCTTGAATTTTTTGAAGCGGTAGAATAATACTCTTAAAGTAAGGAGGAAACTATAGTGCCAATCAAAAAGTACAAACCGACCTCTCCGGCAAGACGCCACATGTCTGTGTCTACGTTTGAAGAAATCACAACAAACCAGCCAGAGAAATCGTTGCTTTCTCCGCTGTTCAAACATGCGGGACGCAACAACCAAGGTAAAATTACGGTTCGTCACCATGGCGGCGGACACAAACGTAAATACCGTATTATCGACTTCAAACGGACTAAAGACGGCATACCAGGTAGCGTTGCTACAATCGAGTATGACCCGAACCGTACATCTAATATTGCTTTGATCCACTATGCTGATGGAGAGAAACGTTATATCATCGCTCCTAAAGGCTTAAAAGTTGGGGATAAAGTAGAGTCTGGCCCAACAGCCGACATCAAAATTGGTAACAGTCTTGCACTGGAGAATATCCCAGTCGGTACAGTTATCCACAACATTGAGTTGAAACCAGGTAAAGGCGGACAATTGGTTCGTGCTGCTGGTACAGAAGCTCAATTGCTTGGTAAAGAAGAAAAGTACTGTTCCGTTCGTTTGTCATCCGGTGAGGTTCGTAAGATCCTTAGCGTATGCCGTGCAACTATCGGATCTGTAGGTAACGAAGATCATGAATTGATCAAAATCGGTAAAGCTGGACGTAGTCGCTGGCTTGGCCGTCGCCCTGAAGTACGCGGTGTAGTAATGAACCCGAACGATCACCCACACGGTGGTGGTGAAGGCCGCGCTCCAATCGGACGTAAATCGCCTATGTCTCCATGGGGTAAACCAACCCTTGGTTACAAAACGCGTAAGAAAAACAAGGCATCTGATAAATATATCGTTCGCCGCCGCACGAAATAAGACGCTTCAAGTTAATAAAGCGCGAAGCGTCGATTCGCGGTTTGAAGAACCGGATGAAGGGAGGATTCACACATGGGTCGCAGTTTAAAGAAGGGGCCGTTTATCGATGGCTACCTGCTTAAAAAAGTTGAGGAACTGAACGAGGCTGAAAAAAAGGTTGTAGTTAAAACTTGGTCCCGTCGCTCAACCATTTTCCCTCAGTTTATCGGACATACGTTTGGTGTATATGACGGCCGTAAACACGTGCCTGTATACGTAACAGAAGATATGGTAGGTCACAAGTTGGGCGAGTTCGCGCCAACACGTACTTACAAAGGCCACGCGGGTGACGATAAGAAAACAAGAAGATAATAATAAGGTCTCTGTTTGAAAGGAGGTTAAACAATGGAAGCAAAAGCACATGCAAGATCGGTGCGGATTTCCGCTCGTAAAGCGAAACTGGTTGTTGACTTGATTCGTGGTAAGCAAGTGGGGGAAGCAATTGCTATTCTTCGCCACACTCCGAAATCCGCTTCTCCGGTCGTTGAGAAGTTGCTTAATTCGGCAATTGCGAATGCTGAGCATAACTATTCTTTGGACGTGAACAGTTTGTTCGTTAGCGAGGTTTTCGTTAACCAAGGACCTACTATGAAACGTTTCCGTCCGCGCGCCATGGGCCGCGCAAGTCGGATCAATAAACGCACGAGCCACATTACACTGGTGGTATCTGAGAAATAAGGAGGGATAACACGTGGGTCAAAAGGTAAATCCAATCGGACTCCGGATCGGGATCATTCGCGATTGGGAATCTAAATGGTATGCAGGAAAAGATTTCGGTACTCTTCTGATGGAAGACGTCAAAATCCGGGAATACCTTAAAGGCAAATTGAAGGATTCCGCTGTTTCCCATATCGAGATCGAAAGAGCGGCTAACCGCGTGAACGTTACAATTCATACTGCTAAACCAGGTATGGTTATTGGTAAAGGCGGAGCAGAAGTAGAAGTACTTCGCAGCGCAGTTACAGCAATCGCTGGTGGCAAAAAAGTACACATCAACATCAATGAAATCAAGCACCCTGAATTGGATGCAATTCTTGTAGCTGAGAGCATTGCTCAACAATTGGAACGCCGTGTATCGTTCCGTCGTGCACTCAAACAAGCGATTCAAAGAACTATGCGTTCTGGCGCAAAAGGGATTAAAACTCAAGTAGGCGGACGTCTTGGCGGAGCTGAGATTGCTCGTTCAGAAGGTTATAGCGAAGGAACAGTTCCACTTCATACGCTTCGTGCCGATATCGATTACGGAACGGCTGAAGCACATACAACTTACGGTCTTATCGGCGTAAAAGTATGGATCTACCGTGGAGAAGTTCTTCCCCCAGCTAAGAAACAAGCTGCTCAGGAAGGAGGCAACTAATCATGTTGGTACCAAAACGCGTAAAACACCGCAAGCAACAACGCGGACACATGAAGGGTATGGCAAAAGGTGGTACTGAATTGAACTTCGGCGAATTCGGCCTGGTTGCAATGGAACCATCTTGGATCACTAACCGTCAGATCGAAGCTGCTCGTATCGCAATGACACGTTATATCAAACGTGGCGGTCAAGTTTGGATCAAGATTTTCCCAGATAAGCCTATTACTCAAAAGCCTCTCGAGGTTCGTATGGGTAGTGGTAAAGGTAACGTTGAGAAATGGGTAGCCGTAGTTAAACCGGGCAAGATTATGTTCGAACTCGGAGGCGTGTCGGAAGAAATCGCTCGTGAAGCGATGCGTCTTGCCGCTCACAAGCTGCCTGTTAAGACTAAGTTTGTGAAACGTGAAGAATTGGGTGGTGAAGCAAATGAAAGCTAATGAACTTCGCAACTTAACCACTGCTGAGATTGAACAAAAGATCGCTGGATTCAAAGAGGAACTTTTTAATCTCCGTTTCCAATTGGCAACTGGCCAACTGGACAACCCGACTCGGATTCGTGACGTGCGCAAGGAAATAGCTCGTGCTAAAACCGTAATCCATCAAAGAGTGCTTGGGATTAGTTAAGTGAGACGGATCTCAGATCCGTATTCAGGAAGGAGGCTAACTAATGAGCGAAGAACGTAATGCACGTAAAGTGCTAATCGGTAAAGTGGTCAGTGATAAAATGGATAAAACCATCGTAGTCGCTGTTGAAACCTATAAGAAACATAACTTGTACCACAAACGCATCAAGTCTACGAAGAAATTCAAAGCACATGATGAGGAAAACGTTGCGAAAATTGGCGATACCGTAAAAGTCATGGAAACTCGTCCGTTGTCCAAGGACAAACGTTGGAGACTAGTTGAAGTGGTTGAAAAAGCGGTTATCATCTAAGATAATCAAAAGAGTTTTTCCGGAAGGAGGAAATTATAATGATTCAACCATTTACACGCTTGCATGTGGCTGACAACTCTGGTGCGAAGGAACTGATGTGTATCCGCGTACTGGGTGGTACTGGACGCCGTACAGCAGCAATCGGTGATTTGATCGTTTGTTCCGTTAAACAAGCAACACCAGGCGGCGTTGTCAAAAAAGGTGATGTTGTTAGAGCGGTAGTTGTTCGTACGAAACGTTCCGTTCGTCGTAAAGATGGATCTTACATCGCATTCGACGAAAATGCAGCTGTTGTTGTTAAAGACGACAGAAGCCCTCGTGGAACACGTATCTTTGGACCAGTTGCTCGCGAACTTCGCGATAAAGACTACATGAAGATCGTTTCCTTGGCACCGGAAGTAATCTAATAAACACGAGCACCAATAAGTTGAAGGTTAGTTATAGGAGGTGTAATAAATGCCTAGAGTGAAAAAAGTTCTGGAATCCCATAACAATAAACTGCACGTGAAGAAAGATGATGTGGTGCTTGTGATTAGTGGTAAAGACAAAGGCAAAAAAGGCCGTGTCATCGCTGCTTATCCTCGTGAAAACCGCGTTCTGGTAGAAGGCGTCAATATGGTGAAAAAACACCAAAAGCCGAACCAGCTGAATCCACAGGGTGGAATTATTGAGCAGGAAGCTTCGATTCATGTGTCCAACGTAATGCACATCGATCCGAAGTCCGGCAAAGTAACACGTATCGGTTACAAAGTATTGGACAACGGTAAAAAAGTTCGGATTGCTAAAAGATCCGGAGAGATTATCGACTAATCTAGCCCTTAAGAAAGGAGGTTAAATCTTCATGGCAGCAAGAATGAAAGAACGTTATCTCAACGAAATAACACCTGCTTTGATGCAGAAGTTTAACTATACAACTGTTATGCAAGTGCCTAAGATCGAGAAGGTTGTCATCAACATGGGTGTGGGTGACGCTGTTCAAAACTCCAAAGTACTTGATGCTGCAGTTAATGACATGCAGTTGATCGCTGGTCAAAAACCAGTAATCACTAAAGCTAAAAAATCCATCGCTGGTTTTAAACTACGCGAAAATATGCCGATTGGGGTTAAAGTAACACTGCGCGGCGAGCGTATGTATTACTTCTTGGACAAATTGTTCAACGTAACGCTTCCACGCGTACGTGACTTCCGTGGTGTTTCCACTAAAGCCTTTGACGGCCGTGGTAACTACACACTTGGTCTTAAAGAACAATTGATCTTCCCCGAGATCGAATATGACAAAGTGGATAAAGTCCGCGGTATGGACATCGTTATTGTAACGACTGCTAAGACGGACGAGGAATCCCGCGAGCTGCTGGGTCAGCTGGGAATGCCTTTCGCAAAATAAAGTCGGTTAATCCATTTTCTCCGAAAATGTTTAGGAGGTGTCAGGCTAAGTGGCAAAAACTTCGATGAAAGTTAAACAACAACGTACGCCCAAGTTTAAAGTACGTGCATATACACGTTGCGAACGTTGTGGTCGTCCACATTCGGTATTGCAAAAGTTCAAAATTTGCAGAATTTGTTTCCGTGAATTAGCTTATAAAGGCCAGATCCCTGGCGTGAAAAAAGCAAGTTGGTAAGAAGTTTATAAACGGGAAGGAGGTTTACACACATGACTATGTCTGATCCTATTGCAGATATGCTTACTCGTATTCGTAACGCTAACATTGTGCGTCACGAAACGGTAGAAATGCCTGCTTCTACTATGAAGAAACAAATCGCTGACATTTTGAAGCGTGAAGGTTTCATCCGCGATGCGGAATTCGTTGAAGATAGCAAACAAGGGATTATCCGTATCTTCTTGAAATACGGCCCTAACCAAGAGCGTGTTATTTCTGGTTTGAAAAGAATCAGTAAACCAGGCCTTCGCGTATACACGAAGAGCAATGAAGTGCCTCGTGTACTTGGTGGTTTAGGAATCGCGATTATCTCCACATCTAAGGGAGTTATGACCGACAAAGAAGCTCGTCAATCAAAATCTGGCGGAGAAGTTGTCTGCTACATTTGGTAATAAACGTCACAAGATAAGGAGGTGCAACACATGTCTCGTATTGGTCGTAAACCAATCGCAGTACCTAGCGGTGTAGATGTCACTTTGGACAACGCCGTTATTACAGTAAAAGGTCCAAAAGGTTCTTTGACTCGTGAGCTTCATAAAGACATGAAGGTTACAGTTGAAAATAACGAAATTACCGTTGTTCGTCCGTCGGATAACAAATTGCATCGTTCACTTCACGGCACAACCCGCTCCGTTGTCAACAACATGGTAGCTGGTGTGACTGAAGGTTTCTCGAAATCTCTGGAGCTGGTTGGGGTCGGATATCGTGCAAGCAAATCCGGAGATAAAATCGTTCTGAACGTTGGTTATTCCCACCCGGTTGAAATTACACCGGAAGCTGGTATCGAGTTCGAAGTTCCTGCGAACACGAAGATCATCGTTAAAGGTATCGATAAAGAACGCGTTGGCGCATACGCTGCTAAAATTCGTTCCGTTCGTGAGCCAGAACCGTATAAAGGTAAAGGTATCAAATATGAAGGCGAGCGTATCATCCGCAAAGAAGGTAAAGCTGGTAAGAAGAAATAACCAGTTCGAACTTAATTGTAAGATACCCCGTGCATCTTAAAGTGAAGCTGTTTACGGCAAACTGAAGGGAGTGAAAGGGAAGTCATGATTACAAAAGAAGATAAAAACAAGGCTCGTCTCAAAAGACACCTGCGTGTTCGTAAGAAGATTCAGGGAACTACTGAGCGCCCACGTTTGAACGTGTTCCGTTCTTCGAAACACATCTACGCTCAATTGATCGATGATGTTAAAGGGGTTACTATCGTATCCGCTTCTACACTTGATAAAGATCTAGTTGCTAACATCGGTAATGGCGGTAGCGTTGAAGCTGCAGCAAAAGTTGGTCAATTGATCGCTGAGCGTGCTAAAGAAAAAGGTTATGCAGTGGTCGTATTCGACCGCGGAGGTTACTTGTACCATGGACGGATTCAAGCTTTGGCTGACGCAGCTCGTGAAGCTGGTCTTGAATTCTAGAATAATTCTTAAAAGGAGGTTAACGACTTGCGTGTAGATCCGAACAGTTTAGAACTGACAGAAAGAGTTGTACACATTAACCGTGTAGCAAAAGTTGTAAAAGGCGGACGCCGTTTCAGCTTTAGTGCACTCGTTGTTGTGGGCGATGGCAATGGCTACGTCGGTGCTGGTATCGGTAAAGCCGGCGAAGTTCCGGATGCCATCCGTAAAGGCATTGAAGACGCCAAGAAAAACCTGATTCACATTCCAATCGTAGGAACTTCGATTCCCCATCTCGTTACTGGCCACTTCGGCGCAGGACGTGTGTTGCTGAAACCAGCATCAGAGGGTACTGGCGTTATCGCTGGCGGTCCAGTTCGTGCAGTATTGGAATTGGCAGGCGTTGGCGACATTTTGACAAAATCACTGGGTTCTTCGAATTCCATGAATATGGTCAATGCAACTTTGGAGGGACTATCCCGTCTGAAACGCATTGAAGAGGTCGCGAAACTTCGCGGCAAATCTGTCGAAGAATTGCGCGGTTAAGGAGGGGAACGTCAATGGCAAAATTGCAAATTACCCTCGTACGTAGTGTAATCGGACGTCCAGAAACACAACGTGTTACTGTTAAGACGCTCGGCCTGCGTAAACTCAACACGACAGTGGTTCACAATGACAGTCCTGCAATTCGCGGAATGATCAACAAAGTGAGTCACTTGCTATCTGTAACTGAAATTGAAGGCTAATCGCCTCGCATAAATTAACAAACATAAGGAGGTGCAAACGATGAAGTTACATGAACTTGCTCCAGCTCCTGGTTCCCGAAAAGAACGCAATCGCGTTGGTCGTGGACCAAGTAGCGGAAATGGTAAAACTTCCGGTCGCGGTCACAAAGGTCAAAACTCACGTTCTGGCGGTGGTGTTCGTCCGGGCTTCGAGGGTGGACAAAATCCGCTCTATCGTCGTCTGCCTAAACGTGGTTTCGTCAATCCTACCCGTAAAGAGTATGCGATTGTGAACCTTGAAGATCTGAATAGCTTTGCAGAAGGAACAGAAGTGACTCCGCAGTTGTTGCTTGAAACTGGTGTTGTCAAGAATTCCAAAAGCGGCATTAAGATTCTCGGCAATGGTGAGTTAACCGTTAAATTGACTGTACAAGCAAATAAGTTCTCTCAATCTGCGGTAGAGAAAATCGAGGCTGCCGGCGGTAAAACCGAGGTGATCTAATGTTCAAGACGCTTAAGAATATCTGGCATGTGGAAGATTTGCGCAAAAAGATCCTGTTTACCTTGTTCATTCTGATTATCTACCGTATCGGTTCGTTTGTACCGGTTCCTGGTGTGAACAAAGATGTACTGGAAACAGCAAATCAAAGCGGTGACGCTTTGATGGGACTTTTGAACACCTTCTCGGGCGGAGCGCTCAAAAACTTCTCGATATTTGCGATCAGTATTTATCCGTACATTACAGCATCCATCATCGTGCAATTGCTGTCGATGGATGTTGTTCCTAAGTTTGCTGAATGGGCTAAACAAGGGGAGCACGGTAAAAAACAACTAGCGCAAATCACTCGTTATGGTACTGTGATTTTGGCCCTGATCCAAGGTTTTGCTACGTCGATAGGGTTTAACCGGATTTATGGAACTCAAATGATGCCGAATGCGACATTTGCTGACTACTTACTGGTTGCCATTATCTTGACGGCTGGTACTTCTTTCCTGATGTGGCTTGGTGAACAGATTACCGAAAAGGGAATCGGGAACGGGATTTCGATCCTGATTTTTGCGGGAATCGTCGCCGCTATCCCGGGATATATCACGAGTACGGCTAACTCAAGCTTTATTCAGCCGGATCAAGTGTTCCTGAATATTCTTAAAGTCGTTATTGTGCTGATTGTGATTGTAGCGATTATTACAGCAGTTATCTTCGTACAGCAAGGTATTCGGAAGATTCCTGTTCAATACGCTAAACGCGTAGTCGGCAACAAAATGTACGGTGGACAGAATACGCACATTCCGCTGAAAATTAATGCGGCAGGTGTAATTCCGGTTATCTTCGCCGTATCACTGCTTCAGTTCCCAGTTGTTCTCTCCAGTTTCTGGTCAACACATGCCTGGGCTCAATGGATTGCCAAGTACTTGGCAACTGATGCACCACTTGGTATGCTTCTGTATGTAGTGATGATCATCGGTTTCACGTTCTTCTATACGTTCGTGCAGATGAATCCTCAGCAGATGGCTGATAACATGAAGAAGAATGGTGGTTACATTCCAGGTATCCGTCCTGGTAAAGCTACTGAGAAATATTTGACTAGAGTAATGTCTCGTCTGACTATGTCTGGCGCATTGTTCCTGGCTTTGATCTCTGTATTGCCGATGTTCTTCGGTGCTTTATCCGGATTGCCTAAAGAAGTTCGAATTGGCGGTACATCACTGCTGATCGTAATCGGTGTGGCATTGGATACTATGAAGCAGATCGAGAGCCAATTGATCAAACGCCATTACAAAGGCTTCATCAATAAATAGGCGATAGGTTCCGGTGAAGCGTAAGTTTTTATTCTTCCCGGCACCTATTGTGCTGTTTCTTGCTTGGTGGCGAACTTTTGGGGGGAGAGAGAAATCGTGAACATTTTATTCATGGGCCCTCCTGGGGCAGGCAAGGGAACACAAGCGGCAGAGATCATTAAAGAATTTGGCATTCCGCATATTTCGACAGGAGATGCTTTCCGTTTGGCAATCAAACAAGAGACTCCAGTAGGATTGAAGGCTAAATCATTTATTGATCAAGGTTTGCTTGTACCAGATGATGTGACCATTGGTATAGTTGAAGAACGGCTGCAGCAGTCCGATTGCGAAAAAGGTTTTCTATTGGATGGTTTTCCAAGAACTCTTTCGCAAGCGGAAGCGCTGGATGAAATTCTAAGCCGTTTGAATACTTCTTTGGATCATGTCATCAACTTGAATGTTGACCGTGGACTGTTGATGGCGCGTCTTACTGGACGTCGTATCTGCACAGTTTGCGGAGCATCCTACCATTTAATCTTCAACCCGCCGAAGCAAGATGGCATTTGCGACATTGATGGCGGTGAATTGTATCAACGTCCGGATGACAATGAAGATAGTGTAGGCAAGCGTCTGGATGAGTATGATAATAAGACAGCGCCGCTGCTTGCGTTTTATGATAATAAAGGTCTTTTGCGTCAGGTAAATGGGGAAAACGAAATCAATGTCGTTTCTTCTGAAATCGTATCTTTATTGCGGGGTTAATGTAATGATCATTTGTAAATCCGAACAGGAACTTGCCTTTATGAGGGAAGCTGGTCGAATTGTTGCCGAGAGTCACCGTCTTATTGCTGAGGCCATTGAGCCTGGCATTACAACGGGCGATCTCGACAGAATCGCCGATCAATACATTCGCAGTCAAGGTGCTGTGCCGTCTTTCAAAGGCTACAACGGTTTTCCTGCCAGCATTTGCGCTTCAGTCAACGAACAATTAGTGCATGGATTTCCAGGTAAACGCAAACTGATCGAAGGCGATATTGTAACGCTGGATATCGGTGCAGAGTACCGCGGTTATCACGGTGATTCCGCCTGGACCTACGGTGTGGGCAGCATTTCCGAAGAGGCTCAGCGTTTGCTGGACGTTACGGAAGGCTCCTTGTACGCGGGACTGGCGTTAGTTAAGCCGGATGTGCGCTTGTTTACAATCTCCCATGCTATCCAGCAATACATCGAAGAGGCTGGTTTCTCAGTCGTACGTGAGTATGTTGGTCATGGTATTGGGGCAAAACTGCATGAAGAACCGCAAATTCCGAATTATGGCATAGCGGACCGCGGACCACGTCTGAAACCGGGTATGGTACTCGCGATTGAGCCGATGGTAAACGTAGGAAAGAGACATGTCAGAACGCTGGAAGATAACTGGACTGTCGTTACGGTGGATGGCTCACTATGTGCTCACTTTGAGCATACAGTAGCAGTTACTCCGGACGGCATGGAAATTTTCACAAAACTGAATGCGTAGGTGATCTCCACTTGAATACTGTGAGCAGCCCGCAGGTTGGTCAATTAGTGAGAATTCTCAAAGGTAAAGATGCCGGAGAGGCAGCCGTTGTTATCGCAGTTGTTGATAGCAGATTTGTATACATTGCAGATGGAGACAAACGTAAGTTTGATGGGCCAAAGAAGAAGAATATTCTTCATCTTGAGCTCATACCCTTCATCAGCAGTGAGGTTGTGAACAGTTTGGAAGAAACTGGGCGGGTAACAAACGGAAAGCTGCGTTACGCAGTCATGAAGTATGCTGGACCCACCGGAATAAGTGCTGATGAGAAAGGAGACTAACTGTGGCTAAGGAAGATGTCATTGAAGTAGAAGGTACTGTCCTTGAACCGTTGCCAAATGCAACGTTTAAGGTTGAGCTTGAGAACGGTCATCAAATACTTGCCCATGTATCCGGTAAATTGCGGATGCACTTTATCCGTATTTTGACCGGAGACAAAGTGGTCGTGCAGTTATCGCCTTATGATTTATCAAAAGGTCGTATAACTTACCGTAAATAGATGGGAACTACGAAAAAAGTTTTGCTTCGCAAAACTTTGAGGAGGTAATTAACATGAAGGTAAGACCTTCTGTAAAGCCCATTTGCGAGAAATGTAAAGTAATCCGCCGCAAAGGGACTGTTATGGTGATTTGCGAAAATCCGAAACACAAACAAAAACAAGGTTAAGAAGGGGGTGTAGCGTAAAATGGCTCGTATAGCTGGAGTGGATTTGCCACGTGACAAACGCGTTGAGATCGCCTTGACTTATATTTTCGGAATCGGTAAAACGACTTCTCAGAAAATTCTTAATGAAACAGGCATTAGCGCTAATACACGTGTCCGTGATTTGACGGAAGATGAAGTCAGCAAACTGCGTGAAACGATCGACAAAACGGTTAAGGTTGAAGGTGACCTGCGTCGTGAAATTTCCTTGAATATTAAACGTCTTACTGAGATCGGCTGTTACCGCGGTGTTCGTCACCGTCGTGGATTGCCTGTTCGCGGTCAACGTACTAAAACCAATGCCCGTACCCGGAAAGGCCCGCGTCGTACGGTAGCAAACAAGAAGAAATAATAAGGGGGGATAAGAGACAATGGCTAAACCGAAAAAAGTCGTACGTACCAAACGTCGCGACCGTAAAAATATCGAATCCGGCGTGGCACATATTCGTTCCACGTTCAATAACACCATCGTTACCATCACAGATCCTCACGGAAATGCAATTTCCTGGGCAAGCTCCGGCGGCCAAGGATTTAAAGGTTCCCGTAAGTCGACTCCATTCGCAGCGCAAATGGCAGCTGAATCAGCAGCTAAAGCAGCTATGGAGCACGGCATGAAATCGGTTGAGGTTATGGTTAAAGGACCGGGCGCGGGCCGCGAAGCAGCCATCCGTTCCCTTCAAGCTGCAGGGCTTGAAGTTAACCTTATTAAAGACGTAACTCCGGTTCCTCACAATGGATGCCGTCCGCCGAAACGTCGTCGCGTATAGTGAAATCAGTATTGTAAATGTGGTATAATTCTGACGCATCTGCTAATAATAGGTGTTTAGGCATACTACATGATGCACCTGATGGGGTGACAGTTTCATATAGGAGCGACGTTGAAGGAGGGGTAAACTCGTGATAGAAATCGAAAAGCCGAAGATTGAGACCGTAGAAGCTAATGATGAAGGTACCTATGGGAAATTCGTAGTTGAACCGTTGGAACGTGGGTATGGCACGACTCTGGGGAATTCACTTCGCCGGATATTGCTTTCTTCGCTTCCAGGAGCCGCAGTGACTTCGGTCCAAATTGACGGCGTTCTGCATGAGTTCTCGACCGTTCCAGGCGTAATGGAAGATGTGACGGAGATCATTCTTAACCTTAAAGCCTTGTCCCTGAAGATTCATTCAGACGAGGAAAAAGTGTTTGAGATTGATGCCGAAGGGGAAGGCATCGTTACCGCAGGTGATATCCGTGCGGACAGCGATGTTGAGATCCTCAACCCGGATCTTCACATTGCAACGCTGGGACCTGGTGCGAGACTTCACATGCGTATTTTTGCAGGCCGTGGTCGCGGCTACGTCCAAGCGGACCGGAACAAACGCGACGATCAGCCAATTGGCGTTATCCCGGTTGACTCCATCTACACTCCTATTTCACGCGTTAACTACGGCATAGACAATACACGTGTTGGTCAAGTGACCAACTACGACAAATTGACGCTTGAAATTTGGACAGATGGCAGTATTAGACCGGAAGAGGCTGTAAGCCTCGGAGCCAAAATTTTGAACGAGCACCTCGTACTGTTCGTAGGTCTTACGGACGAAGCGAAAGACGCCGAAATTATGGTTGAAAAAGAAGAAGACAAAAAAGAAAAAGTGCTAGAGATGACAATCGAAGAGCTTGATCTTTCTGTCCGCTCCTACAACTGCCTCAAACGTGCTGGTATTAATACCGTACAAGAGCTTACCACGAAGACTGAAGAAGATATGATGAAGGTGCGTAACCTTGGTCGTAAATCTTTGGAAGAAGTTCAGGAGAAGCTTGAGGAACTTGGTTTGGGACTCCGTACAGAAGAATAGCTACAGATTGTTACAGTAAAGGAGGGAAAACACAATGGCATACCAAAAATTGGGCCGTGATTCCAGTGCGCGTAAAGCGTTATTTCGCGACATGGTAACGGATCTGTTTTTATACGAGCGCATCCAAACAACGGAAGCTAAGGCGAAGGAAGTTCGTTCCATCGCTGAAAAGTTGATCACTAAAGCTAAAAAAGGTGATCTTCATGCTCGTCGTCAAGTAGCTGCATTTGTTCGCCGCGAGACTGTTGATGGTGAACAAGATGCAATTCAAAAATTGTTCTCTGACATCGCTCCTCGTTACACTGAGCGTCCAGGTGGATACACTCGTATCCTGAAACTCGGACCTCGCCGTGGCGACGCTGCGCCTATGGTCTATCTTGAATTGGTAGACCGCGCGTAGTATCACAAGTAATGATTTCCGATGATTCCCTTTCATCCGGCCCTCTTTGGAGTAAAGATGGGGGAAATATCAGCGTTATTGTGCTGCAGAGGCGCAAGACTCTGCTGTACCAATAACCGTGGGAATCACCTTGGTTCAATTGAAGGAGCTCCCGCAGGGGCTCTTTTTTTTGAAGTAATGGAGTGAAGTGTAATGGATGCCGTCCTTCTAGGGACGGCAAAGCCATTTCTTCCTCTTGAATAAGATCAGACAGTGCTTCGATCGACGTTTCTGCTGAACGGTTTAAAAAGGAGAACGGAATGCGTAATCTATTGATGAAGGTCAATTATGACGGAACAAATTATGATGGCTTTCAGACCCAGCCTCAGGGCAATACGATTCAAGATCGGCTGGAGCAAGCGATACTCCATCTGACAGGTGAGGAGCTAAAAATTACTGCTTCTGGCCGCACAGATGCCGGAGTACACGCCTACGGTCAGCCTTTTAACTTTACGACCTCCTCTCGAATCCCACTTGAACGTTGGTGTCTGGCGCTTAATGCCCGGCTGCCACAAGATATCGTGGTTACTGAGGCTAGGGAAGTACCGCTGTCGTTTCACTCTCGTAGAGGAGCTAAGCGTAAAACTTACCGATACACGATTAACGGCAACAGGTTTCCAGATCCGTTTCAGCGGCGCTGGCAGCTTCACCATCCGGTGAGGTTGGACATTCCTGCGATGCAGCAAGGCTTAACGCATATTGTAGGGACACATGACTTCACCTCGTTTGCTTCACGGAGGTCTACTAAAGCCTCTCATATACGAACGGTCTTTGAAGCTCATATGGAAGTAGACCGCAGTATGTGCCGACCCTCTTCATTAGATCAGGGAGTGATCCAAACTTATATAACAGGTAGTGGATTTCTTCAGCATATGGTTCGTATTATTATGGGGACTTTGATCCATGTGGGGGAAGGTAAAATAGATGCTGATCATGTTGCTGAGATATTGGCGGCATGTGATCGTTCTGCTGCTGGACCGACAGCTATGGCCAAGGGGTTGGCTTTGTGGAGTGTAGAATATGACGAGTCTGAAAGTGAATCTTTTTTTCTATAAATTTCTTCCTAAATAATAGGCTGAATGTCTAAAAATCACTTGCACTTGTTATGTTTATACTGTAATATAAAAGTTGTGTTTTCTTGATGGCTATCCCACAGCCCCGATCAAGGAAATGCCAAAAAATGCTTTGCTTAACTCACATAATTGTAATTCAATGAGAAACAAGATATACGAAACAGAAGATTTTCGTACGAGAACAAGGAGGAAACATTCATGCGTACCACCTATATGGCGAAGCCGAACGAAGTTGAACGCAATTGGCACATTATTGATGCCGAAGGCAAAACACTTGGTCGTTTGGCCAGCGAAGCCGCTGCTTTGATCCGTGGCAAACACAAACCGCAATTCACTCCACACGTTGATACAGGAGATTTCGTTATCGTAATCAACGCTGAGAAAATTCACTTGACCGGTAAGAAATTGCAAAACAAGAAATACTACCGTCACTCGATGCACCCAGGTGGCTTGAAAGTTACTAATGCTGAAACTCTGCTTAACACTAAACCAGAACGCGTAATTGAATTCGCTGTTCATGGTATGATTCCTAAGACTCGTCAAGGGGACCACATGAAGCTGAGATTGAAAGTATATGCAGGCGCCGAGCATCCACATGCAGCACAAAAACCTGAAGTTTACGAACTTCGCGGATAAGAATAGAGGAGGACAGTTTCATGGCACAAGTACAATACTATGGGACAGGTCGTCGTAAACATTCGGTAGCACGTGTTCGCCTTGTACCGGGTGAAGGACGCATTGTCATTAACAAACGTGAGATGGACGAATATTTTGGTGTGGAAACACTGAAAATGATCGTAAAACAACCTTTGAACCTGACTGAAACACTAGGCAACTACGATGTAATCGTTCTTGCACATGGTGGCGGCATTTCCGGTCAAGCTGGAGCAATTCGTCACGGTATCTCCCGTGCATTGCTTAAAGTTGACCCTGAATATCGCGGTGCACTTAAGAAAGCCGGCTTCCTAACTCGTGACCCTCGTATGAAGGAACGTAAGAAATACGGCTTGAAGGCTGCACGTCGTGCGCCTCAGTTCTCGAAACGTTAATATTTATCAAGAATTCAACCCTTGGCCTATATGGTCGAGGGTTTTATTTTCTTTCCAGCCCCTTTCAAACAAGAAATGGGCTTTTTTAGCATCTATTTACTGATTTTGAAGATTGAAATTCATTGACTTCCTCAGTAAAAGTTATATACTATTTCATATAGAAATAGTTGGTTTTATTACTTCTTTTACCTCATTTATTCATACGATTAATATTTTGGATGGAGGAATACCTTAATGAACTTGCTCGAGAAGGAAGATTTGATCAGAATAAAGGCCGAAGAATTAGAGAGTGCTTCACCCGAAGAAATTATCCGCTGGGCTGTAGAAACCTTTCCTAATATTACTTTTGCCTGCAGCTTTGGTGCCGAAGATGTAGTGCTTGTTGATATGCTTCACAAAGTTAGTCCATCTACTGATGTCTTTTATCTCGATACAGATTATCATTTTAAGGAAACCTACGAAACCAGAGATTTGATGGCAGACAAATACGGATTAGAGTTTGTACGTGTGTCTCCACAGCTCACAACGCAGGAGCAAGCACTTCAATACGGTGATGCGTTATGGACAGTTGACCCTAACCAATGTTGTGGAATTCGTAAAGTTGAACCACTGACTCGTATATTATCTCAATACGAGGCTTGGATTACTGGAATTCGCCGTGATCAAGCGCCTACCCGTGCTAATGCTAAAAAGGTCGAGTATGATTATAAATTTGGGTTAGTGAAGTTTAATCCGATTGCGGATTGGACGACAGAAGATGTATGGAACTATATTCGTGAAAATGACGTAATCTATAATCCTCTACATGACCGTAACTATCCAAGTATCGGCTGTGAGCAATGTACACGTCAGGTTATGCCAGGTGAAGATCCGCGTGCTGGACGTTGGTCTGGATCAGAGAAGACAGAGTGCGGATTGCACAAGTAAGACATATCCCTGAGGGAACATAGAAGGAGAGACTAAGATGACTTCAATACGTCCGCATGGCGGAACTTTGGTTAACCGTGTAGCAGAGGGTACTGAAAGAGAAGAATTGCTGAATCTCGCACGTGACAGCAAGGCAATTGCCTTGAATACCTGGACCTTATCTGATTTGGATCTTATAGCTGTTGGTGCATTTTCGCCCCTCACTGGCTTTTTAAATGAGCAAGACTATCATTCAGTAGTAACAAACATGCGATTAGCGGATGGCACAGTGTGGAGCATTCCAATAACACTGGCTGTAGAAGATGTTGTGGCTGCCGGTTTATCCATTGGGGATAAAGTTTCTCTAATCGGTGAGGATGATGGTGAGATTTACGGTTTATTGGATATTGAGAGTATTTATACTGTAGATCAAACGATTGAAGCACAAAATGTCTTCAAAACAACAGACCCTGAACATCCAGGTGTGAGTAAGCTGTTGGCGCGTCCTGTAACTTATGTTGGAGGACCGATTACAGTCTTGAACCGCCCACAGCCAGAGAAGTTCGGTGAATTTTATTTTGATCCTGCGGATACGCGGAAGATATTTGCTGAAAAGGGCTGGAGAACGGTTGTAGGCTTCCAAACACGTAATCCAGTCCACCGAGCTCACGAGTACATTCAAAAGTGCGCTATGGAGGTTGTAGACGCTCTATTCCTAAATCCACTTGTTGGTGAGACGAAGTCAGATGATGTACCGGCAAATGTGCGGATGAAGAGCTATCTGGCGCTTTTGGAGAACTATTATCCTGAGGATCGTACCTTCCTTGGTGTTTTTCCGGCGGCAATGCGTTATGCAGGCCCTAGAGAAGCAATTTTCCATGCCATGGTTCGCAAAAATTACGGCTGTACCCATTTCATCGTCGGTCGTGACCATGCTGGCGTAGGTGATTATTATGGCACTTATGAGGCACAGGATATTTTTTCTAATTTTAGTGCGGAAGAACTTGATATTACTCCATTATTTTTTGAACATAGCTTCTTCTGTAAAAAATGCGGGAATATGGCATCCAGTAAAACTTGCCCGCATCCTAGTGACGATCACATGACATTGTCGGGTACAAAGGTACGGGCTTTGCTCCGTGATGGCCAATGTCCTCCGCCAGAATTCACACGGCCTGAGGTTGCACAGATTCTAATTGAAGGCATGACACAAGAAGTAACCGCGTAATCCTCATTAGCTAGTACTATTTGACCTCCTTGTCCCATATAGATGAGTATTATCTATCGGGACGAGGGGGTCTTTGTTATGTCTGGCCGGAAGAACAATAAGGTCTCGGTCTGGATTTCATGGAGCAGTATCAAAAAAAGTATGCTTGGCGTGGTACTGCTAGCTATAATGATCGGAATTATAGCGTATGACATGCCTACCGCTAAAACACTAAATTATTGGAGTCTGCCCTTGTCAGGAAAAGTTATTGCTCTCGATGCGGGACATGGTGGAGCTGATGGAGGAGCGGTTAGCCGGGAAGGGCTAATTGAGAAAGATATTAATCTCGCGGTATCGCTTTATTTGCGTGATTATCTGCAGCAGGCAGGGGCTATTGTAGTAATGACTCGTGAGGGTGATTATGATTTGGCTCAAGAAGGCACTAAGGGCTATTCTAAGCGTAAGACGGAAGATCTTAAACAAAGAGTAAGAAGCATCGAAGAGAAAGGCGCAGACCTTTTTATAAGCGTTCACATGAACAGTGTCCCTTCAAATCGTTGGAGCGGTGCACAAACCTTTTACTACCCCAACCATAAGGATAATAAAGCCATTGCAGAGTTTGTGCAGAGTGAGCTGAAGACTACGCTGGAGAACACCGATCGTGTGGCTAAGACAGTGAATACTGTATATCTGCTAAAAGCATTGAAAATACCAGCAGTACTTGTAGAAGTAGGATTCTTATCACACCCACAGGAATCCGCTCTACTCGGAAATGATGTTTATCAGCGGAAGGTTGCGACTAGCATTTATCGTGGCATTCTTCGTTACGCCTCCGAATAGTCAGGACTACTCATGGGGAGACAGGTAATGCTATAATAGACAAAAACTCCGGAGAATTTCTCATCCGGAAAGGAAACAGAGGTGCTTTCCATGTTGACTAAGGAACAGATTCAGGAAATACTGCAGCCATTAACAGACTCGGAAACTGGAAAAAGCCTTGTGGAACTACAGCTGATTCGTGACATTATGATTAAAGAAGATCGTATTTCTTTATCTATCGTATGTCTGAATCCTGAAGAGCAAAGTCGCATGGATCTAGAACAACAGGTTCGTGAATTGCTTGAAGCGGGTGGGGCTTCTAATGTACATATCCGGCTTCGTGATGCAACCGATTATGAACGTGCTATACTTCGTGGTGAAAGCACTGAGGAAGTTGATGAGCCTGGGAAACTTAAGGGACATGCTGCAGGCCTTGATGGCCATGAATTAATTAGCGAGAGCTCTGGTGTGAACTTTATTGCCGTGGCCAGCGGTAAAGGTGGGGTTGGTAAATCAACTGTAACGGTGAATTTAGCCGTAGCCCTTGCGAGAAAAGGGAAAAAAGTTGGTCTTATCGATGCCGATATTTATGGTTTTAGCATTCCTGATATGATGGGTATCGAAGAGGGGCCTGTTGTTGAAGAAGGAACGATTATTCCTGTGGAACGTTTCGGAGTGAAGGTCATGTCTATGGGTTTCTTTATCCGTGAGAATAGTCCAGTAATTTGGCGGGGACCTATGCTTGGCAAAATGCTTCGCCAGTTCTTTAATGATGTCGGGTGGGGTGAACTTGATTATATGCTGCTTGATCTGCCCCCAGGTACTGGTGATGTGGCACTTGACGTGCATCAGATGCTGCCTCACAGCAAAGAGATTATAGTTACAACACCACACGCTACCGCGGCGTTTGTGGCGGCTAGAGCGGGCTCTATGGCTCTGCAGACAGATCATGAGATTATTGGAGTCATTGAGAATATGGCTTATTATGAGTGTACTGACTGTGGTAAGAAAGATTATATCTTTGGCAGAGGTGGAGGAGCGAGGCTTGCCGAGACGCTTCATACGGAGCTGCTTGCACAAGTGCCGTTAGGTGCGCCGGACAACCATATTTCGGAACCGGATTTTTCACCTTCTGTATACAAAGAAGAGACACCAACAGGCATATTATTTGCAGAAATTGCGGATAAACTTATTTCAAAATATGAGCACTAATTCTTGTACATGAAAAAGAGGCCATCCCACACGTTGTTAGTGGGATAAGGCCTCTTTTTTAAGAGCTTGAATCATCGCCGCTACCGCCGCCACCGCCGCCACTGCTGTCCTGCTTGTCGCCACCTTCGCTGCCTTTTTCTTTTTTCTCTTTTGGTTCAAGTTCTTCTTGTACGACTTTTTTAAGTAAATTTAATACCTCCATACGGAATAAAGGGGTTTGCATAGATTCCTGAATGGTTTTCATGGATTGTTTTCGGTAATCCGGTGTTTTGGTGAGATTTAGAAACATGGTCATCATTTCTGGAGATTTCATAATTTCTTCGACTGATTTCTGATAAGTTGGATCCTTTATTAGCTGCAGGTGTAGTTCCTTGCTTTGCGATTGAATGGCTTTAGCAAAGTCACCTGCGAACTTTGGATCCTTCATTATTTTCTCGATCTCCTTCTGATATTCCGGCGCAGTGAGAGTATCCTTTACAGCGGTCTTAATTTCCTCTGTTGTTTGAAGTGGCATCATCTTCATGCTCATTCCACTGGTACCGCCAGAGCTGGAGCTTGATAATGATTCCTCAACTGCTTTTTTACCCTCATCGCTTTTCAATATATCTAAAACCATGGTCTTCGTTTCTTTATAACTGCCTTGTCCGGAAGAAGAACTGCTCTGCTCACTTCCGCAAGCCGTTAAGGCCATAACAAAGCTCAATGCCAAACCCACAGATCCGATAAATCTCCATTTCATTGGCGCTGCCCTCCTTTATAGGATTCTCTTGATGTATTATGCCGCATTAGAGCACATTTATGTTGTGGGTGTAATGGCGTTTTGTCGGTATCCTTGGTAAAATAAATCTGACAAGAGGAGGTGAATTGGCTGAGTATAAAAAAATGGTTTCATTTATTTTGGACTACCCTTCTTATTGGAGCGGGTGGGGCTGTAATCGCTGGTTTGGCACTACAATTCGTAAATGGTAAGATTGATTTCAAAAGTGTCGGGGATTTCTTTTTATACCCGCTGATTCTGCTTGGCTACGGTATGCTTGTAAGCGTTTATTCGCAACTTGGTTTTTTTGCCTATTTGATTTTGAATTATATGGGCAACGGAGTTTTTCCACAAAAGGTTTGGAAATACATACAACTAGTGCTTTCTGTACTCGCATTGCTTGAACTGATTTTTTTGCGTACCGTCGTTGGCGGGGAAAGAAATGTTATGTCTGATCTAATATTAGGAATCGTTATTTTGCTAGCAGCTATTATAGTGTCTTATTTCAAAGTAAAAAGTACAAACATCTCAGCTTTGATTCCAACCCTCTTTTTTATGACAGCTATTTCAATTGTGGAAGTTATTGGCGTACTCCGTATAGGTGTTGATAGTGCAACGGTATTTATTGTTGTTCCGCTTATCGCTTGTAATGCATTCCAAATTTTGATGCTACACCGTATTCTGAAGCCGGCAGCCGGATAATGAATGGGAAAGGCACTAAACAATGAACCCCCGTGCTCTGATTTCAGAAGACGGGGTTTTTTGCTCTAACGGAAGCTTAACGATTAAAATCTGATTGTAGAGGTTAATCTTAAAGAACGATACGCTCACAAAACTAAGTAGATGCTTCCGAAGTGAGTTTTGTACGAAGTAACACAAGTGTAGTAACGCTCACAAAACTTTTAGGAGGGGAATATATGGACATCAAGCGCTATATGATAAAAGACACAAAAGAAATCCGGCTTAACAAGCTGGATCCGGATGACACAGGTGTTTTTAAATCCAAAAAAGAAGTGGAAGCTAAAACAGAAGAGCTTAAAGCACGTTTGGCAGAGCTCCAAGATATTTTGTTTGCTCAGAAAAAGCATTCGCTGCTTGTTATTCTGCAAGGAATGGACTCCAGCGGTAAGGATGGCACAGTTAAGCATATTTTTTCAGGCATTAATCCGCAAGGATTTATAGTTACCAGCTTTAAGAAACCATCTCTAGAGGAAGAGGCTCATGATTTTCTATGGAGAGTTCATCAGAAGACACCCCCTAAGGGATATATCTCTGCATTTAACCGCTCGCATTATGAAGATGTATTGGTACCGCGGGTACACGGAGGGTTAAAAAAGGATGACTTGAAGCGTCGCTTTCGTTACATACGGCAGTTCGAGGAAATGCTGGTGGAAGAGGGGACGACAATTATCAAGCTTTTTCTGCATATTTCTAAAGAGAAGCAGCTAAAGAAGATTAAAGAACGCCTTGAAGATCCCAAAAAACATTGGAAATTCGATGCAAGTGATCTCCAGGAGCGGGAGTATTGGGATGATTACCAAGAAGCATATGAAGATGTTTTCAAGGAATCTAGCATAGATAAAGCACCCTGGTACTGGATACCCGCCAATCATCAATGGTACCGCAACTATTTGACCTTATCCATCGTTGTAAAGACACTGGAGAGTCTGGATCTGAGCTATCCGAAGCTGAATACCCCCACACCAGACATATCGGAACTCATCTCTCCACGTCATTAATCCTTTGGTCAGATCAACATCCATTACGGCACCAGAGATTGAAATGTGTTTTTACAGCCCAGCTGCGTCCTCAACGGCATTACTGAGTGAAGCTGAGTCGCGAACTTCTTTACCTTCGGCGTTGCTTTGACTGATCAGCTCAGAGACGGTAACGAATTCATAACCTTGTCTGCGGAGCTCATCGATAATGAGTGGAAGTGCTTCATGTGTTTGTTTACAGGAATCACTGGCATGTAGAAGGACAATATCACCTGGATGCGCTTTTGTCGTTACACGCTTCACGATATTGTCTACGCCGATGTTCTTCCAGTCCAGGGAGTCTGTATCCCATTGAATGACCTTGTAACCGAGATCGCTGGCAACCTGAAGGACTCTTTTGTCAAAATCACCATTAGGCATACGAATCAAATTGGGTTCAGTGCCGGTTAATTCGGTAAGTACGGTGTGAGCCGTTGAGATCTGTGTACGAATTTCTTCGTTGCTTAGTGTGCTGTAATTGACGTGTTTATGACCATGACTTCCAATTTCAAAACCTGCATTTTTGATGTTAGTTACAATGTCTGGGTGAGTTTTACTCCATGGTGAAGACAGGAAGAAGGTGGCTTTGTCCACTTTCTTGTCTTCAAGTACCTTCAAAATTGGTTCGGGTCTTTTCTCCCCCCAGCTAATATCGAAGGTCAGGGCAATCAGCTTCTTCTCTGTGGGTACACTGTAGATCGCGGAAGGTCCGGATTCAGAAAAAACGGTTATGTTTCCCCTCTCGACATAGACAACTCCAGCAGCAAGAAGCACAGCGGCGAAGATATAGATGAATCGTTTAATCTTTTTGCCGCTGAATACATAAAAAGAATTCATAATGACAGCGCTCCTCTCCCATGCGAAATGCTTGTTTGTTCTAAATGTATGCTCGTACCGCAAGGTTATGACCTAAGAAACAGAGATCACTATTTCAGGAGGGTATTTATGTTGTCGTTCTTCACGTTTATTAAAGATCTAAAAACAATCCGGAAGGCTTTATTGCTATCCTGTCTGCTCTTCGCAGTAGGAGCTGTTGTAGGGTGGGTAGCTACTAGCAGTCTGGAGAAGCTATTGGTTCAGCAATTAGAGGGGCTCAGTGAAATCAGTGGCAGCCTTAGAGATTCTTCTAATCCGCAATGGAGCTTCTTTGTATTTATATTTTTGAATAACAGCATCAAGGGTGTTCTTATCATATTTTTAGGAGCGTTGTTCGGTATACTGCCAGCCATATTCTTATTTATTAACGGAGCGGTTATCGGCTATCTGATTCATTTATCAGCACTGCAAGGACAGGATTTGTTCGAACTAATAGTAAAAGGACTGCTGCCACATGGGATTATAGAGATTCCAGCGATCATTATTGCTTGTGCATTTGGACTTCAGTTCGGTGGGAAAGTACTTTCAAGTATATTTAGCTCATCCACTAAAAAAGAGAACAGAGGTGTAGACTGGACTTCATTCATGCGTCAAACACTTACAGCATCTATTTGGACAGTAATCCTGTTATTTGTAGCTGCCATCATTGAAAGTACAATTACTTTTTCGCTTTTATCATAAAACTTCCGGGAATGGAGCATACCATTAAAACCATTCATCCAAGGATTGCCTAAAGGTCAGAAGTATATAATCGTGGAGAAACCATAAAGGGAATTTTTAATAATTATGGTTATAAAAAGAGTACTCCGGTTAATCTAGTGTAGTAGGATCTTAAGGCAGCTTTCTCCATGAGATGGACTAACTAATTATGTACAAGGGGTTTTGGGTTTTAGTGAATGTGTTACTTGCAACTTCATGAAGGAGGCCAAGCATATGTTGGGAATGTTGTTCAACGAAAAAGAATGCAAGGAACTGGATTATGTTTTGCGGAAAGAACTTGATGAGATGCTGTTAGATTTGAGCGATCAGCGCTTGGACCAAAATATCAGGCATGCCATCGCCAATAGATATAAGACTGTATTTCGTATGTATGCTCGTTTTGCTCCTCAGAAAGAACTTTCCAAGTATGCGTGGGGTGGACGTTCTTCTCAGTATAAACACTAAGGATAGGCGGTAAATGCAAGAGTCTTATATGAATTTAAGATTTTTTAATAAAATAGCTTGACTAAAAAGGAGTGCTCGTGATAAATTATATCTCGCGCTCCTTTTGCTTGTGTAAAAGGGAAGCGAAAGGCAAGAAAAATTGAAAAAAACTTTTTCAAAAAAAAGACTTGCCAAACAATGAAACACTGTGATATATTATAAAGGTCGCCGCTGACAAACAACGACGACGAAATGAGAGACATTGATCTTTGAAAACTGAACAACGAGTGAGTGGGAAATCACGAAAGTGAAATCCAAAATTAGAGAATTAATTTTCTCGTCAGATGTTTCAAAATGAGCATATCGCTCTTTTCAATACTAATTGGAGAGTTTGATCCTGGCTCAGGACGAACGCTGGCGGCGTGCCTAATACATGCAAGTCGAGCGGAGTTATTTTGAAAGCTTGCTTTCAAAATAACTTAGCGGCGGACGGGTGAGTAACACGTAGGCAACCTGCCCCTTAGACTGGGATAACTACCGGAAACGGTAGCTAATACCGGATAATTTCTTTTTTCTCCTGAAGAAAGAATGAAAGACGGAGCAATCTGTCACTGAGGGATGGGCCTGCGGCGCATTAGCTAGTTGGTGGGGTAACGGCCCACCAAGGCGACGATGCGTAGCCGACCTGAGAGGGTGAACGGCCACACTGGGACTGAGACACGGCCCAGACTCCTACGGGAGGCAGCAGTAGGGAATCTTCCGCAATGGACGAAAGTCTGACGGAGCAACGCCGCGTGAGTGATGAAGGTTTTCGGATCGTAAAGCTCTGTTGCCAGGGAAGAACGTCCGGTAGAGTAACTGCTACCGGAGTGACGGTACCTGAGAAGAAAGCCCCGGCTAACTACGTGCCAGCAGCCGCGGTAATACGTAGGGGGCAAGCGTTGTCCGGAATTATTGGGCGTAAAGCGCGCGCAGGCGGTCATTTAAGTCTGGTGTTTAAACCTTGGGCTCAACCTGAGGTCGCACTGGAAACTGGGTGACTTGAGTACAGAAGAGGAAAGTGGAATTCCACGTGTAGCGGTGAAATGCGTAGATATGTGGAGGAACACCAGTGGCGAAGGCGACTTTCTGGGCTGTAACTGACGCTGAGGCGCGAAAGCGTGGGGAGCAAACAGGATTAGATACCCTGGTAGTCCACGCCGTAAACGATGAGTGCTAGGTGTTAGGGGTTTCGATACCCTTGGTGCCGAAGTTAACACAGTAAGCACTCCGCCTGGGGAGTACGGTCGCAAGACTGAAACTCAAAGGAATTGACGGGGACCCGCACAAGCAGTGGAGTATGTGGTTTAATTCGAAGCAACGCGAAGAACCTTACCAGGTCTTGACATCCCTCTGAATCCACTAGAGATAGTGGCGGCCTTCGGGACAGAGGAGACAGGTGGTGCATGGTTGTCGTCAGCTCGTGTCGTGAGATGTTGGGTTAAGTCCCGCAACGAGCGCAACCCTTAACTTTAGTTGCCAGCAAGTAAAGTTGGGCACTCTAGAGTGACTGCCGGTGACAAACCGGAGGAAGGTGGGGATGACGTCAAATCATCATGCCCCTTATGACCTGGGCTACACACGTACTACAATGGCCGGTACAACGGGAAGCGAAGCCGCGAGGTGAAGCCAATCCCATCAAAGCCGGTCTCAGTTCGGATTGCAGGCTGCAACTCGCCTGCATGAAGTCGGAATTGCTAGTAATCGCGGATCAGCATGCCGCGGTGAATACGTTCCCGGGTCTTGTACACACCGCCCGTCACACCACGAGAGTTTACAACACCCGAAGTCGGTGGGGTAACCCGCAAGGGAGCCAGCCGCCGAAGGTGGGGTAGATGATTGGGGTGAAGTCGTAACAAGGTAGCCGTATCGGAAGGTGCGGCTGGATCACCTCCTTTCTATGGAGAATCGTCTTCTGCAATGAAGACATTCAAATCGGAAGCTAAGCTTCCACAATAGAACCTTCGGGTTCGAACACTCACTCGTGTTCAGTTTTGAAAGAGTAAGTCTCTTTCATATACGTTTGGTGGCGATAGCGGAGGGGTTCCACACGTACCCATCCCGAACACGACCGTTAAGCCCTCCAGCGCCGATGGTACTTGGACCGAAGGGTCCTGGGAGAGTAGGACGCCGCCAAGCGGACAACCATTCTTTGGTTGATTCACAATGTTATATGGGCTTTTAGCTCAGTTGGTTAGAGCGCACCTCTGATAAGGGTGAGGTCGGTGGTTCGAGTCCACCAAGGCCCACCATATAACTTTATATCTTTTATGGGGCCATAGCTCAGCTGGGAGAGCGCCTGCCTTGCAAGCAGGAGGTCAGCGGTTCGATCCCGCTTGGCTCCACCATAATTTTAATTTAATACCTTCTTTAAACATTGATCCTTGAAAACTGGATACCGAAACGAATTTGCGTTTTAGAACATCTTTTAAGCTAAACTTGTGTAAACAAGTGAAGAATTAATAGTGATGCTGAGCGAAGGTTTTGGATTGTAAGCGACTTTTGGCTTTAAATAGAAATGCGAACGGATTTATTCGAGAGCGCTGTTTAAAACAAGATGAGCGAATAAGCCAATAACCAGAGCGATTGGTTAAGCTAATAAGAGCACACGGAGGATGCCTAGGCGCCAGGAGCCGACGAAGGACGTGGCGAACAACGAAACTGCCTCGGGGAGCTGTAAGCAAGCTTTGATCCGGGGGTGTCCGAATGGGGAAACCCAGCTGTGGTAATTCGCAGTTACTCATCTCTGAACACATAGGAGATGTAGAGGCAGACCAGGGGAACTGAAACATCTAAGTACCCTGAGGAAGAGAAAACAATAGTGATTCCGTCAGTAGCGGCGAGCGAACGCGGAACAGCCTAAACCTAAGAGCTTGCTCTTAGGGGTTGTGGGACGTCTCACATGGAGTTACAAAGGAATATGGTAGGCGAAGAGGTCTGGAAAGGCCCGCGATAGAGGTAAAAGCCCTGTAGCCTAAACTGTGTTCTCTCCGAGACGGATCCCGAGTAGTGCGGGGCACGTGAAACCCCGTATGAATCCAGCAGGACCATCTGCTAAGGCTAAATACTACCTGGCGACCGATAGTGAAACAGTACCGTGAGGGAAAGGTGAAAAGCACCCCGGAAGGGGAGTGAAATAGAACCTGAAACCGTGTGCTTACAAAAAGTCAGAGCCCTATTAATGGGTGATGGCGTGCCTTTTGTAGAATGAACCGGCGAGTTACGTTTAACATGCAAGGTTAAGTCGAGAAGACGGAGCCGCAGCGAAAGCGAGTCTGAATAGGGCGATTTAGTATGTGGACGTAGACCCGAAACCGTGTGATCTACCCCTGTCCAGGGTGAAGGTGCGGTAACACGCACTGGAGGCCCGAACCCACGCATGTTGAAAAATGCGGGGATGAGGTGGGGGTAGCGGAGAAATTCCAATCGAACTCGGAGATAGCTGGTTCTCCCCGAAATAGCTTTAGGGCTAGCCTCGGTATAAGAGTAGTGGAGGTAGAGCACTGATTGGGTGCGGGGTCCGCAAGGATTACCAAGCTCAGTCAAACTCCGAATGCCATATACTTATTGCCGGGAGTCAGACAGTGAGTGCTAAGATCCATTGTCAAAAGGGAAACAGCCCAGACCATCAGCTAAGGTCCCCAAGTGTGTGTTAAGTGGGAAAGGATGTGGAGTTGCACAGACAACCAGGATGTTGGCTTAGAAGCAGCCACCATTGAAAGAGTGCGTAATAGCTCACTGGTCGAGTGACTCTGCGCCGAAAATGTAACGGGGCTAAACACACCACCGAAGCTATGGCTAGATACGTATGTATCTGGGGTAGGGGAGCGTTGTATGTGGGTTGAAGGTGTACCGTAAGGAGCGCTGGACAGCATACAAGTGAGAATGCCGGTATGAGTAACGAAAAGATCAGTGAGAATCTGATCCGCCGAAAGCCCAAGGTTTCCTGAGGAAGGCTCGTCCGCTCAGGGTAAGTCGGGAC
This sequence comes from Paenibacillus sp. FSL K6-2859, assembly GCF_038008265.1. NCBI lineage: Bacteria > Bacillati > Bacillota > Bacilli > Caryophanales > Paenibacillaceae > Paenibacillus > Paenibacillus sp. FSL K6-2859. The sequence goes on along the minus strand of NZ_JBBOYU010000001.1, from coordinate 6,185,659 downwards.
CTAAGGCGAGGCCGAAAGGCGTAGTCGAAGGACAACAGTTTGAAATTACTGTACCACCGTAATCCGCTATGAGCGATGGGGTGACGCAGGAGGGTAGTGACGCGGACTGATGGATATGTCCGTCTAAGCAGTGAGGCTGATGTGTAGGCAAATCCGCACATCGTTAAGGCTGGGCTGTGATGGGGAGCGAAAATTACAGTAGCGAAGGTCATGATCTCACACTGCCAAGAAAAGCCTCTAGCCAGGAGAAGGTGCCCGTACCGCAAACCGACACAGGTAGGCGAGAAGAGAATTCTAAGGCGCGCGGAAGAACTCTCGTTAAGGAACTCGGCAAAATGACCCCGTAACTTCGGGAGAAGGGGTGCCCCGGTAGTGTGAATAGCACGAGGGGGCCGCAGTGAAAAGGCCCAAGCGACTGTTTAGCAAAAACACAGGTCTGTGCGAAGCCGCAAGGCGAAGTATACGGGCTGACGCCTGCCCGGTGCTGGAAGGTTAAGGGGAGTGGTTAGGGGTAACCCGAAGCTATGAACCGAAGCCCCAGTAAACGGCGGCCGTAACTATAACGGTCCTAAGGTAGCGAAATTCCTTGTCAGGTAAATTCTGACCCGCACGAATGGCGTAACGACTTGGGCGCTGTCTCAACGAGAGATCCGGTGAAATTTTAATACCTGTGAAGATGCAGGTTACCCGCGACAAGACGGAAAGACCCCATGGAGCTTTACTGCAGCTTGATATTGAATTTGGGTACGATCTGTACAGGATAGGTGGGAGCCGTAGAAATCGGAGCGCAAGCTTCGGTGGAGGCGCCGTTGGGATACCACCCTGATCGTATCTAGGTTCTAACCTAGTACCGTAATCCGGTACGGGGACCGTGTCAGGCGGGCAGTTTGACTGGGGCGGTCGCCTCCTAAAGAGTAACGGAGGCGTTCCAAGGTTCCCTCAGAATGGTTGGAAATCATTCGAAGAGTGCAAAGGCATAAGGGAGCTTGACTGCGAGACCTACAAGTCGAGCAGGGACGAAAGTCGGACTTAGTGATCCGGTGGTACCGCATGGAAGGGCCATCGCTCAACGGATAAAAGCTACCCTGGGGATAACAGGCTTATCTCCCCCAAGAGTCCACATCGACGGGGAGGTTTGGCACCTCGATGTCGGCTCATCGCATCCTGGGGCTGAAGTAGGTCCCAAGGGTTGGGCTGTTCGCCCATTAAAGCGGTACGCGAGCTGGGTTCAGAACGTCGTGAGACAGTTCGGTCCCTATCTGTCGTGGGCGCAGGAAATTTGAGAGGAGCTGTCCTTAGTACGAGAGGACCGGGATGGACGTACCGCTGGTGCATCAGTTGTTCCGCCAGGAGCATGGCTGAGTAGCTACGTACGGACGGGATAAGCGCTGAAAGCATCTAAGCGTGAAGCCCCCCTCAAGATGAGATTTCCCAATTAGTAAGACCCCTTGAAGACGACGAGGTAGATAGGTTGGAGGTGGAAGTGCAGTAATGCATGGAGCTGACCAATACTAATCGGTCGAGGGCTTATCCTATATTTAAGACGCAAATTCAATTCGGATTCAGTTTTCAGGCATCAAGCCTGAGCATTTACGCTGTAAATGCCCGTTTGGTGGCGATAGCGGAGGGGTTCCACGCGTACCCATCCCGAACACGACCGTTAAGCCCTCCAGCGCCGATGGTACTTGGACCGAAGGGTCCTGGGAGAGTAGGACGTTGCCAAGCGGATATTCCCTGATAGCTCAGTTGGTAGAGCACTCGACTGTTAATCGAGTTGTCACAGGTTCGAGCCCTGTTCGGGGAGCCATGCTCTCATAGCTCAGCAGGTAGAGTGCTTCCATGGTAAGGAAGAGGTCACCGGTTCGAATCCGGTTGAGAGCTCCACAGATTTGCAAGGCCCGTTGGTCAAGGGGTTAAGACACCTCCCTTTCACGGAGGTAACATGGGTTCGAATCCCATACGGGTCACCAACTTTTACTTGTACTTACCCTTAGAGGGTCCCATAGATATGGAGGCTTAGCTCAGCTGGGAGAGCATCTGCCTTACAAGCAGAGGGTCGGGGGTTCGATCCCCTCAGCCTCCACCATAATCTTCCTGAGAGATTGTGGGCAACATAGAGTTACCATCAATGGGGATTAGCCAAGTGGTAAGGCAACGGACTTTGACTCCGTCACTCATAGGTTCGAATCCTATATCCCCAGCCAAGTGCGAGCCATTAGCTCAGTTGGTAGAGCACCTGACTTTTAATCAGGGTGTCGAAGGTTCGAGTCCTTCATGGCTCACTTTTATTATTACATGCGCGTGTGGCGGAATGGCAGACGCACCAGACTTAGGATCTGGCGTTTCACGACGTGGGGGTTCAAGTCCCTTCACGCGCACCACTTATTGCGGACGTGGCTCAGCGGTAGAGCATCGCCTTGCCAAGGCGAGGGTCGCGGGTTCGATTCCCGTCGTCCGCTCCATAATTTTGCGCCCTTAGCTCAGCTGGATAGAGCGTTTGACTACGAATCAAAAGGCCGGGAGTTCGAATCTCTCAGGGCGCGCCATTTTTATTAAGCACTTATAGTATTATAACGGGATGTAGCTCAGCTTGGTAGAGCACCTGGTTTGGGACCAGGGGGTCGCATGTTCAAATCGTGTCATCCCGATTTTTCACCTTTGCGGGTGTAGTTCAATGGTAGAACTTCAGCCTTCCAAGCTGATAGCGTGGGTTCGATTCCCATCACCCGCTCCATAATTTTATAGTAACGGGATGTAGCTCAGCTTGGTAGAGCACCTGGTTTGGGACCAGGGGGTCGCATGTTCAAATCGTGTCATCCCGATACTCAGCTTAATTGCTCTTAGATAGCTCTTACTTCGGTAAGAGCTTTTTTTGTTATGTATAGAATTAAAACACGCATAAATTCATATAACATATGTTCTATCATTCTTCCAAAAGAAACTGTACTTCTGATGGAATGCCAATCCGTAGATAATAACTTTTACAGGATTCTTCTTGCTCAGGATTACTGCCTATGGATAGTAGCTTTACAGCAAAAACGTTAGCTTGACGCTCAAGCTTGCCAGGAGAGAAGTAAGAGCTTTCTTCCAGGAAAAAGCGGTTAATCCCCTTGTGAAGGCGATCATGACCTAATTCATGCGCACAAACGAAGCGCTGCCACTCAACTGGCAACTCATTATGAATGACGATAAATCTTCTTCTTAGTTTTCGGTAATATAATCCCTTTGTGCCTGTCCCAAGGTTCATGAAACGAATGTGAATACCTAGCGCTGAGGCTAGCTCGAATGGACAGTTGGTTTTATATTTTTTAATCAGATTATTAATCAGTTCATCCATATTCTTCACCTGCAGCATGTTAGTGTAGTTATTAAGTATTGTTAGATTTATTTCTCTTGTTCATCTGTTTGGCTTCCCAGAATAATCCGGTCAGTACATCTTTTATCCTCTGCTTGTCATCCTTGTCTAATGGAATTCCATCAAACATCAGCTCTCCATCATCCTCCAGCATTTTACGAAAGTCACGCTTATCCTTGCTTGTAGCCCACTCTGGGACAATCTCTTCGCTTGGAAGGGGATGTTCCTGTAAATAGCCTGCCTGATCCATTAACTCCTCGTAAGGGACGCCTGTAGCCTCAGCAATTTTGCGTAAAGTAGTTGGCTTAGGCACGCCTCTTAGACCATTTTCAATTCGTGAGATTTGTGAACCGCTAATCCCCGCTGCTGCTGCCAATTGATTAATCGTTAATCCCTTTGCTTCGCGAAGTCCCTTCATGTAATCCCCAAATTCTATTGTCATCTCAACCACTCCTTATAGAATGATGCTTATATTATTAATATAAGTCATTTTTGCCAATTGGTAAACAACAAAGCGCATGTTATTGCCAAAAGGCAAGATAATGGAGGGAAATCTATTCTATTTCGCCCAAAACAGACGAATACGGGGTTTTACGAGATTGGTAGAGAAGTGGTATATTATAGAAAAATACGAACAGAATACGAACACTAATATATTTTAGCACATTGCTTAGGAAACTTCCGCAATTTAATCTCATTCTGTCAAACCTAAAGGAGTGCATAAAATGATGAACTTATCCGCCTTACCAGAGTTGGACCGTCGCCGAACCCAGGTCGCTATAGAGAGCATGTTAGAGAAATACCGTATTTTTAAGACCGTTACATTTGAAGCTAAGGAAGCCAGTACTACTTATTCTTACACAGAAAGATTTCATGGCCCTACGAATACAGTTACTGATCAGACTGCTGCGTTAGCTTCTTATAATGTGGATGTACCGGCTGCTAGAAGAGCTTTTTGTTCAGCAATGGACTCTGTGGTAGAGAGACTCGATACGAGGGAACAGCAATTAGTAAGAGAGCGTTATATGAAAAGAGATGAAACATACGATTATACGATCTACAATCATGTGTTTGATCCACCGGTAAGTAAGGACACTTACGTGAAGATACGCACGAAGGCTTTTTACAAGATGGCTTTGGCTTTAACGGATCTCGGTCTACTGTCCCTTAGCACCTTAATAACAGCACCTAGAGTGAAAAAAGAGAAGGTTAGTATTACCTAAGAAATATAGAGGGTTACTTAAGACTGTATCGTCCGAGCGGATGATGCGGTCTTTTTTTATGGATAGAACGATTCTCCGAAAAACCGCCCTATACCATCCCAAAGTTAGCGTAAACCTCGTCGGTCTACCGTCTCTGCAAGGCAAATAGGGGTGTATATTTATAACATGGCAAATGAAGCAAAAAGAACACCGCAAGAGCATGAATGCTCTGCTAATCGTTCAGCCCTACTGGTGATGTGAACAAATCTAGCGGTGAAAGATTCTTTTGGCATGGGCCTAGTGTAGAAGGGTATTATCCAACAGCGGATAGTATCCTTTTTTGTTCTTAAATTTAGTAGAGGGGGTGTCTTCTTAATGTTAATGCGATTGAAGGTTAACACCATCAAGGATCGGCGAATCGTCGCCCTTCAGAAAGGAATGGAGTGATGTCGGTACAACAATTACGAAAACACATTACGAGTACGCTGGAACGATATTTTCCAAATGTGCCTGTGTATGTGGATGGGGAGAAACCTCAGACGGCTTATTTTTATCCCGGACTGATTTCAGCGACACTGGATCGCCAGCGAGAAGGCAGATATTTAGCGGTGTACCGTTTTGGTATCCGTTATGAGCAAGGCAGCTTGCTGGAAGCTGAGACAATGGCAGATAAGCTGAGTGAGGCAATGGCAGGGATGGAGCAGGATGGCGGAGCCTTTCGTGTAGCTAGGCAAGCTTGGGAAGCTGGAAAAGAGGGGCATGGGCCGCTTTTTACAACGGACTATATGGTGTATTTGCAAAGTGAGAAGCCTGACCCCATTAATATGGGTCAAATGATAGGAGGAGAAAGACTGAAATGAGCACAAAGATGAGTAGTGGAGATCGTTTTGGTAAAGAGCAGATTGTGAATTCATCGCTTTTTACGGCTAAGGAAAAGGATGTGCTGAACGTTATTTTGCAGAATGACAAAAGTTATACGATCGAAGAAGCGAAGCAATCTATGGGATTGTTTATTAATAAGGAGGTTTTGAACTAATGGCAGGCGGAACATGGACAACTCAAAACAAAGTGCGCCCAGGGGTGTACGTAAATGTGGCATCGAATCAAGGGACTATCGGCAAAATGGGAGAACGCGGGATTACCGCTTTGGCACTAGCCTTATCTTGGGGAGAAGCTGGAGTGATCATGAAGCTTACCCCGCAGGACGATGTGAAAAAGCTGCTAGGTGTTGATTTGGAACATCCTACACTGTTACCAGTACGTGAAGCACTGAAACGGGCAGGAACCTTGCTGCTTTATCGATTGAATGAAGGGGTTAAAGCGGCGGTAACCAATAGCGGTCTTCAGGTAACTGCTAAATACGGCGGTGTACGCGGAAACGATCTATCTGTTGTTATAGAGAAGAATATTGAGAATAATGCTCTTTTTGATGTGAAGACCTTGCTTAGTGGAACTGAACTGAATAAGCAAACGGTTGGAACGGCTGAAGAGTTGGTCGCTAACGATTATGTACAATTCCAGAAAAATGGCGCAGAAGGCTTGAAGCTAACCGCAGGGATGCCGCTTATTGGCGGGGCTAATGGTACAGTTACAAATGGTGCACATAGCGATTTCTTATCTGCTCTTGAGGTGCTTGAGTTCCAAACGGTTGGACTAGTATCGCAGGATAGTACGCTTAAGGCACTGTATAGCTCTTGGGTAAGACGACTACGGGATACGGAAGGAAAGAAAGTTCAGGCTGTATTATCGGATTATACGGCTGCGGGTCACGAAGGTGTGATTAGCGTAAAAAATGGGGTAGTACTGGGCGACGGAACTACGATTGATAACAACAATGCTGTGGCTTGGGTGGCGGGTGCTACGGCTGCTGCTGCGGTGAATCAATCGCTGACTTATCAGGGTTATGATGACTCCGTTGACGCGGATGTGCGGCTTAGCCATTCTGAAACGACAGCAGCTTTGCTGCAAGGTGAACTGCTCTTTACTTACAGTGGAGGTCGGGCCGTGGTGGAGCAGGATATTAACACGTTTACGGCATTTTCTCCGGATAAAGGCAAAGCGTTCTCTAAGAATCGTGTGCTGCGCGTGCTGGATGGGATTGCGAATGATCTAAAGCGTATTTTTGAGAACTACTACATTGGTAAGGTAGCTAATAATGAAGATGGACGGGCTCTGTTCTGGTCACAATGTGCGACTTATATGAATGATCTGCAGGATATGGGTGCGATTGAGGGCTTTAACGCGCAGACAGATGTGGTCGTTGTAGCTGGTGCGGATAGTGATAGTATCGTGCTGGATGTAGCTGTGAAACCGGTAGATTCCGTAGAAAAAGTATATATGAAAGTGAAGGTGGTTTAAGATGGCATTTTTAAAAGCTAGTGATACAATTTCCGGCCAGGAGGGCCGTGCATATGCTGTGATTGGCACGCAAACTGAAGAGATGTTCTATGTGAAGACACTTGAAGCTACGGTAGAAAAAACAAAGGCAGAAGTGAAGACACTCGGTCGACGTGGTGTTCAGCATAAAGCGACTGGATGGTCGGGCAGCGGTTCGATGACGATTTTTTATATGACTAGTCGTTTCCGCCAGATGATGCTTGATTATATGAATACAGGTGTCGACCAGTATTTCGATATTGAGGTTACGAACGAAGACCCATCGTCCAGTGTGGGAGCACAACGCATTATTTTAAAAGGTGTGAACCTTGATAGTGTGATCATGGCCTCCCTCGATACAGAGTCAGATGCGCTGGAAGAAGAAGTGAGCTTTACCTTTGAAGATGTGCAGATTGTGCAAGCTTTTGGCGCTCCGGCAGGCTCCGGAAATTAATAAAGACAACTAGATAGGAGCAAGTAAGGCCCGGGCGTGCAGTTAGCGGCGGGTCCCTTCTCTGTCTATTTTAGTAGTACTAGAAGAAACTAAATTATTTTAGGAGGAAGACAATGAGTGAATTAAGTTTGTTTTTTGCGCAAAATGTAGCATGTGACACGACAGAGGAGTTTGTGGTATCGCAGCGTTTTAAGGATAAGGAAGGGAATGCAGTAGCCTGGAAGTTACGCAGTATGAACGAGGATGAGAATCAGGAATGCCGTAAAGCGGCTACCCGTAAGGTCAAAGGGAAAAATGGAGTGTATACCTCCGAGATCGAACCGAATGATTATATGGCTAAGCTGATGACTTCAAGTGTGGTGCATCCGGATCTGAAAAATGCTGAATTGCAGCGTTCTTATGGTGTGCTTGGTGCCGAAACGCTGCTGCGTAAAATGCTGCTTCCAGGTGAATTCGCTGCGCTGGGTGAACGGGTACAGGCCTTGAATGGCTTCGGTACAGATATGAACGAGCTGGTGGATGAAGTAAAAAACTAATCAACGGGGGCGACAGTGAAGCCAACCTGGCTTACTACGCCCTCCACGAGCTGCACATTTTACCACATGAGCTGATGAAGCTGTCTACACGTGAACGCGCCGCAATTTATGCGATGATCGCTGTTCGGGTGGAGAAGGAGAAGCGGGATCAGGCGAGGAGTAAAGCAAGGAAGAGATGAGGGGGTGAATGAATGAAGATAGAAGCATCTAAAGCCGTAATGCTACCGATGAAATCCCTGGCAATCTGGAAGAGTGTCAATAAACAATGTGTTCGTCTAAACAGTAATCTGGATATCGTTAATCGTTTGGTCAAGGGAATGCAAGTGGTTATTAAGCGGTCAAATGATGAGATGAGCCGTTCTCTGAATCAAGTAAACCAGTCTTTGCAGGACATCAACGATACTCTACTTGAGGGCTTTAAACGTCTCCCTCCTAAAATTGTAGTTTCCAGGGATATAGTTATTGAGCAAAGCCAACAAGCTGGGCAATCACAACAGCTAGCTCTACGAACGCTAAGTATCTCCCCTAGTGAGCAAATGGGCAAGAAAGAAGAAGAAAAAGCGAAGAAGGTAAATTGGTGGAAGGGATTAAAAGCAAAAGAGAAAAAGAAAGAAGAGGAGAAAAAGCCCGAGACGAAGGCTGATCCAGTCCCTACTCCTAAAATTAATCTGAGAAAGGAACCGCCGACTCCACCATCTCCACCATCCCCTGACTCAAAAATCATGAAATTTCTTAAGACAGCAGATGTGGTAAAACCATTTAACGCGGTTAAGTCTTTGGGGGAGAAAGCTGTAAAAGCTGCAGCAGAACCAGAAGATATCGCCAACTGGAATAAGCTGAATGACAATACAGACGCTGCGCTTAAGAAAATCGGTGAGAAAGCAATGGGAGCCTTGAGGCCAGTGATGGATACCTTGAACGAGGCGCTGACTTCAGGTCAATTGATGCCGATTATAGATGCTATGGCTAATGGGTTTCTCTTCATAGCGAATGTGATTGGTATGGTAGTTAATGGAATATTATGGTTGGTAGGAGTGGTGCAGGAGAACTGGTCCTGGATTAAACCGTTCCTAGAAGCGATAGCATTTGTCTATCTAGCAGCTATGATTGTGCAGGTGTATTCGCTTGCAGCAGCATGGATGGTAGCCAACTGGCCTATTTTAGTGGTCATTGCTGTTATTGCAGCACTTATTTATATTTTTCAACTGTTAGGTGTTTCTGCGGGCGATGTTGTTGGAGCTATAGCGGGGGCATTTGGGTGGTTAAAGGTCTATATACAGAATGTTATTATATATTGGCAAAATATATTTATCATATTTAAGGATTTCCTTCAGAACTTGTTCATAGATCCAGTATATGCCATTGATAAACTCTTTTATGACTTGGCTGTTAACTTCTTGGATCTTATGTATCAAATGGCGGTTGGTGCTGAAAACTTTGCAGGCGGTTTTATGAAGGTAGTAGCGGATGCTATTAATAAGATGTTACCAGGTGTTAAGAAGCTACTAGATTTCTTGAGCAATATACCAGGATTTGAAGGATTAGCTAATATAAAAATAGATTATATAACTCCTGAAGTACCCCGTGTTGTGAGCGGAATGATTAAAAATATGAAGGGCCAATTGGTTGCCCCAACAAGTAATAAAGCTGTAAAAAACACTGAGAAGAAAGAATTTTTAGAATATGAGGATACCGTTAATGCTTACACCCAAAAGGGAAAGGATTTCGCTGGGAAATTTGGTGATATGGGAAGGAAAGCGAAAGAATTAATAGAAAATCCCATCGGGAAAATTAATGGATCAAAAACCTCACAATCAGGACTATTAGCTAACCAAAGCAACAATCTCAACACCGTCAACCGAGTGAAACAACTCGACTCCATCAACGACACTGTAGACATCTCCAGTGATGATCTGAAAATGCTGCGTGAGCTTGCCGAGATTCAGGCGATCCAGAATTTTGTGGAGCTTACGCCGACGGTGCAGGTGACGACCGGGAATATTAACAATGCCGGAGACATTGATTCAATTATCAACAAGATCGGGCAAAAGCTGAACGAGGAGTTTGTCTCTACAGCGCAGGGGGTGTATACGTAGCATGGAAGAGTACGGGATTTTTCTTGGTTTTAATAATCAGGCGGATGCATTCCGGCTGCCAGTCAACCCGGAGACCTTGGAGATCAAGGAGAGCGGGGATGGAAAAAGCTATACCATTATCGATTTGGGTGAGATCAATACGATTGCTTATCCGAAGCTGACGGAGATCACCATCGAAAGTATCTTTCCGGCACAAAGGTATCCGTTCGTATTGGTACAAGAGGACGGGCTGAAGAGACCCTTTGAATATGTGGAGCTTATTAAGAAGTGGATGACGAGTCGCAGACCTATTCGTTTTGTATTCTCCGGGGTGAGCTATGCGGATGACACGAAAAAAGCTGAGGGGAAGCTAAACGACGCCAAGAAATGGTTAAAGGAATCATCGACTAGTGAGGATAAATCCATAGAGATTGATTTTGGTGTGAATATGGCTATGAGTATCGAAGGCTTCACTTGGAAGCTCAGTGCAGGTACATCAGGGGATATTGAATATTCGTTATCTCTCAAAAAGTATGTATTTTATCAGGCGGTAGCTGTTAAAGTCGTCAAGGATGAAGTGAAGGTAGAACAGAAGCGGGCGAACGAAACTCCCAAACCTAAAACGTATATCATGAAATCTAAAGATAATCTATGGAAAATCGCTAAAGAAATCCTTGGAGATGGTAATAGGTGTTGGGAAATCCAGAAACTTAATGGCATTAAAGATAGTGAGCTGAGGAAGCTTCCAATCGGTAAGGTCATTAAGCTGCCGTAGGAGGATGTTATGGAACTGCTTGTGAAGAATAAGGAAGGTAATCTATGGGATATTTCTGGCATCGTCTCCGATATTTCTTGGAAAACGGCCCGCTCAGGAAAACCGGCAACGCTAGAGTTAACACTTGTGGACAGTGGAATCTATCAGCATCCTAAGTTCGGCATCAGCAACGGTGATATTATTCAGTTCAGCAAAGATCATGTGGATGTATTTTACGGGTTTGTGTTCAGCATTGATACAGGCTCGGATCAGGAGATTAAGCTGACCGCCTATGATCAGATGCGTTATTTGCTGGGCAATGGCAGTTATGTTTTGCAGGATGTTACGGCTAGTGACGTCATCGAGAAAATCACAAAGGATTACGGACTGCAGACAGGTGTACTGGAAGAGACGGAGTACCGGATTCCCTCTTTAATCGAAGATGACAAAAAGCTGCTGGACATCATTATGGGAGCGATCGGCAGTGAGCTTCAGTTTAAGGGGCGGTTGATGGCTTTTTACGATGATTTTGGCAAGCTTACACTGCGTAAACCGGAGTCTATGCTGCTTAATCTGGTGCTGGGAGCGGGGCATTATCTGTATGATTATTCGCTCAAAAAAAGTATTGATGATGATACGTACAACACGATCTTTCTTTACAAGGATAATGAGAAGACTGGTAAACGTGATTTCTTTCCGGTTAGCGATAAGGATAATGTGAAACGCTGGGGTATCCTGCACTTGTATCAGAAGGCCGATGACAAAGCGAATGCTGCACAAATTCAGGAGAAGGCAAATAATCTGCTGAAAATGCACAACCGTGAAAAGCTTAGTCTCTCCGTACAGGCGATTGGTGATATGCGCGTAAGGGCTGGTAATTTCATTTATGTCCTGCTTGATGAATTCAAGACTCAGGTGTTTCTGGTGGATCAATGCAGTCATAAGATTTCCGGTGGGGAGCATACGATGTCCCTCGATATAAAGGTGGTGTAGAAATGATGTTGGATATTATAAAAAAAGCAAGCTTAGGAGCCGTGGGAAATACAAATCCCGTGGCTTTTTCTTATGGGACGGTAACGGAGGCAGCTCCTTTGCAGATCCAGGTGGATCAACGTTTTATTTTATCGGGGAATGCGCTAGTGCTGCCTGAATCGGTAATGGAATGTAAAGTCGAGCTAGAGGGTAGAGAAGTGGTAGTACGTCGAGGACTTGCCTCTGGTGATCGGGTTCTGATGGTTCGGATGCAGGGTGGACAAAGCTATATTGTTCTAGATCGGCTGGTGAGTCCGATATGATTCCTGCGATTGGAAAATCTGGACCGATAACTGCCCTTCTTGAAGGTGAGGTCAACCTTGAGCGTGGGGAAAGCTCCAGTCTAACCTACCGAATGGATTGGGACAGAAAAAGGATCACTGGCCAAACGGATGGACTTGAGGCCGTGCAGCAGGCAGCGGCCAAAATTCTGCGAACCGATAGATTTGAACATCTGATTTACAGTTCGGATTACGGAACAGAGTGGCAGCTGGTTCTGGGTAAGGATCGGCTGTTGGTCAGAGCTGAAATCAGACGTGTCATTAGTGAGGCCTTACTTCAGGATGAACGAATCCTTAGCTTAGAAAATATTGAGGTTTCTTTTAACGGGGATGATCTAACTTTTGATTGTAAGGTGGTCACACGTTATGGGAATTTTCAGCTGAGAAAGGAGTGGAATGAGGATGTATGAGGATCAGACGTATGAGGCTCTTTTAGAGCGGATGCTGGACCGGGTTCCGTCAGGTCTGGATAAACGCGAAGGCAGCATCATTTATGATGCGCTCGCTCCGGCAGCAGCAGAGCTGGCGCAAATGTACATTGAGCTGGATGTGAATAATAATCTGTATTTTGCAGATACGGCTACCGGTGAGTACTTGGAGCGAAGTATCTCCTGGTCAGGAATTGTAAGGCGTGAAGCGAGCAAGGCGCAGCTGAAGGGGATTTTTTATAAAGCGGATGGGGGACTTCTGGATGTACCTCTCGGCAGCCGTTTTTCTCTCGATATGCTGAATTATACGGCTGTGGAAAAGTTATCTCCTGGAGTGTATCGGTTGGAGAGTGAAACCGCTGGAGAAGAAGGAAACCGATATTTTGGCTCTTTGCTTCCGGTGAATTATATTTCAGACCTTGCACGCGGAGAAATAGCTTCTCTTCTGATCCCTGGGGAGAACGCCGAAAGTGATGAATCGCTTCGCCAGCGTTATTTGGATTCAGCCAGACGCCCAGCTACTAGCGGCAATAAATATCACTACATGGAGTGGGCAATGCAGGTTGCAGGAGTAGGGGGCGCTCGTGTTTTTCCATTATGGAATGGTCCTAAGACGGTGAAGGTGATTATCGTAGATGCCGAGAAACTTCCTGCTTCTGAGCTGCTGGTTACTAAGGTTCAGCATTACATTGATCCGGTCTCTGGAGAGGGTGAGGGGCAAGCCCCTGTAGGTGCTGTTGTATCGGTGGCGTCGGCAACGGGCAAAAGCATCAGTATAAGTGCAAAAGTAACCCTTGCTTCAGGTTATGCGCTGCAAGCTGTTAATGAAGAATTCAAGGCGACTCTTGAGAGCTATCGCAAGGAGAAGGCTTTTTCAGCAACCTATATTAGTCAGTCTGTAATTGGTGCACTATTGCTAGCTACTGAGGGAGTCGCAGATTACAGTGAGCTGAAGCTGAACAGTGGAGCGGGCAACGTAATGTTGAGCGAAGAAGAAGTGCCGTTGTTCGGCAATGTTTTACTGGAGGTGTAGCATGGGTTATCCAGAGCAAATTGATATTTTTCAAGAAAAGCTTAATAAAAAAGCAAACGGTGCCAGTTATGTTATTGAAGAGAGATTATCGCTTGTAAATGGCATGTATAGTGGTGCGCTTGCGCATGACAACATCAATAATCAGAGCATCGCAGTGTACACAGGGTCACAGTATTCCGGGATCGAGCTACGTAATTTTACGGTGTCTTTTCCGGATGAAGCGCCATGGCGACGGTTGATTAAGATTTTTGCCGATGTGCCCGAGGTTTATGTGACTTACGAAACCCCCGGCGATACCGTTGAAGCAGAGGACATTAACGGTTTGCAGGGAAGTCTTACTGCTGTTCAAACTGAAATAGAACGGTATAAGAACAAGGGTCAGATTGACGGAGGATCATTCAGAAGAGAGGTGTAAAATGGCACAGATCATACAAATAAAGCGGGGAACAAAGGCTGAGCTAACGAGTTATGGCGTGTTGAAGCCGGGTGAGCTTGGTTTTTGCAATGATACTAAGGAAGTTTATATTGGTGATGGTACTTCCAATTCCATGGTCGGAAGGGCGTTGTCCGGGCCAGAAGCCTCGCGTCCGGTTGCAGGAGCCGTTGGCCGGTTATATTACGTGACTACGGGTACGAATAGCGGATATATATATTTTGATGATGGGGCAGCTTGGCGGCGGGTGAATGCGCAGAAGCTTAGCGACCTGACGGGTACAATTGACGATATCGCTGATGGAGCAACTTACGCGAAGGTGCTTAAAGCGGATATTAGTGCGGGACATATCAATAAAGTATCAGACGGCACGAATGTAAAGACTGCCGCTGAGATCAAGACTCACATTGACGATGTGACCAAGCACCGGACAATCAATGATGCCGGGACTACGATTACAGACTTGTGGTCTGCACAAAAGATTAAAAACGAAATTGAGCTGGCCAAGCATAACATCGAACCGCAAGCGTCGGTAAAAGATCAGAACCTGCTGGCTCCACCTGCCAGTCCGGTTGAGGGTGATCGATATATTATTCCAGCAGGGGCAACCGGGGCATGGGCGGGGAAAACGAATCAAATTGTTGAGTATCAATCTGCTGCTTGGGTATTTTATGTTCCTGCCGTAGGCTGGACCGCTTACGTCGATGATGAGCAGAAGATTTATAGCTGGAATGGCAGCGCATGGGTTCGTACGGGTGGTGCGTTACAGACCATTACAGCTGGAAACGGACTGATTGGTGGTGGTCAGGCCGATGCTGTGACGCTGAATATTGGTGTAGGCAATGGGATCACGGTTACTGCAGACGCGATTGCGGTTACAGCTGGAAAAGGGATCACTGTAGATGGAACCGGTGTAGCTGTAAGTGTGGATGGAAGCAGCATCATTTATGATGCTGCGAATGGCAATAAACTTACTGTAGCCAGTATTGATGGCGGAACATTCTAGGGGGCGGGACAATGGCTTTAAAGACATTGATTCAAATACGCCGCGGCTTGGAAAGTGCGATTGGCGCACTGGCTATTGGTGAACTTGGCTACTGTACTGACACTGGTAAGCTATATATCGGTTCTGCTGCTGGGAATGTCTTGCTAGTTGCGGCACAAAGTACCGGGGACATGCTGAAAAGCATTTACGATACGAATAACAATGGCAAGGTGGATTTTGCGCAACAAGCGGATAGTGTAGCTTGGGCGGGGGTAGCGGGTAAACCAGCGGTATTCCCTCCGGCGGCGCATACACATGATTATTTGCCCAAAGGGCCCCTAACCTGGAATCAACTGAAGGGGGTGTGAGGATGAGTTACGGCAGCTCTTTATTCAGCGAATTATTGTATTCCGCAGATGAAGATTCGAATCATCCGGGTGAAGTCGAGGCGCCTGATCTAATGCAGTATTTGCCGGATTATTATAAAGATGTCCGCGAAATGGAGAAGCTTCAGGAGATCATCGGGCTAGAAATTGGTGGACTGAAGGTAGGCACTATAGATGTACTGGATCAGGCGTTTGTTGAAACGGCAACGGTAAGCCTTGGACGTTGGGAAGCTGAGCTTGGACTAAATATTGATGTATCCAAGTCATATACCACACGCCGAGAGATGATTAAGGCGAAGCTGCGTGGAAACGGGACAACAACGCTGGAGATGATCCAGCGGACAGCGTCCGCTTTTTCAGGTGGAGTGGTAGAAGTGAAGGAAGTACCTGATGAGTACCGTTTTGAGATTCATTTTGTAAGTACGCTGGGCATTCCTCCCAATATGGCAGGGTTGATTCAAATCATCGAAGAGATTAAACCTGCACATTTGGCTTATGAATTTGTGTTCAGCTATACCTGGTGGGACTCCGTTAAGGTTTTGACTTGGGAGAATGCTCACAGTAAGACATGGAACGAATTACGAACTTATAGATAGGAGAGTGACACATGCAAACCACAGGAAATTTGGGCTTAAAGAAGCCAGAGGGAACAGATATCGTTGATATCGCCGATCTGAACGGAAATATGGATATCTTGGATAATGCCGTTACTAGCAAGGTCGATAAAGTTACTGGCAAACAGCTGTCTACGAACGATTACACCGCGGCTGAAAAAACAAAGCTGGCGGGGATTGCTGCGGGGGCGAATAACTATGTGCATCCTAATCACACGGGGGATGTTACTAGTACCAGTGATGGGGTTACGGCTATTGCTGCAGGAGTAATCGTAGATGCAGATGTAAATGTTTCTGCCGGGATTGCTTGGAGCAAAGTTAGCAAAACAGGTGCGTCTTTGGCCGACTTATCTACACGCTCTGCTGGTGATCTTTCCAGCGGTACCCTCCCGGTAGCGCGGCTCCCAGCAGCTACAGGTGATGTAACATCCCCGGCAGGTAGTAATGTATTTACTCTCTCTACAGGGATTCAGGGGCAAATCAATAGCAAAGCATCTTTAGCGACTACACCACAGCAGACCACAGCAGATATTACCTACTATGTCCGTACAGATGGTAATGATAATAATACAGGGTTAGCGAATACGGCGGCAGGGGCATTTAAGACGATTAACAAGGCTATTAGTATGCTTCCGCAGATCGTAAATCACGCAATCAATATCAACGTTGCAGCAGGGACATATGCCGAAGATGTTGTTATTTCAGGCTTTATTGTACAAGGCACGGGTGGGATTGTGCTGAAAGGCGCGGTCTCCGCAACCACGACACACAACATATTGAGTGCCACAATAAGAGATTCTTACGGTAGAGTTGAAATCGCCGGATTTAATGTAACATCAACAACATCATCTGCGCTTATCGCACGTTACGCATACGGATTTATTTTTACAAATATGCATGCGGTTGGTACTGGCGCACAGAATGGACTTGATGTACAAGTGGGTAATGGTCGGGTGATGAGTTCTATATTAAGTAATAGGGCTAACGTCGCTACTGTAGGTTACTATAGCCAAGTCTTTATGCAAGGCATCACAGGTACAGGTAATGCAATTGGGATGTACTCTTTTGTTGGTTCTTTAATCACCAGTTCAGATTTTGCTGCTGATGGTGGGGATGCTATTGGACAAGGAGGAATAGTTACTCGGACTGGAGTTCTTAACCCATGGGGAGATAATACAAGAGACAACCGTAGCTATATTGAAGCAGGGGCAGGATATGTACAAACCATATCGGGAAATGTGTTCACCAAGGTCGCCTTCGTAAGATCGTATGCTGATACAAAAGGTGAATACAGTGAAGCAAATGCAAGATTCACAGCAAAAGAAACTGGGACTTATCATGTATCTGCTTTGATCGGCGCTACTGGAATTACTTCCAGTGTTCGAGCTATCGTTGAGATATGGACCAATGGTGGGACTGGAAAAGTGAGACTTTATGATAATACCGTCCCATCTACTACTGATTTTTCAGCTTCAAATTCTGGATTTATTCGGCTAAGTGCAGGCGAATATATGGAAATATTTATGTTTTCATTAGTTAGTTTGACACTCGTTACCAATCCCCAATATCACACTTTGAGAATTACAAGAATAGCATAATAGGAGGAATCATTTATGAATATTGCACAAGCTATTATGTATTTATACCCAAGCGCCAATCCAATGAGTGATTTCATTGTCCAAGACAACGGAGCTGAACCTTTATTACGCGAAGGCGTAGACGGACGGACACGCTACGAGATCCGACCACTTGAAGAAGGTGAAGTCGAATATATAGAGGGCGTACATTACCGATACGGAATCGACTATAATCTATTGGTCGTGGGAGAGGATTACGACCTTGTAGAACGTGGGCCATATATCGCAGTATGGAACTTGGACGCACCACAACCAACAGAAGCCGAACTTCTAGTAGCTTGGACAGCCTATCAGGAAGCCGAAGCCAATAAGCCGCCAGAGCTGACGGAAACCGAGCAACTGCGAGTCGATAACGCAGCTTTATTACTGGAGCTTGTACAGACTCAGGCAAGGCAAGATCAAGCTGAACAAGATCAGGCAGCCTTACTTCTAAGTCTCGTGGAAGGAGGTGTACTGTAAATGAACTGGTACGCACTGGTTAAGCGATACTTTGACGCAGGATTGTATTCGGGGGAGCAGGTACAGGTTTTTGTTACCGCCAAAAAGATAACGGCTAAACAAGCTGAAGGGATTACAGATAGCGCCATATAGTAGGCGTTTTTCGTATTATGAGGTCAACCAAAAGAATCAATAGGTTGGCTTTATTGGTTGGTAGTTTAAAGATGGCTGTAGCCGGGGAGAACGGAGGCGTTTTAGGGCATAACCCGTAAAATAAACAGTCCCCCCACTACTCCCAATTACCATGTTTGAGCTGGTGGAGACATTGATCTCGTATAACAAGCGAAGTTGTGGAGTTGGAAGGTGGCGTTAATCGCTTGCTCAAATAAACTCCTTCACCATATTTATGCAATGATTATGAAAAAGGAAGCTTATAAAGCACAATAAAAAAATACCAATAAACTTCCATATTTGAGGAGGTTTATTTTGCTATGCACGTTTTTTTTTCAATGCGATATGTTGAGATACTTAATAAAAAAAGTTGATAGGCATTAGCTGTTTATTTTGCCCTCGTATCTGCTACGAGGGCTGTTTTATTTAATAGAAGGGGGCTGTTATATGACCATTGTGGGAGTGAATTCAGGAGGAGGCGATGCTGAAGCAGCGCCCATTGAGCACCGTTTAGAAGATGTTGAAAATAGACTCGTAGTCATCCAAGACGAGATCTTTAGATTTGGAACGGAAAATCTAAGTTTTAGTAATGAGCTTCTAATATTAAAAGAAAAACAATCACGCCATGAGGAAGATGTGAAACAAATTAAACAATCAACGATAGAAATGAAAATTCAATTTAACGAGATTATGAGGCGCTGGGATACTTTGGACTCACGTGTGTTCCAGCTATTGCAACAATCTCAGACGGACAGCAAGAGCGAACGAAAAGTGTTTATCGATTTACTTAAATATGTTTTGGCGGGAACTATCTTTGCTATTATTGCCTTTTTATTTAAAGGAGGGGTATAGATGCTCTCTTTGTCCCAAATTAAAGAAAAATCAAGTAAACGACTAACCAACCTAAACCCCGTAGTCCGTTCCGCTGCTACTGCTCTAATCGAACGTTGCTACAAACTCAACATCCCCATTCTCATTACACAGGGACTTCGAACAATTGCCGAGCAGGATGCTCTTTACGCACAAGGACGCACCAAACCCGGAGCGATTGTCACCAATGCGCGGGGTGGGTATAGCTATCATAATTTTGGGTTGGCCGTAGACTTTGCTCTTTTGTTACCCAGTGGATCGAGTGTGTCATGGGATATGTGCCGGGACGGCAATAACAATCAGATCGCAGATTGGCAGGAGGTTGCGAAAGAGGCGAAGGCGCTGGGCTTTGAGTGGGGTGGCGATTGGACGAGCTTTAAGGACTACCCACATTTTCAAATGACGTTTGGCTTAACGCTCACTCAGTTACGTGCAGGGGGCAAGCCCTCAATATCCGCAGTGGAGGCCGCGTACAAGATCATCAATCGGAAGGTGGAGGAAGAATTGAAGAGCGAGGTTATTGCTGTCGTAAAGGTTAACGGGGTTAAGATTGCAGATGGAGTGCTTGAAAAAGGTATAACCTACGTTCCCGTACGTGTTATTGCAGAAGCGCTAGGCGCACAGGTAGGTTATAATTCCGCCACTAGAACGGTTGAGATTACAAGTATTCACTAAGGAGGTATCTAACATGGAAACTATAGAGATTTTAGATGATGTTATGGCGTTTGCTTCTATATTAGCTGTATTCGTACTGGCTCTGGTTCAATTGGTCAAAAATAGTATCAACATCCCGCGTAATGCAGTCCCGATTATTGGACTATTAATAGGTTTGCTCATCGGAGCGGCAGCGTATCCTTTTACCGAACTGGATATCGTCCTTCGCTTTTGGGCTGGGGGGGTGGCTGGTTTATCTGCGACGGGGTTGTTTGAGCTAGCTTTTAAGGATCGTCCGGGGACGACGAAAGAATAGATGGATATTAGGTTCAAATCATAAAATAGGGCTGTTCCAAAAAGTCTGAATAGACCTAAGGAAGAGCCCCATTGTTTCCATCACAAGATTACATAGTTAAGCTTCAGAACGAAAGCGTATTACCCGGAAGTAAAGAGTACAGTCCTGCAAAACCTTCTCCTTCTAATATAGAAGTAACATGATCGATATGCGATTTGGGAGCATGAACGAGTACCGTCCGGCGGCTGGGAAGCGTTTGGAGCATGTCTCGAATGTCTGGCAAGCCTTGATGGACTTTATAGCGTATGAGTGAAACTTTACATCTCGTGTTGCTAGATTGCTCTACCCTAGATTGTTTAACGAGACGGTGTCCGAGGCTACCCGCTGCCAAATGTCCCGTAAAAATCACATGGTTGTCAGGAGAAGCAGAGAGCTGATGAAAGTACTCTTGTGCTTTTGCCGACTGCATCATCCCATCATTGGTAAATACGATTGCGCCCTTGAGATTCAATAATGCCTTTGCGCGGTCGTCTGGGTTAGATACAATACACAAGTTCTTTCTATTAAAAAGCATATCTACGCGCTGAATAGCGTCCTCTTTCAGCCATTCGGCCTTATCGCTCAAACCTCTTAACGGTGCTACGAGCTCTTCTTCGACGATCAGCTGCTCATCGGGGAAGCACTCGCTTGCCCATACGATCAATTCCTGGCTTCTGCCATGGATAGGTACCGGAAGGAGGATTGAAGCCCCTTTTTGCAGAGTGCTACAGATAGCTGACTCTAATTGCTGTAACTTTACAAGCTGCTCATCAGGATCCGCGCCGTAGGCGGCATCGATAATGGATAGATCGACGGCATCTTTAGTTCCGGCTTCCACAATCGTTGGTGAATCTGCCATGAGCAGCAGCGACTCCTTCGTATAATCCCCTGAGAAAAATACGATTGTTCCATCCCATTCGAGGATCAGCCAAACCGAACCTGCTAAATGTCCGCTTCGCCCCCATTGAACTCGAAGATTAGGTGCAACCCTCAGCCAAGTCAGAGGGGGGATATGCTCCTCCAAATACATGAACTGAATAGATTGCTTATCTATTTCTCCATAAGGTAATGATGCGGACTGAGCAGCCACATATTTATCCCAAGCTTCGAAATAATCGGGAAGCTGTTTAACGGTAGCTTTCGTTGTCCATACCTTACCTGAATATCCGTACTTATATAGTAGGGGAAGGGCTATGGAATGATCCTCATGCGCATGAGACAGAAATACGGCCTTCAAATGAGGAATGATATCTGTATCTAGCAGGGGGTATTCACCTGGGCCTTCTTTTTTGACACCACAATCGAGTAGAATCCCAGCTTTCCCACCCTTGTTCTGCAAAAGATAGGAGGAACGGCCATGCTCTCCGGCCCCTCCCCAAATCGTTAGTGTGCTCATTGTTGTCTCCGCTTTCTATCTGGGCTTAAATATTCTAAGACTAGTAGTAATATAGTGGTAACGCCTACAGAGATTACGGCCATGGCCATCCCCATCGCTACTGCACCTTGTTCAAACTGGGCAAAAATATAGGTCGCCGATGTCTGCATTGAAGGTGGAAGAATGAGTAAGGAGGCTACCAGTTCCCGATTGGAAATGGTAAAGGTCATCATCCAGCCAGCCACCATCCCCGGAAGGATGAGAGGGAGCAGGATACGGCGGAACACATAAAGCTTGCTTCCACCAAATACTTGTCCCGCTTGCATGAGGGAAGAATCGATCTGCCCGTAGCTTGCTTTTACATATTGAACGGTATAGGGGATGAACAGCACAACATAGGTTAGCACAACCATCCAGTAGGTATTATAGAGCGGGATAGGCATCCAGCGAGCATTCCAAAGCAGAATTAATCCCACTACGATTACAATTCCAGGAACAGTGTTGGGAAGCAAACTGAACAGATCTGTAATTTTCTGCTTGAATGTAGCTCCTTTTCCTACGGTTAAAGCAAACCAAGTCCCAAGAATAACCGCGATACTAGAAGCAACGATAGCTAATGTGAAGCTATTTAATAAGGCTTCAAGACCTTGAGAACCGGGTGATAGCAGCTCTGCATAATGTTTGAAGGTTAAATTGCTCCAAGATACGCCTTCTCCGCGCAGCTTCAATAATGAGGCTGTAATGATCGAGAAATAAGGAATGCCGATTGATGATAGAAGTAATAAAATAACATACCCCCAA
The DNA here is from genome assembly GCF_038008265.1 of Paenibacillus sp. FSL K6-2859. NCBI lineage: Bacteria > Bacillati > Bacillota > Bacilli > Caryophanales > Paenibacillaceae > Paenibacillus > Paenibacillus sp. FSL K6-2859. The sequence goes on along the minus strand of NZ_JBBOYU010000001.1, from coordinate 6,163,435 downwards.
CTAAGAACCCCTACGATTCCCGTGCTCTTATAACGTTTAGTGCGCGTCCCTTTTCCTCCAATTAGGCGGTAAGAGAAACGGCTGCTAATTAGAGTCTGGATGTACCACATGACTAGACAAACTCCGAGCAACAAGGACGCTAGTGAAGTAGCTTTTCCAAAATCTATCGGCCAGCTAGAGATATACTTATGGATCTCAGAGGTCAGAACGTAAAAGCCGATCCTACGACCAAAGGTCGCAGGGGTACCAAATTCGGCAATCGTTTTGACGAAGATGAGAAGAGCTCCAAGCCCATAGCTGGATAATAGCAAGGGAATGATTACTCTTTTAAATCTGTAAAAGAACGGAGCACCATGAACAGAGGCTGCTTCCTCCAGATTGCCCCCGATCTGCAAAAGTGCATTACGCAGCAGTAAATACAGGAAGGGGAATAAATGCAGGCTCATGATCAGCACCATCCCTCCATAGCTAAAGAAGTACGGAGTCAGCACGGAGGATACAGGTAGAAATTGCTCCATATACCCACCTGTCTGCATAAACAACATCCAACCCATAGAACCAATGTATGGTGGTGTCATAAACGGGATTAACAGCACGACATCGAGCCAGTTATGATGCCCTAAGTCCGTCTTAGCCATAATCCACGCCAGAGGTAGTGCAAATAGCGTAGTTAGTAGAATGACGCTTACCCCAAGCCCGATAGAATTCAGCAGTACCTCTACCAGATCATGACTACCCATAATAGTTCGTAGTGGCGCGGCTATATCCAGCTGCTCATTCGGATAAATACTGGTCCAGAAGATGAGCAGGAGTGGCAGCAGTACAAGCACTGTCAGTATAAATAAAGCAAGTCCGCCGCTCACCCATTTAAATGAGCGCAAAGAGTTAATATTCATTACGCTTATTTAAAAATTTGTGTGAATGTTGAGGAAACTTCATCACTGTGTTCGTTCATCCATTCCCATTTCACATCAAATGTCTTAATTTCTTCGAGATTTGCACGATTCTCTGCTTTCACATCGGTTCTGCCTGGCAGCAAGTAAGCTTTGGCAACAAGCGCTTGAGCTTCATCGGATAGAAGATAGTCGATAAAAGCTTTAGCATTATCTACATTCGGGCTTGTCTTAATAATCGCAGCTGGACGAGGGCTGATTACGGTTCCTTCAGCAGGGTAGACGATATCTACAGGCTCTCCGTCAGCTTTTGCTTTATAAGCCATGTAATCTACACCTGCGGCAACGACGGATTTAGCACCGGTAATCACCGGATCAAGTGCCTCTTGATTGGCGCCCGCCATCGCTACTTCATTGCTTTTATATTGTTTAAAAAGATCCCAGCCACTGTCCCCTTTAGCACTTAAATACCCAGTCATGAAATCAAGAGCCGAGCCTGATAGCGAAGGGTCTGGAATATTAACGGTTCCTTTCCATTCCGCTTTGGTGAGGTCATCCCATGAGGTCGGTGGTGTGCTAACTTTTTTGGTATTGTAGACAATCCCTAGTGCGGATGCGCTATAGCTGAAATAATTTCCATCTGCTGTGTCTGACCAATCGCTAACGAGCTTATCTGCATTAACCGCCTCTTTATATGGAAGTAATAATCCATCTTTCTTCATCCCTTGCATGGACGGAAGGGAAGCAAGAACGACAACATCGACAACTGGGTTGGACTTCTCAGCTTCCATACGGGCTAATATTTTTCCGGTTGTGCCTTGGAACATTTCGACCTTAACACCGGTTTTGGCTTCAAAGCCTGCTTTAATTTTATTGGCTAGACCCTCAGGACCTGCACTGTAGATAACAAGATTGCCACTCAGAGATTTCTCTGTTGGTTGTGGTGCTTCAGTTTGAGCTGTAGTGTTAGCATTTGAAGTTGGGTTACTTGCGTTAGCTGCAGGCGTGTTAGAGGAGCTACAGCCAGCTAAACTCGCACCGATTATAGTTGTTAGAAGAAGTGTGCTAAGTCCTTTAGTGTTATTCATTGCTTTCAATTTGAATGCCTCCCAAATATTTTTTTGTGCATCTTGCTGCATGGAACAGCATTAAACATAGCTATTCCATGCAGTGGACGCTTAATTCAGATGATGGATCTGATGCTGAGAAGCATAGATCTGGATCGTTTCTCCAACAGGTAAACGTTGATCATGATAAGCGGTCCAAGTGATTCCATTCTCCATGTCCAGAATGACTTCATAACGGTCACCCATATAGCTCACATGTCGAATAGTCCCTGTAAAAGGTAGAGAGGAAGCATCCTCCTGAGACCAACGTAAATGTTCCGGACGAAGCATTTGCTTATCAGGAACGATCCAGTTGGATTTTCCAATAAAATGAGCTACAAAGGGATGATTTGGTTTCTGATAAATCTCCTCAGGAGAGCCTGTTTGTAAAATCGTGCCGCCCTGCATAACGACCACTTCATCTGACATAGACATCGCCTCGGTTTGATCATGGGTAACATATAAAGCGGTAATGCCCATGTTCCTCACCAAGGAGGTTAACTCCAGCCTCATTTCATCTCGCAAGACCGCATCCAGCGCACTTAAAGGCTCATCGAACAATACGAGCTGGGGTCTAGTAACTACGGCTCTGGCAAAAGCAACCCGCTGCTGTTGTCCACCGGACAGCTGATGGGGAAAGCGTAGCTCGAGTCCTTCCAGCTTTACAGAACGAAGGGCTTGCTGAACCCTAATCCGTAAATCTTTCTTCTGCTTAGAGGCTCGAAGTCCGAAGGCGACATTCTCGAAGACAGTCAGATGCGGCCAGAGTGCGAAATCTTGAAAGACCATGCCAAAGTTGCGGCTATGGATCGGGCGACTAATTCTTTTGTTGCCTGAGAAAATAAACTCCTCATCCATTAGGATTTCTCCCGCATCCGGTGTTTCTAGCCCAGCAATCAGACGGAGTAGTGTCGTCTTTCCACAACCTGAAGGACCGAGTAATGTCGTAAAGCTTCCAGCGGGAATCTTCAGATCTGCCGCCTTCAAAGCATGCACATCTCCGAATTTCTTTTCCAAACTGTGGATTGTAATTTCCTTCATCTCTATCTACCTGCCTGTTCTTAAGCTTGTTCTTAGTGTAAAGGTAAAGAATTCCCGCTATATTTGCTGAATGTAACTGTGATATTAACTTTTTTGCCGATTTATTTTAACATTCATAGAATTCTTCTATGGTACCGTTTAGGGAATAGGCGAGGGAGTGGAGAAAAATGAACCTTAATTTAATCAAGCTGGAAATCGTAGAACTGCTAAATAAACATAAGAAAATAACTACAGTAGCCGATAAACTCGGACTGAAGCAGCCCACTGTTACGTACCATTTGAAGAATTTAGAGCAGCAATTGGGGGAGAAGTTATTTGAATCCAGAATGGATAAAATGATTCTTACGGAGAGTGGAAAAGCGTTTCTTCATTATGCGACTAAAATCAATGCACTAGCTGCAGAAGCGGAGCGGGTTGTAAAAGAGTTCAGTCAGGCGGGTCGCGGAACGCTTAAGATTGGTGCGAGCTACGTTCCAGCTACTTATATTCTTCCGAAAATATTGGGGCTGTTTGGAGAACAACATCCGGGGATTACGATCTCTTTATCGGTTAAGCCTTCCCCTGTAATCAAAGAAATGCTGGCTAGCCATGAGATTGACCTTGGTATTTTGTCTACAGAATCTTTTTATCTGCCTGATTTGCATACTCAAGCCTTGTGTGAGGACGAACTCGTGCTTGTATTTGCGCCATCTCATGAATTTGCTTCGTTTTCTAATCTAAACCCGGCTATGATTGCTTCAGCGAGTTTTATATTACATGACAAGGAATCAAGTACACGCCAACTGACGGATAAATGGTTTGAGCGGGAGGGGAATGAGCCGAGGACCTATATTTTACTGGATTCACTGGAGGCCATAAAGCAATCGCTTATGAGTGGAAGGTACGTTTCGTTTATATCGCGTCTTGCTGTGGAGGATGAAGTAGCCAGAGGAAGATTGCTAATGCGCACCATTCCAGATTATAATTTTCAAAGACATATTTATTATTCGTATAACCGTGATCGTCATTATTCTCCGCTTATTGGTCTGTTCATCGATCAGATTCGAACGCTCCGTATTTAAATACACATAATGAAGGTATGCTAGAGCCATTATATATAAGAAAGAATACATAAAATATAAGGACTGTATAAATTGAGAAATTGGTGTATAATCTTAGATGCTGTGTCGCTTTACAGCGCAAAATAGTTGGAGATTTTCACGCAGTTTTATTGTATGATATGAGGAAAGCTTTAATAGGCGATTTTTAGACAGACAATAATTAACACATTGATCCGGAAGAGAATGGGGGGAGCAGCATGACCGAACTTACGACTACCGTCAGCAAAAGCAACTCTAACAATCTGCTGCGACGGGACGTACGGTTCTTGGGGAACATTTTAGGAGAGGTCTTGGTTCACCAAGGCGGTAACGAACTACTAGAGATCGTGGAGAAAATTCGCGAAACCAGTAAATCGCTGCGCTCACTATTTTTACCTGAACTGCACAGTGAATTTAAGGAGTTAATCAATTCTTTGGATCCAGAGAACCGTCATCAGGTAATAAGAGCGTTTGCTATTTATTTTCAGCTCGTGAATATTGCCGAACAGAACCATCGGATTCGCCGCAAACGTGACTATGAACGTTCAGCTGGGGAGACAGTCCAACCCGGTTCTATAGAAAGCGCGATTAAAGAGCTTCGTGAACGTGATTTCTCTCATGAGGAAGTTAACGAGATTATTGCAGGATTATCTCTGGAACTTGTAATGACGGCACATCCAACGGAAGCTATGCGCCGTGCTATTCTCGATATTCATAAGCGGATATCTGATGATGTTATGGGTCTGGATAACCCTACCTTAACCTTCCGGGAGCGTGAACAGCTCCGTGAGAAGCTATTAAATGAAGTGATTACGCTATGGCAAACGGATGAACTGCGTGACCGTAAGCCTACCGTACTAGATGAAGTACGTAATGGGATGTACTATTTCCATGAGACGATCTTCCATGTATTGCCCGATGTTTATCAGGAACTTGAACGTTGTCTCAGTAAATACTACCCAGGGCAGAATTGGCATGTACCAACCTACTTGCGTTTTGGCTCATGGATTGGTGGAGACCGTGACGGTAACCCTTCGGTAACTTCTACAGTTACTTCACAGACCTTGCGCATGCAGCGTAAGCTGGCGATTCGGGAATATCAACGGATTATGCGTGAACTCATGAAATATCTAAGTTTTAGCACAAGTATTGTTAAGGTGACGCCTGAGCTAGCCGCATCCATTGAAGCTGATCGTGAGATCATTAATCTTGGCAAGATGGAAGAATGGCGCAATGACAATGAACCTTACCGTATTAAACTTAGCTATATGATCTCCAAGACACAAAATGTTCTGGATGATGAGAAAAAAGATACTCCTGAGCGTTATTCTACACCTGAAGAGTTTATCGATGATTTGAACGTGATTGACCGCAGCTTACGGCATCACTATGCCGATTATGTGGCCGACACTTATATTAAGAAATTGATCCGCCAAGTGGAGCTGTTCGGCTTCCATACGGCGACACTTGATGTGCGTCAGCACAGTCAAGAACATGAGAATGCCATGACTGAAATTCTGGCGAAAATGAATATTACACCGGACTACTCCAAACTGTCTGAGAATGAGAAGATTGAGCTGCTGGAGAAGCTGTTGAATGATCCACGTCCAATCACTTCTTCTTATCAGACGTATAGTGAGGGAACTGAGGAATGTCTTGCTGTGTACCGGACGATCTTTGCTTCGCAAGAAGAGTACGGCAAACAGTGTATCACCAGTTACCTGATCAGTATGGCAGAAGCGGCAAGCGACATTCTGGAGGTTATGGTCTTCTCCAAAGAGGTAGGACTATTCCGCAAAGATAACGACGGTACTGTCGTATGCACGCTGCAAGCTGTGCCACTTTTTGAAACGATTGATGATTTGCATGAAGCCCCACAAATTATGAATAGACTGCTCAGCATGCCTATCTACCGTGATGCAGTAAGAGCAATGAATGATTTGCAGGAAATCATGCTTGGATATTCAGATAGTAACAAAGATGGCGGTGTGGTCACTGCGAACTGGGAACTGCGTGTTGCTCTGAAAGAGATTACAGCTACAGCCGATAAGTTCGGAATCAAGCTGAAGTTCTTCCACGGACGTGGTGGAGCGCTCGGACGTGGTGGCATGCCGCTTAACCGCAGCATTCTTGCTCAGCCAGCCTCAACGATTGGCGGCGGGATTAAGATCACAGAGCAGGGAGAAGTTATCTCCTCCCGCTATTCAATGCAAGGGATTGCTTACCGCAGTCTAGAGCAAGCGACATCTGCGCTTGTGACTGCAGCGATTAATGCAAGAATTCCGCAAGCGGATCTATATGAAGAGAAGTGGGATGAGATTGTTGCCCGTATCTCTGAAGTTTCGCTTCACAAATATCAGGATTTGATTTTCCGTGATCCGGACTTCCTGACGTACTTCAAAGAATCAACACCTCTGCCTGAGGTTGGAGAGCTTAACATTGGTTCACGTCCTTCTAAAAGGAAGAACAGTGACCGCTTTGAAGACCTGCGTGCCATTCCGTGGGTATTTGCATGGACACAAAGCCGTTATTTGCTTCCTGCATGGTATGCTGCTGGAACCGGACTGCAGAGTTTCTATGAGGGTAAGGAAGAGAATCTGAAGATTATGCAGCATATGTATGAGAACTTCTCATTCTTTACTACACTGATAGATACGCTGCAAATGGCTATCTCAAAAGCAGACTTGATCATTGCTAAGGAATACGCCAGCATGGGCAAGAACGAGGAAGCGCGTCAACGGATCTTTGGCCAGATTGAAGATGAATTCAAACTGACCTCTGAGCTGATCCTGAAGATTACTGGCCAGCAGGATATTCTGGATAACGTCCCTGTGATTCAGGAGTCGATCAGACTCCGCAATCCTTACGTTGATCCACTTAGCTACTTGCAGGTTCAGTTGCTATCTGAGCTTAGAGCGCTCCGTGAAGTCGATGGAGACGATAGCGAGTTGCTCCGCGAAGTATTGCTTACCATCAATGGCATTGCCGCTGGTCTTCGGAATACCGGCTGATATAGTCTTAACACAAAAAGTCCGCCCTTTATTAGGGCGGACTTTTTGTGCTTGTATAGGAAATTATGCAGTATCCGGCAGATTCTAAAAGATTACTTTCATGGATTCATGGAAATGCACGGTCATCATCTGACCAATATCCTTCATAAGAAGCATTATAGACCGAAATAAAGCGATGCGCTATGGCACACGCGTTATGGACTTTGCCAGGAATGTGTGCAAAGGATACACAAAAGGAGCGCCGGAGCCCGTGTTTGTTTGCTTCTTTATAGGAATTACTGTCTGCTCGCACACATTAACATTTTTAAGTTTCATATTTCTCTGCTTTTGGGTCAAAATGCTGAATTAAAGGGAATTATTACCCGTAAATCGGTATTATAAGGTCATTTCGATAAAATATAGGGAATTTTCCCCTTTATATCAGCTGAACTTGGTGTAATTAGGTAGCGTCAAGAAGTTTGTGTAAGAGAACAGAAAGTAGCTTCTCGGGTATCTGTTAGTGGGTGTGGATGTTCTTTGGGGCGGGGAAACCCGCCCCAAAGAACGAGGAAATTAGGCAGGTTCTTCCTGCCCTTCCTGCACCGGGTACCGCGCTTCAAACATGTTGTTCAGTTTCTTCTTAACCTCCAGATCACCGAAGCCGCGAATCACTCGTTCGCTAAAACGTTCATTGTAGTCCATCACGTCGAGGTAGACAATTTTCTCTGCCGCATCCATATTCGTGAGACTGTTCATCGGCTTTAGGCGCTTTCGGATTTCCTTGTTCATTCGTTCAATCGGATTGGAGGTGTAGATTGCTTCTTTCACGAGTGCCGGATACTTGTAAAACGTTAGCAAGGTAGAGAGTTGCTCCTCCCAAGACCGCATCTCTTTGGGGTACAGCTTGCCCCATTTTGCCTTTACCGTATCAAACGCAGCTAGCGCCAGATCGTGGTCCTGCGCCGTGTAGATGGTCTTTAGATCCTCAATCACTTCCGTTTTGTGCTGGATCCGGATTTTAGGGAAGGTAGAGCGAACCTTGTGGACAATACAGTGCTGCACATCGGCTTTTGGGTAGGTTTCTTTAAATGCAGCATCGAGTCCTGGTAGCCCGTCAAATATACCGAGCAGTACTTCCTGTGCGCCTCGGTTGTAGAGGTCTTTCAACACTTCACGCCAGCCGTTTGCGCTCTCTTGGCCACCTACATAGAAGCCAAGAATTTGCCGGTGCCCATCTTCGTCGATCCCCATCGCGAAATAAACGACTTCTCCCTTGACGGTCCCGCGTTTAAGCTTGACGTACAAGCCGTCCAGATAGATCACGGAATAGCGCTTGTTTAACGAACGTTTTTGCCACTGGTGGATGTCGTCAAGTACCGTAGCTGTTATATTACTGACCGTTGTGGGGGAGTAGTGGCTGCCAAACATACTTTCAATAAAACGGGCTACATCCCGGGTGCCCATGCCCGACTTATACATCTGAATTACCGCCTCTTCCAGCCAGCCGTCCCGTCTCTGGTACGGCTCAAACAACTGAGTCTGGAACAGACCTTGGCGGTCTCGGGGAACCTCTAAATCCTCCACATTGCCGTATTTCGTATGCAGGTTTCGTGTGTAATATCCGTTGCGGCTGTTGCGTGCACCTGCTTCATCGCTCGACATGAACGTTTGGATTTCTGCGCGCATAATGGATTCCATGTTATCTTTTACAAACTGAGTGACAAGATTTTCAAATAGATTATTAAGTTGGTTTTCGGGTAAAATAGTCATCGAGTAGGGTTCCTTTCTTGGTGGACTTCGCAATCCCGAGAATACCCTACTTTTTTGTTGCCTGACTAGGCTCCAAATCCTGGTACACAACTTATTTTACGCCATCTGTAATTAATTGAATTTGGCCAATATACAGGGAGAAATTCCTTATAACTTGGTCATAAAACAGCTGTGACCTAATTTATAGGGAGGTTTTCCCTATAACTCGTTCCATCAAAATGAAATCCTCAACCTACATTGGAGTCCATACACGCCAAATCACCGAAAACCCTGCGGAAAGTACAACAATGTCTGCTCCATATGCGACAAATTTAAACTAACAGAAGCCTATTCAACCGACGGGATGATTTTGTTGCCTAATACGAGTTACTTTGCTCATAAAACTAAATATTGTGCTGCGAAGTGATTCTTTTGTCCTGAAAAATATTGTGGTGCTTTGCCCAATATTGATCTTTCTTGCACCACCCATGTAACCGAGATGTAGTCCGAGGGAAATGATAAGAATAATAAATTCGGGTGAAAGAGGGCATGGAGAAGAATTTTGGAACTGTAGGAGCGAATGCGATCGCCTTTATCCTCAGATTTCGACCGCTATATGCGGTTTATAATCAGGAAATCAGAGGATAACAGCGACCGAAAGTCCAACATTCTTAGGAATGTCATTGTATTCACCCTATCTTTTATTCCTAGAAATTAACTCAGTTTACAGAGAAGGTTACAATACAATCCTTGATTTTTACACAAACTTGAATTACGATTTAATTGCTTGTACCGTGGATATTTGAAAATAAATACCAAGGGCGGCAAGTCTGGGGGAGTTAACAGGTGGAGAATTTGGAAGGCAGATTGACAAAGCTCGCCTTAAAAGGCGACCAAAGAGCATTTGCCGAGCTTGTGGAACTATATAAAGACAAAATATATCATCTGGCGTACCGGATGCTGAACAATCGCCATGAGGCGGAGGATATTGTTCAGGAGACCTTTTTGCGCGTGTATAGAAACTTGGATCGGTATGATGACAAACAGAAGTTCTCTACCTGGATTTATCGGATTGGAACGAACCTCTGTATTGATAGATTACGCAAACGGAAACCAACCTATTCGCTCGATGCAGATATGAACGATCAGGAGGGCCTTGACGGCTATTCGTTGATTCCAAGTGATAATGTAACACCTGAGACCGAATTACTGCTCTCTGAGACGCAGGGGCTAATCTATGAGGCCATTGACAGTCTGCCTGTGAAATACAGGTCTGTGATGATTCTTAGATACCTGCAGGATTTGTCGCTTCAGGAAATAAGTGATGTGCTCGACATGCCTGTAACCACGATTAAGACGCGTGTACACAGAGGTCGTGAGTTTTTACGTAAAAAATTAGGCCCTAAAATGTAAAAATAGATTTTTTTTATGAAACATCTTTGGGAGAGCGACGTATGTAAGTTAAGCAAGTCTTATGTGTCCTGACCCTTTGTCTTAGGATAATTAAATAGCACTCATGAAAGGATTGGCTCCTATGGAATGCAAACTGGCCGTCTCTATGATGCACGACTACTTGGATGACGACTTGCCCGATCAGCAGCAGAGGGAATTGAAGGAGCATCTTCTATCCTGTCCAGATTGCCGTGCAAAGTTTAAAGAATTAGAACAGACAGATATGTTGATGTTCTCCCTAATGCATCAGAATCCTGTTGCCTCAGATGATCTTGTGAGCCGGATAATGAGTTCATTACCAAAGACCAAGAAAGAAAATGCTTTTGTTACCTGGATCAAGAGACACCCTGCACTTACAGCGGCATCTCTGTTTCTAGTCGTAATGCTGATGAGCTCCGTAACCTTTTGGAGTCCAGATAGACAACTTGTAGTTAGAGGTGCAGATCTGGATCAAGTGGTCATCAAAGGGGATACTGTAATCGTACCTTCCGGCAAGATTATTACCGGTGACCTTACCATAGAGAATGGTAAAGCACAGGTATATGGGGAAGTGAACGGCAACGTAACAGTCATTGACGGTTCTCTGTATCAGGCTTCAACAGCTCATATTTCCGGGCAAGTCAAAAGCATAGACCAAGCGGTAAGTTGGCTCTGGTATAAAGTGACGAACATGTTCTCTGAAGTTGCCTACCGTTAAAGAAAGCGACAGTGGTTACCTTGAGCTGGAATATTATTTTGCGCCTCTTTTTCCGGAAAGATGGCGCTTTTTTGTTGCCTAAAATTAGAAAATTTAGAAAATGGGTGAGGGGCTAAACTTGCAACTGGAGCCCGAACGTTATAACCTAGATATTGATACAGATCTAACAGACATTTTACATAAACCCAGCTAATATGAAATGACGGGGGTTTTAGGCAATGAGTTATTTTACAGACTTAACATGGAAAGATTCCATTAAAGATATTGTTGATATACTGATCGTCAGCTACATTATTTATAAAGTGCTTAATATGGTCCGCGGAACTCGAGCGATTCAGCTGCTGAAGGGGATTCTGGTCCTGGTTTTGATTTGGGCTGTGAGTACCATCCTAGACCTCTATACGCTCAAATGGCTGATGAATCAAATGTTTACATTCGGTGTACTGGCGGTCTTTATCATCTTTCAGCCAGAACTACGAAGGGGACTGGAGCAGCTTGGACGAGGTAGGTTTTTCGGACGGGCTGGGGAAAGTGATGAAGAACTCAGTAAATTAATTGGCGAAGTGATTAAAGCCGTAAATTATTTATCACATAGAAAAATAGGGGCATTAATCGTATTCGAGCGAGAGACAGGCCTCAATGAATATACGGAGTCGGGTATCGCCATGCGTTCTCTGGTCAGCTCTGAGCTGCTGATTAACATCTTTATACCTAACACCCCTTTGCATGACGGAGCCCTTATTATGCAAGGGAACCAGATCGCCGCGGCTGCATGTTATTTACCTTTGTCTGAGAACCCCTTTATTAGTAAGGAACTGGGGACAAGGCATCGTGCAGCTATCGGGATTAGTGAGGTTGCGGACTCAGTATCTGTCATTGTCTCAGAGGAAACAGGACAGATTTCTCTGGCCATCAATGGTCAAATTGTAAGGGACATTAAGGAAGAATCAATGATTTCGAAGCTCCATCAAGAGCTGAGTGTAAGTTCATCACTGAAGGAGAAAGGTTCAACTTTCTGGAAACGGAAGGGGGACAAAAATCATGGATAAGTGGATGAACAATAACAATTTCAATAAGATTCTTGCCCTTGTGTTTGGGATTATTCTGTTTACAATGGTGCGTGTCGACACAGCACCTGTTGGACAGACCACGGTCGATACTAAGTCAAAGATTATTGAGAATGTAAAGATCGAAGAGATCGGTCTAGATAAAGATAAATATGTGCTTGAATACAAGGATGTAGATAGTGTCAGTATGGAGGTTAAGGGGAAGAACTCCGATATCTCCTTTCAGTTCTCGGACGACTATAAAGTGACCCTTGATCTAAGTAAGGTTGAGCCTGGAGATAATACGCTGCCACTCTCGTATTCATTACCTAGAGGTGTAACTCTTGTAAGAATGACTCCTAAAGAGGTTAACGTACATGTAGAGCTGCGAAATACAAAGTCTTTTCCCGTAACTTTGGTTACCAAGGGAGAACCAGCAGCGGGGTATCAATTAGGTACCCCGGTCTTGCAGCCTACGGATACTGTTGAGGTTACGTTGCCAGATAATGAGTTAAGCAAAGTGGTGAAGGTACAAGGCACTATTGAGCTAAATGGCGAGAACGAAACCTTTAAAGAGAAGAAATTGAAGCTGCATGCTTATGATAACGAAGGAAAAGAAGTGAAGGATGCCGTCATTGAGCCGGCTACCGTTTCGGTGGAATTGCCAATTACCTTGCCTTTTAAGAGCTTACCGCTGGATATCGGCTTTACCGGACAACTTCCGGGTTCTCTTGTCTTATCAAATGTGACACCTGAGCTGGAATCAGTCGTGGTATATGGTCAAGCCAATGCATTAGCTGCATTATCTACCTATGAAGCAACTGTCGATCTTAGCGCTATAGATTCTGCAGGAACGAAGCAGCTGAAGGTAGAACTGAAACCTCCGGCAGGAACTGAGAAAGTAATGCCTGAAACCGTGAGCGTTTCATTAACGATTTCAGAAATTGCTGAACGGACGGTTGAAGCGGTACCCATCAAGTTACAGGGTGTCGGTGATGAGTTAGAAGGAAGTATTGTTAATCCAACAAGCAAGGATATAGCCCTTACCTTAACAGGTGCACCTACTTTGCTAAATCAATTAAATAAAGACGATATAGGTGTTGTGGCTGATGTGACTGGCCTTACTGCCGGAACTCACGAGGTTTCTTTACGGGTATCACTGCCTAAATTCATCGCACTGGCTAATTCAAGTGTGCCGCTTACGGTAACTGTTCAGTTGCTGTCACCTGCAACGCCGGTGCCTACGCCTCATCCAGACACGGGTAGTGTACCTACTCCTGAGCCAAGCTCTGAACCTGTTATAGGCGATGAGGAGGCCACTGAGAAGCCTACCCATAGCGGAGAAGTTGGAGCTACAGCGACGCCTGTCCCCACGGATAGCAGTCCAGAGAATAATGGCACAGCTAACACAAGTACGAATTCCGAAAATCCTGTAGGTACAGGGGGCACGTAACCTTTTATTGAAATACGTCTTTTAGGATATGTCCCAAAGGTACACCAAAATAGTATTCAAATCATAGGATAGAACATTAAGCTAATGTAGCGTATTCAAAGGAGAAAAATAATGGGGAAGTATTTTGGAACTGACGGTGTGCGGGGAGTAGCAAACCGTGAATTAACTGCAGAAATGGCTTATAGCATTGGTCGCTGTGGAGGATATGTACTAGCGGGTAACGTGCATAAACCAAAGGTTGTCATTGGGATGGATACACGTATTTCCGGACCATTGCTTGAATCGGCTCTTATTGCTGGATTGCTGTCTATTGGGGCAGATGTAATCCGTATAGGTGTAGTGAGTACACCTGCTGTTGCCTATATTACGAGATTATTAAAGGCAGATGCGGGGGTCATGATTTCGGCATCACATAATCCGGTTGAGGATAATGGCATTAAGTTCTTTGGCGGAGATGGATTCAAGCTTACGGATGAAACTGAGCTGCGCATTGAAGAACTAATGGATGCTGAGGTAGATGAATTGCCTCGTCCTATCGGCTCTGGTTTAGGTATGGTTACGGTTGATAATGACGCCAAGTACCTCTATCTGGAGTATTTGAAGACAACCATTTCTCAGGATTTCAAGGGAATTAAGGTTGTACTCGACTGTGCTCACGGCGCAGCGTATGAACTTGCACCAAGATTGTTCAGAGAGCTGGGCGCTGAGGTTATTTCTATTGGTGCTGAGCCTGATGGATTGAATATTAATGCTGGATTTGGTTCGACACATCCAGAGACTTTGCGTGAGGAAGTATTACGTCATGGAGCGGATTTGGGACTTGCATTTGACGGAGATGCTGACCGATTGATTGCGATCGATAATAAAGGTGATGAAGTGGACGGAGACTTTATTCTCTGTATTTGTGGAGATGCAATGAACCGTGCTGGTAAGCTGAAAGATAGCACAATTGTATCAACGGTTATGAGTAATATCGGATTCTACAAAGCTACCGAGAAATTATCCCTGAACACTGCTAAAACAGCTGTAGGCGACCGGTATGTGATGGAAGAAATGCGCCGTGGCGGTTTTAATCTAGGTGGAGAACAATCTGGACATGTTATCTTTCTTGATTTTAATACAACAGGTGATGGTATTCTGACGGCTATCCAGCTGGTAGATACACTTAAAGCTTCCGGTAAACAGCTTAGCGAGGTTAAGGGCATGATGACGAAATACCCGCAGGTGCTGGTCAATGTTCGTGTACAAGATAAGACGAATTATCCTAACAACCAGGCTATCGAAGCAGCTATCGCTGAAGTAGAAGGCAAGCTAGGCGACAATGGTCGTGTGCTTGTACGTCCGTCCGGTACGGAGTCTCTGATTCGCGTCATGGCAGAGGGCCCTGATAAGGCAGATCTAGATCTTTATGTGAATCAAATTGTAGAAGTTGTTCAACGTGAATTGGTATAATTCATTACTATAACTTTATAGCCGGTGTGATGAACGAGATCGTATCGGGATCATTACACCGGTGTTTATTATTTCTTGAATGGATCGTCTAAACAGGGATCTGTGAAATTTAGGTTATTCAGCATTGCCAAAGTAATGCAAGGTGCATATAATAGATTAAGTGTCATTCTAGAAGGAAAGCGGGGATTGTGAGGTTTGCAATAGCAAGCGCCAGAGCTTGGTCGAGCGCGGGGGAGAAGGGAAAGCTGCTACATGGTTATGTAGACAAGGGCTTGAACGGATCACGGCAGACGTAAGCTGACGAGGTGGAGGTGTTCGAAATGTTCGGCGGGGACCTCCCGGTGATGCACCAGAGCCGTAAATGGAGACGGAAAATGGAAGGGCGACCTTTCACACAACGTTTTCATGGGTGCATAAGAAATATAAAAATTCATGTGTGCGCGCATCGTAAAGAAACACGGTAGTTTTGCCACGGCAGAGAAGAAGGCTGTGCATTTCATGAACATAAGATGTAAGTGACAGTTTATTTTGTTGATCCAAAATACAACAGAATATTTGCTTTTTCTCAAAAACATGCCGCACGGCACGTTTCTTTCCTTATGCCGCCACATTAAGATAACTCGGACGGGGGAAATTATAATGTGTGGTATTGTAGGATATATTGGTAATCAGAATTCGCAGGGGATCTTGGTTGAAGGATTGAAGAAGCTGGAGTATCGGGGATATGATTCCGCTGGTATTGCTGTATTCACCGGCGAAGGACTGCAAGTAGTGAAAGCACAAGGCCGTTTGGCGAATCTGCAGTCGAAGCTGGAAGGCAGCCCACTGGCAGGTAGCGCAGGTATCGGACACACACGCTGGGCAACTCACGGTAAACCATCCGATGAGAATTCCCATCCACATACGGATAACAGCATGAAGTTCTCGGTTGTTCACAACGGCATTGTCGAAAACTATCTGGATCTGAAGGAAGAGCTGATCGCTGGCGGATGCCACTTTGTCTCCGAAACAGATACAGAAGTTATTTCACATCTGATTGCTCGCGAATATGATGGGGATATCGTGAAAGCTGTGCAAAAAGCGATTACCTTTATGCGCGGTGCATTTGCATTAGGCGTCCTGACTGAATATGAACCAGATAAATTGGTCGCTGTGCGTCAAGCAAGCCCGCTCATCATCGGTCTTGGCGAAGGAGAAAACTTTATCGGGTCAGATATTCCTGCACTGCTTGAATATACCCGTAACGTATATATTTTGAACGACGGCGAAATGGCAGTCTTGACAAGAGATGCTGTCGAACTGATGACAATTGAAGGCAATTTTATTTCTCGGGAAATGATTACTGTCGATTGGGATGAAGTTACCGCAGAAAAAGGCGGCTACGAGCATTTCATGTTGAAAGAAATCCACGAGCAGCCTAAGGCTTATCGCGACACTATGCGGGGGCGTATTAATGCCGAAGGAAACAAGGTTGTCTTGCCTGAACTAAACATGACTGAAGAACAAATCAAGAATATTCGTAACATCCAAGTTGTTGCTTGCGGAACAGCTTACAACGCTGGCGTGGTAGGACGCTCTTTGATTGAATCTTTGGTTCGTATTCCAGTAGAGAATGATATCGCTTCGGAATATCGTTACCGTTCACCAATCGTGACGCCAGAAACTTTGGTTATCGTTGTCAGCCAATCCGGTGAGACTGCAGATACTTTGGCAGCTCTACGTGAAGCTCAAGCTAACGGTGCACATGTATTGGCGATCACTAACGTAGTGGGCAGCTCTATCGCTCGTGAAGCGAATGATGTTTTGGTGACCTTGGCAGGTCCAGAAATTGCTGTAGCGTCGACCAAAGCTTACACTTCACAATTGATTGCCTTCGGATTGTTTGCTCTATACTTGGCTGAGGTACGTGGTACACAAACTGAGGCACAAGTGGCTAAAATTCTAGCAGCTATGCAAGCTCTACCAGAGCAAGTGGAAGAGATTCTTGCTCAAAAAGAAGCGATCAAGGGTTATGCAGAACAAATTTCTGAGCACAAGAACCTGTTCTTCATCGGCCGTGGCGTAGACTACGCAGTTGCTCAAGAAGGTTCATTGAAGCTGAAAGAAATCTCTTATATTCACTCCGAAGCTTATGCTGCAGGTGAATTGAAACATGGTACGTTGGCTCTGATTGAGGAAGGCGTTCCGGTTATTGCCTTGGCAACTCAGGAAGCTGTGCTTGAGAAGACTGTCAGCAACATCAAAGAAGTGAAAGCTCGCGGCGCAGACGTGCTTGCAATCACTCACCAAGAGCATTTGACTGACCTGCTTAGATCAGTCGATCAAGTGTTTGTTATTCCTAAGACATTGCCTATGCTGACAGCAGCGTTGTCTGTAGTACCTCTGCAATTATTGTCTTATTATGCTTCTCTTGCGCTGGGTCATGACGTGGATAAACCACGTAACTTGGCGAAGAGCGTTACTGTGGAGTAGGTTATATCCTTTCCCCAAAAATCGTAACATTATAAAAAGTTGCACCCTAACACCCCGTTAGATATGATTATCTAACGGGGTGTTTTTTTGTAGCTGCGCCTGAACAAAAGGCGATTCTGAGGTTAGGAGTGATCGACATGGAGGTTTTTGCAGACTATTTAGCGCAAATTGATAACCCGCAGCATCGGGAGCGAATGGAAGAGGTGTTGGCTTGGGTAACTAAGAAATTCACAGATTTAAAACCAAAAATCGCGTGGAATCAGCCTATGTTCACCGATCACGACACCTATATTATTGGCTTTAGCGTATCCAAACAACATATGGCTGTTGCGCCTGAAATCGCAGGGATTAATCATTTCTCTGATGAAATTGTACAGGCAGGCTATGATCACACCAAGCAGTTGTTACGGATCCGGTGGGATAGCCCGGTTGATTTCTCATTACTTGAGAAAATGATCGAGTTCAACATTATGGACAAGGCAGATTGTTCAACTTTTTGGCGAAAATAAAATATAAAAAAAGTAGTTAGCCTCGATGATGAATACATCATCGGGATTTTTTTAATTAGGAGTAAGACATTCTTATATAAAGGGTTACTGGAAATGGGATTAATATGCTTGCTAGTCGTTATTGGGTGCGAAAATATCAGTTCTTTTTGTCGAATCCATAATTCTTTCTTAGCGGATCATTAGCAAACATGCTAATATAATGACTGAAAAGGTTGAAAGCCCTTACTTTTAGCGGTTAGGGGCGATCATCTCATGCTCACATGACAAAGAGGGGAAGAAATTGCATGCGGCGGATACTGTCGATGTTAAAGTTAAATACGCTGCGAAATCAAATGTTGCTCGGTTTCCTCGCCGTCATGCTCATCATTCTGACGTTCGTTGGAGGGATTACGTTCCATTCAGTCTCGACGCTACTCAAGAACAATGCGGAGAAGCATATTCAGCAGACTGCGATTCAAGCTAACGGACGTTTAGAAAGCGTTCTCGAACAGATCAATTCTTTGACGACACTGGTATCTACTAACGATTATATCCAGCAACTCCTTTTACGCGATATAGAGGGTCATCCCGCTACCTTTACGGAACGGCAAGCCCTGCCATCTATTATCAATCTGGTCCAAATCTACACGGACGGCATCAAATCTGTTGAGCTTTATAATAAAGACGGAGTGAGGCTGTATCCTCTTGACGGCAGCACCCTTAGAGATAAGGTACCCGAGGATTGGATTGAAATGGCGACGAGAAAGGATGGCAGTCTCGTTTGGTTCGGTATTGATCCGCTCGATTCTACATCGCTTGTAGCGATTCGACAGATCAGTCTTATTGATCGGCATTTCACAACTGGAGGGTATTTACTCATTCGTTCAGACCGTGACAAGTTTGCGCTTAAAGACTCCCTATCCGGGGAGGGGGACGGGGAAACGGTGTTGCTCCTCGCTCCAGATGGCCAGTTCATCACGTCCAACGATGACACGATTTCACAAAAGACAGCAGCAAAGCTGGTAGAAGAATCCGACGAACAAATTGCTTCCATCGGCAAGCAGTCCTTTATCGTTGTCAAACAGCGGTCTTCCGTGACAGGATGGACGCTGCTCATCTTAACCCCGGTTAACGTCATCACCAAGGGGATATCGGTCTTGCGGACGACCATTGTTGTATCGGCTTTGATGGGTACCTTACTGTTCACCTTGCTTTCGTTTTTCCTATCTATACTTATTACCAGACCTGTGTTCAGGTTGATCAAAGCTATGAGAAGTACCCGTCTAGGCATTCTGAAGCCTATCGAAAACGTATCGTCCACTATGGAAATTCAGGAACTAAATTATTCCTATAACAAAATGGTTGATAATATCAACGAGCTGATCCAGTTGGTTTATGAGAAGGAGTTATCCCGGAGTCATACGGAGTTGAAGGCACTTCAAGCGCAAATTAATCCGCATTTTTTGTTTAATACCCTAGATGTTCTGTACTGGTCGCTACTGGATAGGGATGAAGATCAACTGGCGGAGTATGTTGTCGCCATGTCTGATTTATTCCGCTATACGATCACCGGCTCAAGTAAAGGGGGATGGGTGAAGTTACAGGATGAGCTGGAGCATGTAAAGCGATATTTGCTTATTATGAAGATGCGATTTGAAGATCGCTTGGAGTGGGAAATTGAGGCTCCTTCTGAATTTTCGAATGTGGAGTTACCCCGACTATTGCTGCAGCCCCTTGTAGAGAATGCCGTATTGCATGGGGTCGAGAGCAAGATTGAACCGGGATGGATAAAGCTAACGGTTGCTGGAGATGAAGAATGGGTCACCATTACGGTGGAAGATGACGGGATGGGAATGGACGAGGAGATGCTGCGCTCTCTTGTGGAAGGGCTGGATAGCGGAAAGGTATCTTCTTCAAAAGATTCCGGCGTCGGAATCGCTAATGTGCATAGAAGGCTTCAACTATTTTTTTCGAGAGAGAATGAGCAGGGTGCGGCTATGACCATCGATAGTCAAAAGGGGCAAGGCACCCGTATAAACATCAAAATTCCTGTTCGAGGAGACAAAATGCCATGAGAAGCCGAACAATTCTTATTGTCGACGATGAACCGAGATCTAGAGAAGGAATGAAGAAAATACTAGAGGTGTGGGCAGCCGGTCATTATGAAATCCTTACGGCAAGCAATGGGATCTCGGCGATGGAAATTCTGGAGGAAATACCGGTCGAACTCATGATATCGGATATCCGCATGCCTGGAATCAGTGGTCTTTCTTTAGTTAGCCAAATAAGGGATAAAAAAATACAGCGTCAGCCATCTGTTATTCTCATCTCCGGTCATGCCGAGTTCGAGTATGCTCAGCAAGCGATTCAGTTGTCTGTAGTTGAATATTTACTCAAGCCAGCCAGCCGGGAAAAGCTAATCACATCTGTGGAGAATGCCCTGAAGGCAGGGGAAGAGCAGGAACATATCGGCTTCATGCGAAAGATGGCCGATCCACAATTAATGGCCATAAGAGATGAAGATGCTGCATTAAGCGATCCGGTCCGTCAGGCGATTGACTATGTGGAAATGCATATAGAAGAGGCGATCAGCCTGCAGGAAGTAGCCGGACTTGTTCATCTGAACGGGAGCTATTTTAGTTCTCTTTTCAAGGAACAATGCCAGATGAATTTCAGCGAATACGTCGCCCGCAGAAAATTGCAGAAAGCGAAGGAATTACTGCTGAAAACCAATCTGCCTATAGCGGAAATTGCCAGCCTTACAGGTTACCAGACGGTTAAATATTTCAACAAGCTGTTCAAGGAATACGAAAGAATGAGTCCAGGGCAGTATCGATCTTCCATGAGGAATGGTATAGAAGCGAATATCCAATAGCGGCTCGGCAAGGGGGGATATCTACGAAGAGGATCGGATTATCCATTACCCTTTTCTTAACATTGTTGTTGATAACAACAGGTTGCAATGGGGCTAAGGGGAATAGCAGCAAGAGCGACGGCGAGAAAATCACTTTGAAAATGATGCATCTATGGCCGGATAGCAATAACTCCGCGCAAAATAAAATGGTAAAAGAAATCATCAGAGAATTTGAAGAAGCTAATCCGAATATCACCATCAAGACGGAAGTGCTTGAAAATGAGCAGTATAAAAGCAAACTGAAGGTACTTGCCGCTTCCAACGATCTACCGGATATCGGATTCACCTGGGCAGCAGGCTTTATGGATCCTTATGTTAGGGGAGATAAGTTTGCAGCCGTGGACGATCTTTTACAGAATGAGTTGAAAGGAAAATTCGTAGCTGGTACGACGGAGGGGTACTCCTTTGATGGGAAGACGTATGCCCTTCCTGTCGAACTAAACATAGTCCCGGTCTATTATAATAAGGAAATATTTTCAGAATTCAATCTGCAGCCTCCCCAAACCTTGGATGATCTCAAAGCGATCATTCGAACACTGAATAACAATGGCATAACACCTGTTACTCTTGGCGGTAAAGACGGTTGGCCGGCTTCCTTCTGGTACATGTATCTAGCTGATCGTATTGGGGGACCTAACCTGATGGATAAAGCTGTTGCGGATCAGGACTTCACAGATCCTTCCTTGCTAGAGGCTGCAAGACAAGTGCAAGAGCTGGTAAACCTGAACACATTCATCAAAGGCTACAACGGATTATCCAATGATGAAGCCAAGGTACAGTTCATGAACGGAAAGTCAGCCATGTTCGTTACAGGGACTTGGGAGCTGCCAGATTTCACGACCACTACGAATATAGCCCAAGAATTTAAAGTCAACATCGGTTATTTCAAGTTCCCGACAGTTGAAGGCGGCAAAGGCAATGTGGATGATTGGGTCGGTGGTCCGGGCACTGGATTGTTCGTTTCCAAAAATTCGAAGCATGCTCTGGAGGCCAAAGAATTCGTGAGCTTTTTCGTTCAAAAGTGGGGAGAGCATTCTGTTGTCAATGCAGGTGTAATCCCGGCTACCAAAGTAGATACTGCAGCCATCAAGCTACCGCAAATGTTCATTGATCTATTAAACGAATTAAATAAGGCTAATAAAGTAACTCTTTATCTGGATACACAAATGAAGCCAGTCGCATCTGCTATACACATGAATCAGATTCAGGCATTGTTCGGTGAAGCCGTCACGCCAGAAGAATTTATCAAGAAACAGGATGATGCGCTAAAAGCGGATAAGTAATGTTCAGAAATATCAACAGATCATGGAGACGTCAAGGGATAGATCCTTTGATGTCTCTTTTTTTTGCGCTCTATAGAACTGAATCTAAAAATAGTGGAAGTTTTCCTAAAGAGGGTGTCCTTATGCTTAAGGATTGCAGGATCTATAATTATGTATGCGGTTACAAAGAACCGAAGTAATAATACAAAAGGGGAGGCAAAGATATGAAAAGTATGAAACGTAGTTTAGTGGGGATCTCTACATTGCTTGTGATGTCATCTGCTCTCGCAGCATGTGGTGGGAACTCAAATTCTAACTCATCTAGCCCAAGTCAAACGACTGCACCAGCAGCAAATGCTACCGAAGCTCCATCAAAAGGAACAGGTGAGAAAGTCACTATCAATCTCTGGAGCTTTACGGACGAGATTCCTAACATGACCAAGAAGTATATGGAAACCCATCCTGATGCGAATGTAGAGTTCAAAACTACAGTTATCGCTACCACTGACGGCGCTTATCAGCCTGCTCTTGATCAGGCTCTGTCAGCGGGAGGTAAAGATGCCCCTGACATTTATGCAGCAGAATCAGCATTCGTGCTTAAGTATACCCAAGGCGATGCATCCAGCTATGCAGCCAACTATTCTGATATGGGTCTTGATGACCAAATGGTTAAGGACGCTGGCATCGCGCAATACTCGGTTGATATCGGCAGTTTAGATGGAAAATTAAAAGCCCTCGGCTATCAAGCAACTGGCGGTGCCTTTATCTATCGCCGCTCTATTGCGAAGGATGTTTTTGGAACAGACGATCCAGCCACCATCAAAAATGAAATTGGACCAGGCTGGGATAAATTCTACGATGCAGCCGCGAAGCTGAAAGCTAAAGGATACGGCATCGTTTCTGGCGACGGCGATATCTGGCACCCGATCGAGAACAGTTCTGACAAGGGCTGGATTGTTGATGGCAAGCTTCATATCGATCCAAAGCGTGAAGAGTTCCTGGATCTTTCTAAAAAGCTGAAAGACAATGGTTATCACAATGATACGACAGACTGGACGGAAGCATGGTATGCGGATATGTCCGGTGCCGGCGCTCAACCGATCTTCGGATTCTTCGGTCCTGCTTGGCTCATCAACTATGTGATGAACGGTCAAGTAAAAGACACGAATGGCGACTGGGCTGTATCTGAACCAACAACAGGTTTCTTCTGGGGCGGTACTTGGCTGCTTGCCAACAAAGACGTGACCAAGGACGATGCTAAGAAACAGGCTGTTGCGGACTTTGTGAAGTGGGTTACACTCGATACCTCTGAAACGGGACTTCAATATTACTGGGCTAACGGTACTATGAAGGAAGGCGAGCAAGGAACGAAGGATAGCGTTGCATCCTCCGTTGTCATGTCCAAATCAAATGGCGAAGTTCCGCTGCTCGGCGGCCAGAACATGTTCGACGTGTTTGTACCGGCCAATGCTAACGCTTCAGGTAAGAACTTGACCCAGTACGACGAAACAATTAACAAGCTCTGGCGTGATCAAGTACGCGAATACACCGCAGGCAATAAGGACCGTGCCAAAGCGATCGAAACCTTTAAGCAACAAGTCAAAGACCAACTTGGCATTGAAAGCGAATAAGAAGGATTCGGAGGGGCGGGGGAGTAATCCCGCCCCTTCATATCAACTAAAGAGGTGAGAGCATGCGCCGCAAAAATGTGAACTATGCGAAATACGGTTATATTTTTACCTTTCCATTTGTTCTTGCATTTCTGATTTTTTCACTGTATCCCATTTTATATACCGCAGTCATTGGATTCACCGATATGAAAGGAATCATACCCAAACCGATCCATATCCTTGATAATCCTTTTCAGAACTTCAAAGATCTTCTCTTTGATAATCCCTCGTTCCGGAAGTCTTTATTCAACACCGGCTTACTCTGGATTACTAACTTCGTTCCCCAGATGCTTCTCGCGCTCTTGCTAACTGCATGGTTCACGAATAAGCGTCTAAACATAAAGGGACAAGGCTTGTTCAAGGTTCTGCTCTATATGCCTAATATCATTACTGCTAGTACGATTGCCGTGTTGTTCAGCACTTTATTCGCCTACCCGATGGGTCCTGTAAACAGTTTGTTTCAAACGTTGGGATGGACAGACGCTCCGGTGTTCTTCCTGCAGGATAAGACGACAGCACGGGGCATTGTCGCGTTCATCCAGTTTTGGATGTGGTACGGCAACACCATGATCGTCCTGATCGCTGGCGTTATGGGTATAAATCCTGCCCTCTTCGAGTCCGCAGCGATTGACGGGGCGAATGGTTTTCAAACCTTCTTCCGAATCACACTGCCGAGTCTGCGTACGATATTGCTGTTCACACTGATTACATCGATGGTGGGCGGTTTGACCATGTTCGATATTCCGCAATTATTTCTTGCAGGCGGTCCGGACGATTCTACGCTTACCACGTCTATGTTTATCTACGGGCAAGCATTCAAGGGCAGCTATATGTACAATCGTGCTGCAGCAGCGAGCATGATCATGTTCTTGATTTCAGCAATATTGGCTGGAATTCTGTTCTACGTGATGCGTGACCGCGATGCATCAAGACTTAAAAAAATACAAAAACAAAAGTACAGAAAAGCTGCTGCAGCAGCCCGTGAGGGAGGCGTAACACATGGCAAATAATCAGAAAAGCGGGACCGTTAACCGAAAGATCAACAAGACGATTATCTATGTGGTTTGCATCTCTTTGGCGGTGCTCAGTATCCTGCCGTTTTGGATCATGTTTGTAAATGCCACGCGCTCTACACCGGAAATCCAAGGCGGTCTTTCACTGCTTCCTTCGAGCCACATGATGAGCAATCTGCGAGTACTGCTCGACAAGAGCTTTGATCCGCTTCAAGGTTTCATGAATTCATTCATTATCGCCAGTTCTGCAACCCTCTGCACGGTCTATTTCTCGTCTTTGGCGGCCTATGGGCTGGTGACTTACAGCTGGAAGCTACGGGGGCCATTCTTTACCTTCATCATGTGCGTGATGATGATTCCTTCCCAGGCAAGCGCCATCGGATTCTATCAGTTCATGTATAAATTACATTGGACCAATAATTTTCTCCCGCTGATTCTACCAGCAATTGCTGCGCCGGCGGTGGTGTTCTTCATGCGCCAATACTTGCTCGCAACTCTGTCGATAGAGATCGTGGAAGCTGCGCGCGTAGATGGGTCAGGTGAATTCTTCACTTTCAACCGGATTATCTTACCGCTGATGATGCCGGCAGTTGCAACACAGGCCATTTTTGCCTTTGTGGCTAACTGGAACAACCTGTTCATGCCGCTGATATTGCTGACACAGAAGGAGAAATATACTATGCCAATCATGGTCAGCTTGCTCCGAGGTGATATCTACAAAACGGAGTTCGGCTCGATCTATATGGGTCTGGCTTTGACGGCTTTACCGCTCTTTGTGGTTTACTTCTTGTTATCCAGATATATTATCGCCGGCGTAGCGCTTGGTGGCGTCAAAGAATAACATTGGCTTCTGGCTTCAAATAAGTAATCTCAATCAGGAGGAGAGTCCTATTATGGCCACAAAAAATGAACCGTTAGTTACCCATCTCTATACAGCCGATCCCTCCGCTCATGTATTTGAGGGCAAGCTGTATATTTACCCATCCCATGATATCGACCATGATGGACCTACGAATGATAATGGTGACCAGTATGCAATGGAAGATTATCATGTGTTTTCCTTGGAAGATCCTACATCTCCCTGTGTAGATCACGGAGAGGCACTTCATCTTCGGGATGTGCTTTGGGCTTCGAAGCAAATGTGGGCGCCCGATGCCGCGTACCGGCAGGGGACGTATTATTTGTTTTTCCCGGCCCGTGACAAGGAGGGGATTTTCCGTATCGGAGTGGCTACGTCAACTTCTCCGTCTGGTCCTTTCCAGGCTCAAGAAAGCTATATCAAAGGGAGCTTCAGCATTGATCCAGCCGTATTCGTGGACGAGGACGAAAGAGCCTACATGTATTTTGGAGGCTTATGGGGCGGACAATTAGAAAAGTGGCAAGACGGTATTTTTCAACAAGATGCGGTAGAAAAGGGCCCAGAGGAACCGGCTTACGGTCCTTGGGTGGGTGAGCTGAGTGAAGACATGCTGACATTCAAATCTGATCCTCAGGAGATCACCATTATTGATGAAGAAGGGAAATTAATCCTTGCGGGTGATGAAGACAGGAGATACTTCGAGGGTCCATGGATGCACAAGTATAAAGGGAAATACTATCTCTCATACTCTACTGGCACAACCCATAAGATCGTCTATGCGGTGAGTGACAAGCCTTGCGGACCCTTTGTCTTCCAAGGAACGATCCTGAATCCAGTCATTGGCTGGACGACCCATCATTCTATTGTGGAATTTAACGAGAAATGGTATTTTTTCTATCATGACGCATCGCTGTCTGGCGGTGTGGACCATAAACGCAGTATGAAATTTACGGAGCTCCATTATGAGGAAGACGGCAGAATCCGGCCGGTAGTGCTCTAATTGAAAGTACAGCATCCCTTATTGATAGGGCTTATTATGAAATTGTACTTAAGGATGTCTTGAAGCAAATACTTCAGAGACATCCTTATTTGTCTTTTCATCTTTAAATTATAGGAAAAAAATTCTAATATTTTGATTGCTTTTTTTATAAAGGAGTTTTATTGTGAAGAGGAATGAATATTCATTCCGCAAGAAGGAGAGGTGTTCTTATTGTCTACAAACAAGGAAGAGGAAATTTATAAAGCGGCTTTAAAATTATTTGCAGAAAGAGGTTATGATGGAACGACTGTTCCAATGATTGCGGAAGCGGCAAAAGTAGGAGCGGGAACAATTTATCGATATTTTGAAAGTAAAGAGTCACTAGTTAATTCATTGTTTCAAAAAGTAGTGATGGAGTTTTCAGAGACCATTAAAACTGATTTTCCAAACTCAAATGAAATTCGTGAGCAATTTCGCCATGTGTTTTATCAAATGGTCGGATTTGCAAAAAGCAATATATACGCGCTGCTATTTATAGATTCACATGCAGAGTCATATTATTTAAATGAGAAGAGCCGGAGCGTGTTTGATGGATTTATGAATTTTTTAGTCGCAATCATAGAAAGTGGCAAAGAGAGAGAGGTGTTCAGCTCGCTTCCTTCAAATGCATTAATCTGTATTGTTTATGGCGCATTTGTTAGCTTCTTCAAAGAAATTCAACATGGAAAAATAATTGAGACACCAGAGCTTATTCAAGGAATAGAACGAAGCTGCTGGAATGCTATCAGAATCGACTGACTCTGCTGATATAAAATAATAGTGTATGGGAGGATTATTCTTTGGAAAATTACTTGTTAAATAATGGAGTTTTGTTACCGAAAGTCGGATTGGGTGTATACCAAATGAAAAATGAACACGAAGATGCAATCATTTGGGCATTGAGAAATGGATATAGGCATATTGATACCGCCGCTTTTTATCATAATGAGGAACTTGTTGCAAGTACAATTAAAAAATCAGGTGTAAATCGAAAGGATATATTTATTACAACAAAGCTGTGGAATTCAGATCATGGTAAAAGAACGAAACAGGCTTTTGAAATGAGTTTGAAAAAACTGGGGACAGATTATATAGATCTTTATTTGATCCATTGGCCATCCCCAAAATATGTTGAGAGCTGGTTGATATTAGAGGAATTGTACAAAGAGGGTAAAATTAGAGCCATTGGTGTGTCTAACTTTGAACAAATGCACCTGAGTGATGTATTGAAGCATGGCTCAATAGTCCCTGCTGTAAATCAAATTCATACGAATCCGTTTTTACAGCAGCCCGATTTGCATAATTATATGGTGAATAAGAATATCCAACATGTAGCGTGGAGTCCTTTTGGACATGGAAATAAAGATTTATTCGATAACCCTATATTAACAAGCATTGCTGAAAGACACGGTAAAACAACGGCTCAAGTTATGTTAAGGTGGAACATTGAGCGCAGTGTTGGAGTTATTCCCAAATCGGTTAATCCTGCAAGATTAAAGGCGAATCTGGAAATTTTTGATTTTAGTTTATCTGATGAGGAAATGAAACAAATATCGACATTAGATAAAAACAAAAAGGGATTTGTTAATCCTGACAACAAGCTGTTTTTATGGGCTACTACACTTTTGCGGTAATCTAGCTGGGATTCCAAGAGGGCAATGATTAAATAGAAAAATCCTTGCCTTTTAGATTTATTGAAGTTATTATAGATTCATAAAGTCTTTAATTAAAGAGTCGAGTGTAATATTCCTGATTATGGAGTGTTCTTTTTTTAAATCCATAATGGATAACATAAGTCTCTAATATCTTTAATATAAATTGAAAGCGAAAGGGAGAATTAGGATGACTCATGATTGTGTAATTATCGGTGGAGGACCGGCAGGTCTAAATGCTGCTCTGGTGCTAGGCAGGGCAAGAAAAAGTGTGGTTGTGATTGATGAAGGACGCGCACGTAATAGGGTGACTCGAGAAACGCATGGCTTTCTTACTAGAGATTCTATAAGTCCAAGCGAATTCAGGAGAATTGCGAAGGAGCAGATTAGTGCCTATCACTCCGTTACTTTTGCGGAAGATACCGCCATATCGATTACGGGAACCGATGGTGATTTTCAAATTAAGACGGTTCAGGGTCAGACCTTTCAAAGTAAAAAGGTGCTCTTCGCCATAGGGATGAAAGACCTCCCGTTGGATATTAAGGGACTCACAGACGTATAT
This sequence comes from Paenibacillus sp. FSL K6-2859, assembly GCF_038008265.1. Taxonomy (NCBI): domain Bacteria; kingdom Bacillati; phylum Bacillota; class Bacilli; order Caryophanales; family Paenibacillaceae; genus Paenibacillus; species Paenibacillus sp. FSL K6-2859. The sequence goes on along the minus strand of NZ_JBBOYU010000001.1, from coordinate 6,134,567 downwards.
GGTAAAAGCGCCTTTATCTGCCCCTATTGTGATGGATGGGAACTAAGAGATCAGCCTCTTGTCGTAATTGTTAAGGGAGCCGATGCAACGCATATGGCCCGAGTATTATCTGGTTGGACGAAAAAGATAACCATATGTACTAATGGATCTGATGACTTGACGGATGCACAACGCGAAGAGCTAAATCAACATAACATTCCTGTCTATGACTCACCGATTCAGTCGATCGAATCTGACAATGGCATGGTGCAGCAAGTTGTGTTGAAGGATGGTATTAGCATAGTATGTACGGGGATATTTTTTAGACCGAAGCTTATGATCGGGTCGGATTTGCCACAAGCCCTTGGTTGTGAATTCACAGAAACAGGAACAGTAATCATCGATAATCTCGGTAAAACGAACGTTCCAGGCGTTTATAGTGCCGGTGATGCAACAACACATCTTCATCAAGCCATTATTGCCGCTTCTATGGGCTCCTTAGCTGGGGTCGGCATTAATAACGAACTAAATGAAGAGGCGTGGCGTAACATATGATGCTATTGTACAAAATCGTCTAATTCATTTATTCCCTTGAGCTGAATCTACATCCAGATTAATATAGAAACTAGATTTGTTCTGAGAGGGGTAGTTCAAAATAAAAATCGGATTCCTAATTATTGATATGCAAAACCTTTTCTTACACGATCATATGGAGAGATTAAATGTAAGTGAGGCTTGTGAATATATTAATCATGTGTCTGGGTTACTTCGTGCGAAGGACCAAATCGTTATCCATATACAAGACATGGAAGGGGCGAATACAGATACGGATCCAGAAGCTAGAAATAGTATACCGGAAATTACAGTTGCACCCACGGATATCCAGATGGCGAAAGAATTCTCTAATGCTTTTTGGAAAACGGATTTGGAACAACTGCTACGTGAACATGGTGTTGAATTCATCATCGTTGCGGGCTTCGCCGCAGAACATTGCGTAACCTTTACTATTAACGGTGCACAAGAAAGAGGTTTTCAAGCAGCCATTCTACAAAAGGGTGTCCTTAGCACACAGCCAGAGGCAATTACTTCGATTTACCGTGATCGGCATATGATCTCTTACCCGGTGATCGAATTTTTAATGGAGACCATTGCTTGAGATTCTACTAATAGAAGCTAATGATAATAAGTGGAGTTACGTATTAGATAACTAATATGTAACTCCATTTTTTTATAGAATCGTCCTTCACTAATTGATTCTTCTATATTCATTTGATGGATAGAACCTATGTATCAGTATGCTATGTTAATGTTATGCCAACGGGTAGGATAGTTTAATAATCGATTGGGGGAAAATAACCAAAAATAGACGGGGGTTATTTCTCATGTGGTGGAGAGGTCTAATTTTGATTTTGATAATAGGGGTCACCAACTTTACAGTAATGGATTGTGCTGAAGCTTACGATGAGGAGTCATCAACTAAATATAACGTCGACATTCAACGGGAGTGCTTGGATGAGATCCTTATTTTTGAAATTCGTCTTAAAATTATGAGCGTACTTGAAGGGGAAGTTATGACACAAGATTCTAACTCGGATATAGTTCAAATCACTTTCAAAGCTAATACAGACGGATATAAAGCGAGTGATTTCCGTGTTATCCGTAGCGAAAATAACAATCTTCCATTACGCTAACGGGACACGATAGTTCAATCGCAACAAGAAGGCAGCCGATCAGAGGATCAGCTGCCGTTTTATTGAAGTAAAAGGCAGTATAATTCAGTAATTTCGTGAATAAGACGTTATAAGAAATCGGCGGGAAACTATAAGGAGCAGATAACATGAAACAACTCGGTGATGAATCCTTTGCTGTGGATTGGAATCCTGATATACCACATGAAAAAAATCACAATCGATGTTTTGTTTTCAAATGGTAAAAAATTAACAAAGGTTATGGACTAAGCAATCAAATCAACCGTACCATGGTATAATATTCGCATACAAATAATTACATAAATTAAATCCTTATGAAAAAGGGGAATGCACTATATGGCAAATATCGAGCACTTGCAGACCGTGAATGTTCCGGCTTCAACGGTATATAAAGCACTAACCACTGCAAAAGGACTTTCAGAAATATGGACAAATGAACTAATAGTCTATGATCAGATCGGTTGTATAAACGAGTTCCGATTCGGAGGCAAAGGCTTAACAAAGATGCGAGTTGATGAGCTTGTTACCGATAAAAAGATTTTGTGGCAATGTGTTGATTCAGATCCAGAATGGATAGGTACGACAATTTCTTTTAATTTAGAGGAAAAAAACGGGAAGACTTCAATCATTTTTCGTCAGATGAATTGGGAGAATGTAACCGCATTTTATCGCCTATGTAATTATAACTGGGCTATTTTTTTGTACAGTCTTAAACAGTATTGTGAAGAAGGCGTGGGTCTTCCGTATCATAAACGGAAGTTTTAGAACCATCCCAAACACGGATGGGTGACTAAAGTACATGATCCCGAGAACTGATTTCGGAAGTACTGCGCTTTAATAATATGCTTATATCGAAGGAGGCATTGGAATGAAGCAACTTTATATAAAGCAGAAGGTATTTAGTCTAAGTGGTAAATTTACGGTAAAGAATCAGCAGGAGCAGGATGTCTATTATGTAGAGGGCAGTTTTATGCAAATACCAAAGACGTTCTCCATTATGAATACCACAAGAGATGAAGTCGGACTTATTACGAAGAAGGTATTTAGTTTTTTACCGAAGTTTTTTGTTGAGGTCAATGGTCGAGAGGTGTTAACGATTAAGAAAGAGTTTACTTTCATTAAAGCGCGCTATACGATTCATGCGGCTGACATTGAGGTACATGGTAACTGGTGGGACATGGATTTTCAGGTCTTGCAGTACGGTGTAGTCATAGGTAAAGTGAACAAGGAGTGGTTTACTTGGGGCGATAGCTACAAGGTTCAAATACTAAATGAGGAGATGGAGGCAATCATGATTGCGTTAGTTGTTGCAATTGATTGTGTAAAAGCTGACCAAGCAGCTTCTTCCTCATCAGCAACGATATAATTAGCCTAGTTCTATAAATAGCGGGAGTCTAAGATTTTGATATGTTTGAACAACTGATGAATGAAAACGATTGTATTTTTATATCTAGACTTTAAAATTTTTATGTTTTTAGCCTAAAAGATGCATTGACCTGGAAAAGGTTGGAGCCTATAATCATAAACAGGGAAAATTCATTAGATATGGAGTGATTTGGAACTTGAGGATTTCTCAAAAGGTCTAATTGTAAACGCATACAATGAAGTTTCTCCATACTTTCTTTGAAGGAGGGATTTGATAAGTTAGAAAGTCTCTTTTTTTCTTATTTTTGCAAACGTTTGCACAAGTGGTTGCACCTAAATAATGAGGAGGTTATTTACTTGGGAAGACAACAATCTAGGCGGTTTGTTTCTTGGTTGATTATTTTTTCGCTTATTTTTAGTTTATTTGGTTTATCCGGCGGGGCTTCAGCCAGCAATACTGATTATACAGTCTCCTACACGAACTCCACAGCATCTGCTGTAACACTGCATTGGACCACGAATAACTGGACGGATATTGCCGATACGGTTATGACTAAAAATGGAACCACATTTACGGCCAACCTCAATGTTCAGGAAGGCGCCACACTCATTTATTGTTATCATATTACGGCCCCGACAGATAGTTGGGATAGCAACGGAGGGAAGAACTGGACGGTTGTTGTCCCGGTTGCTGGTAAATACGAAGCTGAGAACGCAGCCTTGTCAGGTGGCGCCAAAATAAATACGAATCACACCGGATATACTGGCACCGGTTTTGTGGATGGATACACAACCATAGGAGCAACAACCACCTTTAGTGTTCAATCCTCCGCGACTGGTACCTATAATGCCACGCTCCACTACGCCAATGGGTCTGGCAGTGCTAAGATCGTTTCCATTTATGTAAATGGTGTAAAGGTAAAGCAGACCACTTTAGCGAATTTGGCAAGCTGGGATGCATGGGGTGACCAACCTGAAACGCTCTCTTTACAGGCAGGCAATAATTCAATCGCCTACAAATATGACTCGGATGATACTGGGAATATCAATATCGACTATCTAACTCTTTCAGCCACAGCAACACCAACATCTACCGCAGCACCGACATCAACGCCAACAGTGACTCCTACACCAACACCTACCGCAGCACCAACATCAACGCCAACAGTGACTCCTACACCAACACCTATCGCAACACCTACATCAACGCCAACATCAACGCCAACAGTGACTCCTACAGCAACACCTAGCGCATCTCTTACACCAACGCCAACCGTAACACCTACCGCAACACCTACACCAAAACCAACCGTAACACCTGCACCAACGCCAACTTCGGCTGGCTTAACGGTTCATTTTAAGAAACCAGCAAGCTGGAGCTCAACGATCCGAATCCATTACTGGAATCTGAGTCCGACGACGGTTCCAACAAGCGGAGCTTGGCCGGGAATTTTGATGAAATCGGATGGGAATGACTGGTACAGTTATACTATTGCCAACGCCTCTGGCACAAGCCTTATCTTTAATGATGGCAACGGCAAACAGACCGCCGACTTGTCCCGCAGTGTAAAAGAGGGCTGGTATTCCTCGGATAATGTGTGGTATGACGCAAATCCAGAAATTCCGAAGATCCCTGTGATTTCAGTCTCTCCTACGCCTAAGACATATGATTCTGCTCAAACCGTGAAGCTTTCCAGTCTCAGTAGCAGCGATAAAATCTACTATACAACAGACGGGTCGACACCTACGACATCTTCTACCTTATACACGACTCCAATCCAAGTAGTCTCTACTATGACTATCAAGGCTTTTGGTGTGAACTCCTTAGGTCAAGCAGGCAGCGTAGGCACTTTTGCTTATGTTATTGACCTAAATCTCGACCTGCAAGCGCCAACGATTACAGCGAATTTACCTGTTGGAAATTCAAGCTCTGCAGTAACCGTATCTTTTAATATAAAAGATAACAAAGCGGCAACCACCACCGCATATTACACGGATAATGGTACGGAACCAACGGCTAACTCAAAAGTCTACATCTCAGGAAATGCTTTAACGGCTCTGGCAGGACCGTCCATCCTCATTAATAAGACGACAACACTGAAATTCCTAGTCGTCGACGGTGCGGGAAATGAAACGAAACAGAGCTTCGTCTACACGATTGGAAATAAAGGCGATTTCCGCGAAGACACCATTTATTTCGTAATTACTTCACGATTCTATGATGGTGATCCGAGTAACAATGTGCATTCATGGGATGATGCTAAGGCGGGGAATCCGGATTCAGACCCAGCTTGGAGAGGGGATTTTAAGGGATTGATCCAAAAGCTCGACTACATCAAAGCGCTCGGATTCAGTGCGATTTGGATTACACCAGTGGTGCAGAATGCCAGCGGGTATGATTATCATGGCTACCATGCGATTAATTTTTCCAAAGTAGATCCAAGGTACGAATCAGCGGGAGCCTCTTATCAGGAATTAATCAATGCGGCTCATGCCAAAGGGATAAAGGTCATTCAGGATATTGTCGTGAATCATACCGGTAATTTTGGGGAAGAGAATCTGTTACCTATGTTCAAAAAAGATCCAGCCGCAGCCGACACCGTGAATAATATGATCAAAATTACGGATAAACTGCCAGCCAACTACGATACGATGACCCCTGATCAACAATATCAGGCAAGACTCGCCATCATGAAAAATGCGGACACCAACAATAACATGTACCATACCGAAAAAAGTCTTTCCTGGGAATCTTATACCGTGCAGACAGGACAGATTGCAGGAGATGCCGTAGACTTGAACACAGAAAACCCTGTAGTGAATCAGTACCTAATTGACAGCTATAATCAATATATCGACATGGGTGTTGATGCTTTCCGGGTCGATACTGTGAAGCATGTTAGCCGGTATATTTTTAACAAATACTTTGTTCCTGCTTGGAAAACAAGAGGGGGCTCCAACTTCTTTGTCTTTGGGGAAGTAGCTACTCGGTACAGAGATGTGTGGAACAGTGGAATCCCGGCAATATCGACGCCATTCTATACATGGAAAAGCTCGAAAGCCTATCCGGGTGATGGACAAAATGACTACGCTTCCAATAAGCTGTCAGTGGAACAAGAGTGGGCGGATAACTCTACTACAACAGGACAGCCAACCTCGAACAATGCATTTTTACTCGGCAATAATTATCATGCGCCTGATTATTCGATGAAATCCGGTATGGATGTCATTGATTTTCCAATGCATTGGGCGTTCAAGACAGCACAGGAAGCCTTCAGTATGAGGAGTGGGGATCAATTCTATAACGATGCGACCTGGAATGTAACTTATGTTGACTCTCATGACTATGCACCTGACCAAGCACCAGAGAATCAACGGTTTGCAGGAACACAAGATACTTGGGCTGAGAATCTCTCCCTGATGTTCACCTTCCGAGGAATCCCTGCGATCTATTATGGTTCAGAAATTGAATTTAAAAAAGGTTCAGTCATCGATGTAGGTCCAAATGCTCCGCTCAGCTCAACAGGGCGCGCTTACTTCGGAGATCATATCGAGGGTAGCGTTACGGTTCAGGACTACGGTAAATATACAAACGCAACCGGCACACTTGCCGATTCATTGAACTATCCGTTGGCCAAACATATCAGACAGCTTAATTTAATCAGAAGAGCTGTTCCAGCCTTGCAAAAAGGTCAATATTCCACAGAAAATGTATCCGGTGATTTGGCATTTAAAAGAAGATACACCGACAGCACCAGTGGTATTGATAGCTTTGCATTAGTTACGATCTCAGGAAATGCGACATTTACCGGAATTCCGAATGGAACTTACGTGGATGCGGTGACTGGCGATACCAAAACCGTAACTAACGGCACAATCACACTGGTATGCTCCGGAAAAGGAAATGCGAGAGTCTATGTATTGAACGGTAGCGGTGGAATTGGAGTAACAGGAACCTACCTGAAATAGAATAAATCTGTCTTAGTAAAAAAGAGAAGAAGCAGCCTCAGTTCGGATTTCCCACCGTTCTAAGGTTGCTTCTTCCTATAACATTAATCATTTAATCCTTTTCCATCTAGAATTTGCGGCATCCATTTTTCAACCCTAGAGACTCGAGTTTTGGACTGCTTGGGTTCAGAAAAATGATGAAGATAGGCTCTTTGTCGTCCAGGCGTCAAAGCTTCGAAAGCAGTTTTCAAGGCAGGCATTTCATCGAGTTTATTTTGAAATTCATCAGGAATGCTGAATTCCGTGTTCTTTTTAAATTCTACTTCCAAGCCAGCCTTTTCAACTTCGATGGCTTCATAGATATAGTCTTTTATGATATTTTCTTTTTCTAGGATCTCTTGAACATTGGCGAACCGAATCTGGCGTGCTGCTTGAACATTCTCCGTTTGTTGAATCAGAATCCCATGGGTATCCTTTAATAAGACACCTTTATGAAACAGCAGCGCAATATATTCTTTAAATCCATGGATTAAGACTATGTTTTTGTTCTCTAACGTATAACAAGGATGCATCCACTTAAAATCTTCGGTTAATTCACAATCAAGGACGATATTTCTCAACGTCTCGTATTCTTCCTGCCACTGTTTTACTTTCCTTAAAAATCCGTCTACCTTAGGATTCGTTTTGCTATTTGTCATTAAGGAACACCCTTCTTCCTCGTAATTATATTATGTTAAAAAACCTTTCAACTGCTTCTTTCTTAGCTTGTCCCTTTTGTGACTGATCTAAATGCAGAGATTGCAAGTAGATACTAGTAAGACTAACATAATATTAGATGTCTCTTACGAAATTGGCTAGTAAAACTTAGGATAGGGAGGGTCTTATGAATACAATTACCGTTGATTTAGTTGCGAGATTAATAAATGAACAATTTCCCGCATGGTCCAGTTTAGAGATTAGACCGGTAAAATGCAGTGGGCATGATAATCGAACGTTTCATTTAGGCGAGCATATGAGCGTGAGGTTACCCAGTGCGGCAGCTTACGCTCCACAAGTGGAGAAAGAACAACGATGGTTGCCCATTTTAGCTAAAGAACTTACACTACCGATTTCAACACCATTAGCTAAAGGGGAGCCTAGTGAAACATATCCATGGCCTTGGTCTATCAATAAGTGGGTAGAGGGTGAAACATTAACGTATCAAAATATTAATGATCTTAATCAAGTCGCTAGAGATTTAGGAGCATTTTTAATCGAATTACAATCTATTGAGGCTAGTGGAGGACCTTTAGCAGGAGCGCATAATTTCTATAGAGGTGGATCTTTAGCGGTGTATGATGAAGAGTCTAGACACGCACTGGAACAGAATAAAGATATTTTTAATGAAGGTAAGTTGAAAAAAATTTGGGAGACGGCATTAGATTCTAAGCGGAATTCGCAGCCGGTTTGGGTTCATGGTGATATTGCGCCAGCGAATATTTTGGTTGAGAATGGGAGGATTTGCGCCGTCATTGATTTTGGAATCTTGGGGGTAGGCGATCCTGCTTGTGATGCGGCAATGGCTTGGAACTTTTTTGATAAGGATAGCAGAAAGGTATTCAAGGATGTATTACAGATGGATGAAGGGACTTGGAACAGAGCAAGAGGATGGGCTTTATGGAAAGCATTAATTACATATAATGGAAATCGATCTTCTAACCAAAAGGCAGCAAAGGAATCCTTAACTATTATTAATTCTATAGCAGATGACTTTGAATTGTAGAAATTGCTCTACATAAAACGTAAAAACTAACCCATACTAGCTCGTAAGTATGATAATTTATGAACATTTAGCGACTGACAACGATTATCATATTAGAATTATTATAAATAACTTGACAGGCCTTAATTTGGTTAATTATAATAATTACAAATAGTATTCAGATATGTGATGTTTGCAGATTTGAATATTGTGCTCACAAAAAATAAAACTTAAAGGAGATTTAAATAATATGTCACTAATCGGAACAGAAGTCCTACCCTTCAAAGCAAGCGCATTTCAAGATGGGAAATTTATCGATGTATCAGAAGAAAACTTTAAAGGAAAATGGAGTGTAGTTTGCTTTTACCCAGCTGACTTTACATTCGTATGCCCAACTGAACTTGAAGATTTGCAAAACCAATATGAAACCCTGAAACAATTGGGTGTTGAAGTATATTCCGTTTCCACAGATACTCACTTTACACATAAAGCATGGCATGAAAGCTCCGCAGCTATTGGCAAGGTAAAATACATCATGATCGGCGATCCTTCTCATGTGATTTCCCGCAACTTTGATGTATTGATCGAAGCTGACGGTCTTGCTGATCGTGGTACATTCATCATTGATCCAGACGGTATTATCCAAACCGTTGAGATTAATGCTGGTGGTATTGGTCGCGATGCTAGTGCACTTGTTAACAAAATCAAAGCAGCACAATATGTACGCAATCATCCAGGTGAAGTATGCCCAGCGAAATGGTCTGAAGGTGCAGAAACTCTTAAACCAAGTCTGGATCTTGTAGGTAAGATTTAAGGAGCGAAAGCTAATGAAATTAGATCAAGAAATAAAAGCTCAACTTGCGCAATACCTAGAACTCTTGGAAGGCGACGTAGTACTGAAAATCAGTGCAGGCACTGACGAAGCTTCGGAAGAGATGGAAGCGCTGGTTGATGAGATTGCCAAAATGTCAGCTAGGATTACGGTTGAAAAAACCGAACTCCCTAGAACCCCAAGCTTTAGCGTAAATCGTGTAGGTGAAGATACGGGCGTAACCTTTGCTGGAACTCCGCTTGGACATGAGTTTACTTCATTAGTATTGGCTCTATTGCAGGTTAGCGGAAGAGCGCCTAAGGTTGAGCAAAGTGTTATTGATCAGATCAAAGGCATTAGTGGCGAATATAAGTTTGAAACTTATGTCAGCCTAAGCTGTCATAATTGCCCTGATGTTGTACAAGCACTGAACCTAATGAGTATCTTTAATCCCGGCATTACCCATACGATGATTGACGGCGGAGTGTTCAAAGAAGAGGTAGAGCGCAAAGAAATTATGTCTGTTCCAAGCGTTTACCTTAACGGTGAATTTTTCGAAAGTGGTCGTATGACGGTTGAAGAAATTCTAGCTAAAATGGGTAGTACTGTGGATGCATCAGAGTTTGACAACAAAGCACCGTACGACGTGCTTGTTGTTGGTGGTGGTCCAGCAGGCGCAAGTGCAGCAATATATGCGGCACGTAAAGGGATTCGCACAGGTATTGTTGCTGAACGTTTAGGCGGACAGGTTAACGACACACTTGGTATTGAGAACTTTATCAGTGTGAATTACATTGAAGGTCCTCAGCTAGTGGCTAAACTCGAAGAGCAAGTGAAAGAGTACGGCATTGATGTGATGAAATTACAACGTGCTACACGTTTAGATAAGAATGATTTAATTGAAGTTGAACTCGAGAATGGTGCTGTTCTAAAGAGTAAGACGGTCATTCTATCGACAGGTGCTCGTTGGCGCAATATGGGTGTGCCTGGTGAAGCTGAATTCAAGAATAAAGGTGTAGCCTACTGCCCACACTGTGATGGTCCTTTATTCGCAGGCAAAGATGTTGCCGTTGTCGGCGGCGGTAATTCAGGAATTGAGGCAGCTATTGACCTTGCGGGTATAGTGAAGCATGTCACGGTTCTGGAATTTGCTCCAGAGCTCAAAGCAGATGCTGTACTGCAAGACCGTCTCTACAGCCTTCCTAATGTTACTGTACTTAAGAACGTGCAAACGAAAGAAATTACCGGAACTGATAAGGTAAATGGTATTTCTTATATCGATCGCGCAACAGAAGAAACTCACCATATCGAATTGCAAGGTGTATTTGTACAGATCGGTCTGGTTCCGAATACAGATTGGTTAGGTGACATGGTTGAACGTACTCGCGTTGGCGAAATCGTTGTAGATAGCCATGGTGCCACAAACGTACCAGGAGTATTTGCTGCTGGCGATTGCACTAATAGTGCTTATAAACAAATCATCATTTCGATGGGATCTGGTGCAACTGCAGCTTTAGGTGCATTTGATTATCTGATCCGTAACTAATCGATACGGTTAATAAAAGCAAAGATCCAAAGCCCTCACTTTTCACAAAGTGGGGGCTTTTTTATGCGCCAATGAGCAAATAAAATCAAGGGGATTACGAACCAAATGATAATTCGATAGAGAAGATGGAGGAAATCAAAATAATGTTCCAGAAACTAAATGAATTGCGAATAAATTATAACAAAAGAATATTTTAAACGTATATTTAAATTCATGGATGGTATAGTAAGATAGTAGTTGAGTAACAAACTTAGGAGGAATAAATTATGTCGACACCGCACAATGCAGCACAAAATGGTGAAATCGCCAAAACAGTATTAATGCCAGGAGATCCGTTAAGAGCGAAGTATATCGCAGAAACCTATTTGGAAAATCCAACCCAATTTAATACGGTACGGAATATGTTTGGATATACAGGCACTTACAAAGGTAAAGAAGTGTCAGTAATGGGTTCGGGAATGGGAATGCCAAGTATCGGTATTTATTCTTATGAACTATACAAAAATTATGGTGTGGAAAACATCATTCGTATCGGTAGTGCAGGTGCCTACACAGATAAATTGAATTTATTTGATGTGGTACTGGCAGATAGTGCCTGGAGTGAATCTACATACGCCTATGTGCAAAGTGGTGTAGAAGGAGACGTGCAGCTGCCAAGTAAAGAATTGAACGAAGTCATTGAAGAAGCAGCTAAACGTATTAACAAGCCAATTTTAACGGCGAGAATTCATTCAAGCGATGTATTCTACCATGAAGACAACGTGCCCGGCCACAATGAATTTTACAATGAACATGGCTGTGTATGTGTAGAAATGGAGAGCTATGCATTGTTCCATAATGCGAAAGTATTAGGTAAACAAGCGGCATGTATTCTTACTATTTCAGATTCATTAGTTACTCATGCGGTAACCACGGCTGAAGAAAGACAAAATTCTTTCAACAGCATGATGGAAGTTGCATTAGAAGCAGCGATTTCTCTTTAACAATAAAATATAAGAAGCTATGTGCATTCTCATAAAAAACCTATTGAATACAGGATGAAGACCTGATATTTAATAGGTTTTTTTCTCATTTGTAAAGTCATGGAAACCACATGTGCGCGATAAAAAGATTCTTCATTTTTAATCAAAATTTAATGTTAAATTCATAATAATTCTCTCGGATTATACCGATATAAAAAACAAACCAAATGGCTAAAAAGCTTAGAAAAGACATTCAATTTCCATATGGTGGAACTGTTGATTTATATTATGGTGTAATGCCAAAGGGGGAAACTTGTGTTTAAGCGGAGTGGCAATCTTTTATTAGCAATAAGTTTAGTATTTTCTATCGTAAGTTCTCTATTTATGCCTGGAGTAACGGATGCAGCACCCAGCAATAGCAATATCATTGATCAAAGTTCCACATCAGCTGGAGATTTGAACAGTGTTGCATTTGGCAATGGTATTTTTGTTGCGGTGGGCCAAGGAGGAATATCTACTTCAACGAATGGTGTGGATTGGTCTATCTCTAAAAAGGTGGGAAGTCCCAAGCTTAACTCAATCGTGTTCGCTAATGGGCTGTTCTTAGCTATCGATGGCAGTGAAAAGGCAGTATATAAGTCAGCCGATGGTGAAAGCTGGACCAAAACTACGTTATCGATCACTCCGGAAAGACTGAAAGCGGTTAATGGAAAATTCTTTGTATGGCAGTCAGTATATAAAAATGGTACCAATCCACCTTCTTATGATGTAACTCTTCTGCAATCCTCGGATGGCGTTGTCTGGACAGATACAAGAATTACTTCTACCAATACAATATTCGGTATGCAAATGTTAACGGATATTGCTTACGGACAGAACAAATACGTAGTCTCTGCTAACAATGCAGTCTATTACACCTCAACAGATCTGATCAACTGGACAACGGTTACCTTAACCAATCTAGTGATCGACTACTATAATTCGAATTGGCCTTTTGTTACGAATGTAATGTATTTAAAGGATCGTTTTTTTAGTTATATCGTGACTCCTTTTGCTAAAAAAGTATTTACCTCTACAGACGGCGCTAACTGGACCGTTGATGCTTCATGGGATAATAAGCAATTTTATGGGGGGGCTTCTTTAAATGGGAGCTATTTGTTATATGGACAAGGGGTAATTTATAAATCTGCTGCGGCTCCGTTGGACAGCACCCAGTGGACATCTTCGGATACCCATACAACAATGATGGTGAACAATATGGTTTACGGAAATGGCAAATATGTTGCCTCAGGGGGCAGCGGATTGCTGGTTTCTTCTGACCTATCGGCGTGGAGTAATGTCAGCGGCAATCTGAAAAGTATTGCTAAGGATGGTGATGGTAATTATATTGCCGTCTCATCCGGGGAATATGGTTCTATCTACAAATCTAATAGCTCCGCAGTATGGAATGATGTCACTTCCTCAAAGCTGCCGGGAATGAATGCGGTCACGTATGGAGCAGGGAAGTTTATTGCGGTTACAAATAAAGAAAACTACAATCTTAATGCCAAAGTGGTTACCTCGACTAACGGTGACACTTGGACGGTGACAGATAGCGGTGTGCAGGACAATTTAAGCGGCGTCGCTTTTGGCGCAAATCAATACGTTGCTGTTTCTGATTATGGTGGAATTTACTCTTCAGTAAATGGAAACGCATGGACAGAGCGATTTAAGAACGGGGATTATGCGTTTAATACAGTAACCTACTTGAATAATCAATTTGTAGCTCTCGGGATGAATTACAATCCTAGTACCTATGAGCCCGATAATGTTGTTATAGCAAAATCATCAGATGGTGTACAGTGGGGTACGCCCTTAGAGATTGGTTTTCCAAATACCTCTTTAAAGGGAATTGCCTATGATGGTAGAGCTTATATTCTGGTTGGAGAAGATACACTTAGTCAGCAGGCGGTAATTCTAACCACAGAAGATTTGGTAACTTTTACGAAGGTTACAATATCAGCTGATGCATTAAATAATATCAGCTTTGGTAATGGGAGTTTTCTGGCTGTTGGATTAAAAGGTGAGTTATTCACTTCGGCAGATGGATCCACGTGGACTCAGGAAACATCAGATCTTACCTCTAATCTTAATGGCATCATTTATGATGGTAATAATTTTAAGGTCGTGGGAGATCATTTTACCAAAATGACCTTAAACCTAGGACCTACTCTAGCATACAGCCTCACCGCAACAGCGGCGACTTTAACCCCTGTTGTAGGTGTGGATAATGCGATCACTTTGACAGTGAAGAATTCGCTGGGCGATACAGATACAACGTTCACCGGAACCAAAGAAGTGACGGTAGCGGGTTATGGTGCTGCACCAGACGGAACGTACGGAAGTTTTTGGGGGACCGCTTTGACGGCATCACCGAGCAAAATCAACGTAAGTTTCGTTGAAGGTGTAGCTCAGGTGAACCTGAAGCTGAACAAAGCCGGAGCGCAAGCTGTGGTGTTCAGCCAAGCAGGCGTAGCATCGCCAGCGGCAACAGCGCTGAACATAATTTCAGTTGCAGGCAGCACAGCGACGATGAAGCTGACCACAGGGGTAAGTGCGCCGCAGACGAATGGCGGCAGCTTCGCTAAGCAGCCAGTCATTACGCTGCTGGATCAGTTCGGTAACGTGAATACGAGCGATAACAGTACAGTTGTTAGTGTTTCGAAGAAGGATGCAGGAAGCTGGACGCTGACGGGGAATATGACGCAGACCGCAGTAGCGGGTATCGTCACGTTTACCGATCTGGGAGCTACGAATGCAGCAGGAATTACCGGAGCACAGCTGGCGTTTGATGCGACAGGTCATGCAGAGATTACTAGTGCAGTTATTGACCTTACCTGGCCTGAACTTGCTGCGCCAAGTATTGAGACTGTGACGGCAGGGAACGGACATATTCGTATTACTTGGAGTCCCGTATATGGTACCGATAGTTACGCTGTATATCAGTCTACAGCTTCAGGTGTTTATGGAGCTGAGGTAGCTACTATAAGTGGCTCTGAGAACAGTTATGATGCTGTCGGGTTAATTAATGGAACTGCTTATTATTTTATTGTTAAGGCTGTTAATCCTGACGGTATCAGTCCAGCTTCCAATGAAGTAACTAGAACGCCTCAGGTTCCAGCACCAGGTGCGCCAATCCTTCATTCACCTGTGGCAAGTAATGGCCTCATCGGCTTAACATGGGATCCGGTGAAGGGTGCAATAGGATACACTATCTACCAGGGGATTTCTTCTGGAATCTACGAGACGAAAGTAGCTACGGTGAGCGAATCGGTATATAACTATGATGTGACAGGGCTAATCAATGGCGAATCCTATTATTTCGTAGTTAAGGCATCCAATCCGGGAGGGGAGAGTGCAGCTTCTAACGAAGTTAGCACGAAACCAAGAGCATCACCATCTGCACCTACGGACTTAATAGCAGTAGCCGGAGATGGCGAGGCAACTGTAACATTTGCAGTTCCTGATTCGAACGGGGGAACCCCAATTACGAATTATGAGGTTACTGCTTCTCCGGGTAATATCGTAACGGTTGGGGCAACAAGTCCAATAACGGTAACAGGTCTAGCGAATGGAACAACTTATTCGTTTTCAGTTAAAGCGATTAATAGCGCTGGTAGTAGTGTAGCCTCTGAAGTTTCGAACTCCGTGACACCGAAGTCATCAACGGAGGTTGAGATTACACCTACACCTACACCACAAACACCAACATCAACAACGGCTCCAACTGTAACTGCAACACCAACACCATCAAGTAATATCGTTGAGGTATTGGTGAACGGTAAGGTTGAAAATGCCGGAACAGCAACGGTGTCTGAGCAAAATGGACAGACGATTACAACGATTGTTGTGGATCAGGCGAAAATAGAGCAACGTATCGACAAGGAAGGTCAGAATGCAATTATAACTATTCCTGTAACTGCTACCTCAGATGTGATCATTGGAGAGCTAAATGGTCAAATTATCAAGAATATGGAGCAAAAACAGGCACAGTTAATCATTCGTACTCCAAAAGGAACTTATACGTTGTCAGCAGCACAGATTGATATCAGTGCTATTTCAGAACAGTTTGGCACAGGCATTGCTCTAAAAGATATGAAAGTGCAAATTTCAATTTCTGTTCCTACTGCGGATGTACTGAAAAGGATAGAAATGTTGTCAGGAAAGGAAGGGCTAACGCTGGTAGCTCAGCCATTAGATTTCACAGTGAAGGTTACTTACGCTGGGAAAACTATTGAAGTCACTCAGTTTAATACTTATGTAGAAAGAACGATTCCTCTTGCGGATGGCGTAGACCTGAAGAAGATCACAACTGGACTAGTATTTGAAGCGGGAGGCACGTTCCGTCATGTACCGACGCAGATCGTTGTTATTGATGGTAAAGGTTATGCGAGAATACACAGTTTAACGAACAGTACGTATTTCATAGTTCAAGATCCGCAGAGCTTCAATGATGTCACCACCCACTGGGCTAAGGATATTGTTAATGAAATGGCATCACGTAAGGTTATTAATGGTATCGGCAACGAGTTGTTCAACCCTAGTCAGGAAATTACACGTGCAGAATTTGCAGCTATTATCGTTCGTGGATTGGGATTGAAGTTAGAGAGCGGCACTACAACCTTTAAAGATGTAAAGATCTCAGATTGGTATAATGATGCGGTACAGACAGCTTACTCCTATAAACTAATCAATGGTTTTGAAGATGGAGCTTTCCGTCCAATAGACAAAATTACTCGCGAACAGGCGATGAGTATGATTGCTAAAGCTATGATTATTACCGAATTGAAAGCTAAGCTTCCTTCCATAGAAGCGAGTGAGCTGCTGCACTCTTACACGGATGCGATTGAAGCATCGGGATGGGCTAAGAGTGGCATTGCAGATACTCTGCAAGCAGGAATTATCACAGGTAGAAGCGGAAATGTACTCGCGCCAAAAGCCTTTATTACGAGAGCGGAAGTTGCGGCTATCATTCAAAGATTACTACAACAATCAGATTTGATTTAATTCACGGTTATGGTTTCAGAGGATCCTCCATGCAGGTAGAACTGCGGAGGATCCTCTTTGTATTATTAGCTTAGACAGAGACTTCTGGCTGAGGATGTCCTTCTTCTGCTTTGTTATTGACAAGAAGAAAAATCCAGATCATAATAACATATGAGCACTTGTTCATATGTTATTATAATCTGGATTTTTTGAATACCGCTGTGCGCGCATACAAATACTATCTTGCTGAAGGTAAATAGGAGGTAAATCATGAATAAGAACAAGAATAATCACAACCCTAAGATTGAACATGTAGACGTGCAACACTCCGATCACGATCACAGCGATCACAATCATTCCCATGCAGGACACGATCATTCCCACGGACCTCACGGTCATCATCATTTTGATCCTAGCGGAAACAAAAAAGGACTAATGATTGCATTAATAATTACGGTAGGAATTATGTTTTTGGAGTTTTTTGGCGGACTGGTCACTAACAGCTTAGCGCTGCTATCGGACAGTGGGCATATGCTAAACGATGCAAGCTCTTTAGCATTAAGCCTAGTGGCGGTCTGGTTTGCAACTAAACCTGCATCTCCCAATAAAACGTATGGATTCCATCGGTTTGAAATTCTAGCGGCACTATTGAACGGGGTGACCTTATTTGTAGTTGCTGGTTTTATCATCGTGGAAGCTTATGGTCGATTCTTTGAGCCGCCTACGGTTGCAAGTGGTTCTATGATGCTGATCGCGAGTATAGGTCTACTAGCCAATGTTGCTAGTGCTTGGTCTCTTATGAGAAAAGGGGATGTAAAGAATAACATTAACCTTCGCAGCGCTTATCTACATGTGCTTGGCGATGCTTTGGGCTCGGTAGGGGCTATTGTTGCGGGTTTAGTTATGATGATTTTTGGCTGGTATATTGCCGACCCAATTATAAGCGTACTAGTTGCTCTATTAATTCTTAGAGGCGCTTGGGGAATCATCAAACATACCGTTCATGTTCTTATGGAAGGTACACCGATTACAGTCAATCCAGCTGAGGTGAAGGCAGTTCTAGAAAATATCGAGGGCGTTATAAATGTTCACGATCTTCATATTTGGACAATTACCTCAGGCCTTGATTCACTAAGCTGTCATCTCTTAATCAAAGATCAGGAAGATGATCAACGTATTTTGCAGCAAGCCATTCAGTTAATAGCGGAAAGCTTCAAAATCCAGCATACTACTATTCAAATTGAGACATCGGTGATATCCCATGAAATGATGAAAGTCTAATTATATTTTATATTTTGAATAGATTAGGGAGGGTATAGTATAATAAAACTATATGGAAAGGAGTGATTGGTGCATGGAAGATCATACGCACGAGCACGAATCATGTAGCACGGGTGAACGGAAAAGTCATCACTCTGAGAAGACTAAAAAGAACCTGGTTAGCCGACTCAATAGAATTGAAGGACAAGTGAGAGGGCTAAAGGGATTAATTGAGAAGGACACCTATTGTGATGATGTGCTGCATCAAATCTCTTCAGTCCAATCTGCTTTGAACGGCGTAGGGAAACTTTTGTTAGAACATCATATGAAGAGCTGTGTCGTGGAACGAATTCAAGATGGTGAAAATGAAGTGTTAGATGAGTTATTAATTACTATCAATAAATTAATTAAATAAATTGATAATAGAAAGGATTCGTTGGAATCCTTTTTTTATTTAGATTCATATATAGTGTAGGGGGGTATACTAGTGTTGTTGGGAAATATACTGAAGGAGGACGACCCATATGAACGTAGAGGTATTTACAACACCGACTTGTGAGGATTGCAGAAATTTTAAAAAGTTCTTAAGTGAGCATCATATTCCATTTTCTGAATTTAATATTGCAGATCATCCTGACCATGCAGATACGTTATTTAATCGAACTGGAAAAAGGCTGGTTCCTACCATTTTCATTAACAATCAGGTATTTTTCGGATTTGTGTTCAATCGTCAAGAAATTGAGAAACAGTTACTTGTCTAGTGTTTAGTTCCGGATAATTTCTTTGAGCATGATAAGTTAGCTCACGATTGGGTATATATAGAGTAGGGGACTATACTAAATTACATCCTGAGAGGAGCTTTTATGATGTCACATCAAAACTATAAAGCGTGTATTGAAGAGTGTTTAAAATGTATGGTAGCTTGTAATCACTGTTACTCATCTTGCCTGGAGGAAGATCATGTAGCAATGATGAAGGAGTGCATTCGCCTGGATCGTGAATGTGCAGATATATGCGGATTCACTGCGCATGCCCTTTCAATGAATAGTAAATATGCCAAGGCCTTATGTTTAGCTTGTGCTGAGGCTTGTGAAGCTTGTGGCAACGAATGCCAAAAACATGACCATGATCATTGCCAGCAATGTGCAGAAGCATGTTTTGCCTGTGCGAAAATTTGCCGTGAAATGGCCGCTTAACTCAGTAGGACTCTCTTCAGAGAGGATTCATGAAGGAGTTTTCTCAGAAACAGGATTCTGTTACTGAGAGGACTCCTTTTTAAGTGTTTGGTGTATAGCTTGTCGCTTGACATAATATAGGGTAGGGGGGTATACTAATGTCAAGAAGAGGAAGATACAAACAATAGAAATCATCACAAAAGTGGAAGAGGTGTTTATATAATGACTACTGCGGCGGCGGGACAATCACAAACTTCATTACAAATCACAGGGATGACTTGTGCTGCTTGTGCAAACCGCATAGAAAAAGGCTTGAACAAGTTAGAAGGTGTAACAGAAGCCAACGTAAACTTTGCAATGGAAAGGGCTACAGTGACTTATGATCCGAGTATAGTGGACGTAAGTAAAATGGAAGCAAGTATTCAGAAGCTCGGGTATAGCACGGCTAAAGAAGCTGTAGATTTACAGCTTGTAGGTATGACATGCGCTGCTTGTGCATTGAAAATTGAAAAGACTCTGAATAAGCTACCAGGTGTAAGCATAGCCAACGTGAACTTTGCGATGGAAACAGCACATGTCGAATATAATCCCGTTGAAGTTTCTGTATCTGATATGCAGAAGCGGGTGGATAAGCTTGGCTACAAGGCTGTTCCCAAACAAGAGCAATGTGATCCAGCCAAACAGCGACAACAAGATTTAACCAAGCAAAAACGCAAGCTTCTAATCTCCGCGATTCTATCCTTTCCATTACTGTGGGCTATGGTGAGCCACTTTTCGTTTACTTCGTGGATTTGGCTGCCTGACCTTTTTATGAATCCATGGTTCCAATTGATTTTGGCAACACCAGTTCAATTTTATATTGGTAAACAATTTTACATCGGTGCTTATAAAGCAATACGTAACGGCAGTGCGAACATGGACGTTCTAGTTTCCCTTGGGACCTCGGCGGCGTTTTTTTACAGCTTGTACCTAACCATAGTTTGGGCTGCAAATGGTGGGAGCGCGCATCATGGACCAGAAATGTATTATGAGACGAGTGCAGTATTGATTACCCTGGTTCTAATGGGAAAATTGTTCGAATCCTTGGCAAAAGGACGGACATCTGAAGCTATTAAATCCTTGATGGGACTGCAAGCCAAGACAGCTTTAGTTGTCCGTGACGGTGAAGAATTAAGCATCCCTGTAGAGGAAGTTATTACTGGTGATATAGTACTTGTTCGTCCAGGGAATAAAGTACCTGTAGATGGTGAAGTGCTGGAAGGGATCTCGTCGGTAGATGAATCCATGCTGACAGGGGAAAGCCTTCCTGTGGAAAAGAAAGCCGGAGATTCCGTCATTGGAGCGACGATTAATAAAAACGGTATGCTTCGAATTAAGGCCACAAAAGTAGGGAAAGAAACCGCTCTTGCGCAGATTATTAAAGTAGTAGAAGAAGCGCAAGGTTCGAAAGCTCCTATTCAACGGGTCGCAGATGTTATCTCCGGTATTTTTGTTCCTATTGTTGTTGGGATTGCCGTTATTGCATTCTTGGTGTGGTACTTCATCGTAACACCGGGTGATTTTGCAGGAGCTCTGGAAAAAGCAATCGCCATTCTAGTTATCGCTTGCCCTTGTGCCTTGGGTCTGGCTACACCAACCTCCATTATGGCTGGTTCCGGACGTGCAGCTGAACTGGGAATCCTGTTCAAAGGCGGAGAGCATTTAGAGCAAACACATAAAATTGACACGATCATCTTAGATAAAACAGGTACAGTAACAAAGGGGAAACCCGAGCTTACCGATATTTTGGTCGAAGGTAATGAGACAGAATTTCTTAGACTGGTGGGTGCAGCTGAGAAGAATTCAGAACATCCACTGGCAGAAGCTATTGTCGCAGGCATCTTGGAAAGAAATATTGAAATGCCAGCGACAGACTCTTTTGAAGCGATACCGGGGTATGGGATTAAGGCTGTCGTGGAAGGCAAGGAGCTGTTAATTGGTACTCGGCGTCTCATGGACAAATACGGCGTAGAGGCAAGTCATGCTTATAAGATCATGTCTACTTTAGAAGAATCCGGTAAAACAGCAATGCTTGTGGCTATAAATAAAGGGTACGTGGGTATGGTAGCTGTTGCGGACACCATCAAAGAAACCTCTCAGGCTGCTGTCAGTCGCTTGAAAGGAATGGGCATCCAGGTCATCATGATTACCGGAGATAATGAACGTACGGCAAAGGCCATCGCAGCTCAAGTTGGCATTGATCATGTACGCGCTGAGGTGCTTCCAGAAGGAAAAGCGGAGGAAGTGAAAAAATTACAAGCGCAAGGAAAGATAGTAGCTATGGTTGGCGATGGCATTAATGATGCTCCAGCCCTTGCAACTGCAGATATTGGGATGGCTATCGGTACCGGTACGGATGTGGCTATGGAAGCAGCGGATGTTACTTTAATGCGAGGCGATCTATCCAGTATTCCTGATGCCATCTACATGAGCCGTAAAACGATGACTAATATTAAACAAAATCTATTCTGGGCACTTGGCTACAACTCACTTGGCATCCCAATTGCAGCACTTGGTTTCTTGGCTCCATGGGTAGCGGGTGCGGCAATGGCTCTCAGTTCGGTTTCCGTTGTTCTTAATGCACTACGTCTGCAACGTGTGAAGATCCGTAACTAAATGGTTAGAGGAATGGAGACGGAGATCATGGGTGAGGTCACGAAAATTGCAATTGCGCCTCCAATTCAAGTGGGGGGAAGCCTGTTTACGCCAGAGCAGCTTGCTACAATAGGAGTTATTCTAGGGACGAATGCAAAAATTGAAATGACATCTTTTAAACAGCTTTATTTGGAGGTTCCTCTGGAACAGCGTAAAGAGATCGTAGAACAACTTGAGCTTCTAGGCTTGGAAGTATATTCAGCTGGTTTTGTCACGAAAAGCCTGATTGCCTGTAATTTCTGCAGAGGGGCTGAGGAAGCAGGTCTGGCAGTTGCACAGAAATTTAATCAGTCCATAGCAGGGATTGAAACACCTATGCCACTGAAGATTGGTTATGCGGGCTGTGCACTCGGTACTAGTGAGCCTTTGCTGAAAGACATTAGCGTTGTCAAAATGCGTAATACCTATGAGATTTTTGTTGGAGGAGAACCGAAAGGGCTTAAAACTTCGATTGCACAATCCCTTAGGTCAGGGCTAAGTGAAGATCAAATCATTCCAGTAATTTTATCATTGATTAACTACTATAAGGCCAACGCTAAAGGCAAAGAGAAATTCAGGAAATTCATTGACCGGATGACGATAGAATTACTGCAACAAGTTGTTGCTGTGGGGTAAGGTTATAATGTTAAGAGGGGCTTCCTTTACAGGAGCTCCTCTTTTTTGTGTGATCTAAGAATAATGCTACGAAATGCAAAGTTTGTAAAATTAATAAACTATTTAAGTAAATAAAGTGTTAAAATTTATAAAAATAATACCTTTATTATCAAGATAAATAGATGCCATAGGGGATGGCATGGAAGATGCGATGATCATTATATAAACAAAATGAGAGGGAAGTTGACCAAACTATGATCAATCTTAGTTTAGAGCGACAACAGCAAATTAGCTATATTGGGATTACTGAGGCTGATTTAAATGTATTGAAAGGGAAGGAAAAAGAATTCAAGCAAATCGTAAGCTCCCTTGTAGATGAATTGTATAAGCAGATGATAGAGGAGCCTGAGCTACTCCATATCATTGAACAGCACAGTACACTTGATCGATTGAAGGAAACACAGCAGTGGTATTTTTTATCCATGGCCTCGGGTGTGATTGATGAAGCCTTTATTGAAAGACGCCTGCTTATAGGTAAAATTCACTCGCGTATTGGTCTGACAACGAATTGGTATTTGGGTACTTACATATTATATTTAGATCTCGCTACAGCTTATTTTGAACGGATATTACCGACTGATTGGAAACCCGTCATACATGCATTAACCAAGATGTTTAATCTGGATTCACAGTTGGTTCTTGAAGCCTACGAAGTCGATGAAAAAGCAAAAATAGAAAATTTATTGGAAAAGCAAAACCACTTGCTTACAGGTGTTAGTTCTGCGGTTCAAGAATTAGTATCCTTAATGGTTCAACTGAAAGATAGCAGTGAATCCATCGAGGAATTAGCTAGTAAGAATGCTGATTATCAAGAGAAAACACATCAAACTGTGTTATATCTCGACAAAGAGGTAGAGTCTATTCATCAAGTGGGTACAATGATTAGGGAAGTGGCTGATCATACGAATCTTTTGGGCTTAAACGCAGCCATTGAAGCAGCAAGAGCAGGGGAGTACGGAAGAGGTTTCGAAGTCGTCGCGAATGAAGTACGCAAGTTAGCTCGCCGCTCTAAAGATTCAATAGGAACGATTGATGAGAAGCTGAATAATATCAACTCCACACTGTCCAAGGTGAAAAAAGAATCAGAACACAATTCCATGTATTCCAGAGATCAGGTGAAGGGCTCTCAAGAACTGGCTTCCTTCGTGAATCTGATTGAAAAAGTGACCGTCGAGTTAGAAAACTTGAAATAATCAAGAATGTCTTATATTGCGGATCGAGTGTTAAGTACTCATTTCTGGTACAAGGAGTGATGAGTGTGCCTGTAGATCATCATGAACAAGATGCAGAAAATTCATCTAGAAAGATTCTAGCAGGATTAGGGTGACGATTTACCCATGGCAAGATTCCTGAATATTCCTGAACCATTCTGACAAATATCTGGTCTCCAGTACGATTACGGAGGACATGCTCGAATGGCAACCTGCAAGCCTGATCAAGGGCAATCTCTTCGAGGAGATAATGAAGCTAAAGCAAACAGCCTGAAAAGAACATTCAGGTCCCTGGTAGTCCGAAATTAGTCAGATCCCTATTGCAAAATGGATTGTTAAATGAGCTTAGGCTTAATATCTGTCCCGTAGTCGTTGGCTCTAGAATGCGTCTTTTTGACGAGATCACGAATCAAGTCCCACTTCATCTTGTGGACTCAAAAGCTTACAGTAACGGTGTAGTAGGCTTAACGTATCGCATATAATCTTTGAAATGAAACACTCCTTCAGAATATTCTGAGGAGTGTTTTTTTGTTTAACAGTGCGGTTTAGACGTCGGTTTTGGAAACACCGTTTAAGCTGGGAACATAATCGGCAGCTTTATCGATGTTAACCATCTGAGCCGCTTCATTAAAATTATTGTTATTCTGTGCATTGTTTTTCTTACTTGGTTGATGTTTGCCTGGTTCACCTTTGGGACTGGCGTTATTTTTTGGCATGACATTCACCTCCATATTCTCCCCATAGTATGAGAAGGTAGTTTGAGTTTTATGCCAGATGAGGAGGTGTTGAGGTGCACCACCGCAAAAGACTTGCGGGTTTAACGGCAGTTATTTTCGGTGAAATGACCTGGCTTCTATTGTAGAATTGGATTATATAGGAAAAACAGGCGTTTAATTATAAAAAGGTAGGTGAGAATATTGCTCTCTGACAAGAAACAATCTCTTCTATTTATTATTATGGTGTGGGCAATGGCACTTGGGATGCTGCTACTCCCAGAATCAGCACAAGGTCTGTACGGTTTTACCCCGTTGCTCACAGTATTTCTCATGATGTTCTTGATTGTACGCGATGGTTATCGTGCTGAGGGCTGGAGAAGGTTAGGTTTCAGATTTAGAGGTGGAAAAGAATACATATTGGCTTTGGTTATTCCCTTAATTTCACTGGGAGCGGGTTATGCTGTCTATTGGACAGGATGGGCATCAAGCTTGAATCCTCCAGATTCATGGATCAAGACGGCTATATATTTGGTCGTTTATATTGTTCTGGGTTCGCTATCTGCATTGGGGGAAGAAATAGGATGGAGGGGCTGGCTGCTTCCGCGCTTTCAATGGATGGGAAGAGTTAGTTCCAGTATCACAATGGGTTTTATCTGGGCAATATGGCATTATCCCGCGATTCTTGGCCCACGTGCCTATCATTCTTCAGGGAACCGCTGGCTTGTGTTGACCCTGTTCACTTTATCCGTTGTATTTGCGGGAATTATTATTAATGAACTGCGTCTGACCTCTGGCAGTATATGGCCGGCAGTGCTTTTACATGGAACTAATAATGCTCTAGATAGTGTGTTGCGCAATATTACTTCGAGTTCATCACCGATGCTAGAGTATGTAGCTGGAGAGAGTGGTTGGGTCCCGGTAATTTTATATGGTGCTGTAGCAGTTTGGATTCTGAATCGAAACCTCAGGATTAAACGGCAGCCGATCAGTTTAGCGCAATAACTCTTGCGTTCGTTTATAAATGAAGGAATATCATGCATAAAAGTATATTATTCCCTATTGAATTCATTTAAGATAGTAGAGGATACATGATCTGAATTACAAATATGTATAATTTTGTTCTTCCGGGGGATTCAAATGAGAATGAAACTCCGTTATTTTTTCATATCAGGGTTACTATGCGTTTTTGCCTTTCTTATCATTCATTTTGTGGGAATCATTCACTCCAATATCTTACTTGAAGTTGGCCTGGAGCAGAATGAACAAGGACAATATTATACCGCAGAGGTCGACGTTTCCAGTGAGGGCTATAAGCAGAATTTACGGGAAGGGGATATTTTAGTAGCGGTTAATGGAACACCGATTGAAAAAGTGGATGGACCGGTGAGATACGGAAATCTCACGCAAGTTCAATCCATTGATCTCCTCCGTATTTCTAAAGAGGGTATCCTGATCGCAGAACATTATGATATCAAGAATAAATTGTCGGTATATCATACGTTCACACAGCTTGTAGTACCTGGAGCAACCTTTGTTTTTTTGATGGTGTTAAGTCTTCTTTTATACCGTAGAAAAAATGGAGAACGCGCAGCTGAACTGCTGATTTTGTTCTTTTTATTGGTGGGAGTGACTTACTTCGCCGGATATGCCTCAAGCAGATCAGATCTCATCGGTAGAATTACTATGAGTGGCTTACTACCTTTAATCCCGCTGGTGTTTATCCACTTTGTCCAAGTACATCTGAAAGGATTTAATGTTCTATTTCTTTCTAATTTTCTTATCAAGACATCCTACGGATTCGTCATTTTACTTGGTATGGTTTCAAGCTTTAGTTTAGTTATTTACTCCTGGGATAGAGCCTTATATTCCTTTATGCGTCTAATTATTATTGGTTTTTTTGTTGTAGGCATCCTATACAGCATATTTAAGCTGCTCTATGTATACATCAATTATCGGAGCACAGCACTTAAATCGATGCTTAAAATTATGCTAACCGGACAAATCCTTGCGTTTACACCATTTATTTTTCTTTCAGCTGTGCCGATAGCTTTTGGGATCGACTTGATTCCTTACGAAATCACTACGATTTTCTTGTTTTTAATGCCAGTTACCTATTTTTATCTGCTCACTGCTAAACAGCTATTTGATATTGATTTCGCTTTTAGTCGATTCAAATATGATCTGTTCATTGCTTTCATTCCGGCGCTAATCATTGTGGTAGTACTGGCGATCATTCAGAGTAGGCCGGAATATGATTGGATCAAATGGGTTCAGATGTTTTTGGTGGTGTATTTATCGATTACGACTTTCTTATTTTTTAAGGAGAAAATAGATCATTATTTCCGGCCTAAGCTGGTCCATGAACTTCATCATTATCAAGGGAGTTTGGAACGATTCTCTAAGCAAATCTCAAAGGTTATGAAGGTATCTGATTTGGAAGCTGCACTCAACAAGGAGATCAATGAGATTTTACCGGTTAATCGGTTGGCTTTTTTTGAGATAGATGAGGATGAGAATTTGCATAGTCTCGAGCCAATCGTGGATGATTCTGGCCAAGACATCTATATACAATTTGTATCACAATACCCTGTTCTTAAAGTAGGGGAGGTCATTCAACTTCAGCAAGGGATCATACTAGTGATAGGTCGCCATAAAAAGAGTGTTCATCTCCTATGGATCGATCATAAGAAGAATCATATCAAGACGAATAGGGATGAGCTAAATTGGTTAAACACCATCGCAAACTATGCAAGCATCGTCTATGAGAATTTATATCTGATTGAAGGTCTGATTGAAGACCTTGAAGTTGAAATGAAAAAAGAGCAACATGGGTCACCCTGGGTTCTGCGCCTGATTTTTAACTTGTCAGAGAATGAGCGAAGAAAGCTGGCGGCAGATTTACACGATTCTGCCCTTCAAGATCAACTTATTTGGCTTCGTAGGCTAGAAACGCTGATCTCCGATCACGACATTTCAAAAGAAATCTTACCGGAGCTGCTTCAGATCAAAGAGGGGCTGTTGGATGTTATCTATCAGATCCGGGAGACTTGCAATGAACTGCGTCCTCCGCTTCTTAGGGAAGCTGGGATTGTGAAGGCGCTGGAAATTTTATTTGAGTATGCTCAGCTGCAGTCCAATTATTTTATTAGCTTTACATCAAATCCGATAGGCGAGTTAAGTGATGAATTGGTGATAGCTCTTTATCGAATTGTGCAGGAACTTCTGAGAAATGCCGGGAAGCACGCCAAGGCAAATCAGATTGAGATTGAACTGGAACAGAAAGAGCAGCTCTATTTCCGTTACAAGGATGATGGAGTAGGAATGAATATCGGAGATATTAAAGAATCATTTCATCATATGGGCTTGTCCGGTATCAAAGAGCGTGTAGCGAGTTTAGAAGGAGAATGTAAGTTTTACTCGGAGAAGGGTAAAGGGTTGGAGGTTACTATTTATTTACCGACAATGACACTTGTAGAGGAGAAAAATAGAGGAGGCGATGACGATGATACGTATCTTGTTGGTTGACGATCATCCTTCAGTTGGAGAAGGAACCAAAAACATGATTGAGCAGGATGCTGATATGGAGGTAACCTTTGTTTTGTCAGCAATGGAAGCTTTCGATAGGCTGGAGCAGCAAGGATTTGATGTGATATTATGCGATCTTAATATGCCTACCATTAGCGGACTCGAATTCACCAAAAGAGCCGTTCAGCGTGATCCCGAATCTAAAGTAGTGATATATACCGGATATGAAATCAGTGCGCATTATAACCTGTTGATAGAGTCAGGGGTTACAGGATTTATCTCTAAGACAGCTTCCAGAGAACAGTTGTTAAATATCATTCGTTGTGCACTAAGAAATGAGGCTGTCATTCCAGTATCTTTACTAAAGCAGCTGCGCAGAAGTGATATCAAGATATCCAGTAACCGGGATAATCAGTTCATTGAAGAAGTATCTATTAATCAAAAAGAACAAGAGATACTCCAAGAAGTTGCCAGTGGAAAAAGCAACAAAGACATAGCCAGCAAACTTTTAATGTCACAAAGAACTGTGGAGTATAACTTGACGAGAATCTTTGAGAAGCTGAGTGTACACTCCAGATCCGAAGCTATCGTGGAGGGAAAACGGCTGGGACTTGTTAGAACGGAGCAATTTTGAACTGGACAAATACATAGTCTTGTTAAATTTACAATTTCGAAGATATGAAGGAGAGATCACACTATGATCGACATGGACAAAATATATCTGATTACAGATATCCCCGGTTATTCACCGCAAATTAGTCGTCTTTTATCCATGATGAACTATGCCAGACACACAACACTACAAGCCGTTGCCAGTCTAACAGTGGAACAACTGGACTACTTATTGGACTCAGAAAGCAACTCCATTGGAGCGTTATTATCACACTACGCTGCGGTAGAATATGCGTATCAAGTGGCAACGTTTGAGGGAAGAGATTTGTCTGAGGAAGAATTAACCATATGGGGGCCAGCGTTAAGCTTAGGTGACGAAGGGCGAGCAATGATTAAAGGGAATGATCTTAACTATTATTTAGACCGTTTAAATGAAGTAAGAGAAAGAACATATGCATTGTTCGCAAACGTTGATGATGACTGGTTATATACAGAAGAGGAATTCTGGCATAACAAACAGGCGAACTACTATTTCATGTGGTTTCATGTATTCGAAGATGAAATTAATCACAGAGGCCAAATTAGATTGTTACGAAAAAGAGCGCTAGCTTAAAGAAAGGGGAACATGAATGGAGTTCATAGAGAAGAGTATTAAGCCTTTATTTAACAAGTATCCGTTGTTCTCTAAATTTATCTTAGCAGTGCTAATCTTTGATATCGTTTATTACGCAGGTAAAGAAATTGGGCGAATTGCCTATTATATGACTCACTAATTTCTTATAGATCAGGACAAGACAACCTCAGTTATTGAAGGTTGTCTTTTTTCGCTGCAAATCATGAAAGTCTCCAGTTCATTATCAGTTCACATAAATTTGTTAGGATAGGCAACATCAAAGACAGAGAAAAAGAGCGTGACCCAGGAGAGGAAGAGATCGGAATGAACATATTAGAGGTTAAGAATGTTAAAAAATCGTATACTTTGTATGGTAAGGAAAAGGTTCCAGTACTCCATGATGTGAATTTAAGCTTTGAGACAGGTGAATTTGTTTCCATCCTCGGTGAGTCTGGTTGCGGAAAGTCCACACTAATGAATATCATTGGTGGAATGGACTCTGATTATGAAGGCGATGTCCTTGTTCGCGGGAAGAACCTAAGCAAGATGACCGAAAAGGAAATGGATGACTATCGCAAAAACAACATCGGCTTCGTATTTCAAAACTTTAATCTGATTCCACACTTATCCGTCTTGGAAAATGTTACGGTTGCGATGCAGATGACGAATACAAGCGAAAAGGAACGTAATAAGCGTGCTATAGAGATTTTGACGGAGGTAGGATTAAAGGATCATCTGAAAAAACGTCCGAATCAACTGTCCGGTGGACAGAAGCAACGGGTATCCATTGCACGCGCATTGTCGAACAATCCAGATATTATACTGGCAGATGAACCTACGGGTGCGCTGGATAAGGATACAGGGGATCAAATATTAGTCTTGTTGGACAGCATAGCGAAAAGAGGGATTTTGGTCATTACCGTGACCCACTCGCAGAAAGTAGCTGATTACGGTAGCCGTATCGTTAAGCTTGAAGAGGGATTGGTTAAAGACGATATTCATTTGAAGGAACGTTCCATGGCTACCTACAATGGTGGAGATGGTTCGGCTCGAAACCTCAGCTTAATGGCTTCTTTCAAAATGGCTCTTCAAAATATGAAGCTTAATGCCAAACGTAATGTATTGGTAGCATTGGGTGGTTCGATAGGTATTTTAAGTGTACTTTTGATGCTTTCCTTAGGAAATGGGATCACGAGCTATATTAATAATGAAATAAATTCAAATATGGACCCTTTGCTGGTGGATATCACTAAGCCAAATCCAGAAGCCAAGGACATGAAGGGCCCAGAAGCGATGATGTTACCCGGCGTTACGTTTACAAAGGCCGATGTTGAAACGATTCGTAACCTTCCAAATGTAGATCATGTAGAGTCCATAACAACCATTACAGGCAAATCTACTACGGTTTTTGGGGAACAAACGAGTAGTCTTACACAATTAACCACCTTAAACGATACGTTTGATAAAGCGACGATTAAAGCAGGGGCTTTACCGAAAGAAAATGAAGTATTATTACCAACGAAAATAGCGAGTCAATTAAGTGGAAATGACCAACCGAATGCTATGGTAGGGAAGTCTATTCATCTGTATATTAATGAAATGGATGCTAAACATAAACCGATCACATTGGAAAAAGAAATCACGGTCTCTGGTGTTTATGAAGCCACTGATCCAAGAGCGCAAATGTCACCAACAGGATATATTCCAACACAGACACTGGAGCAAATGTATATTGATAAAGGGATTACCATTGGCCCGATTCAGGTTAATGCTTTTGCAACGGATATGAAATATGTGAATGATATTAATAAAGCGGCTGTTGATGCGGGCTTCTCGGGCTCCCAAACGGCAAAAATCATGGAGCGTATCACAACTTATGTGGATATGGCTACGATCGTTCTATCTGGTATTGCGGGGATTTCGCTCATCGTATCAGGGATTATGATATTGGTTGTACTTTATATTAGTGTAGTGGAACGGACTAAAGAAATTGGGATCCTTCGTGCGATTGGGGCAAGAAAGAAAGATATCAAGCGAATATTCTTTTCCGAATCCGCATTATTGGGAATATTTAGCGGTGTCTTCGCCATAATCTTTGCAGCTATCATTAGCTTTGGCTTAAATATACTTCTGGAAAATGCATTTGGCGTAAAGCTTATTAACTTATCTGGATCTTATATCGTATTCGGATTAGTTGTAAGTACAGGGATTAGTATTATCGCTGGTTTGATGCCTTCATCGAAGGCTGCCAAGCTCGATCCGATGGAATCTCTACGATACGAATAAATACAATGTTGGAAAGGAAATTGATGTATGAGCACAATTCTAGTGGTTGATGATGATTCCCATATCCGCAAGCTAATCCGATTATATCTTGAAAAAAATCAGTTTTCCGTAGTGGAAGCGGAAGATGGTCAAATAGCATTAGACATTCTAGCTCATACAAAAATTGACTTAGTGATTGTGGATGTGATGATGCCGAATATCGATGGTATTGAACTGACAGAAGATATTCGATCTTATATCGATATGCCAATCCTGATGGTTACAGCCAAGGGAGAGTCTAAAGATAAAGTCAGGGGATTTAATGCCGGGTCAGACGATTATTTAGTAAAGCCGTTTGATCCCATAGAGTTGATTCTTCGTGTCAAATCATTATTGAAGAGATATCATGTAACACCTTCGAATGTTATTCAATTAGGGGAAGTAACGATTGATCTAGGGAATTTAATAGTCTCTAATGCCGATCAAATGGTTGAATTGAAAAAGAAAGAATGTGAATTGTTATTTGCTTTGGCGGGTTCGCCAAAGCAAATTTTCACACGGACTCAGCTTATAGAAAATGTATGGGGAATGGACTATGAAGGTGATGATCGTACGGTTGATGTGCATATTAAACGCTTAAGGGAACGTCTTGAGCCTATTCCTCAGGTCATTATTTCTACGGTAAGAGGACTTGGTTATCGACTGGAGCTAGCCTAGATGGTGAGAAAAAGTTTGCGTCTTCGAATCGTCGTTACGTTCATTGGTATTGTTTTAGTCAGTTTAATTATTTCCTTTTTTCTTTTTATGCAGTTTTCAGAAAAAAATAATACCCCAAACCATATGTTCATTAATATTGCTAAAGATATAGCTAAGGTGACAAATCTAATAGATGATCCGGAAAAAGTAAACGCATTTGCAGATCTGCTTAATCGATTTGGTATTGATATAGCAGTTGTTAATGAGCCAAGTGAATCTGTTTTTTCATTAGCCAAGGAGAAGGTTGCTACCTTATTCAAATCCAACACAACCGATGCGGTCTTTTTATCGGGTAGGGGCGGACTTGCTATCGTAGGGATTCCTAAGATAGATGATGGGAAAGGTGCTTTCATTATCAAGATTGATTTTTCATCGATTGTAAGAGGCTTGAGAATTACGCTTCTGTTTACACTATTAGCTGTACTAGTCATCGGAAGCTTGCTTATTTTGTTTATGTCCAGGTATATTGTGAAGCCTATTAAGAAGCTGACTGTTGCAGCTAAGGAAATGGCGTCAGGTAATTTATCTGTCCGATTGACCTATCGTAATAAGGATGAATTTGGTGAACTGATGGAGAGCTTTAATCGTATGGCAAGTGAGCTGCAGAAAATGGACTCAGTTCGTGATGATTTTGTCAGCAATGTTTCTCATGAAATGCAGTCACCACTTACATCGATTAGAGGATTTACAAGAGCGCTACAAGACGGTGTCATTCCATTAGAAGAGCAAAAAGAGCATCTGGATATTATCTATGAGGAAACCTTGCGATTATCTAGGCTTAGTGATAATCTGCTCCGATTAGCCTCACTCGATTCAGAACACCATCCGGTTAATCCCACCACATTCCAATTAGATGAACAATTAAGAAGAACGATCGTATTAGCGGAACCACAATGGGCACGGAAAGATATTATGATTGAATTGGATTTATTGCCTTGCGAGATCACGGTGGATAAAGATTTATTTGATCAGGTCTGGCAGAACTTAATAAACAATGCTATAAAATATACGGGGCAAGAAGGTACCATTCATGTTGAAATTGAGATGAACGCGCAATTTGTGAAGGTATATATTAAAGATTCTGGAAAAGGCATTCCTGAGGAAGCACTTCCGCTTATCTTTGATCGATTTTATATGGTGGAGAAGGCGCGTAGCAGCGCTCTTAAAGGGAATGGACTTGGACTTTCCATTGTAACGAAGATTCTGAAAATACATGATTGTAGAATTGAAGTGGAGAGTAAAGTTGGAGAAGGAACACAGTTTGTTGTAACGATTCCTAGAACCTAAACCACATGAATAGCTAATGGGATAAAGCTAAAGGGAAACTTTGAGGGGGATGATGATGCAAGATCTAAATCCAATCTATTTACGCGAATTGAAGCAAACGGACTGGAGAGATGTTCATGCGTATTGTTCACAGGATCGTGTGTGTCGTTTTCAAGCCTGGGGCCCAAATACTCCTGATCAAACCCTTTCCTTTGTGAGTCAGGCACTAGATGACTCTCGAAAAGTTCCCAGAACTAGGTTCGCACAAGCCATAGTTGCAGTAGGAACTGAAAATTTGATCGGCATGGTTGAACTAAATATAAGAAGCCATACGGACAGAAGCGGTGAAATCGGCTATATTGTCCATCCTGATGTCTGGGGACAGGGAGTCGCTACAGCAGCAGCCGGACTAATGTTGAAGTTTGGTTTTGAAGAGCTGCATCTACATCGAATATACGCGACCTGTGACCCTCGAAATAGTGGATCATCCAAGGTGCTCACCAAGATTGGCATGACCTATGAAGGCAGATTAAGAGATGCTTTACTCATAAAAGATGGCTGGCGTGATTCTTTGATGTTCAGTATGCTGGAGCACGAGTGGTGTAAGCAAGACAATTTAAAATAAATTCTTGCTTCTCAATGTCTAGTTCATTACAATATAAGTATTCGCTTATATATATATTGGAAGGAGGAGAAGTAGGGATGCAATCACTGACGGATATTGCAGATGATTTGAAGCTCTTAGGAGATAAGACGCGACTGGCCATGCTATCACTTTTGAAAGAACGGGAATGGTGCGTGTGTGAATTCCTTGATATTTTTGATATATCCCAGCCGGCGATTAGTCAGCATTTACGGAAATTGAAGAGTCGAGGGATCGTGAAAGAAAGCAAACGAGGACAGTGGGTGCATTATTCATTAAATGTCGAGGATAAACCGCATCTTAGGGCTGTTCTTCAACAAATGCCCAGTTCAGCCGCGATATTGGCTAGTTTGAATAAAGAAGTTAAAGCACCGTGCTGTGACTAAAATATAGTTGTAGTTTTTTTAGAGTGTATATAACTATATAGTTATATGGTGATATAGGATTCATTCGCAGATTATAGGAGTGTTGAGAAAGTGGTCATGCTAGCCATACTTATTTTTATAGTCACTTTAATTTTTGTAATCTGGCAGCCTCGAAATTTATCGATTGGATGGTCAGCCTGCGGCGGAGCGATCATTGCTTTACTAGCTGGGGTAGTTAGCTTTAATGATGTTCTGGATGTAACACAGATGGTATGGAATGCTACGTTGGCGTTTGTTGCAATCATCTTAATTTCCTTGATTTTAGACAGTATCGGATTTTTTGAATGGGCTGCTTTACATATGGCGCGAGCGGCACGGGGGAACGGAACACGAATGTTTGTGTATGTCATCGTTCTTGGTGCATTGGTTTCTGCCTTTTTTGCAAATGATGGAGCGGCTCTAATACTTACCCCTATTGTACTTGCTATGGTAAGAGCGCTGAATTTTGATGAGAAAAAAGTATTTCCATTCATTATTGCTAGCGGCTTTATTGCGGATACCACCTCATTACCGCTTGTGGTTAGCAATCTTGTGAATATCGTATCGGCTGACTTTTTTGGAATTACCTTTATGGAGTATGCGGGGAAAATGATAGTACCTACACTATTCTCGTTGATGGCGAGTATCGTAGTGCTTTATTTCTTTTTTCGTAAAAGTATTCCGAAGCGATTTAATGATTCCCAGCTAAAAGATCCGCAAGAGGCTATCAAAGATAAGAAGATGTTCCGTCTATCATGGATTGTACTGGCTATTCTTTTAATAGGGTATTTCGTTAGTGGATTCTTGAAGATTCCGGTATCAGTGGTTGTGGGAATCATTGCAATTGTGTTCATGCTCCTCGCGAGAAGAAGCCCTTCCGTCAAGGTGAAAGAAGTGCTTACAGGAGCACCTTGGGCGATTGTGTTCTTCTCCATTGGAATGTATGTCGTGGTATATGGACTTCGGAATGCGGGTCTAACTGATCTGCTCGCTAAGGCGATAGGAATGATTGCTGATGAGGGTCTATTCGCTGCAACTATGGGTATGGGGTTCATTGCTGCATTGATCTCATCATTGATGAATAATCTGCCTACTGTAATGATTGACGCACTCGCAATTGATGCAACGCATACAACCGGAGTTATTAAAGAGGCGTTAATATATGCGAATGTTATAGGTTCAGACTTAGGGCCTAAAATCACCCCGATTGGCTCACTAGCAACGCTGCTGTGGCTCCATGTGCTTTCGGCCAAAGGGGTGAAGATATCCTGGGGAACGTATTTTAAGACGGGTATTATATTAACTATTCCAACGTTGTTTATTACACTTTTAGGTCTTTATCTGTGGTTGTTGATTACTTAATTTGAAAAGGGGAAGATCAAGATGAACAAGAAAACGATTTATTTTTTATGTACAGGAAACTCTTGCCGGAGTCAGATGGCTGAGGGCTGGGCGAAGCGGTATCTAGGGGAAGCATGGAACGTGTATAGCGCTGGAATTGAAGCCCATGGTCTAAATCCAAAAGCTGTACAAGCCATGAGCGAAGTAGGCATAGATATCACCGGACAGACCTCGGATATGATTGATTCTAATCTGCTGAATAATGCTGATCTAGTCGTTACGTTATGTGGGGACGCTGCGGATAAATGTCCAATGACGCCTCCGAAGGTCAAACGGGAACACTGGGGCTTCGATGATCCGGCAAAAGCGCAAGGGACCGATGAAGAGAAGTGGGCAGTGTTCCAGCGTGTGCGTGACCAGATTGAGGAAAGAATCAAACGATTTGCGGAGACCGGTGAATAGTTACCAGGTGAAGCATCCTTTTCTTTTTATACCTTATCCTTATATTTCCCGCATAAATACTTACCGTCCTTTAGGAAAGCCGGAGGTGTTTTTACTTGGCTCAGGGTATTTCACAACGGGCCATTTCACTTTCCTTAAGGCGTTTATAACCTCTGGTCCAACGTTCAGATTACTTTGAACCAATTCTTGGGGAGTGAGAGCCATCCATTGATTCAGAGAAACGTCGGCAAAACGATCGCTTTTGAACATTTCAAGGAACCATAAGGAGTCATCGCCTGTATTCTGAATATAATGTCCAAACGCAAAAGGAACATATCCTACATCACCTGCTCTATAATTAAAGGTTCGTGCTACACCATTTCCAGCGAATACGGTCATGCGTCCTTTTCCGGTAAGATAATACTGCCATTCATCGTTATTTGGATGCCAGTGCAGCTCTCTCATCCCTCCGGGTTCAATTTCTACCAATGCGGCAGCGACGGTTTTGGAGATCGGAAAGTTACTGGAATCGACAATTCTGACGCTCCCGCCGGGAGTCTTCAGCGGAGGCTGAGCCAATAAGGAATATTTAAAGGTTTGTGGAATCTCACCGTATGGAGATTCTACTTTTTGACTTTGCAATGAGCCCGGAACCCGATCCTGATAAATATAGACCTGTTCGGTGGGAATAGAGTCAAATGCAGCGGCAGGCACCCCAAAGTTAGCCGAAAGAACTTCTTTCGGAGTATGGGCAAACCAATCGGAAATGGACAAGGTGTTTAGATCAGAGAAACTTCCATCGTCGAATACTAGCAGAAACTCACAGCCTTCTTCAAGACCTTGTATAGAGTGGGGAATACCTGGCGGAAAATACCATAGATCACCTGGCCCCACATCTGCGATGAAGTTTCGACCGTTTTGATCTACGGAAGTAATTCGAGCTCGACCTAGCAGCATATAAGACCATTCCGCTTGCTGATGCCAATGGAGTTCACGTACTCCACCGGGGGTTAGGCTCATGTTGACGCCAGCTAGTGTAGTGGCGATGGGGAGGTCTCTGACCGTCACCTCTCTCGACCAGCCACCATGATTAAGCTGCATATGTGCATCGGAGAAAGAAAATTTTAAATTGGGGACGAGACCGGCATCGGTCACGGGAGGGACAAACATGTCCGGATTCTCCAAATCCCGCATGATATCACGCGGTCCTTTATCTAATCCCCCTGCGCCATCACTTCGAATGGGCTGGGGGATATTTGTCTTTCTTGGCGAATCCTGTCCATCTGCAGTCATCCATCGCACTCCTTTCATGATTCTAAATAACTCAATGAAAATATATGCGGAATCCTGTCTTTTATGATGAATAGCAGAAGTGGAACAAGTTGACATGCGGAAGGGGATCATTGATTATTACTAATAGAGGCTTTGTTCTAGACGGAGTAGAGAGGGAGAGGGGTTTGAGATGAATCACATTAAGGAGTCCTTGCAACGATTAGGGAGAATAAGAGCTTATGTCATAGGTCTATTGGTAATCATGTTCGCCGCGGGTTCCGCGGTTACACCTACATCGGTGTCGGCAGCTGTTCAGTTAGGGACTCAGGTAATGCCACTATCATACGGGGGGTATTACGTCCTTTTTCCAGGTAAACTCGCTCCTTATTTTAAATCAGGTAAATTAATGGTGCCGATTCGGGCTTTCTCGAGTGCGATTGGTGCAGATTTGCTCTATGACGCGTTAACGAATAGTGTTACGGTTTCACTATTGGATCGATCGGTTGGAAAGATTAAAGCAGGGCAACTTGAGGCAGAATTTAATGGGGAGACAGAAGATTCATTAGGGATCGCCCCAGAGATCAAGGATGGAATCCTATTTGTTCCAGCATCCCCTATTCTAGAGGGGTTAAAGACATTTCGCTGGGAAACTCAGTTCAATAATGTGAATAAATTAACCCTTGGTATTGGCGCCAGAAAAGGCGAGGAATGGGCAAAGCCTGAGGCGGATCGAGCGCTTGCCCCTTACCCAGTGGAAACGACAGCCCATCCATATCCGTTATATCCATTTAAGCTAACACAGACTCCATCTGGGAAAGAATTCAGACTAACCTTAGGCGTGCAAAATACCTCTGGCTTTGTTATCCCTAAAGGGAATGCGGAACTGGAGCTGGTGAGTGTGGACAGTAAAGGGAACTCTTACTACCAAACGTTAAAAGGGCCTGATTCGTTAACCTCCAAAGCGGCATTATTGTCATTTTCCGTTTCCATTCCGGCAGAGGCCGAATATGTCATTTTCAGATCACGTACCTTGAGAGCGGAGTAAGGATCATTGCATGTTCAACAAGATATATAGAGAGCAGGTTAAGAAATAGATGACAGGTAAAGAAGGGCAGCGCTATCGCTTCAGTGAAGCGCCAATTTGGGAATTGCAACGAGCTTATTATGAGGAACAGGGATTAAAGGCTTGGAATAATGATCAGGTCCCACAGTATATTACGAGTAATCCTATGATAGCGACTGCCTATGCGGAAATGATCTTCGGATTTCTGCAAGATCGGGCTGGACAAGGACATTTCTCTGAAACAGTTACCATACTGGAATTAGGGGCAGGGGCGGGACGATTAGCGTTTCATATCCTTGAGAAGCTTTGCGAAATCATAGATTACGCAGGGACTCCACTTCCTCCTTTTCGTTATGTGATGAGTGATTTGCCTGCTAAAAATATAACCAGCTGGCAGCAGCACCCAAGCTTACTTCCATTCGTAGAGCAGGGTATTCTTGATTTCGCACGTTTTGATGCAGTACAGGATACTGAACTGTATTTAGTACGTGCGAAGCTCAGTATCAGGCCCGGTGATTTACAGCAGCCGCTGCTGCTTGTTGCGAATTATTTTTTTGATAGTATCCCGCAGGAATTGATTTATGTGGATGAAGGTAAAATATTTGAATGTGAGGTATCTATTCAGTATTCAAAGGATGCAGATTCGGATAACCCCTCAGATGTTCTGGGCACAATCATTCCACAGTATCATTATCGTCGTGGGGCTAGTTACGAAGCGGAGACTTACCCTTATCACGATGTTATAAAACTTTATCAGCAGAAGCTGGAGGATTCACATATTCTGTTTCCTGTGGTGGGGCTTACTTGTCTGGAGCGGCTGGCTAGGTTGTCTACAGAAGGGTTCGTACTCCTTACAGCGGATAAGGGGGATCACCGAATAGAGAATTGGGAATTTGCGGAACCGCCTATGCTAATTCATCACGGTAGTTTCTCCTTAACGGCGAATTATCATGCGATCCAGCATATGTTGGAACAAAAAGGGGCACACTCTTTATTTACTACACATCACTATAAGAACCTGAACATTGGATGTATTCTTATGGTGGAAGCCCCTCAAAGTTATACGAACACTCGGCTGGGTTACAAGCGGTTTATAGAGCGTTTTGGTCCGGATGATTTCTTCAGTATGAAGGAATGGATGGATCTGCAATTAGATACGATGGGACTGCAGGAAATTTTGGCCTTTTGGCGTTTGGGTGGGTACGAAGCGGAATGGTTTATCCATAGTGCTGAGAAGATTTCGGAGCTGTTACCCGACGCTAGTGATGAAGAAATGCTGGATCTCCAGCAAGGCATACAGCTCATGTGGACAGGTTATTATCCGATGGAACAGAGCTATGACCTCTCATTGGACGCTGGATTACTGCTGTATGAAATGGATAAGTTCGAGGAGGCATTAGTCTACTTAGAGCGTTCTAAGCATATCAACACGGAAGAACCGTTAGCATCAGTGCTTTATAGCATGGCCATTTGTAACTATGAGCTTGGAGCTGAAGGGGCTGCACTGGAATACACGCGTAGAGCTTTGGCTGTAGAGCCGGATAATGAAGTGGTATTGGAACTGATAACGGCTTTGAGCGAGGAATAGAGCGTAAGCTAAATAGAAGTGAAAGCACCATTTACATAGGACCCTCTATTTGGTATCTTATACAAAATAATTAAACGCGATGACGAGAAGAGTAAATACATTCATTCCTTCACAGAGAGCCCTGGATGATGAGAATAGGGTAAGGACGATTGTATCGAAACAAGCCTCTGAGCGGCATATCGGAACCGATCGACGGGGATGGTATGACGGGAGCTCCTGTTATAGAGCTAGAGTATAAGCACTGCGTAAGATGCATTGCCGTACTTGATGAGATTAATATGGCGACATATTAATGAACCTGGGGTGGTACCGCGAGAATTTCGTCCCCAAGACCATAAGTCTTGGAGGTGAGGTTCTTTTTATTTTGCAGATGAACAAAGCGGATATCACTCATAAACAGGAGGTAATAACAATGAACAAGGAACCGGAAGTATTAGCAGAGAGTTACATCGACAGATTGATTCAAGAAGAGCTGGAAGCTGGGACTTACAGTAGAGATATTTGCACGAGATTCCCACCGGAGCCTAATGGGTATCTGCATATTGGCAGCGCGTATGCTATTCACACGAACTATACGACGGCGAAGAAGTATGGCGGAAAGTTCCATTTGCGGTTCGATGACACCAATCCTTTAAAAGAGGATCTGGAGTATGTAAATGCTATTTGCGAAGATATGCTATGGATGGGCTACCCGCCAGACCATACTTTCTACGGATCAGACTATTCAGATAAAATATATAATAGCGCGGTAAAGTTAATCCGAAAAGGGAAAGCCTACGTCTGCGATTTATCACCTGAAGAGGTGTCAGCTTATAGAGGAACGCTTACGGAGCCGGGAACGAACAGTCCTTATCGGGAGCGTTCTGTGGAAGAGAATTTGAAGTTATTCACGGAGATGAGGAATGGAGCCTATCCGACGGGAGCCAGAGTATTACGGGTCAAAATAGATATGAGCTCACCTAATATCAACTTGCGTGATCCAGTGATTTACAGAATCATTCATGCGGAGCATTATAGAACCGGCAACGATTGGTGTATCTATCCGATGTATGATTTTGCCCATCCTATACAAGATGCGATCGAAGGGATTACGCATTCCCTATGTTCCATTGAGTTTAAGGATCATCGACCACTGTATGAGTGGGTGCTGAATGAACTGGATACCCCTGAGGCTCCAAAGCAAAGGGAGTTCGGACGCGTAAATATCACCGGTGTCGTTACTAGCAAGCGGTATATTAGACAATTGGTTACAGGACATTATGTGGATGGCTGGGATGATCCAAGACTCCCAACGCTTCGCGGACTGCGGAGAAGAGGTTTTACGCCGGAGAGTATTCGGAATTTTGTGAAGGAAATTGGTTTTGTTAGAAATAGCACCATTGTAGATATTGCCATGTTAGAACATTCGCTTAGACAAGATTTGAAGGCGAAGGCAACTAGCGTGATGGCTGTTCTAAAGCCTCTAAAGGTGGTTATTACTAACTACCCTGAGAATCAAAGCG
Organism: Paenibacillus sp. FSL K6-2859; assembly: GCF_038008265.1. Classification (NCBI taxonomy): domain Bacteria; kingdom Bacillati; phylum Bacillota; class Bacilli; order Caryophanales; family Paenibacillaceae; genus Paenibacillus; species Paenibacillus sp. FSL K6-2859. The sequence goes on along the minus strand of NZ_JBBOYU010000001.1, from coordinate 6,092,480 downwards.
AATGGCTGAAGATTGAGAATAACAGTGAGGATAAGACGCTAGGGGAAAGGGAAGTTCCTTTTTCACGGACGCTTTATATTGAACAAGAGGATTTCATGGAGGAGCCACCCAAAGGTTATCACAGGCTGACTATAGGGAATGAGGTTAGGTTAAAGGGCGCCTACTTCATTAAGTGCAATGAGGTGCTCAAGGACGAAGCAACTGGAGAAGTTATAGAGCTTCGCTGCACCTATGATCCGAGAACGAAGAGTGGAAGCGGATTTAATGAACGGAAGGTTAAGGCGACCATCCACTGGGTATCGGCTGAGCACGCGATCAAGGCGGAAGTTCATCAATATGAGAGGTTGCTAAAAGATAACGAGGGTCCTAAAGAAGAGGATGAACGCTGGGACGCGTATCTTAATCCAGATTCTCTAACCATTCTGAAAGATTGTTTGTTGGAGCCTTCCATGGCGAGTGCACTTCCAGAAGATAAATTTCAATTCATCCGGCATGGATTCTTCTGTGTGGATAAGAAATATACCACAGCAGATAAGCTGGTACTGAACCGAATTGTACCGCTGAAGGATACATGGAAGAAAAATTCGTAATTCACAGCACATAGAGATATTCAAAGTCTCACACCATAAGCATTTCGGAGTAATTGGCTTAAGCTGGGCGAAGATCGGGTAATTTCTGATCATCGTCCAGCTTTTTTTGTTCTTGGTCGTAGGTGGACAAGCATATGAAAATTTCTTATGAAACATATTTACATTTTTCAGGAATGAGCATATACTTTAAATATAAGTTGCACATAGGAAACTTTCGTGTATATAGACAACTTTTTTTGGGCAAGAGGAGGAATTGACATGTTGGAACAAACTTTAATAGAAAAACCACATATAGAACAACCGCAAATGAGACAACATAAAAACTCCATTTCGGCGCAGGCCGTACTTAATGGGGAGACCAAAGGCATTAAAAGATTACTGCCTTTCTTAGGTCCAGCGTTTATCGCTGCGGTTGCTTATCTGGATCCGGGTAATTTTGCCACCAACATTACGGCAGGCTCAAAATACGGCTATCTTTTATTGTGGGTGATTGTAGCCTCGAATTTAATGGCCGTTCTTATTCAGGCGTTATCCGCCAAGCTAGGTATTGCTACAGGAAAGAACCTGCCGGAGATCGCTCATGATCGTTTTCCGAAGAGTGTTTCGATCTTCTTATGGATTCAAAGTGAACTGGTGATTATAGCTACGGATCTGGCGGAGTTTATCGGGGCGGCATTGGGGCTTTATCTATTATTTGATATTCCCATGCTGCCGGCAGCACTTATCACTGCGGTGGGTTCATTTGCTATCCTAGAGCTTCAGCGCCGGGGTTACCGTTCCCTTGAGGCAGGAATTGCTGCAATGATTCTTATAGTTGTATTAGCCTTTGCTTTTCAAGTTATTGTAGCTAAGCCGGATATGGGGGCAGTTGCTGTAGGCATGTTCACACCTAAGTTTGAAGGGGTGGATAGCATCCTTTTAGCCGCAGGAATTCTAGGCGCGACCGTGATGCCACATGCCATTTATCTACATTCATCCCTTACACAGAACCGAATTGTCGGAGTAAATGAAGCGGAGAAGAAACAGATCTTTAAACTGGAATTCATAGATATTATTATTGCAATGATTATTGCAGGGGCAGTGAATCTGGCAATGGTTATTGTCTCAGCCGCATTATTTTTCAAAAATGGTATCGTGGTTGAGGATTTGGATGTTGCGTTTCAGCAATTTAGTCATTTAGCTGGACCTGTAACGGCCATCTCCTTTGGTTTAGGACTACTCATCGCAGGACTATCGAGCTCTTCTGTAGGAACTATGGCTGGTGATGTAGTGATGCAAGGCTTCATCAACAAAAGAATTAACCTGTACTTACGCCGTGCGATTACAATTATTCCACCTTTGGCGATCATCGGCTTTGGTGTAAATCCAACGAAGGCGCTCGTGATCAGCCAGGTGATCTTGTCCTTTGGGATTGCCTTTGCACTGGTGCCACTGGTTGTGTTTACAAGCAATCGTCAGATTATGGGCGGGTTAGTGAACCGTAAGATGACAGCTGCGCTCGGCTGGGTTATCTCGGGTCTGGTTGTATCGTTAAATTTATTTTTGGTATATCAAATGTTTGTATAAGGCAGGACATCTTTATTTGGTGAGTGAAAAAAGGTATACTTGAGCATGTTTATAATTCACGCCAGAGTAAGGAGATCGACAATGTCCATGCAAGAAATATCCGGTTATAAGTCTATAGCCCTTGATATTGCACAAAGAATTGTAAGCGGGGAATTTCCCGTACAGAGTAAGCTTTCCGGGCGTTCTCTATTGGCAGGGCAATATCATGTTTCTCCCGAGACGATTCGTAAGGCTATGGGATTATTGAAGGATGAGAATATAGTGTTTGTTTCACAGGGGAAAGAGATTATTGTCATCTCTGATCAAAAGGCGTATGAGTATATTACCAGGAATAACTATCTGAAATCAGCTTATTCGTTGAAACAGGACCTAGAGCAATTGTTGCTTGAAAAAAAGAAGCTCGACGGTAAGTTCGAAAGGGTACTCACTGGAATTATCGAAGCATCAGACCGGATGAAGAATTTAAAGCCGTACCATCCGGAAGAAATCACAATCCATGAAGAATCACATGTGGTTGGCAAAACCATTGGAGCATTACAATTTTGGCAGAATACAGGTGCTACGATTATAGCGCTTCGCCGAGGTGCTAATATAACGATCTCCCCAGGTCCTCATGTCATCCTCAGAGAACATGATGTACTTGTAGCAGTTGGTGATGAGAAAATGTACCAAAGAACGGAACAATTTATCAATAAAAATTCAGAGAATCATTTATAAAAATAGATTGAAAAAGGCTATCCAGCAGGGTTTATCACTGGATAGTTTTTTTTATAATTATATTATTACAATTATTTACAAACAACTTATAGCTAGTATATAGGTTGTCAGTTTGGGAGTTGTTTGTTATAGTTTAACTTACAGAGTCGCCGGAGAGATGATCTGACGATAGTTATTAGAAGGAGGAAACCCATGCTGAAATTTGAAGGAGTAGGTAAGAAGTATGCAAATGGTTATGAAGCAGTTAAGAATATTAGTTTTGAAATCGCAGCTGGAGAAATACTAGTATTGATCGGCCCGAGCGGTTGCGGAAAGACAACAACGATGAAAATGATAAATCGTCTTGTTCCGCATACTTCAGGCCATATTTATATCCACGGCAAAGATATCACCAAGGAGAACCCCGTAACTCTCCGCAAGAACATCGGTTATGTTATACAACAAGCTGGTTTATTCCCGCATTACACCATAGAAGACAATGTAGGCCTGATTCCCGACCTAAAGGGGTGGGATGTGAATAAGAAAAAAGAACGGGTGCTCGAAATGCTCCGTCTAGTCGGACTTGATCCGGTCTTATATGCTAAACGTTATCCGAAACAATTATCAGGTGGACAGCAGCAGCGTGTAGGTGTAGCTCGTGCATTGGCAGCTGATCCCGAGATTATATTGATGGATGAACCATTTGGTGCTTTGGACCCTATTACCCGTGAGCAGCTGCAGGATGAACTGCTACGCATGCAACAAGAAGTGAAGAAGACAATAGTATTTGTAACACATGATATGGATGAAGCACTGAAGCTTGGAGATAAAATCGCTATCCTAAAAGATGGTGAAATCGTTCAACTAGATACACCGTATGAGCTACTCAGCCGGCCTGCTAATGATTTTGTAGAGTCATTTATCGGCAAAAACCGTATTTACCAAAACCCTGAGTATATCCCCGTAACAGAAGTCATGCGTGACAATCCATCTACATCCCTTCCAAGCCGCACACTGGGTAAGGCTCTTACCTTTATGCGTCAACGCAAAATGGATACCTTACTGGTTGGAAACGAAAAAGGTAAGCTGCTTGGCATCGTCTCCGCTTATGATGTTACCGCTAAAATGGAACAAAGTCTTACTATCGAAGAAATTATGACACCACCTGGGGTGGTGCTGCAGGATACAGCAACAGCAAGAGACGCATTATCATTAATTACGGAAGCTCCTTACGGCATTATTCCGATCGTAACCGCTGAGGGGAACATTGCCGGGATTGTTACAAGAGGCAGTCTTCTGACGGCGTTTGCTGCACAATGGGGAGGCGTGAAGGAGGAGGAAGTGTCTGTATGAGAGATCAATCGTTATGGCAACAACTCATCTATCAATTAGATATACGTAGAGATGATTTGATTCATTCTATGGGAGTGCATATGCAACTTGTGCTCTTGTCCATGTTATTTGCAATTATTGTTGGCATTGCGCTTGGAATTATGATTACCCGGGTTAAACCTCTGAAAGGCATTACGCTTGGCGCGGCAGGGATTCTTCAGACGATACCTAGTCTGGCGATGCTCGGATTTATGATTCCTCTATTTGGCATAGGAATGAAGACGGCGGTTGTTGCATTATTTCTGTATTCACTACTGCCAATTATCCGCAACACCTACACGGGAATTACGGATGTGGATCAGTCTATCGTGGAAGCGGCCCGGGGAATGGGGATGAAGAACTGGCAGATTCTATTCAGGGTTCAACTCCCTTTAGCTTTAAGTGTAATTATGGCGGGGATCCGCACTGCTGCAGTTATTAATGTTGGGACAGCAACCTTGGCAGCCTTTATCGGTGCTGGAGGATTGGGTGAATTTATTTTCCTCGGTATTCAACGGAACATCGAAGCTCTAACTTTGCTTGGCGCTATTCCAGCCGCGATTCTTGCACTCATACTGGATTATCTACTCGGCTTACTTGAACGGGTAACGACTCCAAAGGGATTAAAAGTATAACTAAAACTCTGGTCTCGAAAGAATATAAAAAGGGGAGATATTATATGAAAATTCCAAAATTAATGACAGGCGTTTTAACTACAGTATTAATAGGGGCGTTACTTACTGGATGTGGTAGCGTGAATAATAAAGCTGCTGCCGGTAACGGTGGAGAAATTACGATTGGCTCCAAAAACTTCACGGAGAATGTTCTACTCGCTCATATGATGGCAGATCTAATAGAAGATAAAACCGATATTAAAGTGAAGCGCCAGATGAACTTAGGCGGCTCTAATGTAGCTTGGAGTGCACTTGAGAATAATAACATCCAGCTATATCCGGATTATACCGGTACCATTGTAGCCAATTACTATCAGCAGGAGACGGGAAACTCTGAGGAGTCGTTGACAAAAACCAGAGAGCTGCTCGAAAAAGATGGATTGGCATTTCTGGATCCATTCGGCATAAATAATACCTATACTTTAGCGGTTAGTCGTGAAACGGCTGAGAAGTACAATCTAAAGACTTTTAGTGATTTGGCGAAAGTATCTGGAGAAATGGTTCTTGGCGTAGAGTTCGAGTTCTTGGATCGTGAGGACGGATACCCTGGTATCCAAAAACTTTACGGTATGGATTTCAAGCAGAGCAAAGGAATGGACCATGGTATCATGTATCGTTCGATCGACGATGGGGAAACCGATGTAACCAATGCCTATGCGACGGATGCGCAAATTAAAGTACATGATCTGGTGATTTTGCAAGATGATAAAGAGTTCTTCCCACCGTATGATGCAGGACCGATTATTCGTCAGGATACGCTAGATAAATACCCTGAATTGGAAGGCATCTTAAATCAATTGAACGGACAGATCAGTGACCAAGAAATGCAGCAGTTGAACGCAGAGGTTGATGTGGATGCGCTCAAGGAAGAGGATGTAGCTCGTAACTTCCTGATCAAGAAGGGATTAATCGAAGGCTAAATACGAAATATAAACTTAAAGCAGGCTAGGGAATTTCCTAGCCTGCTTCTTTACTGATTATTTGTACGTCTGATTAGTTTTTGAAATAGTCTGCCAATCCTTCAGCGATCGCTTTGGCTGCTTTTTTCTGATAGGAGGATTTACGGACAATAGACTCGTCTGTAGGATTGGTAAGAAATCCGAGTTCAACTAAGGTAGCTGGTATGCGATTCTCCCTAAGGATATGATAATCACCAAAGGACAACCCGTTGCTCTTTAGACCAATGCCTTGCCCAAGTCTGGTTTCAATCGCCCGAGCGAGCTTCAGATCATCCGATTCGGAGTAAAAGAAGGTTAGTGTCCCGGACACCTTTTTCGGAGAAGAATTATAATGAATGCTTACAAATGCATCTGCACGCAGAGCCTCACTCATCTGAACACGCCGAGCGAGTGTAGGCTTCTGATCCTCCCGGGTACGCGTCATTTCTACCCGTGCACCTTTAGCTACAAGGGCATCACGAACATAAATTGCAGTTTGCAGATTCAAATCCTTTTCCATGGTGTTATATGTAGTGCCAAGCATTCCCGGATCACTGCCGCCATGACCAGGATCTACGACGATTAATTTACCTCGCAAATTCCCTGTGCGTGAAATACTGCTTGTAGTGCTTGTGCTTTTTGGCGTGGTTCCAGATCGGATATATTGCGCTGCGACCCAACCGATGTCACCGCTGGCTGTTCGAATTCGTGCCCAATCGTTCTGATGAAGGAGGAGGGTAGCTGTATCCTTAGCTTTTAAAGAACCGAGCACCTTATATTGTGTGCCTGGACCGCTTCGTACGCGTAGTGAATCTGCCGTAACTGTAACCTTTGTGGTACTACTCAAGGCGCTGGTTGAGGTGGAAGAAATAGTGCTGGGTTTGGAAGCTACCGATGATCCAGAAGCGCCAGATGGCTTGGAGCTATTGTTCACCTTTTTAAGGTAATAGCCGGCTACCCAGCCAGAGGTGTTCCCCGTCTTAACCTTTAACCACCCGTGCTGTTCATCGGTCACAGTTACTTTTGCTCCGTTCTTAATAGATCCTACAACAGTTGCATTCTTTGCCGGCTCATTGCGTACATTTAAAGAGTTCGCGTATACCTGAGCGGTATAACTAACGGCTGCCGTTTTAGCTTCAGCAGGCTGTGACGCTGTTATACCCATAAGGCTTGCTGCAAGCCATGTGACACCTATCATTTTTTTCATAGTATCCTCGCTTTTTCAAAGTAGTCGTAATTTTTTACCCATTTTACGAGGTTTAGAATAATATTTTTTGAGATATTTATGAGAACTTGGCCTCTTTTCCGGTGGTCTAAAGACTTGTATAATTATTACATATCGGGAAGGATGAAGGAGCACTGCCGTGACTAAACCAAAGCTATTCATTGGATCTTCCAGGGAATCCATACGTTATGCAAGAGCGATTCATGAGCAGCTGAAGAGGGATGCTGAAGTACATCCTTGGTATGCCAATGCCTTTCGAGCGAATGAATACACGATGGAGGCATTGGAGAGAAATTTGGATGAGAGTGATTTTGCCGTATTTGTGTTCTCGCCAGATGATGTTGCCAAAATACGCGGTAAATTTTATTATGTGACTCGTGATAATACGGGGTTTGAAATGGGATTGTTTTGGGCCAGATTACGGCGTAACCGCGTCTTTTGCTTAGTGCCGGATCAGGTGACTGCCCGCGATGATTTAATCCCTGGACAGAATGTTGAAGAATATCATCTGTTGTCCGATTTGTCGGGAATTACAGCTTTAGAGTATGAGATGCACCATGATAATCCTACGGCTGCTGTGGATGTGAGCTGTGGTAAGATTATTGATAGTGTCCAGGGGTTTGGGAAATTCCGTGACCCGGTGAAAGATTTAGAGCAGCTAAAGATGGAATTAAGGCGCAAAGAAAGTATCCTTCATTTTTTTTGGCAATATAATAGTAATGTGACCATCTCTGAGGATGGAGAGAAGTATCACGCACTCAGTGAGGCGATCCGCAATTCTTTCTTACCTCCGAAGCATTGTCGTGTGATCGGTGCTGCGATCTGGCAGGCTCAAGAGAAAGAACAGCTTGTTCAGGTGGGAGGGAATGTCGGACGTGGGCACTCCTATTCCTTGACTGTAACGAAAGGGAATGAGAAGCAGCCTAGTGTGGTAGATGCATTTTTATCGAGCAAATGGACTTTTTTTCAACGCACGGAAGTTGCGGAGGTATATATCCTATGCTATCCTCTAGGTAAGAAGTATGTTCTTTCCGTACACTTTTCAGGGAGTGATGGATTATCTGCGGATGATCTTAAGGCGGTAGTTGCGAATAATCAGGATTTATTCCGTACCATCAATCATTTAGTAGGGGAGGATTCAGCATGAAGCGAATAAAGGGTATTAACAACTTATCGGGTGCTGTTCTCCGCTCTGCAAGTGGTGGAAGCAGGAGTGCAGAAGATAATAAGAATACCACAAGCAAAACAGGGTCGAGCCATTCCGCTCAGCAACCAGCTTCAGCTCAAATTTATACTGCGCCTTCTTTAGATGGTGGAGACGATGAATATAAGAAGCTTATTAGCGGGAAGGTAGACAACAATAAACCATCCTTTGCGTAAAGAGCATAAGTGCTGTCTCGAAAGTAGTGAATCTACTTAGGGGGCAGCTTTTTTTTGCGTAAATGTAAGGATCGATTAATGAAGAGAATATTTGCACAAAAAGCAGCGCATTTGCAGGCTTTCTCTAGTTTAGCGATAGGTATGGATAAATAGAGGAAATAATATTTCCATTGTGGGATGTGATGTGAGACGAGGACTAATGAAAGATTTTTTTAGAGTAATTAGGGAAAAACTCCCTGAAAATAGTTGGTAATTACCCTAAATGAACGGAATCAGGGAATTCCTCCCTAAAAATAAGAGCAATATCTATATTTAACACCGAATCAGGTCAATTATAGGGAGATATTCCCTAATTGTTAGTTTAATGAGCAGAAACCTTCGATTATTAGGGAGATATTCCCTAATTCCTAAGATGAGCTTCCGTTTCAATTCTTCAGCCTTGTTTTTTGAGTAGGATCAACTCAGCCGTTGTGAGGGCGCTCTACATAACGTGTTGCAGCAAGTCATAGTGCAACCAAGCCACAAACAATGTTGCAGCAGCACATAGAAGCGCTTCTCCATTAACAGGAGAAGCGCTACTGTGCTTACTGAGACAGCCTCCAGCTCTATCGGCTATTCTTCTTGGCAATCTCGCGTCGTACAACAGGGGCGACCTCAGTTGCCAATAGTTCAATAGCTTTGGCTACCTTGGCGTAAGGAAGGCCGCCGATGTCGAGCTGAGTCATAAAGCGGCTATGGCCGAACAGCTCATGCTGATAGAGGATTTTTTCAATAATTTGCTGCGGGCTGCCCACAGCCATTGTGTTATCAGCAGATACATATCGTCCAAAGTCGTCACGAGAGACGTTGTATTCTTGTCCAGGTTTTGGGCTGATGGAATTACGATAGCTATAGTAGTACGGGTAATATTCATCGAGTGCCTGCTGTGAGGTTTCAGCAATGTAGCCGTGGCTAGTAATCGCAATCTTTAAAGCTTCAGGTGCATGCCCCGCCTGAATTCCAGCGCGTCGATAAGTGGCGGCAAGCTCTTGAAAAGGTTCTGGACTACCGCTAAGAATGGCGATGGCCATTCCAGTTCCGAGTGCTCCAGCTTTCTCCGCGCTTTCAGGAGAACCACCTACACCAATCCATATAGGAAGGCTTTGCTGAAGAGGGCGTGGTGCAATCTCAGAATCCTTCAAGGATGAGCGGAAGGAACCCTCCCAATTCATAATTTCATGCTTATTCAGCTCCAAGAGCAGATTAATGTTCTCGGCGAATAGCTTATGATAGTCTTCAAGTTCATATCCAAAGAGCGGAAAAGATTCCACAAAAGCACCACGTCCGGCAATAATCTCTGCGCGGCCATTTGACAGTAAATCAAGTGTGGCGAAATCCTCGAACACGCGCACAGGATCAATGGTGCTTAATACAGTAGTGGCGCTCGTCAGCTTGATTCTACGGGTAACCTGAGAGATGGCTGCCAGAACGACTGGAACCGAAGAAATTGCAAAATCAAGTCGGTGATGTTCACCTACACCAAATACATCAAGCCCTGCTTCATCTGCCAGCTTGGCCGCAGCTATCACTTCGTCGAGTCGTTGTTTCGGGCTGATCTTATTACCGGTATGACAATCCGCTACAATGTCTCCTAAAGTGTAGATACCGAATTCAAAATCGGATGCTGATGCTGTGGTTACCTCGTTACTCATGTTAACAAACCCCTTGTTATTCATATATTTGTTGGATCTTGTTCGTTTTATGAAAGAATGTGATTATTATAACACAATTACTTACAAAATGTAAGTTTATGAGTAAATGTTTTGATTTCTTCTTTTGTTAATGGCGAAATGAGGAATAATAATCCATGTTTTTACATTCGCATCTTCATTAGTATTATATTTGATTTTGAGAATCTATCCTAATGAGGGGAATCACGTACACACAGCTTTTTTGAAATGGGGAAATGAGGTACATATGAGGAGGAGTTGGGCCGTGAGAGGAACATTATTGAAATCATGTCTTCGTGCTACAGTTATTGGTTTAGGAGTATTGTTTATGGTAAATCCTGTACAAGCTGCTGCGGTTGATTCACATACCTCGTATATAGGCTCAAATTTTGATGACTATTATGCAAACCTGCCTGCTGCAAAGGTTGAGTGGTCAACCACTATGGATTTACCAACTTTAGGAGATATATCGACAGACTACCTCATGGGTAAGGGCGTTGTTGCAGCCGGCACAGGTAAAGCTTTTATCCTACAAAAGGGCCAGCTTTTAGCCATTAACGCCCAGACGGGAAAAGTAATGTGGAAATACGGCTCCAAATTAAAGGCTCCGATACTTTATCAAGATGGCGTGGCCTATGTGACTTCAGAAGCGGGCACGATCTACGCAGTCAACGCGGCTACTGGAAAAAATAAATGGAGTTCATCAGCAAACAGTAAAGGCATCAGCCAATTAGTTATTGATAAAGATCAGCTTTTTGCCGCCAATGGGGATATTCATGCCTTCAATCTAAAGGATGGAAAATTGCAGTGGCGTGATAATTTCGGTGAAAAGCTGTATGAACCGTTCATGGTTGAGGGAAACCTGATATTAGCTCAAAACTCAGAATCCGGAGCGTATACGTATGACATTCTACATGCCTTTGATCGAAATACGGGTAAAGAACTTTGGAATAACAGAGATTATTATTTTCCGATTACTGAGATTAACGGAACGCTTATCACACAACGAAAGGCTACCTTATTCGATGCTCTTCCTCTTACTACACTCGATAGTTTGGATGTTAAGACAGGTAAAGTAGTGAAGACAGTCGTTTATAACCCTGCTAATATAGACCCAAATGATCCCGAGGCACCAAAGGGGGGCAGTGCCTGGAGCGATGGTGACAGGATTTTTATAACAGGACAAAAAGGAGTCTACAGCTACCCAGTCAATGCTGACCCTTCTACCGTAATACGCGATAATTATTCCTACGAATCCATTGGAGATAAGCTGTCCTACGCGGCGGGTCCCTATGATGGAAGAATCCTCTTCAGCAACGGACAAAGCATTTATGGTGTTAAAATGGCGAATAAGTCAGCGGTTCAGTATAGTGGAATCAGCAATCCGATTGCCCGCTTCGATCTACTGGGACATGGTATGTATGTCGCCCAGACCGACGGCAAATTAATCGCAATAGATTTGATTTCCGCAAAACCGATGGTGCAGCTCAAAACTTCGGATAGAGTATTTGGACCAACCCTGCTGGAAAGCGGTATGATCATTGTGCAGAGCAAAGGGAAGTTAACTGCTTTTAAGGAGCCGCAGGCTCTCAAGATGAAATAGTAGAACATCTAAGCGGCTCGCCGAAGAATTTCGGTGGGGTCGTTTTTTTTATGGAATATCCACAATTCCAGTGTGAAAAAAACAAATCTATTTTATGATAAATAGGTTATATAATGAGTAGGTTATACATTAACGAAATTAAAGAGAAGGACCGGGGGATAACATGGAACAGCAAGCGATTTGGGCAATAGGTATTTTTCTACTGATTTATGGACTGATTATTTCCGAAAAAATTCACCGTACAATCTTAGCGATGTTAGGCGCTATTGTTATGGTAGCGATGGGCATTGTGGATCAGGAGACGGCACTGCATCATATTGATTTTAATACCCTTGGACTACTTGTGGGGATGATGATGATTGTAGGGATTACTGCAGAGACAGGACTCTTTAAATATGCGGCTGTGAAATCAGCTAAGTTAGCAAAAGGAAAGCCGAGACGGATACTGATTGCCTTGTTTGTTATTACTGCACTCGCTTCAGCTTTCTTGGACAATGTGACAACAGTACTGCTAATGGTACCCGTTACCTTCAGTATTACAAGGCAATTGCGCATAAATCCGCTGCCTTTTTTGATGTCACAAATTATCGCATCAAATGTCGGTGGAACAGCAACATTGATTGGAGATCCGCCGAATATTATGATTGGCAGTGCTGTGAAAGAGCTAACGTTTATGTCTTTTATCAACAATCTGGCACCCGTGATTATCATCATTATGTTGGCGTATATCCCGCTCCTATTACTGATGTTTGGGAAGCAAATTAAATCCACACCAGAATTGCAGCAGAGTATCATGGACATGGATGAGAAAGCAATGATTACGGATCATAAGCTGCTGCGAAAATGCCTGGTTGTACTCGGAATTACGATTACCGGGTTCTTTTTACATCAGGCATTACATTTGGAGTCCGCTACAGTTGCTTTAGCGGGGGCTTTTTTATTGCTCTTATTAACTGGAGGAGAACACATGCTGGAAAAAGCTTTTCACAGCGTGGAATGGATTACGATCTTCTTTTTTATCGGACTGTTTGTGTTGGTATCAGGACTCGTCGAAACAGGTGTCATCGCGGAGCTGGCTGCCAAAGCAATTGATTTAACGGGTGGGGATGTGCTCATGAGCTCGATGATGATCTTATGGGTCAGTGCAATAGCTTCTGCGTTTCTTGATAACATTCCTTTTGTAGCAACGATGATTCCTTTAATACAGGAGATGGGGCAGATGGGGATCACCAATCTGGAGCCCCTCTGGTGGAGTCTAGCCTTGGGTGCCTGCTTGGGTGGCAATGGTACATTGATCGGTGCCAGTGCTAATCTGATTGTTGCGGGTCTAGCTGGAAAAGAGGGCTATCCGATTACATTTATGAAGTATTTGAAGGTGGGTTTCCCTTTAATGCTGCTGTCCATTGTGATCTCAAGTGTATATTTATATTTAAGATATCTGATGTGAACAAGTGTGTCTGAAAAAGTTTTATTGTTGACAGCTTTTCAAATGGATGATATTTTAAATATTATAATTCCAATTGATTTACTTTGAATAATAATTACCGACTGTTCCTACAGAGGTATTGCGAATGTAAAAGCGCAATACCTCTGTTTTTTTGTATACAGAATTGAAGGAGGGGTCACGATGGGAGAAGCGTTGCTGTCGATTTCAAATCTAAATAAACGTTTTGAGTCTGCCGGAGGGCATGTTCAGGCACTGTATAATGTTGATCTCCATGTGCAAGAGGGAGAATTCATTACGGTCATCGGGCCCAGTGGCTGCGGAAAAAGCACGCTGCTGCGCATCGTGGCCGGTTTGGACAGTGGATATACGGGGAGTGTTACCTTAGGAGGGACGGAAATTGGAGGTCCCGGCATCGATAAGGGGTTTATTTTTCAAGAGCATCGTCTATTTCCTTGGCTCACCGTAGAGAAGAATATTGCTTCCGATTTGACGCTAGGCAACAAGGAAATTAGACGCAAGGTCGATGAGTTGATTGATCTCGTCAAGCTAAATGGGTTTGAGAAATCCTATCCCCGGGAGTTATCGGGAGGGATGGCCCAACGGGTAGCGATAGCCCGTGCGCTGCTGCGAAATCCAAAAATTCTGTTGCTGGATGAACCGTTTGGTGCACTGGATGCATTCACTAGAGCGCATATGCAGACGGTCTTGCTGGACATTTGGAGGGCCAACAAAACAACCATGATTTTTGTAACGCATGATATTGATGAGGCTGTATTTCTAGGTAATCGGGTAGTGATTCTAGAACCTCGTCCAGGGAAAATACGTAAGATTGTACCGGTAGATTTACCGTATCCACGTAAAAAAACAACGTCTTCCTTTCAAGAGCTACGCCTGAAGGTATTGAATTATTTTGAAAAAGTCGATGAGCTTGAGCTTATTGATGGGGCAGGAATATAGAATTCACAAATTTAAGTAGCTTAATGACTATAAAGATGTCGACCATACCGATGGAGACTTTCGAAATGAACTAACATTCGAGGGTCTCTTTTTGTTATTTAAAGTGAAGGTAAAGCTTAAAAAAGGTGGGTGCAGAGTATGACAAATCGGGCGTTGGCCGTAAGAACTTCCGGACGCCCCGGAAAGGTAACAACTTTGGGACTGGGTCTCCTGCTGCCGGGCAGTGTACTGATTCTGTGGCAGACTCTTGGACACTACGGAATGATCTCAGATATGTTGTTCCCGACGCCGTATACCATTGCTGAATCTTTTGTAGCCTTGGCCGCTTCAGGAGATTTATGGCCAAACTTTAGGATCAGCTTGGTCAGAGCCCTTTCCGGATTCCTACTCGGTGGTGGACTTGGTCTGCTATTAGGCATTCTCGTAGGTCTGTTCCGCAGATCAGAGAAATTGCTAGATCCATCCCTGCAAATGATTCGTATGATCCCGAGTCTGGCGGTAGTCCCGCTGTTCATCTTATGGTTCGGGATCGGTGAGGAGTCGAAGGTGTTACTGATTGCTAAGGGGGCATTTTTCCCACTGTATATTAATACGTTCATGGGCATCCGCGGCGTGGATAACAAGCTGTTCGAAGTATCTCGAGTGCTTGGATTTAGCCCTATAAAGCAAATTGCAAGATTAGTACTTCCAGCGGCGCTGCCGAATATTATTCTCGGAGTGCGCCTTTCCTTGGGGCTCTCTTGGTTAGGTCTGGTAGTCGCAGAGCTGATTGCTTCCACTTCAGGCATTGGGTATATGATGTCGGACGCGCGTCAATTCGCGGATACACCTGTGGTGTTCGTGGGAATTATTATTTTTGCCATTGCAGGACTGGTGAGTGATTCTCTTGTTCGCTACATTGAACGACGGCTGCTGAGATGGCAGGACAACTATCGCGGATAAACAGAAAACGCGCATGAAACGAAAGGGGGATACACCATGAGCGATGGAGTAGAAGCTATTTTGAAAAATACTACAAGAGCAAGAGAATCGCTAGATAGCAGTGATATTGCTCCTTTATCGACTAAGAAATTGGAGAAATCGGCGGTATCTATAGCATGGAAATCTCTACTGTCAGATTGGGGAACGGGCGCTATCATTCCGGTGGTGACGCTCATTCTTTGGCAGCTGGCAGGAAGCACCGGAATGATCTCTGCGCAGTTTCTGCCGACTCCATTGTCGATCGCCAGAGCTTTTACAGACCTATTGGTGACTGGAGAGTTAACTCATCACCTAGGTGTCAGTATGGGGAGGGCGGGAATTGGATTTCTTATCGGAGGCGTTCTAGGCCTTTTATTTGGAGTACTGACTGGCTTGTTTCGCAGTGTGGAGTATGTGCTCGATCCCAGTGTACAGGTACTTAGGCTTGTTCCTCATCTAGCTATAGCACCGCTGATCATTTTATGGTTCGGCTTTGGGGAAATGTCCAAAATAGTGATCATTCTGACAGGGTCATTCTTTCCGCTCTATATTAATACCTTTATGGGCATACGCAATGTGGACAATAAGCTATTCGAGGTATCTCGGGTGTTAGGTTTTAGCCCTTATCAAAAGCTGCGCAGGCTGATTTTGCCAGCAGCATTGCCCGGAATTTTGTTAGGATTACGGCTGTCTTTGGCTGTAGCATGGATCGGTCTTGTTGTAGCTGAACTCATTGGATCACAGTCAGGGATCGGATTCCTGATCAATGAGGCGAAGCAGAATTCCAATACAGAGGTTGTGTTTGTAGGCATTATTATATTCGCTATCGTCGGTAAGCTGATCGATTCATTGTTCCGAATCATTGAACGTAAGTTCCTGTTCTGGCGCGATAGTTACGAAGGGTAAATCATTTGAGGAGGTCTTGAGCTATGCGTGGATCGATACAAAAAGGATCCGTACATTTGATGGCGGATGTGCTCGTGATCGGCGGAGGCCCAGCAGGAACATGGGCAGCCCTTACGGCTTCAGCGAAGGGGGCAAAGGTTGTCCTCGCAGATAAAGGTTACTGCGGTTCGAGCGGTGCAACGGCCCCCTCAGGAACAGGGGTCTGGTATGTGAAGCCGGATGAAAAGCTCCGGGAGGAAGCTAAAGCAAGTCGATATCTATTGGGCGGTCAGCTGGCTGAATCCCGCTGGATGGACCGAGTGCTAGACCGTACCTATGCCAATATGAACAAGCTGGGCGTTTCAGGATATCCATTCCCTGTAGATGAGCAGGGTAACCAGTATCGTAAAAGTCTTCAGGGACCGGAATATATGAAATTAATGCGTAAGCTGGTGAAAAAGGCGGGCGTTAAAATTTTAGATCATAGCCCAGCCATGGAGCTCCTTGCGGATGAGCATGGCGTAGCTGGAGCGGCTGGAGTCCATACCCAGAGTGGTGATACCTGGACGGTTCAAGCAGGGGCAGTCGTTATTGCTACTGGGGGTTGTGCCTTCCTAAGTAAGGCGCTTGGTTGCAACGTGCTTACTGGTGATGGCTATCTATTTGCAGCTGAGGCTGGGGCGAACTTGTCCGGCATGGAATTCTCTAATGCCTACGCGATCTGCCCTACGTTCTCCTCTGTAACCAAGACAGCATATTACAACTATGCCAGCTTTTATTATGAGGATGGAAGCATTGTGGAAGGGGCGGGTTCCAAGAAAGGGCGTTCAGTAATCGCTCGGAATTTGCTAGCAGGCAATCAGGTATACGCCAAGTTGGATGGAGCACCAGAAGATTTAAGACCTCTTCTGCGGGTGGCGCAGACGAACTTTTTTCTACCCTTTGATCGACAAGGGATCGATCCTTTCAAGGATGCTTTTCCGGTTACGCTTCGTCTCGAAGGAACGGTTCGTGGGACGGGTGGTATTCATATCACAGACGAAAGCTGTGGCACAGGTGTTCCCGGACTTTATGCGGCAGGAGATGCAGCTACTCGTGAGCTAATTTGCGGGGGATTTACTGGTGGTGGCAGCCATAATGCGGCTTGGGCTATGTCATCCGGCAGTTTTGCAGGAGAAGGGGCTGCTATCTATGCGCAGAGCCTTGGCTCGAATGCAGCGTACCGTAATCCAGTCGGCTTATCATCTTCTCCACTGGTTCATCAAGAAGTGAAGCCTGGAGTATCAGCTCATACGTCAGAGGTTGTGTCTGCTGTGCAGGCTGAAGTGAAGCCGTATGACATTAATTTATTCCGTACGGACAAAGGGCTGACCTCTTCATTAGGCCGTCTGAATGAATTGTGGAAAGAACAGCGTAGCCGTGAGATTCAGCGTACCCCTGAAGGGGTTAAAGCGCGTGAAGCAGAAGCCATGACTGCAACTGCCCGTTGGATGTACAATTCCGCGCTTGCCCGTACGGAGACGAGGGGCATGCATAAGCGTGAAGATTTTAAGGGAACGGATCAAGAACAGCATCATCGCTTAATTAGCGGTGGATTGGATCAGGTTTGGGTGAAGACAGAAGCCGTGGCCAAGGAGGGGGTTCTATCGTGATTGAGGTGATCAGCGCTGCCAGATGTGTAGAGTGCAACCAATGTGTATCGGTCTGCCCGACCAATGTCTTCGAACGGGTAGAGGATGGCATTCCTGTTATTGCCCGGCAGAGCGATTGCCAGACTTGCTTTATGTGTGAGCTGTATTGTCCTGTGGATGCTCTCTACGTTGCGCCAGATTCAGAGAAAGTGATTGGGGTGACAGAGGCAGGGCTAGAGGAGCAGGGATTACTTGGTGGTTATCGTGAAAAGGTAGGCTGGGGCAAAGGCAGACAACCGGTAGCAAGTCATGACTTTATGTACCAATTGGCGTCGAGGGCAGGGTTCTGACCTTGATTAAGATTAAGATAAATAACATAAATCTAGGGGGAGAAAGAAATGAAACCAGCGTACAGAGAGATTCAAGGGAAACGTTCTAAAAGGATACGATTTGCACTTTTAACTACGATTATGATGGTTATGCTGGTACTTCAGGCTTGCGGAAATAACGCTGGAGGTAATGGAGCATCTGCATCCGGCGGCTCTAGTACAGAGAAATCTGGAGGCAAATCCGAAAGTAACGTTTCAGCGGTACTGAACTTTGGTTTTATAGGCTCTAATAAGTTGAATGTGCCAGGTGGCGCGGAGGGCTGGGGATTTTATAAAGGGATCATTCAAGAAGAGCTGAAGAAATATGGCATTACTGAAGTGAAGCTTACGGGCTTTCCAAACGGTCCCGATCAGACAGAATCCTTAATTAGTGGTCGATTAGATATCGGCAGCCTTGGGGATACACCTGCTATTATTGCTTATGCTTCTGGTGCCAAGACACGTCTGATTTCACAATCCTCAGCCAACACTATCGGTTATCTAATCGGTAAGAAAGATGGACCAAAGACGGTGAAAGATCTGCAAGGGAAGACTATTGCCATTCAAAAAGGCTCTTTTATGCACCGTTATGTCGTTGGATTACTTCAGGAGGAAGGCGTAACTGACTACAAACTCGTGCATATGCTCATTCCGGATGCTACCGCAGCTTTAGCCCGTGGAGATGTAGAGGCTACAACGAATCTTGGTGTTCCTGCGCTGAAGTTAATTGACCAAGGCTACACTCATTTAGATGATGCCTCGAAGCATCCGAATCTGCTTGGCACCAGTGCAACTGTTGTGTCTGAGGACTATCTGGCGAAATTCCCTGATTTTCCGAAGGTGTGGAACGAGGCTCGTGAGAAAGCTTTAGCAGATCTTAAGCAGCATGAGGATGAGTATTATCAATTTCTGGCTGAAATCGGAGATACAACGCCAGAGCTGGCGAAGCAAGTAAATCCAATCAGTGATATCAAAGATACCGCGTTTACTAACGAAGGAACCAAGCTACTAGAGGGTACCAAGAACTTCCTTGTCGAAGAAAAACTAGCGAAAAAAGACTTTAATATTAGCGATTGGCAGCTGAAATAACTATGGCTGGAAAGCGAAAACTGAATTTGAAGCTGTCTAGAATAACATGTACTAGCGAGTTTTTGGGGAGGAAGTCAAATGTCGCAGCTTAAGAATGAACTGACAGTGGATGTCCTCGTGCTTGGCGGAGGTCCTGCAGGAGCTTGGGCGGCATGGAGTGCAGCGTCACAAGGTGCAAAGGTAGTCCTTGCAGATAAGGGCTACTTGGGCACAAGCGGCGCAACTGCGCCTGGAGGGACGACGCTGCTCGTTATCCCTCCAATTGCTGAGCTGCGGGAGCAGGCGGTACAATCCAGGCTAAAATCCGGTGGATATTTGTCGGAGAATGCTTGGATTCACCGTGTGCTGGATCAGGTAGAACAGAATCTGGCTTTAATCGAGCAGTGGGGTTATCCTTTTCCAAAAGATGAGGCAGGAAACTCATTGCGCACACATCTGCACGGACCAGAATACATGCGGATTATGCGAAGAGTTGTCCGCAAAGCGGGGGTCACGATCCTCGATCAGTCGCCAGCGCTGGAACTTCTTCATGATGAACATGGGGTTGGCGGGGCTCGCGGGATCAATCGTTTGACAGGAGAGACCTGGGAAGTGAAGGCTAACGCCGTTGTGATGGCAACCGGAGGCTGTGCTTTTCTCAGCAAAGGTCTTGGCTGCAATGTTCTGACAGGCGAAGGGCTGCTGATGTCCGCTGAAGTGGGAGCCGATTTGTCAGGTATGGAATTCAGCCGCCAATACGCGCCGAGCTTTGCAGACGGAACCGTAACACGTGGACGTATGCTGGCCTGGGCCACCCTTTATGACGCGGACGGTCATCCGCTGCATAAAGGGGATCGGACTTTTGGCAGCATTCCTGAAATGCTGCTCAAGGGGCCGGTTTATGCTTCGCTTGATCTGGCAGATACAGCGGAGAAACAGGATTTTCTGCGAAAAGCGCATCCGATTTTCTTTATGCCGCTGGAGCGGTCGGGAATTGATGCGTTTAAGCAGAAATTCCCGCTCACCCTGCGCTATGAGGGCACGATGCGCGGCACTGGGGGTCTGCGCCTTACGGGCACGGACTGCCGGACGACCGTGCCCGGACTTTATGCGGCCGGAGATGCCGCATCACGCGAGAAAGTGACCGGCGCCATCTCCGGCGGCGGGGCTTATAACGCTTCCTGGGCCATATGCAGCGGAAGCTGGGCAGGCCAGGGAGCCGCGCAGCATGCGCGGTCCAGCCGAGGGCAGGCGAACAGCCGCAACCTCACCGCAGCGGGACGCTACGGTCTGGCGGCTGGCGCCAACACCTCGGACACGCTGGAGGTGAAGCCGCTAGTCGCGGCGATCCAGCGTGAAATCTTGCCGCTGCAGATCAATTATTTCCGTAGCGAGCCGGGCATTTCTTCAGCCTTGAAGCGGCTGAATGCCTTGATGCCCTTCTTGAACGGGCGGGTTCCCTCCACCGTACAGGGCATCGTGCAATCGCGTGAAGCCGCGGCAATGCTCGCGGTCGGCAGGTGGATGTACACCGCCGCGCTCGCCCGCAAGGAGACGCGCGGCCTGCAAAAGCTCGCGGAATATCCAGCGCTTGATCCGCGTCAAACCTACCGGCTAATTGTATCCGGTATAGAGCAAATAAGCATCAGTACCGAGGCTGTGCCCCATGCTCATGAACTGAATCCACTAAAGGAGGGGCAAGCGATATGATCGAACTAATTAGCTTGGAACGCTGTGTGGGCTGCAAACTGTGTACGAAGGTTTGCCCAACGAACGTATTCGAGATGAAGGGGAAGATTCCGGTCATTGCGCGTCAGGAAGATTGCCAGACTTGTTTCATGTGTGAAGCTTATTGTCCTGTAGATGCACTTTATGTAGCGCCGCAGGCAGATCGGTTGATCGGTGTAAATGAGGAGGCGTTAATTCGGACGGGAGTGCTAGGAAGCTGGAGGGCTGAGATCGGCTGGGGGCCAGAGGCTAACGGCTCGATGGCTGAAAGGGATACCACCCCTTATTTTGAAGTGTTTACGGAGCAGTACCGTACGTGAAAGTGCTAGTGTACAAAAACTAAAAAAGCCACCCGAAAGGGGGGGCTTTTTTATACGTTAAAATCTATAGCAGTGCTTCAATAGCTGGCTCAATATCCAACGGGTCTACTGTAGATTCGAATCTAATGATAACATTGCCTTCGCGATCAATCAGGAATTTAGTGAAATTCCATTTGATTTCATCATTGTTCAATGCTTCCGGATCTTTGCTCTCAAGCATGCTTTGAAGCAGCTTTCCTGAAGAATGGTTCATGTCGAAACCTTCAAATCCAGCCTGCTCAGTAAGGTGAGTGAAGAGGGGATGTTTATTTTCGCCCTTTACTTCAACCTTCTCAAAGAGAGGGAACGTAACGCCGTAATTGATTTGGCAAAATACATTCACTTCTTCATTGCTGCCAGGTTCCTGCTCCCCAAATTGATTGGATGGGAATCCGAGAATTTGGAAGCCGCGATCTTCGTATCTCTCATAGAGCTTTTGCAGGTCGGAATATTGGTGGGTAAATCCGCACTTACTTGCTGTATTCACAATCAGAAGGACTTTACCTTTGTATTGCTCTAGTTCGATATCTTTTCCCCGAATACTGCGTGCTGTATATGGATAAATGCTCATGCTGTTACATCCCTTCAGTTGTGTATTCAAAACGTTAAAGCTGTCAGTGAATAAGAAAAGGAAATATTTTCAATGATTTAATTGTAAACAATCAAAATATCGCTGTCAACATCATACATAGAAAGGGATAGGAACCTTTAAGGCATTGCTATCATAGTATGCATATGGGTTATTTCATCTTCAAAGCCTATTTAAACAAGTTGTTATAGGAAAAACTTTACTTCAAATGATTTTAATGCATTAAAGCTACTCAGCGTTACATTATTATCTTGCGTCGGCAACATTTTTTGATTAAGATAGCAGAAACCAGCGCAAAAGACGCGCTGACATAATCAAAGACTATGACGAAGAGAGTAAGCATTATAGCGGATCTTAACAGGGAAGGCGTGCCGGAGACTGAGAGCACCCTCATGAGACGATGAATGCCGAAGTTCACTTCCGAGTCGGCCCCTGAAGTAATTGTCACAGGTCGTGACAGGTATGAGTAGGGAGGCCCGCGCTCCGCGTTACCGGGTGAAAGACAGAGTTAATCTTTAGTCCAGGGAATCGGATTGTCTATTCCTTTGTGCTAGTATTCAGGTTAATTCTAAATAAGGGTGGTACCACGGCTCCTCGTCCCTTGCGACGGGGGGCCTTTTTGCGTTTCAAATTATAAATAACAAGAGGGAGTGGAAGGGTAATGAGTAACGTGGAATTGGATGTGCTTAGAGGTCGTCTGGATGAAATCAATGGTCAATTGCTGGAGCTGATCTCCGAGCGGGCTAAGATTGTGCAG
The DNA here is from genome assembly GCF_038008265.1 of Paenibacillus sp. FSL K6-2859. Taxonomy (NCBI): domain Bacteria; kingdom Bacillati; phylum Bacillota; class Bacilli; order Caryophanales; family Paenibacillaceae; genus Paenibacillus; species Paenibacillus sp. FSL K6-2859. The sequence continues at coordinate 6,069,979 of NZ_JBBOYU010000001.1, read as the reverse complement.
GAGATTGGAGTAGTTAAAGAAAAGCAAGGTGTGCCTAAATTTGATCCAGAACGTGAAAAGAAAATGCTCGATCAGCTCGTAGCGAGCAATCAAGGACCTTTCACTAACGGGACCATCCGCAGCCTCTTCAAACAAATTTTTTCAGCATCTCTGGACTTACAATCCGATGAACATAAAAAAACTTTGCTAGTCGCACGTAAGAGTCACAAAGAAGACACAGTAATTGTTCTGCCGGGAGATGTGACCGTTGGCGGTTCTTCTTCCCTGATGGTAGCCGGTCCTTGCTCTGTGGAGAGCGAACTACAGACCCGCACCGTAGCTGCAGCCCTGCAAAAAGCTGGCGTACGTGTAATGCGTGGAGGTGCCTTCAAGCCGCGGACTTCCCCTTATGACTTCCAAGGTCTAGGCATGGATGGCCTAAGAATACTACGTGAAGCAGCAAATGATTATGGCCTGCTGACCATCAGTGAGATTGTAGATCCAAGACATATTGAAGAGTCCTTGGACTATGTAGATATCATCCAGATCGGTGCACGGAACATGCATAATTTCGAGCTGCTAAAAGCGGTCGGAGAAGTTAATAAGCCAGTGCTGTTGAAACGCGGATTGGCTGCCACGCTCGATGAATTCATCCATGCAGCGGAATACATTATGTCTCGTGGCAACACACAAATTATGTTGATTGAACGCGGAATTCGTACGTATGAAAAAGCGACCCGCAACACGCTCGATATCTCAGCGGTGCCTATTCTCAAGCAGGAGTGCCATTTACCAGTATTGGTCGATGTTACTCACTCCACAGGACGCAAAGATATTCTTATCCCATGTGCGAAAGCCGCACTCGCAGCCGGAGCCGATGGTATTATGGTCGAGGTGCATCCTGATCCTGCAACCGCGTTGTCCGATGCCGCGCAGCAGCTGAATATTGATGAGTTCAACACCTTCTTTAATGAAGTGAAAGCTTCCGGACTATACCGGTAATCTAGAAATATAGAATTTAAATGATATTTCAAGGATTGGCTAGAAAATGAGGTGAATAAGCGCTTACAAGTCTATCTAATCTTTTTGTGAAGGTGAAGGCGGGTCGAGTACAATAAGGAACATAAGCGTTGCACCGGCCCCGGGTCTTTTTGAAAAAGGCCCTTATACCTTATTAGTCACAGGAGGAAATTAGATTTTGAAGCAGCTTACCTTAAATAATGGGTGGTTTTCTAACACTCGGACCGATATTTTATCGGGGATGACCGTAGCCGTTGCACTCATTCCTGAAGCGATTGCCTTTTCGATCCTGGCAGGAGTAAGTCCGATGGTTGGTTTATATGCCTCTTTCTGTATTGCAATTGTAACCGCACTTGCCGGGGGCAGACCCGGAATGATCTCGGCAGCTACGGGGGCTATGGCTCTATTAGTCGGAAGTCTTGTACTAGAACACGGAATTGAGTATCTGTTCGCGGCAACGGTATTGGCTGGTGTGTTTCAGATATTGATGGGGATGCTAAAGCTGGGGCGATTTATTACGTTTTTGCCACAGCCGGTCATGACGGGTTTTGTTAACGCGCTGGCGATACTGATTTTCATGGCGCAGCTTACCCATTTTAAGGGACAAGGTTGGGTAATGTACGGCCTGGTAGCTCTGACCTTACTTATTATCTACACGGTTCCTCGGTTTACCAAAGCCGTACCTTCAGCACTTGTAGCGATTGTTATCGTTTCTGTTCTTAGTATCGCTCTTCATCTGGACGTAAGAACCGTAGGCGATATGGGGAATATTACAGCAACTTTGCCCCTATTCCATCTCCCTGAGATCCCGTTCACGCTGGATACGCTGCTTATTATTTTGCCATATTCACTCTCACTGGCCGTAGTTGGGCTATTGGAATCCCTGATGACTGCCACCTTAATAGACGATATTACGGGCACAGGTAGTGATAAGAACAGAGAGGCGAAGGGACAGGGGCTGGCGAATGTAGTCACTGGTTTTTTCGGAGGGATGGCAGGCTGTGCGATGATTGGCCAGTCGATGGTTAACATGAAGTCAGGAGGACGCACGCGTCTGTCCACGTTTGTGTCAGGGATCTTTTTATTGTTTCTAATTATTGTACTTGGCGATGTGGTGAAGCAGATCCCGATGGGCGCTCTCGTCGGCGTAATGATAATGGTCTGTATCAGCACCTTTGAATGGGGCTCACTCAAAACTTTAACGCGTGTCCCGCTAAGCGATGCACTCGTTATGATTGTAACGGTGGTTACTGTGGTGGCTACGGACAACCTTTCTATTGGAGTTTTGTTTGGGGTTCTGTTAAGTGCTTTAACGTTTGCTTGGAAAATAGCTTCGATCCGCCTAACGGTTCAGGAAGCAACCTCTTCCAAAACATATGCGGTGTCCGGCCAGCTGTTCTTCGGCACGACAAGCCACTTCATTCATGAATTCGCCTACGATAGCGATCCGGATCATATTATTATCGATTTTTCACACTCCCATGTGTGGGACCAATCTGCAGTTCATGCCATAGCGAAGACAATGAGCAAATATGCTGAGCATGGCAAAAAAGTCACCATTACCGGACTTAATGATCAGAGCTCACAGCTGGTTCAGCGGGTGGGGTTATCTATACAGTAGGACATACAAGAAAATAACGGATACCCTGATAAAAGATTGCGCTATATGCGTGATCTTTTTTTATAGCAGATATTAACGGTAAGAGAAGACGAGCAAGGTTTTACTTTTGGTACAATCTAATATAAAATATAAAGTGGATAATGTTTATCCGCTTTATACGCGGACGGTACTATCTACATTTTTAATCAAGCTATTTACGTAAATCGAGGTGCTATACATGCATATGAAAACAGGGGTAGAACAGTCGGTGTACGCACTGGTTCTGCTTAACATGCTGCCGGACAAGGCGGTGCTGCCTGGAGAAGCGATTAGCCAACAGCTCGGAGCATCGGCGACCTATTTTCAAAAACTGTTAAGAAAGCTGGTAACCGCAGACATCATCACGTCTGTTCCCGGCATTAAAGGTGGCTTTAAATTAAAGAAAAGACCTGAAGATATTCGTGTATATGACGTTTACCTTGCAGTGGAAGGCCAGCAGTCGCTGTACTCATCCAATGGTATTTTGGTAGACATGTTGGATTTAGAAAAAGAAGATAGCTGCTGCCTGTTAACGAATCTGATGGAGGAAGCTGAATCCTCTTGGAAAGCTGTATTAAAGCGGGAGACCATTGCTTCGTTGTCGGAGGAAATGCGTGGTGAACGCTTTAAAGATAAGATTGCAGCCTTAGAGGAATGGGTCAGCAATAAAATAGTCATCTAACCAAAGAAGGGATGTATTCGCATGAGATTAAGCATATTGGATCAGGCACCCGTGACAAGCGGTAACACTGCGGAAGGTGCCTTGAATAAAGCAGAAGAACTGGCTATTTTAGCAGATGAGCTGGGATATAGCAGAATGTGGATGGCAGAGCACCATGGCGGAAATACATTTGCTAGCTCAGCTCCGGAAGTAACGGCTGCCCGTTTAGCCGCCAAAACCAACCGTATTCGAATCGGCACCGGCGGTGTAATGATGATGCATTATTCTCCGCTTAAGCTGGCGGAAGTATTTAAAACGTTAAGTGCTTTTTCCCCGGGAAGAATTGATTTTGGTGTAGGGCGAGCTCCGGGTGGCGATACAAGCGCCATGTACGCTTTGTCTGAAGGCCGCGAGTTAATGCTGCATAATATGTATGACAAGCTTGGCATTACTATGCAGCTGCTTAGTGATCAGATTCCGGAAGATGAGCTATATGCCAAAAATCTCGCTGCTCCAACGAAGGTGGCGCTTCCTGAAGTATGGTTGTTAGGCTCAAGTGGCAATAGTGCGCGAAAAGCTGCACAAATGGGAGTCGGATACTCCTTCGCACAATTTTTTAATGGTGCGATGAGTAATGAGATCTTGGACCATTATCGGAATAACTACCAGCCTTCTATCTTTATGGACAAACCAGAGATCAGTGTATCCTATATGGTGACCACAGCAGAAACGAAGGAAGAAGCTGAGTATGAAGCATTACCGCAGGATATTTTTCGGTTGATGATGAGTAAGGGCCGGATTACTCAGGTGCTGACACCAGAAGAAGCTCAGAACATTTCGTTATCGGAAATTGACCGGATGTCAATCAAAGAAGGGCGCAAGATTCATTTGGTTGGTGCGGTTAAAGACATCGCTGTACGTTTGCAAGAAGAACAAGCACACTATGGATTCCAAGAAGCAATGATATGCAGCATTCCGCATTCGCAGGTGAAACGTCTAGAGGTTTATCGACTGTTGGCGCGTGAACTGCTAGGCTCTTGATTCTTTCCTCTCAAACCCGCATTTGATGCGGGTTTTTTGTATGCCAATTTAGCTTTTTGATCGATACATACCCTCAAAAGACAATAAATTAACCCTACCGCCTCCTAAAAGTAACATTTGAAATTCTAACTTCATCTTTGATTAATGAAAGATTAAATTTAAAAAAGAGGATAGGAAGTGACCAAGAGATGTTTCCTTTACATAAATCCGTTACGCTGACAGCCTTGCTTCTAATTAATTTGCTGGCAGGCTGCCAACATCAGGTTGACCCATCCCCCCTTCAACCGGCTAAGGGCTACCACACCTCAAGACCGAAGCCAACAGACACCGCTGCTAACCTCATAAAGCTGGAGTGGAAGCTGGTGGATATAATCCCCGTAGTCTCTCAACTTAGTGCTCCACCCACAGGCGCTACTTTGATTACAGAGAAGAAGCTGGATGATTTCGGAGGAATCCAAGTGAGTGTGTATACGATGGCTAGTGACGAAGACTATGTGTATGCCGGAATTTCTACATCCCAAGGACAATACAGTCTAGGGGCGATAGGAACTTATAATTATCGTCAACCGGAGGATATCATGGTAGAAGTGGTGCGGCTGTTTAACGAAAAGGTGTTGAAAATCACCGGAGGACTAGGAGCAAATAACTCGCTCAGTAACTATTATTTAATCGACGAGAGCGGTAACCCCTTGGGTTTGCTGCAAATAGATACCGGACATTCCAAAGAGCTGGATGTTGATGGGGATGGCTCTATAGAGAGTGTAGCTGCACATGGAAATCCGATGAGTGCCTACATTTACCGCTGGAATGTTGATCACGCTGAGGTAACTTACGTTAATGATGCTTTGAAGGCGGACTCCGTGGTGCTAACAGATGAAGGAATATATGAAGCTTCTGATATCGGGGACAAGCAGAGCAAAAGATTCCGATTGACCCTAGAAGGACTGATCCCAGAGCGGTAACGCCATGACTACTGCTGCTGAAATATTTCCTGCGACCAATTCCCTCAAAACTCCGTATAGACGATTAAGCTTAAATGATTATCCATAATCTAGGAGGGGTATTGGATGAATATGCAAATGAATCCGAAATTGAAACAGCTGCGTCCGGGAAAAATAGTTAGCGGTGTTGCAGCAGTGCTCATTGTATTGTTGATTGGCGCGAACTCTTTTGTATCTGTGGAATATGGGCATGTAGGTTTGTACAAAACCTTTGGTAAATTAAATGACAATACGTTGTCACCTGGCATTCATTTTAAAGTTCCGTTTATTCAGACGGTGATTCAAGTCAATACGCAGGTAACGAAAGCGGAGACCGATACATCCGCCTCTTCAAAAGATCTTCAGCCCGTATCCACACATGTGGCGGTGAACTATTCCGTAAATAAGGCTTCCGCCTTTAATCTGATGAACAATATCGGAGGTAATTTTGATAATGTAATTATTAATCCGGCTATTCAGGAAATCGTCAAGGAAGTGACGGCAAAATATCCAGCAGAGGACCTGATTACACGTCGTGATGTAGTGTCGAGTGAGATCAGTGAGCATTTAACTGCTAGGCTGGCAAAATATGACCTGATCGTCAACGATATTAACATTGTTAACTTTAAATTCTCGGAGGCGTTCAATCAGTCGATTGAAGCGAAGCAGGTCGCTCAGCAGCAGGCGCTGAAGGCTGAAAATGATCTCCGGCGGATCGAGATTGAAGCGAAGCAAAAAATCGCCCAGGCGCAAGCAGAGGCTGAATCCTTAAGACTTAAGAAGCAAGAGGTTACTCCTGAGCTGGTGCAGCTGAAGCAAATAGAGGTCCAAGAGAAAGCGTTAGAAAAATGGAATGGCGTGCTGCCGTCTGTAACAGGGGGAGCCACTCCATTTGTAGATATTCAATCCCTGACTAAATAAATTTTGATTGAAATTATGAAAATATAGAAGAGCCCTCCTTCAATAGAAGAAGAGCTCTTTTTACTATTAATATTGATAAAGCATTGTAGGAATTTGCCAACCCGCGCCAACCGACCAGAAGAAGACATAATCGCCACGTTTGATTCGTCCGTCTTCGATGCCGCGTTGAAAGGCGATAAAAGGACTGCTTGTAGCTGTATACCCGAACTCGTCACCTACATAGATGAATTTCTCATTAGTTAGTCCTAGACCCTCTTGGATAAGTTCGATATTTTTGAGAGAGAATTGTGAAAGGCAGAAGGCAGAGATATCATCTGTAGTCAGGCCGTTTCTTGAGAGAAGCTCCTTCATGTCTGCAACCGCCGCATTTACACAAACTGTACCGTCAAAGGGTGTCCAGCGTATCCGGATTTGCTCCGGTGTAATGTCCTCATGATAAATATTCGATAAACCGCAAGCAGGGAACATAATATTCTCAGATCCCTCAGAATCAGTGTAATAAAGGGAGTCAATGAAGCCTGATTGCTCGCTACTTCGCTCCAGAATGACAGCTGCTGCGGCATCCCCGAAGTTAGGGTAAGTAATTTCATCATCCGTATTGCAGTTCACCGAGCTATAGTCGCTTCCCACGACGAGCGCATACCGGATGCTAGGATTAGCCTGCATATAACGACTTGTCTGCTCCACGGCAGACACCATTCCTGCACAGTTGGCATTGGAATCTTGCGTAATGGTCCGATGTTTACCTTGAAGCATACGGTGCAGCAGGAGTGCATTGGTAGGGTAGGTATATTCCGGTGTCTGTGAAGCGAACATGATCATATCCATATCTTCACCTTGTAAATTGGCTTCTTGTAGCGCTTTTTGGGCGGCCTTTAGTCCCATCGTTAGGGCATTTTCATCCTTTTCCTTTACGATGTACCTCCGGTCACGACCCATGACTTCTAGGAATCGCTTGATGTCCTTGCCCATACTCTGGAAATGCTCCAGATAATAATCATTAGATACGACATGCTCCGGATGGTAATAAGCGGCTTGGCGGATGGTTATATGTCCCAAATGAAACCTCCTATGCTTCAATAATTTCGTAATTTTCTAATTTCGTTGCCCGTGCTACTCGGCTTAGCTGCATTTTTAAGACAGGGCTTTTGGCAATAATAAAGGTTACTTTTTTAAATCCTGATTCTTTATACAGTATGTAGCATTGCTCAAGCATAGGAAGAGTGTCCGGCGAGGATACGTTTAATGTCTTGCAATCTAAAATGATCTCGTATTGTGCCGGGTCAAATGTACTTACAATTTGATTGTACTCCTGAATGAAGCGCCCGGCGTCCTCAGTGGACATAGAACCTTCCACTTGTACATTCAGTTTTTGGGCTGTAGCGTTTGAGGTGAAATTAAAGTTTCCCATTTTAAATCAATCTCCTCCTAAGTAGATAAAAGAAAAAATTCAATAAATAGGCTAAAAAACCTATTTATATAGGTATTATCGTATTTTTTAATGGGAAAGTTTAGGGGGATCATCCTTTATATTTTAAAAAATACAAGAAGGTATAAAATTAACTTGAAAAGATAATTGAGTTAATAATGACCTGCTTTAAATATATTTATATGAGTTAACCAAGGTTAGAGTGGTTCTGATCACCCTGTCGACTTTGCAAAGCAGAGTTCTATTGGTATGATTACAGAGATGAAAAAAATTCACTATCCAAATCATGGAGGAATGACAAAAATGAGCGAAATTACACTATCGCGGATCATTGATCATACACTGCTTAAAGCAGATGCACGGAAAGAAGATATCGTTAAATTGGCAGAGGAAGCAAAAGCCTATAAGTTTGCTTCGGTCTGTGTAAACCCTGCTTGGGTAGCTACTGCCCATGAAGTGCTGAAGGATACGCCTGAGGTTAAAGTATGTACAGTTATCGGCTTCCCACTTGGATCCTCGACAACAGAGACCAAAGCATTCGAGACCACCAATGCAATCGCTAATGGTGCGGGTGAGGTGGATATGGTCATCAACATCGGAGCACTGAAAGATGGTAACGATGAGCTCGTTAAACGTGATATTGCAGCAGTTGTAGACGCAGCTCGCGGTAAAGCACTGACTAAGGTCATCATCGAGACCTGTTTATTAACGGAGGAAGAAAAAGTCCGTGCCTGCAAGCTTTCTGTTGAAGCTGGAGCAGACTTCGTAAAAACATCCACAGGATTCTCTACAGGTGGAGCTACGAAGGAAGATATCGCGCTGATGCGTGCAACGGTTGGACCTAATGTGGGTGTGAAGGCTTCTGGTGGTGTTCGTAGTGCAGAAGATGCCCATGTAATGGTACAAGCAGGCGCAAGCCGTATTGGTACTAGCGGTGGTGTAGCGATTGCTAAGGGAGAAACAAGCCAAAGCAATTACTAATAGAAGATAAAAAGATAAGTGAATCGGTAGCGGTGAGATGAGGTGGACAAGCTTTATTCGCCGCTATTCTTTTTAATTACATAGACATTCTGTACTAGCTACATAGGTTTTCATAAGTTTTTTTAGTTTAAAGACTTTTATTGAAAGCGTTATCTGATATTTGTCGGACAGGGTTCCCTTCGAATGAATCAAAATATAATAATTCACACCGGAATAATAAGTTTTTTTTCTTTTCAAATGATGCTGTTTATGAGAGAATGGGTACAATTATTATTTGTTAAAGATTTCTATTCTTATTTATAAAGGGAGGAAATACCAATGTCAGAAGACCGTAAGCTGTCATTTGAAACTTTGACTGTTCATGCAGGCCAGGAAATTGATCCAACTACTTTCGCACGTGCTGTACCGCTTTATCAAACCACGTCTTATGGGTTCCGTGATGCTGATCATGCAGCAGATCTGTTTGCACTCAAGGAATTTGGGAATATTTATACTCGGCTGATGAATCCGACCACAGATGTATTTGAACAGCGCTTGGCAGCACTAGAAGGTGGAGCAGGTGCACTTGCTACAGCTTCCGGGGCAGCGGCTATTTCTTTTTCCATTCTAAATATTGCGGGCGCTGGAGATGAAATTGTATCTGCGGCAAGCCTATACGGTGGAACTTATAATCTTTTTTCTACAACACTGCCTAAGCTTGGCATTAAGGTGCATTTTGTGGATTCAGATAATCCAGAAAATTTCCGTGCTGCGATCAATGACAAAACCAAAGCTTTGTATGCAGAAACCATTGGTAACCCACAGGGGAATGTCTTAGATATTGAAGCCATTGCAGCGATTGCACATGAACATGGAATTCCTCTCATTGTGGATAATACGTTCCCAAGTCCATATTTACTGCGTCCGATTGAGCATGGAGCTGACATCGTTGTTCATTCGGCAACCAAATTCATCGGAGGACATGGTACATCCATCGGTGGAATTATTGTGGACGGTGGTAAGTTCGACTGGAAGGCAAGCGGTAAGTTCCCAGGACTTACAGAGCCTGACCCAAGTTATCATGGCGTTGTTTATACGGAAGCTGTTGGACCGATTGCTTATATTATCAAAGCCCGCGTTCAATTACTTCGCGATTTAGGTGCTGCTATTTCACCATTTAACTCTTGGATGCTGTTGCAAGGGCTAGAAACACTCCATTTGCGAATGGAGCGTCACAGCCAGAATGCGCTGAAGGTTGCGCAATATTTGGAGGCACATGCAGATGTAGAATGGGTAAGTTATTCTGGACTTCCTACTCATCCATCTCATGAATTAGCGCAAAAGTATTTACCTAAAGGTCAAGGAGCGATCCTTACCTTCGGTATTAAAGGTGGAAGTGCTGCGGGACGCAAGCTGATTGAAAATGTGAAGCTGTTCTCGCATTTGGCGAATGTCGGTGACTCCAAGTCATTGATTATTCACCCTGCAAGTACAACACATGCACAGCTGTCCGAAGAAGAGCAAACCACAGCGGGAGTAACCCCGGAATTGCTCCGCTTATCGATTGGTACGGAATCTATTGATGATATTATTTATGATCTGGAACAGGCCATTGCCGCTAGTCAACAATAGAACAATGAAGTTCAAGGAAGGCATCTGCTGCTATGCGGCGATGCCTTTTTTTTGTGATTTAATAAGGCTAAATCTTCATATGATTTGGCAACGCTTGCATATTTCATGTGAGGTTCCCGTATTTATAAGTGTGGTAATAAGATGTCGGTGGCATGATGTTTATGTACTAGGCGTACCGGCAGCAATCCAAAGATAAAGGGTGGGTGCGAAGATGAAGGGTGAACGTCAGCAGGATGGTTTTCGGAGTAGTGAAGAGCGCCCGTTCAAGTTCATGTATAAGGCCAGTGATCGGGCTGTTGGGATGGAGATGAGCCAAGCCGGATCTGTAGCCTCCGCTGCCGCAGAATTTATCAACGGAGTAGAGCAGAAGGATGTCGTAGAACCTTTGAACCGTTCTTATTTTAAGCGGCCTGGGGAACCGTCGGCCTTCTTAGTGCTGCGTGAAGGACGAGAAGAACGTGAAGAGCGCCCTGCAACAAGGGAAGGAATAAGATCCGTTCAAGCTGGCCCTTGTCTGATACGAAGTGAGGAATGGCTGCTCGAACCTGAATTGTTCTGTCTTTATGAGAACTGGTTATCCAGTGAAGATGAGCTGCGGGCCAATCGAATGCTGCAGCGGATTTATTATCGATTGCAGGCAGCGACGACAGCGCTGCTGGAATCACCGGATGGTGGATGGGCAGCAGTTACGCTGCTGCATCCAGAGGAGCTTGCGACGCAGCCCGCAAAGCTCACCGCGCTTCAGGACGCGCAGCTCGAAGCGCTTTTTACTGCAGTGGCGGAGAGCCAGCGGCAAGGCGGCGATTGCCGCCTGGACCTGCTGGCCGCCTACACCGCAAGCGGAGCCGAATTCGCGGCAAAGCGCGAATTCATCGAGGTCGTGGCCGATCAGACCCTCGGCCACGCTTATGCGGCGGCGTGCCGCATCGGGGCGCTGATCGCGCCCGATGTGGCGCCCTCCGCCGCCGCGGAAATCGCGCGCATCGCCGATTTCCTAGTGCTCGACGGCGCAGCAAGCGAGCTCGCGCCGGAGGGGGCCGCCGCAGAGGGCTTTGCCCTGGCGGCGGGGGAGATCCTTGCCGCCGTGCGGAGCGTGAAGCCGGCGGCGGTAGTTCTCGCCGCGGGGACTCCGGCGGCGTCGGCTTTGGCCGATCTGTATCAGATCGGCTTCAGCGGGATCTTTTGCAGCGCCGGCCAGCGGACCGAAGCGCTGCTTAGAGCAGCCTGTCTGATCTGGATCGCCAGGCAGCAGGAAACACTGGACACTGCCGCCGGTGGAAGGCAGTAGGACAACAACGAAGCGGCTGTCACATAAGCCGCTTCTTCTTCTAAATAAGATAAAAAGACAAGAGAGCAGGGATTCTGCCGTTATTGGAGAATCACTGCTCTTTATGATTAGAGGATCACTGCTCTTCGTTATTGAATGCTCACTGTAATTTATTGTTGGGGGATCTTCTTCATGTTGAGCGTTTCATTTATAAATCCTGTCTTCAGGGTCAAATCGTCTTGCTCCAGACGATTTGCCTTCAGGCCCTTATTAATTTACATAAAAAGTATAATGGAAGAGGCGGATCGAATCTATTAGCACCCTGCTGAAAAGAGGCGCTGCGCATGTCCGCAAATTTTAGAGTTGCCCTGAAGAAGATTGTTGACCATTCTTACGACATTGAGATCGGAGAAGCTTTATTTAACTCATTAATAGAGGACTTAAAACAAGGAATCGTAGAGAATGTGAGCAAATTTGCGATAATTACGGATTCCAAAGTTGAAGTGCTGTATGGACAAGCCTTACTGGAACAGCTGATTCAGAACGGTTTTCATGCGGAGCTTTTTTCTTTCCCCGCCGGAGAAAAGTCCAAAACCCGTGAAACGAAGGCACAGCTTGAGGATCAGCTATTAAGAAAAATACGCCACTAGCGGGTAGCTGAAATTGATTTCCGGCGTGTGGTGCTTGGCCCATAACGGCGGTCAGACCTCTTGGGTTAGTTGAATAGATAGGCTTTACTTTTTCATTTCTGATGGTATGATTAAAATATAAGTTGCACTAAGGAAATATAGTTGTACTATTGCAACAATGATTATCATTCTCACTACCCATAGTTATCAATCATGCTGTCCCGGCTAAGCCGGGGCAGCATGTGTCATTTTAGGGGTCTTAATAATGGCTCTCATTCTCATTTGGCAGAAGCAAAACTCCATAAAACAAAGCGTATGCTCACGAAGCAAGTTTTGTTACGAAGAAAAGTCACATGAAGCTAAGCTACACAAAACAAAGCGTAAGCTTACGAAGAGAGTTTTGTTTCGAAGAGAAATCAAATGAAGTTAAGCTTCACAAAACTTTAAAGGACGGCGATTATTATGCAAGCAACATCAAAACATTTACCCAAGCAGTCATCTATCTCTGGCAGTATGAAGAAGCCAGGCGCTCCAAAGCGTCGGTTCGATCCGCGTGCCATGCTCAGCAATTCTGAAATGCAGGCTGCTCTGGGCAGCGGACTGCTTATGCTTTTTGCTTGGTCAGTTGGTGGTTGGTCAGAAATTCTTTCCATAGCGCTCTATGTCATTTCTTATACGATTGGTGGCTGGAACAAGGCAAAGGAAGGCGTAGAAACGCTCGTCAAAGAGCGAGATCTTGATGTGAACCTATTAATGATTGCAGCCGCATTGGGCGCAGCCTCTATTGGGTACTGGAATGAAGGGGCTATGCTTATTTTCATTTTTGCTCTCAGTGGAGCATTAGAGAGCTATACGATGGAACGTAGTAAAAAGGATATTTCCTCGCTGATGGCACTCAAGCCGGCCACGGCTATGCGTATTGAAAAAGGAAGTATGAATGAGGTCAATATCGACCAGCTGGTGATCGGAGATCTGTTGCTTGTGCGCCCGGGAGATTTGATTCCTGCAGACGGTAAAGTATATGGGGGAGAATCGGCAGTAGATCAAGCTTCCATTACGGGAGAATCGGTTCCTGTAGAGAAACGTGCTGGTAGCGAAGTTTTTGCAGGCACTGTGAATGGAGAAGGTCCCCTTTATATTGAGGTAACGAAAGCAGCTGAGAATACCCTTTTTGCTAAAATCATCAAAATGGTAGAAGAGGCAGAAACGGAAGTTCCAAACTCGCAGCGTTTTATTAAAAGACTAGAAGCCATCTATGCACGGGTTGTCGTTGCCTCGACAGTGGCACTGATTATACTTCCACCGTTTTTGCTGGACTGGAGCTGGAGCGCAACTTTCTATAAAGCGATGGTCTTTCTAGTAGTAGCATCACCTTGCGCTTTGGTCTCTTCCATAATGCCGGCGATGCTGTCAGCCATCTCCAAAAGTGCGCGAAAAGGGGTTCTGTTTAAAGGCGGGGTCCATTTGGAAAATATGGCACGTACAACGGTTGTGGCATTCGATAAGACAGGGACGCTTACAGAGGGAACTCCTCAGGTAACTGATTTTATTGCAGGTGAAGGCTACAGTCGGCACGAGTTGCTAACGGTTAGCGCATCCATTGAGCATATGTCTCGTCATCCACTGGCGGAAGCGATTGTACGTAAAGCGCAAGAGGAAGGGCTGGAGTTACGGGGAGTGGAGGACAGTAAGACCATCACAGGCTGGGGGATCGAAGGCCAAATCGATGGACATCTCTGGAGAATCGGGAAGTCTAATTTGCTTGATGAGCTGGCTCCATCTGCTATGAATCCTGAAGTAGAACATTGGAAACTTAAGCGGCAGCAGTTGGCTGAAGAAGGAAAGACGGTCTCCATCATGCTGGATGGTGAGCAAATTGCAGGAATGATTGCCTTGCAGGATACGGTTCGTCCACAAGCAGAAGCCGCAGTGCGGAAGCTGCAGGAGCTTGGGATTAAAGTAGCAATGCTTACCGGAGATCGTGAGGCTACGGCTCAGGTTATTGCAGGTACAACTGGCGTAGATATGGTATTTGCCGATCTATTGCCGGAGGATAAAGTGAAGCATATCAAGGCATTGCGTGAAAAGTATGGTCACGTCGTTATGGTAGGTGATGGTGTAAATGATGCACCGGCTTTGGCGACAGCCACCGTAGGCATGGGGATGGGGATGAAAGGGAGCGGAGCAGCGCTCGAAATAGCCGATGTAGTGCTGATGAATGATAATATAGAAGAGATTGCTTCCACGATATCATTGGCACGTCGTTCGCAGCGTATTGTGAAACAAAATATGATCTTTGCTGTGACTGTGATTGCAGTGCTTATGATTAGTAACTTTGTGCAGGGGATCGCCCTTCCTTTTGGCGTGATAGGTCATGAAGGCAGTACAATATTAGTGATTCTAAATGGACTAAGGTTATTGAGATAATATTTCTTAAAATTAAATTGTTCACAAAATAGTTTTGAAACGAGGGAGTCTGGCATATTGACATATTTGCTTTCAGTTATCATAATTAACACTACATTATAATTATTTTAAATAAGAAGCGACGTCATTGCCGTTTAGCTCAAGGAGGACATAGATATGTATAAATCAATAATTGTTGGTACTGGACCGGCAGGATTAACCGCCGCTATCTATTTGGCTCGTGCCAATTTGAACCCACTAGTAATCGAAGGACCCCAACCCGGTGGACAATTAACCACAACTACAGAAGTGGAGAATTTCCCTGGATTTCCTGAAGGAATCATGGGCCCTGACTTGATGGATAATATGCGTAAACAAGCTGAACGTTTTGGTGCGGAATTCCGTACGGGCTGGGTGAACAGTGTAGAACTTGGAGAGCGTCCTTTTAAGCTGAATGTTGAAGGAATGGGTGTTCTTACTACAGATACATTGATCATTTCCACAGGCGCTACAGCAAAATACCTCGGTATCCCAGGGGAGCAAGATAACGTGGGACGTGGTGTTAGCACTTGCGCTACCTGTGATGGATTTTTCTTCCGTAATAAAGAAATCGTGGTTGTTGGCGGTGGAGATTCGGCACTTGAGGAAGCGGGTTTCTTGACTCGTTTTGCTTCCAAAGTGACTTTGGTACACCGTCGTGGAGAATTGCGTGCTTCGAAGATCATGCAGGATCGTGTACGCGCAAATGTTAAAGTAGACTGGAACTTGAACCGTACTCCTTTGGAAGTGACTTCGAGCGAAAGAGGCGTCAATGGACTAAAAGTGCTTAACAATGAGACTGGAGAAGAAGAAATCATCGAAGCAAGCGGTGTGTTTGTTGCGATTGGTCACCATCCTAATACCTCTTTCTTAGGTGGACAAATCACAACCAATGCGGATGGCTATATCATGACGAACCCAGGCACTTCCGAAACTAATATCCCAGGCGTCTTCGCATGTGGTGATGTGCAGGATACTCGTTACAGACAAGCGATTACTGCAGCAGGTAGTGGATGTATGGCAGCTATGGATGCTGAGAAATATATCGAAAGCTTGGAGCACAGTGCAGTCATTCTATAATTGGGTTTGAAAAGCCTTCAATGCTACATTGATATCATCACTGTATATCTTTTATAGGAGGTCATATCATGGAGAAAGTAATTGTATATACCTCAACAAATTGCCCGCATTGCCGTCAGGTGAAGAGCTTTTTAAGCGAAAAAGGCGTGTCCTACGAAGAACGCAATGTCGAGCAGAGCGATGATTTTGCGCAGCAAGTATGGGACATGGGCGTGAGAGCTATTCCTGTAACTGTAATCGGTGAGCATAAAATTGTTGGCATGAACAAAACGCAGTTCGACAAAGCACTTTCAACTGTTTAATTAAATAAGATTTCCGCAAGGGAATTGTAAAAGACCGCTTCCGGTCAGGAGGCGGTCTTTTTTGTTGTGAGCTTTTAGCATATAAAAAATAGTCTGACGCATCTGTGCGCAGACTATTTTTATGAAAGTAGATCTAGAAGTAGAATTTAGGTTTGAGTGAAAGATGTAATGATCTGAAATAGCGCGTATACAGCAACCCCGCTGCCAATAAGAATAAATCCTGATTTCTTTTTAGCTTGAAAAAAACGGAGCACACCGAGGCTGATCAAAGGGGCAATAATGAGCAGAAAAAGCAACACAGTGATGAACATCTGTGCCGAGATATCAGACGTATCAACATAGGTCATGGACTCGCTCTCCATTTCAAAAAAGGGGTTGTAGTGATAAATGTCACACTAGCTTGACCTTTATTATATAGGATTTCTGTTCCTTTTACTGCACTTTTGATTCACTCAAATGCGTCAATTTTACGTCAATTATTTCAAAATATAAGAATGTATATGTTCCACGCTATAAATTATTCTTATATTTCTCACATAAAACACCTACCGTTATGGACTATAGCGTCACTCGAATGTCGCCCAGGAAATGCATAACAGCAGAGAAACCTGCGCCGATCATCGTTCCACGGCTGCCGAGCTTAGAGAATGTAATTTCGAGTTGCTGCTTATGGTAAGGAAGAGTACGCTCAGCTACAACCCGGCGCAGCGGTTCGCCTAGCCATTCTTCAGCCTCAGACAATGCCCCACCAATCACAATAAGCTCGGGATTGAAGCTATTGATTAGATTGGTCACCCCGATACCGAGATATTCGCCCATCGTTGAGAAGTGATGCAGAGCGTCTTCTTGCCCGCTGGCTGCATATCGAACCAGCTCTGGCGTAGTATGTGCAGGGAGGGAGAGATCGGGATTATCATAAGTTCTCTCAGAAGCATATAACTCCCAACAGCCACGACTCCCGCAACTGCAAGGCTTGCCTTGTGCTTCAATCGTCATATGTCCGGTTTCGCCGGCATATCCTCTTGCACCCTTGTATAGCTCTCCACCAATAATAATTCCAGATCCAATCCCTGATCCCGCACTGATGTAAAGGAGATGCCTTACCTCTCGTGCCGCACCAAAGTTGAGTTCACCCTGTGCACCTGCGTTCGCTTCGTTATCAATGGTGACAGGAACGGAAAATTCAGCTTCCAGTATCGCTCGCAGCTCGACCATTTCCCAGCCAAGGTTGGGAGCGAAGAGTACAACACCATTTTCATCCACCATGCCGGGGACACCTACTCCGATACCGACGATGCCGTAAGGGGATTCTGGAGCGTTGATAATCAAGCTTGAGATAAGTTTTTTCATTTGTTCCAGAACGTAAGGGAAATCATGGTTTTCTAAGGGGAAATCGCTTTCGTAAAGAATGCCCCCGCTCAGATCACATAAGACCGCTGTTAGTTGCTTTACCCGCAATTCTATGCCGATTACACTACCAGCCATCGTGTTGAAATGCAGCATTAATGGTTTGCGGCCACCGCTTGATTCCCCAGGTCCGAATTCAGTTACCAATTCTTGCGTGCACAGCTCGGCTACCAGATTGGACACAGTAGCTTTATTCAGTCCGGTCATCTCTGAGACCTTCGCGCGCGAGAGTGGAGAGTGTCTTCGAATGGTATGTAGTACAATCGATTTATTTATTTTTTTGACCAGTGCTTGGTCTCCAGTAACCTTCACAAATCACACATCCTTCTTAAATTATAAGAAAGTATAAGCTTCACGGTATACTTTCTCCTTATAATTCTCGCATAAACGCTTACCGTCCTTAAAAGGACGCTAAAGGCGTTTTAGCTTGGCATTGTTCCCATTTGTTGTATGCCACTTAGTCTAGAGTGATGTGCTGGAAATTGCAATACATAGCGTCTAGAGGGAATTTTCCAACAGGGCTCTCCTATATTTGGGAAGCGGAGAGAGGAGGCTAGATAGGGTCAAAAAAATGGATATAAAAAACTTTTCAAAACTTTGTTTAACCAATATACAAAGTCCAAAAGATGTGTTAAGATGATCCTGTAAACGCTTGCGGGCGAAGCACAAATTGAGGAGGATTACACAATGGCTTATTTTGAGACAGTGAACAAAATCTCTTACGAGGGAAGCCGTTCCACCAACCCTTTCGCATTTAAATTCTACAATCCTAAAGAAGTCGTAGCCGGCAAAACTATGGAAGAGCATCTGAAATTTGCAATGGCTTATTGGCATACATTAACTGCTGGCGGTTCTGATCCGTTTGGCGCTGAAACAGCAATTCGCAGCTGGAACAAATTGAACGGTCTGGACAAAGCTAAGGCTCGCGCTGAAGCATCATTTGAATTTATGGACAAGATGGATCTGCCTTACTTCTGCTTCCATGATGTAGATATCGCACCTGAAGGCGCATCTTTGCGTGAATTCTATAGCAACATCGACACTATCGTTGATATCCTAGAACAAGGCATGAAGACTTCCGGCAAGAAATTGTTGTGGAATACAGCTAATATGTTCACTAACCCACGTTACATGCACGGTGCAGGTTCTACACCTAATGCTGATGTTTTTGCACACGCAGCAGCACAAGTGAAGAAAGGTTTGGAAGTAGGTAAACGTCTGGGCGCTAGCAACTATGTATTCTGGGGCGGTCGTGAAGGTTACGAAGAATTGCTGAATACAGATATGGGTCTTGAACAAGACAACATTGCTCGTCTGTTCAGCATGGCTGTAGATTACGCTAAGGAAATCGGCTTTGACGGTCAATTCCTGATCGAGCCTAAACCAAAAGAGCCTACGAAACATCAATATGATTTTGATGCAGCAACAACGATCTCATTCTTACAAAAATACAACCTCGACAAGCACTTCAAGCTGAACCTAGAAGCTAACCATGCTACACTTGCAGGTCATACCTTTGAACATGAGCTTCGTGTAGCTCGTATCAACGGCATGCTTGGATCGCTTGATGCCAACCAAGGGGATACATTGCTCGGATGGGATACTGATGAATTCCCAGTGAACATCTACGATGCAACACTCACACTGTATGAAGTACTCAAGAATGATGGTCTTGGCAAAGGCGGAATCAACTTTGACTCTAAAGTACGTCGTCCTTCCTTCGAGCCTGAGGATCTGTTCTTAGCACATATCGCGGGTATGGATACTTATGCAAAAGGCTTGAAAGTAGCTGCTAAATTGATCGAAGACCGCGTATTCGAAGATTTCGTCGACAAACGCTACAGCAGCTTCAATGAAGGTGTTGGTGCGGATATCGTGTCCGGCAAAGCAACTCTGGCTTCTTTGGCTGAATATGCTTTGAACAATGAGAACCCACGTCCTAACCAATCCGGACGTCAAGAATACCTGAGAGCTACACTTAACCAATACATCTTGGCTGAGTAGTGCTTATAGGGAGCTTAAGGCATACGCCTTGAGCGCATTATGAACAAATGCAACGGGGGTTGCTGAAGAGAGCATTCTTCGGCAGTCCCCTTTTTGTTCAAAGAAATTCTAGAAACGCTCACAAAACTAAGTGGATGCTTACGAAGCGAGTTTTATTCGATGTAGTTCAACGTAGTAAGCGCTCATAAATCTAAGCGGATGCTTACGAAGCGAGTTTTGTTCGAAGTAATTCAATGAAGCCTATGCTCACAAAACTAAAGCCGATGCTTACGAAGCGAGTTTTGTTCGAAGTAATTCAATGAAGCCTATGCTCACAAAACTAAAGCCGATGCTTACGAAGTGAGTTTTGTTCGAAGTAATTCAATGAAGCCTATGCTCACAAAACTTTTAGGAGGTCAAAAATGAAATACGTTATAGGTGTAGATTTGGGCACTAGCGCAGTGAAGACTGTTTTAGTGGACCCACAAGGCAAGGTGGCTTTTGAGCATTCCGAGTCCTACCCGCTAAGCAGACCACAGCCAAACTGGAGCGAACAAAATCCTGAGGACTGGGTAAAAGGCACGCTAGTCAGTCTTCGTCGCTTGATTGAAGTATCAGGCATAGACCCATCACAAGTTGACGGTCTTAGCTTCTCCGGGCAAATGCACGGATTAGTTCTGGTCGATAAGGACGGACAAGTGCTTCGTCCGGCCATTCTTTGGAATGATACACGTACTACTGCACAGTGCAGAAGAATAGAGAAGACGCTCGGAGCAAAGCTTATTGAGGTTGCTAGAAACCGTGCGCTGGAAGGCTTCACACTCCCTAAAATTCTATGGGTACAAGAGAATGAACCTGAGGTATTATCACAAGCGCACCAGTTCCTGTTGCCCAAAGACTATGTGCGTCTCCGGTTGACCGGTGATTATGCGATGGATTATTCCGATGCTGCAGGAACGCTTCTATTAGATGTAGGTTCTAAAACTTGGAGTGCTGAAATTGCTGAAGCTTTTGAACTGCCGATTTCCCTTTGTCCTAGACTGGTAGAGTCCTTTGAACAGACAGGAACGTTATTGCCGGATATTGCGGAAGCATCAGGTCTTTTATCATCCACAAAGGTATTTGCTGGTGGCGCGGATAATGCATGCGGCGCACTCGGAGCGGGTGTCCTTGGTGAAGGACGGACGATGTGCAGTATTGGTACATCGGGTGTGGTCCTTTCCTATGAGAGCAATAAAGATTTAAACCTCGAAGGCAAAGTCCATTTCTTCAACCATGGTGAAAAGGATGCCTACTATATTATGGGCGTTACTCTAGCGGCTGGGCATAGCCTTACATGGTTCAAAGAAACCTTTGCGGCGGACAAGAGCTTTGATGAATTGCTAAGTGGAGTGTCCTCCATTCCAGCGGGTAGCGGCGGACTGCTCTTTACACCTTATATCGTAGGGGAACGTACACCTCATCCAGATGCGAATATTCGTGGAAGCTTTATTGGTATGGATTCAGGGCATACTTTGACTCATTTTACACGTTCCGTATTAGAAGGCATTACCTTTTCGCTACGTGAATCTATCGAGATTGTACGTGATTCAGGCAAAGAGATTACAGAAATCATTGCGATCGGTGGCGGGGCTAAGAATGAGGCCTGGCTCCAGATGCAAGCAGATATTTTCAATGCATCCATCGTGAAGCTTGAAAGTGAGCAAGGTCCGGCTATGGGAGCAGCGATGTTGGCAGCTTACGGTAGCGGCTGGTTCACTTCTCTTAGTGCATGTGCAGAAGCTTTCATCCGTCCTGCGGATGTATATAAACCAGATCCGAAGCAAGCGGCAATCTATGACGGCTTATTTAACCTCTATCAGGAAGTCTACGGTCAGACCCGTGAACTGAATAACAAGCTGGCAGCATACCGCCAATAAATAAGGACGCCGAAGGTTTATGCTTGATATGTCTGATAAAAAAGGTCTTTCGCATATGGCGGAGGACCTTTTTATGAACATGAAGTTGTTGCCGTACTTATTTTTCTTCTGTAAAGTATGGGTATCTCTAGGCAGAGATAAGCTCTGCATGAGGTAGTGAAGGTTTCGGGGGGCGGAAGGCCATGTTCCAATGGATGGTTAGGCTGTTGAATGACATCAAAATCCGCAATAAGCTGTTGCTTGCTTTTTTACTCACCACGTTACTTCCGGTATTACTGGTAGGCGGGTATCTTACGTTTGAGATGAGAACCATGGCGTTTCAGAGCGCACTGGAACAAGCTTCAATCAACGTAGATCGGGTAAAAAAAAGAACGGAGGAAGTCATCGGTGTATCTCAAGATATTGCATATCGATTGAGTAATGATGCACGGTTAAAAAGACTTGCCATTCGTCAGTATGTTAGCACTTATGATGTGGTGGAAGCTTACCGCGATTACTCGGATATGCGTGAGTACCTTAGGTTGTATAAAGATATATCTAACATTCGTTTATACACTGACAATGCGACGCTGCTTAACAACTGGGAGCTGATCAATCCTTCTCCTGCAATTAAGGAGAGTGAGTGGTATCAGAGAGCACAGCGGTACGATAGCTTTGTCGGTTGGGAATATATCGAAGATGAGCGTGATAAGCGGAATTATTTAAGTCTTGTTCGCAAAATCGAGCTGGAGGGCTCCAGCAAAATCGGTGTTCTCGTTATTAATGTGAACAGTCAGCAGCTTGCATCCATACTAAGCCAGGAGTCTTTCGATACGATGATCGTCGATGATCAGGACAATATCATTGCAGCGAACCGGAAAGATCGAACAGGTAAAAAGCTAGCGGATGTTTCTTTTGACACCAAGCTCTTGGGCCAGGGGAGTGGAAGCTATGAAGCAGTAGTAGATGGTGAAGCCTCCAAAATTGTGATCGAGGAGCTTAAACCACAATCTAGCCGAAATGCACTACGAATTATATCTGTCTTTTCCATTGAAAGTATTGTGAAAGAACCCAATCAAGTGATTAAGCTTTCGATTACTGTAGTTGCGATAAGTGTTCTTCTAGCCTTTTTAATTATATATAGCTTCTCTTCGTTGTTCTCACGACGATTGCTGCATTTAAGCAGACATATTAACCGAGTCAGTACCGGAGATTTTGATACGACATTAAAAATTGATGGCAAGGATGAAATCGCCCTGTTAGCTCGTCAATTCAATTCCATGGTGCGTAGCGTTAATGATTTGATGTATGAGGTACAGGAATCCAATGCTCAGAACCGTCTTTTAGAACAGAAACAGAATGATATACGATTCAAAATGCTGGCAAGCCAGATTAACCCGCATTTCTTGTTCAATGCACTAGAAGCAATTCGAATGGAAGCTCACATGAAAGGGCAAGTGGAAATTGCTCGCGTAGTACGTCTTTTGGGTAAAATGATGCGCAGTAGCCTGGAGGTAGGACGAAGTAAAGTTTTGCTTAGTCAGGAATTAGAAGTGGTACGCTGTTACTTGGATATTCAGCAATTCCGTTATGAGGAGAGGTTGAAATATCAATTTACCGTAGACCCTGCCGTTGAAACCCTTTACATGCCTCCACTCCTTATTCAGCCGCTTGTCGAGAACGCAGTAATCCATGGACTGGATAATACGATGGAGGGAGCATTTGTGACGGTGGAAGTTATACAAGTTGGAGATCATGCTAAATTTACGATTACAGATAATGGAGTGGGGATATCTCCAATTAAGCTGGAGGAATTACAGAATACCCTTGAGCGCCAGGAAGAGCGTGAAGGTGAGCGAATTGGCCTTCGTAATGTCCATGACCGGCTAAAACTATCTTATGGCGCAGAGTATGGGCTAACGATTGAGAGTAAACCTAATGTAGGAACGGTTATTTTCTTCTGCATACCAATGGAGGACAACAATCTATGATAAAAGTGATGATTGTCGATGATGAGCCGAAGCTGCGGGAAGGACTACGGAGTCTAATCCCATGGGAGAGACTCGGTTATACGGTGGTAGCTACAGCAGCTAATGGCTTGCAAGCACTTGAAAAGTATCATACCTTCTACCCGGAGCTGATCGTTGCTGATATTCGTATGCCTGGAATGGATGGTCTAGAAATGATTAGTGAGCTTCGAAAAGAAGGCTCAGAAAGTCATGTGCTTATTCTAAGTGGTCATGCGGATTTTGAATATGCTAAGCGGGCGATTGGTTATCGGATTGACGGTTATTTGCTGAAGCCAGTGGATGAGGATGAGATGATCGTATGTCTGGAACAGCTACATGAAACGATCGAGCAGGAGCAGCGGTTCAGTGACTGGAATGAGGAGGAGCCCGCTCGCAATAGGGAAACTTTACTTCGTGCGCTTCTGCAGCCAACTTCAGAGGAAGAACTGGAGGAGGACCTTAGCAGACATGCGGATGCGCTAGGACTCGATCAGGGGAATTATGAAGTCATTCTCATTGCGTTAAGAAAAACAGCTGGTGCAAATGATGAGGATCTCCGGGGAATCAAAATAGTAATGGAACAGTATTTTAGTAATCATCCTAATGCTTCTTTCTTTACGCTATCCCAGTATTTGGGTATTCTCATGAAGGATCCGGACCAGAGCACAAGCAAACGGGAAGAATTATATGAGGGGTTATCTGCAGTGATAGAACCAAAGGGTTACGACTTCATTGCAGTAACGGGGGGAGTAGTACCTCGGCCTGAAATGGCGGGAGAATCGTTTAATTCAGCACGTGAACTAATAAGACGCGCCTTCTTCTTCAAGAAAGGGATCATCATCAGTGCAGATCCTTCAGGGTTTCTGGTGGAGATGAAAGAGGAGAGTGAAGACGCGCAAGAGACAGAGAGTCGTCTGCTGCTTGCGGTAGAGACAGGAAGTCTTGGTGCGATCCGACCGATCGTGCAGACCATCTGTGCTGAGCTTGTATCTGCAGGCAGCGACGAATTGCGAATTAAAGAGACCTTTGTGAGACTCCTTAGTACTGTGCTGGCCCGTCTGGAGCCTACGTATCCGGAAATACGTAGCTATGCAGCAGAGCATTCCCCTCCAATAGGGGAGTTATATCAAAGTTATTATATATCTGATCTTCAGGATCAAGCTGTCTCATTTCTCGAAGAAATTGCGGGTCAGATGACCAGTGGGCGTGGAAATGAAATAAAGAAGATCATAGAAATAATCAACCGCCGCTACAATGAAAACCTAAAGCTAGAGACCTTGTCCGAGTTGTTTTGTTACAACAGCGCTTATCTAGGCAAAATGTTCAAGAACACGACGGGGGAATACTTTAATACGTACGTGGACAAAGTGCGGATTGAGAAGGCTAAGGAATTTCTGACGCAAGGGATGAAAGTATACGAGGTGGCCGAGAAGGTAGGGTATATGAACCCTGATTATTTCAACGCTAAGTTCCGTAAATATGTAGGAATCTCACCAACTTCTTATCGAAAAAGTATCTAAGGATGGTGTGGTGTTCTTGTCTTGTCTGTTATACCCGTGGCTGAGTTCAGTTGGTTTTCTGAACTTCAGTCCACGGGTCTTTTTTTGTTTTCCCTACTCCCACCAATTGTACGTGGTGAAGTATTAATGCAGTTAAATAGATACCTGGTTAAGCTTATGCAGGCGGAGATATAATGCATTTTCTTTTGATTTCGGTTCAATGAAATCTGCTGGAAAAGGAGTGAAGAGGAATATTTGGAACTGTAGAAGCGGAGCGCTCGCCTTTATCCTCGGATTTCTACCGCGAGAAGCGGTTCATATCAGGAAATCTGAGGATAACAGCGATCGGAAGTCCAAATATTCCGCGTAGCGACTAACATCCAGCTGAGTGTTTCCAGAAGTCCAATCCAAAGAATAATGCAAACGCCAGCAGCATTAGCCCCCCTGTGTCGATGAGCGAAAAGAGAATTCACCCCGGACAAAAATCTCTAATTTTCACCTGATTTTAAGTCGAATTTATAGGGTACTGCAATCGCTTACAAAGTTTTAGAATTATGACATAGAGAGGAGGGGCTTTATGAAAGCGGACACAGTAACTGCTCAAATCCCGCCGGACACCCGAATGCGCAACAAAAAGC
Organism: Paenibacillus sp. FSL K6-2859; assembly: GCF_038008265.1. Taxonomy (NCBI): domain Bacteria; kingdom Bacillati; phylum Bacillota; class Bacilli; order Caryophanales; family Paenibacillaceae; genus Paenibacillus; species Paenibacillus sp. FSL K6-2859. The sequence goes on along the minus strand of NZ_JBBOYU010000001.1, from coordinate 6,044,560 downwards.
CTGCTTCAGGAGGACGGTTTTGGAGAAGCTTTAAGAATCAAAAGTATTTGTGGATGATGTCGATACCTTTTGTCATCTGGGCATTCGTTTTCAGTTATCTCCCCTTATGGGGCTGGACGATGGCTTTTCAAAAGTACAAGCCCGCACGTGGCTTTTTTGAACAAGAATGGGTAGGTTTTGAACACTTTAAGACACTGTTCAGTGACTCGCAATTCCTTCTGGCGCTGCGTAATACGCTGGCGATGAGTGGAATGGGTCTCATCGCAGGCTTTATCTTTCCGATAACGTTTGCAATATTGCTAAACGAAGTTCGCCTCGGATTTTTTAAACGATTTGCTCAGACGGTCTCGTATTTGCCCCACTTTGTATCTTGGGTGGTTGCAGCGGGAATTGTAACTAAAATGTTATCTAGTGAAAATGGTCTTGTAAACGATCTCTTGTTAACAATTGGATTTATAGACTCACCTATTCAGTTCATGGCTCAGGGCCATCTCTTCTGGGGAATCGTTACTTTATCAGATGTGTGGAAAGAAACCGGGTGGAATGCGATTATCTACCTTGCAGCTATCTCGGGTATCGGACCTGAACTGTACGAAGCGGCCCGGGTAGACGGAGCCAGCAGGCTTCGCCAAGTATGGCATATTACCCTTCCAGGTATCCGGCCGACCATTACAGTGCTACTCATTATGTCGATTGGTAATTTGCTGAATATCGGCTTTGAGAAGCAATTCTTGCTTGGAAACAACCTCGTTACCGATTATTCTCAGGTGCTGGATCTGTACTCTCTGAAATACGGACTAGGCATGGCGAGATATTCCTACGGTACCGCGATCAATATATTCAACTCAGTGATCAGTGTAATCCTACTGTTTACGATTAATGGAATCTTCAAGCGTACAACTAAAGAGAGCCTTCTGTAACACAGAAGACCTTCTACCAATCGTGGCTGCAATATTGCCCTTTTCATGAAAGGAGAGCGTTACAGTGGGGAACACAGCTATTACCGGAAAGTCGTGGTCAGACCGGATCTTTGACTTCATAGTGTACTTCGTAGTACTGTTCGTGGTTGTAATCACGATCTATCCGTTTCTGAATGTGCTTGCGATCTCGCTGAATGATTCAGTGGATAGTGTGCGCGGCGGTATCACCATTTATCCCCGGGAATTTACCTGGGACAATTACTTGAAAATCTTCAGTTTCGCAGGGCTGATGACCGGGTTCAAAATATCCGCTTTGCGGACAGTCATCGGTACTTTGTTCGGACTGATCAGTGCCTCGATGCTAGCATTTACGATCAGTCGTCCTGACTTTGCAGGCCGCAAGTTCGTCTCCACATTCTTGGCGATGACCATGTATATCTCTGGAGGGATGATTCCAATATACATGCTGATCAAGGATCTGCACATGATGAACAGCTTTGCAGTCTACGTATTGCCTGGATTAGTTAGTGCTTTTAATGTCTTCGTTATCCGCTCCTTTATTGACGGTCTGCCGTATGCACTGCAGGAATCGGCGAAACTGGATGGAGCGAATGATTTTACCATTTACTGGCGTGTCATCCTGCCGCTGATGAAGCCGGCTCTAGCAACAATCGCGCTGTTCCTGGCGGTAGGTCAATGGAATGCATGGTTTGATACGTATTTGTATAATGGTTCAAGCCCTCAGCTGACGACATTGCAATATGAACTGATGAAGGTTCTGCAGAGTACAACCAGTGGTAATGGTGGCGATTACCGCTCCAACATTGCTTCTCTAGCTTCGAATCAGGTCTCGCCAGAGTCTATCAAGATGGCGATTACGATTGTCGTAACCGTACCAATTTTGTTGGTGTATCCGTTCATTCAGAAGTACTTTGTTCAAGGTATGACACTTGGCGCTGTGAAGAGCTAATCACAGCTACAGGGGAGCTTAGTCTCCCCTGCACTTTAATTGTGTTTTGTATCCGTTTTCTTTTCCTGTGGGAAGTTTTGGGATAAGTATTAACAGGATTTATCTGTGATACGATAGATAAACAATTTTAAGGAGGGTTTATGTAATGGGGAATAATAGAAAAATAAAAGCTAAAGCAACTGCACTTACACTCACTTCTATTATGATGCTCGGCATGCTCGCAGGTTGTGGTGGAAATAACGGCAATAACGCAGCTGGAGATGTAGCTAAAAATGCAACAAATAAGGGTAATGCGGCTAATTCGGCCAATGCGGTTGAGGATACTTCTCCGCTCACGATGACTTTCTTCAGTGCTGACCCTAACCCGAACTGGACAGGCATGCAAGACGAAGTTGGTAAAGTGATTACGGAAAAAACAGGAGTTACCTTGAATGCTGAATACGCGGTTGGTGACCCTGCTCAAAAAGTAGCGTTGATCGCAGCGAGCGGTGATTATCCGGATCTGATCAGTGCCAAGACCGACGTAAGCAAGCTGGTGGATGCAGGCGCAATGCTTGATCTGACAGATCTGATTGAAAAATATGCTCCGAACATCAAAAAAGTATTAGGCGAAGAAGGCATGAAACGCTCACGCTACAGTGATGATGACCACGCGATTTATGCTATTCCTACGTATGCAGGTGTGGATAACAAATACTTTGATGCTGGTGGCGGATTTGAACTACAGCATCGTGCTGTTAAAGAAGCGGGATATCCTGTAATTAAAACGGTCCAAGATTATGAGAACGTAATCAAGGCTTATCTGGAAAAACATCCCACCGATGAAAATGGTAACAAAAACATCGGTCTGACCCTAAATGCAGATGATTGGTACATGTACATTACAGTAACTAACCCAGCATTCACTACTACAGGCTCTCCTGATGATGGTGAATATGCAATCGATATCGACACACAAGAGGTAACTTATCACTTCCGTCGTCCTGCTGAGAAAGAATATTTCCGCTGGCTCAACCATATGAATGATATCGGATTGCTTGACCCGGAAAGCTTCGTTCAAAAGTATGATCAGTACAAAGCTAAAATCGCTACCGGCCGTGTTATTGGTTTGATTGACCAAGACTGGGGTTATGGCGATGGAGAAAGAGCATTGAAAGCTGAAGGTAAGCTGGATCAAGGATACGGGCACTATCCAGTAACCCTGTCTGAAGAGTACAAAGAAACTTCCTTCTGGCCTACAGGCTTTATGGGTGGTAACGGTATTGGGATCAGTGTAGATGCTAAAGATCCAGTACGTGCAATTAAATTCTTGGACTACTTAGCTTCCGATGAAGGTCAAGTATTGGTTAACTGGGGTATTGAAGGTAAGCATTATAACGTAGTTGACGGCAAACGTGTCATTCCTGAAGATGTGAACAACCGCAAATATAATGACACTACCAATTTCCAAAAAGAAACAGGACTTGGCAATGTCGGATCAAACTATGCTCTGCTTAGCGCTCACTATGGTGACGGCGTATTGGACCCAACTGGAAATTACTATACAACTCGTTTCCCTGAGCAAGTAACTGTAGGCTACAATGCAGTTGAAAAAGAAACACTTGCTGCTTATAAAGCAACAACTTGGAAAGACCTCTTCCCAAATGAAGATGAATTCAAAGTTAAACCTTGGGGCGCGGCATGGAACATCACGATTCCTGGGGATAGTGAAATTGTCGTTCTCGACAACAAGCTGAAGGATATCAGTTGGAAACGGATTCCTGAAGCCATCTTGTCCAAACCAGCTGATTTCGACAAAGTTTGGGATGCTTATATGGCTGAACTGGATAAAGCTGACGTGACGAAAGCTGAAGATTTACGTGAAGAGCTGGTTAAACAACGCGTGAAACTTTGGAATGAGTAATTACTGAATCGCGGCTAATAAAATAAAAGCATGAAGATGGCGGGAAGTCCGAACGAAAGTCCGGGCTTCCCGCCGATTTCTTTTCATCTGTAATTACAGGATAGGAGGAATATACGTGGGAGAAGGTAAGAACACTGGGCGGCATGATCTCTGGTATAAGCAGCCTGCGGCTGTATGGGAAGAGGCAATGCCAGTCGGTAACGGCCGTCTGGGCGGCATGGTCTTTGGCGGAACGGAAGAAGAACTGATTCAACTAAATGAAGACACCTTATGGTCGGGCTTTCCACGGGATACAGCTAATTATGAGGCGCTGCGTCATTTGGCTCCGGCCAAACATTTAGTGGCAGAGGGGGAATACAAGAAAGCGGAAGCACTGGTAGATTCCAAGATGTTAGGCAGACGGACTGAATCCTATCAACCGCTCGGAGACTTGCGAATGAAGTTCAATCTTGGTAGTCCTATAGAGGATTATCAGAGAGAGCTTGATTTGAATCAAGCGCTTGCTACGGTATCCTATACTGCTGGGGATGTAAGGATTGTGCGCGAAGTTTTGGCCAGCAGACCAGATGAACTTATAGTCATTCATATCCATGCAGAGGGGAGAAAGGGTGTGGGCATTCTACCGGATTTCTCGGTGGCTCTAACTTCGCCGCATCCTTCTCGACCAGAGATTACTCCTGACGGTATGCTGATAATGACCGGTCGTGCCCCGTCGCATGTTGCTGATAATTATGTAGGAGATCATCCGCGTGCTGTATTATACGAAGAGGGTCTCGGCATAAGTTTTGCCGCTGCAATGGAGATCCGTACAGATGGCGGTAATTGTAGAGCTGAGAACGGTATATTGTCGGTTTCAGGTGCGCGCTCCATTACGATCCGTCTAGCTGCAGCAACCGATTTTGCCGGGTATGACCGGATGCCAGGAAGCGGCGGTAAGCTACCTTCGGAGTTGTGCCTAGAGCAATTGGCTTTATCTTCTACTGGATATGCGAAGCTGAAGCAGCGCCATCTAGAGGATCATCAGTCCTTGTTCCGCCGCGTGGAGTTGACGCTTGCATCTTCGTCCTCCCGGATAGAGCTTCCCACGGATGAGCGACTAAAACGGTACCAGGAGGGGCAGGCAGATTCTGCGCTAGAAGCGCTGCTGTTCCAGTATGGCCGGTACCTGATGATTGCTGGCTCACGGCCGGGTACACAAGCTCTGAATCTGCAAGGGATCTGGAATCCCTATCTCCAGCCGCCATGGAACAGTAATTATACGACCAATATAAACACTGAAATGAATTATTGGCCAGCCGAGTTATGCGGGTTGGGTGAATGCCATGAACCTTTAATCGATTTTATTACTGAACTTAGTGTGGCTGGCAGTCGTACAGCTAATATTCATTATGGCGCACGTGGCTGGACGGTGCATCATAATACAGATTTGTGGCGTATGACATCTCCGTCAGACGGCAAGGCGATGTGGGCATTTTGGCCAATGGGAGGCGTTTGGCTCTCTCGCCATTTATGGGAACGTTACGCTTTCCGTCCAGACGAGGAATATTTGCGCAACACAGCTTTTCCTTTGTTAAAGGGAGCCGCATTATTTTGTCTGGATTGGCTGGTAGAGCTGCCTGATGGAAGATGGACAACGGGTCTGTCTACGTCACCGGAGAATGTATTCTTGACTGCTGATGGCACGCCATGCAGTGTTTCAGCTGGCTCAGCTATGGATTTATCGCTGATCGATGAGCTGTTCAAGCATTGCATTCGGGCTGCTGAGATTTTGAATACCGATGCCCAGCTGAGGCAGGAGCTGAGTCAGAAACAGGAACGACTCGCTCATCCTGGGATTGCACCGGACGGACGTATTCGTGAATGGAGTGAGGATTTTGCTGAACAAGAGCCTGGGCACCGCCATGTCTCTCATTTGTATGATTTATATCCCGGAAATGTAATTAGTCCTTCTTCCACACCAGAGCTAGCGGAGGCAGCAGCGTTAACGCTTAAGAAGCGCTTGGAAGGCGGGGGTGGACACACGGGCTGGAGTGCAGCCTGGCTGCTTAATCTATATGCACGTTTGAAGGATGGAGGGAGTGCGTATAGCTGTTTACGTCGTATTTTGCAAGATTCAAGTCTGCCGAATTTATTCGGTAATCACCCTCCATTTCAGATTGACGGTAACTTCGGAACTACGGCCGGAATTGCTGAAATGCTCTTGCAGAGTCATCAGGAAGGGCTTGAATTATTACCGGCTCTTCCAGAAGAATGGTCTGAAGGTAGTGTGAAAGGCTTAGTAGCACGTGGCGGCTTTATCACAAATATAGAATGGCGTGAAGGACGCTTAATGAAGGCGGAGCTGACCTCGACTCATGGTCAAATCTGCAGAATTTATAGTCACCAGCCTTTGCTCATTCAAAGTTCTGATGGTTCACGAATAGGGCTAGAGATGGAATTTGAAACCGTAATAGGAGAGACCTATATCATTACACCACAAAGCGAATAAAACACATCGTTCTAGCATATAGGCTGTTCTCAGAGTAGAATTATTCTACAGGGAGCAGTCTTTTTTTGCCTAAACGCTCATTATCTATTAAATGATAGGGTTCGTTATAAGACTATAGGAGCCGGAGGAACGGAATATATATGTGGAAAAAACGCTTCACATTAGTAAAGATCATTCTGGGAGGAGTGATTATATTCGCTGCTATTCCACCGATGATTTATTGGGGCTGGGGTCATGCTTATGCGGCTTCGAGTTCACCCACACTTCATTCTGTAAATGAAGTAGCGCAGAAGCTAACGGGTGCAATGAACAACCGAAGGGAGACCATTACTTTTACTTATGAGAGCAAAGGTTCAAATTTGAAAACGAAAATACAAGCGGCCCTGGATCAAGCGATGGCTAGTGACCCTTATTTGTATTACATTATAGACAGCTACGGATATACTTATCGAGGAAGCGCAAGCTCTGTAAAAGTTACGGTGGAAGTGAAATATTTGGAGACGCTGGAGCAGACGGCTTTTGTGAACAAAGAAGTGAATGCAGCGCTGAAGAAGATCATAACGCCGGGCATGAACAATCATCAGAAGGTCAAGGCGATCCACGATTGGGTTGTGCTTCATCTGAAATATGATACTTCGTATCGTAAATATACGGCTTATGAAGGATTGAAGAGTGGCAGCGCCGTTTGCCAAGGGTATTCGCTGTTGACCTATAAGCTGTTAAAGGAAGCTGGATTCACGAATAAAATCGTTGAGGGTACAGCAAAGCAGCCGGGAGGACGTAGTCAGTTGCATGCTTGGAATCTAGTGTTATTAGATGGACGGTGGTATCATCTCGACACGACTTGGGATGACCCGACACCGGATAAGGCTGGCGTTATTAGTACGGCGTACTACATGAGGACAGATGCACAGATGCGTCAGGATCATAGCTGGACGAAATCCTATCCGGCAGCGTCGGTAGGCTATCATAAGACCTTGTCTGCACTTGTGGAGCGTGGAGGACAGAGTGCAGCTGTGTATAAAAAGCTTCAGAAGGATCTCAATTATGAGCTATATGCCGAGGAGCTAATTGTACGTTCGGTAGGAGATCTGACTCGGCTAGCGAATAAGGCAATGGCCTCCGGTGAGGTGTCTATATTATTCCGCTATCATGGGAGTGGAACTCAGCTTAAGAATGACCTGCAGGAGCTATATAAGCTTGGACTAGAGGATGTATCTTACTCCAGTTCTGCTTTTGACAATACGGGCGATCTCAAAGTGTTTGTGACTTGGGAATAGAAGGATATAAGAAAGGGACATCCCATAAGCCTGAATGGCTGCGGGACATCCCTTTTTGTTTTTTTACGGGTCCATTTTATTCTGGGTGAGTACTAAGATCGCATTTATCCAAAGGAATAATACTGCTCTTTCGGAACCAGCGATAGCCGAACCAGATTAAGAGAAACAGCGGTAAGCTGATATAAGAAACGGCGATACCATACCAGTCGATCGTTCCACCTGTGAAGGCGCCCATATTCTGACCGAGTATAGCTACAATACAAAGTGCTAAGGCAAAAATAGGTCCGAATGGGAACCATCTGGCCCGGTAAGGTAGTTCATCTAGGGAATGGCCTTGTGCTATAAAGGCACGTCTGAAGCGGTAGTGGCAGACTGCAATGCCTAGCCAGTTAATAAATCCGCACATCCCAGAGGCGTTCAGTAGCCAGTTATATACGGCACCATCACCAAAGAATGAAGCAAGAAAGGCAAGCATTCCGACAGCCGTAGTTACTAGCAAAGCGCCAACAGGGACACCACGGCGATTAAGCTTGCCCAGTGCGCGTGGAGCCATTCCATCCTTAGCCATTGCATACAGGACACGGGTGGAAGCATACATTCCAGAGTTCCCTGCCGACAGTACAGAGCTGAGAATGACGGCATTCATTACGGATGCAGCAATGGCAAGCCCGGCTTTATTGAACACGATCGTAAACGGACTGACTCCGATGTCATCGATGCCACCGCGCAGCAGATCTGGATTCGTATAAGGAATCAACATTCCGATTACAAATATAGCAAGGATATAAAAGATTAATATACGCCAGAATACTTGGCGGATCGCAATGGGGACGTTGCGGCGTGGATTCTCGCTCTCACCCGCAGCAACGCCGATTAGCTCGGTACCCTGGAAGGAGAATCCGGCTGCCATAAATACCCCGACGAAGGCAAAGAAGCCACCGTTGAAGGAACTGCCCCCCATTTGGAAGTTACTGAAGCCTACAGCTTTTCCACCCATAATGCCGAATATCATGAGCACCCCGACAATAAGGAAGGCGATAACGGTAATGATTTTGATAATAGCAAACCAATATTCTGATTCCCCATAGCCACGAGCAGATAGGAAATTCAGACCGAACATCAGTAGAAGGAACACCAGACTCCAGAGGAAGGAAGGACTGTCCGGGAACCAATATTTGATGATGAGGGTAGCCGCTGATAGCTCTGCTGCAATCGTAACCGCCCAGTTATACCAGAAGTTCCAACCGATGGCGAAACCAAAGCCGGGGCTGACAAAACGAGTGCCGTAGGTACTGAAGGACCCCGAGTCAGGTAAATAGGTGGCGAGCTCTCCAAGACTAGTCATGAGAAAATAAACCATTACCCCCACAGCGGTATAAGCCAGAAGGGCTCCACCAGGTCCTGCTGAAGCGATCGCGCCGCCACTGGCTAGAAACAGACCCGTCCCAATAGATCCGCCTAGTGCGATCATGGTCAAATGTCTTGCTTTGAACGATTTTTTAAGCGCAGGCTGATTCATGTTGCCTTGCGCTGGGTTGTGCTGATTGCCCTGCATGAATATGACACTCCTTATGATCTAATCTTACTGTTCATGAACGGGGAGCGCTGAGCTGCTTACTCCCGCAAGGCGGGAGGTATACTTCGATGATGTACGAAACATACAAATTCTGTAAACGCAAAGAAGCCGCAAACTATGTCTGCGGCTTCCATCTATACAGCTCCGCATCATACTCCCTGTGAAGATAGCGCAACACACTGCAGTCTGCTACTTACGCAGGCTGTACAATGTGACAGTTCCGTGCCTTTCGGCAACGGCCCCAGCCTGCACCGCTGTAAGAGCTACAGCACAAGCTTCGGCGGATATTCCTTTCGGCGTGATTCATAGACGGCTCTAACGTCTCCACACGCGTACTTTTTATATCCGCGACCTCTACCTCATCTTAGTATGACGAGGCTATCTTTACTTCATTCATTTATAAACAACAGGAATTAGTATAAAGCAAGTTTACTTCTCAAAGCAATGACAAAATCAGGTACTTCCGTGTTAATTACGGCGGCGCTCTGACATCTGTTGCCATACAGTACCTGCTGCGGCTTCACCTGAGGCGATACGCTCCAACGCCATCTTGGCTTGAAGGCCAACCTCGAACTCTGGATCATCCGCTGCAAGTGTAAGCGCATCTTGAGCTTCAGATGTGCCAACTTCGTAAAGAAAACGAGCTGCGCGCCAGCGGACAAGCTTGCTCTTATCCGTTAGTGCTGCCGTCATCACTGGCGTGGCGGCAGGATCGCCGATGTCGGATAGCGTATCGCCAGCCGTACGTCTTACGGCTGGGGCGCTGTCAGCCATCGCCTCATAGAGCAGCTCCATCGCCTCAGGTGTGCGAAGGTCACCTAGATACACGACAGCAAGCCTGCGAATATGCAGCTTGGGATCGTGTAGCGCTGCCTTAAGCTCCGGCAGGAGCTCCGCCGTCGGCGTAAGATCCTCGAGCGCGGCGTACCGCACGCGCCAATCCTCATGCTTCAGGTCTCGCAGCAGCTCATCCTGCGTGCGAGTTCGTCTCTGCTCGACGAACTCACCTTCGGCTCCGTGCGCAATAGCTTGCTGCACGAGGGAGTCGAGGCGTTCCTGCGGATACGCTGCCTCGATTTCTTGCTCGACCTCGCGCGCAATGTCCGCGGGCTCGCCATAACGCACGCCGTAATCGGTGAGCTTGCGCTCTTTGATCATTACGGCGCTAGCCACATCCATAACCGCTTTAGTAAAGCGGTTAGCTAAGGATATGCGCTCTTCATTCGCGCCTGTTTTTACGCGGATTTGCATCGGAATTCCGCGGAACAATTGGACGAAGACTTGCGCTTCCCCAAAATGCGCACCGGCATTCTCGTCAGCCAGACTCCAATCTCCAGTTAATCCTTCGTTGCTCCCGAAGCGGCTTTGAACTTCCCTTAGAATGGCCGCCCAATCGGCGTTGCCTTTGCGCTCAAGTGCTGCAAAGTCAGCGGCATGATAAATGCTAGTAACGCCCGGTATCGTTAACATTTCACGTGCCCAAGCAGGTGCGGAACGCTCACTTTCTGGCGTATAGGTTTTGCGAATTCCGGGTTCTAAACTTTCGTCCAAATGTAGCTTCATCGTATTTGGACTTGGAGTCGGTTCAATAAAAGTAATCTTCATACGTAGCTCCCCCTTGAACGGTATATGCACCGCCATACTTTATACACATATTATCTCATTTCTGGCGTGAAACCAAAAGAACTCTTCTATTATTTCGCTAAAGTCTGCCATTGTGAGGAATAAAAGGGCGAACCTTTATCATGCTATTTGTATATTTTGCAAAATACGCTGCTGTTCAATATAGTTGTAGTATATTCGCAAAAGCTAGGATTGCCCGGTAAACTTCTGAAGAAGAGGTGTTGTATGCCTAAAACTCGTTACCATAACGTCGATAATGTAAGTACCGATAAATCATTAAAGGAATTTCGCCAGTGGCGTGAGGAGCGTCGTCGCAAGAAGAAGGACTATTCTTATGTTGTACCGAATACGCCGCCCAAAGTATCTTATCTGTCTGAGAATCGATTGGAGAATACCATTACGTGGATTGGGCATTCAACATTTTTCCTTCAATATGAAGGGATGAATATCATTACAGATCCCATCTGGGCGAGAAGGCTAGGCTTTGAAAAAAGACTGGGACAACCTGGGATTCCACTTAGCGAAGTGCCACCGATTGACCTGATTCTGATTTCGCACTCTCATTATGACCATTTGCATATCGCCTCTATCCGTAAATTATATCGGGCAGGGACAACGCTTGTAGTTCCTGTTGGTCTGAAGCGTAAAATGCTTCGCAAAGGGTTCCACAACTGTGTGGAAATGGAATGGTGGCAGGAGATTAAGCTAGGTAAGATCAAGCTTAGTTTTGTTCCTACTCAGCACTGGACGCGGAGAACGCCATGGGATACGAATACTTCTCATTGGGGTGGGTACATCTTGGAGCCCGCTGACTCCGGAAATCAGAAGTCTTCTCCAAATCTTTATTTCGCTGGGGACAGCGGTTATTTCCCAGGCTTTAAGGAGATCGGAAACCGTTATAAGATCGATATCGCGCTTATGCCGATTGGGGCCTATGAACCGGAATGGTTCATGACCTCTCAGCATGTAAATCCTGAGGAAGCCATACAAGCTTTCCTAGATGTAGGGGCGGAGACCATGATTCCGATGCATTACGGTACCTTCAGACTTGCTGATGATACCGCCCGGGAAGCACTGGATCGTATGGAGAATGCCCGAGTTAAACACGCGATTTCGGAGGAAAGAATTCGTATACTCGGTTATGGAGAAACACTGGTCGTACAAAAGGAGAATCGCACATCTGGGGAATAATTGAAAAAATTCCTCCTTAAAAGTTGTCGCTGTAAAACAGCTGGAATAAGTTTCGCAGGAGAGAGATCAGCTTAAATGCCTATTTCACGGGATTTTTGCACTGATTTTATGCTATAATGAGCCGAAACCCTAAAGTGAAAAGGATGGTAATGCGTAATGATTAGCACAAGCGGCGTAACACTCCGCTACGGAAAACGCGCTCTCTTCGAAGATGTAAACATAAAATTCACCCCTGGTAACTGCTATGGTTTGATTGGTGCCAATGGTGCTGGTAAATCAACCTTTCTGAAAATTCTGTCTGGGGAGATTGAAGCGAACACGGGTGATGTTCATATAACACCAGGTGAACGCCTTGCAGTTCTGAAGCAGAATCATTTCGAGTACGATGAATTCCCGGTACTTGAAACAGTAATTATGGGTCACACTCGTCTTTATGAAATCATGAAAGAAAAGGACGCGCTTTATGCGAAGTCAGATTTCACGGAAGCAGATGGCCTACGTGCCGGTGAGCTTGAAGGCGAATTTGCAGAACTTAATGGCTGGGATGCAGAGCCGGATGCGGCAGCTATGCTGATCGGTCTTGGTATTATGCGTGAACTGCATGATAAGAAAATGGCCGAACTGAGCGGCAATGAGAAGGTACGGGTACTCTTGGCACAAGCCTTGTTTGGCCGTCCAAATAACCTCCTGCTCGATGAGCCTACCAACCACTTGGATCTAGAATCGATTGGCTGGTTAGAGAACTTTCTCATGGATTATGAAGGTACTGTTATCGTCGTATCCCATGACCGTCACTTCTTGAACAAAGTATGTACGCATATTGCGGATATTGATTTTGGCAAAATCCAGATGTACGTTGGTAACTACGACTTCTGGTATGAGTCCAGTCAGCTTGCTCAAGCTTTGCAGCGTGATTCGAACAAGAAGAAGGAAGACAAGATCAAGGAACTGCAAGCCTTTATTCAGCGTTTCTCGGCCAATGCTTCCAAGTCTAAGCAGGCGACTTCTCGTAAGAAACAACTCGAGAAAATTACGTTGGATGACATTCGTCCATCTAACCGTAAATATCCGTTCCTCAACTTCAAACCTGAACGTGAAGCAGGTAAGCAGCTTCTGACAATCAGTGGATTGACCAAATCGGTTGAAGGTGAGAAGGTTCTTGATGAAATCAGCTTTGTAGTTAACAAAGGTGATAAGATTGCTTTCGTGGGTCCTTACTCCCAGCCTAAATCACTGCTGTTTGATGTGATCATGGGTGAGCAGGAAGCGGATGCAGGTGAATATGCATGGGGAGTCACTACAACTCAAGCTTATTTCCCGAAAGACAACTCCAGCTATTTCGATGGCGTGGACATGAATCTCGTAGAATGGCTGCGTCAGTATTCTAAAGATCAAGATGAGACGTTCCTACGTGGATTCCTTGGACGGATGCTGTTCGCCGGAGAAGAAGCACTGAAGAAAGCAAGCGTATTGTCCGGGGGCGAGAAGGTTCGCTGTATGCTGGCGAAGATGATGCTGAACGGTGCGAACGTGCTTGTATTCGATGAACCTACCAATCACTTGGATTTGGAATCCATTACGGCACTGAATAACGGACTGATCGATTTCGACGGGACTATTCTATTCACTTCCCATGACCATCAGTTCATCCAAACGATTGCTAACCGTATCATTGAGATCACACCTACAGGTGTAATTGATCGCACGATGACATACGATGAGTATTTAGAGAATCCAGAAATTAAGGAAATGCGCCAACGCATGTATCCTGTAGAAGTATAATATTTACTTTCCGCCGTTATGCGGAAGGAACCCGTTAAGCAGCTACTCTAATCCTAATAGGATTGGAGTAGCTGTCTTTATAATTTCTATTTTGAAAAGATAACGGCAGGTGATGCTTGTGGACAGAACTATTTTTATTATGAGGCATGGGGAGACCGAATTTAATACGGAAGGTCGTTACCAAGGCCAATTGGATTCACCTCTGACTGAGCATGGAATGGATCAAGTCAGACAAATGGGCAGGCTGCTTCGTTATTCGGTGGATCATCCCTCCGAATGGAAGGTGATTTCAAGTCCACTTGGGAGAGCGCTGCAAAGCACACAAATTTTGTGTGATATCTTAGGTTATGATTTCAATAAAGTAGAAACGGATTCTAGGTTAAGTGAGGTTTCCGTTGGTTCTTGGTCAGGGTTAACGCTTAAGGAAATTGAGCAGGGCTGGCCGAATAGTCTTGAAGATACGACTATGTATGATTGGTATTTTCGTTCACCAGATGGAGAGAGCTATGAAGCGGTTCAGGAGCGTGTCACAGACTGGCTTGATAGCTTGTCCTCCACTCCGCGGGTCATTGCGGTTACACATGGATTAACAAGTAGAATTCTACGGGGAGTATACGCGGGGCTTGCAAGACAGGACGCCTTATCACTTGAGGTTTCCCAAAGCGCATGTTTTCAGTTGGCTAATTATACAATAAAGAGAATCAGTTATGAATTTGATGAGTTCTAGCCCATCCATTAAGGCAGACGAACGCATAAAAGGCTGCGTTGTCCCTGAGGGATACGCAGCCTTTTATGTTTATAAAATAGTGCTAGGATCCGCCGGTACGACGGCGTTGGTTGCTAGGCTTTTTGTTATTCTGACTTTTTAGGGGTTTAGCGGATCCGGCCTGGAAAGTTGATCCAGGTTTAGAGGAAGATTGTTGTTTCTTCTGCTCCAGCTTTTGCCGGATAGCTTCAGCTAAATTGATTTTTCCTTTTTCATTGTTTTCGCTCATTATGATAACCTCCTTTGAAGCAAGTCCTTCACTTTATTCTAATTGTTTTTAAATGCTGCTACAAGGGCAAGAATAATTGAAAGAATTCTTTTCTAACAAAACAGAAAACGAGGAGATAGCCAAAATGGTTGATATTTACGAAGATATACGTAAAGGCGAGCGTGGCGCTTGGGTTAGTATAGCCGCTTACCTCATTTTATCGACATTCAAGCTGGTTAGCGGTTATCTATTCGCCTCTAGTGCATTGGTCGCGGACGGTGTCAATAATTTAACTGACATCGTAGCATCTGCAGCCGTGTTGGTTGGTCTAAAGATTTCGCGGAAGCCACCTGACTCTGACCATGCTTATGGACATTTTCGGGCAGAGACAGTAGCTGCATTGTTGGCTTCATTTATTATGGCGGTAGTAGGTATTCAAGTGATTGTGGAGGCGGTGCGGTCCTTTTTCGATCGTGCAAAGGAAACCCCGCAGCTATGGTCTGCTGGTGTGGCCCTAGTGTGTGCAGTAGCAATGATGGGAGTATACATATACAACAAAAGGCTGGCTAAGCAGATAAATAGTAGTGCACTCATGGCAGCGGCGAAAGATAATTTTTCGGATGCTATGGTTAGTATAGGTGCTGCTGTTGGGATTGTAGGTGCGCAGTTCGGACTGCCGTGGATTGATTCTGCGGCGGCAGTAGTTGTCGGACTAATTATCTCTAAGACGGCATGGGATATTTTTCGTGACTCGACCTACCGGCTTACGGATGGCTTTGATGAAGATAGATTGATGGATCTACGTAGTACGATTGCTCGAACACCGGGAGTAGAGGGGATTAAAGATGTGAAGGCACGGGTGCACGGGAACCATGTACACGTGGATGTTGTAGTGGAGGTAGACGCGAATATTACAGTGGTGGAAGGTCATAGGATTAGTGATTCCATTGAAGAGAGAATGAGCAAGCTACACAATATTATGAATGTACAGGTGCATGTGGAACCTAAAGATTAAATTGAAAAATTCTATTTTAAGGAAAAAACAAACATATTCAAGGAGGATTCAAGACTTTAGTCCTGTGTTTTACCATAAAGTGGCATGATTATATGTGCAATTTGGAGCATGTTCCAAATCCCGGGCAAGCCTATAATGAGGGCATAAAGGAATGTAGTACACACCTTTGTTGAAATCTCATCATGGTATTGGGGGAACGTATGATTAAATCACATAAGCAATTAACAGCATCCTTATTGGTTTCAGCTGCAATTGTTGCAGGTTTAGGAGTATCTGCTCCTGGAAATGCAGCAGCAGCCTCAAGTCCATCAAATTCAGTTATGGCAGCAGCAGCCGGTCAAACAGCGGTCATCGAGGCAAGTGTTCGCCTTCGCAGTACACCTTCTACAAGTGGAGAAGTAGTGAAGTATTTGCAAAAGGGAGATCAAGTGCAGATTGTGGCACAACCGAATAGCTATTGGTATCAGGTGAAAGCAGCGGATGGATCCGTAGGCTATACAAGTGCAGATGATAAGTATATCAGCGTAAATTCATCATCAGTAGGTACACCAACAACACCATCAGCACAAACGGGAACCATAAAGTACGGAGTGAATCTTCGAACTACACCTTCTACAAGCGGAAAAGTACTGAGACTTCTGAAGAAGGGAGAACAAGTACAGCTTCTGGCACAGCCGAACAGCTCCTGGTATCAAATTCAAACCTCTGATGGTAGCATTGGATATATAAGTTCAAATGATCAATATACTTCGTTCGCTAATAATGGGGGGACTGGGACGGTAACGCCGACACCGACGCCGCCAGCACCAGTACCACCTATTTCTACACCTGGGGCTTCTGCCCAAATCGAGAGTGTAATCTCAGCAGGTATGGGCTATCTTGGGACACCTTATGAGTTTGGTTCCAGCAGATATGATACAAGTACCTTCGATTGTTCTGATTTTATCCGGCAAATTTTCATGGATGGTGTGAATCTGAAACTGCCTGCTGATTCCCGTCAACAGGGAGATTGGGTGAAATCGAATAGTACGGTAGTTACGTCTATTTCCGGTTTGAAACGCGGCGATCTAATGTTCTTTATGGATTATAAAGGGAACTCCGCTTCAGCGTATGAAGGGGTCGACAAATCTAAGGCAAGAATATCGCATGTTGCTATGTATCTAGGAGATGGACAAGTTCTCCATACGTATTCCGTAGCTTCAGGCGGGGTGAAAGTAGATAAATTAAGCGCTTCTTGGACGAATCGTTTCCTCTTCGGGGGATCGGTCATCCGATAATTATATAGGTATACAGAAGCGGCAGCATCGCATGTTTGTGACGGGTGAACAAAGGCGGCGTAAGCGCAAAAGCTACCCCCTCAGTAGAATGATCTACTGAGGGGGTAGCTTTTTGTATATATAAGAGTTTATATGTTCCGTTCTATAAATTATCCTTATATTTCTCGCTTAAACACTTGCCGTCCTTATAGGGACGCCGAAGGCATTTATGCTTGTTATCATCTTTTTTGTACTAATTACATAATTACATTGGCAGCAACAGGAACCTTTACCCACGCTTTTCCTAGCCAAGTGTAGATTTCTCTCCATTCATTGCCCCAAGTATCCGTAATCACTTCACCTGTGGTATCAAGCGTTTGAGCGCTAAGCCAGCCTGCGGGAATCATAGTGCCAACTGAAAAGTGGAAAGCTGTTTTTTCGGTTAGAACAATTTGTGGTGTGGCTGGAGTAATATCCGATGGGGTAATGATCGTTTCAAAAGATGTTGTGTAAGTGCTTCCATTTGCGGTCGTAGAATCTGTAGTTGTCCCTGTTACCTCTGCGGCTGATGCTGTAGCTGCTATTGAAGCCATAAGTCCTAAGGCAACTGTTATGCTGGCGAATTTTTTCATGTTAAGTTCCTCCTCATTATGATCTAATTTCAAAACTTTTTCTTATTTTCTCAAGTGACATCTGTGTGGGAATGACCTATACTTTCTGCATGATGAATAAGATATATGGATAGATATGGGAGGAGGCTACATCGATCTACCTCTGCGTCCCGTGAAGAGGGAAACAACAAACAGAACCAAGAATACGAAGAATAGTATCTTTGCAAGACCAGCAGCGGCTGCTACAAGATTGAAGAAACCAAAGATACCAGCGATTACAGCTACAACTAGCAGAATTGCGGACCATTTTAACATTACATATCACCTATCCTTTTTTTGATTTGTAGTCATTGTATAAACGGGGACTTTGATTCTGAAACAAAGGGGAGCAGGGAGTTTTGACAACGCTCGACAGATTGTTTCGGCATATGGTAGTAGGGGTAACTATGCAGTATACAAGGCTGATTAGCCACTATTTATGAGATTTGGAAGGGGTTATGAATATGATCATTGAACTTAGTGTAGCTCTCGTTGCCATCGCATTCGCAATACTTGTTTTCTTTCTAATTAAGACATTGCAGTCAGCGAAGCAATCTCTTGACAAAGTAAGCCAGACCTTGGTGGAAGTGCAGAAGACGATGGATGAACTGACTTATGAAGTGAAGACTACAGTCAGACATGCAAATGAAATTACCGCTGATGTACAGAATAAAATTCAGAAGATTGATCCTGTCATAGATTCTGTGAAGAATTTGGGAGAAGTTATGAATGAGTTGACCTTAACCGTTAAGCAAGTTTCAGTAACTGTGATTGAAAGATATCGTAAATCACATGAATTGAGGGAGAAGCGTAAGGGGGTATCCTTAAAAGAAGCTCCGCTGACTCCAGCTGAGGAACGTACGGTAAACTCTTATGATGCTGTTAATAACGAGAAAGCACCGGGGAAAATAGCTACTGTGTTAAAAAGTGTAGATGTAGCTGCAACTCTTTGGAAAAAATTCCGTCATTAAAGTTAAGGCAGCAAGTCCTCTGTAAATGGCGGCTGCAGATAAGAAAGGTGGGATAACAACATGAACATTATCATTCTTTTGTTTAGTCTACTTTCCCCATACTTTGATGCGTCTCCACAGTTGACGCCTATCTCAACTTTTAGTGATCAGCCTAAGACAGTTCTCACATTTGAATATTCCTCAGAAACGAGCCCTTCTATAAACCGGTTTGATTCACTGCAAGGTGTTGCTTTATATGCTACGAAGGAAGAATTGCTTCTGGCCAAGGGTGATCCGCTTGCGGTAACAAATGATCCATTGCAAGGGACAGAGGAGTACCAATATGCAGATGTGACAGTGGGTGTTGGTGAGGGGTTTGTGCTGTATGTGCATGTCTCACCATCTCAAGCACAGCAGTTTGGTCTACAGGTAAATGGGGTGGGAATTGATCCCATGAAGGATAATGTGCAATCTACCTTGGGTAAACCGTATTTTATAGCCGAAGATGGAGACGTGTATATGAGAGGAAATAATGCGCTCAAAATATATCGAAATTTAGCAGGTGAATTTGAAGGTATTGATTTATTTGATAGTATTTCTTCTTAATATGTTTCACTTTTGATCATTTTGGTTAATAAATAGGGGCTGTCTTTACCATAGAGTAACCTCCCGAACCACTACATGTAGTGGCTCGGGAGGTTACTTTGCTGAAGGCGTAAATGAACCTATTACTATATTTACATATATTAAAAATAGAAATAACACATTTAAATAGCGTATGATATAGGTAATGAGTCGCAGAATTTTTCGTTCGTAATACTATTCGTGTGAGGTGAAGATGATGAGAATCTTAATCGTAGATGACAATCCGACTAATGTTATCATTATCCGTGAAATCCTGAAAAAAGAAGATTACCGAAATTTCGTAACCGCATCCTCAGCAAAAGAGATGCTTACGCGGTTGGGTATCGGTTCTGTGAGTGAAGATGGACGTCCTCGGATGTCAGATATCGATCTGATTTTACTGGATATGATGATGCCGGAAATGGATGGAATCGAGGCATGTCGTGTTGTGCAGCAATACGAACACCTGAAGGATATTCCAATAATAATGGTTACAGCTGTTGGAGATTCCAAGAAGCTGGCAGAAGCACTGGATGCAGGTGCAGTAGATTATGTTACGAAACCCATTAACAAAGTGGAACTGATGGCCCGAATTAGGCTCGCGCTGCGGTTGAAGCGAGAGAAAGATTGGCATAAGGAACGAGATCAGCGAATTCAAGAAGAATTGAGACTGGCCGCACTTGTTCAGAATGCTGTGTTGAGCTCGCCTCTTCAGGAAGAGAATTTTGAGGTCAATGCCATCTATCAGCCATCCTCTGAGCTTGCCGGTGATTTATACGCGTGGTACCCCCTTGGTGATGGCCGATATGGCGTGATCCTGCTGGACATTATGGGACACGGAATATCGTCATCTCTTTTTTGTATGTTTCTTGCTTCTGTATTAAAGGACACGGTAACTACGTATGTAGAGCCGGAAAAGGTAATTCAGGAGCTCAATCGAAGGTTTAATCAGCTCTATATTGAGAAAAAGTTGATCCAATACTACTTTACGACCATTTATCTTGTGATAGATACCCGTATGAAACGTATTGACTACGTTAACGCCGGGCATCCACCAGCGCTGTTTTTTGAAGGCGAGGCTAAGACTCCAGTCATGCTGGAGAGTAACTGTCACCCAGTAGGTCTGTTTGAACGGATCGATATTCAGCCACAGAGCTTAACCTATGAAGATGAAGGGCATTTAGTTCTTTATACAGATGGTCTATTGGAACTGGTTGAGGGTGAACAAGAAGAGCAGCTTAAATTTATGATTCAACATTTAAATGTTGAACATAAGTGGAACGAAGAAGCTATTCGGGCTGCATTTTTCAATGTAGAGGTTCCTAAAGAGCGTGATGATGATAAATGTATTGTGTGGATCTCACTGAAGAAGGGAACAGATAGAGAATGAAGATAAAGGCTAAACTCTTAATTGGCTTCAGTGCCATGTTAGCGATTATGCTTGCACTTACGATGATAGGATACGACCGCTTAAATTATATGAATGACCAACTGGAAGGTTATCAGGACAGATATATGAAGGGGCGGTCTTCTTCGGGGATGCGTGGAGAAGTCAATGATATGGCGCGAATATTGACCACGACCATGCTAAGTGCAGATGCATCATCGGTAGAATCTCAAAAGAATGAGATTGATAAAAAGATTAATAAAGCGAATGAGCACTACGAGAAAATAAAAGCGTCGATGACCAGCGCTGAAGAGATGCAAATGGTTAGTCAAATAGATGATGCGTACACCTCTTATTTAAATTATCAGGAAAAGGTATTGAAACTGCTATCGGCTGGTTATTTTCAAAATGCCAGCACATATTCCAACACAGAGGGACAAGCGATTCAGAATGCCGTGTTAAACGCTCTGAACAGTCTCTCTGATTATAATGCGTTTATTATGAACGAAGAGAGTACGAAGGCCAACGAAGCTTATAAAAGTTCGACTCAGATGGTAGTTCTTATGATGATTCTGGGCTTACTTCTCGGACTTGGAGTAGTTCTTTGGATCATCCCTAGCATCACACGGGGGCTTAATGTCGTTTCGATGATGATTACCAGCTTTGGCAACGGTAAAGTGAGAGCCATACGGCGTATAAAGGTTACTACTAAAGATGAAATTGGTGAGGTTGCTCTCGTCTTTAAGAAGATGGCTTTAGATCTTGAACAGAAGCAGCAAATGGAACAGGCCTATGCGCAAGCGCAGAATGACCAATCCTGGCTGAATGCGAATGTTGCTCAGGTGACGGAACTATTGCGAGGTGTTAGCTCCTTGGATCAGGTCTCACAGACCTTCATCAATGAGTTTACCCCTGTGCTGGGAGCACAGTTCGGAGCTGTATATTTAAAAGATGCCAATCGTCCTGATTTTTTACGAAGCAGTGGATATTATGCAGTAGATAACGATAAGAAACCTAAGGACGGGTTTATGATTGGAGAAGGGCTAGTAGGACAAAGTGCGCTCGATATGCACCCAATTAGACTGGAGAAGGCTCCTGAAGACTATTCATCCGTCAAGTCCGGATTTGTGGATGCGCAACCTAGATATATTTCTATCCATCCGCTTATTTTTGAAGACGAACTGCTGGGTGTAGTAGAATTTGCTTCATTCCAACCTTTTAGCAGTTTGAAAAATGATTTGCTGCAACAACTTGCGAATAATTTAAGTATTATTTTTAATAATATTAGCCGTCGTTTGATCGTGGAGAAATTATTGCGTGATTCACAAGCTCTTACGGAAGAGCTGCAGTGTCAGTCGGAGGAATTACAGACTCAGCAAGAGGAATTGCGTCGTTCCAATGAGAACTTGGAAGAGCAGACGGATGCGCTTAAACGTTCGGAAGAACTGCTCCAGCGTCAGCAGGAAGAACTGGAGCATTATAATACGGAACTTATTGCCAAGACCCGCGCTTTAGAGGAACAAGTGCAAGAGGTTGAAGAGAAGAAAGATGAAATTGAGCATGCAAAAATTCAATTAGAGAAACAGGCCAAACAATTATCTGTGACAAGTAAATATAAATCAGAGTTCTTGGCGAATATGTCTCATGAATTGCGGACTCCACTTAACAGTCTCTTGATTTTATCTCAGCTTCTTACGGAGAATAAGGATGGCAACTTGTCAGAGAAACAGGTTGAATTTGCACATACGATTTATATGTCAGGTGCAGACTTGCTTAAGATGATTGATGAGATTTTGGACTTATCCAAGGTTGACGCTGGCAAGATGGAACTGAACCAAGAAGAAATTAAATTAACGGAGCTGAAGAGCTTTGTGAAGCAGAATTTTGCTCCGCAAGCGCTCAAAAAGGGACTTTCTTTAAAAATCACCTTTAACGAGCCATTACCAGATAGCGTCATTGCCGATGGTCATCGGTTGAAGCAGGTGCTAAGAAATCTACTTTCTAATGCTTTTAAGTTTACGATGGAAGGGTTTATTGAGTTCTCGGTTAGCCAAGCAGATGACAATCTTATTCCGCTGGATCTGCCGAGTGAAGTTGAATATATTGCTATTGCTGTGAAGGACAGTGGAATTGGTATACCGGCGGACAAGACCGATATTGTGTTTGAAGCTTTCCAACAGGTGGATGGGACAACCAGCCGTAAATTTGGGGGGACAGGCTTAGGTTTATCCATTAGCCGTGAGTTAGCGCGTTTAATGGGTGGAGCTATTGTGCTGGAATCCCGTGAGGGTCAAGGCAGTACCTTTACTATGTATTTGCCGGTTATAGGGAATTATAATAAACAACCCGCAGTAATAGAAGCTGCTGCTTCTAGAGAGGATCGGGCCTTCGAAGAATATATCGGAGATATGCTTCCAACCCTTGTACCAACGCCAGTCCATGAACCTATTCCACAATTGATGATCGATGATGACCGTGATCATTTGACTGCAAATGATAAGGTTCTGCTTATTATTGAAGACGATGAGAGCTTTGCGAAAATATTACTGGATATGGCTCATGGCCGCAATTTCAAAGGGCTTGTAGCCCTTCAAGGCGATACTGGACTGCAGATGGCGAAGACTTATCTACCTGATGCAATTATTCTAGACATTCAGCTGCCTGTAATGGACGGTTGGACCATCCTTAGAGAGTTAAAAAGCGCATCTCAGACCCGCCACATTCCTGTCCATGTCATCTCTGTAAATGATGAAGTGAAGCAGGGGCTTATGATGGGGGCTATGGCTTATTTAAGAAAACCATCTTCTAGAGAAGCTCTAGAGCGGGCGTTCTCGCAAATCGAGAACTACACCTCCAGTACGTTGAAATACTTGCTGATTGTTGAGGATGATGAGATTCAGCGTCGTTCTATCATGGAATTGATCGGTCACGACGATGTGGCTATAACCGCAGTTTCAACTGGCGGGGAGGCACTGAGTGAGCTACGGAAGCAGAGATATGATTGTATGGTTCTGGATCTGATGCTTGAGGATATGACTGGTTTCGATCTGCTGGATCAAATTCGTGATGATGAGGAATTAAATGATCTACCTATTATTATTTATACGGGTAAGGATTTGGATGGCAAAGAAGAGACACAGCTACGCAAATATGCGGAATCAATTATTATCAAGGATGTACGTTCTCCAGAACGGTTATTAGATGAGACTACGCTGTTCTTGCACCGGGTAGAAGCCAATCTTCCGGAAGATAAACGTAAGATACTGCAGAAGCTTCATAATAAAGAAGAATTGTTCGAAGGAAAGAAAATACTGCTCGTCGATGATGATATTCGCAATGTGTTTGCGCTCTCCAGTGTACTCGAAGAGTATCATATGGAAGTGAAGTTTGCGGAGAATGGACGCGAGGCGCTGGAAATGCTGGTAGAGCAAGAAGATTTCGATCTTGTACTAATGGATATGATGATGCCGGAGATGGACGGATATGAGGCTATGCGCCGGATTCGCGAGATGCCGCAGTACAAGAAACTGCCTATTATTGCGCTTACCGCCAAAGCTATGAAAGAGGATCGTGCCAAATGCATTGAAGCGGGGGCCTCTGACTATATGAAGAAGCCAATCGCAACGGGTCAACTTCTATCTTTAATGCGAGTCTGGCTGTATTCGTAACCTCAATATTGGGGTAATACTTTAAAAGAACTAACAAAAAGCCATTCTTCAAAAGTACGGCGTGTTGATAAGGGAGTCGGGATAACAATGAAAGCAATAGAACACGGATATGAAGAGCAACCCGTTCTGGCGGGAAGTGACGAACTGGAGCAAATTGAGATTGAGCTGCTTCTTGATGGGGTACACCGTTTATATGGCTATGATTTCCGGAATTATGCGTTGCCTTCATTAAAACGACGCATCTGGCATCATGTTCATGCGGAGAATGTACTCACCATATCCGCGCTGCAAGAGAAGGTTCTGCATGATCGGGCTTGTTTTGAACGATTTGTCTACAGTCTCTCTATTCCTGTTACTGAAATGTTCAGGGATCCGGGATTATTTCTAACTTTTCGCCAGAAGGTAGTTCCATTGTTAAGAACCTATCCCTATATTCGTATCTGGCATGCTGGATGTTCCACTGGGGAGGAAGTTTATTCCATGGCCATCCTGCTTCATGAAGAAGGGCTTTATGATAAGGCTCGAATTTATGCCACAGATATGAATGAGCGTTCTTTACAGCAGGCTAAGGAAGGCGTTTATGATATTAGCAGAATGAAGCAATACACAAAGAATTATTTGGAGGCAGGAGGTACTCGGGCATTTTCCGAATACTATACTGCGAAGTATAATTCAGTTATTTTACAACCTTATTTACGCAAAAATATTATTTTTGCTGAGCATAATTTAGCTACTGACACTTCATTTAATGAATTTAATGTTATTTTCTGCCGAAATGTAATGATCTATTTCAATGATGAGCTTCGTGATCATGTTCACGGGTTGTTTCATGAAAGTCTAAGTCGCTTTGGAATCCTTGTTCTGGGCTCTAAGGAGTCCATTCACTTTACGAAATATAGCGATTGCTATGAATCTTTAGACAGAGTGGAGAAAATATACCGTAACATAAAATAACGCATGTGGGAGGGTGGTCCTATGGGGTTTCAAGAACCAATTCATATACTACTAGTAGACGACCGTCCTGAAAATTTGCTGGCGCTGGAGGCAGTGCTTGAGAGCCAGCATTACGAGCTAATTAAAGCTACCTCCGGTGAAGAAGCGTTGCGCTGTTTGTTAAGGTATGATTTTGCTGTCATTGTACTAGATGTACAGATGCCGGGTATGGATGGAATTGAAACTGCAAAATTGATCAAGGCCAGAGAGAAAACGAAGGAAATTCCGATTATTTTTATCTCTGCCAATAGCAAAGAAGCGGAGCATTTATTCGCTGGCTATTCGGCAGGGGCTATTGATTATATGGTCAAGCCGTTCATTCCACAAATTTTGAACTCTAAGATACAAGGCTTTGTCGAAATGTACATCACGAGCAAGAAGCATCAGACTCAAACCATGCTGCTGCAGCAAAAGACGAAAGAACTGGAAATCATTAATAGTGAGCTTATCAAGGCAAAAGAAGAGGCGGAGATCGCCTCGAAAGCAAAGTCGGAATTTCTAGCCATGATGAGTCATGAAATTCGTACACCTATGAACGGCGTAGTTGGTATGATCGATCTATTAATGGAGACGGATCTTACTTCTGAGCAAAAGGAATATTCAGAGATCATTCGGAAAAGTGCAGACACGTTGATTACGGTAATTAACGACATTCTTGATTTTACTAAAATGGAATCCGGAAAAATGGAAGTTGAAGAGCACTTATTTGAACTCCGAAATTGTATTCAAGAGGTGTTCAGTCTCTTTTCGATAGAAGCGGGAAAGAAGAACCTGGAGCTCGCTTATTTTATTGATCAGAAATTGCCTCGGCTTTTATATGGGGATATGGCTCGTTTACGCCAAGTTCTAATTAATCTGATCGCTAACGCAGTGAAGTTCACAAATCAAGGTGGGGTTTATCTAGTCGCCTCGATCAAGAGCGTTGCGGATCATAAGATGGAAGTTGAATTCACAATTATGGATACGGGGATTGGTATTTCTCCGGAGAAATGTGACCGATTATTTGAGCCCTTCTCGCAGCTTGATTCTTCCATGACACGGAAATATGGGGGAACAGGTCTGGGATTAGCTATATGTAAATCTCTTGTCGGAATGATGGGCGGAGAAATCCGGGTAGAATCGATGGAGCAAAAAGGAGCCACTTTTATATTTACGATTCAGGCATCCATGCCAGGAGAAGATTTGATAGGTGGATATCAAGAAGAGGAATCCACGTATCCTGTTCCCAATCAAGAGGGGAGAAGTAGAATCCTTGTTGTGGATGACCATCCGATTAATCAGCGTCTAATGGTCAGCATGCTGGATAAGCTGGGCTATGCGGCCGATATGGCTGAAGATGGTCAACAGGCTGTGGAGATGGCGATTAAACGTCCTTATGATTTTATCTTTATGGACCTTCAAATGCCAGTGATGGATGGCTTGGAGGCAACCGCTCAAATTCGTCGAGAGGGCGGTCCTGCTGCCGAGAAGACCGTTATCATTGCAATGACGGCGAACGTCATGGAAGGGATTCAGAATCGCTGTAAGGCCTCTGGAATGGATGATTACATCAGCAAACCGCTGAAGATGAGTAGTATAAAACAAATTATTTCTCGATATTCTAGTAGCGACAATGTATTAGTAGAACCTGATATATCTATTTTTCAAGCGTAATCTAGTATTTACCAATTCATTTTTTTAACGTTATCTGATTCAAAGGTATATCATTAAGGTTATTAATATAGAAAATATTTGTTCAGGAGAGATCGTCTAATGAATACGCATAAAAGTAACAAGTTCCATGCTAAGACAGAAACCAAAGGGAATGTATGCACAGTTTTCCTGAGTGGTGAACTTGATTTATCAGTGGCTTCCGATTTCCGCCTGGTTATGGAGCCACTTGTGGGAGATACCAAACTAGATTTAGTTATTAATCTAAAAGAATTAAAATACATTGATAGCACAGGGATTGGTATTCTACTTTCGATCCTGAAATCAAGACAAGGAATGGACGTTAAGTTTATGGTTGAGGATGTTCCTCCACAAATTCAGAAGCTGTTTGACATGACTGGTATTTCCAAGTTTTTTACCTCCCAAGAGAATTCCCACTAGGAAAGGATAGAACAAAGAATGAGTGATGATGTGCAAAAAGTAATTCTTCAGTTGCCTGCTAGCGCAGAGTATGTGGATATTGTTAGGTTGAATTTATACGGCATTGCCTCGAAAATGGGTTTCACCTATGAGGATATAGAAGACATGAAAGTGGCAGTATCAGAGGCGTGTAACAATTCAGTATTATATGCTTATGGCCAAAAAGACGGAGTAGTAGATGTTATTTTTGAGGTAGAGGAAAGCTCCTTATCCATTACAGTCAAAGACGAAGGGGAGAGCTTTGACGGCTTGGACAAGTCTAATGAACGTATGACACTGCACGATAAGGAGTTAAGTGACGTTCAGGTTGGCGGGTTAGGGTTCTACTTAATGCAAGCGTTGATGGATGACGTTAGTGTTGTAAGTGAAGCCGGAAAAGGGACGGTGGTAACTTTGAAGAAGCACCTTAATTTTAGCGAGGAGAAAGTATGAGTGACAAAGTGACTCCCCCCGAGTCCATGAATGAAGCAGTCACCCAAATTTGGGAGTATCAGCAGACCAAGGATAACGATCAGGCGACGTTGCTGATACAGAAATATGAGCCTATGGTAAAAATGGCTGCTGGGAAAATTTCCCGTAATCGCCCCGACTTGTATGAGGATTTATATCAGGTCGGGCAAATGGCGCTCATCCGGTTACTGCAGCAATATGATATCAGTCTCGGAATCCCTTTTGAGCCCTATGCGATGAAAAGCATGATTGGACATATGAAGAATTATTTACGTGATAAATCTTGGTACATACAGGTTCCTAGACGGATTAAAGAAAAAGGAGCGCTTGTTCAACACGCGATTGATGAACTTACAGTGAAGCTTGAGCGTTCTCCTGCGGTCGATGAGATCGCTCATTATCTTGATCTGTCTGTTGAAGAAACTGTAGAAGTACTGGCAGGCAGAGAATGTTACCATTACGTATCTCTGGATTCACCGCTTTCCCAAGAGGAGACTGGAGCTACGCTAGGGGAGCTTATCAGCTCTGATGCGAACGATTACGAGACTGTAGAGAAACGAATGGATCTGCAGCAAGCACTAGGACAATTGAAGGAGCAAGAGCAGCAGGTATTATTGCTAGCCTTCCAAGATGGTCAATCCCAGCGGGCAATCGCTCAGAAGCTGGGGGTTTCACAGATGAGCGTTTCACGGATACAGAAGCGGGCCACTGAGAAGTTAAAGCAGATTATGGCCAACTCATCCTATTGAGCTCCTTTATGTGTAATATACATTACCTGGATTTGAATTTTACTGTTCGACGATAAGGACATGCCTCTCTCCGTGCCTGGAGAATAGCATGTCCTTTATTTGTGTTCTACAAAGCTCTTACCCCGCTTGTCCGGCTAACCTTGAAGGATTAGACGGACAAGCGGGGTAAGGGGGAGCGGTGATAGATGGGTGATAGATAGCCCAGTTGTTAGCTGTTCGCATCGATGTATTTTTTGATCTCACCAAGGTACTCACCGATCACGGGAACATCAAGAAATAGGCTGAGAATGTAACCCAGGACACCAAGGACTACGAACGTTCCGAGAGATAGGCCAAGACCTCGGGATATACCGGCCATTAAGTTTGTGATAATTCTTTTTTTTGGATCTGAGTAGTTATCGAGGATGTCCTTAAATTCTGATTTTTCGAGTGAGTCAGCAATCTTATCCAGACGATTGTTTAAGCGTTTGACCTCATGCCGTAATTCGAAAGGATGTTCATCAATTTCATATGCTTTTGTTTGGCTATTTGTTTCTCCCATGGAGCACCCCTGCTTTCTGTAGCCCGAACGGGCATTTATTAAGGATCTATTCAGTCAGATGAATCTTTATTGAGGGTATAACTAAACAACAGCCAGCTGCGGACAGCTGGCTGTTGTCGGATGAAATGATAGCTGTATTATGCCGCAGATTAGTAACTGGATTTATAGGAGGATTTAACATCCTCTTTTGCATCTTTAGCCTCATCGGCGACTTCTTTAGAGGATGCTTTGGCTTCGTCAGCGACTTCTTTAGAAGCGTCTTTCACATCAGAGGCTACATTATTTGAGGCTTCACTTACAGTGTCACCAATTTTGCTGCCTGCGTCTTGAAGGGTAGCGGCAATTTGCTGCTTGCTGTCACTGACAGTTGTGTAGATATCAGAGGCTTTGACTGAAACCGTACTAGCCAGATCGGTTGCTTTTTCACCTACCGTTGTGGCAATGGCTTTGGTTTTGTCAGTTACGACGCCAGCCACTTCTTTGGTTTTGTCAGTAGCAAGCGTAAGTTTATCAGACAGATCACTACGCATTTCACGGCCAGGCTTTGGTGCAAATAACAGGGCTGCGGCAGCACCTATTAAGCTACCAATAAAGATGCCTTTGAAAAAGTTGCTTCCGTTTTCTACTTCATGCTCTACTTTATGTTCTACGTTACTCATCACCAATCACTCCTTATAAGTTATCTTACTTCGTATTTAAACTTTGGCGTATAGGCTGAAACAATTGATGAATAAGGGGACGATGGCGAGAGTCACTTGTTCTAGACTATTTATTAACAGCTTGGAATACCACATAGAACGAATTCGGGCAGATTGAGATGTAGTAATTTTTCAGAAAAGCAATAATCTGAGGAGGTGTCACTCTGGATTTATTGCTGATGGCATTGTTTTTGTGTGGTTTCTAAAATCTTCTTGGTGTGGAGAGGATTGAAGAATGATGAAAATAGGAGTAGAATTCCTCATGGAACTAACACTTAAGGGAGTTTGTGATGTACAAAAAATCCCCGGAGCACGGGGTTATTTTCTAGCATTTATTAAATGTAGAATTCTAATAAATCCTTGTGGGTTATAGAGCAGGAAGAGAAAAGAGGAGAGTTACCATGGAAACAGTATTAGTACGAGAATATCGGTCGGATTTGCTGGAATGTGTTCATAGTGGACATATTGCTATCGTAGGAGAAAATGGGAACGTAAAGGGCTATGCAGGTGATCCTGAATTTGTATCCTTTACCCGTTCTGCAGCCAAGCCACTTCAGGCTATCCCAGGCATTCGTGGAGGAATCGTGGAGCATTATGGTTTTACACCTGCTGAGGTTGCCCTAATGACTGCTTCTCACCGAGGAGAAAGCTATCATGTTGCCGCGTTAGAGAGTATTTCCTCCAAGATTGGCATCGATGAGCAACAAATGATATGTGCCACTAGCTATCCACTGGATTATACGAGTAGAGAGAATGCCATTCGCGGCGCGGGCAAAAGAAAGTTCTATCATAACTGTGCGGGCAAGCATATGGGGATTTTATCGTATAGTAAGCTCAAAGGACTGCCACTTGAAGAATACGCTCAGCCGGAGCAAACGGTTCAGCGTGAGATTATAGATACGATTGCTTATATGGCTGGTGTGGCTCCAGAAAATATTGGCCTAGGTACGGACGGATGCGGTCTGCCGGTATTTGCCATGCCTTTGACCGCCTTGGCGACTGCATATTTGAAATTAGCGAATCCTGATTTAATTGCTGACGAGGCAACTCGCAAAGCGGTCACTACGATCACTGCGGCCATGAATGCTCATCCGGAGATGGTTTCTGGGTCTGGACGCCTTGATTCAATCCTTTTGGAAGATGAAAATATTATTGCTAAGGGTGGATTTAAGGGTGTATACTGCTTCGGGTTACGCCGCGAGCGACTGGGCATTGCCTTCAAGATTCTGGATGGATCAGAAGAAGAGTGGGGACTTATTGTACAGGGGATTTTAAATCAGATTGGATACAGTCAGAAAAATACTTTGGAAAAGCTGCGTAATGCATTTTCAGGTGTGATCTACAATGATGGTGGTACACGGGTAGGTCATGCAGATACAGATTTTCAGCTTCATTTCATGAAATAGGTACTTAAAGAGGAGCCCCTTACTGCGCATCCATCTCGGATGCGCAGTAAGGGGCTCTTTTTGTAAACGAAGAACAGTTATTTCTGACGCAGACGGCCGAGTTCGGAGACTAGCGCTTCCACCTGAGAAATACTGAGTCTATCGCTGCTCATGGCTACCTCATAAACATCGAAGATATCTTCATATTTATCTACTGAAAAAGCGGAGGCCTGCATTGCAGCAGCACTTGCCATCTTTAGTTTGTTCTTGATGGCCTCGATCATATATTCAACATTTTCCTGACTAGGTTGTGTTAAATCCATAGGGTTATTAACATCCTCTCTGTACACTGATTCATGTATTTTACCATGATTGTGAGCTTGATCACCATTTTTTTGTCGGACTCACAGAAATCATGTTAAATTAAAGGCATGAAATCAAGAATATGATCGAAGGGAGGGAAGGTATTGGCAATTAGAGAACAGGGAAGCGGTAAACGAAGCAAAATGGACGAAGTAGGATTGGTATCTTTTTTTATGGAAATTGCAGCGCTGCATTCAGCGAAGAAAGTTACATTTCTGTGTATCGGAACGGATCGATCTACAGGTGATGCTCTCGGTCCATTAACAGGCAGTAAACTTCTGCAATATGGTTTTCCGCACGTAATCGGGACGTTGCCATCTCCTTGCGATGCAGATAATTTGGTGGCCAGAGTCGCTGAGATTCCATCTGAGCATATCATTATTGCTGTGGATGCTTGCCTAGGACCACCAATAGCTCTTGGATACTACTTCGTTTCGAATGAGCCGCTTCAGCCAGCACAATCGGTGGGGGTATGCCTTCCAGCAGTGGGGCATTATAGCTTGGCGGCGATTGTAGATATCAACGGTCCAAAGCCCTATCGGACGCTGCAGACGACTCCACTACATAGAGTTATGGTTATGGCTGAACAAATTGCCGCCGCAGCAGCAAAAGGGTTTGGAATTGAGCGTTAAGAATAGGATGCCAGTTTCAAGAAGAGCTGTTTTGCTTAATAATAGATATTAGTTAATATATCTTAGTATTTTGGAAAGAGGGAAGCAGCCATGGAAAGAGTACGTTGTGACGGAAGCAATATTTGCTACAGTGATCAGGGAAAAGGCGAGGTTATTGTATTATTGCATGGCTTTTGTGGAAGTGCTGAATACTGGGAACAAGTCATTCCCATCTTAAGCAGCGACTACCGAGTGATTGCTCCCGATTTACGTGGTCATGGAGCTTCAGAGGCTCCACTAGGCCCCTATACGATTGAACAAATGGCAGACGATGTTCTGGGCTTGTTAGATATACTAGAAATTTCTGAATGCACCATGCTGGGACATTCACTTGGTGGATATATTACACTTTCGTTCGCGCAGCGGTATGCCTCTCGATTGAAGGGCTTCGGATTAATCCATTCTACTGCATATCCGGATAGTGAAGAAGCACGGGAGAATCGATTGAAAAGTGTCAGCAGAATTCAAAATGAAGGCATTACTCCTTTTGTGGACAGCTTCGTCCCAGGAATTTTTGCTAAAGCAACTGCTTCTGCATCACCGCATCTGCTGGAGCGAGCCAAAGAAATTGGTTACAAAACTCCTCCACAAGGAGCAGCGGGAGCTGCACTGGCAATGCGCGAGCGTCCGGATCGACGTGATGTGATCACAGCTACCACGTTGCCGGTACTACTTGTGGCTGGCGAGCAGGATGGACTGATTCCTGCGGAACGCACCTTTACTTCGGATAAACCAAATATAACGCAAGCTATGATTTCTGGAGCGGGCCACATGAGCCTCTTTGAAGCTCCTGAACGGTTAGCTGAGGTTATCAGGGAATTCACCCAAGCTACGGTTAATATTAACAGTCATTCATGATCGCTGAAAAATAATTCAAAAAGAGGCAGCTCCGCGTCAAAGTAACTGGCGTGGGCTGCCTCTTTTACATGGAGACTACTGAAATTTGCAGATGGATGGAACAATCTTCTTTCTCTACAAGCTCATAAGTGGCATAGCGAAGTGCAATGGTTTAAGATAAATGAATAGCACACATGAAATGGCTAGATACAAAAGATTTACAGTTCCAGAATGGAAAAGGGGGAAGTTCATGTTCCGAAGAGACTATATTGTCCGAATGATCGAAGATATGACGGCGATGGTTGCCAAGGTTCTAACGCTAAAGCAAGAGCGGAAGACAACGGAAGCCTTATGGGAAATTGATGAGCTATTGAACCGTCATTTTCCGCTGAACTCACGTCTTTTAAATTCACTATCAGTAGAAGATATTATAGATATGTTCCGGTTTAACGGTGTGTTGGAGTCAGATAAGCTTCAAGGTGTAGCCAAGCTGCTTAAGGAAGAGGGCAGCATTTATGCTGCAAATGGCGATCATGATGCGGCACTATTTAGAAGTATGAGAGCACTGCACTTATATTTGTACGCAGATTTGCACGGAGCTGATCGAGAAATACTGCAGATGACAGAGGATATTGATGAACTTTTGGAGGAAGTCAAAGCGTATCGTCTTCCAGCCAAGACGGAACGGCTGCTTCTAGTTTATATGGAGTCTATCGGACATTATAGTAAAGCGGAGGACGGTCTTTACCGACTATGGGAGCAGGGGGAAGATGTCTCACTGGAAGGTGATGAGCTGTACAGACGGCTGCTGCTTAAATCACCGGAAGAATTGGAACAAGGCTTGCTCCCTATCCATGAAGTGGAACAAGGATGGAAAGAGTGGCACCGGATCACAGAAGTTCGGAGGGAGTCGGAAGCCTAATGAATACCCCTTTATTTATTATCGATGCCTTTGCAGGAAAAGCATATTCAGGAAACCCGGCAGCAGTATGCTTGCTGAGGCATCCAGTCGACGAGGCATTTATGCTGAAGACAGCAGCAGAAATGAACTTGTCAGAGACGGCATTTCTCTGGCCGGAGACTGATGGATATCGCCTGCGCTGGTTCACGCCCAAGGTTGAGGTTGATTTATGTGGCCATGCTACTCTAGCAAGTGCACATATATTATGGGAGTTGGGATTGCTGGATCCAGATGTGGAAGCTAGATTTTATACACGCAGTGGGTTGCTTAGAGCTTCTCGTGCGGATGATCTGATCTCACTGTACTTCCCGCCTTATCAGCTTAAGTCTTCTCCTACAATTCCGGCTCTTATAGAAGCACTTGGTATTTCAGAAGCAAATGTGGTAGAAACTATGCTATATGCTGACAATGTACTTGTACGGCTCGATCAGGAATCCCTAGTTCGCGAACTTAGCCCAGACTTCGGGGCTTTATCCCGGCTTGAAGAGAGAGCCTTTGCGGTTACTGCAGAAAGCTCCACCGAAGGCATAGATTGTGTGTCACGGTTTTTTGCACCGAAGATGGGGGTAAATGAGGATCCTGTCACGGGCTCAGCGCATACTGCGCTAGCACCTTTCTGGGCTAGTCGACTTAACCGTACGCAGCTGACTGCTTATCAAGCTTCCGAACGAGGAGGCTTGCTTCAACTTGAGGTAAGCAAAGATCAGATTAAGATGTCTGGCCGAGCAATAACTATTGTTAGTGGAGAGCTGCAGGTGAAGCCCTGATAGGATAACTCTTGTAGAGCCGTGATATAATGGAACGATGTTGGTTAGGAGACATAGAATCTCCATTTTTAATCCCGAAAGTGAGATGTGCGTTGTGGAATCTTTAAAAGCTCTTATTGAACAACTGATTAATGACCGTACCTTGATTATGGCTACCTTAAGCCAAGTGCGTAACAAAGGGGAGACCTGTACGAAGGTACAGATTAAACCTGTCGAACTAAAAGGTAAGTTGCATTATCAGTTTGCGTCCTATATTGGTACAAAGGTTGAACATCGCAACGTACCGGCAGAATTAGCAGCGGAGGAGATGACCCTTTTATTTAGAGAATCATATCGCCAAGGCTTGTTATGCACGGTGGAAGCGGATTATCAGGTACTGATTAGCAAGAAATTCAAAGTATCTATCCTTACCAAGTCTCCAAGTAAAAAAGAAGAGCCGGATCTAGCACACAACCGGCGCAAGCGCTATGTGCTGGAGGATGGAGAACCTGTGCCATTTCTTGTGGAGCTTGGCATAATGAACAGAGAAGGAAAAGTGCTGGCCAAGCGATACGATAAGTTCCGGCAGATCAACCGTTTCTTGGAGATGGTTGAGGATGTGCTTGCCGATCTGCCAACTGGACGGCCATTAACGATTGTTGATTTTGGCTGTGGTAAATCGTATTTGACCTTTGCTCTTTATCACTACCTGACCGTCCGCAAGAAGCGGGAGCTTAATATTATTGGACTTGATTTAAAAGCAGATGTAATTGAGCATTGTAATGAGCTTGCTACGAAAATCGGTTATGATCACCTGAAGTTCCTTGTGGGTGACATTGCCGAGTACGATGAGCTGGATCAGGTAGATATGGTTATAACGCTTCATGCTTGTGACACAGCTACAGATGCTGCACTCGAAAAAGCAGTACGTTGGGGCGCCTCCGTTATTTTGTCTGTGCCTTGCTGTCAGCATGAATTGTTCGCGCAGATTGAGAATGAAGTAATGAGTCCGATGCTTTCACATGGGATACTTAAGGAGCGTTTCTCTGCCTTGGCTACGGATGCTATCCGTGCCAAATTGCTCGATATGATGGGTTATAGCAGCCAGCTGCTGGAATTCATCGACCTGGAGAATACACCCAAGAATATTTTAATCCGTGCCGTTAAAAGCTCGGGTGGTGATAACTCCGTCAAATGGCGTGAATACACCGCCTTCCGTGATTTTATAGGGGCGAAACCTTACCTTGAGCGCGTATGTGCGGACCTGCTTCCGAGTGGAAGTTCGGTGGAGGGGTAGCGCGACGTTTGAGGAGCGGTATATTGGTTTAGTTGTATTTTGTGCAGCTAAATATGCTCTGAAGTTGCTTTACTGTGAATTAGTTGCACTCTGTACAATTAATAACGATCAATTCTCTCCATCTGGCGGGATTTTCGAAAAATAGTTGTATATTATGCAATTACATTAGGACGCAGTAGCGAAGATCAGAGGTTAGTTGTACTTTTTGCAACTATAAACCTTTTTTGATGAGAATTGGGACGGTACAGCTCCTTCGTGGAGAGGTATTGTCCTTTTTTGCATTCTAGTTTTGCGAAGGGGAAATGTGGAAAGGATAGAGATAACTTAACGAATATAGGGGTATCTAAATGGGGAGCGTTAACAGAGAGCGGAATCCGGATTCAATAATCGTATATTTTAGTGCAGCCTTAGTCATCGCAGCCGGAGTAGGAGCTTGTTTGCTGCGTGGATTTTTTTTTACAGAGGAGATGTACCTCTTTCTGACCCTATGGTTTGTGATGTGTTCTGCTGTTTTGCTTTATTTGTACATTGGCGTAAGCAATAGGAGAAGTAGCTTAGGGGGAGCAAGTGGAGTAAGTAGAGCTTTGAAAATAATGTTGGCTGCACCCTTAATAGTTCTATCACTCTATCTGATTCATTCGCTAAGAGAACCCCTTACGGCACAGGGAACAATGAATGAAATATTACGGTGGGGCTTGTATGCTAGCTTTGTATTTTTGGTTTGTTTTTGTGCGTTGAATCGGGTGGGGCGTCAGCTTATCATTGCCGCATGGACTATATTGGGCATGTTCTTAAGCATAAGTGCTTTGCTGGCAGTGTGCGGGGTACTAGAGTTACCTTTCGCTGTAGCCTACAGCAATTCACCGGAAGTAAGCATCACTGGGGCCAGATTAGCAGGAGTGATGGAATATCCTAATGCTTTTGGTGCTGTGATGGCTGTTTTTCTATTGGAGCGGTTGTTTGCTGTCGCTGCTTATTATGAAAGACCTCAGAAGAGTGTGAGGATGTCGCCAGCAGGAGGTTGCGGTGTTGGGCGAGAGTCTGAAAAGACAGGGATAGAGTATACCGGGTTGGGATATGGGAGTGAGTGCGTAGAAGAGGAGCGTGGGAGTGAAAAGGTAAGCGTAAATGTAGGAGTGGAGCGGCGAGAAGCGGGAAGCACGGCCGCCGCGCTGCTGCGCTTGCTGCCGCTGTTCCCGTACGCCGCCGCGCTGCTCCTCAGCGAGTCGCGCGGCGCGTGGCTGACGGCGGCTTGTGCCTGCACCGCCGTCTTGCTCTGGAAGCGGCAGCTCATCGCGCCGCTTCTTACCGCTGGCGCCGCGCCTGTCGCCGCTGCGGCGCTGCTCTACCGCCAACTGGCCCGTGCCGGGTTGGCGGTAGAGCCTCTGTCCGGCCTGCTGTGGCTGGCCGGGCTTTGGGCCGGCGCGTGGCTAGCCGGCCTATGGCTGTGCCGCAGCCAGCGCAGCGCGGCGGGCAGTGCCCGAGCCGCCATGCTGGCATTGGCGGCGGCAGGTTGGACGGCGGCGGGCACCGCCGTCCTCCTGCACGTGCGCGAGCGGATCACCGGACCGTCAACGACGGTATCCGCGCGTGGTCTGTTCTACCGCGACGCCTGGCGGCTGGCGGTAGAGGCACCTTGGCTGGGGCGCGGGGGCGAGACTTGGCGGAGTTCATATCTCGCCGCCCAATCCCGCCCTTATGTTGGCAGCCAAGTGCATAGCGGTTATCTCGACATCCTGTTGAACCTAGGATTTGTCGGCCTCGCAGCCATACTGTTAATGCTGCTGGCAGCAGGCTGGTTGCTGGCTAAGAGATCGCTGCGTCTCTTGCCGCCATTTTTGGTTATCGTTTTGCATAGCGCAGTCGATTTTGACTGGAGCTACGGATTAATCTGGCTGCTGCTTTTTTGGCTGCCAGCACTTGCCCTGTCTGAATATGAGCAGAAACATCAATCTGTGAATACCCGCTTTACGTCCATAAGTTTGTTCACCACTCATTTCGGACCCGTGACTCCACCGCCAACTCAATCGACGTCCGCGAGCCCACAGTCAACTCACCTCGAGTCCGCGACCTCGCCTAAACTCGCCCATCCATATCCCCGCCGACTATTCATCACTGCCGCCTGCTCCCTTTATCTCATGCTATCTGTATTGTCCCTTCATGCCGCACAAGGAGAGAGGTACTACAGGCAAGCAGTTCAGACAGTTGATTCCTCGGTGAAGATAGATATGCTACAGCAATCGCTAACGTGGAATCCCCGGTCTCCTAGAACAGCGGTAGAATTATCCAGGCTGCTTACGGGTGAACAAAGCGTGAGTATACTCCAGCAGAGTTTGCAATATTCTCCGGAGAATGCAAGTTTAAACTGGGAAATGGCTGGGCGATGGATGTACAGTGATGATACGGGAGCTGCATTATATTGGATACGTCGAAGTATTCAGCTTGATAAATACAAATCTGTGAAGTGGGTCAAAGGGATTGAAGGCATGCTTATGATGGGCCGAAAAAAGTTAGCGGAAGGGAATCGAGTGGAGGCTATAAACTGTTTTGCCTCAGGAAATGAGCTTTTGCGGCAGTATAGAGTGTTGGCAGACTACGAGGCTGGAAAAGGTGAGCAGCATAATGATCGAAAGTTCCAAATGACAGCACAAGCCGACGACCTGAGTCGGCGGCTTAGGGGATTAGCTTCACGATTTTAACTGACGCGAAATGATCCAAGAGTACAGAACGGGAACGATAATAGCAAGCACAAGTGCCGTAATAATAAGGACCTGAGACAAGATTCCGCTCCAAAAGGCTCCTCCAAAAATGAGCAACCCACCGATCATCCACATTCTTCCCGAGAGACGATGTGTTTTTCGCCACACCTCTGGGCTGGAAAGTGTCCATGCTGTACGAACACCGAACAAATAATTATCTTTTATCTGTGGCATGAAGTTGCCGAGCGCAATAAACATCACTCCGACGGCTCCTATAGCAATTTTGCCCACGTTAATATCTTTTCCCAATCCGTAAGCAACTGTGAGCACAAGCATGAGATTAAAAAGCACCCCAATAGTGAGTCTGCTCATGGCATAAGCATTTTCGAACTTCTTGTAATTTTCTCGCTTAGGGTCGATGCTGCGTGTGAACTGCAATATCAGGGGGAGCACAATGCCCAGAATACCCCACATGGGAATAGCTATGTTTTTATCCCAATAGCGGTTGACCTTGCCGGTAATTCCGAACTGGGCAGGCAACTCTTGCGGCAGCTTACCGTAATTGATTAAAGCATAAGCTAGTGAAGCTAAACCTAATATTACAATTAGTGTATCTTGCCATCTCCATTTAAAATCCTTCATCGTCAATCAGCCTCCTTCTCAGAATCAATATTCTGACGGCTTTGCTTTCCGTCCAAAGCTTTACTTTCCGTCTCCGTTTGCTTTCCTGTACCTGTTAGCTCGAGCAGCCAGCCAAGAACCTCTTCCAGAACCGTCGTATTTAAGGAATACACAATGAATTGACCTTTTCGTTCATCCTGTACGAGATCGGCATGCTTCAGAGCATTCAGATGGTGAGAAATACTTGGTTTAGACATGTTGAAGAAATCGGCGATTTCACCTGCGGTGCGGTCTTTTTCCCTTAGTAACCGAATGATTTGGCGACGGGTAGGGTCAGCTAGTGCTTTGAAAGACTCATTCATATGCCACCAGCCTTTCGATATTTAGGTAATTATCTAAATATATAATAATCCTTCGTATTCTTATCTGTCAATGTGTACCTTCCTCATTTTGGGGTTAATCAGATGGTTCCAACTCTTTTTAAGAGAGGATCGAAATAGGGTGACGGCCTTGTTCCTGTAAGTAGAAGTGGTAAGGTTGCTTGTGCTAGAATAGGCTAAGAGAAACTGGAAAAAAAGCAGAGCGGCAAAGCTTCTATAAATATAAGAAAATAAAAGTTTAGTATCTATACTTTATTTCTTATATTTCTCGCTTAAACGTCTAGCGTCTTTATAGTCGTCAAAGATGTTTATGTTTGATACATAGCCATATTCTGCAGAAAATGGAGGAGGAGCACGGTTGCATATTATTTCTGATCTGATCTCAACATTGTTTGAATGGATTCAAAGTCTTGGTTATTTTGGGATTATGATCGGACTTATGATTGAAGTCATCCCGAGTGAAATCGTACTGGCTTTCGGTGGCTTTTTAGTATGGAATGGAGATATTAATTTTTTTGGTGCCGTATTATTCGGTACGATCGGCGGAGTCATTGCACAGATTTTTGTATATTGGATTGGTCGTTACGGTGGCAGACCTTTTCTCGAGAAATACGGCAAATATATTTTTATTCAAAAGAAGCATATTGACCATTCGGAAGAGTGGTTCAATAAATACGGGACGGGCGTAATCTTTACAGCACGTTTTATTCCCATTGTTCGCCATGCCATTTCTGTTCCAGCGGGTATTTCTCGTATGCCTTTAGGTAAGTTTACTTTGTTGACTACGCTTGCTGTTATTCCATGGAGTGCATTGTTTGTATATCTGGGGATGACCTTGGGGAAT
This sequence comes from Paenibacillus sp. FSL K6-2859, assembly GCF_038008265.1. Classification (NCBI taxonomy): domain Bacteria; kingdom Bacillati; phylum Bacillota; class Bacilli; order Caryophanales; family Paenibacillaceae; genus Paenibacillus; species Paenibacillus sp. FSL K6-2859. The sequence continues at coordinate 6,003,938 of NZ_JBBOYU010000001.1, read as the reverse complement.
AAATGGGAAGATATTGACCAAGTAGCCGCTAAGTATACCAACGAAATTATTCTTGTAGCGATCGCTCTGATCATCATTTACTTTGTGTTTAAATGGTACAAATCCAAGAAAAAGGGGACTACAAAATGAAGCAGAATGTAGCTCAAAAGTTTGGAAAAGGCCTAACACCGCGCCAATTCGTAGAAAGTATGACGAAGAACCAACAGGCCTTTGAATCCTGGTATGAGAAGTTTACTTGGGAAGATGAGAACGATAAGGAATATTTCGAAAGTCTGAACCACCGAGACGATTTGCGGGTACTAATCCTGGCAGCGGATTGGTGTGGAGACGTAGTACGCAACATTCCTGCTGTATTCCGTATTCTGGAGACGGCGGGTATGAAGACAGAGGTATTCATTTTGGAAGAGAATCTGGATCTTATGGATAATTTCTTGACCATGGGTGGAAGATCTGTACCCGTCGTGATTTTTGCGGACACTGGCGGATATGTGCTCGGACATTGGGGTCCTAGACCAGAGCATGTGCAGCGTATAATGAGAGAGTTCAAACGTGAGAATCCTGATCGTGAGGCCGCTGATTACGACAGCAAAATCGCAGAAGCACGTACAGCAATGGGGCAAGCTTATGGGGAAGGAACGGAATATCAGACAATGATTGCCAAAGAACTGCGTAGTCTGATTTCCGGATTCTAGGGCAGATGCTAAATATTCGTTCATTTAATCTGGGTCCGCTTCAGACGAATGCCTACTTACTGACAGGTGCGGATCCTGCGAAGGGTATCATCATAGATCCCGGTATGAATCCTGCTGCGTTAGTGCGGAGTATCGAAGGAATGGAAATCGAAGCTATTTTGTTAACACATGCACATTTTGATCATATGGGCGGTGTGGATGAAATTCGTAAAGCTAAGAAATGTCCTGTTTATTTACATCCACTTGAAAGTGAATGGCTAAGCAGCCCCAAGCTGAACGGTTCACTAATGTGGTCGGAGGTGTCACCTCCTCTAGCTACAGATCCTGCGGAATATGATCTGGCAGAAGGGCAAGTTCTGCAGTTCATTGGACACACTTTCCGTGTATACCATACACCTGGTCACTCTCCAGGCAGTGTAAGTTTCCTTTGTGGAAATGATCTATTCTCCGGAGATGTACTCTTTAAAATGGGAGTTGGACGCACAGATTTGCCTGGTGGTAGGGAACGAGATCTGTTTGATTCTATTCGTGGCAAGCTATACAAAATGGATGATGAAGTGAAGGTTTATCCAGGACATGGTCCACGTACAACCATTGGATTTGAAAAGATTCGCAACCCTTATGTTCCTCAATAAACGTTGGTTCTAGTAGAACCGACAAAAACCGAGGAAGTTTTAATAGACAAAAGACTACAAAAGGACTAGAATGAGGTTAATTAAATGTAACTTTTACCTCGCGAAGCACGCAGACTGCGGAATTAATCCCGGTTTGCGTTCTTTTTTTTGTCTTCATATAGGCTTGAAAGCATGGAGGGAAGTAGAATGGAGAAGAATATATACTACCCGCTGGACTATGGTTGGTATGACTCCAAGGAGAAATGGAACCATTTTTGCAGCAGTAATTGCCGATTTTTTTCGGAGTGTCCAGGAAAGGCTGGCTTTTGTGCATCCGAAGAACTTAGAGACATACAATTTGAAAATAAGGATCTTCGTAATGGCTTGCTTCAGGAGACCAGTGGGGTTTACGGGGGATTATCAGTGGTTTCAGGAGACGAGATCAGAAGGACGTCTCTTTTTTGGCATTTTCCGGGAAGGGAAGGGATCATTCAGCCCTGGCGGCGCAAGTTGTGGGATCTCAAAAAATAATTATTAAGTAGAATGAACGATTCATAATACATATTCGTACTACAAATAGAAACGAAATCTTGAATGGAGGGGCAGATGAGCGATCAGTCGCTGGAGAGAATCAGACGGGCACAGCAGGGAGATACTTCAGCATTGTCTTCACTGCTGCGAGAACACTATACTTTTTTATTCAAATATTTAATCAAGGTGACCATGGACCCGTTGCTGGCAGAGGATCTTGTACAGGACACCATGGTCAGATGTATGGAGAAGATCAGCACCTATAACGGAACTTCTTCCTTTTCCTCTTGGTTAATCACAATTGCCACCAGAATATTTATTGATCGCAAGCGGCGCTGGAAGCGTGAAGCGGAATGGAAACAGCGGGAGCAGCAGGAACAGGGGATCCGTTCGATTCGTTGGCGATTTGAGAGCAGAGGGGAAGAGTGGAGTGAAGTGCTGGATTCCCTCTCCAGATTACCCTCTGCACAAAGAGTGGCTGTGCTATTGAAGCATTACTATGGCTATAGTTATGACGAAATTGGCGAGATCATGCGAGTTCCTTCAGGTACAGTCAAGTCGCGTGTATCCCTTGGTCTTAACCAACTACGAAAGGAGCTGAATGAGGATGGAGAAGGATAAAGATAAGGAGCCTGAGATGTATTTGCACAAGCTTTCAAATGAGCTTGACCGGTTAGATGCACAATATAATGACATCACACCACCTTCATTACAGGAACTGGAGAGGTTAATGGTTGATGCCTCTGTGCATAGAAAGAGCATGGAACGTAAAGAGCTGCTGTTATTCTGGGGCATATCTTTGATCCTGGTCAGCGTATTTCTATCCATTCTCGGTTCTGCACCGATAATCTATTGGATTATTCAAGCGATTATTCCTATTGCGGGACTCAGTGCTCTAGGAATAGCGAGGATTAGGAGAAACAGAGAAGGTGCGCAAGAATGAATGAGCTGCAGGATGTGCCCCTATGGTTATGGTTTTGCATAGCTATAGCATTAATGCTGCAAGGGACATGGCTATTCCGGGATGCAAGACGACGCGGAAGAAAAGCCTGGTTCTGGGGTCTATGGGCTATAACTACAGTTCCTTCACCTGCTTTGGTCTATTTACTTGTTGTCATTCTACCGGAAAGACGTAGGCGAAAGAAGTTGTAAAGGTCCGGGATATGAGCTCGTTCCTTTCATAACACAAAAGGAGTGGTAATTCATGGAAGATGTAAAATGGGGATTAATTATGCCGTTGATCATTTTGCAGGCTTTACTGGCTATTATCGGTTTGATTTCTTTAGCCAAAGCAGATAAAGTGCGCGGTCCAAAATGGTTGTGGATTATAGTCATTATTTTCGGAAATATATTAGGCAGCGTAGCTTATTTCACGATAGGAAGGAAAGATGTCTAATGTCACTCCTTCAAGTTACAAATATACGCAAAAGCTATGGGGCGCATATTTCCGTACATGATATAAGCTTTGATATTGAAAAAGGAAGATGTGTTGCCTTACTAGGGCCCAATGGTGCAGGCAAGACGACCACACTACGTATGCTGGCAGGTCTTCTAGAACCTACCTCTGGAATGATTTCGTTTGAGGGGAGCCGTCCTGGATCAGAATATCGCAGAGGACTAGGATATGTACCGCAATCCCCAGCCTTTTACGGTTGGATGACTGGACAGGAGTATGTTGTGTTTGCTGCAAAGCTTAGTGGAATGGGAGCTAAAGAAGCAACAAGCAGCGCTTTGGAATCGCTTATGCGTGTAGGCCTCAAAGACGATGCACGCCGCAAGATTGGTGGGTATTCCGGGGGGATGAAGCAGCGGTTGGGTCTCGCACAGGCACTTGTGCATCGCCCTCGACTGCTTTTACTGGATGAGCCCGTATCTGCACTTGATCCGATCGGCCGCAGGGAAGTGATGGAATTGCTGCGAGAAATACGTGAAGAGACAACGGTAGTTTTCTCCACGCATGTGCTGCATGATGCGGAAGAGATTTGTGACGATATTATTTTAATGAATCATGGACACATTGCTGAGCAGGGGTCTTTGTCGCAGCTTCGTTCACAATACAGCCTTCCTGTTATTCGTTTACGTACCGAGAAGCACAAAGAAGCCATTCAGTGGCTGGAATCTCTTGCCTCCAAGCCGTTTGTACTGGAGTCGGAGTTGTTTGGAGATCATGCGGTTTTTAATGTGAATAATGTGGAAAAGGCCCGCCAGACGATTTTGCAAGAAGCAGCGCAGCTCGAAATTCCATTGCTGCAATTTGAAGCAGGCTCTTCCACATTAGAGGATTTATTTATGAAGGTGGTGGGCGTATGAGCAGCACCTGGGTCCTTTATCGAAAAGAAATGCTCGAGATGGCTCGCAGTTATAAGCTAATCTGGATACCTGTCGTGTTCATCATTTTAGGCATTATGCAGCCTTTAACCACTTATTATTTGCCGGAAATATTAAAAGCCTCCGGGGATGTGCCCCCAGGTCTGCTGGAAGGGTATGAAATACCGAGTGCCGCAGTTGTGATGGCGCAAGCACTGGGACAGTATGGAACAATTGGAATGCTGGTATTGGCGCTAGGCTCGATGAATACTTTAGCTGGAGAACGCTATAGCGGAACTATGGAGTTAATTCTAGTAAGACCGGTTTCTCCCGCGGCCATAGTGATCGCTAAATGGACAGCTCAACTGACCCTGCTTGTTGTTGCGCTTGGATTGGGTGCAGCGGGTGCAGCTTATTACACGGAGCAGCTAATTGGATCGCTATCATGGGGCGAGGTTATCACAGCTTCAGGGGTATATGGTTTGTGGTTAATATGTGTTGTCTCGGCTACGTTGTTGTTTAGTGCCTTTTTAAGACCTCCAGTAGCCGCTTTTTTAGCACTGGCGTTAATGGCTGGATTGTCATTAGGCTTAAGCTTATTGCCTTCATGGTTTGACTGGACACCCGCAGGACTTTCCGGGCTGTCAGCAGGTATTCTTACAGATGGAGAGGGCTTTAGAGCAGGTCCATATCTTTCTGCCGGTGTATTGATCCTAATTTGCCTTGTTGGGGCCGCGCTTTTGACAAGAAAGAACAACCTTCCCAATTGATTATTAAGCTGTGCTGTATCGAATATAGTATATTTTAAAATATAAGAAAGTATAAGTTTCACGCTATACATTATCCTTCTATTTCTCGCATAAACGCGTATCTTCCTTAGGGGACGCCGAAGGCGTTATTGCTTGGTACAATTTTCAGGATCGTCTGGCCTGCCGCTAGACAGTTCTATCTTTTTTTAGTAGACTGTTGAAACAAGCAAAATCATGATAGATTTTGGGGTCAGGAGGTAGGGCGATGCTGCGTTTAGGAGAAAAGATTGTCATTGTTGCGGACGCTTTTGAGCAGAGTCTTCCTATCGGGGAATACGGCTACCTAATTGCTTACGACCGCAATCCCGATAATGCGTTTGACTATGTTATACGTGTACCGGAAGCCAATAGGAACTTTTATGTTCCGGCTGAAGACATTGAGGCGGAAGAACATTTATTAGTAGCTGAGGCTGAAAGAGCAACGCATGAAGCGTTAATTGATTATGCTTTGTCCACGTACAATGAGAAGCTGTTCCATCATTTGATGAACGGTGAAGATATGGATACAGAAGAGACGGAAACAACGTCAAGCGAAAGCATGTCCCAAGCAGATTTCATTAAACAAGTGAATCTTAGAGCTTGGATTTAAGGAAGGCCGGCGAAAGCCGGCTTTTTTGTTATAACCCCATCATTGAATTGTCTAAGCTTCTACAATATAATTAAAAACGTTATCCGGGCACTTTAGCCCTTTAATTAGGAGGGATTTATCTTATGAGCATTACCGTTAAAGATGTGCAGCATGTGGCCAAGCTGGCTCGTCTGCAATTGAGCCCGGAAGAAGAGGCAACCTTTACAGAACAAATGAATGCTATTTTACAATATGCTGAGAAGTTGAATGAGCTAGATACGGAGAATGTGAAGCCGACCACGCATGTACTGCAGGTCAGTAATGTGATGCGTGAGGATGTTGTGAAGGAAAGCCTAACGCAAGCGGAAGCACTTCTTAACGCACCTGATGATGAAGACGGACATTTCAAGGTTCCGGCTGTTTTGGAATAACTACATAATTAGAAAGGGGGAAGAATCTTGAGCCTGTTTCAAAATCGATTGCCTGAAGTACATCGCATGTTAACTGCTAAAGAGGTATCGGTCAGTGAACTGACTGAAGAATCGCTGGCGGTTATCGCTGAGCGGGATAAGAAAGTAAATGCATTTTTGACCTTGAACGAGGAGGGCGCTCGTAGCACCGCACGCGCTTTGGACGACAAACTGGCATCCGGAGCAGCACGTGGGTTGCTTTTTGGTCTTCCTGCGGGAATTAAGGATAATATTGTAACGAAAGGACTGCGTACGACCTGTGCCAGCCAATTTCTAAACAATTTCCAACCGATTTACAACGCTACTGTTGCTTCAAAACTGCAGCAAGCAGATGCCGTAACCATTGGTAAGTTGAATATGGATGAATTCGCGATGGGCGGTTCTAACGAGAACTCAAGCTTTGGTCCCGTACGCAATCCTTGGGATCTAGAGCGTGTGCCTGGCGGTTCCAGCGGTGGATCTGCTGCAGCCGTAGCTGCGGGTGAAGTGTTCTTCTCATTAGGTTCTGATACTGGGGGTTCCATCCGCCAGCCAGCCTCCTATTGCGGCGTTGTAGGTCTCAAACCTACCTACGGCCTTGTGTCACGTTACGGTTTGGTAGCCTTTGCTTCCTCTCTGGATCAGATTGGCCCGCTTACGCGTAATGTAGAAGATTCTGCATATGTTCTTCAAGCGATTGCTGGTTATGATGCACAGGACTCTACTTCAGCTAAGGTAGACATTCCTGATTATTTGAGTTCGCTGACTGGTGATGTTTCCGGTCTTCGTATCGCTGTACCTAAGGAATACCTGGGAGCGGGTGTCGATGCTTCTGTTCGTGAGACGGTCTTGTCCGCACTTAAGGTGCTGGAAGGAATGGGCGCTGTCTGGGAGGAAGTTTCATTACCACATACGGAATATGCAGTAGCGGCTTATTATTTGCTGTCTTCATCGGAAGCTTCATCGAACCTTGCCCGGTTTGACGGTGTACGTTATGGCGTACGTGTAGATGAAGGTGGAGGATTGCTCGATCTGTATCAAAATTCCCGCAGTCGCGGCTTTGGTCCTGAGGTAAAACGTCGTATTATGCTGGGGACTTATGCACTAAGCTCTGGATATTATGATGCTTATTATTTAAAAGCGCAAAAGGTGCGCACTTTGATTAAACAGGATTTTGATGACATCTTTAAAAAATATGATGTGGTCATCGGCCCAACAGCGCCTACTACAGCATTCAAATTAGGTTCACAAACGGAAGATCCGCTGACTATGTATCTGAACGATATTCTTACGATTCCTGTGAGCTTGGCGGGTATTCCTGCCGTTAGCGTTCCTTGTGGCTTTGCGGAAGGCATGCCAGTAGGCCTGCAAATAATCGGTAAAGAGTTTGACGAGAGTACGATTCTGCGTGTTGCTCACGCTTTTGAACAAAATACTGATCATCATAAGCAGCGTCCACAGCTGTAGTAAAGGAGGGAATGGGATTACTTATGTCTAAATACGAAACGGTCATCGGCTTAGAGGTTCACGTAGAGCTTCATACCAACTCCAAAATCTTTTGCGGATGCTCCACTGAATTTGGAGCCCCGCCTAACACGCATACCTGTCCTGTCTGCCTGGGTCACCCTGGCGTATTGCCAGTGCTCAACAAACAAGCGGTAAATTACGCTATGAAAGCAGCGATGGCGCTGAACTGCACCATCGGTGATGTTAGTAAATTTGACCGCAAGAACTATTTTTACCCCGATTCTCCGAAAGCCTATCAGATCTCACAATTTGATCAACCTATCGGTTTGAACGGCTGGATTGACATTGAAGTCAATGGAGAGACCAAACGGATCGGCATTACTCGTCTACATTTGGAAGAGGATGCGGGTAAGCTGACGCACGTAGATGGCGGTTTTGCTTCGCTTGTCGATTTTAACCGGGTGGGAACTCCACTTATCGAAATCGTATCTGAGCCAGACTTGCGCTCCCCAGAGGAAGCTCGTGCTTATCTGGAAAAAATCCGTGCCATTATGCAATACTGCGACGTATCGGATGTGAAGATGGAAGAAGGATCGATGCGCTGTGACGCGAACATCAGTCTACGCCCAGAAGGCCAAGAGGAATTCGGTATTAGAGCAGAGCTTAAGAACATGAACTCCTTCCGCGGTGTGCTGCGTGGACTGGAGTATGAACAATATCGTCAGGCTGAGATCCTGGATGATGGTGGAGTAGTTGTACAAGAGACTCGCCGCTGGGATGAAGCCCAAGGGAAAACTTTATCTATGCGTGGGAAAGAGGAAGCGCACGATTATCGTTACTTCCCAGATCCGGATCTGATCGTGCTGCATATTGACGATGCCTGGAAAGAATCCATTCGTTCGACGATCCCGGAATTACCGGATGCAAGACAAGCTCGCTACAGTGAAGAACTGGGTCTTACAGCTTATGATGCTGGTGTGATCACTTCCTCTAAACCTTTAGCGGACTTTTTCGAAGAATGTCTTACTTATACGCAGGATGCCAAGGCTGTAGCTAACTGGATCATGGGTGAACTGCTTGCTTATTTGAATAGTAATAACCTGGAATTGTCTCAGGTCAAAATTACGCCACAAGGGCTCGGGGAAATGATTGGCCTCATTGCAGGCGGAACAATCAGCAACAAGATCGCTAAAACGGTATTTAAAGAAATGCTAGAAAGCGGTAAATTGCCTGCTGCAATCGTTGAGGAAAAAGGTCTGGTACAAATCAGTGATGAAGGTGCCATTAAAGGAATTGTGGAAGCTGTCGTAGCTGCTAATCCACAATCAGTGGAAGATTATAAAGCAGGTAAACAGAAAGCAATCGGTTTCCTCGTAGGACAAGTTATGAAAGAAAGTAAAGGTAAGGCAAATCCAGGTCTTGCGAATAAACTTCTGATCGAGGTATTGAGCAGCTAAACCTTGTATTTCTCGTATAAACGCTTGCCGTCCATAAAAGGACGCCAAAGGTGTTTAGACTTGGGGTAAAATACTTATGTAATAAGCTAAGGGCTTGTCGGCAACGGCAGGCCCTTAGCGGCATATAAGGGGACTAGTAGGGATGAATACAATTATTAAGCTAAACCTCCAGGATGATAGTACCATTAATGAACTATGGAGCCTCCAGCATAAGGCCTACCGACTAGAAGCTGAATTAATAGGGTTCCGTGAGATCCCACCACTCATGGAGACGAGAGAGATGCTCAGCCACTCTAAAGAGGGTTTTTACGGCTGCTTTGATGAAGATGAAGAACTGATGGGTGCTATTGCTATAGAAGAAGAATCCCCGGGTAAACTCACGATTACGCGGATGATGGTGGGACCGGACTTTTTCCGTAGAGGGATTGCAAGCAGTCTTTTGGAATATGTATTTGAACATTTTTCAGGGATGGAGCAATATATCGTATCTACGGGGAAGCTAAACTTGCCTGCCGTATCTTTGTACAGCAAGCATGGTTTTGTACCTATGGGATCGCAGGAAGTTGCTCCCGGTGTGGAATTGATTGATTTTTATCGGAGTGGTTCACTTTGAAGAAGCATTTACACAGATCGTTGTTTACGAAAGGAGGAGCCGAGATATGACAAATGACTCTGCAATGCTCTCAGCGCAGGAAGAGCAGCGGGGTTCAGCCGTTCTTGAGACTACGGAGAGTGAGATTCAGAAGAAGATAATCCCTCCACGTCCAAAGCGGCGCCGCCGCAAACGCAAATTTATCGCTGGACTATTGGCAGCTCTCATCCCAGGAACTGGGCACTTATACTTTGGGCTTCTCCGCAAAGGAATTACCTTTATATTCTTGATACTATTGGATATCTCAGCTTTAATATATTTCTCATCCATTGGAATGCAGATTAATGTTCCATTGCTGATTTTACTTGCACTAATTATTCCGGCGATATATTTCTATAATGTGTATGATGTACTGCAATCAGCGGACAAGATTCTTCGTTACCCTGAAGATCAAGAGCTTGATGATCCTATGGCAAATATAAATACACCTCCTAAGCGTCGTAGCATCGTCAGTGAACCTGGCGTATCCTTTGGATTTCTACTTCTTTTAGGGGGAGCAGTTCTCATTTTGTTTCGCCAAAAGCCGGCATGGCTGCAATTTTTTATTGAGCATTACTCCGAAGTGGCCGTGTCTGCCGTTTTATTATGTGGTGGTATATATATAGGAGTAAGAGAAATTGTCAGAGGAATCGTTTCGCGCAAAAAAAATGAGTCTCATAACCGGCGTGTAGGAAGATATACAGCATCGGTCTTGCTTATTGCTATTGCCATCCCGTTGTTTCTGGATTGCAGAGACGGGTCGGATTATATGCTTTTACTCTTGAAGTGGTGGCCGGTCATCCCAGTGTTATGGGGGATTGAGTTCCTGTTCATGTATTTCTTCTCTGGTCGTTCAGGCTTTGTACAAAAGGGAACAAGAATCAGATTGGATTTACGCGGCCTTTTATCTGCTATATTGCTTGCTGCGAGTGTGTTTATCGTTGCCGAACAAGAACATTATTTATATCTGTGGAAAAATGTGAGTCTCAACCTTACAGCAGCTGCAGTCGACTATGGCGAGGCGAAGGGAAGCAAATTTCAGAAAGCTCCGCTTATTGTTCCAGTGAAGTTAAATACAGCTAAAATATCCGTTGATGGTATTAATGGGGATATTTTATTGCATCGGGCACCTGTAGATAATATTCAAATTACTACTACAGTTTGGGTAGATCAATTGGAGGGTCCGATGGCTGAAGCCATTTCGGAGCAGTCCTTTGTGAACGTTGTTGAAGGACCAACCATAAAAATCACTTCAAACAGCAAGGCTTATGGAGAATCAGGTAAGCGTCAGCCGCGAATGGATTTGGACATTTCTTTGCCGGAGGACCGCCGGTTTAACCTCGATGTTCGTACTATGAATGGTGGGATCACCCTGCAGAACATAGAAGCGATCGAAGATATTTCGCTGGAAACGGGGAATGGAGAACTTATTCTTCATCGTATCTTTGGTAATGTGAAAGGCAAAACACTGAATGGAGCTGTGCGTGCGAGATCCGTCCAGGGCAGTGTTGATTTATCAACGAGCGGTGGCAATATGAATGCATGGAATGTCACAGGAGCCTTGAAATTATCAACGGCAGTTGGCAATATCGGTGCATCCGGGAATGAAGCCGAGATCGATATTTCTAGCAAAAATGGTAATTTAGAGATTGATGGAGCTAGGTCGAAGCTGCATGCAGAATCCTTGAATGGCATCATTGATGTTCGTTCACATGAAGTCGGAGGAGACTGGGACATTTATAGTGCAGTTGGCGATATTCAATTGTATTTGCCGCAGTTAGGGAACTATAAGTTGAATGGCTCAAGTGGATATGGCGATATTATTTCAGATTTACCTATCTTAACCATTGATAAGAAGAAGATATCTGGTGAAGTGGGCACAGGTGAGTTCAAGATTCAGGTTGAGGGAAACAGCAACTTAAATGTGAGAGGTTATTGAAAAAAGTAATTTTTCTTATATAATAATGAATATAATGTATCGACTTCGTTGACAAGATTGAAAACCCAGTCTTACAATTATAAGAAATATTTTTTTTATTTTTAAATTTAAAAGGCGGTGACAGTCATGGGGAGTGGCGTACAACATGCATTGGAACAATTAAAAACAACAGGTGTCCGTATAACGCCCCAGCGTCATGCGATTCTCACGTATTTGATGGAAGCAATGAATCATCCTACAGCTGACGATATATATCGGGCATTAGAGCCTAAATTTCCGAGCATGAGCGTGGCAACCGTATATAATAATCTCAAGATGTTTATGGAAGCTGGCATGGTTCGTGAGTTGACCTATGGGGATAGCTCCAGCCGTTTTGATGCCAATGTGTCTGATCATTATCATGTTATCTGTCAACAATGCGGTAAGATTGAGGATTTCAGTTATCCTTCGCTTAGGGATGTAGAGCTGCATGCTGAGCAAGCTACAGGCTTTAAGATTACAGGATTGCGTATGGAACTGCATGGATTTTGCGAAAGTTGTAAAGAGAAGCAGCATTAAGACTAGAATAGAACGGTGTCAAGGTGATATACCAAGTGGCCACAATAAACGTGCGAAATCCGAAAGCGGAGGACTCACGTTTTTATTTTTATAAAAATATAAAGACGACAATGTCGTTTCTACTTGAATATAACAATTTGTAGGATAAATGACTATTTTCTACTGGTTATACGAAACCAAGTGGATGTTATAATCGTAATGTTAGAATCTATTAAAAATCATATTATTATCTGGAGGATATATTTTGGACAGAAGACTGGGACAGAGGCGCGTCAAAAAGCGCGGAGGTTTTTTTAGGCGTTTATTTGGACTCTTAATCATTGTAGCAGCAGCATATTGGGTAGTGTTTTATGTATTGCCAAATCGTCAGCACATAGATGTAGATTGGAAAGCTCAAGCGCATCCCATCTTTGTAAAAGGAGAGCATACAGGTTATTCTGCCTCTGGAACTGGGGATAGCATGCTATTACCATTACCATTGTTGCAAGAGTATGTGGATCCTTCCATTCGTTATGAAGAGAAGACCAAATCGGTCATTTTATCAACGGATAGTGAGCTCCTTTACATGCAGGAGGATAAAACTGATGCTAGTCTGAATAATCGTCCGTTGCAGCTGCGGTTAGCGCCTGAAGTAAAGGAGAAAGTGACCTACCTTCCTGCGGATGTATTAGAAGATCTATATGGGTTTGAAATACAGGAGGATACAAATACCGGAGCAATATTACTAATGACGGCAGGAGAGTCTGTCTCGCTAGGAAAAGTTAAAGGTGAAAAAGGCGACAAGTCAGTAGCTCTACGAAATGAGGCATCCATTCACGCACCTATAGTTGCGGATATGTCTCCAGGGGCAGTCGTGAATATTTGGAATGAAGAAAATAAGGACTGGCTATTTGTACAATTAAGCAGCGGGTATGCAGGTTATGCCAAGGCAAGTGACATTGTTCGGGATGGTCAAAAGACAGTGGAACCGAAAAAATCCACACCAACACGTGCTGAACGTAACTGGAAAGGGAAGTCAGTGAATTTGTATTGGGAGGCTGTTTACCAACGCAAACCTAACCCAGAAACCTTCGGTGAGCTACCAGGCGTTAACGTGGCTAGCCCCACCTGGTTTAGTATTATAGATGGTGATGGCAATGTGCGCAGTCAGGCCGACAGTGCGTATGTGCAGTGGGCGCATGGGCGCGGATTAGAGGTATGGGGGTTGCTTAGCAATAGCTTCGAGCCAGACATGACTACTGAGGCATTGTCCACCTATGAGAAACGGATGAATGCAATCGTGCAGATCTTAGAGTATTCGGATTTATATAATTTGGATGGAATTAATATCGATTTTGAGAATGTGTATACGAAGGACGGAGAGAATGTCACTCAATTTATGAGAGAGCTAAAACCGATGGCTCAGGCTAAGAATCTAATCGTCTCCATAGACGTGACACCTAAATCTAATAGCGAGATGTGGTCAGCATTCCTTGATCGTAAGGCTCTGGGGTCATTAGTCGATTATCTAATCGTGATGGCTTATGATGAACATTGGGCGGCTAGCCCTATCGCGGGCTCTGTTGCCTCCTTACCTTGGGTAGAGAATTCAATAAGCCGGATCATAGAGGAAGACAATGTGCCGCCTGAGAAGATGATTTTGGGGATCCCATTGTACACCCGCATCTGGACTGAGGCACAAGTAGATGGTAAGACAAAGGTAAGCTCCAAATCGGTTAGTATGAATGCCGTTGAAAAAATTATCAAAGAGAAGAAGCTAACTCCTACATTTGATAAGGATGCTGGGCAGAATTACGTAGAGTACAAGGAAGATGGCGCTCTTAAGAAAATATGGATAGAAGATAAGGTGAGCTTAAAATCAAGAGTTGAGCTTGCTGAGTCCATGGGGCTTGGAGGCATCGGATCATGGAATCGGAGCTTTAGCAATCCGTCAGCATGGGAAGCATTACAAGAGATTCATAAGTAATCATAATTATTTATAGCAAACAAAGAGGCTCCCATATCGGGGGCCTCTTTGTTGTATTAGCAAATATTTGAGTGCATTTTAACTAGTTAGTAATGAGCCTCTGTAAGGTGTGTTTAGCGGTTTAGTTGCTGATGCTCAAGCTGATCCGCAGTAATGGTGGCCTCAGCAGGATCCATAGTAAGAATGGTGTGACAGAACATACAGCGGTCTGTTTTACCGAGCATCTTGGTCAGCTTGTGACATTCAGGGCACTCTAGCTGAACAGCACTCGTTGAGAGCATACCAGCCCAGAAATAGATCGCAAGACTTGCCATCATGGAAATTAAACCGATTACAAGTCCGATTCCGGCGAATACTTTCCCGGTTGATCCCCAGAATACGATGCCTGCTGTACCCAAAACCATAAGTCCCATTCCGAGCATTGTGAGCAGTAATCCCCATGTGCGAAAAGCGTTGATCTTAGCCGTTTTAAACTTCATGAGTGTTTGCTCCTAACTAAATATAGTTGGGTTGTCCAGAAGGAACTGTCTTTCATATGTAGAATAATAATTATAACTGAATTATAACTGACTGGACGCAAATTCGCCAAATTTAATGGAGGGAAGCATGGAATTATCCAATGTAACTTTGTTGAGTGGAGAAACGTTTGAAGAAAATGTTTTAGGAGCTGTCGCTTTGCGGCAGAAAGGGAGTACTCCTTTTCAAAGCGCACTACTTCACGATTTTGATATGGTTGTGTTAGTTTTACATGAGGAACAGGATTTAGAACGTATTGTTCGCCACACCATTGCCGGTGACACACGGACCCAGTCAGTCCATATTGGCCTTTCCGCTTTGGAGAGGGCTGTCATGGCGGGAGATAATAACGAGCTCCTTACTAGTTTGATGATTGGGGAAGTGATTTGGGATCCCAAAGGAATACTAGGGGATATGCGACGGGAGATTTTACAATTTGAAGGGCCTCTTAAGGAACGAGTGGAGTTCATGGAGTTTGCACGATTCTTGCATTTGTATATGAAATCTAAACGGTATATAGAAGCTGGCTACATTATGGATTCGTATAACTGTGTATTGATGGCACTATATCATTGGGCAAGAATAGAAGTGAGTGAATCTGGTTCATTTCCAGAGCCGGCTATTTGGGAGCAGGTTAAAAGTATGAACACCTCAGTCCATAAACTATATGAGGAACTAACCATCAGCACGGAGACCTTAGAACAAAGAGTAGAGCTTGTACTTCTAGCGTGTGAATTTGGGATCATGTCCAAAATGACGGATTGTTGTGCATTGCTTTTTAATATTCTGAATAGCCGTAAGGAAGCGTGGAGTATAAAAGAATTACTACAGCATTCTGGCCTGTGTCAATTAGAGGCTGAGTTGCCCCTAGTTTTACGAAAGCTTGTTTCTCGATCGCTAATCCGTGAGATTACTTTATGGGCTGACGGTCATGGGGGAGAGGGTCATGCGATCCGATATACCTTATAGAGAAGAAATTAGATGCAGGATTTGCCGGTAATCTATAGATAAAATAAGTAGGGATAGGGAGAGGCTAAGCACTCTCTTTTTTGTTTGCACGCTATTATGAAACGCTCATATTTATTCTAATAAATTTATGGTTGACTCTTTCATAGTTCATGTGTTAAATTATAACTCGTCCCTCTGACACAGAGATGTGCTTTCGAAAACATTCGAAAGACAACCGAAAAAAGAAATTAAAAAAAAGGTTGACTAAAACGAGGATGCTGTGATATATTATAAAGGTCGCTGCTGAACAACACAACGACGAAACAAACAGCTTGATCTTTGAAAACTGAACAACGAGTGAGTAGGAAATCACAAAAGTGAAATCCAAAAAAAAGAGAATTAATTTTCTCGTCAGATGTTTCAAAATGAGCATATCGCTCTTTTCAATACTAATTGGAGAGTTTGATCCTGGCTCAGGACGAACGCTGGCGGCGTGCCTAATACATGCAAGTCGAGCGGAGTTATTTTGAAAGCTTGCTTTCAAAATAACTTAGCGGCGGACGGGTGAGTAACACGTAGGCAACCTGCCCCTTAGACTGGGATAACTACCGGAAACGGTAGCTAATACCGGATAATTTCTTTTTTCTCCTGAAGAAAGAATGAAAGACGGAGCAATCTGTCACTGAGGGATGGGCCTGCGGCGCATTAGCTAGTTGGTGGGGTAACGGCCCACCAAGGCGACGATGCGTAGCCGACCTGAGAGGGTGAACGGCCACACTGGGACTGAGACACGGCCCAGACTCCTACGGGAGGCAGCAGTAGGGAATCTTCCGCAATGGACGAAAGTCTGACGGAGCAACGCCGCGTGAGTGATGAAGGTTTTCGGATCGTAAAGCTCTGTTGCCAGGGAAGAACGTCCGGTAGAGTAACTGCTATCGGAGTGACGGTACCTGAGAAGAAAGCCCCGGCTAACTACGTGCCAGCAGCCGCGGTAATACGTAGGGGGCAAGCGTTGTCCGGAATTATTGGGCGTAAAGCGCGCGCAGGCGGTCATTTAAGTCTGGTGTTTAAACCTTGGGCTCAACCTGAGGTCGCACTGGAAACTGGGTGACTTGAGTACAGAAGAGGAAAGTGGAATTCCACGTGTAGCGGTGAAATGCGTAGATATGTGGAGGAACACCAGTGGCGAAGGCGACTTTCTGGGCTGTAACTGACGCTGAGGCGCGAAAGCGTGGGGAGCAAACAGGATTAGATACCCTGGTAGTCCACGCCGTAAACGATGAGTGCTAGGTGTTAGGGGTTTCGATACCCTTGGTGCCGAAGTTAACACAGTAAGCACTCCGCCTGGGGAGTACGGTCGCAAGACTGAAACTCAAAGGAATTGACGGGGACCCGCACAAGCAGTGGAGTATGTGGTTTAATTCGAAGCAACGCGAAGAACCTTACCAGGTCTTGACATCCCTCTGAATCCACTAGAGATAGTGGCGGCCTTCGGGACAGAGGAGACAGGTGGTGCATGGTTGTCGTCAGCTCGTGTCGTGAGATGTTGGGTTAAGTCCCGCAACGAGCGCAACCCTTAACTTTAGTTGCCAGCAAGTAATGTTGGGCACTCTAGAGTGACTGCCGGTGACAAACCGGAGGAAGGTGGGGATGACGTCAAATCATCATGCCCCTTATGACCTGGGCTACACACGTACTACAATGGCCGGTACAACGGGAAGCGAAGCCGCGAGGTGAAGCCAATCCCATCAAAGCCGGTCTCAGTTCGGATTGCAGGCTGCAACTCGCCTGCATGAAGTCGGAATTGCTAGTAATCGCGGATCAGCATGCCGCGGTGAATACGTTCCCGGGTCTTGTACACACCGCCCGTCACACCACGAGAGTTTACAACACCCGAAGTCGGTGGGGTAACCCGCAAGGGAGCCAGCCGCCGAAGGTGGGGTAGATGATTGGGGTGAAGTCGTAACAAGGTAGCCGTATCGGAAGGTGCGGCTGGATCACCTCCTTTCTATGGAGAATCGTTTCCTGCAATGGAGACATTCAAATCGGAAGTTAAACTTCCACAATCTCAGGTTTAGGCCTGTTACTCACTCGTTGCTCAGTTTTGAGAGTTTAAGCTCTCAAGTAAGACTTGATCCTTGAAAACTGGATACCGAAACGAATTTGCGTTTTAGAACATCTTTTAGCAACTTGTGCAAACAAGTAAATGTTATTAGTGAGATTTTTCTTAGGAAAAATCAAGGTTAAGCTAATAAGAGCACACGGAGGATGCCTAGGCGCCAGGAGCCGACGAAGGACGTGGCGAACAACGAAACTGCCTCGGGGAGCTGTAAGCAAGCTTTGATCCGGGGGTGTCCGAATGGGGAAACCCAGCTGTGGTAATTCGCAGTTACTCATCTCTGAACACATAGGAGATGTAGAGGCAGACCAGGGGAACTGAAACATCTAAGTACCCTGAGGAAGAGAAAACAATAGTGATTCCGTCAGTAGCGGCGAGCGAACGCGGAACAGCCTAAACCTAAGAGCTTGCTCTTAGGGGTTGTGGGACGTCTCACATGGAGTTACAAAGGAATATGGTAGGTGAAGAGGTCTGGAAAGGCCCGCGATAGAGGTAAAAGCCCTGTAGCCTAAACTGTGTTCTCTCCGAGACGGATCCCGAGTAGTGCGGGGCACGTGAAACCCCGTATGAATCCAGCAGGACCATCTGCTAAGGCTAAATACTACCTGGCGACCGATAGTGAAACAGTACCGTGAGGGAAAGGTGAAAAGCACCCCGGAAGGGGAGTGAAATAGAACCTGAAACCGTGTGCTTACAAAAAGTCAGAGCCCTATTAATGGGTGATGGCGTGCCTTTTGTAGAATGAACCGGCGAGTTACGTTTAACATGCAAGGTTAAGTCGAGAAGACGGAGCCGCAGCGAAAGCGAGTCTGAATAGGGCGAATGAGTATGTGGACGTAGACCCGAAACCGTGTGATCTACCCCTGTCCAGGGTGAAGGTGCGGTAACACGCACTGGAGGCCCGAACCCACGCATGTTGAAAAATGCGGGGATGAGGTGGGGGTAGCGGAGAAATTCCAATCGAACTCGGAGATAGCTGGTTCTCCCCGAAATAGCTTTAGGGCTAGCCTCGGTATAAGAGTAGTGGAGGTAGAGCACTGATTGGGTGCGGGGTCCGCAAGGATTACCAAGCTCAGTCAAACTCCGAATGCCATATACTTATTGCCGGGAGTCAGACAGTGAGTGCTAAGATCCATTGTCAAAAGGGAAACAGCCCAGACCATCAGCTAAGGTCCCCAAGTGTGTGTTAAGTGGGAAAGGATGTGGAGTTGCACAGACAACCAGGATGTTGGCTTAGAAGCAGCCACCATTGAAAGAGTGCGTAATAGCTCACTGGTCGAGTGACTCTGCGCCGAAAATGTAACGGGGCTAAACACACCACCGAAGCTATGGCTAGATACGTATGTATCTGGGGTAGGGGAGCGTTGTATGTGGGTTGAAGGTGTACCGTAAGGAGCGCTGGACAGCATACAAGTGAGAATGCCGGTATGAGTAACGAAAAGATCAGTGAGAATCTGATCCGCCGAAAGCCCAAGGTTTCCTGAGGAAGGCTCGTCCGCTCAGGGTAAGTCGGGACCTAAGGCGAGGCCGAAAGGCGTAGTCGAAGGACAACAGTTTGAAATTACTGTACCACCGTAATCCGCTATGAGCGATGGGGTGACGCAGGAGGGTAGTGACGCGGACTGATGGATATGTCCGTCTAAGCAGTGAGGCTGATGTGTAGGCAAATCCGCACATCGTTAAGGCTGGGCTGTGATGGGGAGCGAAAATTACAGTAGCGAAGGTCATGATCTCACACTGCCAAGAAAAGCCTCTAGCCAGGAGAAGGTGCCCGTACCGCAAACCGACACAGGTAGGCGAGAAGAGAATTCTAAGGCGCGCGGAAGAACTCTCGTTAAGGAACTCGGCAAAATGACCCCGTAACTTCGGGAGAAGGGGTGCCCCGGTAGTGTGAATAGCACGAGGGGGCCGCAGTGAAAAGGCCCAAGCGACTGTTTAGCAAAAACACAGGTCTGTGCGAAGCCGCAAGGCGAAGTATACGGGCTGACGCCTGCCCGGTGCTGGAAGGTTAAGGGGAGTGGTTAGGAGCAATCCGAAGCTATGAACCGAAGCCCCAGTAAACGGCGGCCGTAACTATAACGGTCCTAAGGTAGCGAAATTCCTTGTCAGGTAAATTCTGACCCGCACGAATGGCGTAACGACTTGGGCGCTGTCTCAACGAGAGATCCGGTGAAATTTTAATACCTGTGAAGATGCAGGTTACCCGCGACAAGACGGAAAGACCCCATGGAGCTTTACTGCAGCTTGATATTGAATTTGGGTACGATCTGTACAGGATAGGTGGGAGCCGTAGAAATCGGAGCGCAAGCTTCGGTGGAGGCGCCGTTGGGATACCACCCTGATCGTATCTAGGTTCTAACCTAGTACCGTAATCCGGTACGGGGACCGTGTCAGGCGGGCAGTTTGACTGGGGCGGTCGCCTCCTAAAGAGTAACGGAGGCGTTCCAAGGTTCCCTCAGAATGGTTGGAAATCATTCGAAGAGTGCAAAGGCATAAGGGAGCTTGACTGCGAGACCTACAAGTCGAGCAGGGACGAAAGTCGGACTTAGTGATCCGGTGGTACCGCATGGAAGGGCCATCGCTCAACGGATAAAAGCTACCCTGGGGATAACAGGCTTATCTCCCCCAAGAGTCCACATCGACGGGGAGGTTTGGCACCTCGATGTCGGCTCATCGCATCCTGGGGCTGAAGTAGGTCCCAAGGGTTGGGCTGTTCGCCCATTAAAGCGGTACGCGAGCTGGGTTCAGAACGTCGTGAGACAGTTCGGTCCCTATCTGTCGTGGGCGCAGGAAATTTGAGAGGAGCTGTCCTTAGTACGAGAGGACCGGGATGGACGTACCGCTGGTGCACCAGTTGTTTCGCCAGAAGCATGGCTGGGTAGCTACGTACGGACGGGATAAGCGCTGAAAGCATCTAAGCGTGAAGCCCCCCTCAAGATGAGATTTCCCAATTAGTAAGACCCCTTGAAGACGACGAGGTAGATAGGTTGGAGGTGGAAGTGCAGTAATGCATGGAGCTGACCAATACTAATCGGTCGAGGGCTTATCCTATACTTAAAACGCAAATTCAATTCGGATTCAGTTTTCAGGCATCAAGCCTGGTATGAATATTCCCTGATAGCTCAGTTGGTAGAGCACTCGACTGTTAATCGAGTTGTCACAGGTTCGAGTCCTGTTCGGGGAGCCATATGGAGAGGTGTCCGAGTTTGGCCGAAGGAGCACGATTGGAAATCGTGTAGGCGCCACAAGCGTCTCGAGGGTTCGAATCCCTCTCTCTCCGCCACAAATTTTTACTTAGTATGGCCCGTTGGTCAAGGGGTTAAGACACCTCCCTTTCACGGAGGTAACATGGGTTCGAATCCCATACGGGTCACCAAATTTTCACTTGATTTTACATAGTGGACTTTGGTACAATAACAATTGTTGTTTATGGAGGCTTAGCTCAGCTGGGAGAGCATCTGCCTTACAAGCAGAGGGTCGGGGGTTCGATCCCCTCAGCCTCCACCATATTCATTTAAGAACGACGCGGGGTGGAGCAGCCCGGTAGCTCGTCGGGCTCATAACCCGAAGGCCGCAGGTTCAAATCCTGCCCCCGCAACCAATTTTCATCAAGAAATTATATCTTTTGGAACCGTGGTGTAGTTGGCCTAACATGCCTGCCTGTCACGCAGGAGATCGCGAGTTCGAATCTCGTCGGTTCCGCCATTTTTACCTTGGCTCGATAGCTCAGTCGGTAGAGCAGAGGACTGAAAATCCTCGTGTCGGCGGTTCGAATCCGTCTCGAGCCACCATGATTTTCACAATAGAATGAGTGCCATGCCGGTGTAGCTCAATTGGTAGAGCAACTGACTTGTAATCAGTAGGTTGGGGGTTCAAGTCCTCTCGCCGGCACCATCCTTGGAGGATTAGCGAAGTGGCCAAACGCATCAGACTGTAAATCTGCTCACGTAAGTGTTCGGTGGTTCGAATCCATCATCCTCCACCAGTTTTAGGGGCATAGTTTAAAGGTAGAACAACGGTCTCCAAAACCGTTGGTGTGGGTTCAATTCCTGCTGCCCCTGCCAAATTCTTTCTAAAGTTTAATATGGCGATCGTGGCGAAGGGGTTAACGCACCGGATTGTGGTTCCGGCATTCGTGGGTTCGAGACCCATCGGTCGCCCCATTTACTTTAACAAAGAAGAATGGCAACGAATTTCAGTTTAATATGGCGACTGTGGCGAAGGGGTTAACGCACCGGATTGTGGTTCCGGCATTCGTGGGTTCGAGACCCATCAGTCGCCCCATTTTACTTTAAAATGTTATTGGGGATTAGCCAAGCGGTAAGGCAACGGACTTTGACTCCGTCATGCATAGGTTCAAATCCTATATCCCCAGCCATTTTATGCGGACGTGGCTCAGCGGTAGAGCATCGCCTTGCCAAGGCGAGGGTCGCGGGTTCGATTCCCGTCGTCCGCTCCATATTTTACATGGCGCCATAGCCAAGTGGTAAGGCAAAGCTCTGCAAAAGCTTTATCCCCAGTTCAAATCTGGGTGGCGCCTCCATTAAGTTCATATGTGCCGGCGTGGCGGAATGGCAGACGCGCTCGACTCAAAATCGAGAGGGAAACCGTGGAGGTTCGAGTCCTCTCGCCGGTATATCAAAAAGGTTTGTAAAGTCGCTTGTATAAGCAACTTTACAAACCTTTTTTCTTTGTCTTTGAGCTTTTATTCTTAAGCCGTTGAATTAGAGGCGTCTCTAATTCAACGGCCTTTTTGTGTGGAGTGTTGTTTTATTGACTGCTTAGGCGGAATGCTCGTGGAGTGAGACCAATTTCACGTTTAAACATATTGCAAAATTGGGCGTCATTCACAAACCCAGCAGCAGCTGATACTTCAGAGATATGCATTTGGGTATGTTGCAAGAGAGACTTTGCATAATCCAGACGTTTCAATAGTAGATAGCGTAGAGGTGAAGCACCGAATCGCTCTTTAAATAAATGGCGGAAACGATCATAGCTGTATCCAGACATCTCAGAAAGTGTTGCGACCGATAGCTTATGGCGGTAATGCTCATTCATATAGTTTAGAACATATTGGACTCTGTCTTCCGTTGGCGATTGAAACCCAGATGCGCTAAGAAGCCGTATCAGATGAACAGTGATTTCGCTCATTTGCAGGTTCAATAGTTCAGAGAATCCATCTTGTTTGCGCGTAAACTCTGCTTTCATTCGAAGCAAGATCTCTAGAACAGTATGGTCTTTATCATCTTCATATACGCCTTGCAAATTCTCCATATTTGGGTGATTTGAATGGAAGCCTACAAATAGTATAGTAGCATCCTCGCGATGATTCTCGTCATGTTTATGATTGGGTGGTATCAGCGCGAATGAAGAAGAACGAAAATGATAACTTCGCGAACCTACATTAGTAGTTCCTAATCCGTTTAAATAATAGACTAGTTCATAACATTCATGCTGGTGTGGTGGAATATAGGTATTAACCTCATGTGTTGCATTTACAATATATAGAACACGATCCATGATGACCCTCCATTAATTATGTTTTAGCCGAATCGCACAAAAATATGACCGAAATCATATAATTATTTTCATTAATATTTGATATGATCGTATCAATAAATCCGGAAATTAGCAACCTGACTGGCCATATCGTTCGGGAATTAGTCGGATTATTTGTGAAAATGATAATTTTATCTCTATTTTAGAGTCTATTTGTTAAAATCATTGAAATATTAACAATGTAACCTGCAATATGAGAGTTTCCATCTAAATCGTGAAACATACAACGGACTAAGAAGGAGAATCTCTCAAATTACTAACCAACTATAAATAGGGGGAATAGAAAAGTGAAAAAGAAAGTTCTTTCTTTGTTGTTACTAGTAGTAATGGTAATGGTCACAGCCTGTGGAAATAATACGTCGAGTAATGGATCTTCCGCGAATGTAGGATCTAATGCTGCTGAAGGTGGAGAAACAGGTTCAGGGGATAAACTCAAGGTCGTGCTATTGATTCCAGGTACGCTTGGGGATAAATCATTCTTTGATTCTGCGAATAGCGGTTTGCAAAAGGTTAAGGATGAACTGGGTGCAGAAACAAAGGTTGTAGAAATGGGTGTCGATAAAACGAAATGGGAGCCTACGTTTAACGATATCGCCGCTGAGGACTGGGATGTTATTATTTCTGGCGGATCGGAAATTACAGAGATGTTTAATGCAACGGCTGAATTATATCCAGACAAAAAATTCATTAACTATGATACCGATATAGATGAAGCACCAGAGAATATGTACAACATGTCTTATGCGACAAATGAAGTATCTTTTCTGGCAGGTGCTGTAGCAGCACTAGCTACTCAATCTGATATGGCTAATGCTAATCCTGAGAATGTGATCGGATTTGTAGGCGGCATGGACATTCCAGGAATTAACGCTTTCTTGGTTGGCTACATTCAGGGCGCTCAATATGTTGATCCTGAGGTGAAGGTCGCTGTATCCTATGCTGGTGATTTCGTTAACCCGGCTAAAGGTAAGGAGCTTTCGTTGATTCAATACAACTCCGGTGTAGATGTTATTTTTAACGTAGCTGGCGGTACAGGTCTTGGGATCTTTGATGCAGCTAAAGAGAAGAAGAAATACGCTATTGGCGTAGACTCCGATCAGGCGATGTTGCTTAACACAACAGATAGCGAAAAAGCAAACTTGATTGTTACTTCTTCTATTAAAAAGATTGATATGGCTATTTTGGGTGCCGTGAAGAAATTACAAGAGGGTACGCTTGAAATGGGTAAACGTGATGTGTTGAGCTTTGTAGATGATGGTGTGGGCATTGCAGAAAATGATATCTATAAAAATATCTTCCCTGCCGATCTTCAGGCTAAAGTTGAAGAAGTGAAGCAAAAGCTGATCAACAAAGAAATTACAGTAGATAATGCAATGGGAATGGAAACCTCTGAAGTAGAAGCCATTCGTAACGCAGTTAAGCCTTAAGTATAGCTATAAAGTGATAAACCTACAGTTGGAGATTCTTCTTTCAGAAGAATTCCAGCTGTATATTTTTGCAGACCTCCAAGTCGAAAGGCGTTGAGACCTATGAACAAAGCTCTGCTGGAAATGCGGGGAATTACCAAGGTGTATCCCAATGGTGTCGTTGCAAATAAAGACGTGCATTTTTCTTTACGTGAGGGAGAAATTCATGCGATTGCGGGCGAGAACGGCGCTGGTAAATCAACTTTAATGAAGATCATGTTCGGCATGGAAGAGCCTAGTGAAGGTGAAATCTACATCAAGGGTGAAAAAGTGAAGCTGCAATCTGCTCAGGATGCCATTGATAGAGGGATTGGTATGGTTCACCAGCATTTTATGCTGGTCCCTTCTTTTACGGTAGCAGAGAACATGGTGCTGGGCATGGAACCACGTAAGGGCGTCGGCATCCATTATGCAGAAGCTGTACGCATGACCGAAGAGACTGCGAAGAAATACAATCTGGCAGTGGATCCAAAAGCAAAAGTGGAGGATCTCACGGTTGGTATGAAGCAAAAGGTTGAAATTCTGAAGGCGCTGCTGCGAGGTGCAAAAATCCTCGTTCTGGATGAGCCGACCGCAGTGTTGACCCCACAGGAAACAGAGGAATTGTTCCGGGAGCTTAAGCAGTTAAGAGAGCAGGGACATACGATTGTTTTTATTTCACACAAATTGAAAGAAGTGAAAGCGATCTGCGACAGAATTACGATCATGCGTAGTGGACGTAGTGAAGGTATCTTCCAAACGAAGGATGTCACGGAGCAAGAAATCTCACGCCTTATGGTGGGCAGAGACGTCGTGTTGAAATACGACAAGGAGATTCTGTCTATTAGCGAGCCGGTACTCACTGTGCAAGGTCTAGGTGTAAATGATGCACACGGCAAAGCGTTGCTAACAGATATCAACTTTGCAGTACGCGTAGGACAAATTATCGGGATTGCTGGTGTAGAAGGGAATGGGCAGACACAGCTCATTGAGGCTCTTACAGGTAGCCTAAGAGGGGTCTCAAGCCAAGGCTCTGTGCTAGTGAAGGGAAAAGATATTCGTGAATCGGATATTTTGGATATTCGTAAGCTAGGCGTTTCCTATATCCCAGAGGATCGGATGCATCAAGGGATAGCCAGTGATGCGAGCATAGCGGATAATCTGCTGTCTACTCAGTATCGTACAAAAGCTATGAATAAAGGTCCCTTTTTAAATGGATCACGAATTGCCAAGCTTGCAGTATCACTTGTAGAAGAATTTAAAGTCCGCTGTTCGGGACCTTCTCAGCCAATAGGAATGTTATCAGGTGGTAACATGCAGAAGGTAGTAGTGGCAAGAGAGTGTTCTACAGAACCGCAACTGCTTATTGCAGAGCAGCCGACAAGGGGCGTGGATATAGGCGCGGCGCAGTTCATACATCAAAAGCTGTTGGAGCTACGCTCAGACGATTGCGCTATTTTGCTAGTGTCAGCAGACTTAAATGAGATCTTGGAGATCAGCGATAGTCTACTAGTGATGTATGAAGGAAAGATTGTTGCCTTTTTCGAGGAGCCTTCCAAGGTTAGTGAAGAAGAATTAGGGCTTTATATGCTAGGGATTCATCGACAGGACGAGGAGCAAATCAGGAGGGCCGTAAATCATGTTTAAAGTAAAATATTTTGAATACATTCGAACATCGGCAGTCATCGTAATTGCACTCGCTATTGCTTTTCTGATCATCTCATTGGTCAGCAATCAGCCGGTGAAGACAATTGGGATATTCCTATTTGAGCCGCTATCCAGTAAAGGCCATATCGGTAATGTGATTGAGATGGCCATTCCGCTCATGTTCACTGGATTAGCAGTTTCTTTGTTGTTCCGGGCAAATATGTTCAACTTGGGAGCTGAAGGGATTTTCTATTTCTCCGGTGTTGTGACTTCCGTGTTGGCTATTCATTTAACGCTGGACGGGTGGCTTCATCCGATCGTAGCTATTGCTGCGGGTTCTATTGTAGGAGCGTTGCTCTCGGCAATACCCGGCATCCTCAAAGCCAAATGGAATGCCAATGAGCTGGTTACATCCTTGATGTTCAATAATATTTTGTTTGGAGTAGGTTTATATCTATTGAACTATCACTTACGTGATGCAAAAGCATTTGCCAATGTATCCTACAAATTCGAGAAAACGGCACTGCTGAGTAAAATGGTACCTGGCACCCGTATTCATACCGGACTTATTATCGTTATCGTGCTTATTATTGCAGCACATTTATTCCTATACAAGACTAAATGGGGATATGAGCTGCGAATGACAGGCATCAACCGGAACTTTGCACGTTATTCAGGCATGAAGACCGCGAAGGTTATTATACTGGTTCACTTGATTGCTGGTTTTATCGCGGGGATGGGGGGTTCCGTAGAAGTGCTAGGGATGTACAACCGATTCCAATGGACCTCGTTACCAGGTTATGGTTTAGATGGTGCTCTTGTAGCGATGTTAGCCAAGAATAATCCGCTATCCGTAATCGGTGCAGCATTATTCCTTGCGTATATCCGGATCGGAGCCGATATGATGGCACGTCTGTCTGATGTACCTTCAGAGATGATTTCTATTATACAGGCGATTATCATTCTTCTCATTTCGGCAGAGCAATTTCTGAAGTTCTGGAAAAATCGGATGCTCTTGAAGGAGGCGAAGGAAGCGTGAACAGCTTATTTGATGTAATTTTTACGACTGACTTTGCGTTTTCTGTTCTTCGGGTGACGACACCGATTCTATTCGCCGCATTGGGAGCGTTAATCTCTAATAGGGCTGGTATCATCAACATTGGTATGGAAGGCATCATGCTTGTCGCGGCGTTAGCCGGTGTCATTGTAAGCAGCTACACGCATAGTGCGTGGGTAGGTTTACTTGGGGCCGTGATGTCCGGAACACTGATCGCTGGAATATTAGCTTTTTTCACACTGAAATTCAAAACACATATCATTCTCGGCGGTGTAGCTATTAATATGTTCGCTTCTGGAGGAACCGTGTTTATTCTTTATTTACTTAGTGGAGATAAGGGATCTTCTACTTCTCTGGCGAGTAAAGTGCTGCCTAGCGTAGACATTCCTTTGCTGAAGGATATTCCCGTGCTGGGGCCGATTTTATCAGGGCATCACATTTTGACCTATGTATCTATCATTGCTGTGTTTGTTGTCTACTATCTCTTAAACCGTACACCGCTTGGTCTGCGCATTCGTTCAGTGGGTGAAAATCCACACGCAGCTCAATCTGTAGGTGTAAGTGTTGTGAAAATACAGTATATGGCTTTGCTGCTTAGTGGATTTTTCGCTGGTTTGGGTGGGGCATACATGTCGATGGGTTACCTGTCACTGTTCACTCGCGATATGATCGCTGGTCGGGGCTGGATTGCCATTGCGGCAGAGTCTATGGGGAGAAGTACGACAGTAGGTACGGCGTTAACTTCTCTTTTATTTGGTACCGCAGATGCATTGTCGAATGCGCTTCAGGTGCTGAAAATTCCTGCGGAGCTAATCGGCACGCTTCCTTATGTAGCAACGGTAATTGGACTAGTGATCTATGCCGTATCTGAGACACGGAAGAAGAACAAAAAACTTAAAAGCCCGCTAATGAAATAGCGATAGAAATAACGAGGATTTATACAACTAAGGAGTGAATGACTATGCGAACACCTATTATTATTGACTGCGATCCAGGGCATGATGACGCAATCGCTATCCTGCTTGCAATAGCAAATTCGGAGAAGCTGGATCTGCGCGGGATTACAACGGTTGGTGGAAACCAGATCCTCGATAAAATTACAGAAAACGCACTTAAAGTGATCAGCTTTGTGAATGCTGATATTCCTGTAGCCAAAGGGGCTGCGGGTCCGCTGTTCGGCAAGCTTGTTACAGGTGAGGAAGCACATGGTGAATCAGGCATGGACGGCCCAATGTTGCCACCAAGTAAATTCCGGCCTGTAGAAGAAGGCGCTGTGGAATTTATGCTGAATATTATCCGTTCTTCGGAGGAGAAGATTACGCTCGTACCGATGGCTCCTTTAACAAATATCGCCCTGCTAATCACTGCTTATCCAGAGATTAAGGAAAGAATTGAAAAGATTTCACTGATGGGCGGAGGAATTTCTTATGGAAATGTAACCTCTACTGCGGAGTTTAATATCTATGTAGATCCTGAAGCCGCTCGTATCGTATTTGAATCGGGTATTCCGATTACGATGAGTGGTCTGGATGTGACTGATAAGGCAGCCATTTTCGAAGATGAGATCGCAGCATTGAAAGAGCGTGGGCCAGTGTCCACTATGGTCGGAGAGCTGTTAGATTTCTATTCGATCTTCGGAAAGAAAATGGGCTATGTCGGTAGTGCACTGCATGATCCATGCGCCGTAGCTTGGCTCTTGCATCCAGAACTGTTTGAATCCGAGCATCTATATGTAACGGTAGAGACAGAAGGCAAGCTAACACGTGGAATGACGGTTGCAGACAAACGAAAGAAGACAGATCGTCCAGCAAATGTAGAAGTTCTGGTGGGAGTAGACCGGGAAGCATTTATGAAACTGATCTTTGATTCACTGGAAAAGCTAGATCAAGAGCTGCTTGCGGCTGAAGGGAATTAACCTATGGCAGGATGGGAGAGACTTCAAGAGACGGTTCAGTTTGAATTGGTTCAGCGTGGAGAAGAAGGCTGCAAGATTGACGGCTTCGCGGATAAACTAGCTGCTGCAGGTGCCGATGAGATTAAGCTGATGCAAGTATACAACGAGTTGATGGAGCTCACGGTTGCTGAGGACTTTCCTTATGAAGAGCCATCTTCACTGGAGGAGATTCGTCGTCTTCGTCCAGAAGGTCCACGCAAGCTTGAGGCTGACTGGAGCGAAGCAGAATGGAGAGATAAGTTCTACGGAGCTTGGCTAGGTAGAAGCGTCGGTTGCGCACTTGGCAAACCACTGGAGTATTGGGACTACCTCTACGGTAAAGATGGACGCCCGGGCTGGGAGAATATTGAGCTGTGGTTCCGGGGTGCGGACGCATGGCCAATTACTGGTTATACGCCTGGGCATTCGCGGGCAGAGGTAGAATATGGCCTTGGTTTAAGCGAATGGACTTACGCTAGTACCAGCGAGACTATTAAGTTTATGGAGAGCGATGATGATATTCGTTACACGGTTCTAGGCCTTATGTTGCTGGAGCAGAAGGGGCTGGACTGGGATTCTTGGGATATCGGGAAGCTCTGGCATAAATATCTGACATATGCTCAGGTATGTACGGCAGAGACACAGTCGTATATGAATTTTGCACAGGAGACGTCTCATCTGCATGGTGAGAAGCCTGCGGATTGGTTGGCGCGGCAGGAAAGAGTGCGGATGCACTTAAATCCTTACCGGGAATGGATTGGTGCGGCAATACGCGCAGATGGACTAGCTTATGGTGCGGCAGGACACCCTGAGCTTGCAGCGGAGCTAGGCTGGCGCGATGCTTCTTTCTCACATGTGAAGAACGGGATCTATGGCGAAATGTTTAATGCGGCGATGATTTCGGCAGCTTTTGCTGAAAAAGATAACGAGCGTATTCTTGAGATTGCTCTTAGTGAGATCCCTAGTACTAGCCGTCTGACAAGTGACGTTCTACGGGGTATAGATATTGCACAGAAGGCCAAGAGTGAGCGTGAATTAGTGAGTAAAATTTGGGATACATTCAGTCATTATGATGCGGTGCATACCAATAATAATGCAGCTCTTGTGGCTGCTTCGCTAGTCTATGGCGGGAATGATTTTGAAAAAGCGGTCGTTACATCCGTTTACGGCGGAATGGATACAGACTGTAATGGTGCTACAGTTGGTTCTATTATGGGAGCGAAGCTTGGAGCAAGTGTGCTGCCGGCTTCGTGGGTTGAACCGCTCCATGATACGCTATATGCGGATCTGCCTGGGTTCCATCCGATAGCGATTTCGGAATGTGCGGAGCGAAGCTATCAGGTGTTCTTGAAGATTCGCAAGGAGCTTGACGGAAAGTCTTAGATCAGGGAATGCGAATAGAAAAAAAAGGATGTCTTAAGCTATCGAGCTTAGACATCCTTTTTTTCGTAGCTATCTAGTTCTTGAAATAGATGTAACAGGGGTTTAGGAGTTAGGTAACAGGAGAATCCTGATTTGAAGAGGGAGTTGTACAGTAATTTATTAGGGAGATAAACTCTTAAAAATAGCCCGGTATAAAGGGTTTTTATGTTATCACTATTTTTTCCTGATATATCATTTGAAGAAAAATGATGACACAGAACATAAAATGCCTTATTATTTAAAGAGATTTTTAGTAAAACAGTTTTTAAATAATTATAGTACAAACCTTGGCTTAGAAGGTTCCAGTATAAATGGAAAGGAAGGGGGAGTTTGCAATCCTATCGCTGAGTGGGGTGAGTAAAGCCTTCAAGCTGAAGGACGGCATGTATCAGGCGGTGGATGATGTATCGCTGGATGTGAAGAAAGGATCGATTCACGGGATTATTGGTGAAAGCGGTGCAGGGAAATCCACACTGCTGCGACTAATTAATCTGCTGGAAAAGCCGGACCAAGGGACAGTAACCGTAGAAGGGCAACATTTAACCGGAATGCCGAGTAAACAGCTGCGGAAAGCTAGGGAAAAGATTGGGATGATTTTCCAGCAATTTAATCTGGTCAATAACGTCACGGTAAGCCGCAACATTTCGATCCCTCTGGAACTGGCAGGGGTGCCGAAGCGTGAACGGATGAAGCGGGTGAAGGAATGTCTCGATTTTGTCGGATTGGCTGATAAGGCAGAGCAATATCCCGCACAGCTAAGTGGAGGACAACGACAACGTGTGGCGATCGCCCGGGCGCTTTCTAATAGTCCAGGACTATTGCTATGTGACGAACCAACATCCTCACTAGATCCAGGAACAACTGCGGATATTCTGAATGTCCTGAAGCATATTAATGGGGGCCTTGGGGTTACTGTAGTGATTGTTACGCATGAGATGGATGTTGTCAAAAGCATTTGCACGCACGTATCCGTAATGGAAAAGGGTCGAATCGTAGATTCGTTCTCTCGCGATGACGGTGATTTCCGGCCTGCTGCAGTTCGTACTGGCTCGTACCGGGATCAAATTCTGGGTAAAGCGGGGGAAACTCATGTTTGATAGTGTACTTCAATATCAGGCACAGATGTGGGAGTCGATTGGAGAAACTTTTATAATGGTCGGCATTTCTGTTGGTGCCGCACTGCTGCTGGGGCTTCCACTCGGGACGTTGTTGTTCTTTTGCCGAAAAGGGCAGCTCTATGAGAATAAAACATTGTCACTGGTGCTTAACAGCATCGTAAATATTATCCGTTCATTTCCATTCCTGCTGCTTGTCGTTGCACTTATTCCCGTCACTCGTTTCCTTGTCGGAACTGCGATTGGAACAATGGCAGCCACGGTTCCATTATCCATAGTTGCTATTGCTTATTACTCTCGTCTGGTGGAGCAGTCTTTGCTGGAGGTTCCTAAAGGAGTCATAGAAGCGGCGTTGTCTATGGGAGCCTCGAAGCTGGGGTTGATCTTTAAATTCCTGTATGTAGAGGCCCGTTCGGGTCTGGTGCTCGGGCTTACTACCTCTACCATTAGTTTTATCTCTTATTCGACCGTAATGGGGGTTGTTGGAGGGGGCGGGGTTGGCGATTTTGCGATCCGTTATGGCTATCAGCGTTTTGAGACTGAAGTGATGATCTATGCGATTGTTGTGATGATTGTATTAGTTCAGATGGTTCAATTCACAGGAGGAACGGTTTCGCGGCTGTTAGATAAGCGTTGATCGTTTACCCTTCATTGCAAAGCATGGAAATACAAATTTGTTTACTATATAAAGCGGGGGTTAGTCGTAATCATGAAAAAATCAATGATAATTGTGCTAATGTTAATGGTATTGGTAGTAGCGGGTTGTGGTTCTAATAATGCAGCAAAGAACAATACTGCCAAAGGTAGCGATGATTTAACCAAATTAAAGATTGCTACTTTGATTCCACCAATGACGGAAATTCTGGACATTGTAAAGCCACTTCTGAAGGAAGATGGTATTGATCTTGAAATTGTTGTGCTGTCTGACAATGTGCAGCCTAATGAAGCTTTGGCGAATAAAGAGGTAGACGCTAACTTTTTCCAACACGTTCCTTATATGAAGCAGTTTAATGAAAGTAAAGGCTCCAATCTAGTAGAGGTACAGCCTGTCTATGACGCTATTTATGGTGGATACTCCAAGCGCTACAAGAATGTTGCGGATCTGCCGGAAGGTGCAACACTAGTAATGGCTAATGATCCTTCAAATATCGGTCGTTCCTTACAGATGTTTGCTGCAGCCGATTTGATTAAGCTAAAAGAAGGCGTAGGCATCCAGGCTACACAAGCAGACATTACTGAAAATCCAAAAAACTTTAAGTTTGAGGAAGTAGATTTGTTGATGTTGGCCCGTATGCTGGATGATGGAGATCTAGTAGCAATGACTCCGGCTTATGCTAGCCCACTTGGATTGACACCGAAGAAAGATGCGCTGATTACTGAAGGCGAAGATTCTGAATTCACCATCACCTTGGTTGCACGTGAAGACAACAAGGACTCTGATGCGATTCAGAAGTTGGCTAAACGCATTAGCGGCCCTGAAGTGAAGAAATTCCTTGAGGATAATTACGCGGATATCGCGTTGCCTGCTTTTAAATAGTTAGATTAGTAATTCAACGAGACTTGTCCATTATGGGCAAGTCTTTTTTTGTGTCACTAGAATGTAAGAACTGCTCTATATAATGGGTTGTAGAATAACAAAGCGGAATGGAGATGGGGATATGTCTGTACTTAGCGCAATTAATCTCACAAAACATTACGGTAAGGGTACTAACCTGGTCAAGGCACTAGATGGTATTAACGTAGAGATACACAACGGTGAATTTATAGCGATTGTCGGGACATCAGGAAGTGGGAAGTCAACGCTCTTACATATGCTTGGCGGACTTGATCGGGCAACTGATGGACAAGTGATCATAGATGGAAAGAATATTTTTAGGATGAAGGATGATGAGTTAACCGTATTTAGGAGAAGAAAAATTGGATTTGTGTTTCAGAACTACAATCTGGTGCCGATTCTGAATGTATACGAGAATATAGTGCTACCCATAGAGCTGGATGGAAACAAAATAGATAAGGATTTCGTGTATCATATTGTGAATACGTTAGGTCTCTCGCAAAAATTGGACAACCTCCCCGGTCAGCTATCAGGTGGTCAGCAGCAAAGGGTAGCTATCGCACGGGCCTTGGCAGCTAAACCTTCCATTATCCTAGCAGATGAACCTACAGGGAACTTGGACAGCATTACTAGTCAGGAGGTCATTGGATTACTCAAAGTAACTAGCAGACAGTTTAATCAGACGATTCTAATGATTACTCATAATGAAGAGATTGCTCAGCTTGCAGACCGGACCATCCGGATAGAGGACGGTAAAATTACTGGAGGGGCATTGTGATGATGTTTCCAAACAGCAATAAACCAATTGTTAAAAAGCTGACAAGCAGGAGCCTGAAAGCCAACCGGACCCGAAATCGGTTCGTAATTATAGCCATCGTGCTTACTACCTGGCTTATTACTTCTTTTTTTAGTATCGGACTTAGCAACTATAAAACCTTCGAAATGCAGCAATTGAAAATAAACGGGACCATGGCTGATGTCTACTTGACCTCACCGTCAGAACAGCAATTAAACAAGTTAAAGGAACATTCCTATATTAAGACCATCGGACTTCAGTCCAAAGTGGGGGATGTTGTCAATACTCCTGAATGGGGAGACCTTAATTTAGCTTTGCTCTGGTATGACTCTACGGAATGGACAGAAATGCGTAAGCCGGTAATTGACGGGCTAAAGGGCAAGTACCCAGAGAAGGACAATGAAATCGCCGTTCCTTTATGGATATTACATTCGATGGGGATTAATGATCCGCAGTTAGGCATGAGCTTGCCATTTACTTACTCTGTTTCGCGAGCTGGGGTGAAATCTCAAGAGAATAACAACTTCGTACTAAGTGGATGGTTTACCGATTACAGTCATGTCCGTACCGGGAATTCTGGAGCTATGCTGGTATCGGGGGCTTTTGCTACAGCTCATGGCGTAGATCTTAAGAATCCCA
The DNA here is from genome assembly GCF_038008265.1 of Paenibacillus sp. FSL K6-2859. Taxonomy (NCBI): domain Bacteria; kingdom Bacillati; phylum Bacillota; class Bacilli; order Caryophanales; family Paenibacillaceae; genus Paenibacillus; species Paenibacillus sp. FSL K6-2859. The sequence continues at coordinate 5,969,199 of NZ_JBBOYU010000001.1, read as the reverse complement.
AAAATGCCACTATTCTATTTAATGAGAAAAACACGGATGAACTTATCTCGCGTTTGCAACAGGATATTACTTTAGAAAAAAATCAAAAGCTCGAACCTGTCTCTAACCAATCGTCTACCTCTTCAGATAGAACAGCGACTTTGATCGGTTATGCTGGAATTATATTATTTGTTATGTTGAGCGGATATTTATTAATTTATAATGTGCTTTATATTTCTGTCTCAAGGGATACAAGGTTCTACGGTCTACTTAGAACGCTAGGAACTACACAACTGCAGATTAAAAAAATAGTTAGGGCACAGGCTTCACGGCTAGCACTTATCGCTATCCCACTGGGACTTGCCGCAGGAGCTGTGACTTCCTTCGTAATGGTGCAGCTGGCTATGAGTACAATGGATCTGGATACGGGCGTGGTGATTTCTTTTCACCCGTTAATCTTTATTGGAGCTGCGTTGTTTGCTTGGTTGACCACCATGTTTAGCGCTATCAAACCTGCCTCTATCGCTGGCAAAGTCTCTCCAATAGAAGCGGTGAGATATACAGGTACGATGGTTAAAGCTAAGACGAAGCGGGGAACTGGCGGATCTAAGCTGCATCGACTGGCTTGGCGTAATATTTTTAGAGTGAAAAAAAGAGCGATGGTTGTATTTCTCTCTTTATTTCTCGGGCTGACAACTTTTCTGGTGATCAATACGCTTGTGCTTAGTATGAGTACAGATCATTTTGTTGCTGAATACATGGATAACGATTTCACGCTGTCCAATCAGACGATGTCCTTTGGGTTTGAGGGGGAAATGAAAGCCAAGATTACAGAGGATATGATCAAGGAAATTCAGGATATAAAGGGAGTAAAAGAGGTCTTCAAAGCTTATACCGGGATAGGTCAGATCAAGTATGATCCTAAGGTGTTCAGTAAGTATATGGATGAATTCGCAAAATCATATCACACAGATCGCCCTACCGATGAACAATTAGCTGTGCCTCAAAGCATGTTCTCAATGACCCATGTTATTGGGTTAGACTCAGCTCAGGTTAAGAAGATGGAAGAGAAATTAGAAATCACTGTAGATATGGAACGCTTTGAAAAAGGTGAGATCGCCTTGCTGGACAATTTTAGTCTCAGTGGTCTTGAGATAGGAGATCCATTTCAAATAGGTCCTATAAACAGCGAAGCGACACAATCTTTCGATATTGGCGGGCTAGGTGACTTCAGCTCTCTAGGGTCGGCACATTTTGTAGCTCCGAATGTATACATCAGTCACACTGCAATGGAGAAATTTATGAAAAACCCACTTATAAGTAAAGTGTATATTAATGCTGACTCAGAAGACTGGAAGCAGATTACCGATCAATTGGACGGACTCATCGGCGGAGATAGTGAGCTGAAGCTGGAGTCGAAGCTGTATATGGAAAAATTCATGGAATCGGCAAAGCTAACCTTTTACATTATGGGTGGCGGAATTGCGCTCATTCTAGCGCTGATTGGAATTTTGAATTACGTTAATATTATGTATACAGGAGTTGTAGCTCGGAAGCTGGAGTTCGCAGTGATGGAGAGCATCGGGATGACCTCTAAGCAGATGAGAAAGCTGTTGCTGTTTGAAGGAGCAGGTTATGCGATCATATCTACGTTGCTAATCTCAACAATAGGCACATTAATCAGTTACGGTGCTTATAGCCTGTTCAGCCAAGAAGCTACTTATGCTGTGTTTAGCTTCCCAACCCTTCCGCTTTCAATTGCAATTGTACTCGTTTTTGTGGTTTGCCTGAGTGTTCCGCTTATTGCTTATAAGCAAATTAAAAAGGACAGCATTGTGGAACGTCTGCGGCAAATGGAATAGAGCTAATTAATTTACAGCGTAGCCTTCCTCTGCTTGTTACAATGATAGGTATTGAGGTGAGTTTCAATGACAACCATTCTAATTGTAGAGGATGACCGTCTCTTAAACGAGGGGCTAAAGTTCATGCTTGAAAAAGAAAACCATAAGATTATTCAGGCCTATTCTTTTCAGGAGGCGGCTTCTAGAATTCAGGATCAGACCATCGGTCTGGTCCTTTTGGACATTAATCTCCCCGATGAGAGTGGCCTTATACTGTGTCGGGAAATCCGGCGAACGAGTTCCATTCCGGTTATATTTCTAACTGCCAACGATACGGAGCAGGATATGGTAGCTGGATTTGGGCTAGGAGCTGATGATTATATTGCGAAGCCATTTAGCATGGCCGTACTTTTGCAACGTGTGAAGGCTGTTCTCCGACGAACAGGCACTGATGGTGGCTCAGAGCTGTTTCATTACAAGGATATTACAATTAACTCAGCCAAAATGAAGGTTTACAAATATGGACAAGAAATAAAACTAACCACTAATGAGTATCGTCTCCTTGCCATCTTAACCGAAAATAGCGGTCAAGTTCTTACTAGGAGGTTAATGCTGGAGAAGCTATGGGATATAGATGGTAATTTCGTGGATGAGAATACGCTAAGCGTAAATATTCGTAGGCTGCGGTCTAAAATTGAGGATGACCCGAAAGATTGTCAATACATTAAAACTATATTCGGTATCGGCTACACATGGGGAGAGTAAGGATGAAGAACCCGTTTACAAAAATTATTTGGAGCTCGTTCACCCTTTTTGCCGTAGCCGTTGTGTTGTTTGTATCTATGCTTATCTATTTTAAGCCTGAGAGGCATGTAGTTATTGTATCCGTGGTGTTTATTAGCTTGATGGTTTTGCTGTTTATAAGTTTTGTGCTCGCGCTTCGTAAAGAAATGCTAAACACTCTATTTTCATTGTCGAGACTGATTCAAGATCTTATTAATGGACAAATGACTCAGATGTTCCCGGTGCAGGAGGATACACTTCTCTCTAAATTACAGCATCAGGTTATTCAATTATCTGAGCTGTTGTCTTCGCAGAAGCAGCGCTACCGTGAAGAGAGTCAAGAAGTCAAAACATTGATCTCTGATATCTCTCATCAACTTAAGACTCCTTTAGCCAATTTAGGGATGTATAACAGCCTTCTTATGGATGAAGGACTGCCCGCTGAAACACGCAGTGAATTTACTCGCCATATGGGTAGTCAGATTGAGAAGCTGTCTTGGCTCATGGAGAATCTGATCAAGTTATCACGGCTCGAATCCGGTATTATAGAGCTTCATACGGAGAAGTATGGTCTTGAGAATACTGTGTTGTCAGCGATCAAACAGGCGTTTCCAGCAGCCGAGCAAAAGAATATAGAGATCTTACTGGAATCCGATCAGGGAATTATGCTGCAACATGATCCCAAGTGGACGGGAGAAGCTATCTATAACATCATCGATAATGCTCTGAAATATACGCTCGGGTCCTGCAGTGTTAGAATTACGATTCGCAGGTATGATCTTTTTGCAAGGATTGATGTTGCCGATGGTGGAATAGGAATTCCTGCCGCTGAGATGAATGACATCTTTAAACGATTTTACCGAGGTGCGGGTTCCAATGGAACTGAAGGTGTTGGCATAGGCCTTTATTTAGCCCGTAAAATTGTGACCGAGCAGGGTGGATATATAAAAGTGAGATCCGAGTTAAGTAAAGGAAGTGTTTTTTCTATATTTTTGCCGTTACGCTGATTCTGAATGTACTCGAAGCTTAGCCCCTAAATTGGGGGTTTTTCTCAAAATATAAGAAAGTATATGTTTCACGTTATACATTATCCTTATATTTCTCGCATAAACGCTTACCGTCCTTATAAGGACGCCAAAGGCGTTTATGCTTGTTAAAGTCGCTATTTCATTGATGAAAAGTCCTTTGCTAGCCCTATAGTGGTCTGCAGTCGCACAGCTACCTCGACTAAGGTCCAGTACCAAAAACCGTCGTTGGTCTGTTTTGAAAGTCTGCGATTTGCTCTAGAATAAGGCTATAAGGTTAAGGACAACGAAAGGCGGTGAGAAAATAATGCAAAGAAGACAAGGAAACGGATTAGCGGTTGTACTGATTGTGATTGGTGCGGTAATGCTGCTCGGTTTAGCGCTTCCTCTGATTCACGGTATTTTCAGACTACTGTTCCCAGTATTGCTGGTTGTTCTCGGTTACTATGGGATTAAGAGTGGACGCAAGGTTATCGGTTGGGTACTAATGTTCATTGGTGTCATGACCTTGATCGCGAAGCTTTCCTGGATCATCGGACCACTTCTAGGTGTGGCGTTGATCGTATGGGGAGTGTCAGCTTTAAAGGGTAGAAGAAATGGTACTTATTAAGAAGAATTGTACTTAAACAAGAAGCAGGGAGGGAGCAGGAGATTATGAGTGTTTTTCGTCGCATGAGGGATATTACAGTAGCTAATCTAAATGAACGTCTAGAGCAAAGTCAAGATCCTGTGAAGCTAATTGATCAATTTCTACATTCAACTCGCGAGGAAATCAGTGAAGCTGAAAGATTGTACCAGCAATACGCTTCCCATACGAAGCAATTGCAACAGCAAGTGAACCAAGCGACTGCCATGAGAAACAAACGTGAGGAACAGGCGTTACTCGCATTAAAAGCAGGAGAAGATCATCTTGCAAAGCTGGCTTTGCAAGAAAAGATCATTCACGAGGAAAAGTTGGAGCAGTACAGCGGGCTATTTGAACAAAGTAAGCAATCCTTGTTTGAACTTGAAGGACAGCTGAATGAGCTGAAAATAGAGTATCAGACAGTTTATAGCAAACGTCAGTATTACGCAGCCCGGATGGAGTCGCTGAGACTGCAGCAACGGATGAATCAAAGAGCAAGTGCTTATGGTAACGGTGGTGATGTTCCCAAAATGTTCGGACGTCTGGAAGATCGGATGTCAGATTGGGAATTAGAAGCGAAGAGCCTGCGCGATGTACGTCGCATGGGGCAGGAATATGCGGTGCAAGCAGGTGAGACTGTAGCTACCGTACTCGAAAGAGAAATGGCACGCTTAAAGGAGAAACTGAACAATGGTGGAAAGGAGTAGCGCTATGAGTCGATTATATCGTTCAACAAGAGATAAAGTGATGACGGGTCTTGCAGGTGGATTATCTGAGACACTCGGTATTGATTCCACGCTATTCCGGATTCTGTTACTGGTCAGCATTCCGTTTACAGGAGGTGCCGTGATTCCAGTGTACTTCATCGCTGCGCTGGTCATTCCGAAGGAGCCTACGCATTATAATCCTTTCGGACCAGGCCCTGGTGCACCGGGTGGCCCATTCGATGGTCCTTACTCAGGTAGACCAGAACATGGACACGGACCGCAGGCTAATGGCGGACATGGACCTTACGGACGCCAACCTAACTACAATCCTAATTTTGAAAAGAACAACGCTTATTCAGCTCCGGATTCCGGTTTGGATGCGATGATGAAGGATATCGAGAAGAAGGCTCTGCAAAAAGAAGTAGAAGAACTCAAACAAAAACTGTCTAAATATGAGAAAGGGGAATTGTAAATCATGGGAGTATTTCAAAGAATTAAAGATATGACTAAGGCGTCGGTAAATGACTTGTTGGATAAGGTAGAGGACCCAATCGTAATGCTTAACCAATATCTGCGCGATATGGAGGCTGAAATTCACGAAGCGGAAGTTACAGTTGCCAAGCAAATGGCGAACGAACGTCGCATGAAGCAACGCGTGGAAGAAGCAGCAAAAATGTCCGCACAACGTGGAGCACAAGCTGAATTGGCATTGAAAAACGGCCAAGAAGAAGTGACTCGCAAGCTGTTGGAAGAAAAAATCTACTTCGATCAAAAACAAGCGGAATACAGCGATCTTCATGCTCAGGCTGAAGTGCAAGCGAAGGAATTAGTTGGACAGCTGCATGATATGAAGGATGAATTCTACAAGCTGCGCAACAAGCGTAACGAGCTCGTATCCCGCGCTCAAATGGCTAAGGCGAAGAAACAAATGACACAAATCAGTAGCGTGCATTCCATCGAAAGTGGCAGTGCGTCACTCGGCTTCCACCGGATGGAAGAGAAGATTATGCAGCTTGAAGCAGAAGCAGATGTAATGCGTGCACCTTACAGCCCATCCGCTGCCTACACTAAACCAGTCGATGTTGAGAAGCAACTGAAAGTGGATGAGCAACTGGCTGCATTAAGAAGCAAGCTGAATGATACACCGGCTGCTCCTTCTTTAAACAAAAAAGAAGATTAAATCCTGTTCCTAAAACTTAAGCAGATATGATATGCTGGACAAGAAGAAGCCATACGGTATGGATCTCCATACCGATATGGCTTTTGTAGCGGCTGGCTATAATATATCTTGTAGGAGGTGCGAAATGGATAAACGAAACCGTTTGATTGCCATCGGACTGATCGGTGTTGGCTGCATGATGATTTTTGGTAGATGGCTCGGCTTTTTCTCCATTGTCGCGCTTCTATTCCTGTTCCTAGGAGTCTACCGCACGACGTCAGGCAAAGTGAAGCAGGGTTATAAGCTGCTCGGAATTGGCGCTATATTGCTTTTGCTGGATCATTTGGTGCTGGTACTGGGGATTTGCTTGATTTCTTTAGGGATGTTTTTTACTAAATCCAAAAGAGTTCAGCGTAAGGAAGGGTTCATGCAGAAGCAGAACTTTTCGTCTAGATTTGACTGGGATCGCTCACCCTGGGTGATGCATAGCCTCAGCTCATGGCATATCCTTGGAGAGGCCGATCTTGATCTTTCACTGGCTATGGCGGAGCAAAAAGAAACGGTGATGCTGTTTCAAGGTATCTTTGGGGATATGGACATTCAATTGTCAGATGATTACGGGATAGAAATCGAAGCCTTTGTGCTTTTTGGATCGATTGAATTTGGTAACCAGCGGGACACAGGTATGCTAAACCGTCTGAACTGGAAATCCCCTAACTATGAGAGCAGTGAGTATAAGGTAAAGTTTAGTGTGTCTTATTTGATGGGAGATTTGGATGTGCGATTATCCTGATTAGTTTGATACTGAAGGGAGGGTCCCCGTATGGAAAGAAAGAATAAAAATATGATGTCACGCAGTATGGGTGAGGGGGCTCTGTTCTCTTTTGTCATGCTGCTAGTGATATTGTACACCATGTATACATATGGCTATTTGAAACCTTTTGAAAGCTGGACGATTGGATTACGTACGGCCTTCACTTTAATTCTGCTGCCCATGGGGTTCGGGGTTGGCTTTGGCTTCTATCAGAGCTTTCGGGTAAAGCGAAAGTTGGAACGCCTGAGAGAAACGCTCGTATTGTGGGAGAAGGGAAACTTAACGCTATCTATGCCAGACTTGGGCGATGATGAGCTGGGAAGGCTCGGAGAACAATTGGGCCGAATCAGCGGAAAATGGGAAAACCAAGTGACAACACTGCAGCGATTGTCTACAAATAACGCGAAGCTCGCGGAGCAAGCACGAGTATCTGCTATTATGGAAGAGCGGCAACGGCTTGCGCGTGAATTGCATGATGCTGTCTCTCAGCAGCTGTTCGCGATCTCTATGACCGCCACGGCTGTAGGCCGGACCCTGGAGAAGGATTTTGACAAGGCGCAACGGCAAATTGCACTGATTGAGGAAATGTCTGCTGTAGCACAATCAGAGATGAGAGCATTATTGCTGCACTTAAGACCTGTTTATTTGGAAGGTAAGGGATTAGAGCAGGGGCTACAGGAGCTGATCAAGGAGCTTAAGGTTAAAGTACCGATAGAAATCGTGTTCGAGATGGACCCTGATGTACAATTGCTAAAAGGGGTAGAGAATCACTTATTCCGTATTGTGCAGGAGGCAATCTCTAATACGCTTCGTCATGCGAAAGCAGAAAAGATGGAAATTAGGCTGCATCGTCGAGGAGATACGGTTCGGTTGACGCTCCGTGATGATGGGATTGGTTTTGAAATGGATGATAGTAAACAAACTTCCTACGGTTTGTCGAATATGCAGGAGCGGATGAATGAAATCGGAGGTTCCATTCAGTTTATTACCGCTCCGGGTAAAGGAATGCGGATTGAAATTACCGTTCCGTTAGTCAATGAATAATAGGAGGAAAGAGTGACCATGGAGATGGAGGAAGCCATTAAGGTATTGCTTGTAGATGATCATGAAATGGTACGGATTGGACTAGCTGCTGTTCTAGGTACTGAAGACGGAATAGAAGTCGTAGGGGAAGCTGGAAGTGGGGAAGAAGGTATCCGCCTGGCACAAGAGTACAATCCGGATGTAGTCCTGATGGATCTTGTCATGGATGGGATGGATGGAATTGAAACGACCAAACAGCTAATGAAGCAGTATCCCGAAATCAAAGTTATTGTGTTGACAAGCTATCTGGATGATGAAAAAATGTATCCGGTGATTGAAGCAGGTGCATTCAGTTATTTACTAAAGACCTCACGAGCTACTGAAGTGGCAGATGCCATACGTGCCGCGGCAAGAGGCCAGTCTGTACTGGAGTCACAGGTCGCCTCTAAAATGATGAATCGTTTTCGAAACAATGCAAAGGGTGAATCTCCTGCTTATAAAGAGCTTACAGAGCGCGAGATGGAAGTATTACGTCTGCTGGCGCAAGGTAAATCGAATCAGGATATCGCGGACCAACTAATTATTGGGATCAAGACTGTGAAATTTCATGTAACGAATATTCTCGCGAAGCTGGGTGTGGAAGACCGAACCCAAGCAGCTATTTATGCATATAAAAATGGACTAGCTGAATAGAAACCAAAGGCTGAAGCCTCTTGCTTCAGTCTTTTTTTAATGCATAAGTTTAGAATCTCCTAATTCGTACATACTGTCTAGTAGATTGCTAGAGAGGTTCGAAAGGGAGAATAAATTATGCTGAAGGCTATGTTGAACAACGGAACAAAAAAAGGGACTCTTTTTATATTATTATTCCTGTGCTGCATTGTAGCTTTACTGGTAAACCTTCAAAGCGCTAAAGCAAAATCAATCGATCAAGACGAAGCTGTTTCACATACATCAGTAACATCGGAACTGAATGCTTCACTGATGAGTTTAATAGATCTCGGGACGAAAACAACGGTATCTGGTTCACCACTGCGTATCGTCTTAAAATGGCAAGGGGCAATCAGCGGTTACAATGATCCTTCTGTTGAAGTGGCTAAGCTTAGCGCCCGCCTTGGATTGACAGTACCGTCAGGAAATGATGAAGATGGGCATATGACCTATCGTTCAGCAGCGGTAAAACCATATGGATCACGTCTCTCCTTATTTTGGAGCGAGCTTGGAGAAGGAAATAGTTATGTTATTGTGACGTTAGATACTGCTGATTTAAAGGATAAGGTTAGCTTTCAGGGGGCTGCCGATGAAGTTAGTACAATCCTAGAACAGAGTAACATCAAGGCAGAATGGAATGTATCCCTTCAAGGAATAGCTGAAAACCAGGGGGGACCTGAAGGTGTATTGTCGCAAACCGAAGGGTTACTTAAAGAGCAGTTTAAAACTGTGAGTGAAAAAGAGAGCTATAAGGATGTAGCAACAGTCAGCCGTACGTATTCGATTCCTGATTTGAAACGCTCGGTAGTCAGCGGGAACCATTCGGTTTCAGCGCAAATCGCAGTGCATCAGGAAGATCAAAATGGGACGAATCGCCTAACCATTGGCTTACCATTAATCACCATCGAATACTGACAAATTCCTTTTTTATAAGCAAAGATATAATTAGTAATAAGAAATTTTAATTGAAATTCGCGAAATCCCGAGAGTATTTGTCAGGAATCTGATAGCATCCTTTTTAGGAATATGCTAAAATGACATAACGTCGTTTACTCGACGCTGAGAATGTCAATAAACTATATTACATACAGAAAGATGAGGAGCCATGGCTGAAAATCAAACCCTTGATGCACTGCACACACCCGGTGCTGTCTTTTTTATCTTTGGGGCAACCGGAGATTTAGCCCGGCGTAAGCTTTTCCCGGCGATTTACAGCTTGTACCGTGAAGGTAAGCTGGCACATGATTTTGCGGTAATTGGCGTGGCGCGGCGCCCGCGTACTCAGGAAGAATTTAGAAGTGATGTGAAGGAATCCATCCTTGAATTCTGCCGTTATAAAGCGGGAGAAGAGAACGAATGGAATGAGTTTGTACAGCATTTTGAATACAAATCTCTGGACATCAACGATATTGATGGCTTCCGTGAATTAAGAGCTCAAACAGAAGCTCTTGAAGAGAAGTTCAGAATTCCGGGCAATCGGATGTTCTATCTTGCGTTGGCACCTGAATTGTTCGGCAGTGTCTCGTTCAACCTTAAGGCTGGCGGCATGCTGGATAGCACAGGTTGGAATCGCCTCGTCATCGAGAAGCCTTTTGGATATAATCTGGAGTCAGCTGAGCAGCTGAACGAGCAGATCCGTGAGGTATTCAAGGAAGAGGAGATCTACCGGATCGATCATTATCTTGGTAAAGAAATGGTTCAGAATATCGAAGTCATTCGTTTTGCCAACGCTTTTTTCGAACCGCTTTGGAATAATAAGCACATTGCCAATATTCAAATTACACTTGGCGAAACCGTAGGTGTTGAAGAGCGTGGTGGTTATTATGACCATGCTGGAGCGTTACGGGATATGGGCCAGAATCATATATTGCAACTGCTGACTATGATCGCAATGGAACCACCAAGCCGTCTGCTTGCAGAAGATATTCGTGACGAGAAGGTGAAGGTACTTCGTTCCCTTCGTCCTTATGGTACATCTGACGAGGTTCGTGAGAACGTCGTGAGAGCACAGTATATTCAAGGCTTGCATGGTGGAAAGCCCCTTCCTGCTTATCGTCAGGAAGATAAGGTTGATCCTGAATCGAGTACTGAGACGTATTTTGCTGCCCGTGTGTTTGTAGATAACTTCCGCTGGGCTGGAGTTCCTTTCTATATTCGTACAGGTAAACGTCTACCGGTGAAGACAACGGAAGTGGTAGTTGAGTTCAAGGGAATGCCAACCAATGTTTATTTGGGACAAAAGCATACGCTGGAGCCTAACCTGCTTGTTATCCGTGTGAACCCAATGGAAGGCATTTATGTAAAGATTAATGCCAAGAAGCCGGGTTCCGAGTCTGAAATTCAACCACTAGCTATGGACTTCTGTCAGAGCTGCTTGGTTGGAATCAATTCCCCGGAAGCTTACGAGCGCTTGCTTCATGACGCGGCTCGCGGAGATTCCACTTATTTCACTCGTTGGGATGAGGTATCGTCGGCATGGTCGTTCGTGGATCGTATTGCGAAGGCTTGGAAGGAAGAGTCGCGTGATTTATCTTCTTATCCTGCTGGCACTTGGGGTCCGGTTGAAGCGGATCAATTGCTTGCTCAGGATGGCTTCCATTGGTGGCCGGTAAACGGTCAAGAAGAAGATAATGTAGTATGGCTGAAGAATAACTAAGCTTTGCGTTAATGCTATCTCCCTGCAGAGGATGCAGGGAGATTTTTTGTAATGCTGAGATTAGAAAACACTCAGCCTCCCAAGGCCACTCTGGCTCCAAATGCCGCTCGGGCGACAGGAGCATTTTTCAAATAGCTGCACTTTGTACAATTAAAATCACATATTGGGTGGAAATTAGTCTTTTAAGTGTATTCTCTGCAACTATTTTCTCCGCATAAGGCCTAAAAGCTAGCACATTGAATTTTTAATTGCATCAAATACAACTAAAGGCGATTGGAAATGCTAATACTTCTTATAAGTGTAGGAAATACAACTATTTTACTACTGCGGAGAAATGTGAAACGAATTCAAGGGAGGGGCCTGTATTCAACAGGTAGGCATGGGGAGCCCTGTTTCCAATTAACACACACCTCTTTGGGACGGACCGAGCGGACCTTAACCTCCGAAATGCATGTTTTAGTCAAGCTTACGGACAAATGTATGAGAAAAACCGAATATATTGTGCCTCCGGTAACGTAAACGAGCCAATGTATGCGAAAAACCGAATACAATGTGCCGCCAGTAACGTAAACGAGCCAAATGTATGCGAAAAACCGAATACAATGTGCCGCCAGTAACGTAAACGAGCCGATTGTATGCGAAAAACCGAATACAATGTGCCGCCAGTAACGTAACCGAGCCGATTGTATGCGAAAAACCGAATACAATGTGCCTCAGGTAACGTAACCGAGCCAAATGTATGCGAAAAATCGAATACAATGTACCTCCGGTAACGTAAACGAGCCAAATGTATGCGAAAAACCGAATACAATGTGCCTACGGTAACGTAATCGAACTAGCGCTGTTATCCGCCCTGAATCACCCAGGAAAGGCTTGTTATTAGGGAATAAGTGCAATACGATTCGTCCCTAATATATGTGCTCATTTCATCGAAATAAAGATCCGTACGGTCCGTAAGCGGAACCTCACTACGAAGGTGCATATGGATACGAGTATGGAACGGATGTACTCAGCTTGTAACTCTACCTCCAAGGACGCCGTCAGGCGTTTTTCTTGTTGAGCTATGGGAACTGGTGAACAGGATATAGACTTGATTTGGGAGATATTTTGCTGCAAAAGCTTTTTAGTAGATAATATCTGCCGGATTTTGATATACTTTAGGGGATGCTTTCACTTGAAGCGGACTGGAGCTAGACCTAAGATAGCTATTCATTCAGAAATGAAGGGGTATGAACAATGAGCAGAGCACCGATTTGAAGATAACCCCAGTGTAATTGAAGCAGAAGCAGGAATTTTATATATGAAGGGATATGTGTAATGAACAAAGCAATAGATCAGAAGCTGCAAAAGGAAGTGGACAGACGCAGAACCTTTGCGATCATTTCCCACCCGGATGCGGGTAAAACAACTTTAACGGAAAAACTACTGTTATTCGGTGGCGCTATCCGTCTGGCGGGAACGGTTAAGGCCCGTAAGGCGAACAAGCATGCAACGAGTGACTGGATGGAAATTGAAAAGCAACGGGGGATTTCTGTTACTTCCTCTGTGATGCAGTTTGATTATTTGAATCACCGCGTGAATATTTTGGATACACCGGGTCACCAAGACTTTAGTGAGGACACCTACCGTACACTAACAGCAGCGGATAGTGCGGTCATGCTTATCGACGTGGCAAAAGGGGTGGAAACCCAAACGACCAAGCTGTTTCAGGTATGTGCTAAACGTGGGATTCCAATCTTTACTTTTATCAATAAGCTGGACCGTGAAGGACGCAGTCCGTTTGATCTAATGGAAGAGCTGGAGCAGGTACTGGGCATTCGCTCTGTGCCTATGAACTGGCCGATTGGTAGTGGACGTGAATTGTGCGGCGTATATGACCGGATGAAGAATCAGGTGGAGCTGTTCCAAGGTGACGATCACTCCGTAATCAAGGTGCAAAAGGTTGACGGATATCGTGATCCAATCATTCGTGAAATGGCGGGAGAATATCTGCATGATCAATTGTGTCAGGATCTGGAGCTGCTGGATGTAGCAGGCGATGCTTTTGACTATGAAAAAGTACTAAGTGGTGAACTTACACCTGTGTTCTTCGGTAGTGCGATTAACAATTTCGGCGTACAGACTTTCCTCGATAATTTCTTGGATCTGGCACCGAAGCCTGAACCACGCCGAAGTACTACAGGTTTAATAGAACCTATGAATGAGAAATTCACAGGTTATGTGTTCAAAATCCAAGCCAACATGAACCCGGCTCACCGTGACCGAATTGCCTTCCTGCGTATTGTATCCGGTAAGTTCGAACGGGGGATGAGCGTGAAGCATGTACGTGCGGGTAAGGACATTAAGCTCGCCCAGCCGCAACAATTTTTGGCCCAAGACCGTGATATCGTAGAGGAAGCTTATCCGGGAGATATTATCGGGTTGTTTGACCCAGGTATTTTTAGAATTGGAGATACACTGAGCCAGGCAGGAGAATTGGAATTCGATGAGCTGCCAACATTCTCACCAGAGATTTTTGCTAAAGTGAGTATTAAAAATGCTTTGAAATCGAAGCAGTTCCAAAAGGGTGTCGATCAGCTGACTGAAGAGGGTATGATTCAAGTATTCCGCACGGTTAACTTCGATGATATTCTGCTGGGCGTAGTGGGACAGCTGCAGTTTGAGGTGTTCGAGTACCGCATGAAGGGTGAATATGGTGTCGATGTTCTGTTGCAGCGTATGCCATACCAGTTTGCACGTTGGATCGTAGATGATGCTAAACCGGATGCGAGTAAATTCCGTATTAACTCTACGCTCGTTACAGATAAGAAGGGGAATTTTGTTGTCTTGTTCGAGAACGAATATGCTATGCGGACAGCGATGGATAAGAACCCGACAGCTACGTTCCTAGAGATGGCTCCAAAAGCATTGCTATAATTAAGGATATAAGCTAGAACATCCTAAATGTTAATAAAAAACCTCCGCTTCCGACGTGCAATTGCACGCTGGAGAAGCGGAGGTTTTTGACTTATTACGTCACGTTATGATGTGATATTCCCAGGGGTAATAGTCTCCAGGTGATCATGCAGCATAGACACCAAATTATCTTGCTTAGCGGTGTCTAAGTCCTTCCATATCATTTCAAACACGGCGCCAAGTCCCGGGAGTGCTGCTTCCGGTCCGTCTACCGAGCCTTCAATCATATGCCGCAAATCTTCTTCAGATTGACCATGCACTTTATGAATAATCGCCTGGCGTAAGTCAATAGTAACCGGCATAAGGTACCTCCTTTTTGAAATATAGTGATATTCACGTCGTTTTAATGTACCCTGTATAGATGCTGGAAATTCAAGTTTTTGTTCAAATATAAGTAGTATAAGTTGACACTATACATCATTCTTATATTTTTGCGATAAACGATTGTCATCCATAAAGCACGACCATGACGTTTCTTCTTGGCTTATGATATACTGTTTGAGATATAGAAATGCTACAGGAGGTACATAAGACATGGCCAAAAAACAATATGCCATCATTGGCATGGGGCGTTTCGGATCCAGTGTTGCGAGAGCACTCAGCGGTATGGGGTTTGACGTACTTGCGATTGATGCGGACGAGCAGCGGACACAGGAGATTTCAAATATAGTTACACACGCTGTATCTGCAGATTCAACGGATGAAGAAGCGCTACGCGCACTTGGTATTCGCAATTTTGATGTGGTGGTTGTGGCTATTGGAGAGGACATCCAAGCAAGCATTCTTACCACTTTAATCCTGAAGGACCTTGGTGTACCAGCAATTATCGCAAAAGCAAAAAGTGAGCTGCACGGCAAAGTATTAGGCAAAATTGGTGCAGACAAGGTGATTTATCCTGAACGGGATATGGGAATGCGGGTTGCGCATCATTTGGCTTCGCCTAATATATTAGATTATATCGAGCTGTCGCCTGATTATAGTATTTTGGACATGAAGGTATCCGGATCGATGCTCGGGAAAAATCTACAAGAGCTCGATATCCGTGCAAAATATGGCTGTAACGTAATGGCTATTCGCCAAGGTGAAGAGATGAACATCTCCCCACGCGCAGAGGATCGATTGATCGATGGGGATATCCTTGTAATCGTTGGGCATAAAGATAACCTGACGAAGCTGGAGATCGCGTATCAGTAGGTGAGGCGATTCTGATGATAAGCGTTATTGCGAGGAAAGTTTGGACTTCCGGACGCTGTTGTCTCCAGATTTTTTTGATTTGAACCACCTGCTGCGGATAAAATCCGGAGACTGCTTATGCTTTCGAAGTGAGCTTTACTACGTAAAGCTTTCGGGCGAGCGCTTACGCTCCTACAGTTCCAAATTTCCTCTCCATAACGTATTCATCAGGCTTATAGGGGAGTAAAAGAGAAGAAGAACAAAGACAAAGATAAAGATAAAGAACAAAGATATAAGAGCAAGAATAAATGGCAAGGCATAAGAAAGGAAGACTTTATGGAAATCATGTCTCCGCAAAATACGCGGGTTAAAGAGTGGGCCGGGATGCAAGAGAAAAAGCACCGGGACAAAGCTCGTAAATATATCGTAGAAGGCGTTCATCTTGTACAGGAAGCGCTGCTGGCTGAAGCAGATGTGGAATGCCTTGCTTATGACTTAGACAAGGGAATGCCCGCTGAACTCAAAGGGCTTCTTCAGTCCGTTCAGGGCATGGATGTGATTGGCGTATCAGCGGCGATCATCTCGAAATGCAGCAGCACTAACACACCGCAGCCAGTGTTCGCCATTGTGCGGAAGGAACAGCAGGCGGTAGCGGCTATCCTAGCGAAGAAGGATAGTCTGGTGGTTGTCCTGGACGGCGTCCAGGACCCCGGTAATGTCGGCACCATCATCCGCAGCGCGGATGCTGCGGGAGCAGACGGAGTGATCCTCGGCCAAGGCTGTGCCGACCTTTATAATCCGAAGACCATCCGTTCAACGATGGGCTCAATGTTCCATCTCCCGGTGGTGGAGGGAGATTTAAGTGAGATTTTGCCACAGGCCCGGGAAAATGGGACACTGCTGGTGAGCACTTCGCTGCAGGGTGAAGAATCATGCTATGAGCACGATTTTCACGGCAGCCAGTGGCTGCTGATTGGCAGCGAGGGTAAGGGGATTTCGCCGGAAACGGCGCGTCTCGTGGACAAGAGTATCATCATTCCGATGGCGGGGCGGGCGGAATCGCTGAATGCGGCGATGGCGGCGACGATTTTGCTGTTTGAGGGAATGAGACAGCGAGAGGTTTAAGCTGTTTCTAATACAGGAACGGACGATAAAAAAACTGCAAGCTCATGATTGAGTTGCAGTTTTTTTTGTCGTTTTAAGAAGCCTGCTCAAATTGGCTATTGTAAAGCTCTGCATAGAATCCGTTTCGAGCCAGCAATTCCGCGTGGCTGCCGCTTTCCAGGATATCGCCGTCCTTCAGGACCAGAATCACATCAGCGTTCTTGATCGTTGAGAGCCGGTGTGCGATAACGAAAGAGGTTCTGCCTTCCATAAGCTTATCCATCGCCTGTTGAATCAGCAACTCTGTACGGGTATCCACTGAGCTTGTAGCTTCATCAAGAATGAGCATGGGAGCATCTTTCAGCATCGCGCGAGCGATAGTCAGCTGCTGCTTTTGTCCGGCGGACAGATTAACCTTATCGTTCAGCACGGTGTTGTATCCGTCACTTAAGGATTTAATGAAGCGGTGCAGGCCAACGGACTTGCAAGCCTCTATAAGCTTCTCGTCCGTTATGTTCTGCTGATTGTAAATCAGGTTCTCTTTGATGGTACCTTCAAACAGCCAAGTATCCTGCAGGACCATACAGAACAGATCATGAATATTTTCTCTCGTCAGGCTGCTGATCGGCGTATCATCGATGTAGATTTCTCCGCCCGTCAATTCGTTGAACCGGATGAGCAGATTGACCAGCGTAGTTTTGCCTGCGCCGGTAGGACCAACGATAGCCACTTTCTGCCCAGGTTTTACATCTGTCGAGAAGTTATTGATAATCAGTTTTTCTGAAGTCTCATACGCAAATTGTACTTGATCAAATTTTACTTTACCTTTAGCAGTTGGCATTGTGTTCTCTTTGTGGCTCTCGTCTTCCATTTCCTCAGCCTCCAGAAATTCGAACACGCGTCCGCCAGCTGCAGATGCAGCTTGCAGACTTTGCGCGGCCTGGGCAATCTGGGACAACGGCTGGGTAAAGTAACGTACATACATAATGAAGGCGACGATAACCCCAAAAGAAATCGTGCCGTTCATGGCGAGTACACCACCAACGATACAGACGGCAACGAATCCTAGATTACCAATAAAGCCCATCAGGGGTGGCATCAGCCCAGAGAGGAATTGCGCTTTGAAGGCGCTGTTCTTCAGTCCCTGATTTAATTCCTGGAAGGTAGTGCGCATCTGCGCTTCGCCATTATACGCTTTAACTACATTATGTCCTGTGTACACTTCTTCGACATGACCGTTGATTTTACCTAAATACTCCTGCTGGCTAGCAAAATATTTCTGTGATTTCTTCATAATGACCACCATAAGGCCAAAGCCGATGATCGTTGCCACGATAGCGGTAAGGGTCATAATTACATTGGTCTTCAGCATCATGACGATCGAGCCGACGAACATGGCTATGGCGGTCACGACATTACCAATACTCTGATTCATCGATTGCCCGATGGTATCTACATCATTCGTTACCCGGGATAAAATATCACCTGTGGCCGATTTATTATAGTAGGAGATTGGAAGTTTGTTCATTTTATGAGCCAGATCAGTTCTTAATTTCTTCGAGACCTTCTGGGTAATAATCGACATGATCAAGCCTTGCGAGAGTGACAACAACGCACCGACGCCGTAAATTACGACGAGGGTAATGCCAATGGTAGTAATGCCGTCCATATCGATGCTGCCGGCAAGACCAGCTGTAATTTTGTCGGTGATCTCGGAGAGTTTGTCCGGACCGAATAACGTGAGCACCGTTCCAACTGCCGCGCAGATTAGCGCAATCACAATAACCGGGACATATTTACGGCAGTAGCGGAGCAGCTTGATCCATGTATTCTGGCCTTTATTTTTGGTTTTCATTATGAAGCTCCTCCTTCGTAAGCTGAGAATAAGCAATTTCCTGATAGATGTCGCAGGACTGCATTAGTTCGTCATGGGTTCCCATACCTGCGATTCGTCCGGCTTCCAGCACAATGATCTTGTCGGCATCTTTAATTGTACCAATACGCTGTGCAACGATCAGCATCGTTGAATCATTCGCGTCTTTCTTAAGTTCACTGCGCAGTTTGCGGTCAGTCTTATAGTCAAGCGCGGAGAAAGAATCGTCAAAGATTAATATTTCTGGACGCCGGGCAATCGCTCTGGCAATCGATAGCCGCTGTTTTTGCCCGCCAGACAGATTCGTTCCGCCTTGGGCGATATGGGCATCATAGTTCCCCTCTAGCTTTTCTACAAATTCAGAGGATTGGGAAGTGTACACTGCATCTACAATATCTGAACTGAGGACCTGACCGGATCCGTTCTCACCAAATGCAATATTGGAGGACACTGTTCCGCCAAATAGAACAGCCTTCTGAGAGACATAGCCCATTTTATTCCGCAGCGCTTGCTGGTCGTATTCTCTGACATTGATACCATTTACCAGCACTTCGCCTTCTGTAGCATCATAGAAACGGGGAATGAGGTTAACAAGTGTACTTTTCCCGCAGCCTGTAGATCCGATAAAAGCAACCGTCTCCCCCTGCTTCGCCGTGAAGCTGATGTTCTCCAACACATATTCCTCTGCATCTGGATATTTGAAGCTAACCCCCTTGAATTCAATTTCATCTTCTCGCTTCACAGGGAATTGAGTTACTGATCCATTCTTCAAGCTAGGTACTGTTTCTAGCACTTCATTGATACGTTTAGCCGATACTTGAGCACGGGGCAGTAGAATAAAGATCATAATCAGCATCATAAAGGCCATAACCACTTGCATGGCATAAGATGAGAATACGATCATATCTGAGAACAAGCCCATCTTGGCAGTACCCTCGGCTGCTTGAATGAGCACTGCACCCACCCAATAGATGGAGAGACTGAGTCCACTCATAATCAAAGTAATACTTGGCATCAATAGGGTCATTACATTGTTGGCAAATAGGTTGGTGCTGGTAAGCTCGTTGTTGGCTACAGCGAACTTCTGTTCTTGATATTCCTCGGCATTATACGCCCGGATGACACGAAGACCGTTAAGATTCTCTCTGGATACACGATTCAGATTATCTGTAAGCAGCTGCAGCTTTTTAAATTTAGGCAGGACGAGCACGATACAGACTGCGACAATAACTACTAGCAATGCGACCGCAGCACCTGTCGTAAGAGTCCACTCCCAGCTTTTACCCGAAATCTTGAGTATCGCCCACACTGCGAGGATTGGTGCTTTCACGAGTAGCTGTAAGCCGATCACAATCAGCATTTGTACTTGCGTGATGTCATTCGTGGATCGGGTAATTAGACTGGCTGTTGAGAAGTTGCTGATCTCCTCCATGGAGAAGGACTGCACCTTATCGAACAAATTGGAACGCAGTCTTGCAGACAAGTCGGCCGCTATTCTCGCAGCAATGCCCGCTACAACAACCGAGGTCGCCAGACTGCCAAGAGCACAGAGTAGCATCCAGCCTCCTGCGACAAGAATTTCATTCATTTCGCTTCCTGGTGTCTGGATCAGCCGGGTAATATCACTCATGTAGTCAGGCAGTTCTAAATCCAGCCAGACTTGAGCGATGATGAACATAAGGCTGATTCCGAATAAGAACCATTCTTTGGGTTCCAGATTCTTGAGTAATTTCAACATAAGAATGACTCCTTTGTATTAATGATGCTCTGATTGTAAAGGAGAATAATAAACTGAAAGTTAACTTTTGCTGAAAAAAATGAAAAGCCCTGAAAGAACCCAAAGGTTCTATCAAGGCTTAGATGAGGCAGGGAGTAGCATCGTAAAGGTTGTTCCCTGCAGCGGAACACTGTCGCAGGTGACGGTTCCGCCGTGCAGTTCAATGATTTTTCGGACTATCGTAAGCCCCAGGCCATTGCCGGCAGAAGAGTGAGAGGTATCTTGCTGATAGAACTTGTCAAAGACTTTTGGAAGTGCACTTGGACTGATGCCTACTCCATTATCACGGAATGTAATTTCGACCTGATCTTTCAACCGCCTCATGGTCACTTCGATTTCGCCATGCTCTGGAGTAAATTTAATCGCATTGTCCAATAAATTCAGCCAGACCTGGTTCAGCATCTCTTTATTTCCGGGTACCATATAGTCCTGCACGTTGGCTTTAAAGGATATATGTTTTTTCGTAAGGTTAGTATGCTGCAGCAGGACGCATTGGCGAATTTGTTCTCCAACATTGAAGGGCTGCCGGTCGCTTAATATCGCCTGTGCCTCTACTTTGGAGAGATTCAGGACATTGGAGGCCAGAGCGGCCAAACGGGTAGATTCCTCGATAACAATATCTAGGTATTCATTTCGTTCATCCTTGCTCAGCTCATCATCCTTCAGGATTTCAGCGAACCCTTTAATCGACACAATCGGAGTACGGAATTCATGGGAGAAATTGTTTACAAAGTCTGTACGCAGAATTTCAATACCACCTAGTTCCTCAGCCATCCGGTTAATATTCTCGGAGAGAATTTTGAATTCTGGAGGGTGCTTGAGCTGCAGCCGCATAGAGAAGTCCCCTCCGGCCAACTGGTCGATCGCATCAATAAATGTGCGGATTGATTTCAGCATCCTGCGACTGGTAATTACCGATGTGACGGTACCGATAATGGTGCAGGCAATCAATATAATCAAGGTTAGGATTTTTTTGTCCTGGAGAATCCGTTCATCCAGCAGGCCAAAGACTAAGGACAGATAGGTTAGGATTCCGGTGATTAGCACTGTAATAAGGAAAATAATAAATACAGCAAGCGAGAAGTAGATCGGCAGGCTGATTTTGTTGCTTAGCTTTTTAATCATGTTCTCACCGCCTTGTATCCGAGACCGCGGACGGACACAAGTTCGAACTCCGGATAGTTCTCAAACCGTTTCCGCAAGCGGTTGATATGCACATTAACCGTAGTGTCTGTAGTTTCGCTGTCCATCCCCCAGATTTCGTCCATCAACTGGATTCGAGTGAAAATGCGCTCTGGATAGGATAGAAGCTTATAGAGGAGATGGAACTCCTTCTGAGGAAGTGTCTGTTTTTCATTGTCTCGAATTACTGTTAACGCATCGAAATCAAGAATGACTTTACCAACAATAAGCTTCCGGGCGCTTACAATCTGCGAGCGGCGCAGAAGGGCTTGTATTCTCAACAGCATTTCCTCTATATCTACAGGCTTGGTCATATAATCATCAGTTCCGAGACGGAATCCTTTTTTCTTATCTTCTGGAAGCTGTTTGGCCGTTGCCATGAGGATCGGGATCATGTTGTTGGCATTCCTTAGCTCTTCGGCGAATTCGTAACCATCCATTCCAGGCATCATGATATCGAGGATAATCAGATCAATGTGCTGGACTTCAAGAACTTCCAATGCCTGAATGCCATTCTCGGCTGTTAACACTTCATAACCTTCCCGTTTCAGGACAGCGTTCATCAGCTTTCTGACATGCTTATCGTCTTCCACAACAAGGATCTTAATCATGGTTTCACTCCAATACTTAGCTTAAGATTTCATTGCATTCTGAGATTGGGCAGACTTAGTTAGGTTGTCTCCCGTTCAATCAGTTGAAACGACAGTGGCTGCAGCTCCATGTCCAGTCCAAGCAATGCAGGAGCCAGCAAAAGAAAAGCATTCTCTGCCTGTCCCGCAATCGGATTCTGAATAGTGGTTATTCCGAGCGTCTGCGACAGCTTTGAATTGTCAAAACCAACGATGGCGAGGTCCCTTGGCACATCTAGCTTCTGCCTGCGAGCTTCGCTGAGAACACCTACCGCCACCAAATCATTGGCGCATAGAATGGCATCCGGCGGTTCTGGTTGTCCCATGAATGTCTTCACTAATTGCTCTCCGTCTTGAATTCCATAAATAGTGGTGTAATACCATTTCTCGAGGACGGGAAGATTATATTTGGACATGATTTGTTCGTAGGCTAATCTTCGGCTCTGAGTATTAATGCTGCTAGGACGGCCAAAAGCATTGGCGATACGTTTATACCCTCGTTCTATCAAATGCTCCAGAGCAAGTGCATATCCATCATATTGGTTCATGGCAACGGAAGGGATTTCAGGATGGTCCATGCGCTGCCATGACACGATCGGTCCGTATTTGCAGTAGGAAGTTATGACATGTTTATCGTTAACAGCGGTCAAAATAAGCAGGGCGTCGACTCTTTTTTGTTTAAGATCTTCGAACGCTTGAAGCTCTTTTTGCTTATCTCCGCCAGTGGTATAAATAATCGTCTGATACCCGTAATGGCCGGAAATTTCGACGAAGCTGTTCATAAAGCACAGAATAAGCTCATTTAGGTCTAAGGTAATCATGCCGATTTGCTGAGTTTGGCCTTTCGATAAAGAAATAGCATTCCGATTGGGAACATAGTCCGTCTCCTTCATGATGGCGAGAATTTTCTCTCTTGTCTCCTTGCTGACATGTGGGGAATCGTTCAGAACTCGGGATACCGTAGCTTTAGAAAAGCCTGATAGCTTAGCAATTTCGTCAAGAGTAGACATCGACTTCTCTCCTTTGCATGATTAATGCTTGACATGTAACGCGTTCCAAGAGTTAGGATTCGGATTAGAGCAGTAATCCTATACTATCACAATAGCAAAGGCGGGAAGAAATATGAACTTACAATTTCCAGAAGGATTCTTATGGGGCGGTGCTGTAGCTGCTAACCAGCTTGAAGGGGCATACCAGGAAGATGGAAAAGGCTGGTCTACCCAAGATGTTATGCCACACGGAATTAAATCTGCTCCTACAGAGGTTCCTACCGACGATAACATGAAGCTCATAGGTATCGACTTCTATCACCGCTATAAAGAAGATATTAAGCTGTTCGCAGAAATGGGCTTTAAAGTATTTCGGACATCTATTGCCTGGTCCCGAATTTTCCCGAAAGGGGACGAGCTGGAGCCAAATGAAAAAGGCCTGCAGTTCTATGATGATCTATTCGACGAGTGTCATAAATACGGTATCGAGCCGTTAGTAACGATTTCCCATTATGAGACTCCGCTGCATCTGGCACGAGAATACGATGGATGGGTTAATCGCAAAATGGTAGATTTTTACGAGCGTTATGTGCGAACGATCTTTAATCGTTACAAGGACAAGGTTAAATATTGGCTGACCTTTAACGAGATCAATTCCATTCTAGAGTTCCCATTTATGAGCGGTGGGATCAACACGCCATTGGAACAATTGAGCAAGCAGGATTTGTATCAGGCGATTCATCATGAGTTCGTAGCAAGCGCTTTGGCTGTGAAGATCGGCCATGAGATCAATCCTGATTTTAAAATAGGATGTATGGTGCTAAGTATGCCGATTTATCCACTCACTCCTCATCCGGATGATTTGATCCGAGCGATGCAAAGTGATCATAAAAATATGTTCTTTGCAGATGTTCATGCTAGAGGATATTACCCGGGATACATGAAGCGTTACTTCAAAGAAAACGGAATTCACATTCATTTTGAGCCAGGGGACGAAGAAATTCTCAAGCATACCGTGGATTTCATATCGTTCAGTTACTATATGAGCACTTGTGAAACGGCTGATCCAGAGAAACAGATCAGAGGGGAAGGGAACCTGTTAGGCGGGGTGCCAAATCCGTATCTGGAAGCGAGTGATTGGGGATGGCAAATCGATCCGCAGGGCTTACGTTATGTGATGAATATGTTCTATGACCGATACCAGAAGCCACTCTTTGTTGTGGAAAATGGTCTGGGTGCCGTGGATCAGCTCGTTGTAGATGGAAGCGGTGAAAAGGTGATAAACGACGACTACCGGATCAATTATTTACGAGATCATCTGGTACAGGTGGCGGAAGCGATTGCCGACGGCGTGGAAGTTATGGGGTATACAAGCTGGGGCTGCATCGACTTGGTCAGTGCAACAAGCGCCGAGCTGAAGAAACGTTATGGCTTCATTTATGTGGACCGTCATGATGATGGTTCAGGTACGCTGGAAAGATTCCGCAAGAAGTCCTTCCATTGGTACAAAGAAGTGATTGAATCTAACGGGCAGAGCCTGTTATAATAGCGAAAGTCCTGATCGTCAAGATCCTCTTGATGATCAGGACTTTTTATTATGCAAATTATGGTTATCGTTGACATGGCTAATGGGACATGTTAATTTGTAAGTAATAAATTAATCGGATATCAGGATTGCTACTGCATAGCAGGCAAAACCTAAGTTTCATTTATGTTAACGGGAGATTTCTCTCTCGTGCATGGATGTGATTTAGGTTTTTTTTCGTTCACTGTGTTCCGTGATTAATTGATCTGATCTGTTACCGAAGGGGTGTACGAAAATGAGTTATGAGCAGCTAGGTAAAGACATTATTCAATCTGTCGGTGGGGAGAAAAATATTAATAACGTGATCCACTGTGCCACTCGACTAAGATTCACACTTAACGACGAACAAAAAGTGGATAAAGAAAATCTGGAGAAAATGAAAGGGATTATTGGAGTGGTCAGCAAAGGGGGACAATTCCAGGTTATAGTGGGTACCCATGTAGCTGATGTTTATAAAGAGATTGCTAAATCCATTTCCCCTAGTAGTGACTCTGGTGAGAAAAAGGTAAAGAAACCGCTAGGGACTCTGATTTTTGATGTGATTTCTAGAAGTTTTTCACCACTGATTGGTGCCTTAGCAGGTGCGGGTATGTTGAAAGCGCTGTTAACCGTATTGACTTCGTTAAATGTTTTAGCGGCAGACGGTGAGACTTATAAAGTATTGGCTGGTGCTAGTAATGCTGTGTTCTATTTTCTGCCAATTTTCTTAGGTATTACATTATCGATGAGACTGGGTGTAAATGCTTATGTGGGTGGTAGTATCGGTGCAGCCTTGCTTGAACCTAACATTACGGGATTAGCGAGTGTTGAATCTCCACATTTTTTAGGAATTCCTTTAGTCATGTCAGACTATTCCTCAAGCGTATTTCCGATTTTTATCGCCATCTGTATATACGCTTTACTGGATAAGCAACTAAGAAAGTTTATACACAAGGATTTGCAGATGTTCTTGGTTCCAATGATATGTTTTATTGTGATTGTGCCTTTAACCCTGTTGGCTTTCGGACCCTTTGGCGTGAATGTAGGGAACTTAATTGGAGATGCTATATTGTTCCTCAGTACAAAGAGCGGTATCGTTACGGGGGCAATAGTAGGGATCTCTTGGACGTATTTGACCGTGCTCGGATTGCACTGGGGGCTTGTACCGATTATTCTTGAGAACATTGCTAAGGGCGGAGATCCGATCTATGCAATGGCAGGTATGGCTATTTTCGCCCAACTTGGTGTAGCCTTGGGGATCTTCCTGAAAACAAGAGATAAACAGTTGAAAACATTGGCTGCTAGTACATTTTTACCAGGAGCGCTCTCAGGTGTAACTGAACCTATTATTTACGGATTGTTGACTCGTTACAAACGTACCTTTATATATGTAACCATTGCTGGCGGTATAGGTGGCGCACTTAGTGGTCTTTTCAAAGTGAAGATGGAAGTCTTCGCCTTTGTGAGTGTATTAAGTCTTCCGGCATTTTCTCCATTAGCAGTGCAAGCGATCATTGCTGGTGTGACGATTATTTTGGCAATGGTGATTACAATGATGTTTGGTTATGAAGATAAAAAGAAAGTGAATGCTGTAGAAGAAAAAGTGAATGATGTCGCAGAAAAGACGAATACTGACAAGAGCGAGGTTATTCTCCCTCACGCTGTGAAAAGTTCAACCGTTGTCAGCCCTCTAGCTGGTAACGTAATTCCTTTAGGCTCCGTAGATGATGCGGCTTTTGCCTCTGAAGCAATGGGCAAGGGCATGGCCATCGAACCTACTGAAGGTAAGCTTTACTCACCGGTTAGTGGGGTGGTATCCACCATTTTTAGAACAGGTCATTGTATTGCCGTAGTATCAGACGAGGGCGTTGAAGTCCTGATTCATATCGGGATAGAAACTGTGAAATTAAAAGGTAAATATTTTGATGTGAAAGTTGAAGAGGGAACAACCGTCAAACAGGGTGAACTCTTGATTGAATTTGATCTTGAACAAATAAAAAATGAAGGTTATCAATGTACAACACCGATCATTATCACCAATACTGCTAATTATAGTGATGTGATTGGTACCAAGAAAACGGCTATCACACCGGGTGTGGATTTGATGACTGTTGTAGTTTGATCTTTTGTCGAACATTATAACAACAGACTAGCTACGCAAAATGGAAAGGATTGCAAGGAGCTGTAATATGCGGATTGAGAAAGTGTTGAACAACAATGTTGTTACTGTCATAGATGATCACAATGTTGAATTGGTAATCATGGGGAGAGGACTTGCCTTTAAGAAAAAGCGAGGAGACTTCTTAGCGGAAGAGAAAATTGAAAAGATATTTACTTTAAACAATCAAAAGCTTTCAGATAAGCTAAAAACGCTGCTTTCTGAGATTCCAATTGAGCATATGGAGTTATCAGAAGAGATCATCAACTTTGCCAAGCTACAACTCGGTAAAATGCTGGACGATAGTATTTATGTTAGTCTGACCGATCATATCAGTTTTGCCTTGGAGCGCTTCTCAAAAGGGCTGAAGATTAAAAACGCTATGCTTTGGGAAATTAAAAGGTTCTACAAGGAAGAATACGAGGTTGGGAAGGCTGCGCTGCAAATTATTCATTCCAAGTTCGGTATTAGGCTACCTGAGGATGAGGCAGGACATATTGCTCTCCATCTGGTAAATGCTGAATTAAACGAAGAAATGCCCAATATGGTAAATATTACGAAGATTATGAACGACATCTTAAATATCGTGAAACATCATTTCAGGCTAGAATATGATGAAGAATCCCTTGCCTATTACCGCTTTATTACTCATTTGAAATTTTTCGCGCAACGCCTCATTAATGGTACTCCACCGCCTGATAATGAGAATGGCTTATTTAATTTGGTGAAGGAGCAATATAAGGAAGCTTTTGCAAGTGTTGAGAAAATTAAAATCTATATCGACAAAACCTACAACCGTGAATTAACAAATGATGAAATGCTGTATCTCACCATTCACGTTGAAAGAATCACTAATCAGATCATGGAGTAGGGAGAGTCCTAACAAATCAAGGAGGCCTTGATTTGTTAGGACTTCTTTTTTAGGGGCTAGGCGCTGTATATTAAATTTTAACTTTGACTTTCGCTAAAAACACGTATAAGATAACTAGTATGATTTTCTATGATAATCATTATCAATAGATTGATAACAATTATCATAGAATCAACTTCGATAGTTAAAATACAGGGGGATAAAGAAAATGCACAAAAGGTTAATCAGTTTATTTATGATTATAGCTGTCATATTAGTGGTAGCAGGCTGTGGAAATAATTCAAAGAACAATGCGGTATCCAATACAGGAGCAGCTGACAATACGGTCTCTGATAAAACGAGCACTGAATCTACAGGCGGACCTATTGTACTAAAAGATTCTAAAGGTGAGATTACGCTGGACAAACCTGCGCAAAAGGTTGTGGTATTAGAATGGACCTTTACGGAGGATATTATTGCGCTAGGAATGCAGCCAGTAGGTAATGCCGATAACGAGAACTATAAGCTGTATGTGACTTCTGAAGCACCACTTGATGCAAATGTGACTGATGTTGGTTCCCGTGATGAGCCAGATCTGGAGACGATTGCTTCATTAAAGCCTGATCTGATTATTGCCAATACGGGTGGGCACGAAGGAATTTATGATCAACTAAAAGGTATTGCGCCAACACTGATTTTCGGTCTGTATCCGAATGAAGGAGAAGGCGATCAGTACACTTTGATGGAAGAAACCTTCAAAACGATTGCAGCGGCAGTAGGCAAAACTGCAGAAGCCGATAAGGTTCTTGCTGATTTGGATACACACTATGCGGATGCAAAGGCAAAGCTGGCTGAAGTAGGGAAAGAAGGCTTGAACTATGTACTGACCCAAGCTTACAGCTATCAAAATGCAGCAACGTTGCGTCTGTTTACAGATAACTCACTTGCGGTACAAACATTGGATCGGATTGGTCTGAAGAACGACTGGAAACCGGAGAAATTCGAAGCTTACGGATTCAGTACCTCAACTGTTGAAGCGTTGCCAGCTGTTCAGGATACTAACCTGATGTATATCGTTCAGAAGGATGATAATATTTTCACGAAAGAACTGAAGGATAATTCCGTTTGGAACGGACTTAACTTTGTAAAAGAGAATCGTACTTTCGGATTGAGCAGTACTACTTGGGTGTTCGGCGGCCCGATCTCCTCTAAAGTTATCGTGGATGAAGTTGTAAATACATTAACGAAATGAGTGCATTTATGAACGGGAAGAGTAGCAAAGAGGCCTCAAGTGGAATGACCTGGCGAATCATTGGAATATTTGGGGGCGGCCTTGCCGCCCTCTTTGTTCTATCCATTCTTAGTCTAGGCTTTGGAGAAGCCAAAATCCCGGCAGCTACGGTGTTGGAGGGATTGCTGAACCGCCAGGATGTGATGGAACATAATCTGCTCTGGGATATTCGGATGCCGCGTACGGTGATTGGCCTTCTGGCTGGTGCCGCTCTGGCAGCGGCTGGAGCCTTACTGCAGACGATAACGAAGAATCCGCTCGCTTCCTCAGATACATTGGGGATTAATGCCGGTGCTTATTTTATGGTTGTTCTTGGTATGGTTACTTTCCCGGCTTTGCAGCATCAATTCCCATTCTTGCTGGCAGTTGCAGGGGGATTGTTTGCAGCTTTAGCTGCTTATTTGCTGAGTGGAGGTAAAGCGGCTACACCTGTCAGATTGGCTTTGTCAGGTATGATCGTGTCTATGGTTCTCGGAGCATTTACATCCGCCCTACATATTTTTAACAAGAACGAAACGCAAAATTTATTCTTATGGGGTTCAGGATCACTGATTCAACTAGATTGGGACGGTGTGAAGTATGCCTGGCCTTTTGTAATTACACTGCTTATAGCCGCTGTGCTCGGAGGCAGACAATTTGATGCTTTAGAGCTCGATGAGTCCACAGCCCGTTCACTTGGGCAACGTGTTGGGTTGGCACGGGGATTAGGTCTAGGCTTATCGGTATTGTTGGCTGCGGTCGTGGTCAGCGTGGTTGGTCCGATCGGATTTGTTGGTCTGGTGGCTCCACATCTGGTTCGGCTTAGCGGTATTCGAAAGCATCACCTGCTCATTCCTGCAAGTGCGCTGTGGGGAGCCCTGCTCATTACGGCAGCGGATACGCTCGCGCGGGTAGTGCGCAGCAGTGTGGGTGAAATGCCGGTTGGTGCAGTAATGGCGATTATTGGCGCGCCGTGGCTTATTTGGCTGGTGCTGACCAAGATGAAAAATATATCGGGTTCAGGTGCTGGTCAGTCATCTATGAATATAG
The DNA here is from genome assembly GCF_038008265.1 of Paenibacillus sp. FSL K6-2859. Taxonomy (NCBI): domain Bacteria; kingdom Bacillati; phylum Bacillota; class Bacilli; order Caryophanales; family Paenibacillaceae; genus Paenibacillus; species Paenibacillus sp. FSL K6-2859. Next base: position 5,939,302 of record NZ_JBBOYU010000001.1, on the reverse strand, counting down.
GAGGGACAGCGCTTCGGATGCGCTTTGTTCCGGCGGTGATATTCATGAGCATACTGCTCATTGTTGTTATCCTTGTGAGTTTGTCACTTGGAGGAACCAAAATACCAATTAGCGATCTGCTAAGCAGTCTTGTCCATAGCGGTGATGGATCTTATTCCGTCCTGCTGAATTTACGACTTCCACGTACACTCGTTGCGGCTGGAGGCGGTATTGCGCTTGCCATTAGTGGTGTCTTGATTCAAAGCGCTGTCCGAAATCCGCTGGCCGACGCGTCCATTATTGGTGTGACTTCGGGTGCTGGACTAGGAGCGCTAACCGTGATGATCGCTTTTCCGGCATTGACGGTATTAGCGGTCCCTATTGCAGCAATTGCAGGTGGTGCACTGGCAGCGGCTTTTGTGTTTTTTATGGCCTGGCGTAGAGACTTGAATCCTTCTGTCCTGATTCTGCTTGGGATCGCGGTATCAGCGATTGCCTCTGCGGGAATACAGGTTATGATCGTCAAGGGCAGTTTATGGAGCAGCAGCTCTTTAATTTGGTTAACGGGTTCGACTTACGGACGAAGCTGGAATCAATTTAATAGCTTGTTTATTTTCCTGATTGTACTCGTTCCATTGGCATATTATTTGGGGCGTAAATTCGATTTGCTAGCATTTGGCGATGAGAGTTCAACAGGTTTAGGACTACCCGTTCGAGGAACTCGGCTGTGGACGATGATTATCGGTGTGATGCTTGCAGCGGGAGCCGTTGCAAGTGTAGGAACCATAGGATTCCTCGGGCTCATGGCGCCGCATGCAGTACGGATGATGATTGGACATCACACGAGACGATCCATTGTTCTGTCAGGATTACTTGGCGGAATAATGCTCGTGATTGCGGATACGCTGGGAAGAACCATTATGGCACCAAAAGAAATCCCATCGGGTCTTATTATAATGTTGATCGGAGCCCCGTATTTCTTGTTCTTGATGTATCGGTCTCAGGTTAGAAAAGTATAGATTTTACTATAAGATAAAATAGGGGGTGTTCCAAAAGCCGTAACAATGGTCATTGGGGCATCCCCTAATTCATTAGGGCTTCCTCGATCTAGATCGCCTTAAACTTCGTTTCATTCGATGAGGAGCTTACACATACGCAGTTGCGCTATCGGACACAGCCACCCCTAAATCAGCTTTATTCCGTATCTGAAGTGGGAAATGACTGCATAGCCGCTATTGGCATAAAAATTATTCAGTTTGCCCCTCTTACTAAGGAATAACGTCGCTGGAGGTCGAATTCAAGCTCCAAAGGCTAAAAACTTGCAAATAACGTCATTTGAGTCCTTAAACCTCAGCAAATGATGACAATTCATAGTTGCAGGCCACCCAACGTCTACAAAAAAACAGCGATTCTCGCATATTGAGGATTGCTGTTTTTTTTAATTGGATATTATCGATTGTGAACAATTATTTAACTATTATTCTTAATTTTGTATATTTCAGTTTGCTAGTTTATACTTAGAACCTATATTGTAGAATTTTGGAAATAGGGAGCGGGATTATGTGAGACTCTTCGACAGAAAAGGTATAAAAGACGACAGTAAAGCTACAAATAACTCTAGTGAATTAAGAATCAATATTTTTTTCTTTAGCACTTTTATTATTTTTTGTGTGATTATCCTTCGTCTTGCAGTCTTGCAATTTGTCGAAGGATCTAAGTTTACTGAAGCCGAGGCTAATAGGGATATGAAAATAGTTCCATTATCAGCAATGAGAGGGAATATCCTCGCAGCTGAAGGTGAGAAATTGGCCTATTCTACACCCGTTCAATCTTTATATCTCACTTTGCAAAAAGAATATACTGCCACAAAAACAGATAAAACGACCCGAAAAACTACATTAACTGCCGAGGCAAATCATAAATCAAACACACTGGCTAGCAAGTTAGCAGCTGCCTTCGAAACCTATGGTGATCCTAATGAGAAAAAAATTACAGCAAAAGAGATCCTTGAGGTTATGGATTTATATTCTAAAAAATCATCTGGATATATGGCACGAAGAATTAAATCAGGTTTATCCAAGAAAGAAATTGCTTATTTTTTGGAGCACAAAAACGAATATCCCAATCTTGAGGTGTTAGAGGAAAGCTCTAGGCATTATGATGCCGATACGGTGGCTGTACAAGCGGTTGGTTATGTGAAATTTTTTAAATCCTCTACTAGTTTAGATCTTTATAAGGATGTACTTCAGGCGATGAAAACTAATCAGGACCCTGGTCTTAACTATAAAGAGGATGAACTAGTAGGCTTTGATGGCTTGGAGCTGCAATACCAGAAGGAGCTTCGAGGACAGAATGGTTATAAGGAAGTTTCGGTAGATCCGCAGAATATGGCGGAAAAAATCGTCAGTGTTGAACCTCCGGTTAAAGGGAGTAATATCTGGACTACGATAAATAAAAAAATTCAGCTGAAGACCGAAGAGGCCATTAAAGAGCAGATTCAGTGGTTGCACTCGCACACCGTACAGGGGGAAACACATCCTGATGCTTTAACAGGTTACGCTGTAGCCATGGAAGTCGATACAGGTAATATTATTACGATGGCGAGTATGCCTGACTATGATACGAATGATTGGGCTACGGGTTCGATCTTACCGGAGAAGTATGAACAAATCGAAAAACATTATCAAAACGGAACGATCACTCCCTTTTCATCAGGAAGATCGGGGCATAATTTCGAATCCACGGTGCTGCTCGGCTCGACCATAAAACCATTGAGTGTACTGATTGGATTAAAAGAGGGCTTTATCAATACATCTTCTACTTACCAAGATAAAGGAATCACCTCATTTGGTAGAGAGGGACATGAGACCTTTGTAAGGAATTCATCGAATCATGTATACCACTCTTTGTATCCTTACACGGCAATTGAAAAATCCTCAAACGTATATATGGTTGATATGATTGGGAAAAAATTGTATGACAAGTACAAGTCTAAAGGTATCGATGTATGGGACACCTATATGAAGGAATTTGGTCTTGGTGTTTCAACAGGTATAGGTTTACCTAGGGAATACCTGGGCGATCTGAATTATAAGGCTGAAGCGAAAGCTGGATCTGTTCAATCTGCGCTTGTGTATGCTTCTTTTGGACAGCAGGGGCGTTATACAGTTCTTCAGTTAGCCCAATATGCGGCTACTTTAGCCAATGAAGGGCAACGAATTAAACCGCAGCTGGTAAGCAAAATCACTGATTCAGATGGGAAGGTTATCAAAGCGTTCAAACGGGAAGTGCTTGATGAAGTGACCCATTTCGATCCATCCTATTGGCGGGAAATCAAGAAAGGGATGAACAGTGACGTTAAAAGTGCCTTCGGCGATTTCCCTTATGATTTTGCCCGCAAAACAGGGACTTCACAACAAACGGATAGTAAAAAAGTTAACCGGGATAACGGAGTGTTTATAGCCTTTGCACCACGTGACAATCCAAAACTTGCTGTGGCTGTAGTCATTCCTGAGGGTGGGTTCGGATCAAATAGCGCCGCACCTGTCGCTAGGAAAATCTTTGATGCGTATGATTGGGAGTATGGATTGGACGGAATTCCGAAGAAGAATATTGTGAAAAATACGAACGAATAATCGATGGGAGAGCGCATTCCGCGCTCTCCTTTTTCTTTTTCCAAGAGGGTTTGTGATCGATTAATGGAGCTGAGTCTAGATTAAAATATTGTAACCAGTAAATCATGAAACTTTTATATAGTTAGAAGCGTCAAAGGAGTAGGTAAAAAATGTATTCGTCATTCCAGGAGGGTGAGTCTGTGAAGAAGTTATGGATTTCAATTTTAGTAGTTTTAGTAGTCTTTCCGATGATGTTTCAATCCTCTGTAAAGGCTGCTACTCCGATCAGTATTATTATTGACGGGGTTCGATTGTCTACAGATCAAGCACCAGTGATGGTGAAGGGGCGGACGATGGTGCCGTTGCGGGCTATCTTTGAAGCTTTTAATGCCACCATCAAGTGGGATCAAAAAGCACAAACTGTAACCGCAACGAAAGATGATACAACGATTATGTTAAAGATTGGCTCAAAGACCGCCACTATTAACAATAAGGCTGTAACGCTAGACGTGCCTGGTTTGAATCTGAAGGGGAGAACGATGGTCCCAACAAGGTTCGTCAGTGAAGCACTGGGCCATGAAGTGGGATGGAACCCCAAGACGCAAGTTGTAACTATAACGACTTCAGCCTCTAACGTTGGAAATGCAGGCCCAGTATCCAACGTAGTAGCGCAGGATGTGAGTGATTTCGGTGATGGTCGTGATCTTCAGGTTAGCTTCACTCGAGCGGCAAATGAGTCACTAGTGGATCAGTACCGTGTTTTGATTGTGAAATCAGGGAATATTCTCAACTTGTCGTCCGCACAAACGATAACCTCTTACAATTATTCTACTGTATTACCAACAGGTACTAATCCTTCGATTAAATTGACTTCTGCTTCGAGGACTGTTGATGGTGATTCAATTAAGAGTAATCAAGCGTATGTGGCTTATGTCTTGACGGTTGGCAAAGGAAGTAATGCCAGTACACTTTCTAGTGGATCCTCCACTATGACACTAGTGAATAAGACTGTAGCGGCAATAAATAATGTACAAGTGAATGATATAAGCGATTATGGGGATGGAAGAGATTTATCGGTCAGCTTCAATAAGCTGTCAGATGAGTCGAAGGTAAGTTCTTATCGGATATTTGTTGTCAAAGCTACTAATTATTCGAATTTTAATTTAGCTGCAGCAAATAATGTGACCAGTGCTAATTACACGTTAGTCAGCAAGACGGGAAATAATCTTACCCAAATTTTATCCTCAGGAGCCAGAGATGTGGACGGAGCTCTTGTTAAAACAGGCGTCAGCTACAGAGTGTTTGTCATGGCGATGGATAACAGTAATGCAGCTAATAATGTATTGTCTTCTGTTTCCTCAGCAATTACGCTGTCCAACATAGGGGGTTCTAACTTAACTGTCAGCGACGTTAGCAACTATAATGATGGCCGAGATTTAAGGGTGTCATTTACTCATGCGACGGACGAAACCAATATTAGCCAGTACCGGATCATGGTCGTTCCAACGTCATATTACAGTAGCTTCAGTTTAGCTGAAGCAAATAATGTCTCAATTGCCAACTATACAGCGGTTAGTACAAATGGTACTTCCACCAGCCTAACATTGAGCTCTTCAGCCAGAGATGTACGTGGAGCTTTGATAAAGAATGGAGTCAGCTATAAGGTATATATCTTATCTATTGGAAGCGGAAGTAATTCAGGAGGGAATGTTCTTTCGAATGCTTCATCGGTAATTACATTAATTTATGATTCCAGTGTGAGTACAGTTTATAACCTCAGTGTCAGCGACGTTTATGATTATGGAGATGGCCGAGATTTGAGAGTGTCATTTAATCATGCTTCGGACGAAACCTATATCAGTCAGTACCGAATTATGGTAGTTCCGACGTCATATTATGGCAGTTTTGATTTATACGCAGCTAATAATGTAGTAAGTGGCAACTATACAGCTGTTAGTACAAGTGGGTCTTCTACCAATCAGGTCTTGTATTCGTCAACTAGAGATGTTCTCGGTGATCTGATAAAGAGTGGAAGTAGCTATAGAGTGTATGTATTATCTGTTGTAAATGGAAATTATAGGGATTCTAATGAGCTATCTTCCGCTTCATCTATAGTTACACTGTTTAATAATACCAGCTTGAAGGCTGTTACAAACTTAAATGTTAGCGATGATAATGACTATGGTGATGGCCGAGATTTGAAAGTGAGCTTTAATCACGCCACAGATGAAACGTACATTAACCAATACCGAATTATGGTGGTACCAACGTTTTATTACAGCAGCTTTAGCCTGTCCGATGCGAATAATGTATCCAGTTCTAACTATACAACGGTAAATACTTCAGGCAACAGCACCAGTCAAATATTAGATTCCTCCGCCAGAGATGTTCGTGGTGACGTGATAAAGGCTGGAGTGAGTTATAAAGTGTATGTGTTAACTGTGGGTAGTAATAATTATTCAGGTTCCAATGCATTGTCCTTGGAGTCTTCGACGATTACTTTGTTGGCAAACAAGACTCCAGTGGTCTCTGTAACCAATGTGACGTATAAAGAAGAAATAGGTAGCGGTAGAATCCTGATCAGTTTCGACAAATCCACCAATGAGAGCAATATTTCGGAATACCGAGTATTGGTGGTTCCGTCTAAACAAGGGTTTGGTACGGCGGATGCTCTTGCGGTGAATTCCTCTTATTATTCGTCGGTAATCCCTAACGGGACGAATCGTTCAACATTCACTGCGACAAGGGATGTTAATGGAGATTCAATTGTTAAAGGTGTCAAATATAAGGTGTATGTTCTTGCTGTAGCCAATAATAGTGGTGTACAGAATGGTGGTCTTTCAAATTCAACAGAAGAGTTTGAAATTTAGCTTCACCGCGTGAAGTACGGATTTTTAGCCTGGCCATTCATGGTCAGGCTTTTCTTTTATGTACATAATTTTCTTGAGTTTCAAGAGGACTTGATGAAGCGATTTTTACCGTTTTCATTGTTACATTATCCTCTGAAATATATAGGGTACTAATAATCGCATTAAAAACATTTGGTTTGGCCTAATGAAAGCGCTATAATTGAAAATAATTACATTCTTAAGGAGTCTACCGATGAAAAGAGGCAGAATATTCTATAAGATTTTTGTACCTATTCTGGTGCTGGGTATTGGCCTAGTCATTAGCTTCGGCAGCTATATTTATCTAACGACTATAAATTCAGTGATTGAAAGAGTGGCAGACGGCAAGCAGAGTTTAATTACACAAATTAAAAACACCTTAGAACAGAAAATTCAAACAATCGAATACGCTTTTAATACTTACAGTACGACTAGTTCTTTTAGGGAAGTCGTTCAGAATCCAATTACGGAGCAGGATTTTGAGGCGTACCGGGATATTAACTCTCAGCTTAATTATATTGCTACGATGGGAATGGATTTCGTAGACTATTCTTTAATTAGTCTGGAGCAGAATTGGCAAATCTCCAATGGTAAGCTCTCGCATTTATCGAAAGAAGAACGTAATACTCTGTATGAGAGCTATATCGATAATCGAAGCCGGGGATTATTCTGGATTAAGACGGATAAAGGCATCCGGTTTGTAAATACCTTGCCAGTATTTTCACAAACCAAACAGGCGATTGCCTTATCTGATATCTCACTTCAAACCTTACATAACACGCTTCAAACGGAAGGAAACACCCCGGTATATATTCTTAACCGGGAGGGAGAGCTTTTATATGAGTCCGAAACGGGGAAATCCTTACTATCAAGTAGGCAATTAGGACATATCACGTATGTTGCTGGCAGCGGAGGTACTAATGGAGCGATTGCTCTGGAGAGGGCCGACCACCAATCGATGAAGGCGATTTACGCTAAATCTCCCTACAATAATTGGGTTTATGTAACCTTGTTGGATCAACGTGAAATCTCCGATGCCTTAAAGACAACAAGATACGGGATTGTAATGATGGTACTACTAATCACACTGTTGATCGTGATCATCGCTTACGTGATCTCATTGTATTTCACCAAGCCCTTCCGGCAGATTCAACGTATTTTGCCAGTCAACTCTCAGCTGGAGCCTAAAAATGAGGTGGATTGGATTATCAGCTCTATCGATACGATTTTATCGGAGAAGGAAAGTCTTGAGGGTCTCATTGAATCTGAAATGCCTCAGCTGGAAACCCAGTTTATTCTCAATTTATTCCGTAACCGGATATCGCCTGAGGAGCTCAAGCAGGGTATGCAACGCTTCGGTCATAAGCTGTCAGAGGATTCTGTGTACGCCACCTTATTGATTCAACTGGATAACTATGGTGAACGTCAGGCGATTGATAAAGATCTTTTACTTGTTGCGGTTAACAAGCTGGTAGAAGAAAGGATTCCGCAGGAGGATCGGATGATCCCTATTCTGTTAAACGACCGCACGCAAGCGACCATTTTGATCTTTGAGGGAACGAATGAACAGGAGAACAGGAGGCAAGTATTAGAATATGCTAAGACGATAATTCGAACAGCTAGAGAGGTCTTAAAACTATCTGTCAGCGTCGGAATTAGCAATTTCTACGATGATTTATTATTAAGCAAGGAAGCTTGTGAGATGAGTAAGCAGGCGCTACATCATCGGTTAAATCTGGGGAAAGAGTCAATTATTTTCTACGAGGATATATCGAGAGTGATCTCAGGCCCTGTTCTCCTTTATTATCCGTCTGAGTTAGAGTCACAGCTATTTGATGCGATTCGGATTGGGGATGAAGAACAAGTCTCACGTTCTCTGTACCCACTGCTGGGAGAAATGATGAAGCATAGCAAGAATCCTCTGAATTTCGAAGTCACATTAATTCGTTTCGTAAACAATCTGATACAGCTAGAGCAGCTGCTAGGTGTTGAGGTTCTGTTGACGGAGGATAATTATACGTTGTACCACCGATTATTAGACATCCGTAACCCGGAAGAAATTGAACGTATCCTGGTGAAGGAAGTTATCCATCCGATGGTCTCAAGCGTAAAGGAGAAGACCGACCGTCAGTTCCGCCTCTTGTCTGATAAAATTGCAGTGATTGTCCGTTCTGAGTTCGATCAGGATCTGTCCCTGGAATTAATCGGAGATCGCCTTCATTATAGTCCTAACTATTTAAGCAGTATTTTCAAAAAGGAATACGGCATGACGTTTAGCGAGTACGTGATGAACTATCGATTAGAAATGGCTAAAAAGTGGCTGGTGGAGACCGATATGACCATTAAAGAGATCGCCGAACGATTGCAATACCATAATTCTCAGAACTTTATTCGATCCTTCCGTAAAAAAGAACATGTAACCCCTGGCGCTTACCGCAACCTGAAACAGGACAAGTAATTGATTAAATCACAAAAACAGCCAGCCTCCAGATTATGGGAGCTGGCTGTTTCGCATCTTATGGAAGCTTAGCCTTTAACAGAACCGAGCAAAGCTCCTTTTGTGAAATGCTTCTGTACAAAAGGATAAGCAATCAACATTGGAACGGTAGCGACTACGATTACCGCCATTTTGATAGTTTGTGCAGGCGGGAGAATATCGACCGAAGCATTATCACCCTGCATACCACTAGAGACGATTACGATCTGACGCAGAAGCACTTGAATTGGCCATTTCGTAGAATCTGTCATATATAAAACTGCACTCATATAAGTGTTCCAGTAAGCTACCCCGTAGAATAGGGAGAGCGTCGCGATAGAGGGCAGCGCTAGTGGAAGCATGATTTTGAACAGAACACCAAAATCATTGGATCCGTCAATCTTGGCGGATTCCTCGAGTCCTTCCGGCAGAGCCTGAAAGAAGTTGCGCATAATGATCAGGTTAAAGGCATTGATCGCAACCGGCATAATCATGGACCAGTAGGAGTCGATGAGCCCGAAATATTTGACCACGAGAAAAGTGGGAATCATCCCCCCGCTGAACAGCATGGAGAACACGACTACAAAATTGATAAAATCTCTTCCATATAGATACTTTCTAGATAACCCATAGGCCATTAAAGCAGTAAGAATCATACTTACAACAGTCCCTGCTAAGGTTACACCGATGGATACACCTAACCCTTTAAAAATCGTGGGCGTTGACAGTATATAACGGTAAGCATCCAGAGAGAAGGTTGTTGGGAACAGGATAAACCTCTTCTCTACCACTTCCTGCGTTGAAGCAAAAGAGCTGGCAAACACATTGACAAAGGGTAAAAGACAGATGAGGGCAATGAGCGAAAGTAGTGTGGTATTTACAATTGTAAACAGCCGGCTGCCCAAAGTTAATTTTTTAAAAGATGGTTGCGTCATGCAGTTATCCTCCTTGTAATCGTTTCAATGAAACTTTATCAGGGGTCTGTTATTCCGTATATAATCATTAGCTTGGGCTTTGTTCTGGGCATGAAAAGCGTGCGGAATTGCAGATGATCCTTATGTATTGTAGTAATCACTATAAGAGGTGGAGGAACGAAAAAGCTTATAACCACGCGGATTTCGTAGTATCAGTATCTGAAGATTATATACGTAATAGACGAATGATCGTAATCTGAGAATCGTAAGGAAACGCGATCAAGGAGGCCGATCAGGTGAAAGAGGCAAACGTCACCATGCTGAACATGAAAGTCAAACCAGTGAGGAAAAAGCGAACAGGGCATAGCTGGCTGAGTTTAAAAAGAAACAAATTATTGTATCTGATGATACTGCCGGGGTTTCTATATTTTGTTATTTTTAAGTACCTGCCTATGGGCGGTCTTATTATTGCCTTTCAGGATTATCAGCCGTTTCTGGGCATAGCAGATAGCCCCTGGGTTGGGCTTAAGCATTTCGTCCGATTGTTTACCGAACCAACCTTCTTTATGCTATTGAGTAATACGTTAATCTTATTTGCCTTAAACATTGTTATCTTTTTTCCGCTCCCGATTATACTGGCGTTGATGCTCAATGAGGTTCAGCACAAGCTGTTCAAAAACACCATTCAAACGATTATTTATATCCCCCATTTCATGTCATGGGTGATCATCGTCTCCATTTCCTATGTATTTATGAACGTGGATGGAGGGGTGCTGAATGAAATGATGGCCGCGCTCGGGATGCAAAAAATCAGCTTCCTGACTTCTCCAGAGTGGCTGCGTACTGTGTACATTGGACAGATCATCTGGAAAGAGATTGGCTGGTCGACGATTATTTATCTGGCAGCCATTACTGTAGTAGATACCCAGTTATATGAAGCAGCTGAAATGGATGGAGCAAGCAGATTGCGCAAAACATGGCATATCACCTTGCCAGCGATTCGACCCATTATTATCACCTTACTTATTTTGAAGATTGGTCATACGCTGGATCTAGGCTTTGAACATATGTACTTACTGATTAATTCATTGAACCGCGAGGTTGGAGAGATTTTTGATACCTACATTTATACCGCGGGCCTAAAGAACGGCCAGTTGAGTTTCAGTACCACCGTAGGTTTATTTAAAGGTGTGGTTGGCTTGGTTCTCGTGATTCTGTCGAACAAGTTGGCTAAGAAAATCGGAGAAGATGGTGTTTACTAACTTGTTCAGGACTCTAATTCATGCTTCTGTCTTTTAGGCAGAGGTGGAAGATAAAACAACAAATACATTTAAAAAAGGGGTAATGTTGATGAATCGCAATTACAAGAAACTTGTAGCCTTAATGCTGTGTAGCGGGCTGTTACTCACTGCATGCGGAGGAGGCAATAACGCGAAGGAGTCAAATTCTTCAAATGGGGGAACGAATTCAGCGGCTAAGACGACAGCGACACCAGCTGATGTTTTAGAGTCTAAAGCAAAGATTAGCTGGCTGAACATCCTGCAGACTCCGACTCCACCTACAAATACTGTTCTGGACAAAATAGAAGAAGCTACGAATACAGAGATTGAATTCTCATGGATACCCGATGCTTCCAAAGAAGAACGGATTAATACATCGCTAGCCTCCAATTCCTTGGCGGATATCGTTACCCTGACTATCCTTGATAATTCCTCGGTACGTAACGCTTTAAAGGCGGGGATGTTCTGGGAAGTAAGTCCTTATCTGGATGAGTTCCCGAATCTGGCAAAGATTTCACAAGACACACGTACCTCGGCCTCCATTGGCGGTAAATTGTATGGGGTTCCCTTCCAAAAGCCGTTGGCGAGAAATGGTGTGGTCATTCGTAAGGATTGGCTGGATAAGCTGGGATTGCAGGTGCCAAAAACAACCGATGAATTGATGGAAATTGCGAAAGCGTTTACCGAGAAGGATCCTGACGGAAATGGCAAGAAGGACACTACAGGGTTTATGGATCGTAGCGATCTTATTTATGGAGCCTTCAAGACCTTGGGTTCCTACTTTGGAACACCAAATATATGGAGTGTAGACGACACAGGGAAAATGACACCTGAATTTGACACAGATTCCTATATTAAAACCATGGATTATATGAAAGCACTCTATGATGGCGGCTATATTAATCAGGATTTCGCTGTGACAGCTAAAACAGATCAGCAGCAGAATTTTGCACAGGGGAAGGCCGGAATTTATGTTGGAGCTCTGTTTGATAGCAAGAACCTGTTGAATTTGGCTAAAGGCATTCAGGATAATATGGATTTGGTCATGGTTAACAATATCACCTCCACAGGCAATGAAGCAGATCGTGCAATTTGGTCCGCTAACAACGGAATCGGTGGACTGCTGTCTTTCCCAAAATCCGAGGTCAAGGATGAAAATGAGCTTAGACGGATATTGAAATTTATTAATGATCTCATGAATGAAGAGGTCTACGCTTTGATGACCTATGGAATTCAGGATGTTCATTACACCATCGATGCGGATCAGGCCGTTACCATTAAAGATACAAATCTGTGGAAACAGGAGGTTCAGCCATTTGCAGGCTCCCGTCCCTTAGAGTTGGGATTCACTATTCATGATGCTGATCCGCTCAAAGTAGAAGCCGAGAAGCTGATCAAGGAGAATGCCGATTATGCTGTACTGAATCCTGCTTACTCGCTGGAGTCGGAGACGTTCTCAACCCAAGGTTCTGAACTGCAGAAGATTGTGACAGATGCTACTTATAAATATATTCTTGGCAAAATTAATGTGGAGGAGTATAAGGCTGAGATTGAGAAGTGGAAGAAATCCGGAGGCAGTAAGGTGATTTCTGAATATGAGGCTGCTTATAAAGGGTAAACCCTTAATTAATACAGACGACAGGATAAGAAAATAGTGAATGGGTCCTAAACGAAAGTGAAACGTTTAGGACCATATTTATTCAAACAGGAGGAAGAAATGGCCGACAACATTGCAGTTAGAAGTACCAGCTGGGGTATCCGTATGGCTGATTCAATCATGGAACGAACACCAAGACTATATAACGATAAAGGATATCATGGAAAGTGGTCATATGATTATGGCGTCATTTTGAAGGGCTTTGAGCTACTATGGAGACAGACGGGAGAGCCTAAATATTATCAATATATCAAAGATAATATGGATTATTTTATAGAAGAGGATGGCTCAGTGAAGGGTTACCACTTGGGTGAACACAACATTGATCATCTAAATAACGGAAAGCTACTGTTTCTTCTCCATAAAGAAACGGGGCAGGAGAAATATAAAAAGGCTGCAGATTTGTTAAGGAAGCAGATAACAACGCATCCTCGAACCTCGGAAGGTGCGTTTTGGCATAAGAATATATATCCGTATCAGATTTGGCTAGACGGCTTGTACATGGGCGCGCCCTTCTATCTGGAGTATTTACTAGAATATGAAAGCGGAAAGGGTCTGGATGATGTGACCCGGCAATTTATTCTGTGTGAGCGTCATACCAAGGATGCAGAGACAGGTCTTATGTTCCACGCCTGGGATGAAAAGCGGGTACAGCCATGGTGCGATCCCGAAACGGGATTGTCTCCCAATTTCTGGGGGCGCTCGTTAGGCTGGTATGTCATGGCGCTGGTGGATGCACTTGCTTTACTCCCTGCGGAACATGCGGATTACGATGAGTTAGTGCGTATTCTTACCGATACGTTGACATCCCTTCGTAAGGTTCAGGATGCTGATTCCGGAGTTTGGTACCAGGTAGTAAACATGGGCGATCGTAAGGGCAATTATCTGGAGGCTTCAGCTTCTAGCATGATTACCTATGCTTTGGCTAAGGGCATACGGCTCGGTGTACTGAATGCCAGCTGGTTCGAAATGCTTGACCATGCCTATCAGGGTCTTCTGACGGAATTTGTAATGGAAACGAGGCATGGCTGGGTCAACTTGAACAAGAATTGCCAAGTCGCAGGACTTGGAGGAGATGATCGAAGAGATGGTACGTATGCCTACTACATCAGTGAACCTATCATTACCAATGATCAAAAAGGGCTTGGCGCATTTCTTCTGGCTTGTGGTGAGTACGAATATTTGCAGCGTCCTGCCGTGATGAAAGGGAGCGAGTGAAGCTTATGACTTTCTACAATATAGTACATTATGGAGCACACTCTAATAGTACGGAGTCTTCGACGGAAGCTATTGCTAGCGCGATTCAGGCAGCAAGCGAAGCTGGAGGAGGAATAGTTTATGTTCCTTCTGGTACTTATCATACCGGTGCAATCTTTATGAAGAGCAACATTGAGCTACAGCTTAGCCATGGAGCCGTACTTCAATTCAGCTTTGATCCGAACGATTATCCCGTGATGGAGTCTCGCTGGGAGGGAGTAAAGCAGAAAGTTCATGCTTCTTGTATTTTTGGGATCAATCTAGAAAACGTATCGGTTACGGGTGCAGGCAAGCTGGATGGAGGGGGAGCATCTTGGTGGGATAAGATACGTAATTCCCCCGAGTCGCTGATCTTTCCTCGCCCGAAGCTTATCAGCTTCGATAACTGCCGTAGAGTCACACTTAGAGATCTGACACTTGTGAACTCCCCTAGCTGGACTGTGAATCCTATCTGTTGCCAAGATGTTACGATAGATAATCTGTCGATTTTTAACCCGGCGGATTCGCCCAATACGGATGGCATTGACCCAGAATCCTGCGTGAATGTCCGGATCAGCAACTGCAATATTGATGTAGGTGATGACTGCATTGCCATTAAAGCGGGAACAGAGGAAACGAAGGAGCGAATCGCCTGCGAAAATATTACGATTACGAACTGCACGATGATCCATGGACATGGCGGGGTTGTATTGGGAAGTGAAATGAGCGGGGATATCCGTAATATCGTTATTAGCAACTGTGTATTCAAACAGACGGATCGCGGTATTCGGCTGAAATCTAGACGTGGACGCGGAGGTGTTGTCGAAGATATCCGTGTTAGTAATATCGTGATGGATGACGTGATTTGTCCGTTTATCCTTAATCTTTATTATTATTGTGGTTCTCGTGGGAAGGACAAATATGTGTGGGACAAAAATCCTTATCCGATTACCGAGGAAACACCTTGCTTCAGACGTATTCACTTTGCCAACATTACTGCGCGGAACGTTCATGCTGCTGCTGGTTTTCTATACGGTCTAGCAGAGCAGTATATTTCGGAGATTACCTTCTCAGATATTGATATATCGATGGCAGAAGACGCGATTCCTGGTCGTCCGGCAATGATGTCTGGGATTCAGGATATGAGTAATCGCGGGTTCTATCTTGGCAACGTAAAAGACATCCGCTTCCGCCAAGTAACGATTGAAAATCATGAGGGACCTGCTTTTTATATTGAAAATGGAGAGGCGATTGACATTAGCGGCTGCCAGTCTAAAAACACTCGTAAGGTGGAGGAGTTAGTCCAACAGGTGACCGTCGCTCCTTCACAGGAAGATTTGAGCGGGCGGGAAGACTGATGCTAGAACAGGATAAACTTACAGCTCTGCTTGGCGATCTTCCAGAGAACAGGCCGATTTCTGTGCAGCTGTTATGTGTAGAGGAAAGGGACGGCTATCGGCTAGAGACGCTTTTGCTGGATTTGAATGGTATAGAGAAGGTTCCGGCATATGTTGCACTTCCGCTTGAACAGCAGGGTCCTTTTCCACTCGTTATCTTCAACCATTCCCATGGAGGGAATTATGAGAATGGACGGAATGAATTCATTTGCAGCAGCCCTTATCTGCAGCAGCCTTCTTTTGCAAAGACGCTTACGGGTATGGGATATGCTGCTTGCTGCATCGATGTGTGGTGCTTTGGTGAACGGCGGGGCAAAACTGAAAGTGAGCTAGTGAAGGAAATGCTCTGGCAGGGTCAGGTCTTATGGGGAATGATGCTGCATGACTGCCGACGTCTGCTTGACTATATGTCTGAACGGCCTGATATAAACGCCTCACGGGTGGCGACGATTGGAATGTCTATGGGTGGGCTGATGTCTTGGTGGCTGGCTGCGCTGGAAGAACGAATTAAGGTAACCGTTGATATATGCGGACAGGTAGATGCTCATACCCTAATCGCCAAAAGAGGACTGGACCATCATGGGTTCTATTCTTATGTTCCAGGACTGCTGAAGCATTATACCACACTTGATATTCAGTCGAGAATTGCCCCTCGTCCTCGTATGAGTCTGACGGGTCGCAATGACCGGATGTGTCCGCTCGAAGGGGTAGAGCTTTTAGCCTCAGGCCTGCATGAGAAGTACCGAATGGCAGGGAGTCCAGAGAACTGGAAACCAATGATATCCGGTAGCGGACATATGGAAACCCTGGAAATGCGGTTAGCTTGGAAATCGTTTGTGACCAAGCATTTATAGGATGAGAGGGATGCTCTTTGCTGGTGGGGAAAGAAGATTTTTGCGATTATCATACCCTTCAAGAGGCTGTTGATGCTCTTGAAGAGCAGTTTCCAATGCAGCCTGAAACCTTATATATCTTGTCAGGCCTCTATGAAGAAGAGGTGCGAATTTACCGTTCGGACCTAACCCTTATTGGAATAGGGGCGGTTGAGATTCGGATGAACCGTTATGCCAAGGAGAGGGATGAATACGGAGAGGAAATTGGCACGTTCGCAACCCCGACCTTATTTCTGGGCGGGCGTAGGCTGACACTGGAGAATCTGATCATTTCGAATACGGCTGGACAGGGAGATACAGTCGGGCAGGCTATTGCCCTATATGCTCACTGTGATGAAGCGGTTTTTCGTTACTGCACCTTTAAAGGGCATCAGGACACACTGTTTACGGGGCCGTTACCGTCTGCTTCGAAGAAGGGTGGAGGTTTTGGCGGCGTTCCCTTGAGAGAACATCATGTCCATTACCGTCAGATGTACCAGCACTGCCGAATAGAAGGGACCGTGGATTATATTTTTGGTGGTGCGACGGCGTGGTTTGAGCATTGTGAGTTGCATAGTCTGAGCCGTTCAAACGGCGAGCTCGGCTATATTACCGCAGCTTCCACACCTAAAGAATCCGAGTACGGGTATATTTTTAACGAATGTGTATTGACGGCAGCAGACGATGTAGTGAATGTCTATTTAGGGCGACCATGGCGGGAGCATGCCGCTGCCGAGTATGTGAACTGTCTGATGGGAATTCATATTCATCCTGAGAGATGGAACGACTGGGGAAATGAAGCGAATCGTAGAACGGCCCGCTATCGAGAACACGGGATCCGGAATGCCAACAGCTTGAAGCGTCAGCGAGTGGAATGGGTGCAATATTATGAAGCGGAAGACGAGATGCCAAGTACGAATGTAGTTTTCAAAGGAAATAATTTTTGGAATTCGGAAGGAGCACAACAATGATTACAGACAATATTCAAACCGCAGTTATCCGCAATCCGGTATTAAGAGGGTTTAATCCAGATCCATGTATCGTAAGAGCAGGGGAAACTTATTATATCGTCGTCTCCTCGTTTGGCTGGTTGCCTGGTGTGCGTGTGTATCAATCAACTGATTTGGTGGAATGGGAGCATTGTACAGATGTTCTAACCCATCAGGTAAATCTGCGTGGCAATCCAAACAACTGTAGTATTTGGGCACCACAGCTTAGTTATAATGACGGCTTGTTCTATCTGATCTATACCGACGTGAAAAGTACCAAAAGGCCCTTTAAAGATTGCCACAACTTTCTGATGACTGCGAAGTCAATCGAGGGTCCATGGTCTGAGCCGGTTTATCTGAACAGCAGCGGGTTTGATCCTTCTCTGTATCATGATGAGGATGGGCGAAAATGGCTGCTGAATGAGCTGTGGGATTACCGCATCACAGAAGGCAATAAGTCTTGCGGTATTGTGATTCAGGAATACGATCCTGAGCAGCGTCAATTAAGGGGAGAGTCCGTTAAGATCTTTGATTGTACATCGCTCAAGAAGACAGAAGCACCACATATTTACAAGCGGGAAGGCTATTACTATTTAATTACGGCGGAAGGGGGCACCGGATCAGGGCACGCGGTAACCGTGGCGCGATCTAAAGCGCTACTCGGACCGTATGAGGTCGATCCGCTCAATCCGATGTTAACCTCTCGGAATAATCCTGAACTTCCGCTTCAATGTGCAGGCCATGGAAGTCTAGTTGAGACACCTGATGGGGAGTGGTACATGGCTCATTTGTGCACCCGTCCACTGGAAGGTCAGTTCGCCATTCTGGGGAGAGAGACAGCTATTCAGCAGGTGTATTGGAATGAGGACGGCTGGCTAAGACTAACCTCTGGCGGAAATACACCGCTACTAGAGGTGCCTGCACCTAAAGGGACGCAAGCACGCAAACAAGCGCAGATACTTGCGTTTGAAGATGACTTTAACGGTCCAGAGCTGAAAAAAAACTGGAATACATTACGAATTCCTGGGAATGAAAGCTGGTGTTCTCTAGCTGAAAGACCGGGATGGCTAAGGATCAGGGCTGGGGAATCGGTACAAAGTCTATTTGAGCATCATATTCTGGCTATTCGTCAGACCGATAAGAGTTTCCGTGCAGAAACAGCGCTTGAATATGAACCGTCTAGCTATCTTCAGATGGCGGGGCTGCTCCTATACTTAAATGAAGATAACTATCTGTATGCGTACATCAGTCATGAAGAAGGGCTTGGAAAGGTCTTGCGGTTAATGCGTTGTGAGAGGGATGAGTTCACTGCGGAACCTGTAAGGATTGGACTGAAAGCGGGAGAAGCACTTCGAATCGCAGTTGAGGTGAAGGAAGTAACGGGTCAATTTATGTATCAAACCAGTGAGGATACGGAGTGGAAGCTGTTTGGCAATCCATACAATATCAGCTTCTTATCGGGTGGTTTCACTGGAAATTTTGTTGGGATTGCAGCGCATGATATGCAGCAGTCTGGTGGCAGCAGTGCTGATTTTGCTCATTTCCGTTATCAGGGCAAGGAATAAACACGGCTTCACTAAGGAAGGGGTTCTGCTTCAAATGGATCAGGCCCTTTTCCTATTCCAATAGATAGTAGGAGGTCTTGTATGAAGAGGAAATGGTTTTCTGGGGCGCTGGTCGCAGGTCTTCTCGCAACAAGTATACCGTTTGGGGGTGTTGAAGCTGCATATTTGGAAGCGCTTCCTGCCTTTCCCGGCGCGGAAGGTGGCGGGAAATATGTAACCGGTGGAAGAGCTCAATCTGTGTATGAAGTGACGACGCTGGCTGATTACGGTCTCAAGGAAACACCCATTCCAGGTTCTTTCCGCGATGCGGTAAGCCAAAGCAATCGGACTATTGTCTTCCGTGTGGGAGGGACCATCCATCTGAAGGAATCCCTCAAGATTACCGGCTCCAATCTGACGATTGCCGGGCAAACGGCTCCAGGTGACGGGATCACAGTTACCGACTACACAACATCTGTTGAGGCGGACAATATTATTATGCGGTATATGCGTTTCCGGCTAGGAGACCGGGTAGCTAGTGAAGATGATGCCTTTGGATCACGATACCATAAGGATATTATTATTGACCATAGCTCATTCAGCTGGTCCGTGGATGAAGTGGTCAGTCTGTACGATAACGAGAATACTACTGTGCAATGGTCGATATCTGCTGAAAGTATGCTGATGACTAGCCATCAAAAAGGTCGCCATGGTTACGGGGGGATTTGGGGCGGTAAAAATGCCAGCTATTTCCATAATTTAATCGCTCATAGTACGAGTCGTAACCCTCGATTACCTACGATCACCAAGCTGATTGATCTGACGGAGATGACCAATAACGTTATTTATAACTGGGGATTCGCCTCGACTTATGGTGGCGGAGCAGAGGATTATCGATATAACATTACTAATAATTACTATAAAAATGGACCAAACACCTACAGCAGTGTGAATAAACAATTGTTCGGGGAAGTGGCTCCAGAAACCAGATTGTTTATTGATGGGAACATAATGGAGGGGAGTCCGGAAGTTACTGCGGACAATTGGAAGGGTGTGCAGAAGTTCTCCAATATCTCTAAGCTTGCAGAGCCTGCAACGATGCCTAATCCGTATAAAGCGGTGTCAGCGGAGGAGGCTTACGTAAATGTACTGGCTGATGCGGGAGCCACTCTGCCTAGACGAGATGCCTATGATGCACGAGTCATTAATGATGTGAAGAACCGTACCGGGCAGCATATTAATTCTCCTATTGAAATTGGCGGGTATCCCGATTATCCAGAGACAGCATCAAGCGTGGTGGATAGTGATCATGATGGAATGGATGACGCATGGGAGCTGGCGAAAGGTCTGTCTCCTTCCGATCCTGAAGATCGCAATGGAACGACGCTTTCTATGGAAGGTTACACCAATCTGGAAGTATATTTGAATGATCTAATTATTCAAGGTGAAGCAGAGGGGGAGCACATAGATAATCCTGTAACCGCTATCAATTATCCTGCGAATAATCAAATTTTTGAGTCAGGTAGTAAGGTGAACGTAACTGCTTCTGCGAGTGATAGCGATGGAATTGCTAAAGTGGAGTTTATTGTAAATGGTGTGAAGCTAGGGGAAGATCTCACTGCACCTTACAGTTTCGATTGGAACAATGTTCAAGACGGGACCCATTACCTCGTTGTTCAGGCCATAGACCATAAGGGTCTTAAGACACAATCGGATAACGTGGCTATTCATGTTAATACAATAGGCCCTACGCTCCCGTGGACGTCAGTGGATATTGGCCATCCAGGGATTGCCGGACAGACCACACTTCATCCGGAGAGTGGCAAAATCACGCTCAAGTCGGCTGGACTTATCGGAGCTACTTCGGAAAGCGAAAGCGCGGTTGATAACTTTCACTTTGCTTATCAAACCCTGAAAGGCAACGGAGAAATTATCGCTAAAATTGATTCCGTGACACCGACTGATGATTATGCTAAAGCAGGAGTCATGATTCGTGATGGCCTCAAGGATAATGCCAAGATGGCTTTGCTGGCGATCCCTTATGTTAAATATGGCAAGAAAGGCGTTCTAATTACACGTTCTACTGAAGGGGCCAAGGTAATAAAAACCGAGCCAGAAAGCTTCATCAATACGCCTTATTGGGTTAAATTGGTTCGTCTTGGTAATGAAGTGACGGGCCTAATATCACCAGATAAGTTGACTTGGAGTAAGGTCGGTACAGTAAGTCTTGGTCTTAGTGACACGGTTTATTTTGGTCTTGGAGCCGATGCAGCAAAAGTAGACAACAAGGTTAACAGATATAATACTTCTGTCTTCAGTGGTGTGGAGCTAAATTCGCTTGGGGATAAGTTTCCGAGTGTTCCTCGTGGACTTACGGCAACAGCAGGCGAGGAGAAGGTGAAGCTGGACTGGGAGACGGTAGAAACTGCTCAATCGTATAGTGTTAAACGTAGTGAGGTTTCAGGTGGTCCCTACAAGACGATCAGCACAGATGTCCTAGATAGCCAGTATAAGGATTCTGGATTGAGCCCAGGGAAAACCTATTATTACGTAGTTAGTGCGGTGAATGAGCTTGGAGAAAGCTTCGATTCCATGGAGGCTAGCGCTGAGCCTAACGGCGAGGCTGGGAATATTTATTACGTAGATGAGGACTATGAGCAGGTCGACGTGGGTGTGACTCCTGAATATTATGAGGTCACTCCGAAACCACAGACTGAAGCGCAAAAGGTTATCGTATCTGCCACACCATCCGGCAGTAAGGGGAATACTTCAGCCAAAGTACTGGATGTGTATGATGCAGCAAACGGTAATGTGCAGTTTATCCGTAAATTCGTGCCCATTACGGGTGCGTTAGTCATTGATACTGACTTTATGTTTGCGTCAGAATCGGGAACCTCAGTATTCCTTCAAGCCCAGAGTACAGACGGTACCAAAACGGCGTTCTCTATCGAGAGCAGAAAGCCAACGCTTCCTGAGGCCTCGAACAAGTTTACATTAACTATGAGCAGAGGGAGCAGCCAGTATCATCAACTGATGAATTCCTATTCATTGAATCAGTGGTATAACCTTAAGCTAAAGGTCGATGTGAAAAATGATAAAGTAGAGGTATACATCGATGATCAGCTTGCTGGCGCTTTTCCGTTTACAACTACGAATTTTGCCAGCTATGGTATTGGTCGTATTTTGTCCAAGACGCCGGGTGGAGGATCAGGCCATTATTATTTAGATAATCTTAAAGTGTATGTTGAACCGATCGAAACGCCACTTGGTTTGACAGGTCTCCCGGGGAACGAAGCAGCTCAGCTGAAATGGCCTATTCTTGAAGGTGCGACTTCTTACAATATTAAGAGAAGCCTTACGAGTGGGGGGCCTTACGATACCATAGCCAGTGCTATTACAGAGACATCATATATTGATACAGAGGTAACCAATGAAATTACTTATTATTATGTGATCTCCGCGATGGCGCCTACGGGTGAATCAGGGAATTCTAATGAAATTAGGGTTATCCCATCCGCACTTGCGGTGAAATTGCCAGCGCCAGAGTCACTTGCTGCTGTAAGCCGGAATACTCAGCTAGATCTGAGCTGGGATGTGGTGGAGAATGCAGCAAGCTATTCTATCAAGAAGTGGAATGAAGCCATAAGCAGCTATGAACCTGTGGCAAAAGACATCGTCGGAACAACTTATCGTATTGGAGGACTAACCAACGGGCATGCCTATCGGTATGTTGTATCGGCGACAAATGTTGCCGGAGAAGGCAAAGCGTCGGAGCCTGTTATTGCCACTCCGGCAGCTCCTTTGGAAACGCCGGTGGTTTCCATTCAAGCTGGTGATGGTGTGATGACATTGAGTTGGGCAGTGATCGAGGATGCGAGCCAGTATATAGTTAAACGTGCTTTATCTTCGAACGGACCTTATGAAGTGCTTGGTGCTGATATAAGCGGCACAAGCTTTATTGACCGCAAGACAGTAAACGGCACGCCGTATTATTACAAGGTCCAGGCTACAGACGGTACCCGTAGTAGTCTGGACTCAGCTGTTACCCCAGCGGTTTCATACCAGAACTTCGGTCAGCCGCAGGCTCCACAAGAAGTTATGGCAGAGCCGGGCAACAATGAAGTTCGTCTAATCTGGAGCGCAGCTGATGGAGCGAGCAGCTACCAAATTATACGCTCGGAGAGCGGGGGAAACTATGTGGTCGTAGCTGAAGGGATTGAAGCAGCAGGCTATACCGATAAAGAATTAACCAACGGTAATGCCTATCAATATGCGGTAATAGCCATCGGAGATAAGGGGGCCAGTGTTCCATCCGAGATGGTTCATGTCGTTCCAGCTCCTGTGATTATCGTGGATCAGAATGGGGCAGGAGATTATAAGACAATTAATGAAGCCATCCAGGCAGCGCCTGATAATAATGCCATAACTACGATTATTAAGGTAAAGAACGGCATCTATAATGAGAAGGTTCTAGTTCCTTCTAATAAGAAGAAGATCAACCTGATCGGGGAGAGCCGAGAGGGTACCGTTCTTGTTAATGGAGATTCAGCCAAAACCATCGGCTCAGATGGCAAAGAAGTGGGCACCAGTGGCAGCTATACACTGAAAGCTGCGGCAACAGATTTTACACTGGAGAATATGACGGTTCAGAATAGTGCAGGATTGAATGCTGGTCAGGCAGTTGCTTTGTATGCTGAAGGGGACCGGGGTGTATACCGGAATGTGAAGCTTCTTGGATATCAGGATACCCTGTTCGCGGATAAGGGGAGAGCCTATTTCGTCGACAGTCATATTCAAGGTACGGTAGACTTCATTTTCGGTAATTCTCCTGCGGTATTTGAGAATAATGTGATACAAAGTACAGGTGCCGGTTATGTTACTGCACCTTCCACTGAATCAGGTAAGCCAGGCTATGTGTTCATCAACAATCAGCTAACAGCGAATGATGGTGTAGCTGCTGGAACAGTGGATCTGGGGAGACCCTGGAGAGATTATGGCAGCTCAATCTTCATCAACACGGAGATGGATGCACATATTCGTGCGACTGGATGGCATGAATGGTATGAAGGTCGATCCAAGACAGCACGTTTCTCCGAGTATTTGAGCTATGGTGAGGGAGGTAACGCATCTTTACGTTATAGCTGGTCTAAGCAATTAACGGCAGAAGAGGCAGCAGCCTATACGATTCAGGCCGTTCTTGGTGGGAATGATGGATGGAATCCGCAGAAATCAACAATCTTGGTCAATCAAGCACAGCTTCCTGCGATACATGTGTCTTCAATTACAGTAAAGAGTAAAGATGGAGCCAGCAGCATTGATTCAGAGGGTGGGGTTTTGCAGCTGGCAGCTTCTGTTCTTCCAGAGAATGCGACGAATCCTAATGTTAGCTGGGCTGTGACTGATTCTGATGGTATAACCTCTACGGATAAGGCGGTTATTGATGAGAATGGTTTGCTTACAGCCAGAAAAAACGGGACGATTCAAGTGACTGCACGAGCGGCGGATGGCAGTGGAGTGACAGGAAGTCTAGAGATCAACATCAGTGGTCAAGGTGAACCTATAGCAGAATTACCTGTTGCAACGCTGAAAGGACCTGTTACCGTATCGTCAGGTCAAGCGTTTGCTTATCGTGTCGGGCTCACGAATGTAACTACTTCCGTCTACAAAGAAGTATATGCTGTAGACTTTAAGCTGGAATTCGATGCAACGGGTGTAGAATTTGTATCCGTCCAGACTATACCAGACGAATTGAGAATTACTCATATTGAACAAGAAACTCCAGGTCTAATAAGAGTTAGTGTAACCGGGACCAAGGCAGAGAATGTCCTGACTGACGATGCAGAATTCGTGGAAATGATCTTTAAGGCCAAGAAGATGACCAGTGAAATGGCTGTACCGCTTGGATTTATCTCATTCCGCGGCTCGAACGCAGATGGCGAATTCGACATTCTGCACGAGGCACAGTCCATTGTTCGAATCATTCCGATATCAGTCTTGGAAATTAAAGTGGCAACCAAAGACAATGTGAGCCGAATTAAAAAAGGGGAGACCCTGCAGCTGCTGGCTACGGTCCTACCAGAACATGCATCAGATCCCTCGGTCATATGGTCGGTGGTCAATGAGGATGGATCTGCGGCTGAGCGCGCATCCATTACGGATGCTGGTCTGCTCAGCGCTATAGCAGCGGGTAAAGTAACTGTGAAGGCGACGGCCAAAGATGGCTCAGGTGTTGCAGGTATAATGTCTATTGAGATTATTGCGGATACTCAGATTTCAGAATCAGGGGATACGTCTTCATCATCAACAGTGGAGCCGAAGAAATTACCGGAAGCAGCAGTGAACGCAGGGAGAGTCATTCTTTCTGTGACAGCAGATACGAAGGGCAAGGCTGTTGCGACGATCACGGCGACTATTCTACAGCAAGCCATAAACTCGATGCAGAGCGGAGGGTTAAGCATCGAAGTGAAGCCATCCGCGGACAGCTCGGTGGTTGAACTGACCCTACCAGCTCATGAACTGGCACAAGCTGCAACAAATGGTATGCAGTCATTGGAAATAGATATGGGTCTGTCCACCTTCAGAATAAATGCTGATCTGCTTCGTGCAATGGCTGGATCTGACGCTTCGAATATTAAGCTTGTAGTAGGCAGAGTGGATGCAAAGACACTGGTACTTCAGACCGATGTCGGGGATATTTATGAATTTACATTCTTTGTTGATGGTAAGCGATTTGATAGTTTTGGACGTGGACTGAAGGTAGGATTGGATTTCAAACCAAAGACGACTTCGGAAGTAGAGCAAATAGTAATTTACCAAATTCGTGCAGATGGGACAATGGAAGTCGTTAGAAACTCCCAATACAACGCAGGAATAGGGCAGATGATGTTTAGACCAGAGGATTCCAGCAGATTTACAGTAGGGTATGCAGAGAATTCTTTTAATGATATCGCTGGACTAGGTTGGGCACAAAATAGTATTCATGCTCTTGCAGCCAGAGAAATTCTGCAGGGAGTAGGAGATCATAACTTCGGACCACAGCTGGATGTAACTCGGGCACAGTTCCTGAAGATGCTGATGCTGGCTCTTGAACTGGATGATGCCAGCGCAGTAAGTACATTCCAGGATGTGGCGCTGAATGACTGGTACTATAGCTCTGTTGCTGCCGCCGGGAAGCTTGGTATTGTTCAGGGCAGACCTGATGGTACTTTCGGTGCCAATGAATTCATTAGCCGTGAGGAAATGGCATTGATGGCCTATCGTGCGGCACAAGTCGCCAAGCTTCCGGTAACGGGGTTAGGCGAGTCAGCTATTTTTACTGATGCATCTGGTATTTCGGGCTATGCGCTAGAGGCTGTTCAATCTATGAGTGGTGCAAACATCATTCAAGGAGTTGGCAAGGACAGCTTTGCACCTAAAGCACATGCTACTCGGGCTCAGGCAGCAGTGATTGTGTATCGGTTGTTTCAGTTATTGTAAACATTTCAAGTTGACACCCTGTGTGATTTATCATATTATAATTCGTATTGTTATAAGTAAATAAACCAAACTCTATCCAGTGGATGGAGTGGCGGAATTTTGTCAAAGATGTATTCTTTGGTTTCAGTCGCCCCTTGTCATTTCGATGACAAGGGGCTTTATTATGTGATTTGGACGGCTCAATAGGACGGTTCAACAGAAAGGAAAGAAGATTACGATGAATATGAAGTTACTCAAATATGCTTTCCTAGTATTTATAGGAGCATGTAGTTATGGATCGCTGTCTACGATCGTTAAGCTTGGAATGAACGATGGATTTAGAATGCAGCAACTGGTCGGGTCGCAATACTTTTTTGGATGGTGCATGCTGCTCTTGTTAGTTGTTTTATTTTCCCGAAAAAAACTCGGATTAAAGGTAGGTGCTTCGTTATTAGGCGCGGGGATTACCATTAGTATGACGGGTATTTTCTATGGGTTTGCCGTTGAACAATTACCTGCTTCGATTGCGATTGTTCTCTTATTCCAATTTACTTGGATTGGTGTGATTCTGGAGGCTGTTGTAGATAGAAAATGGCCTAGTCGAGAGAAAATAATTTCAATGGTTATCCTTTTGATAGGAACCATATTAGCTGGGGGGATTCTAGAACCTAGTGTAGGCGAAATGACTACGAGTGGTATTGTTTTCGGTTTGATGTCTGCGGTGTCGTTTGCCTTTTATATTTTTGTCAGTGGGAGAGTGGCTACGCAGGTACCTGCTGTGAATAAAAGCTTGTATATGACTACAAGTGCAATGATTATTATTATGGTTGTTTTTTCCCCTTCCTTTATTTATGACGGAGCACTTACAGACGGACTTTGGAAGTATGGTCTTCCTTTGGGGTTGCTTGGTATAGTTATTCCTGTACTTTTCTTTTCTATCGGTGTTCCGAAGCTGGGATCAGGTCTGGGAACGATTCTTGGTGCGGCGGAGTTACCGGCAGCTGTAGTAGCCTCCGTGTTAGTCCTGCAAGAAGAGGTATCTCTACTTCGCTGGGTTGGAATTTTCGTTGTTCTGATCGGAATTGCTGCACCACAAATCATACCGATGCGAACAGGGAAAAAGTCACTCAAACGATCCTCCAAAACCGTCACTCCGTAAGGCAGAACTTTAAACTGTAAACTAGCATCGATGATATGATCAGGTCCTTATAGGATGAGATTATCAATCGGTGTTTTTTTTTTGCAGAAAAAGATTGGTGTTAATTTTTCTGGTATGGCGGATCAACGGCTATTATATAGTGGTACTATTCTATTTAATGGAGATGACCACTGATGAACCGAAACGACTATGACTATTTTAAGTCTTTACACGATCAAGAAAATCCGCTAATCCTGTATAACTGCTGGGATGTAGCCTCAGCTAAAGCGATAGAACAAGCGGGTTCACAGGCTATAGCCACAAGTAGCTTCGCTATGGCAGACGCATGGGGATATTCAGATGGTGAACAGTTTTCATTAGAGCAGCTACTGTGGTATGTTTCAAGAATAGCAGAACATGTATCGGTGCCATTGACGGTAGATATTGAGGGTGGATATGCTGTAGATGTAGAGTCCTTAGCCAATAACATGGAACAATTATTCCAGCTAGACATCTGTGGGATCAATTTCGAGGATCAAAAGGTGAATCATCCGGACGATGAATTATGGGCAATCGAGGAACAAAGTCATCGTATTCGAACTATAAAGCAAGTGGCAGTCAAACTTCAAAAGAATGTATTTATGAATGCCAGAACCGATCTCTTTTTCAAAAATAGGAAGCATTCTTTGGATTTAGTGAATGAAGCTATAGAGCGTACCTGTGCTTACGCTGCTGCTGGAGCGGATGGGATTTTTATTCCGGGGCTTACCGATCGAATTTTGATAGAACATTTTGTGCAGCAGTCACCACTGCCTGTAAATTTCATGGTGATGGACGGAATGATTTCAAATGCTGAATTACAGGAGCTTGGTGTAAAAAGAATTAGCTATGGACCGTATAGTTACTTTCAGGCACAGCATAATCTTCAAGAAGATGCTCGAACCATTCTGCAGCCATCCGCGCACATTATTTAGAAATGAGCTAACGACACTATGATCACTAATAAACAGCAAATCGATAAATATTATGAGATGTTAGTCGAAAAAAACTCCAATTATGAAGGCGTATTTTTCGTAGGCGTGAGGACAACAGGGATCATGTGCAGGCCAACTTGTCCCGCTAAAAAGCCATATAAAGAAAATTGCGAGTTTTTTGCAACAGCCAAAGAAGCTTTGTTAGCGTCGTATAGACCTTGTAAAAGATGCCAGCCTTTGTCCAATCCCACGAAAATGTCTTCAGAGGTTAAGCTTCTTGTTGAAGCTATTGAGCTTAATCCGGAAAGAAAATGGACAGATAAAGATTTTGATGAGCTGTCCATGAGTGCAAATACAGCACGCCGGCAATTTAAGAAGCAATTCGGAATGACATTTATTGAATATGCACGTTCTAGACGTTTAGGGCTGGCGTTCAAACATATCAGGAATGGGGATTCAATTATTAACGCACAACTGGACAGCGGGTACGATTCGAGTAATGGGTTTAGGGATGCTTTTTCACGAACGATGGGGACTGTCCCCAATCATTCCAAGCAGATTAAAGTATTGTATTGTACCTGGATAGAAACGATCTTAGGGTCTATGCTTGCGATCTCAGATGAAGAGTGTCTTTTACTGCTGGAATTTGTGGATCGAAAAGGGCTTGAGAACGAAATTAAGAAACTACGCACCCGCTTAAATGCAACTATTTTGCCTGAAAATGTACCCGTACTAGCGCAGATTGAGGAGGAATTAAATCTTTATTTCGAAGGAAAACTCACAGAATTCAGAACGCCGATTCGTTATATAGGCTCTGATTTTCAGCAAAGGGTATGGAATGAACTTCGGAGAATTCCTGTAGGACAAACGGTCTCTTACAAGGAGCTTGCAGAGAAAATTAACAATCCTGCTGCTTGCCGCGCTGTAGCAAGGGCTAATGGAGCGAATCAATTATCAATCCTAGTTCCATGTCACCGGGTGATAAACAGCAACGGTGAATCAGGGGGATATGGCGGCGGGATCGCAAGAAAAGAATGGTTAATCCATCATGAGAACAACCTTAGTTCGTAGGTAGCTTATCAACTAAAAAATACTACATTCGATGTGTCTGAAGTTTGGGTACGTCGTTTTTTTTATGTTTTTTCAGGCTCCAAAGTACTGTTTTAATCAAAAGAAGGAAAATTTATGAATTCACAACAATATCCAATTATGATAGCATAATATATATTTTCATAAGAAAACGCAGCCTTATTTTAAGAAGATTGGAGCGAAAATCATGCTGAAGGTTCTGATCGTGGATGATGAACCCTGGGTACTTGAAGGGCTGAGAACGATGATTGACTGGGGGAAATATGGCTTTGAAGTGTGTGCTGAAGCTCAAAATGGCTCAGAAGCGATGAGACTTATTCAGGAATATAAACCGGAATTGGTCTTAACAGACATTAATATGCCGGTTATAAACGGACTAGAGCTTATCGCACAGTTAAATGAAGTGATGCCAAATCCTCCGAAATTTGTGGTGTTGACCGGGTACGACGATTTTAATTATGCACGTACGGCATTGCAACAACGAGTGAATGACTATTTATTAAAGCCTATTGATGATGAAGAAATCGATTCTTTATTAAGCAGGATTACGCCTATGATCCAAAATGAAATCGCTTCCAATGAGGCGTTTGATAAGAAGCAATTTTTTATCGTAAACAATATCGCCAACCGTCTAATTCAAGGTGAGTATAACGAAAATTTAGAGCATCTAACCCGGAGCACATTGAACATTCAAGTGAATGCAGAGTTAATGTGTATTCTTATCGAACCAGCCACGTCTATGAATCCATTCCAGCCACGGATCATTGACTATTTTCCCAAGGAATGTACTAGTTTCTTTCAAGATCGATCGGGAAGAACAGGGATCATTCTTCAGTCAGCTTCTATAGGAAATGAGAATCTGGACGCGATCGTCAACCAGATTTGTTCGGATATCGCTGAACAATTTCATGAACCGGTTCTCCTAGCGATTAGTACTAGATTGATAGGGGTATGTTCGATTCGAGAAATCTATACGCAGGCACTTGATGTATGGAAACGAAAGAAACATCAGCAAAAGAATGGAATCTTTTATTATTGTGAGCTTGGAATCCTAAAGAAGAAAGAACATCATGAGGATCACTTCAAGCGGCTGCTGGATAAAGTCTTGGCGAATGATATAGAACAGATCCAGCCATGTGTAAAAGAAGCGTTTGCCTCTTTTGTAGAGTATCAGTTGACGATTGAGGTCGTGCAAGCCCAAGTGGCTAATTTGGAGCTTACGATCTGTACACATATTGCCCAAATGAATGGTGTACCGGATACGATGATGACAAAGCTTCAGCTAGAGTATGGGAATCTAGGTGAATTAAATGATTATTTGGTATTAAGCCGCTATGTTCAAAGTCTGTGTACGCTGGCGACAGTCTATCTATCTGAATTAGA
Source organism: Paenibacillus sp. FSL K6-2859 (assembly GCF_038008265.1). Classification (NCBI taxonomy): domain Bacteria; kingdom Bacillati; phylum Bacillota; class Bacilli; order Caryophanales; family Paenibacillaceae; genus Paenibacillus; species Paenibacillus sp. FSL K6-2859. Next base: position 5,908,417 of record NZ_JBBOYU010000001.1, on the reverse strand, counting down.
GCAGCAGAATGAACGAAATACGATTTACAAGGTGATTCAGTATGTGGATCGTGAATTTCGGAATAAATTGAAGCTTCAGGACTTAGCGAGGCAATTTCATATCAATTCTACCTATTTGGGACAGCTATTCAGGAAACAAACGGGTCAGGGCTTTAGTGAATATTTAAATGCCAAAAGGATTGAGGAAGCCAAAAGTCTGCTTAAGAGAACGCAACTGAAAATATCGGATATAGCGGTGCAGGTGGGATTCTCAAACACAGACTATTTTATTGATAAGTTCAAGCTGCTTGTAGGGGTAGTACCATCCGTCTATAAAAATGAAAATAAAAACCATTAGCTCTAGGGGAAGCAAGGTGTTCATATGGAAAGAAAGAAATTTAGATTTAGAAAAGTAGTGAATGACATTCCACTGAACTATAAATTTTCCCTCATTTACATTATAGGTGTCCTCCTCCCTATTATTATTATCAACCTTGTTTTTTTGGACCGGATTTCCGATTTGATCAAATCTAGAGAACAGCAGAACTTAGAAATATCTTTAGAGAGAGCCAGAAAGGATATTCAAGATTTCATTGAGGGTGGAGTAGCAGTCAGCTACACGCTTTCCTCAGATAAGAATTTGTATGAATTGTTAGAGCGAAGGTATGGGAACTCTATTGAATTTTATGACACCTTCGACGAACAGCTTCGAGGCCGGATGAACAGTTATATGCCAGTTAACAATCAGCTTGAACGGATTACTGTATTTACGAATAATGAATCCATTGTTTCCGGCAGCAACTATCAGGTCATCACTGACAAGGTAAAGGAGAGCGAATGGTACAAGCAGTTCAGAGTTGCGAATAAACATGTGTTTCTTGCTGCTTATCATATGAGCGAGGCCCCAAATGTGGCTTCTACTGCCCCCTATTTGAGCGTAATTGAACGAATGGACGTATACAGCTCATTGAATACATTTGAAAAGCTGCTTAGAATCGACTTGGATCTCAGTAAAATATATGACGTCATTATCAGAGAAAAGGATTATTTGAGTCTTTATCTGGTGAATGAGCAGGATGAAATCATTATGTCTGCACTGAGCGGATATCAGAGAGGGACGAAAGATCCTTATCCGGTGTTCAAGCTACTTGATGATGAACGCAAGGAAGATGTACATATTGTGTCGGTCGGCGGGGCCAGTTATATAAAAGGCTGGCGAATTATAGGGGTTACACAAGGGGAGCGTATTGCTCAAGCAATACTGGAAATTCGAATTTATGCAGGTGTTCTGGCCTCCATAGTAACCTTGCTTACTACCGCCTTTTTATATGTGATGTTGAGATCCTACAATTATCGGGTAAAACGGTTGTCGAGGCATATGCAGAAGGTAACAAATGAGAAATTCGATTTGATTCGAATCGATGAAGGTCAGGATGAGATTGGCGGATTGATACGTAATTTTAACATGATGACCACTAGAATTAATTCTCTGATCAATGATGTATACAAGCTGGAGATTCAGAAGAATAGTCTGGAGATGGAAAGGGTAAGGGCTGAACTGAATTTTCTGCAAAGTCAGATGAATCCTCATTTTCTATTTAATACGTTAAACGCTATCCTAGTGGTATGTACCAAAAATAATTACTCGGATGTAACGGATATCATTAAGAGCTTATCGAAATTGCTTAGAAGACTGCTTAGCTGGAAGGAAGATCTCGTGACATTGGAAGAGGAAATGACCTTTATTGAGATGTATTTAAAAATTGAGAAGTTCCGGTTCAGGGATAAATTTGAATATCAATTTGAGATCGATGAGCAGTCGCTACAATATAAAATTCCGAAGCTAAGCATGCAGCCGTTAGTAGAAAATTCCTGTAAACATGGCCTGCAGACCATAGAAGGACTCGGCATCATTAAAGTTAAGACGGAAATTGTGGATGGCCGTTTGCAAGTTACGATTTCTGATAATGGCAAAGGGATCGAACCGGGCCAGCTTAAACAAATATTATTTAATGTTCAAAATGAAGAAGCCTCCTCAGGAACGAATATCGGAATTCGCAACGTGTATCGCAGACTGGAGTTATATTATGATGATCAGGTTCGCTTTGAAATCAACAGCGTCCCAAATGAAGGAACTGTTGTCACGTTTGGTATTCCGCTAAAGCTCCTGGAACGAAAAAATAGCTAGAAGGTGAGGGAGCTTATGAAATATAAAGTGTTATTGATCGATGATGAGCCTAGCGCTCTTGAGGGGATGCAATTATGGATAGACTGGCAGGCGCTTGGCTTTGAGGTGTGTGGAACCTCCAGTAATGGCAAAGAGGGCTTACAGTTAATGAAGCAGCTTCTGCCGGATCTTGTAATTACAGATGTAAATATGCCGCTGATGAATGGCCTGGAGATGGTTGCAGCCTGGCAGCAAGAAGAGACTAAGAAGATTAAGTTTGCCATACTAAGCGGTTATAGTGAGTTTGAATATGCTAAGACGGCTATACGCTACGGCATTAATCATTATCTGATGAAGCCGCTTTTCGAAGAAGAGGCGGCAGAAGAACTGAAGGAGATATATCAGGAGTTAGAACAGGAAAAAGAGAAGCGAAGCTTAAATCAAATGGCAACCTCTGAGGAAGTTGTCTCTCTTCTTAAGCGTATTCTGAATGAGAAAGCGGAAGATAAATCGGATTATACAGTACTTACCGGTTTATCGGAAGGCAAAAGCCTTTGGAATATTTGTTTACTACAGACAGACCCGACGATGTATACGGAAATAAGAGAGAAGGCGGTAGCTCTCCTAACGAATACGGAATCGATGTTTCTGATTGATCTGGAGACCTATTGCTTTGGCATCGTATACGGGTATCCCTCGGAGTCTGATGAGGGTGCTGCTATATACCCTACAATATCTCCCTTGTTGAATGAACACCCTATGCAAGCCATGTATATTGCAGTAGGGGCTAGTGAGAGTTCCTTGCTTCAAATTGCGAATAGTTATCGAACGGCGAAAGAAGCGTTAATGTATTATTTTTATAATTCTGATCATTCGGGGTTCTTGACCTATCAGGGAACCAAGGATAGTCAGTTCAGCTATCACTATGATCAAATTAAACTGATGGATGACTTAATGAAAGCTATTAATACATTGGATACAAAAGGCTTTAAACAAGCTGTGGGCTTAGCCTCCCGCAGTTTTCGTGAGATGCGCATCGCTCCAGAGGTTGTGAAGAAGATCGTTATTCATATTATGTATAAGATTGTTGAGTTTACTTCGGAAGCTAGTGAAGTTCAGGTGTCATCCTTGTTAACTCAAATAACAATCCCTGAAGTGCGGGATTCGATGATGAAGTTGAACGATTTAATGCGAAATTTACTAGCATGTGGTGAGGCAAGTATTGATATTCTTCTAAGAGAACAAAGCCAAAGATCGCAGGGGATTGTGCAGGAAATTAACAACTATATTGAACAGCATTTTCGTGAAAATCTTACGATTAAAAAGCTGTCGGAGGTATTCTTCCTGCATCCAGTGTATCTGGGACAATTATTGATCAAGAAAAATGGCATTAATTTTAATGAGCAGCTGCATGACCTCCGGATTAAGGAGTCCACACGTTTACTTCAACATGGCAAGCTGAAAAACAGTGAAATCGCAGAGAAAGTAGGCTACTCCAATTATAGCCAGTTCCTCAAACAATTTGAAAAAAAGATGCATATGAGCCCTAATGAATTTAAACATCAGAACACCTAAACTTTTTGGGGGTATACCTTTAGTTCTGGCGTATTCTCAGTACATTATCACCCCTATAATTTAACTTGTAAGGGCTTACAATATTGCTACACCAACAAAATATGGAGGTGCTTTATGGGGGGCAAGTCAATATCAAAGTTCAAACTTAGTCTGATTGCAGTGTTATCTCTGAGTTTTACCTTGGCAGGATGCGGTGGAAACAATAACAATAATACCACTGCTAAGGGGGAGAACAAACCGGCAGAAACAACCGCTGCAACTACTGCTGCTGGAACAGATGACAAGAAGATTGAACCATTTGAAGTTAGTATTTTCATAGGCGAGGCGGGCCAACAGCCAACTCCGGATAACAAAATCTACAAGAAAATCAAAGAAGAAACAGGTGCCTCTTTTAATTTTGAGTTTTTGGCAGGGGATATCAACCAGAAGCTTGGAGTTATGATTGCAGGTCAGGACTATCCTGATTTGATGACAGGTAATACCAAGTTAACAGGAGCAGGTGCATTTATTCCGCTGGAAGATTTGATAGAAGAGTACGCACCAAATTTGAAAGCGCATTATGCAGATTACTGGAACATGATGAAGGACCCAAATGACGGTCATATCTATGTTCTGCCTAACTATGGCGTCTATAACGGTAAAGTAAACAGCTCTTGGTATTCAGGACCAGCATTCTGGATTCAAAAGGCGATTCTTAAGGAGTTTGGTTATCCAAAGGTCCAAACACTGGATGAGTATTTCGACCTCATTGCCAAATATAAAGAAAAGTACCCAACGATTGATGGAAGTCCAACTATCGGATTTGAAATCCTTAATAACGACTGGAGAAACTGGGGTCTCTTTAACGCTCCTCAGCACCTGATTGGTCATCCGAATGATGGTGGAGTTGTGGTTAAGGATGGTGTAGCAGAGCTATTTGCGGATAAAGATTATGCTAAGCAATATTATAAAAAACTTAACGAAGTGAATGCACAGGGTCTGATCGATAAAGAAGCTTTCGTACAGAACTATGACCAATACATGGCGAAATTGTCCAGTGGTACTGTTCTCGGAATGTTTGATCAACACTGGAACTTCAATGCCGCAGAAGATTCCCTTACCACGCAAGGGAAGATCGAAAGAACTTATGTAGGACTGCCGCTTGTATATGATACAGCGACAAAAGATTATTATCGTGATCTTGCCGTTCTTAACTTGAATAACGGTTTCGGGATCAGTGTGAATGCTAAAGATCCAGTGAAAATTATCAAGCTTCTGGATACGCTGATACAAGAAGATTGGCAGAAGGTCCTCTCTTGGGGAATTGAAGGAGAAGATTACATCGTTGAGAATGGCAGATTTATGAGAACGCAAGAGCAACGCGATCAAGCTGCTGATGCTACATGGCAGTTGGCTAATAAAGCTAAAAAATTCATGGACTTTGCACCTAAGATAGAAGGTAGCTATAGTGACGGCAATGCGACAGATGCTGCTGCACAGCCTGAAGAATATAAGGCGGGTCTGAAGCCGTTCGACAAAGAAGTTCTTGATGCTTACGGATTTAATAGTTATGTAGATTTCTTCAGTGAACCTCCTGCCAATCCTGTAGCTTACCCAGCCTGGTCTATTGATTTAGTAGAAGGCTCTGACGCTAAAGTGGCTAACACCAAGATCAATGATACGTCCACCAAGTATCTGCCAAAAGTAATTTTGGCTAAACCATCCGAATTTGATTCTGCTTGGAGCGAGTATGTATCAGAAATCGGCAAAGCTAATGTCAAAGCCTATGAAGATAAAATCAACGAGCAAATTAAATGGAGAATTGAAAAGTGGAGTAAATAAGCAGAAATTCTATGAATAAGATCAGCAGGTGGAAGGCTATTAAGCCTTCCGCCTACTGAAATATAGGATTGCGTGGGGAGATTACTATATATGGATGAGATCTTAGCAGGGAAAAAAGTTGACCGGCATCCTAAAAGAAAAAAGAAACAGCCTGTTACTTGGTCTTTGATCAAGAATCAGAAGCAATTGATTTGGATGTCTTTGCCTTTGACACTTTATATCGTTCTTTTTGCTTACGTCCCAGTCTGGGGATGGACTATGGCTTTTCAGGATTATAAACCGGCCCGCGCTTTTAGCGAACAAACATGGGTTGGATTTAAGCATTTCAAGTTTCTTTTTACAGACGATAACTTTTTGAGGGTACTACGCAATACGCTTGCGATGGGTATCATTAATCTGATTTTAGGTTTTACAACTGCGATAATACTTGCTTTGCTGCTGAATGAAATCAAAAATGTGATCTGGAAGAGAGCCGTGCAGACCATATCTTACTTGCCCCACTTTCTGTCTTGGATTATTGTAACAGGAATTGTAGCTACCTCCCTCTCGGTTAATGACGGGATTATCAACATCGTACTGATGAAATTACATCTTATTGATTCACCGATCCTTTGGTTGAGTGAAGGGAAGTATTTCTGGGGTATTGTGGGGGCTTCACACGTCTGGAAAGAGGTTGGATGGAGTACAATCATCTACTTGGCTGCTATTGCTTCTATTGATCCAGCTTTATATGAGGCTGCTGAGATTGATGGGGCTAACCGGTACAGAAAAATGTTCAATGTAACCTTGCCGGGAATTAAATCAACCATTGTAATCCTGTTGATAATGTCCGTAGGTCATGTACTGGAAGCCGGATTTGAAGTTCAGTACTTGTTAGGAAACGGGCTTGTTGTAGACTGGTCGGAGACGATTGATATATTTGTATTGAAATACGGGATTGCACAAGGGAATTATTCCTTAGCCACTGCGGGTGGTATTTTCAAAACAGTCGTAAGTATAACGTTGCTACTATTAGCAAACTGGACTTCGAAACGGCTTGGGGAAGAGAGGCTGTTATAATTATGGAAAAAACTCAATTGATTCCTCAAAAATCTCCAAAAAGTAATGTTGGAACCCGCATGAGAAATAGGGGGATCGAACCAGTATTGTTCGGCACCTTCAATACAGTATTTATGATTTGTCTAGTTATTGTTACCTTGTATCCGTTTCTGAATACGATAGCAGTCTCGTTAAACGCGGGGAACGATACCATCCGTGGTGGCATTTACCTGTGGCCTAGACAGTGGACTTTACAGAACTATAAAGCAGTGTTCGCTTCAGGTACCATTTATGATGCCTTTTGGATTTCTGTTGCACGGACAGTAATATCGACGATCCTGAATCTCTTTTTAACCACAATGCTTGCTTATACGTTAAGCCGGAAAGAATATGTTTTCCGTAAGCTGATCACCGTGGTATTTGTTCTTACTATGTATTTTAATGCGGGACTTATTCCGAACTATTTCCTGATTAAAGATCTTCATTTGCTCAATACGTTTTGGGTATACGTCGTACCTACTATGATAAGTGCGTTTAATATGATCGTTATCCGCACATATATTGGTACCTTGCCAGAAAGTCTCTTGGAATCGGCGAGAATTGATGGTGCTGGGGAATTTAAAATCTTCATGAGAGTCGTCTTCCCGTTATGTAAACCGGTACTGGCTACGATCGCCCTTTTTGTTGCAGTAGGTGCATGGAACGCATGGTTTGATGCTTTTATCTACACCTCTTCCCGCCAGAACTTGAGCACATTGCAGTATGAATTAATGAAGCTGATATCATCTAGTATGAATGCGAATAGTAACCCTAGTGTAGCCAACGGGGCAGGGATGAATGCGGAGTCGGCGCAGTTAGTTACTCCAATGTCCATACGGGCAGCTGTTACTATCGTTGCTTCGGTTCCAATTTTGATAGTCTATCCATTCTTGCAAAAGTATTTTGTAGTCGGATTGAACGTAGGTAGCGTGAAGGAATAAGTAGCTTACTATCACTATTGAGTAATGGGAATGGAAAGGTTGTTTGTTAAAATATGACCCCATCTTCAATCACATATTCAAATCCAATACTTCCGGGCTTCTATCCCGATCCAAGCATCACTCGGGCAGGGGATGACTACTATTTAGTTTGCAGCTCTTTCGAGTATTTTCCTGGCGTACCTATTTTTCATAGTCAGGATTTGATTCACTGGACACAAATAGGTCATGTGCTGGATCGTATAAGTCAGCTAGATACACGTAAAAGCAAGAGCTCTGGAGGAATATTTGCACCAACCATTCGTTATCATGATGGAACCTTCTATATGATAACGACCGAGGTACACGGGAAGGGGAACTTCTATGTTACGGCTACGGACCCGGCGGGTCCGTGGTCCGATCCAATTGTTATTCCTTATGGGGGCATTGACCCTTCCCTAATGTTTGATGAGGATGGAAAGGTATATGTAACCACCCAGCAGGGAGCAGATTATGACTCTCATGCCATCCAATATGAGATAGATATTGCTACGGGAGCAGCATTAACAGAACCTGTTGTCATCTGGACTGGGGATGGTGGACCTTGGACGGAAGGGCCACATTTGTACCGAATAAATGGAATGTATTATATCATGACGGCTTCAGGAGGAACGGCGAAGGAGCATCGGGAGATCGTTGGCCGCAGCTCCTCTCCATATGGACCGTTCGAACGATTACCATATCCAATATTAACGCATAGTCAAACCGAGAGTCCCATTCAATATTTAGGGCATGCCGATCTGATTGAAGATCAGAACGGGGATTGGTGGGCCGTGTTTCTTGGCGTAAGACTAGTGGAATCCAAGTATACCGTACTAGGAAGAGAAACCTTTCTTGCCCCTGTAACGTGGAATGAAGACGGATGGCCGATGATTGATAATAATGAAGATATTGTAGGATTGGAAATGAAGGTGCCGCGGGTTCCTGGTTCCTCTCCTAAACCTGCTTCAAGCGGAAGATATGACTTTGATGACGAAGTCTTACCCTTGTCATTAGCCTTTCTCCGTAATCCTGCTGAGGCAAGCTGGTCTTTAGAGGAACGTCCGGGATGGCTGTCTTTTCGGGGTCAAGCTGAAGGTCTTAGTGATATCGGACAGGTGGCTTTTATAGGTAGAAGACAGCAGCATACTTCAGCAGAATGGAGCACACTACTGGAGTTTAACCCAAGTAGGGACGGTGACGAGGCTGGGCTTTGCGCCAGATTGGATGAGAATGCACATTATGAGATTGCTCTATCGCAAAGAAATGGACAAAGAGTAATCGTAGCTTGTTTAACCGTTGATGGAATAACACAGGTGGCGGCAGAGGTTCCAACGACAGCTGGACATCTTTATTTGAAAATTCGAGCGGAGCTAACCGAATATACCTTATTGTACGCTTTGGATGGGCAGGAGTGGATTGAGCTATCTAAGGCTCTAGCCTACCCATTATCTCCTCAAGCTGTAAAAGGAAACGGATTTACGGGTGTTCTTATCGGCTTATACGCGTCAGGTCATGGTCAAGTGACTGAGCTACCTGCCTGCTTTGATTGGTTTGATTATCGGTCTTAATAAGTCGAACACGGAATATAATTGCGTTTGTTAGGAGGGAACTTGTTGAGACAAGCTAGTGATTTTACTGAGCCTGCATTAAAGACAGTGTTCGCTAAGGATTTCAAAATTGGCGCAGCCGTCAACCCATTGACGATCCAATCACAGGAGCATTTACTTGCCTATCATTTTAATAGTATCACCGCTGAAAATGAGATGAAGTTTGAAAGTCTGCATCCGCTTGAGGACATTTATAATTTTAAGACGGCAGACCAGCTGGTTGCCTTCGCCCGGAAATATGATATGGCGATGCGTGGACATACCTTGATCTGGCACAACCAGACTACAGATTGGCTGTTTGAGGATAAAAATGGTGGATCTGTAAGTAAAGAAACTTTGCTCTCACGAGTTAAATCACATATTCAGACCGTAGTAGGGCGTTATAAGGAAGATATTTATGCTTGGGATGTTGTCAATGAAGTTATAGCCGATGAAGGAGAAGAGCTTCTTCGCCATTCCAAGTGGCTCGACATTGTGGGCCCGGATTTTATCGCCAAAGCGTTTGAATTCGCCCATGAAGCTGATCCTAAGGCAATATTATTCTACAATGACTATAATGAATCCCATCCACTAAAACGTGACAAAATTTATGAACTGGTGAAGTCACTGCTGGAGCAGGATGTGCCGATCCATGGCGTCGGATTGCAGGCACACTGGAATTTATACGATCCTAGTCTAGATGATATCCGTGCAGCTATTGAGAAATATGCATCCTTAGGACTTCAGCTCCAACTGACAGAGCTGGATGTATCCATGTTCCGTTTCGATGACAAACGTAAGGATCTAAGGGCTGCACCAACTGATATGCTTGAACTGCAGGCAGAACGATATGAAGCGATGTTTGCCCTGCTGAAAGAATACCGTGACGTGATTAGCTCGGTCACGTTCTGGGGAGCAGCAGATGACTATACTTGGCTGGATGATTTCCCTGTTCGTGGACGGAAGAACTGGCCGTTCCTATTCGATGAAGGGCATAAGCCGAAGCCAGCTTTCCATCGAATGATCGCCTCTGAAATGAAATCATAGAGTGGGCAAGCTGCTCAAATAATGAACTGTGAACCCGTCCTTATATCGATTAAGGGCGGGTTATTTATACGTTGATAGATTAGTAGAATAGATCTCAAAGGGCGGATGAAAGTGAGTGTGACAATTAGAACGATTCTGGAAGATTTAATGGGAACTGTGGAACAGATAGATGGAACTGTAGATACTCTAAAGCCGGGGAATCCGGAAACGGTGATTACAGGGATGGTTACGGCATTTTGCGCTACGCAATATGTTGTGGAACGAGCGATTGCTATGAACGCCAATTTGTTGATCACGCATGAAGGGTTGTTTTACAGTCATCATGATCCGAGCGAGTGGTTAGAGAATGACCCTGTTTATCATTCAAAACTGAGTTTAATTGAGCGTTCTGAACTGGCTATTTTTCGTTATCATGATTATTGGCATCGGCATCAACCGGATGGGATCATGGTGGGCTTGCTACGAGAGCTTGAATGGTCAGCCTATGTGGTTGAGCAGCAACCCACTGCAACAATCCTATCGATTCCAGCTATGACGGTAAGTGAAGCGGCTCAGTATATAAAAAGAAAGCTAGGCATCCCCTACGTACGCGTTGCCGGCGATCTATCACAGACATGCAGGCATGTGGGGATATTAGTAGGTTACCGAGGAGGTGGGACGATGGCTATTCCTCTTTTTAATCAGCACAATCTTGATTTAATCATTGCTGGCGAGGGCCCGGAATGGGAAACTCCAGAATATGTGAGGGATGCAGTCCATCAAGGCAGATCAAAAGCGCTGATTATGTTAGGTCATGCGGAAAGTGAAGCTCCAGGAATGAAATATTTAGCTGAAGTTCTGGCACAGAAATATCGAATAATTCCTACTTATTTTATTGCTGAACAACCGATCTATCAGCTAGTGTAGTCCATCGAAATGGAAATGAAGAATAAATTTGCATATTATGGAGAAAATGATGGGAAACTAGGTCACTGAGAAAGGAGTGTTTCAATGGAAATTCCTTTGGAGGCTGATGAAGTGTTAACTCGTATCAAAAAGCTTCAAACCGATGGAAGCTCGATCAGCAAAAAGCAAGTGAAGCAAAGCGACCCTGATCTAATGAGAAGTGCGCTGTTCTTTTTTCCGAGCTGGGAGCATGCATTGAAAAACGCCGATCTGTTGTAGCCATATGATTGTATAAAGAAGCCGAGTGGTTCAGGGATTGATCTCTGATGTCCGCTCGGCTTTTTCTAGATATATTGAGTAAACAAGAGCAAAAGAAAGAGAAAACGAAGTGTATGCTCAATATGAAATGAAAAGCATGGCTTTCAACATTATTTTGCCCACAGCTCAACTTTACAAGAAACCTTACACGGAGTATGATTCATCACATAACTGACAATTACATATGAAGTCCGCTTAATTTCCGTTAAGGAAAGCGGGGGAACCAACAACTGGGAACCAGTGTAACAATCGGTACTAGTTATGGGGTGAATCCTGTTCCGGGTGCATAACATGCAACCTTGCAGGTAGGGCAACTCTCACTGCCCGAATCCGACAGCTAACCTCGTAAGCGTATGGAGAGAGGATGAATGGCGTGTTTAGTGATGAATAGCCACAGAGAATCCCTCTGTGGTTTTTTGCTGCGTTTATAAGCAGATACAGTCGTAGAATTTATTATGAAAGAGGTGTTACCTTTGCCTATCGCTAAACTGAACGGAACTTCGCTCTATTACGAAATCAATGGAACTGGCACTCCGGTTGTGTTTATCCATGGACATGGATTAACACACAGTATGTTCAAACCACAACTGGAGTACTTTTCCGATAAATATAAAGTGATTTTGTGTGATTTACGGGGGAATGGCAAGTCAGGTGAACTCCTAGAGGCCCCTAATGAGATTATTGAAACGCAATGTCTGGACCTGATTATGCTGTTAAATGACCTGGGGGTTCGTGAAGCAGTTTTTGTTGGGATCGCCTATGGCGGTTTAGTCGTGCAACATATTGCCAAACAATATCCTGAGCGTGTAAAAGCAATCGTGGTCGCGGATAGCTTCTGTAGGAGCCACGGATCAACCCTTGTAGGGAAAATACAGCTTATGGCAGCGTATTGCAGCTTGCTAATGTATTATCTCCCAAGCGAGCTGGTGCTGCCTTCGATTCGGATGATGTACCGAGAGCGCTGGAGTCTCGCCTATAATGAGATTAGAAGAGGGCTGCTGGACAAACGCCCACGGGAGTTATATCGGCAAAGGCTGGCCACGAGCCATGTGGATTACACCAGATGCTTAAAAGCTTTTAACCGTCCCGCTTTATGTATTGTAGGGGACTTTAATGAATTTGGAGTGAAGTGTATGAAGGAAATGGTGTCTCAATTGCCGCATGCGCAGTTGGCGATTATCCCGAATGCATTAGATCCGAGTAATCTGTGTCAGCCGGAGCAGTTTAATGCGATTCTTCAACGTTTTTTGGAGAAGCAGCAGGGCACTCAGCAGATTAGCTGATCCTATGAAATTGAGAAAAGAAGGAGTGCTCCCGCAGCCATTGAAATTATGCGGGACACTCCTATTTCATTAGAGCTATAGGGCAGATTTCCCTAAAAAATTGGATTTCAAACCAAAGGCTGACTCAAGGGTAGTGAATGCTACGTGTGAGCCAGCTTTTTTAGTAGCTTCGTATTTTGTACAATGCTGTCTACTGATGTAAGATTAAAGATATTCGACATTAACTATTTAAAGGAGCTGAGTCATGATGTCTCAAGCCGAAACCATAAAATTGACCTCATTATCTTCAAAAGGGGGCTGCGGCTGCAAAATTGGTCCTGCTGATCTCATGCAGGTTATTCGCAGTCTGCCACCAACCGTTCCAAATCCGGATCTACTTGTAGGTCTGGATACCAGTGATGACGCTGGAGTATATCGATTAAGTGATGATCTAGCATTAGTGCAGACTGTTGATTTTTTCACGCCGATCGTGGACGACCCTTATTCCTTTGGGCAAATTGCAGCAGCCAATGCATTAAGTGATATTTATGCTATGGGCGGTAAGCCGCTTACGGTACTTAATATTGTGGCCTTCCCTATTTCTGTTCTGGACAAAAGCATTCTCGGTGACATTTTGCGCGGTGCAGCAGATAAAGTGCAGGAAGCAGGAGCAACACTTGTGGGCGGACATTCCATCGACGATAAAGAGCCTAAATTTGGATTGGCTGTTACGGGCCTTGTGCATCCGGACAAAGTAAGAACGAATGCAGGTGCGCAGGTAGGAGACAAGCTGATTTTGACCAAACCTATCGGTGTGGGCATCTTAACGACTTCTATTAAAAAGGATCAGCTATCCCCAGAAGAAACTACACGCCTTACGACAGTCATGTCTACACTAAATAAAAAAGCGGCTGAAGTCATGGAGCCCTATGATGTACATGCTTGTACAGATGTTACCGGATTTGGGCTGCTGGGACATGCCTCGGAAATGGCAAAAGGGAGCAATCACGGACTGATTATTCGTCAAGGGGATGTACCGATGCTGCCAAGAGTAAGAGAGCTCGCGGAGCAAGGCTTTGTTCCAGGTGGCACTAAGAATAACTTTGCCCATTTGGAGGGCAGTATTCTTTATCCGGAGGAGATGGACCAATTAAGCCGCTATATTCTGTGTGATGCTGTGACTTCTGGTGGATTGCTAATCTCTGTTGCTCCTGAACAAAGTGAGGATTTGCTAAAAGAGTTAGTAGATGCAGGTGTAGAAGCGGCATTGATAGGAGAGGTCACGAAAGAACATCCGGGTCAGATTGCAGTTATAGCTGCGCAATAACGATGGAGTTCAGCTTACAGGCGACCTAAGAAGTTAGCCACCAGAGGAGAGAGCGCATTGTTTCAGGATATTACACTGGAAGAACTAAGAGTGTTAAAGAATAAGAAGCAGATCACCGTTATCGACGTTCGATCTCCTTCTGAATATAAAGATGCGACATTGCCAGAGAGCTTGAACATTCCTTTTTTTGACGATAAGGAACGAGCTGAAGTAGGTACGCTGTATAAACAGACAAGTGTGCAGGCTGCGAAAGAACGCGGTTTGGAGATTGCTGCGGCGAAGCTACCTTCCTTTGTCAAAGAATTTGCTGAGATTCAAGGGGACAAGGCTGTATTCTGCTGGAGGGGAGGTATGCGCAGCCGTACAACTGCGACTGTACTTTCTTTAATGGATATTCACGCTTACCGATTGATTGGCGGCTATAAAGCTTACCGTAAATGGGTACTCGATGAACTGGAGTCCTTTGAATTCAAGACGAAGCCTTATGTAATTCATGGAAATACGGGGACAGGCAAAACAAACCTGCTGCACCGCCTGAAAGCGCAAGGCTACCCCGTTCTGGATTTGGAAGGAATGGCGGGTCACCGCGGTTCTATCTTTGGCGAGATCGGACTTCAGGCAAATAATCAGAAAACGTTCGATAGTCTTCTTTTGGAAGAATTAATTAAGCTTGAGGATGCTCCTTATGTACTGTTTGAAGCAGAGAGCAAGAAGATTGGGAAGGTCGTAATGCCTCCATTTATGACCGAGCAAAAAGAGACCGCAACGCAGATTTGGATTGAACTGCCTTTGCAAGCTAGAGTGCAGCAAATCCTTAAGGATTATCGTCCAGAAGAATATAAAGAACAGTGTATTTCAGCCTTTCGAAGTATCAAATCCCGAATTCATATCCCCATTGCGGCGGAAATCGAACGGTGCTTGCAAGCCGATTTGTTCGGGGAAGCTGTGGCGCTGCTGTTAGAATACTACTATGATCCTAAATATGATTACACGTCTACTCAGTATGAAGGCATTGAGAGAGTTACCTTTAAGGTGAACAATTTAGATGAAGCTGAGACTGCGGTGCGTTCTTTTTTGAAAAATAATCAGGCTTAATAAGCTTTATGTATCGTGATGTATGAGGGGTTTAGAGGAGGCTCAGTACAAATGATCTATTTAGACTATAACGCTACAACACCTGTAGATAAGGAAGTAGCAGAGGTTATGATTCCTTATCTTTATGGTCATTTTGGCAATCCTTCAAGCAGTCATTCTTTGGGGCAAGAAGCTAAACTCGGAATCGAGCAAGCGAGAACACAGGTGGCTAATTTCCTGAATTGTGCGCCGGGAGAGGTGCTTTTCACCAGTGGGGGTAGTGAATCGAATAATACCGTCATCAAGGGAGTCGCCCAAACCTATCGACATAAAGGCAATCACATTATTGTGTCTGCTGTGGAGCATCCTGCGGTAATTAAACCGTGTCAGTATCTGGAGCAGTTGGGCTACACGATTACCTATGTACCTGTTGACGCGTATGGAATGGTGCAGGTAGACGATGTGAAAAAGCAGCTTACAGACCAAACTATACTAGTCTCCATTATGCACTCTAACAACGAAACGGGCACGATTCAGCCGATCAAAGAAATAGCCAAGGTCTGCCACGAACGAGGTGTTCTTGTACATACCGATGCTTCACAGTCCGCTGGAAAAGTAGTACTCGATGTGGCTGAGTTAGGGGTGGATTTTCTAACGCTGGCAGGTCATAAATTATATGCGCCAAAAGGGATTGGAGCACTGTACATCCGAGAGGGCATTCACATCGAACCATTAATTCATGGGGCAGGTCATGAGCAGGGAAGACGAGCAGGTACTGAAAACACACCTTACATTATTGGATTAGGAAAAGCCTGTGAGCTTGCTTCGGACTCTGCTTCCAGAGAACGTGTGAAAGAGATTGCGGATTATTTCTATGATCGATTGCAGGAGGTTTTTGGCGACAACATTCACCTGAACGGTCATAGGCATAAACGATTGCCCAACACACTTAACATTAGCTTTTTAGGAGCGGTGGGTCACGAAGTGATTGCTTCGCTAGAAGATGTGGCTGCCTCAACAGGCTCAGCTTGTCATTCTGGAGAAACATTGATTTCACCTGTTCTAAAGGCAATGAATGTCTCAGCAAGTATTGGGCAGGGAGCGGTTCGTTTTAGTGTGGGACGGTATACGACGAAAACGGAGATCGATGAGGTTATCGGTAAGCTGAAAGGATATTTGTTGTGAATAGATTGCCAGTGGTGGAGTAGCTAATGGCGCTTGTGTGATTCCGGAAAATCTAGAAGTTGAATCTGCATATCGTATATTTTAAAAAAAAGCATCTGTCACTCCTTCAAAAGGATAGGCAGATGCTTTTATTGATTTTAGCGATTATACAATTGTAAAGCCAGCACTTGCATAACCAGTGACTGTATTTACAAGGGTGAGACCTGTGGCAGTAGCTGAGAATACCATAAGCAGACGTGTCTGCGGTGTTACAGCAAAATCGATACCATTTGTAACTCCGCTGACAAACGTACCTAGAGTAATAGCGCCTGTGATAGGTGGCAGTGGTACTATGGCTCCAGGAATAGGAGTGAATGTGTTATTTGGTGTGGCAGATTGGTACAATTGTGCTGTCACAGTTACAGTAGTACCAATAAGTGATAGAGCTATGGTATTACTGAAGTAAGCAGCAAGGGATGTTATCACTCCAGCACGCGGAGTCGAGAATGCAAAGTTGATAAGAGGTCCAAGAACTGTACCTGTCAAATCTATATTCCCGCCAACAAGAGAAATGCCTGTGGCTGAACTTCCGAAGCCAACAAGGCTTGTTGTTCCAACCAAACCACCTAAAATCGTAGTCATAATAATAGGTCCACCGGAAGCCAACGGAATGATTGCACCAGCCCCGGTTGCACCAGTAACGCCAGTAACTCCGGTAACACCCGTAGCTCCCGCAAGCCCAGCCGTACCCGTCGCACCCGTAGCTCCCGCAAGCCCAGCCGTACCCGTCGCACCCGTAGCTCCCGCAAGCCCAGCCGTACCCGTCGCACCCGTAGCTCCCGCAAGCCCAGCCGTACCCGTCGCACCCGTAGCTCCAGCAAGCCCGGCCGTACCCGTCGCACCTGTAGCTCCCGCAAGCCCGGCCGTACCCGTCGCACCTGTAGCTCCAGCAAGCCCGGCCGTACCCGTCGCACCCGTTGGCCCCGCAAGCCCAGCCGTACCCGTCGCACCCGTCGGTCCAGCAAGCCCGGCCGTACCCGTCGCACCCGTCGGTCCAACCAGCCCGGCCGTACCTGTCGCACCCGTCGGCCCCGCAAGCCCGGCCGTACCCGTCACGCCTGTCGGTCCAACCAGCCCGGCCGTACCCGTCACGCCTGTAGCTCCCGCAAGCCCAGCCGTACCTGTCGCACCCGTCGGCCCCGCAAGCCCGGCCGTACCCGTCACGCCTGTCGGTCCAACCAGCCCGGCCGTACCCGTCGCGCCTGTCGGTCCAACCAGCCCGGCCGTACCCGTCGCGCCTGTCGGTCCAACCAGCCCGGCCGTACCCGTCGCACCAGTCGGTCCAGTTGCCCCTGCTCCAGGACCTGTCGGTCCCTGTATTCCTTGCGCTCCTTGTGCTCCTTGAGGTCCTTGAGGTCCTTGAAGTCCCTGAGATCCCTGAGATCCTGGTGCTCCCTGCGCTCCCGTCGCGCCTGTCGCTCCACCAGCAATTAATAAATAATCTGACGAACTACCTGGTGTTCCTTTGGGTCCAGCAACAGTAGCTATATAAGTGCTGCCATTAAAGGTTACTACTTGACCCGCTGGATAAGAAGGACTTTGTGCGGGATTGAAGACTACAATACCTTGCAGTCCTGCACCAGTAGATCCTTGAGGACCCTGGAGTCCTTGAGGACCTTGGAGTCCCTGAGGACCCTGTGGCCCCGTCGCACCCTTAATAGGTAAGCCAAGTGCTTGTGAAATAGAAGCCTGAATATGTCTGATTTGAATGACCAACTGATCTTTGCAATGAGCGTCAATCTTCGTAGCGAGAATAAAAGATAATAACTCGGCTAACAGCTGTTGAAGATTGGTGCCAACGCTTACGACTGAGAAGGGACTGACTTCAGTAGAAACAATGGTTATTTCTACTACAGAAAGAAGCTCCGTTCTAAAAGGGCTGCATATCTTAGCGTCATGCAAGAATTCCATGAGTTCTCTTAACACTCTTTGAAGATTCGTAATATGAAGTGTTGTGGGATTCGTAAGCGCGGGAGGTACCACTGCAGAGAGCTCAGTGACTATTTTTAATAGAGCGGCACACTCCCTTTTTCTAATAGGACTGCTTATTCTTCCTTGCTTGTTTAGGATAGCGTCACCTTTAAAGGGTCTATGATTATGTTCCGACATGTTACTGTATCTCCTCCTTGAGCTTCTCCTCTTCATTCCTTTAAAAATTGGGAACCTGCCCAATCAGCATATTCAGAGAAATGGAAGTTGTTACAGTAATCGCTCTGGAAGTCGATACACATGAACCTACATCAAAAAGGCAAGCCACTGCTAATACGGTAGCTGCCTTTTTGATAGAGTAGTTAATTAACATCGCTCTTCATAATAGCGATTCTTTAATATTAAGGGCAATTACGAGAAACGTTGGCGGAATTCCCGTGGAGTGGTTCCTTCAATACGGACGAAGCTGGAGCTGAAATAAGGCGCTTGATTGAAGCCAACCTCCTCGGCGATCCGGGCAATCGTGTAACTGGTCTGCATCAGCAATAGCTTACTCTGCTGAATTCGGTAGTGCAGCAGGTAATCCATAGGTGCACAGCCGTATTCCTTTTTCATGCAACGAGCGATATATACAGGATGAAAGTTCAGGTTCTCCCCTAGCTGCTGTGCTGTGATACGCTCACGGAAATGACTGCGCAAATAGGAGGCAGCTTGCTCTGCACATATTTTGGAGGGAGAGGGACGCTCATGGCGCAGAGAGGCAGATAATTGCTGGAGAACCTCTTGAAATAACAACTGCTGCTGAAATGGAGTATCGCTCAAATGGGAATTAGGCGCTAGTTGATTCAGCTGCGAGAGCAGTTCTTCCATCTTGGACGGTTGTAACAGAGAGGTATATTGGGGCAGCTGTAAGGTAAAAGTGCGTATATTAAATTCGTCTGAATGAAGAGGATGCTCCACTCTGGTATGTTCTGTCTCTGGTGTTGAAGCTGTAGCCTCGGAAATATTCCAATCGCCCACTGTCTGAAAATGCAGCCAATAATAAGAGGTGTGTTCCTTGCAGCTGTCCGTACTGAAATGATGGCTATCTGGACGAAGAAGCAGTGCCTGACCTGCGCGTACCTGAAAGGTGAGACCTCCTTCATTCATATATAGGCAGCCCTGCTTGACTACAAGCAAGTCAAATACCTTAATATTGTGGCGGCTCATGTGGTAATGCCCTGGTGAGAAGGTGTGCAATCCACTTACGATATAATAGAGCATTGGCGGGACGGTGAAATTAATAATGTTCATGGAGAGATCTCCTTTTATGAGGTTGATATAATGAAATTATTGGTTTGAAATATGTACCATCACCAAAAGTATATCATCTATAATTTAGTCTGACCTAAAGAAGAAATATGCTGTATCTTAGGTCCAATATGCATGTTTGGTTTAAGGGGAGGTTTATTTAGTGAAAAAAGAAAGACAGGGCTTTGGACTATGGGTATTGGCTTGGCCTATATTTATAGAGGTGTTTCTTCAGACCCTGCTAGGTACGGTGGATACACTCATGGTCAGCCGTATTTCAGACGATGCAGTCGCCGTAGTCGGCATTTCCAATCAATTGTTCGGTGCGTTGACCACCCTTTTTACCACCTTTGCGGGCGGGGCGGGGATCCTGATCGCGCAAAGAATGGGTTCAAAACGTTTCAGCGAAGCACGTACGATTGCAATTATGGGCGTATCGGTTAGTCTCATTCTTGGTATTGTCGTGAGTATCATCCTGTTCTTCTATGCGGGTCCAATAGCGGGGATTCTAAATATTTCGCCTGAGCTATTATCACTGTCCAATATTTATATCTCGTATGTCGGTGGCGGTCTATTTTTGGTGGGGATGATTGCTTCCCTTGGAACAGCGATTCGTAATACAGGGAACACCAGAGGTCCAATGTACACAGGGGTCATCATAAATGTCATTCACATTATTCTGAACTATACCTTTATATTCGGGATGTTCGGTCTGCCACAGCTAGGGCTTGCGGGAATCGCAATCTCAAGTATTATTAGTAGACTGGTCGGAGTGATCATGCTGTATACCATGTTTAGAGGTTCCTTCGAGATTAAGATTAGACTTAGGGATTTCCGTATATTCAACGGCAAGCTATTCAAGGAAATTATAAAGATTGCTTGGCCACTTGGAATTAATTCTTCCTGCTGGGTGTTCTCGCAGTTGATTGTCTATTCCTTTCTAGCCGCACTGGGGGCAGAAGCGTTAGCCGCACGGACTTATCTCAATACCTTAGAATCCTTTTGCTTCACGTTAGGTTATGCAATCGCTCTGGCTGGACAGATACAGATCGCGCATTTGTTCGGGGCAGGGAAGCTGAAGGAGGCTTATCGTAGTGCATATCGCACGCTGTATATCGGCTTGGCTATTGTATCAGCGAACATGTTACTGCTATTTCTTTTCGGCAGGAATCTACTAGGTTATTTCACTTCCGACCCGCGGATTATTGCGATTGGGATTTCTCTACTGGCTCTAAATCTCCTACTCCAACCTTGCAAAATGCTGAACATGGGCATGGGTAATGCGCTGAACGCCATCGGTGATACCCGTTATACGATGTATACTTCTATCGTGTCTATGTCCATTATTGGAGTTGGTTGTTCCTATTGGTTTGGAATCAGCTTAGGCTGGGGGCTCACAGGGATCTACTGCTGTATGATTGCTGATGAGTTTGTGCGGGGGATGCTTGTTCTAATGCGCTGGAGAGGTAGGAAAGTTCTCCGTCAGGCGGATATTTTAAAAAACGAAGAGAATGCATCTATTCACAGAGGGAGTAAAAGAAGGGCCTCCCTTAGCATTTAAGGAATGAATAGAATACAGAAAGCGATTTGCCTGTGGTTTTTTGGAGAAAGAGGTGATCTTATGAGTAGAACTTATTACTTTGAGATAACCTCTTTTTTCTGAGAATATATAGGATTAATTTATATTAAGTTTGATTCAAAGGGATAAATGAGTTAGCCTTTAGAGCATGGGTAGCTGTTTTAGGAATACATACTATTGAAGGGTTTGAGAAAAATGCCGTTAAAATGGAGAGGCTTGACGATCCTAGTACTGCTCTTAATGATGATATTAATATCGGGATGTTCTAATGGTACAGTTCACGTCACGGTGAATAAGAATAAAAGCGTAGATTTAGCAATGAATGTGAAATTGGATTCCCGAACAGAAGCATTGATCAGCGATAAAATGGAGAAGAGTCTGACAGATAAATTGAAGGAGGATGGGATTCAGCTAGAAAAACGACAAGAAGGTAAGTCTACAGTCTATGAAATCCAGAAAAATTACGCTTCATTTGAGGATATAGGTTCAACCTCTATGGGGTTGGATATTGTGGATCTACAGCTCGTTACTAAAAAGAATTTGTTATATACCACGTATGATGTTGAGGCGCAGCCTCAATTTAATAGCTATATGGATACCATTATGGATAACATGGGAACATTGAGTTTATCGAAGCCGATTATTCGGGCGGTGCTGAAAAACTTGGCATTTGATTTTAAACTAACGTTGCCAATAGATCTAATTGGTGATAATAATGCAGCTGTTGATGAAGGCAGAACACTTAGTTGGAATGTTACGCTTGGGGATACAGAGCCAATCAAAATGCAGGTTTATGTGCCGAACGTATGGAATATTGTGATCGTGATAATCATCCTAGTAGTGGTGATCATTGCTGCAATTCTATTGTTCGTCAGAAAAAGAAAACACCGTAAAGTAAATCGTGCTTAAGTGAGTCGAGATACGTATTGATAGTGCCGGGAAGCCATGCTGCTTTACCGGCTTTCTTTACTTTATAGCAGGTGTAGAGTTATAATTAGTACCAAGTACTAATATTAGATACTAATTGAAGAGGTGATTGGAATGACAGGTGCAAAAATTACAGCTATCGGAACTTATGTCCCGGCAAAAAGATTGACGAATGCCGATCTTGAGCAGATGGTGGATACTAATAATGAGTGGATTGTTCAGCGGACTGGAATTCGTGAACGCAGAATTAGTCGAGAGGATGAATACACAAGTGATTTATGTGTAGCTGCAGTACAGGACCTAATGAAACGTTATGGAAAAAGCGTTCAGGATGTCGACATGGTCTTGGTAGCTACTAGTACACCTGATTTTTCCTTTCCCTCTGTAGCTTCTTTGATTCAAGACCGTTTAAATATTCCACAGACTGCTGGAGCTATAGATTTGAGCGCAGCCTGTGCGGGTTTTGTATATGGGCTTCATACGGCTCATAGCTATGTCGCTTCAGGGATGCACCGTAAGGTTCTAGTGATTGGTGCGGATACGATCTCCAAGATTACCGATTACACTGATCGAAGTACATGTATCCTTTTTGGTGATGGAGCTGGGGCAGTGCTTGTGGAGAGTGATAAGGAATCGACGGGATTTTTAGGCTTTCAGCTAGCTAGTGATGGCAGCGGGGGGCATCATGTGTATCGCACAGGTCTAGCCCATACGGTTAACAATATTGAACTGGTAGACACACAGATGCTGGTACAGAACGGGCGCGAGGTGTTTCGCTGGGCGGTTAGAACCGTCCCTCTTGGTATACAGCAGTTGCTTAAAAAAGCAGCAGTGGGTCTGGAACAAGTCGACTGGTTTATTCCACACAGCGCGAATATGCGGATGATTGAGCCGATTTGCGAGCGATTGAACTATCCGATGGAGCAAGTGCTGCATAGTCTTGTGAATTTTGGCAATACTTCTGCCGCTACAATTCCTTTAGCCCTTGATTTGGGGATACGTGATGGCAAAGTAAAGAATGGGCAAAAGATTCTAATGTATGGCTTTGGCGCGGGATTGACCCAGGCGGGTCAACTGGTAGAGCTGAACTTAGATGAGCGGGTAGGGGAGCCAACTTCATTGTGAGTTGTTCAGGTAAACATAAAATATAAAAGATTGTAAACATGCGACCGTTTCTCGGTATTTTTCCGAGGGATGGTCGTTTTTGTTTCGTTACTAAAAGTATTTTTGGGCATGTGTTATGCATGTATTTGGCTACTGTTATGATCATATTGGTCTGATAGTATGCAGATGTTATTCATTTGATAGGCGACTTTTGGGATTGAGTTAGGCGTTTTGACCCATATCACAGTCTTTGGATGCATCTTTTGAATTTTACAGATATTTAATGTTATGCAAATAATCCATACCTACAATATACACAGCAGACCCCAGGCTACCAAATAATAGTATGGGATGTACTTTGAATCGGATGAAGAAAGGAGGCGTTATCGAATATATCCGGGATAGGGTAGCTAGCTCTTCTGTCGATGGTGAGTTCTCATGTGATTCAAAACTATAAAATAATGCTTGGGAGAGATGATTTTGTTCAGAAAAGGTAGGAAATTTGTTGCATTATTACTGGCACTCACAGTGATTTGTTCCACAATGCCGAATATCACCCCTGTGTTTGCAGCTGAAGAATCTGAGATTCTATCTGTAGATCAACCAACGACTTCTGTATCGACCGGCCGATATGAAGAAGTACAAACGATCCACCTTACAACTGCAACGCAGAATGCTGACGTTTACTATACACTCGACGGCACGCTTCCGGATATTAATAGTTTGAAATATAACGGGCCGATCCTAATTTCCAAAACAACAAATTTGTCAGCCATTGCGATCAAAAATGGCGTGGCAAGTAAAGGAGTAACCTTCTCTTATATCATCAAGACCAAAGAAAAGCCCTTGCTCCAGTTTGTAGCGATGTCAGACGTACATGTAGGCTCACATGCTTCAGCGGATGCCCGTTATACCCAATTCTTTGATACGATAGGGTCGATTTTCCCGAACCCGGATGCAATACTCGTCGTTGGCGATATGATTAATGATAATGGGAATGACAAGCCCAATGATCATGTGATGGTTCGAGAAATTTTTGAGCAAAATTTAGCTAGAAAGCAGTGGAATAACACCCAAATCCGGATGGCTATAGGCAACCACGATTCCACCGTTGCTAAAGTCAACGAACATTATCCTGCGGACTGGTTCACAAGCCAGCCGAATGGCTACTATGAATCTGAAATCGGTGGCTATCATTTCATATTTTTAAACGGGAACAATTACAACTCAGATACAGGTCAGCGTAATTGGCTAAAGGGTAGACTTGCAGAACTCACAGCTGATCCGAAAAATCAGAATACCCCCATCTTCGTGAATGTGCACCAGCCTATATCGAATACGGTAATGGATGGGCAACAGGCATCCAATCCTAATCTTTATACGGATCTCAAAGACTATCCTCAAGTGATTACCTTCTCAGGACATTCCCATCTGAATATTAGTGATGATCGCTCCATTTACCAGAAGGATTTCACTTCAGTTAACCTTGGCTCCATGTCTTACATTGAATCCGATCGAGGCTACTCCCAAGTGACTAAGAAGGGACTTGAAGGACGTTTTGAATTTCCTGTCAGTCAGGCCGACTTCGTTGAGGTATATGCGGATCGGGTTGAAGTGGATCGTATTGCGTTTAACGCAGATCCTGGAGATATCTACACAGACGGTAAATGGACGGCTGAGCCGCAGCCTTCATTCAACAGTGCGGGTACAGTTGCTGGAGAGAAGTGGGTCATTCAGCTAAAAGGCTCAACGAATGAAGCTATGAAGAGCAATTTCAAGTACACTACGGCTAATCGTAATAAGGTTGCTCCAGTATTCAATAGTGAACTCGGCATAACGAATCAGGATACGGTACCTTTACTTTCCTTTAAGCAAGCGAAAGATGATCAATCTATGCATCATTATGAAATCAATGTCATCGATAAAAGGTCTGGAGTCAGCAGCAAATCTGTAAATGTATTCTCTGACTATTACTTTTCCCCGATTCCGAATGTAATGAATATTCCACTCGAAGGACTTGCTCCTCAAACTTCATACATTGTTCAAGTGACAGCTGTGGATGCCTACGGGAATCGCTCTGCAACGCTAGAGCAATCGTTCACAGCCGGCAATGAAGGACCTGAACTGACGCCAATTGATCCATCGACCATGTGGAAGGATCTAGTTGTCGATATGAAATTGGATGGTAACCTATCCGATGAAGCTAAAGACGTGACAGGGCTAGCAAGTCTAGCAGGCAATGTAACGTATGTCGATGGTAAAGCCAATAAAGCTGCGCTCATTGCAGCGGGTAATAGTAATTATATTGATTTGGGCAGGCGTGATGATTTGAAATTCGGAGCAGGAAGCTTCACCGTGTCTTTCTGGCACAAAGGCAATCTTTCCGGGGATCAGACTATCCTTTCCAATAAAAACTGGAATAGTGGAAGTAACCTAGGCTGGTATATTGGACCTGCCTCCACCAATGGTATGACCTTAAATATTAGTGATGGAACGAAAAGAGCGGATATTACAGCATCAAGTGTAGGAATGGAGTGGCATCTCTTTACCATTACAGCGGACAGAACAAACAACTTAGCAAAAGTTTATGTAGATGGGACGGAGAAGGCATCGGGGAGTATTGCCTCGCTTGGTACTCAAAGTGTAGATACAACCTTTAACACGCTGATTGGTGTGGATGGCAACAAAGGAAATGGCGGAGCAACGATTACCATAGATGATCTGAGAATTTGGAAGAGATCTCTCACAGCCACGGAAAACAAAGCATTGTCGGATTCCTATAAGGGTGTTCAGCTTTTTACCTTTGAACAGCTCACTACATTAATTCATGACGCTACATCCTTTCAACAGAACAGCGATAAAGTCAGTGGTGTA
Source organism: Paenibacillus sp. FSL K6-2859 (assembly GCF_038008265.1). Lineage (NCBI taxonomy): Bacteria > Bacillati > Bacillota > Bacilli > Caryophanales > Paenibacillaceae > Paenibacillus > Paenibacillus sp. FSL K6-2859. The sequence goes on along the minus strand of NZ_JBBOYU010000001.1, from coordinate 5,882,413 downwards.
TCTTACCCGAAAGACCAGCTGGGCGAGCTTGCAAGCCAACTTCAGAAAGCCAGACAACTGACGGCAAGTAATAGCCCAACCGAAATTGACCTTGCTTATGTCGAGCTTCAGTGGGTCTATAAAAAAATACAACAGGCAGCAATATATTCCTTTATTCCTAAGAACGCATTCACTATCGACTCCTTTAGTTCTTATGCGGACAATGAAAATGCCAATGCTGCGAACATCCTTGATAACGATACGGCTACGATTTGGCATTCCAAATGGCAGGAGCCTGTCGCTTCATTTCCACATTGGGTCATTATCGACATGAAGGGTAGTAAGAACTTAACTGGTATTGGGCGCACTAGCCGCTTAAGTCAGACGGCTCTGGAATTTCCAAAGGATTTTGAACTCTACGCCTCGGATCAATTATCGGATTTGACCGATCCGGTGTACCTGAGTAATCCGGCGAATAAAGCGAGCGGCACATTCCAGAAAACCTGGAAAGGCACGAGCTATCAAGATTTCAATAGGCTGGATAAAGCGATACAAGGCAGATATGTGAAATTTGTTGTCACGAGCACCTATAACCCAACCGTTTTATTCACCAGTATGAGTGAGATCGATTTTACCGGTAGCTCAGTATTCTCTGCGGACGCACTTCTACAGATGTCCTTCGAGAATAATTTGGAGGATCAATCTGTAAATGCTATACCGGCAACACCGGTTAAAGATCCACAGTTCGTGAAAGGTCGCGTCGGACAAGCCTTGAGTATCGATTCCAAGAGTTCAGCGCTGCAATATGTTGATCTTGGCAAACCAATAAGTCTGCAATTCGGCAAGGACAAGAACTTCTCGTTCGCATTTTGGGTTAAATCACCTTCTGTCTCAGGAGACCCTGCGATTCTATCCAATAAGAATTGGGATTCTGGTGCAAATGTAGGTTATGCCTTAGCGCTGAAGGGAAGTGCACTTCAATGGAACTTCAATACATCCGGCGAATCGCGTGCAGATGCCCAAATTCCAAATGTTGTAGATGGCACCTGGCATCATATCGCCATATCGCATGATCGTGCTTCAGGGCGAGTTGATTTTTATAAAGATGGTGTTCCTGTAAATGTGACCAAAGTTAATGGCTCGAACTATCAGGGGATCGCAAGTACCATGACGATTGCAGGTCGAAAGGGTACGCTGGATACAGGATTGTCAACCATGATCGGAAATGATGGTACAGGCAATTACAGCAATGCGCTGCAAGTACAGCTTGATGAGCTTCATATGTATGGAAGAGCATTAACCGCTCAGGAAGTTTCTAATATGTATAACAGTGCTCCGCCGCTTGCTTCCATTGAGGATTTTTCAGGTTCATTAAATCTGATCGGAGCTAAGCACACGATTCAAGGTACGCAATTCCGATATAACCTAGATCTGCGTACACCTGATATGACGACTAAAGTGGACAAAGCTGTCGTTGAGATAGCCTATGATCCAGCACAATTCGAATTTGTCAGCGCATCTCGCGCAACGAAGACAGACACTTCGACCCTTGGTATCGTTAGACTAGAACTGCCAGGGGGTAATGTCTATAACATCGAGAATCCGCTGGAGTATGCGAAATCCAGAATTTCGGAGCTTAAATTCAATACGCTTGGTGCTTCCGGCCAAGGTATCATCGAAGTAAAGCATGCAGATTTCTATACCGGATCAACAAAACTAACGATTAAGGCATTTGAATCGGTGCCTGCCGTTATTCAGATCCATGCCAAAGCTTCCGAAGATCTTAATGAAGATGGTTATGTTACGATAGGTGACCTTGCACTTGCGAAAGGCATTTCGGATAAAGAGTTAACAGATATTGCAGCCGAGGTCCAATACCAGCCCTATAAACGTGTAGTAGTTATCGGGATTGATGGTGGAGGTGTATCCGTCTCAAAAGATGCTCCTTATTGGGAGACACCTAGCTCCAAGAAAGAAAAGGTAGGCGATCGTCTGCAAATTCCAGCCATTCGCAATATTATCGAGCATGGAGCCATTAGCTATACGGCCAAAACCACGTTACCATCCAGCTCGTCTCCAAACTGGGGCTCGATGATTAATGGTGTCGGTTATGAGAAGCATGGTCTATATAATGACGATACCGCAGCCTACACGTACAGTGAATCATGGGACTACCCAACGGTATTCAAAAAAATAAGAGAGGCATTACCTGCTACGAAACAAACGGTGTTCTCTACATGGAGCAACATTGTGCAGGGGCATATTGAACCTTCTGTTGGTGTTGAAGGCTATTCCTTGGGGGATGAAGAGGATGTAGCGGCATTCACGCAATACGCAGCTAGCGGCAAAGCGAAAGATACCTCGTTAATTTTCTTCCAATTGGATGATATGGATGGGGCTGGCCACGGTGAAGGGTTCTATACGAAGGCGTACTATGAACAACTAAAGAAGACGGACAAGAATGTTCAGACTATTTATGATGCTTTAAAGAACAATGATTTGCTGGAAGACACGCTTATCCTCATGCTGCCTGACCATGGTGGGGGCAAAGAGAATGCAGACGGAACTTTGGGTATGGCAACAAGTCACGGGCAAGATGAGCCCCTTGCCACCACAATCTTCTTCGCAGCGAATGGTAGAACGGTAGCCACCGAAGCAGGCAAGGAAAAATTATTGCAAGGTGGGAATACAAGAGACTTGGCTGCAACGGTGCTAACTGCACTTGGCTTGAATCCGGCCATTGGAGATTCTCATGTCATTGACGGTATGTTCATACCGCAGACCGAGCAGAAACAATCGGGTGCTGCAGATTTACAATTCACGAAAGTAGTGGATGCTGCTACACAACAGCTCAAAGGTTATGAAGTATCGATCAACAATGCTATTTCAGATGTGACAGCCATCGATTTGAACATAGACGCTAGTACCCTTAACTTCTCATCGATTGAACCGGCTCAACCAGGTGTTAAGATGGTTCGTAAAGAGACGGTTAATGGAGCGACAAGAATCATTCTAACGTCAACAAATGGCATTCAAGCAAATGCTCCTATTGTTAAGCTAGAAGTAACACCGCAAGAAAAGGCTACTGCTGTACAAATTACGCAAGCGATGATTGCAGATGCGAAAGGGCATGAAATGATGCCGAATTTGACCACTGCAACTAAAGAAGTACAGATCTCTCAGGCAACACTAGTAGATCTTCAGATAAATGGTCAATCGTTGATGGGCTTCACACCGGATCAAATGAATTATTCGGTTCGTGTACCTAATAATGTTTCGGTCGCAGAGGTTACTTATAAGGTGGCAGATCCTTTGCTAAGTGTTCATGTCATGGGTGGTAAATCTCTGCAAGTAGGCGAGAATCTTGTGGAAGTGCATGTTCAAGCTCCAGACGGCAGCTCGAATATGTATACGATTATCGTCATCCGTGAGTCAGAATCCTTACCTAACCAAATTCTGCTGTCCGATCTACGAATGAATGGGGAAACTCTGCCAGCTTTTGCACCTAGTACGTTGAACTATAACGTAACGGTTCCCTATAGTACGTCGGTAACGGATATTACCTATACGGCATACGATCCGACTAGCGTAGTTAAGATTACAGGTAGTGGAGATTTACATGTCGGCACTAATATGATCACCGTAACTGTGACAGCTCAAGATGGAACCAAACAGATTTACACAATTACTGTTATGCGCAAAAATGATACGTCGACAACACCACCAACGGGTGGGGGGAACCCAGGATCAAGCGTTACGCCGCCAGTGGTGGTGAAGCCGGAGCTGCCCGCAGGGGCGGTTGTTATCCCAGATGAACTCTTAACGAAGAGTGCTGAAGGAAACATCATCTTACAGCTTCAAGGAGATAAGAATCAAGTAATGATTCCGATCGATCAACTTGATCAGATCGGCAATAGGGATCTAGAGATACAAGTGAATGGGGTTCGTGCCATTATGTCCTCCAAAGTATTGAACGAGCTTCGTAAGCTTCTGCCATCAACTGCGAAGACAGCAACAATACTTTTGAAGATGGAAGCTATTCAATCAAATCAACTAACAATAACTCCACCGTATTCACGGGTTGGTGACATCATGGACTTCTCATTAATCATGTCAGATGAGTCTGGTAATAAATATTCACTGAAACAATTCCCTATACCCGTGAAGATAACACTACCGATTCTGAATGGAACCAATCCAGCTCTAGCTGGTATTTATCGTATTGAGGACAATGGGAACTTTACCTATCTAGGTGGGACGATGAATCCGTCCAAAACCAGTCTTACCGTAGATTTGAATCATTTTAGCCAATACGTAGTTCTTTCGTTCCAAAGCAGCTATCGAGATGTACCTGAAAGTCACTGGGCATACAAGACCATTCAGGAACTATCTGCTAAACAAATTGTGAAGGGACAATCTGACTCTATGTTTAACCCATCGGGTTCCATCACAAGAGCGGAATATGCAGCTCTCCTAAGCAGAGCGCTTTCCTTAACTGCGAGTCGTCCGACTTCATTCCAAGATGTAGACGCTGGATCGTGGTATGAAGAGGCGGTCAGTGCAACCTTTGAAGCAGGTATTATTCAAGGCGTATCCGAGGATCGTTTTGACCCGAATCAACAGATTACCCGCGAGGAAATGGCGGCTATGCTTGTAAGAGCCTATGCATATCGTACGGGCGTTAAGCCGGAAGTAAGTTCATTCCATGCGACTAAGGACAGCTCTAAAGTTAGTTCTTGGGCGGTAACCTATGTACAAGGTGCGCTAGAAGCTAAGCTTCTGTCAGGTCATCAGGATGGTAACTTCCTTCCGCAATCGATGACAACCCATGCCGAGGCAGCTCAGAGTATTTCAAATCTACTTGCGAAATTCTAAAATGAAATGGTAAGCTCCCTAAATGAAAAATCCCCTCAAGTTAGACAATGCCTTAGACCTCTTATCGAGGTCTGAGGCGTTGTAAACCTTGAGGGGATTTATTCGTGTTATACCCTAAGATTTCAATTGGCTTCCGCAGGACTCGCGCACAACAAGTACTGGCTCCACAACAAAAGAACCGCCACCTGACTGATTGTTAATCAAGTCATAGAGCATATGGGCAGCGAGGATGCCAAGTCGTTGTTTGTTCTGACGGATGGTAGACAGTCTTGGTGTAGTATATTTGCAGGCTTCGATGTCATCGCAGCCGATGATGGCGATATCCTCAGGGACACGGAGGCCATGTTCTTTTAATGCACGGATGGCTCCTAAAGCCAGCAAATCAGAGGCAGCAAAAATGGCCTTTGGTAAACTGCCGCTTTGAATTAATTGTTGCATAGCCGTATATCCGCTGGACTCAAAGAAATCGTCGCCATGTACAAACCAACGCCGGTTCAAAGGGAGACCGAAACTTTCGATAGCTTTGGTATATCCTGCTTCCCGTAGATTGGATATTTCTGAATCCGCAGCACTTCCTATAAAACCAAGCTCCCTATAACCAAGGAGGTAAAAATGCTCCACGACCTTAGAGGATATTTGGAAGTTATCTGACATAACAAAGCCTGACTTCTTCCCTTTTAGTTCGAGATCTACCCCGATACAAGGGATACTGCTCATGTCCAGATCGTGGATCGTTGGCTCCATCTTCTGTCCAGATATAATGACACAGCCATCCACATTAAAATGAACAGCGCGCGCGAAGTAATCTCCGCTGCTAATAAATTTTTCGTTTGAAAAGAAGATGAGATCGTATCCCAGTACACCCATTTGTTTTTTGAAGGAATTTAATACCTCGACGAAAAAAGGGTGCGTAAATTCTACATTAAGCTCACCTGCAAAAATCACACCGATCAGATTTGATTTTTTGGTTGCAAGTGTCTTGGCGGAGTTGGATGGTGAATATCCAGTTTGCTCGATGATCTCCAGGACTCTTTTCTTGGTCTTTTCCGAAACATCGCTGTAATTATTCATAATTTTCGAAACGGTCGAGACAGAAACGCCTGCCATTTCGGCAATCATTTTGATATTCATATGTAATATAAGCCACCCTCCGCTTAATAGTTGGAATATGGGGGAAAGACTGTGGTAGAGCGGTTATTTATGAGTTTTTTTGAATGGAGTGAAGAGTAAAACAGTTATTTTAAGTCTATTCTTATTGCCGAAACAAGTCAAACGGATATTTTAATCCTGAGATATATTCCGAAAAAAATAATGTAAAAAAATTCAAAATTATATCTTTACAAATATGGAAATCTAAGCAACAATAACATTGTCGAAACCGATTTCGATTCTTCGCTTGAATTACGAATATTACGAAATTCGAGGAGTGATGTTTAGGATGAAGAGGAATTTCACGGCAGCAATAGCTGCTATGCTCCTTGTCACCGGGCTGCTATCACCGGTTGGGAGCATGAATGCTTCAGCGGCAGAGCCATTAAAGGGAAACTCACCTGATTCAGCGGTAACGAAAGTGGAAAATGAAACAATCGATGTATTGAAAGCGTTTACGGATGTATCTCCAAGCCATTGGGCTGCAGGTCCATTACAGCGTTGGAGCGCAAATGGGATTATAAGTGGATATGACGACGGATCGTTTCAACCGGGCAAGGAAGTCACAAAGGCAGAGTTCGCGGCAATTATGAATCGTATATTTAATTATCAGGAGCAATCGGATAAGCTTCCAGCGGATGTGCTGGCTACAGACTGGTATAAGAGTGATATTGCCAAAGGGATTGCAGCTGGATATTTGAGCAGTGATAAGAATAACAATATTTATCCTTCCCATGCACTCTCGCGTGCTGAGGCGGCGTTATCCTTGGAGAAAGTGTTTCGTTTCAATACGGACAAAAGTAGCACAGCAGGATTCACTGATTTGAACGGAATCAGTGATGAAACTGCGAAAGCGATAGCAGCCCTATCGAGTGCTGGCTTTATTAAAGGTTATCCTGGAGGTTTGTTTAAGCCTGAGGGCGGAATTACACGTGCAGAGCTTGCTCAGCTTGCTGATCGAATGGTTTCGGGACTCATCTTAAAATCTGGAGAGACTTCGCTTGGAACAGTAAAGGGCAATGTAATCATTAATCATGCCGATGTGGTTCTTAAAGATACTGTCATCCAAGGCAATCTTTATTTAACGGAGGGGATTGCCGAAGGGAATGCGAAGCTTGAAGGTGTTAAGGTAACAGGGACTACGTTTGTACGAGGTGGCGGTGAGCAAAGTATTGGCTTACACAATGCTTCTATTGGGCCGCTTCAAGTAGCCAAACCTAACGGTAAGGTTCGAATTTATGCCAGCGGTTCAACAACTGTGGATACTGTGCAGCTGCAATCCGGGGCTATCTTGGAAGAGAGCAGCGATCTTACGGGAGCAGGCTTTGGGGATATTGAGATGAACGTCGTTCCTCATAATATCTCACTTCGAGGGATATTTGGAGCGGTTCGCTCGGCAGACTCAGTAGTCAGCGGCTCTTTGCTAAGAATCTCAGGAACTATTGCCAGTCTTACGGTGGGCAGCCCAACTCAATTGACTCTGGAGAATAATGCATATGTGTCTGCGTTAATCCTGACTGCAAGTGCCGGAGGCACAGTGATTCAAGGCAGCGGAAGCGTAACCTCAATAGATAACAAAGCCGATGGAGTAACGATTGGCGGCTCACCAGTACAAAAAGGAAACACTGGGAAAACGACATTACCAGTAGCAACTTCTGCTCCAAGCAATTCTGGTAATGTAGGTCCAACAGTGACGCCAACCGAAACACCTGAAGCAACAGCTACAGCAACTACTACACCTACCGAAACGCCAACGGCGACATCGACACCAACGGCAACGCCTACAGCCACACCGACATCGACACCAACGGCAACGTCTACAGCCACACCGACATCGACACCAACGGCAACGCCTACAGCCACACCGACATCGACACCAACGGCAACGCCTACAGCCACACCGACGCCAACACCAACGGCAACGCCTACAACCACACCGACATCGACACCAACGGCAACGCCTACAGCCACACCGACATCGACACCAACTGCAACGCCTACAGCCACACCGACATCGACACCAACAGCAACGTCTACAGCCACACCGACATCGACACCAACCACCGATCCATGGACGCTGGTTTGGGGAGATGAATTTAATGAAGGGACCATTGATCCTACGAAATGGACCTATGACCTTGGAGATGGTTCGCAATTTAACAATCCAGGTTGGGGTAACAACGAGAAGCAATGGTATACAAGTGATGAGAAGAACGCAAAGGTACAAGATGGTAATTTAGTGATTACGGCGCATAAAGAAGCAGTAAGTGGCAAGGAGTACACTTCTGCGCGACTTAAGACAAAAGGTCTGTTCAGCAAGAAATATGGGAAATTCGAGATTCGAGCTAAAGCACCTACCGGAAAAGGGTACTGGCCGGCGATCTGGATGCTGCCCGAGAACTACGAGTACGGAAATTGGGCTTCCTCTGGTGAGCTTGATATTATGGAGGGCTGGGGCAGCCGTCCTAATACGGTAGCGGGTACTATTCATTACGGCGGCGAGTGGCCTAACAATGTGTACTCTGGTAAAGAGTATGTGTTCCCGGAAGGTTCCACGATAGAACAATTCCATACGTACTCCATTGAGTGGGAACCGGGAGAAATTCGCTGGTATGTAGATGGTGAGCTGTTCTTGACCAAAAATGACTGGTACAGCATCAGCAATGGCCAGCCTGCGAATAATGCTTATCCAGCACCATTCAATCAAGAGTTCCACCTGCTGTTAAATCTGGCTGTTGGCGGCAACTTCGATGGCGACCCAACACCTGAGACTGTGTTTCCAAAGTCAATGCAGGTTGATTATGTCAGAGTCTATGAACTGACAGGCCGTGAGTATCGTGAGCCGATACCCGTAACGCTGGAGAAGGAAGCTTACTTAGAAGGCTCAAAGCTTGCACTTCCTGATGGCAATCTTGTCTATAACAACAACTTCACGGAGCAGGTTCCGGGAGATAATGGAATGGGAATACCGAATACTTCACATTGGGTTTTGTTTAAAGAACCAGGAGCCGATGCTACAGTATCCACTGTGCCGATTGGGGGGCACAACTTCGTAAAGGTAAATATCAGTAATGCTGGAGGCAATGTGTATTCCGTTCAACCTCAAGCGATCGTATCCGTTGCTAAAGGCAGATTCTATAAGCTCAGCTTCGATGCGAAAACAGACGTATCACGTAATATTAGCGTTAAACTAACGGGGGGAGAATCACGGGGCTTTGCCGCTTATTCTCCAGCGCTTAAGGCAGAGCTGACTTCCGAGATGACCCATTACGAAACGATGTTTCAAATGAAAGAAAACTCTGATATTGCAACACGGATAGAGTTCAACATGGGTACTAATGCTTCACCAGTCTGGCTCGGAAATGTCCGTCTGGAAGAGGTAGATCGTATTCCTTTTGACCATGACGGAATAAAGACACCGCTCGGTAGCGGTAATCATCTGTACAATGGCACTTTCGATCTTGGTGAGCCGAATCGGATGAGCTATTGGCACGTAGAAACAGCCAAAGGTGCAACGGCCGCGGCTAAAGTAGATGACAAAGGCAAGCTGAATGTGAAAATTGGCGGCAGCGAAAGTGGCGAAGTCCGATTGCTTCAGAAGGGAATTCAGCTTATACAAGGCCAAGACTATGAACTTGCCTTTAATGCTGCAGTATCCTCTGCACGTACAACCACAGTTCAGCTTCTTGGAAAAGACGGCAGCGTACATGCGCAGCAATCGGTTAACTTAGCCCAAGGTGAACAAGAAATAAAAGCCAGCTTCACTAACCTTGCAGGTGCAACGGATCATGAGGGACAATTCATATTAATTCTGAATGGTGCTGCGGATACCGTCATCTTGGATAACTTCAAGTTGCTGCGCACGAGCTTTTATTATGATCCATCACTTGTTTACTATCCGCTGGTGAATGGTGAATTCAACGCTGAATTTCTTGCCTGGGATCGGCTGTTGACGGAGCAGGGCGGACAGAGCACTGCTACTGCTACAGATGGAACAGCGAAGTTTAACATTACGAATACGGGTAGTCAGCCCTATTCCGTGATGTTGTTTCAAAATAACTTGAAAGCTGCAAGCGGAATAGATTATGTGCTAGAGTTTGATGCCAGTTCAACCATAGCCCGGAAAACCGGAGTAAATGTTGAAAATGCATCTTATCAGGCTTCATTTACAAATATTGTAGAGCTCACACCAGCAACAACTCATTACAAATTCGAATTCCGTCAAGGCAGTAAAGATACACTGTCTCTTAAATTCCTGCTTGGAAAGGTTGAGGGAAATAGTATTCCTCAAAGCCATGATATTATTATCGATAATGTGAAATTTGAAATTAAAAATGCACCAGCAAAACCTCAGGAATTGATAAGCGATAGTTCAAACAACAGAGTTTCGCAGCCGATTGAGCTAACCTTCATAGACCATGAGGATTGGAGAAAGAAAATTGTTGCAGTGAAGGTTAATGGTACAACACTTGAAACTGAACAATACACCATTGAACCTGGGAAAATCACAATCGATGCAGCAGTATTTCCATCCGAGGGCAGCTATACCATCACAGTAGAAGCTGACCATTACGCAAACGGATATGTGCTTCAGACAATACTTGCTAATGATAACAATCTGGTCATCAATGGTTCGTTTGGTAGCGATAAGACGGGTTGGTCTACATGGTCTGGAGAAGGTGGTGTTTCAGCATTTGATGTGAAGAAGGGCGTGGCAGAAATCTTGATTACGTCGGCAGGATGGGAGGCATGGCATACACAATTTTACCAAGAAGGTATCCCACTGGAAGGCGGAAAAACGTATGAGGTGAGTTTTAAGGCGAAATCAACGGTTCCGCGGCAAATCATCCTGGAATACTCCAATACTTCTGCAGCTTCCGCTCAAGCTAAGTTTGATATTACTGCCGATTGGGCAACGTATGGCGCACAATTTACGGTGTCTAACAGCAATCCGCTGAAGCTGAATTATCTGATTGGCAAATCGCAGGGCACTGATCCTACGGCTAACAGTACGCCACATACGATTTCTTTTGACGATATTGTGGTCCGGGAAGTACAAGGTGGTCCGCCAGTGACACCCCCAAGCGGCACGCTGGATAATGGAACCTTTGATGTGGATTCAAAAGGGTGGAGCCAGTATTTTGATGGAACCGGATCTGCTGCTGTAAAAGATGGCGAATTTGCGATAGACTTGACGGGCACAGGGCAAGCTGCCTACAGCGCACAAGTGGATTACGAAAACCTGAAGCTTATTCAGGGAAAGACGTACACCTTGAAGTTTAAGGCCCGTTCTACGGTAAACCGTAATATTCAGGTAGCTGTGGAGCATAAAGGCGGGGACTACACCAAATATATGGAGGCTGAGCTTATAGCCTTGACCCAGAACATGAAAGAATTCAGCTACACATTTACCATGAACGGTGCGACAGACGCAGGGGTTCATCTGGTATTTTTACTAGGGCTTATTGATGGGAACAGTACGGAGACGAATAGTGAAATTGGTGCGGGCAGCACGATTTATTTGGATGATGTAAGCTTAATCGAAAGTTAAACGAAAAAAACGGCAGTGTTTTCCTTTTTACAGGAGCACTGTCGTTTTTTTTGGCTTGGAATTAAGATTCTTCTTTAGGGATAAATTCGAAGATCTTACCATTCTCAAAAGATTCTATTAGTTTTAGCAACCAGCGGTAGTAATTAATGGATTCGGTAATCTTCTCTTCATCTGTATTTAAGAGCTGCATAAGTTTACTATCGTCACTAAATTCTTTTTTCATATCGTTAATTTCTGCAAGTGATTTCGCTAGTGAAATCATATTTCCTTCGACGGCTTTTCTCCATTTAATAGAGAAGTAATCACTGAAGTTCTGATGCCAGTCAGGTACAGTGGTGAACAGGTCTTTGCGAGTCCCTCTCCCCCAAACTTTATCGATCATTTTCAGATCTAGGAGGGTACGGACTCCCGTACTCATGGACGTTTTGCTCATTCCCATTGTTTTGCTAAGTTCGTCCAATGTCACTGGACCTTGATTGAAATACATATAACCGTATAAATGCCCAATGGATAAAGTGATGCCGTATAGATCCATATTTTTACCGATAGAGTCTATCACGCGTTCACGGGCCTTACTAATCTTCTCTATTTGTTCGGGTGTTAACCCTTCTAAATCGTTCATGATGTCCCTCCTGAGGAATAGGTCGATAGACTGCTGCAACCTTATACAATGTATTGTAATCAAATCCCCCTCCATAAGTAAAGAAATCATGAAGAAAGGAATTTGGTGTAAAACAGAGTATTCTATACATAAAGTACGTAAAGTTAAAACTGTACATTAAATTTTATCCGTATATGGTGTTTGCATGAATTTTCAATAGTCCGGTACACTACTATAAGTGAACTAAACCCGGATATATTTTCGGGAGAAGGAGGACGGCATGGCTATTATAGAGGTGAAAAAGCTAACCAAAGTATTCGGTCATGATGCGGGAAAGGCGATTCCATTATTAGAGCAAGGGTGGTCGAAGGAAAAGATCGCTCAGGAATTAAAGTTGACGGTCGGAGTCAACAAAGCCGAATTCAGCATTGAAGAAGGAGAAATATTCGTCATTATGGGATTGTCCGGCAGCGGTAAGTCAACGTTGGTTCGTTTGTTGAACCGTTTGATTGAGCCTACAGGGGGACAAGTCCTTTTTAAAGGAAAAGACGTCGTTAAAATGAATCCGGAGGAGCTTCGGCAATTTCGGCGCAAGAACATCGGCATGGTGTTCCAGAAGTTCGCATTGTTTCCACACCGGACGGTATTGGAGAATGCGGAATACGGACTTGAGGTTCAGGGCGTAGATAAAAAGAAGAGAACTGAACGGGCCATGGAAGCATTGCATCTCGTTGGTTTAAAGGGCTGGGAGAATCATCGACCGGATCAACTCAGCGGAGGGATGCAGCAGCGTGTAGGATTAGCAAGAGGACTTGCTAATGACCCTGATATCCTGCTCATGGACGAAGCCTTTAGTGCACTGGATCCGCTGATCCGTAAAGACATGCAGCAGGAGCTGCTGGAATTGCAGTCCAGAGTGAAGAAGACGATTGTGTTCATCACTCATGATCTAGACGAAGCCCTGCGGATTGGTGATCGGATTGCACTGATGAAAGACGGTGTTATCGTGCAGATTGGTACACCGGAGGAGATTCTCATTCAACCTGCCAATAAATATGTAGAGCGTTTCGTGGAGGATGTGGACTTGTCCAAGGTGCTAACTGCAGCTCATGTGATGCGGCAACCGGAAACGGTTAGACCTGAGCGCGGACCACGTGTAGCACTTCAACTGATGCGCGACAGCGGTATATTCAGCCTGTATGTGGTAGACAAAGAAAACAAGCTCTTGGGTGTTATTACAGCTGAGGACGCAGCACAGGCACTAAAGGATAATAAATCCATCCTAGAGGTTACACGGCGGGAGATCCCTCGTGTATATCCAGAAACGCTGCTCAATGATTTCTTTGAACTAATATCTGAGACACATTTGCCTGTAGCCGTCGTAGATGAAGCGGATAAATTAAAGGGTATTGTGATTAAGGGAGCCGTTCTTTCCGCACTCGCGGGTAACGCGGTACCGGAAGGAGAAGGATCTTAATGGACATTCCAAAACTGCCTTTAGGAAAGGCCCTCGAGTGGTTGGAAAACTGGCTAACTACGTATTGTGGCCCCTTGTTTGACTTTATCGCTACGATAATCGGTGGGATGGTTTCTGCAATTGAAGGTGCGCTGACCTTCCTGCCTGCATTAGTGCTTATCGTACTAATTGCAGCTTTATCTTATTGGATTGGGAAATGGCGCATGGCTTTATTTGCGGTAATCGGACTGCTCTTAATCGATAATCTCGGATTATGGGGACCTTCGATGCAATCTTTAGCCCTTGTTCTAACTGCCTCGATACTGGCTGTGGTAATCGGCGTACCGATTGGCATTTTGTGTGCGCAGAGAAATGCGGTTAGAAATACAGTTACGCCTATTTTGGATTTTATGCAGACGATGCCGGCATTTGTGTATTTATTGCCAGCGGTATCTTTTTTCTCACTTGGTGTAGTTCCAGGTGTAATTGCATCGATCATCTTTGCGATTCCACCGACAATTCGTTTGACCAATCTCGGTATTCGTCAAGTTTCAGAGGAGTTAGTGGAAGCAGCCGATGCTTTTGGTTCAACACCAACTCAGAAGCTGGTTAAATTGCAGCTGCCGATCGCACTGCCAACGATTATGGCAGGCGTCAATCAGACGATTATGTTATCACTCTCGATGGTTGTCATCTCATCTATGATTGGTGCGCAAGGTGTAGGAGCCTATGTATACCGTGCGGTATCGCAGGCTAAGACAGGAGATGGGTTCGAGGCGGGGATCGCTATTGTTATTATAGCTATTCTACTCGACCGTTTAACGCAGAACGCACTAAAACCAAAACAGAGATAGGGGTTTAAAATAGAATGAAGAAAAAAAATATAGGGTTATTCCTGTTAGTGATTATGATGATTACTGTGATTGCTGGATGTTCATCCTCAAGCAACGAGAAAGTAAAACTGGCTTATGTAGCATGGGATTCGGAAATTGCGAGTACTTATGTAGTAAAGGAAGTACTTGAAACTAAGCTTGGAGCTACTGTTGAAATGCTGCAGGTAGATGCAGGTCCAATGTGGGCAGGAGTTGCTGACGGTAGTGCAGATGGAATGGTTGCAGCCTGGCTGCCAAGCACGCATGCTGCTTATTTAGAAAAGTATGGTGCGAAAATGGAAGATTTGGGTCCAAATCTGAACGGAACCAAGGTTGGTTTAGCGGTTCCTGCGTACATGGATATTAATTCTATTGAAGATTTGAAAAACAGTGACCTAGCTGGTAAATTGAACAATCGAATTATCGGGATTGAGCCGGGTGCTGGTATTATGACAACAACAGAAAAGGCTATAGCTGAATATGGCCTTACTGATTATACCCTTCTTGAAAGTTCATCAGCAGCGATGGCTCAAGAGCTGCAAAAAGCCTATGACAACAACGAGCCTATCGTTGTTACGGGTTGGACACCACACTGGATGTTCGCCAATATGGACCTGAAATATCTGGAAGATCCAAAAGGTGTATATGGTGCGGATGAGCAAATCCATACGATGGTTCGTCAAGGTCTGAAAGAAGACATGCCGAATGTCTATAAGTTCTTGGATCAATTTGAGTGGACAGCAGAAGATATGGCGAAAGTAATGGTTGAGGTTCAAGGTGGGAAATCACCAGAAGAAGCTGCTAAAACTTGGGTAGAAAACAACCCCGATAAAGTGAATGCGTGGATTCAAGGTGTAGAATTGTAAGTAGATAGAATTCTGTGGTATGATGTGAAGAATCAATGGATTACAAAAGTGTAACTTGTACGCTAACCACTGTTCTTTACAAATGCACTTCATAAGCAAACTCATTCAATAAAACACCCCGGAAGGGGTGTTTTTCTTGAGAATATAAGCAAAGTAATAAAAGGGATATCTATACTTTGCTTATATTTTAATGCTCACACTTATGCTTTAGCGAAGTAAATCAGGAGGCAGCTGCTGCAAGGAGTCAAGAGAGGAGACTGCTTCATGACAGAGACCATAAATACCTGGATAGATTGGCTGCTGCAAACGCTTGGCCTTAGTGGACCCTCTATTTTATTTGTGACGATTCCATTGGCGCTATTGCAGAGTATATTAGGATTTTTTCCGTTCGTAATTTTGATTGTACTCCATGTGTCTGTATTTAACGTTATTGGAGGTATGATAATCAGTTGGCTCGCTTGTAATCTGGGTGGAATACTGATGTACTTCCTCATTCGACGTTACCTTTACAATTGGTTTGATCGAAAATGGAGGTCCAAGCTGAAAAGGTATGACAAATGGCAGCGTTACTTGGATCGATATGGAATCTGGACGTTGGTACTTCTACGTACGATTCCTATTATTCCGAACAATGTAATCAACTTTATGTCCGCTGTTTCACCGATAAAAGCCTCATCCTTTGTTTGGGGGACCGTGCTTGGGAATCTGTCTTACATTTGGCTATTCGGTACGATCGGCTCAAGCTTAATCGTCCCTAGGGAAGAATGGAATGGATATATTACTTGGTATGCCGTGTTTATCGCTATTCTAATCGGGATCTTTATACGGCGGCACTGGGACCATTTGCAGGAAGATAAACGGAGTAGAATGCACTAATACTAATTGATCATCAAATGAATGAAGAACGTTTCTTTGGCATTATCTGCCGGAGGGAACGTTCTTCTTTTTTGTCTTCTTTGCGAATACCTTAAACTAAGTGGAGGTGGCTTGACCTCTACGTAAGGCGGGAGGGACTATCGCAATGGGGAGATTAAGAAAATGGGGGAACCGAGGGCTAAGATTACCTGATCTAGGTCAGTTTCGGCTGCCAAAAATAAATGGGGGCGGGACGCCGAGGTTCTCTGGAAGAAGCTCCGCGTTTAAGTCAAAACCTAGTAGGGCAGCGGCTAGACCACAGAGTGCACGCTTTGAAGCTAAGCGAAGTAGAAGTCATATGAGCTCATCGAGTAGGGCAGAAAGAAAGATGAACGTTACCGGTGGAAACACGCGTAAGCCAAGAAGCCGGCGTAAATTTTGGCTGATTGCATCCTTAGTATTGATTGTGCTTGTGCTACAGGCACTGCGATACGTGGAGCTGCACATGAAGCCACCTATTTTGCATTTAGCGCAAATTCGTGTGAAGCAAATCGCAACTGAGTCGATAAATAAAGCGATTACTTCACAAGTTGCGAACGGAGGAAATGCAGAGGAACTGATTGATTGGAAGACCGATAAGAACGGGAAAATATCAGGCTTTATGTTGAACTATGCGGAGCATATGCGTATTACTTCACAAGCGGCAGAGGTAATCCAGACCACGTTGCAGGATTTGCATAATCAGACAGAATATATTCCGCTCGGTCAGGCACTAGGTAGTCCTCTCATCGCCTCTTATGGGCCTGATATTCCGATCAAGATTGAACCGCAAGGTGCTGTTAAGGTTGAACTCAGCACTCGCCAGCAAAATGCCGGAATCAATATGATTTTAGTTGAGGTCTATATCCATATTGTTACGGAGGTAGCGGTGGTTATTCCTTTTGACATGGAACCCCAGGTAGTGGATACGGAAATTCCAGTGTCATATCTGATGGTCGTCGGAGACGTGCCAATGTATTACTACGATAATCAGGGTCAGCCTGTCGGTGCTAATGGCAGCAGTGCTCCAGGAATTGCTATTCCTGCACCGTCTGTAAGTGGAGATAAAAATGGAGTATCAGATCAGAGCAAGGATACTACTGGGAATAGCAAAGAGGATAGCAATTCATCGCCAGCTGCACCCAATTCTTCAAATACAGGCGCAGCTCATACAGAAGAAGGCGGCAAAGGCGTAAATGGAGGAAATTAAGGGATATCATGCTTAACCGCTCATAGACTATAGGTAGAGTTGCTTTAAATAAATGGAGCGTGAGTCCTAATGTCACATGAATCGATGAATATGGAACGCTTGGCAGGGAGATACGGTTTCCTTGAACGTGCCGGACTTCTACCCTTGCCTAGTGAAGATGGGATTTCTATTGTAGTTGAGCTTAGCCGTATGGAATGTGCTACGGTCTGTTTACCCCTGCTGCTGCTTCACTCGGGAGTGGCTGTGCGCATTATTGCTGTTTCAATGTCTCCCGACTTCCCCATGGAGGTATTAGCAGGACAGTTCTCGCCGGAGGAACCAGTGCTCTTCCTACCTTATGAGAAGGAGGAGTATATGCCCAACCTAGCTCTGGCCCATATCGAGACCACCTTTGCTGTTCTGCTTGAAGATTCGATTATGGTATCGCCTGGCTGGTTAAGCGAGTTAATGTGGGCATCCGTTGATGATGCATCCGTAAGAGTCATTGCTCCGCGTTCTTCTACCGAAAAGGGTGAAGGGAAGAAACGGCTTCACTTTGGTACTCATCATGAATTAACGGAGCATGTAAGCTACAGCCTTGGGCGGTATCAAGGCGAATGGCACGAGGTGGAAGTGCTAACCGGATCTTGTCTTTTATTCTCTAAGGAATTGGTTCAGCGAATTGGCGGCTTTGACACCTCGCTTCAAGCACGGCATCTCATGATAGCTGACTGGTGTCTTAGGGCGCGTCAGGTTGGAGTGAAACTGGCACTGAGTGAAGCTGTGTATGTTCATGCTATTCAGTCACTGGATAAATACCTTAGAACGAAGGACGAATCCAAACAAACGGACGGCTGGCAGACTTACTACAAGAAATGGGCACTTGAAAGCGGGATAGAGAACGAAGGACTTTTAGTACCCTATACTGAGTCCTTAAAATTTCCACAGCCGGTTATACCATTGGGCAGGATTCCCTTAGCATCTCCGTTGGTAACGGCCATAGTTTATTGTGATGAAGCTTGGGATTGTGATGAGCTGAAGGAGCGATGGGTAGCTGTACGGGAGCAGCAGAGCTACAAGTATATTCGCTGGATTTGGATTAGAGATACTTTGGTGGACGCTACGCTTGAGTTACCGGTTAGCGAACATGATGTAATGATAACAGTTCATGGTGAGGATGTATGGCAACGGGCGTTAAAGAACGCATCTGCATTATATGAGAGCGAGATCATTCTGTATTTGTCCACTTCTATCCAATATGAGAAACGTTATGTTGAGCGGGTAGTGAAGGCCATAACTCAAGGATCCGCAGATCTGATCGTAAATTTATCGGCTGAAATGGAAGAATCTGGGGTTCATTTGCTTGCAGGGGGAGATTCAGCGCTCGCTCTACCTCTTGAACGTGTTGCTTACAAAGGAGGGATCCTACCTGGGATGATTAGCAATGGGAAGTTTACTTCCCGTCAATTGCTGCTGCACCCTAATGCCTCTCTGGTAATAGGCTATATTGGGGATTTGTCCGATTCCAAGGAGGCACACCCATGAAATATTTAATTCTAAGCGGAGGTTCTTGGGAGGACTACGAATATAAAAGATTGCTAGAGCTTCTTCCCGACAGGGAAGGGGTCTGCTTTGCTGGACGAATGACTAGAGAGCAGCAGACTAACAATCAGATTAGGGCAGTTGCGGCTGCAGATATTTATTCTTTGAACATGAAGCAATACACGATTCTTGTCTCTTCTCCTTATTGGCTCTCAGAGGTTCTCTCTTTGCAGGCAGCTTATGTAGTGGCTCTGCTAGAACGCTGTCCGGAAGAAGAAAAGAAGTGGTTATGGGATAAATACAGCAGTTTGCTTGGCGCAAAGGCTGACCTTGTAGCCACCCGATCTGAACGGATATATCTAGAGCAGAGCTTGCGCAGGGAAGATGCGCTCTATCTCGCCGGGGATCAGCAAGAATCCTATGGAGTTACCTTTCAGGGAGATCGGCTGTATTTTCTTACGGATTATGAGGTGCTGTGGAGAAAGGCAATGGCGAACTTGCGTCAGGATTCAGCGAGATCACCTGCCGATTGGGTTACTATACAGCTTGAGTTGCGGGCGGACTATTACATTTCCATGTGTGCTAAGCTGCCCAGTCAACCTGTTGTGCATTACTTGGCAGCTTCCTATCTGTACTTGTTGGGGGATTCCGTAGCAAACCGCTATCTGGCGCAATCCTTTGAGCTCATGGTGCTGTATGAATATTTAGATTGCCTTCATTCACATTTTCGCTTTTTTTCGGCTATAGAGGGTAAGACTGGGGATTTGGAAACAGCTGTTCAACAATATACGATTACGGCAGTTACAGCTGAGGAGAAGCAGGATGCGGAAAGGCTGCAGGGCTGGCTTCACTCCGGGCAGTACGAACTTGTCCGGGCAGAGCTGTTTCGCTTAAATGAGGATGAAGCTGAGGCAATACGGATTCTGAGTTCGCTCACCACCTCAGAGGCGAAGAGGTTATTGATTCAGAATTATATTCGGACCTTCCAATGGGAGAAAGCGCTAGAGCTTCAGCAAGATTTGGAGGGGAATGTTGATGGGATTATAGAAGGCACAATACACTTGCTACATGGCAGACGACATGAGGCTATGCGCAGCTTCTTGAATGCGGCAGGGCAAGACAATCAGGCGTGGCCGCTTTTATCAGAGATGGCAGATCTAGAAGAGGCTGTAAAACGATTGAAAAGGAGAGTGGAGGGATGAGTAGTCATAAATGGCCTCTCCGCAAAACAGCAGGTAACCGCTTGACTGCTATGATGCAGGTTCGTAACGAAGCTGGAAGGTATCTGGAGCAGGTACTTGAAGAACTGAGTGAGTTCGTGGATGATATTGTAGTTGTTGATGATGGAAGTACAGATCATACGGCACAGTTATGTCGTTCTTTTGCCAAGGTTACGAAGCTTGTGACACTGGAGACCTCCTTGTTTAATCGTGAGTGGGAGTTAAGGCAGCTGTTATGGGATTTAGCGGTGTCTACGAATCCGGATTGGCTCCTGTCTATAGACGCTGATGAGTTCTATGAAGAGGCAGCTAAACGGGAGATGAGACGGCTGATTGATCAGGATGTGTATGACTGGGTATCCTTCCGGCTATTTGATTTTTGGGGTGGCACCACCCATTATCGTGAAGATGAACATTGGAATATCCATACGAAGCATACTCGTACACTTGTCCGATACTTGCCGAATTTTCATTATTTCTTCCCGAAAATGGATCATCATGTTCCTAGGCTGCCGCTTTCTTACTCGGTATTGCCGGGTTTTCTTGCCGAACTGCGAGTGAAGCATTATGGATGGGCAGTTTCCCCGGAAGAGCTTCGACTTAAATATTCGCGTTATATGGAGCTTGATCCAGAGGGGCGCTGGGGGAGTCTGGAGCAGTACCAGTCCATTCTAGATGAGCAGCCCCATTTGATTGAATGGAAAGTATAGCTCTGAAATCCGAATCTGCCAGTCGGTTAGATCTGACTGGCAGATCTGACGAGCAACCCCCATGGGATATGACCTGAGGGTATTCCATGGGGGGAAGCTTTTGCAGCGAGCATAAGCTTATAGTATGAGAGTCCCACTGCAGCGGTAGTTCCCCCATTTCTGCGCACAGCCATTTCATCTGATAAAGCGATCTTTGGAGTTTCCCCACAGGAGCAAGCCATTGCCACATATAATAGCCATTCGGCGCAGCCCGTCGAAGCATTATAATGAGGGGGTTGACTGAGATAGATGGAACACCACTGTTTCTTTACGGGGATAGGAGCCTCAAGCAATCCATAGAATAAGGGCTGCGGCAGTTTGCACCATTGGAAGGAAGATCCCTCTGAATGACGATAGAGCGTTAATACACTGTCCCAAGCACCGACCTGAAGCAGCAATTGTATAGCATAGCTCAGATCAGGAAGAGAAGGCTTAATGTCAGAACGACTTGTTAAAATATGATGAATCGTTAGGATCCCTGGTCTGTATGGTGATATGGAGACAACCCACTTCTTGGCTGATTCATTATCTCCAGCACGGCAAGACAAAGCCCAGAGATAACCGAGTATTGATGAATGTTCGGAAAGAAGAGATGGATTATGAAGGAGCTGCTCAAGGGGGGCGAGGGTGTGTTCCTCCTCTTGCTGCTGAGTACAAGCAAAGAAAGCCTGCACAATGGTTTGAACGGTTAGCGGTAGCTGCGAAGCAAAAGAGAGAGTGGTCAGCCATTCAAAATCACGAGCATTGAGCGCCGCGGGCACGAGATAGCCTAAAGTAATTGGTGAGAGAGTGTGGATATGATAGCGGGTCAATGCGATCATACTTAACCTCTCTCCAGATAGCAGGCTTAGTGGGACAAGCTGTTTCCACGCATCCGTATAATCTGGTTTAAACTGTATAGCAGCCTCGTAGTGTTTCCGCGCATTTGGATATAGAAATAACTTCTCGCATACTCTGCCCGCTAGTAGTTCTGTTCGATACGTTCCACTTCCCGAAGAAGATGGATATGAAAGTGCTGTATCCCCACTCTTCAGTGCTTGCTGCAAGAAGTGTCTAGCTTGGCTTAGCTGTCCTTGTTCGAGTAATAAAGCAGCATAGCCCTCTAATAAATCAGTGAAATCGGGAAACAATAAGCTCCCCGCATGAAAGACTTCCGCAGATTCCTGCTGCCTGTTACATCGTTGTAAAGCATAGGCAGTCTTTAGATAAATATCGGAGGCATACCCGGATTGGGTTGAAACATCAGCGAGTAATGGAAGAAGTACATCTGCAGCTGTATGATATTGTTCCTGTTGATAATGCTCTACCCCTAGCGCATAACGAAGAATTAGATGGTTCGGTTGAAGCTGCAGACCACTATTGATGAGAGCTAAATTGCGCTGATATTTATTTTTGCGCTGCAGTTCATCTTCTAAATAACCATAGTGATAAATACGCAATTCAGCGTAAGCAATCTCCCCTGCAGGAAGCTCCCAAATGCTGCTGGCCGTCTCCTCATGAATGATTCCACGAAAGATGATTCTTCTATCGTTTCTGAACAGGCGGCAGACATGATCGGTAACAAAATCCGCTTCAGGGGCGTCACCGGTATAGTGGATAATGGGTAGCCAATATCCATGGATATGCGCTGCGTCCAGCAGGTGCTGGAGCTGCTCCTTCCTCCAATGATCTACAGCCTCATCGGCATCAAGTACCAGAATCCAAGGGGAAGTTGCATGCTTCAGACTTAGGTTTCGTGCTTTCGAGAAATCATTCTCCCAAGTCATATCGATGATCTTTGCACCGAACTTAAGTGCTATGTCTCTGCTATTATCCTCAGACCCGGTATCTACAATGATGATTTCTGATACGATTCCTTGCACAGAGGACAGGCATTTCTCCAAGTGGTTCGCCTCATTCTTAACGATCATACAAAGTGTGATCTCGGGTATAGTCATAGGAAACGTCCCTCCTATTCTGAAACTTTGTGTAGCGGAAGCGATAGGCGTGCTCTTTTGACTGCTGGAGAATAGGTAGCAGAAGAGGACAAGGAAGCAAGCAGACGATCCGCTAACAAAATCTGTGAACGCCCCTGCTCAGATGCTTGATTAAATGCCGCTTCTATAGAAATGGGCTGCTCTGTGGCATTTATCAGCTGTGCAGCTGCTTCATTACATCCCTCACTCTGTAATAATTCTAGGAGAATCCTGTTCTTAGTCACTGTGTAGTCTGGCAGATGAGCGAGGAACCAACCGTAAATTTCACTCTCGCGGCCTGCACATTTCAGGGCTCGTAGTAGCCGGGTAATGACGGGAGTCGGTTCGGGATGAAGCTGTGCGGTTTTGGTGTAACAAGCAATAGCTTCGGTCTCATCACCTATCTCTTCACATAATTGACCCAGCATATAATAGGTTAAATATGAACCAAATCCAGCCTCAGTATGGTAGCCGGGAGGAGCAGCTCCGATGACCAGCGCTTGTAGCAATGCTACTTTGGCTTCTGCAAATATACCTAACTGTAAGAGTAGGGCTCCTTTGATATGAGCTAAGTCTGGGTAATCCGGATGTGAGCTAATCCCGCGGTCACAAGCTGCAAGCGCCCCAGGGTAATCTTTTAATTCTGCAAGCGAGCGAATTTCATATTTGTGCAGCAGGTGGATGTAACTTGTATCAGGCGGTGCCTCTTCTAGTGATTGTTGGATATGATTTAGAGCAGGGTGATACTCCCCAAGACGCATATACTCAACAGCCATATTAAAATGGTGAAAAGGATCTTTAGGATTTAACCTTAGCTGTTCTTTCAGCAGCTCGACATTTCGTTTGATTTTATCTTTCTTGATCACTACCCCTTCTGCGTAACCATAATGATGGATGACAACAGTGGTCAGATGCATCGGTGCCTGGGGTGTAGCTGTTATGATAGCCTCAGCAATCTGTTCGTGGATGATACCGCTAAACCGGTACTTAGGACGATTACGAAACATCCGAATAATCGGATTGACGGTGATCGTTTGTGAAGTGGGGGTTAGCCCTTTATGATTATGAATGCGTAGGAAAAATGCCTCGTACTCCATATGCTCAGCACATAGCAGTAATTCTCCCTTGCTCTCCTCACTTAATTCCTCATCTCCATCTAGAACGAGAATCCATTGTCCATGGGCCTGCTGGAGACCTGCGTTGCGGGCAGCAGCAAAGTCGCCGCTCCAAGGGTGCTGTATGATTTTAGCCCCGAAGTTTAGGGCAATTTGAACCGAAGCGTCGGTGGATCCAGTATCGACTACAATGATCTCATCGACGACTCCCCGTACGCTTTTTAAACATTGGCTCAAGCTATCTCCTTCGTTCTTAACGATCATGCATAAGGAAATTAGCGGCTTTCTTCTTGAATGGTTCATAGGGAAGATCTCCCTTCGCTCTGACGTAAGCTCCACTGAGTGTGCCAAGATGTACGATTCAGCAAGGTAATGGATTTAAGGATAGCTCTGTTATCCTCTTGCAATGGGCCATGAGCATGGGCATCATTTAAATTTTGTAGAGCATCTTCCATACTCAGCTTCGCTTGCTGAAGATAACAGAGGGATAAGCCGATCCTTGCGGATTCATGCTCAGGCTCTTGTTCCAGCGCTTGCTGAAACCATTCACTGGCCTCGGAATAATGCCCTTTGTCAAAGATCATCTCACCAATATAAAAAAGCACGTTTGCATCGGCGATCTTATCACGAACAAGTACAATAAATTCCTCTCCTGCGGCCTGCCAATCTCCTTCTTTATATAATGCTGTGGCAAATTCAGATCGATAAGCAGGGAACAGGTCTACTAAAGTATGACTAAGTGTGAGCTGATGTAGCTTTACGGATAACCCAATGAGGTCTGAAAGGAATGGTGCATATAAGTGATCTGCTTCTATTTCTGATGGACATGACTCCTCTTGTTGTCGTTGGCATCGCTCGATGTATTCCAGACCAGAACGAAGTTCGTTGGATGTAAACGTGAGCAGGTCGTTCTTGAATTCCCCGTATAACTCCCATTGGCAAATGGCATAGAGGGTATACCACTGCTTTTGATGCTCAGAACTTTGGTTATTTTGGGAAGCTAGTAAGGTCATCTTTTTTATAGCTATACATGCGTCTTCTTTCTTGCCGGTGATGATGAGTGAAGAAATGATCCAATTTGCAGTATCCAATTCCAATGGAAAAATGTCACGGGATAAGGTGGCAATCGCCTCATAAGCATTGATCTGGTATAAACTTTCAATGATCGCGGATCTACTGGTTGATGTCGTTGGCGGGACAAGTTGGATCAGTAAAGTGGTAATTTCCTCATCGGGTACAGCTAGACGTTGAAAAGCAGCAGCAATTCCCTGCAAGGCAGGCGTATATAAAGAATGGTGTTGAAGTGCACGATGAAAAAATCTTGCAGCATCCTCAAGAAGACCAAGCCGCTGTGAGATTAAACCCATCCGGTATAGGGGGCGAAAGGTGCTCATTCCTTGCTCACAGACATATTTTCCGCTAAGTATCTCATGTGCAGGAATGGACTCTGCATGTTGATAAGCTAATAGCGCTCGTTCCCAAAGTCCTTGGCTCTCTAAAGATTGGCCTAATAAAAAATGTAGATCAGGGTAGTCACCATAACGCTCCAGTTCAATCATCAGCAAGGGGTCAATCGCATTCATTTTTCCTTGCGCATGATAGATTTTGCAAAGATCCCTAATCATCGTAGGACGATAGGAGGCTTCAAGTGCTACATGGTGAAGGCCTTGGCGAAGCAACGTCTCAGCTTCCTGAAGACGACCTTCCTGACAGCAGTTTACTGCCAAATTATAGGAGTGGAAAGGATCGTCCGGATATTCGGTTAAAGCGAGGAGCAGCAGGTGCCTATTTCGATTGATTTTATCTTTTTGTGTCATGATTTCAGGTAAATATCCAAAGTGTATAATCTCAAGTGGACTGTGCTCAATTGCCGAGAGGTTATGTTTGCTAAGGATTGAATTGTCAATTCCCTCATGAATTCTTCCGCTATATTGATAACCCTGTCCATTTCGGAATAAGCGGACTGCACTGTGTTTTACCTTATCTTCAGGTCGTACACCTACCCAATTATCAATGTTTACTGTAAAAGCCTGAGCTTGTGTATTCTGTAGAAGGCTGCGGAGTTCTGTAAGTGGGGTTTGTAAGCACTCATCGGCATCGAGGATAAGAATCCAATTCGTTGAGGCATGAACGAGCCCTTCATTCCGAGCAGCTGCGAAATCGTCTGTCCATTCCCGTTGGAAGACTCTAGCCCCGTGTGCTTCGGCAATAGCTATGGATTCGTCAGTAGAACCCGTATCGATCATCACAATTTCATCAGCACCAGCTACGCTTGCGAGACAGTGAGGCAGGAGATCAGCTTCATCTTTTACGATGAGGTGGACGCCAAGCGTAATATTATTCACGATTGTTCCTCCTTGGAAGGCATTATGTGGTTGATGCACATATGTATAGCTGCTGACACAAGCATAAACGCCTTCGGTGTCCTTATAGTTAAAGAAAAAGCACATGGATATCCATGTACTCTTTCTTGTTACAACATATGATGGTCATCTGGATTACGTGCCCTGAGCATTGAAACTTACATTGATCGTGGATGCAGAGCCTGAATTAGCTGATTGGTAGGATAGGCGGGTATATTTCAGGAATCTGGCTGGCACTATGACATCGATAGAACCTGCTGCTAAAGGATTATCCCCCGTGGTATCGACAAAATAGTTCGCTCCATCAGCACTGATTTCCACACGTGTGTTGACTGGATTTGCCCCAGTATTGTTAATGAAGAAGGAATACGTTCCCAGCACGCTCGTAGTAACGGCCGGTAGAGGGGTATAGGTATTAGCGGTCGCAATGCCTGTAGTCGTCTGTTCAATAAAGCTGCGTTGGGATATAGAAGTCACACTACTTAGTGTACCGGCAGTAATTGTAGCGCCGAGTACGCTGGTGATAGTTCCGTTAAGGATGTTGGTGACCGTACCTGCGGAAGAGAGAGTACCGGCAGTAATTGTAGCGCCGAGTACGCTGGTAATGGTGCCGTTTAAGATGTTGGTGACCGTACCTGCGGAAGACAGAGTACCGGCAGTAATTGTAGCACCGAGTACGCTGGTAATGGTGCCGTTTAAGATGTTTGTAACTGTACCAGCGGATGATAATGTACCTGCGGTGATTGTAGCGCCAAGTACGCTGGTAATGGTGCCGTTTAAGATGTTTGTAACTGTACCGGCGGATGATAATGTACCCGCTGTGATTGTAGCGCCAAGTACGCTGGTAATGGTGCCGTTTAAGATGTTTGTAACTGTACCGGCGGATGATAATGTACCTGCGGTGATCGTAGCGCCAAGTACGCTGGTAATGGTGCCGTTTAAGATGTTGGTGACCGTACCTGCGGAAGACAGAGTACCGGCAGTAATTGTAGCACCGAGTACGCTGGTAATGGTGCCGTTTAAGATGTTTGTAACTGTACCGGCGGATGATAATGTACCTGCGGTGATCGTAGCGCCGAGCACGCTGGTAATGGTGCCCTCAAGGATGT
This sequence comes from Paenibacillus sp. FSL K6-2859, assembly GCF_038008265.1. NCBI lineage: Bacteria > Bacillati > Bacillota > Bacilli > Caryophanales > Paenibacillaceae > Paenibacillus > Paenibacillus sp. FSL K6-2859. The sequence continues at coordinate 5,854,928 of NZ_JBBOYU010000001.1, read as the reverse complement.
TAGTAATGGTACCTGCGGAAGAGAGAGTACCCGCTGTGATTGTAGCGCCAAGCACGCTAGTAATGGTGCCGTTTAAGATGTTTGTAACTGTTCCTGCGGATGATAATGTACCTGCTGTTATGGTTGCCCCAAGCACACTAGTGATTGTACCGGCTGTGATTGTAGCGCCAAGCACGCTGGTGATGGTACCCTCAAGAATGTTGGTAATGGTACCTGCGGAAGAGAGAGTGCCCGCAGTGATCGTAGCGCCAAGCACGCTGGTAATAGTGCCGTTAAGAATGTTGGTGACTGTACCTGCTGAGGACAAAGTACCCGCAGTGATTGTAGCGCCAAGCACGCTGGTAATGGTGCCGTTAAGAATGTTGGTGACTGTACCTGCTGAGGACAAAGTACCCGCAGTTGTAGCGCCAAGCACGCTGTAGCGCCAAGCACGCTGGTGATGGTGCCGTTAAGAATGTTTGTGACTGTACCTGCTGAGGACAAAGTACCCGCAGTGATTGTAGCGCCAAGCACGCTAGTAATGGTGCCGTTAAGAATGTTTGTGACTGTACCTGCTGAGGACAAAGTACCCGCAGTGATTGTAGCGCCAAGCACGCTAGTAATGGTGCCGTTAAGAATGTTGGTGACTGTACCTGCTGAGGACAAAGTACCCGCAGTGATCGTAGCGCCAAGCACGCTGGTAATAGTGCCGTTAAGAATGTTGGTGACTGTACCTGCTGAGGACAAAGTACCCGCAGTGATCGTAGCGCCAAGCACGCTGGAAATCGTACCATCTAGGATAATCGTCGTTAGATTTCCGCTGGGATCTGTAGTGAGCGGATGATCAACCAGGGTAGCATCCCGGCCAAATATAAGTGTTCGTAGATTATCAGGATTCGCTTGAAAAGAGCTATAGTTAGGCAAAGTTCCTCGTCCCTTCCTTATAAAATGATCAAGTGATACTTAAATACTGGGCTTGGACGTATACACAATCTTGCCTACACCCGTTGAATGTAGCGTGGAGGCGGTGGTTCGAGTCCACTAGCATTCTCATTTCTTTTAAAGCAACAATCTCTTCTGAATCTATAAAACAATCAAATCGATTCTGGCTGATCTTCAAGCGGAGACTAACAGAGTGAGCTCCCTCATTCTTAACTGAATAAGAGAGAATCGTTTTAGTTCCGCTTTTTTATGTTTTCTCTTGCTGCGCTTTTTAAGCTCCAGGCCAATACGGATTTCATTCACTTCCTACGGAATTTCTGGTGCTCAATCCATGAAAAGGCCCAAACCGTCGTTTGAGCCCTGAGCCTAAATAAACCGCAGTCCAATAAGCCGCAAACCGATAGGGACAATCCTTAGCCATTCGAATGGTGTGATATTAATATATGGTGGGAAAAAGGGGGTGACTGGGCAGGAAAAGCAAAATTACGCACATTCCCACAACCTGTTACTGAGATCGGCATAAAATGAGAAGAAGCATAAGTACGGGGAGGATATCTCATGCCTAACGACTCAGTATTCAATCAGAGCAGCCAGCCACTTTTTACAGAGCAAGTTAACACGTATGTTGCACCTGGTATAGATTCAGCTCCTGAGGGGGGAGCAGCCAAGGCGGGGCTATTGTTTGGAATCCCCTTTACTTCTACGGTAACGACGACTGCCCCCTTAGTAATTCAGATTAGTAATCCGGCAGGAAGCGGACGTACCTTGTATGTATCCCGTGTGACTGCCAGCTCAGCGACGGCGGCTGTTACTTTATCATTACTTCGGAACGCTACGGTCGCCGGGACTACCGTCACACCGATTAATTATAATTTTGGAAGTGCGTTAACTAGTGTTATGACGGCTAGAACCTCAACTGCAGCCCCTACTGGAAGTCCAGCCACGCTAGTATCTCTATTGTTGGCGGTCGGTCCGATCATTGTTGATTTTACAGGGCAAATTGTAGTTCCCCCCGGAAATTCCATTACTACCTCCATTACGATTGCATCGGGGTCCTCGGCGGCAACAACGTCTATCAGCTGGTGGGAATATTAGAAGCAGGAGGGATAAATATGCCTAATCAATTTGTATTTAATGACAACGATCAGCCTCTTTATGTGGATATGGTGAATACCTTCCAAGCGCCAGATATTAGCGCACCGCCTGAAATAAGCGCTTCGCAGGCTGCAGTCTTATATTCAACTAACACATCTGCGTCTAGTTTGGTCGTACTTAGTCTAATCTCCGCAATCGCTTCTATTCGGATTAGTAATGCTTCAGGCAGTGGAAAAACTGTGTATATCTCACGTATAAGCGGCAGTATTGGCGGTTCTTCCCTACTATCAGCAATGTCGGGTAGCTTTACAATTGTAAAAGGAGGGACGGTAACTTCACCTACAACATTAACCCCAACGAATAATAATTTGGGCAGCTCGGCGACGAGTGCGATGACCGTTCAGTCTTCCACAGCAGCCATTAGCGGGGGAACGACGCTTTTCAATTATCAATTGGCACCGGGGGCATTCTCACAGAACTTTACGGGCAGCATCATTGTCCCGCCGGGGACTGCTATTTGTGCTAACGTAACCTCATCCAGCTCCGCCGTAGGTTTAACGATTACCTCAGCGTTGGGTCTTCTTTGGTGGGAGCAATAGCGTTCTTGCTGCGAACCATTCACAGAGCTGAACCTTAACATCACTTGGGTTGAGGTTTTACATAAAAGGATGGAATGTATAGAAAATAAAGGGGATTGGCATTATACAATAAAGTTGTATATCAGATTGGTATGTGAAAAGAGGGACAATTATGGAAAGTTGTTTATTTATTCATGGCTTTACCGGAGGTGAGCATGAGATCTCTCCCTTGTCCCAGTTTATGGAGCAGCATAATTACCGTTCCAGAACGTTTACCCTGAAAGGGCATGGGGGGAGCAGGAATGATTTATTGCATTCGGATCGACATGATTGGCAACAGAGTGCTGAAGATGAATTGACAGAGCTGTTAAAGACGGATGAAGGTGTTCATCTGATTGGCTTTTCTACCGGTGCCCTTATTGCTTCACATCTTTCTGTACGGTATAAACCCTGGATCAAATCCCTTACTTTATTGTCCACTCCCGTATTTCCGCTGAATCCTGTGGAGATTCTTAAGACTCTTGGGAGCTTTTCCATGCTAAAAACGTATATTAATAAAATCACTTCAACGCCCCCAAGGGCGACGAGAGAGTTTCAACGATTGGTCCGGGAGAGTTTTTCAATCTATCCTCATATTGAGACTCCAACCTTGATCGTGCAGGGGAAGCGAGATCATCTGGTGAAGACTCGAAGCGCTGACTTCCTGCAACATACGATTCCTACAGCCCAAAAACAAGTGATAATGGTGGATAACAGTGGTCATATGGTTTGTCATTGTGAAGATAAGGACCGGATAATGAATGAAGTATTGCATTTTATTCAGAGTGTAGGAAGCTAAGCATATAAGGTGAATAATGAACTCCAAAGAGCCCCTAATAAGGAGGCTCTTTTTCTTGGGGATTTTATTTTTTATAGCTTGACAACGTATTCATAATCATGGTAATTTTTAGTAGGGAAACCGGTTTCCCTAAAATTATTTGTTTTTTGTGTTAAAGATATTAAAAACATTAGAGACATCACTGGGCGGGCTTGGTTTTTAATCAAGGAAGTAGGTTTTAGAATGTTTTGAATACGCTTTAATAAGAGAGGGAGATGCACGCAATGAAACGTAGGTTATGGTATGTACCCGTTCTAATTACATCTATTCTTCTTTCTACCGTGATTAATTTGTTTGTCTTAACACCGCAAAAAGCTGAAGCGGCAAGCATCGGCACGATTAATGAGAGCGACACTATTTATCAGATTATGGTTGACCGATTTAATGATGGAGATACTTCCAACAATGCTACGGGTGCGGCAATTCGCTATGGAGAAAACTCTGAGGAAGATTTCCGTTATATGAAAGGCGGAGACTGGCAGGGGATTATCGATAAGCTATCATATATTAAAAATATGGGCTATACCGCGATTTGGATTTCCCCAGTGGCTGAGCCACAAATGACTAACCGGGAAAACAACGGTTCCGGTAAAAATACAGCCTATCACGGATACAACGTTAAGAACCCTAACGCTGCCAATCCATACTTCGGAACGAAGGAGAAGCTGAAGGAGCTTGTGGACTCCGCACATGCACTTGGCATCAAAGTAGTGATTGACGTTGTGCCAAACCACGTCGGTGATTATATGCTAGGTTCCCAAGCCTATTATGATATCCCATCATTGCAGCCAGTGGCTCCGTTCAATAATCCAGCATGGTACCACCATAATGGAGATATTAACTGGTCTCTGGCGGATGGAAGATATGATCAGTGGGCGCAGGATTACTTAGAGAATCATGATTTGGGCGGGCTAGATGACATTGATTTCGATGTTCCTGCGGCTAAGCAGGCGATATTCGATTCCATCAAAGGCTGGTTTGATTATACAGGCGCTGACGGTGCGCGTGTGGATGCTGCCAAGCTGATGAAGCCAACAGATATCGGTGAACTACAAAATTATCTGGGCGTTAATACATTTGGCGAGAATTTCGACGGAAATGTTGAATTTGTCTCACGTTGGGTCGGAAACAACAAGGAATGGGGCATGCTCGATTTCCCAATGTTCTTCTCCGTACTTAACAGTTTTGCTTATGGGCAGTCTTTTGAGTCCAATATCAAAAGCACCTTGGCACAGGATTCCTACTACAATGGGAATGCCAATCACATGGTTACCTTTATCGACAATCATGACCGCAACCGTTTTCTAACGGAAGCCGGGGGAAGCGTTGATAAGCTGCAGAATGCTTTAACCTTTATTTTTACAGTTCGTGGAACACCAGTGGTCTTCCAAGGAACAGAGCAGAACAAAGGCAACGGCAACAGTCAGATCATGGCAGGCGGTATTGCTGATACTTGGAACCGTTGGTCTATGGTGAAACGGGATGCAAGCGGAAACGTAATTGAGAACTATTTTAATGAAAATGCCAGCACCTACAAGCACGTAGCCAAACTTAATGAGATTCGTAAAAATAACCCAGCACTACGTACAGGTACTCAACGTGAAATGTGGGCTGCGCAGAACTTATATGCCTTCTCACGTCGTATCGACACTGGAACTAATCAAGGTCAAGAAGCTATTTCTGTATTTAGTAATCAATCTAGTGGTTCGCAAACGGTAACCATCCCGCTGCGCGCTGAGAGTAGTTTGACCGCAGGGACAGTTTTATATAATCAGCTGAATACTGCAGATACAGTGACTGTACAATCAGGCGGAGTAACTGGAAAGCAAATTACTGTAACTGTAGGTGCAAATTCAGCCAAAATCTATGCGAAACAACAGCAACCTTCAGAAACAGTTCCTCCAACTACTCCGACCAATGTAACGGCAACTGTTCAGAATGCATCTAGCGCTTTGATCAGCTGGACGGCATCTACCGACAACGTAGGTGTAACTGGTTATGAAGTTTATCGTAATGGTGTTAAGGTAGGCACAACGGCGACTACTTCCTATACGGACAATGGTTTATCCGCTAGTACTACCTATAACTACACGGTAAAAGCATTTGATGCCGCAGGCAATCTATCTCTTCTTAGTGCGATTGCGTCTATTACAACACCAGCAGGGAACAGTGTCACGATTTACTATAAGCAAGGTTATACCTCGCCTTATATTCATTATCGCCCAGTAGGAGGTACATGGACGACATCTCCGGGTGTGGCTATACCAGTATCTGATGTAGCCGGATACAACAAAATAACGATTAATATCGGCTCCGCCAGCCAGCTTGAAGCATGCTTTAACAACGGCAGTGGCACATGGGACAGTAATGGGGGGAGCAACTATCTATTCGGTACTGGAACCTGGACTTATACGCCAACAGGAAGTATTACATCGGGTGGGCCAGTGACACCAACACCAACACCAACACCAACACCAACACCAACAGTAACACCGACACCGACACCAACGCCAACAGTAACACCAATACCAACAGTAACACCAACACCAACACCAACGCCAACAGTAACACCGACACCGACACCAACAGTAACCCCAACACCGACGACTACACCGACTGGCAACACTGCAACGATCTATTATAAGAATACGGCTTACAGTAGCTCTTATATTCATTACAAGCTGGATGGGGCGACAGTCTGGACGACGGCTCCTGGTGAACAGCTTCAAGCTTCTTCTTTCCCAGGATATAAGTCGATTACAATTCAGCTGGGCACTGCTGCCGGACTGACCGCAGCCTTTAATAATGGCAGTGGTACATGGGATAACAACGGCAGCAGTAATTACCATTTTGATGCTGGAACCTGGAGTCTGGTGAACGGAAGTATTAGCGCAGGGGAACCTCAAGCAGACAGTGTGACGTTTCGTGTAAATGTTCCAGCGTCTACTCCGGCGAGCGGACCTCTGTATCTCACCGGTACCTTCAACAGCTGGAATGCAGCGGATCCAGTCTATCAACTGACTAAAGGTAGTGATGGGGTATATTCCATCACACTGAGCTTACCAGCAGGAACAGCGGTGCAATATAAAGTTACGCGGGGCGCTTGGACTAATGTGGAGGTAAACTCGAACGGATCGGATATTTCCAATCGAACGCTTACACCAGCAGGCGGCGCACAAACAGTGAATCTGACCGTTCAGCGTTGGAAAGATCTATGAGTTGCTACTCAAGTGGATCATAATACCTTTCACATGACAAGGAGCGGCCCCCGTGTGGGGCCGCTCCTTGGTAAGTAGTATGAAGCATTTTCATTGCAGAAGATACAGAGTAGTCCAATTACGAAGTTACTCCAGAGAATTTAGTTCTCATCGTAGATTCACGAGGAATTAGTTCTGGCTCTAGTAGCAAATGTTTGTGGGGCGCATCATTGCCACGAATGCGTTCCATCAGTAGCTGCCCTGAAGATACACCCAGCTTGAACGTATCGATATTAAGCGAAGTTAAAGGAGGTGTTGTGTAACGAGACAACGGATATTCATCAAAAGCGGCGATGCCGAGTTCTGATGGAACATCAATTCCGAGTGCTTTTGCGGCTTGAAGTACCCCAAAGGCTACATAACTGTTCATACACACTACAGAGTCTGGACGTTTTTCACGCTGCAGAAGCTCAAGTGCTGCATGATAGCTATCATGTTCATCAGCCTTGCAGTTAATGATCCATTGCTGAGGAACGATAAGGTCAGCCTGCTGTAATGCGCTTAAGTATCCACTTAGGCGATGTGAATAAATTTTTTCCTGCTGCTGCCCGCCTATGAAGGCTATCTTTGAATAACCTTGTTCGATGAGATGCTCGGTTAGCATGCTGCCGCCTGCTTCATTATCGAAATCAACCCAACTTCCGGGGGCCATAATCTCTCCAATGGAGATGTAAGGAAACTCCAGTTGATTTAGTTCTTCAGAAAGTTCTTCAGTCAGCACGGAGTTGTTGGCAATAATACCGTCGACACGTTTGCTAAACACAAGCCTATTTAGAAAATGGCCTTCTGGACTGCTATGTTGCACATTGGAAATGGTCAGCTCGTATTTTAAAGGTGCAATTACGCTCTCGATTCCACCAATAATGTTGTAAAAGAATTGGTTCAGAAACTCACTTTCTTTAGACATATCGACCAGTAAGCCAATATTGCAGCTGCTTTGTCTAGCTAACCCAGTAGCGATACTGCTTGGCGTGTAATTCATTTGCTTGATAATCTCTCGAACCTTTTGTTTCGTTTCCTGCGATATTTTTGGGGAATCATTTAGTACTTTAGATACAGTGGATTTGGCCACATTTGCTGCTTTAGCAATATCAGAAATCGTAACTTTCATCGTCGTCCCTCATAACTTGAAAACGGTATTTGTAACCATAATAACACAAATTTAGCAGTCTCTCTAATGATGAATGAACAGATAGATAGAACGATAAAAGTATAGAAGGAGTTCATAAGTTATGTCTCAATCCTGGTTTATATATCATACGAGCGAAGATCCATTTGCCTATCCTGTAGGTACAGGGACCCTGAAGCTCAGATTATTTACACAAGCTGGACAGCAATTATCCTGTACCGTAATCCACTCGGATCGTTATGATTCTCCGGGGCAAGAAGTTCCTTTGCAGATGGAGCGGATCGGGTCGGCCGGTATTTATGAGATTCACGAAGCAATTATTCAGACCAGCACTAGAAGGAGCAGGTATCTATTCCATGTAGCGAATGCTGCGGGGCAATATGTCTGGTATGGAGAGAGGGGCGCGTCGGAGAATCGGGAACGTGCAGGTTCTTTTCAATATGCATACATTCACCATTCTGAGGCTATGAAGTTACCTTTATGGAGCCAGGATGCGGTGACCTATCAAATTTATCCTAGCAGCTACAATGGTGGAACTCTAAAAGGCATTACGGACAAAATACCTTATCTACAGCAGCTTGGTGTGAACACTATTTACATGACGCCTGTATTTGCGTCTCCTTCTGAGCATAAATATAACACCTCCGATTATTATAAGATCGATCCTGCGTTTGGCGATGTAGAGGGGTTGAAGATGCTAGTCAGTGAGGCACATCGTCATGGAATTAAGGTCATTTTGGATGCCGTGTTTAATCATTCGGGAGATCAATTCTTTGCGTTTAAAGATGTAATGGAAAAGGGCGAGCAGTCTCCATATAAAGATTGGTTTTTTATTCGTTCTTTTCCCATTACACAGACGACTGCCCCGAATTATGAAACATTCGCTAAAGCTGAAGCGCATATGCCTAAGCTGAATATGGATCATCCTGACACGGCTAAATATATGATAGAGGTTGCGAAGTATTGGATTCGTGAAACTGCGATCGATGGCTGGCGTCTTGATGTAGCGAATGAGGTCAACCCGGATTTTTGGTCCCGGTTTCGGCAAGAGCTCAAGTCTGAATTTCCTGAAATTCTACTTATTGGAGAGATAATGCACGCTTCTGGGCCTTGGCTTAGAGGGGATCAATTCGATGGTGGCATGAATTATGTGCTTCGGGATGCTATGCTGGAATTCTTTGCAGAGCAGTCAACAGGGCCAGATCGCTTTATGGAGCAAGTACTCCATCAGGAGGCGTTGTATAATGACCAGGCCAATTCGGCGATGTTTCAATTGATTGGCAGTCATGATACGCTGCGTTTTCTTACAGCATGTAAGGAAGGGGGACGTGGCTGGGACCGTGAGAGTACGGCAATACAGCGCATGAGGTTGGCCGTTTTTTTTCAGATGACTTATATCGGTATTCCGATGATCTATTATGGGGATGAGGTTGGGATGGAAGGAGCTACGGACCCTCACTGTAGAAAAGCTATGGTATGGCAAGAGCAAGCTCAAAATACTGCGCTGCTGAAGTGGTATCAAGAGCTGATTTTCCTGAGAAAAAGCTGTGATATTCTACGAAAAGGTAAGTTTCGTCCTTGGTTCACGGATGAAGTCCGTAATGTCTTCGGTTATATACGGGGGACGGGTCAAGAGAAAATAGGTTTAATTATCAATAATTCTCCGAACGCGTACGAGCTTGAGCTTAATGCATATCGTTCAGATAAGAATTTGCTAACCGATTTAATGTCAGGAGCTACTTTTAAAAATAATAACAAGCTTATATTGAGCATTGAACCGTTTGGTTGCTTGATGTTGTACTAAAAGGGTATAAGGCCTCTCTCTGAAGAAAGGGGCCTTATTGTTGTTCTTAATTCGTAGCACTTTTTTTATTTTTGTTCTTTCTGTCTCTATACTCCTGATTCTCCCATTGTTTTAGTAGTGGGAAGGGGTCAAAAGCCCATTCCGTAATCCCTCGGTCACGATAGATGCCAAAATGTAGATGTGGCGGGAATTTCCCTTGTGTTCCTGGATTACCGTAACCGGAGCTGCCGACCCAGCCAATGATCTCACCTGGTGAGACGATATCTCCACGTGAAATGGATTTGTTATACCCGGATAAGTGGGCGTAATAATGGTAACGGTTCTCGATATCGCGAATTCCAATTCTCCAGCCCCCATAGCGGTTCCAGCCTTTAGTTTCCACTAAGCCAATGCAGGTACTGCGTACCGGCATACCTTGCGGTGCAAAGAGGTCAGTTCCTTCGTGGATACGTGCCCCACCCCAGCTTCTGCCGGTTCCCCAGGTGCTACGATAAGAATAAGAATTACTTAAGGGAAGTGGAAAAGCATTACCTGATAGGTCAAGCCGCCCAAAATGTTCATATAGCTTGGCGAACTGAGCTATGCGCTGAGAGGCACGACCATTGTGATAATACTCCCAAATGCCAATGCTAAAATCATTAGCTGAATCACCATATTTCTGCAAGTGTCTAGCCATACTATATAGAACATCAGCATCATTCTCTGGATCGGCGATTCCATCTCCTGAGCCATCACGGCCGAAGCCGTTAAAGAAGGTGATGGATTCAGGAGAAGTATCCTCTTGATCCGGGTTGAGTGGACCGGACCATACGGGTGCTGGAATCATGATTCCAGTAAGACGGTTAGTGGCTGGTTTGTCTGAGGCCCCTTTTTTGGCGATGGTGCGTTCATATTGATCAATGGCTGCGAATCTAAACCAAGGGATTCCAGTGGCTGCGCTCAGTTGATCATAAATTCCCCTACGGGCAGACCATATGGATTCTTTGCTAGCATTAACAGGATTGCCGCTGCTTTCCACCGGTTGGACTGTAGCCTGTACTGCAGCTGCTGGAACGGGAAGGCCTAAACCACCCCAAAGGATAGCGGCCGCGGACAGACATAACATAGTTCTCCGGTGATTAGTATTCTTAAATAGGGCCAGCAAGATAACAGCCTCCTTTTGTCCGGGCGTAGAATTGAATGTAGGCACTTCGGATGAAGCTTTTATTATAGATTGAAGCAAAAGGCTACTTTTTATCCGTTCTTGTCTAAAGGTACCAGTAAATTCTTCGCCGGAATCGAAGATGGCAGACCCTGCATATTTCACAAAAACAGGCAATTGTAAAGCGCACATGGTATAATATGAGGCAGCATCTTTCATCTGCAGCATCACATTCAGGAGGAAGCGGGGTTTATTATTTTGACGAATAAAACAGCAAAGCAGCCTAAGCCGGATTGGATTAGAATCAAGCTAACTACCGGTGATAACTATCAGGAAATCAAGAGCATGATGCGTTCTAAAACTTTACATACCGTATGTGAAGAAGCTAGGTGTCCGAATATTTATGAATGCTGGGCCAATCGAACGGCTACCTTTATGATTCTTGGAGATATATGTACTCGCGCATGCCGTTTCTGCGCTGTGAATACAGGGCTGCCGACAGAGTTGGACCTGCAGGAACCTGAACGTGTAGCAGAAGCTGCAGAGAGTATGAACCTTCGCCATTGCGTGGTAACCAGTGTGGCCCGCGATGATCTTGCGGATGGTGGCGCCCAGATTTTTGCTGAGACAGTAGCGGCAATTCGTAAACGCCTTCCGTTATGTAGTGTTGAAGTACTGATTCCAGACTTCTTGGGAGAGCGGAATAGTCTAGAGATTGTCATGAACAGTAATCCAGACATTCTTAACCATAATATCGAGACGGTGGAACGGATGTCAGACCGTGTACGGGCTAAAGCGAAGTATCGCCGTTCGATGGAACTGCTGCGCAGAGCCAAGGAAATGAAACCGGATATTCCTACCAAATCAAGCATTATGCTTGGGGTCGGTGAAGAGTGGGATGAGATTTTACAAGCAATGGATGATTTACGAGCCGTAAATTGTGATATATTGACTTTAGGACAATACTTGCAGCCTTCTCCAAAGCATTTAAATGTGGAGAAATATTATCCACCAGAGGAATTTGCGCTGCTTAAGGAAGAGGGATTGAAGCGCGGCTTTAGCCATGTGGAATCAGCCCCGCTTGTTCGCAGCTCTTATCGTGCGCATGAGCAGGTGAAATCCGCCGCTCAAGCTCGTGAGGAGCGCGTGGTTTCTTCTAGTTAATTTTTTTATTTTTCAAGGTAGCAGGGGGCTGAAGGAGCGAAGCGATCTGAGTCTCCCACCCCTAGGTTACACATAAAAAATCGTTGATTTGAGTCATTGGAGAGAAATGTTGGAGCTGTAGGAGCGTTAGCGTTCGCCTGAAAGCTTTCCGAAGGAAAGCTAGCATCGTAAGCATACACTGTTGATTGATTTCAACCGCTGATGCGGTTCAAATAAAAGAAATTAATCAACAACAGCGACCGAAAGCCCAATATTTCTCGGAAATGACGGTATAATCAACGCACCCTCCCCACAGAAAGGCAGGCGACAAAAGGTTTGATCGTTATAGGCGGAAAAGGCTACGAACTAATGTTAGATCATAAGGATGGTTGGAATCCGGAGGCGTTTCGCGGAAGATATAGCGAAGTGCTGGAAAGATACGACTACATTATTGGTGACTGGGGTTACAGTCAGCTGCGTTTGAAAGGCTTTTATCGGGACAACCACCCAAAGGTGAATCGGGATACAGCGATTTCTGGTATGGTCGATTATATTAATGAATATTGCAATTTTGGCTGCGCATATTTTGTGTTGCATAAGTTAAAAGAGGTACCACAAGAAGGTTTGTTCAAGGATATTCTGATCAAAGAAATACCAGAGCCGAGTGAGGAAGAAGATTCGGAGCTAGAAGCTGAAGATAATGATGGAGCGGCTATAGATAAGGAGCTTTCCTCTAAAGAACCATCATCTAAGCAAGGCTCGAATTCATCTGCTGCATTTAAAGAAATGACTTCTGCTAAGGAACGACCTTTGAGAGAACATCAAAGCCGAAATCACCGGGGGAAAGATTCGCAAGGGAAGAAATCCAAAAAGGAATTTCAAAGCAGACCACCCCAAGGTCAATCCCAAAAGCCCCAACATACACAAAAGCCTCAAAATAATCAGAACACACAGAACACAGAAAACACACAAAACACACAAAACACACAAAACATAGAAAATCCACAATCTTAATGATTAAAGCTGACCATAAGTAGAGTCCTTCTACGAATGAGACAGCTTTTTTCTTTTGAATAGACAGGTACAAAAAAGGCAGCAAACCTCCATCTCCGGAGAATTGTTACCTTTTCTTATGGATTATTTTATAGATAATTTCAATTGCTTCTGTGTAGCATTGTAACTCCATACGAGGGCCGGAAACTTCTTCTTAAAGGCATTTAATTCAATGTAGGTCTCACCATTCTGAGATAGCGCCTCTTTGGAGGAAAGCGTAAAGCCGGTGGACGCGCCTGTTCCGCTCTTTACGATGACCTTCTTGTTCTTGGCATCCCAGGTGATTTCGCCCTCGACAAGTGCAGCCAGCACAAGCGATGAAGCATAAGTTTTATCACCCTGTTTCACAAGACCAACATTACCAGCAAAAGGAACGCCATTGATATTTAAGATATGATGATCTCCGGTGACTTCTAAAGTCTTCATTCCAGCAATCTGCAGGGCGGTAATCAGCTGTGCAGTTTTTCCCTTTACCTCAATATCCGGTGCGAGACCGATGTGATTAAAGTCTTCTTTTTTAGGTGTTAGATATTTCTGCGTGGTCAATTTCAGCATGTCGCCATTAGACACTGGAAGTAGGCTTTGAATACGCGCTTTGCCGTAAGAACGAGTGCCTACAACAGTAGCCAGCTTGTTGTCGCGCAGGGCCCCCGTAAGAGCTTCCGACGCACTTGCAGTGTATTCGTTGGTTATAATTACGACGGGCACACCAATTTTGCTGCCACTAGTAATCGTAACAGGAGTTAACGCGCCACTTTGATCAGAGGTATACATCATGATGCCTTTATCCATAAAACTAGAGGCAATGTTGTATGCCGAATCCATGTAGCCACCCAAGTTATCACGTAAATCAAGCACCATGGATTTCATGCCCGCTGCACGCATCTTCTTCAGCATAGCGGCGAATTCTTCATCAGAATTCTGTGTGAAACCACTTAGTGAAATATAGGCAATCTTCGGACCAATGAGGGTTCCAAAAACGGAAGTCGAGTTCAATTCATTTCGGGTGACAATATAAGATTTTGTGACCCCATTTCTGAGGATCAGCAGGGTGACCTTAGTGCCCGCGGCTCCACTCAGTTCCGAATCATCCGTTTCGTCAACAGGTATTCCGTTGATTTTGAGAATCGTATCGCCGCGTTTCAAGCCTGCCTTTTCAGCAGGAGAACCTGGAGAGATTTCTTCGATGTAGAGCTCTATCGGCGTATATTGAAGTTTAACACCGATTCCAACGTATTCGAGATCAACCGCATGTTCAAATTGCGCCGCTTCCTCGGAATTGAAGTATTGGCTGTATGGATCATCCAATGTGTTCACCATGCCGTCAATTGCTCCGCGAATCAAAATATCTTTATCTACATCTGAAAGGTTATAGTTCTCCAATAGCTTCATTACTTCATTAATAAGATCACTGTTGTCTGTGGAAGCTTTAGCGGCATCTGCGGCGGAAGCCAGTGGAGCAAATGTAATAGATAAAGCTAGACAGCTGGTTAACAGTGCACTTATTATTTTTTTTGATTTCATGGAATCAAACACCCTTTTTATTAGGATTTCACAAGTTTATTGTAGACGTTATATGTGTCATCGATTGTCCATATACCGGCATCCGACTTGGATAGAATATAGATAAGGCCTTGCTCATAAGTCTCTTCTTCACTAGCTTCCTTGTCTTTGCTTTCTACATATATAGCAGCTTCTTTGGCACTGTAATAATAAATATTTGAAATGCCTGGAGTATAGGTAATATCATACGAAGCAAAGAAATCGTCCAAATCTGCCTTAAGAGAGGAATCATATTCTTCTCCATAGGAAGTCATCGTGGAAAGAACTGCTGTAGGATTCTGTTCGTTCATTGCTTGATAATACTTCTTAACAGTACCTTTGATGGCATCCGCATCGTTTTGAGGGATGTTGGCTGCTGGTTTTATACCTTGTTCATGCGTAAGGAGAATGGTCGAACTTTGGGATTCCACGGATGAGATCTTCCAGCTTCCGTTCTTGCGGACCAGGGTATATACGTATTCATTCTCTGTATCAGGAGTATAAGCCCCACCTATTCTGCGAGAACTTTCAAGTGTATACACAGTGGCTTCGTCAGCCTTTATGTCGAGGATTTCCAAGCTATCAATCGTATTCTTTATGTCGAAAGCTTTAAAAGATTCCTTGAGCTCGGCCACTGATGCTGCGTCAGAGGATTCCTCCATAAGGGAATAGAAGCTAGTCGCATTTTCTTCATTGAAATATTTATTAGCCAAACGAACTAATGCTGTAATGGCTGCTTCGTCCTTATCTTTGGAGACAGGAGTAGTAATCTGTACACTTCTATTGGTGGAATTCCAGACGGCCGTACCCCCGGTTGCCTCAGCAATAAAACGCAAAGGGATGTATGTAGTGCCAGCAGAGGAAACTGGTGCAGTGGTTAGTTTTTTAACGGTTCCATTAACAGTAGCACGATTACTGCCAATTTTGAGGGTAATCGCAAGATTTGAGCCTTTACCTGTTACTGTTCCAGTCTTAGCATCCCAGAGCACTTGAAGTCCAAGCTTCTCAAAGACAACCCGGAAAGGTACAAGTACAGAATTGTTCGCTAAGTATGGGGATCCAGCGGTGAAGGAAACCTTACTTCCGTTAATATAAACATCAATGGGTTTCGAAGCTGCAAAAGCCGGGACTGCAAGTATAAGGGCCAGTAGACTTATGCTAATGAGGGATAAAAATTTTTTCAACAGTACTCTCTCCTTTTATGTAACTCTTTGTAAAATAGCCTCATTATACCATTTGGCTTCTCTCTCAGTCTATCAGTTGGTGTTAGTTTTGTCACACAAAAAAGCCGGAGAAATGGATATCTCCAGCCACTGAAAATCGTTGGATCGAAGGTTAATCTTAAACCAAAAAAGCTTCACGTACACGGTTCCAGAACGGAAAAGGACGGTACCGGGCGAAACTGACCTTCTTGTCCGATACTTGGCAGCGTACTGAAATCAGATCATCTACCGGGATATTATTATGATCTATCGTGAGTAGTAAGCGCTGATCCTTACATGAAAGAATATCGCAATGGTGATGCTTCGGCAGTAGTAATGGCGACCCCATTGTTCGAAATACACGGTTGTTAATGGAGGCGATTTCGGCAATCTGCAGCGCTTCTATAGATGGGTGAACCATGGCTCCCCCAAGGCTTTTGTTATAGGCCGTGCTACCAGAAGGAGTAGAAATACAAAGTCCATCACCCCGGAACATTTCGAAGGTAACATCATTGATGTCAACTTGAATCATTATAGTTCCATCTACCCCTTTAAGGGTGAATTCATTTAGGGCAATGTGGGACGAAGAACCGGATTTCTTGTGAATTTCCAGCTCAAGTAACGGATATTTCACGATACGAGGTTTCTGAGGCTCAGAATCTTCGGTTCCGCACATGTAGTCGATTAACGTGGGAAGCTCTTCGGCTTGCCAGTCCGCATAGAAGCCTAAGTGTCCTGTGTGCACACCTACGAAGGCTAGATTGGGAATTTGATCGATAAAGGTATGAAAAGCGTGCAGCATTGTGCCGTCTCCGCCAATAGAGATGACGATTTCGGGAGACTCGGCATCCAGTTGCAGGTCCCGCTCCGCCGCCAGCTTGTGAAACTGCTCGGCAAGTTTGATTGATAGTTCATCACCGCGGTCCAGAACATAATATCTCAAGATGTACAGGCTCCTTTTGTATAATTCAGTCATACACCGATCATAATCAATCTTGACCCGGAACACAATATGTTAATCAACTTCGCCGTACCCATCGAATCATTGTAATGAATACAGGGATAAGCAGTGAGACTAGAATTGCAGCTGTTAATAATAGGCTCAGCAGGGCGAGGCTTGCCGTGATCCCTGAGGCAGAAGGAGTAAAGGCAGTAGAGGCTGGTAATGATATCCATGCGGTAGACAGTCCTGTGTTCATCACAGGCTTCCAGAGCAGCAAGACCAATCCTGATGCGAGTATGGCGTGAATTAGCCGTGCAGTCAAAAATGGCAGATACCGAAGTCCCGTACCGTTCAGAATACTTGCCACCTGGGCATGTACAGATAATCCGCCCCAGGAGAGGATGAAGGCAGCAGCTGCTACCTTGAACTGAAGCGGGATGGAAGCTGCGGCTTCACCTGCTGAACGGGCACCGATCGTCACCTCAAAGAATCCGCTAATGAGAGCCTGAGCTAGTTCTGGAGGACCACCTACAAGGGACACAAGATGTCCTGTCATGTTAAAGAGGGAGGATAGGATACCGGCACGGGCCAGCAATTCCATTAGCACATTGAAGAATACAACCAAACCGCCTACGACAATAATAAGCTTTAGCGAGGACTGGATTGCTCCCTTTAAGAGCTCCCCAAAGCTCCGTCCATCTTTACGCCGAGCCTCCTCCATGGCAAGAAGTGCTGCATGGATTCTTCCAAAACCTTTTTTGGCTGGAACAGAGGGGGCAGTAGAACTAGTTATGGATGGGTCTTGGGAGGGGGATCTCTGTTCTTTGCGTCCATGGAACGACATTAGCAAGCCAACAATCAAACCGCTTCCATAGTGAGCGAGGGCTAGGATGAGCCCCAACGATGCGTCTCGAAAAAAGCCTACAGACACTGCGCCTAACAGAAAGATTGGATCAGAGGAGGTTGTGAAAGCGACTAATCGTTCTCCCTCTACTCTGCTAATCAGATTCTGTTCCCGCAGCTTAGCGGTTAATTTAGCGCCAACAGGATATCCTGATACATATCCCATCGCAGCGACAAAACCGCCGCTTCCCGGTATACCAAAAAGAGGGCGCATCAATGGATCTAGCAGTGCACCGAAGAGATGAACGATCCCTAGGCCTAGCATGATTTCGGATATGACGAAGAATGGAAATAGGGAGGGGAATAACACATCCCACCAGATGGCCAGGCCTCGTAAGGCTGCGCCAAGGGATGCCTCCGGATGAAGCAACATCAGCAGCATACAGCCCGCCAATATTAATCCCAGCAGTGGGCCGCCAATCTTTTTAAAAGTCATAATTAACGCCTCCTGATCTATGGTTAGATGTATGCGAAAAGAAGGACAAACAGCACAAAAAAAATAAAGGAAGCGGTTACATAAATCGGTGCTTTTTCGCTCGGAATATGATATTATGTAAATAAGAAATGCACCCTCTGTTACAAGAATAAATGGGATGGAGTGATGGCGATGAGCGTTGTAGCCGGAGTTCTCGTTTGTGCTTTTGTATATGTGATCCGGGTCTCTCTCGTCCCTGCAGGTGATGAAGAATTTCGGACCTACTGACAATAACCTCCAGGCGCTAAACTATAGTTTAGCGTCTTTTTTCTGCCGTTTAGGGGCACTTTCGACGGATATCCGAGCCGTGCTTTTTTTTGGTATAATAAAATAAGAAACGTTTCATTAATATGGAAGAGAGCTGGTTACCTCAATGAATCCAAATGAGAGTATATATGAGAACTTAGGAGGAGCTGAAGCGCTACATCGATTGGTGGAAGTGTTCTATGCCAAAGTGCAGCTTCATCCGCAGCTGGGTCCGTTATTTCCTGAAGACATTTCTCCTGTTCTGGAGAAGCAGTATCAATTCCTGACACAGTTTTTTGGCGGTGGCCCATTGTATTCAGAACTGCATGGACATCCCATGATGAGAGCAAGGCATATGCATATTCCCATTACTCCAGAACGTGCTGAAGAATGGTTGCAGTGTATGAAAGAGGCGCTTGTGGAGACCGGCGTAGAAGAGCCGCTGCGTTCCTTCGTGCTTAGCCGCCTTGCAGGCCCCGCACATCATTTTGTTAACATGCCCCAGGAATAATAAGGGACAGGTTGATCCTGAAAGGAATGAGAGTACTTGCCAGACTTAATACCCCTATATTCTATTAAGGTCAAATGTTGCAATTGTGAACATGGATTTTCAACCTCTCGCGTACGCCCTAGTCTAAAAAAGGCTATTCGCCGCGATGCTGATTTTTGTGCATATTACAAAAACGAGAATCCGGATTATTATGTTGTACGTGTCTGCCCAAGTTGTGGGTTTGCCTCTACAGAAAATTCAGCGGACAAGCTGACGGATCTGCAGCGAAAAGCATTTAATGAACAGGTAGGAAAACGATGGAAGAGCCGTGACTTTGGGGATAAACGAAGCTGGGAAACTGCACTCGAGACCTATAAACTGGCGCTTTTATGTGCTCAAAGTATTAACGATAAGGATCGAATTATTGCAAGTCTGCTTCATCACATTGCCTGGTTGTACCGGTATCAAGGGAATACGGAACAGGAACAACGCTTTTTGCGCTATTCATTAGCTGAATATGTGAAGGTATACGAAAAAGACGGAATAGCTGGCAATGATGCCCGGCTCATGTATCTTATCGGCGAACTTAACCGGCGCATCGGAGAGTTCTCTGTGGCTGTAATGTGGTTCTCCCGCCTGATTAATGATCAGAAGATTATGGATGCTGCGATGATTCGAGCTGCCAGGGAGCAGTGGGTTGTGCTAAGAGAGCAAATGCGCGGCGAAGCTGTAGATATGGATGCCGATGGATTGCCTTCAGGTTCTTAAAGCTTTACAAACAACAAAAAGCGCAGAAGAGAGTAATGCTCTCGTCTGCGCTTTATAAAAATGGTAAGATTGGGATTTAGATGAACTTCTCTTTATCGAACTGCCCGATCGAATAGGAGGTAATCTCCGTCGTTATCTACAACTGTAGGGCTAGCGCTGCAACATGGGAAGACAAGTAGTTTTTTCTTGCCGTCACGAACGATTTGCAATTCTTTTGGCTTCATAGGGAGAAGAACATTCTCCGAGTTGCAGAAAGGGCAATACTGCACATACATATCGCCTAAAATAATGTCATAAGGCCAGGTATGACTAAAAGGAATCATTGTGAATCCTTTCCAGAAGGAGACTCTTCATTTCCATCCTCAGCTTGCGGTGAATTCTGCTTTTTGGATAGCTCAGCTATTTTTTGCAGTAAAATATGTTGGGGCATATGCATCAAGTGTTCCAGTGGAACGCCTAGTTGCTTGGATAACGTTATGGCTGTTTCCGGTGAAATTTGTAGTGGCTTCATATGGATGCCCTCCTAAAGTTTATCGGCTATGAATGTTCCGGTATCGTTATTCACTTTACCATGGTGTTAAGTCAATTACAAAGAAAACCAAATGAGAGCAAAGGAATGGTGAGAAGACATGAAACAACCATTATCACTGACTTGGGAACTTGATTCCATATTTCATGGAGGATCGTCCTCTACTGAGTTAGAAAGCTTTTTAAAGAATCTTGAACAAGATATTGCAGCCTTACAGGGTCTGGTGAAGAATGCCGTAGCTCCAACGGATGTTGAGTCTACAAAGGCGCTGGACAAGGTTATAGAACTGCTTCAGAGCTGTTCAGGAAGACTTGTGGAGGTCTCTTCCTTCGCAGACTGTCTGGGCGCTCAGAATCAAATGGACAAAGGTGCGGTAAGACTGGCGGCTCGAGTGACAAGTATGCGTGCCGGATTCGAAGGCATTAACTCACAATTCAGTAACGTGCTTCGTCAGACTACGGACAAGGTATGGGCAGAGTGGATGTCACGTCCTGAGATTGCTCCATTAACGTTCGTGCTGAGCGAGAGCCGTGACTTGGCCCGTGAGAAGATGAGTCCAGAGTTAGAAAGCTTAGCGCTTGAACTAGCCGTTGACGGATATCATGGATGGAGCGGGCACTATGATACGATTGTAAGCTCGATTAAGATCCCATTTGAGGATGAAGAAGGAACAAAGCTGCTCTCCGCAGGTCAAGCTTTTAACAAGCTGGATGATCCAGATCCGAAAGTACGTCAATCCATGTTCCATAAATGGGAAGAAGCATGGACCGAAGCAGCAGATAACTGTGCGGATACCTTGAATCACTTAGCCGGCTTCCGTCTGAAGCTCTATAAAGGAAGAGGTTGGGAAGATATTCTGAAAGATCCACTGAGCATCAATCGCATGTCACAAGATACTTTGAATGCGATGTGGGACGTGATTACGAATAGCAAGCCTGCACTCGTGACCTATCTTCAACGTAAAGCCAAGCTGCTTGGACTGGATGCTCTTTCCTGGGTAGATGTCGAAGCGCCAGTGGGTAAATCTTCAGGTAAAATCCCATATGATCAGGCTGCTAAAGATATCGTTACCCAGTTCCGCAAATTTAGTCCGAAGATGGCAGAGTTTGCAGAGCGTGCTTTTGATCATAACTGGATTGAGGTGGAGGATCGTCCGGGGAAACGTCCTGGAGGATTCTGTACTTCCTTCCCTGAGAGTAAGGAATCGCGGATTTTCATGACTTATAGCGGTACAACTTCCAATGTTTCAACCTTGGCGCATGAGCTGGGACATGCTTATCATTCTTATTTACTGGATGATCAACCTGTATTTAATCAGAACTACGCTATGAATGTTGCAGAGACTGCTTCAACCTTCGCAGAGGTCATTGTGTCTGACGCTCAGGTTAAAGCCGCTAGCAACGCTGAAGAGAAACTGGCGCTGCTTGAAACGAAAATTCAAAACAGCGTAGCCTTCTTTATGAACATTCACGCCCGATTCTTATTCGAGACTCGTTTTTATGAAAAACGTAAGGAAGGCCTTGTAAATGCTGAGGAGCTGTCTGAATTGATGGTGGAAGCACAGAAGGAAGCCTTCTGTGGGGTGCTTTCGGAATACCATCCCCATTTCTGGGCTTCTAAACTGCATTTTTATATCACCGATGTGCCGTTCTATAACTTCCCTTACACCGTTGGCTACATGTTCAGCACAGGCTTGTATCGACTGGCTCTGCAAGAAGGAGCGTCCTTTGCAGACAAATACGATAGCTTGTTGCAAGATACTGGTGTGATGACTTTAGAGGATTTGGTACTTAAGCATCTGGGTGTGGATCTTACGAAGCCGGACTTCTGGCAAGGTGCTACAGATCTGATTGTAGCTGACATTAATGAGTTCTTGGAGATGACGGAGCAATTAGTTTGAAAAAGTCTAAACTAAGACAAATTTAACGGTAGAAAAAACAATAATTTTTCAGCGTGAACACGCAAAAGCCCCTGAAACAGGGGCTTTTTTTAATGATAAAATGTCGAAAAATCACGATTTATAAAAAGAAATATGCGATTAATCTATGGATTTTGCGCATACATAGGGATAATAACCCAATTTTGCCGAATAATGTTGTTTGCCATTTGTCAGTAACCTATAATGAGTCTTAAGACTTATATAAGGCGCGCTAGAATACCACTTGGCTAAGCTCACAAAACTAAGCAAGCGCTTACGAAGTCAGTTCTGCGAAGTGAATTTGAATGAAGCTATGCTCACAAAACGAAGTAAATGCTTTCGAAGCAAGTTTTGTACGAAGTGAATTCGAATGAAGCTATGCTCACAAAACTTTTAGGAGGAAAAGTAATGCTTAAGACGGAACAACTATCATTAGCGAGACAGATGGACATGGTGTTTAAGGAGCTACAGGAAGAATTATCGGGATTAACTTCTGGTACGGTTTTTGTGCAAATACGAAATAACATGATCGGAAAATTCGGGATACGACATAATCCTCTTTCTGGGCGAAGTGGGGGATTCACTGATGCAAAAGAAGGGATGACAGATGGACAGCAGTCTTCTTTTCGACTAATGGCGCTGGAAAGCCTGAAATACAAGCGGCGTTGGACGCATGGCGAAATTTCTTATGAATTCGCCATTAGACAGGGAATGGTGATTGTAGATGCTACATTGGAGTCCAATTATAATATGGCAAATCTAATGATTCGATCGCCTCGTAATGCCTATGCTGAAAGCTCTGAACAATTTTTCGGTTAAGCGTTGTTTACATAAAATTTCAATATATTGTGAAAATCAAAAACCCTCCCACAGCTTCAGAAAGAAGTGTGAGAGGGCTCAAAAGCTACTCGGCTTTAGGCTTTATACCTAGCCGGATAAAACACTTAAGATAACGTTGTTACTGACGACCAGACAGTTGTTGTTCTGCCAGTTGTACTAGACGTTTAGTGATGTAACCGCCCAGAGAACCAGTTTCGCGAGAAGTGTAGTTCCCGTAATAACCGTCAGCTGGGATCGTTACTCCAAGCTCCTGTGCTGCTTCATATTTCAACTGTTGCAATGCTGCAGTTGCTTGAGGAACGACCAGGTTATTGGAACGGCTGCTACGACCTTGACCTGCTTGACCCATGTGTGTCACCTCCTTCGCCCGTTGTGAAGATAGTATGAGCGCTAAGAGGTTAATTCATGCATCACTTCGAAAGGTTTTAAGGATGGTAATTATTAGTGAAATAAAAGTGAGGATAGGAATCCTTTATTGCTAGGGATTATACAAAAAAATCGGTCTTCCCTTACGTAATCGCAAGGCAAGACCGATATAGTGTATATGTGCTTTAAATCTCAGGATAGATCATTTCCAGCACGGTGGATAGATTCTGACTCTGACCAGGTTCTATCGTTAAAAGACCTGTGAAGGAAGCATCCTCGGATACATTCGGTGCATTCGCGAGCCAAGTATAGGGCTCAATGCACAGAAATTGTTCGGCGGGTCCTTTGGTATATAGCACCCAGTGACGGAATAGATTCTCGTCAGCAGTATAACGAAGGCCATAACCATCATCGCGTAATAATAAGGCTTCTACAGGTTGTTTTTCTCCAATACGTAGAGCAGTATCAAAATTAGTTCCCTGCATGTTCATTCCGGTGTTCAAGGCTTCCAGATCACCAAGTGGAATTAGATTGCCGCTAGGGAGCAATTCATCATTCAGTTCATAAATACTATTTACCGGGAGCTTAAGATTCCAGCGCTCAGGTTCTCCATCAATCATAAACCAGGTGTGATAACCGATTCCAAAAGGAATTCGGTGATCTCCAAGATTTGTAACCTTTAAAGTTTGGGTAAATCGGGCTTCCTGAAGCCTAAACGTCATTTCGAATTTAAGCGGGATAGGGAATTGCTCCATCCAGTGGGGATCATCTTCTGTTAGAAATTCAGTAGTGACCGCGCAACCATCCTCATCTTCTTCAATATCGCTGACACACCAGGCCTGAGTTCGGTGTAGACCATGAATATGATTGTCATTAGCGGTGTTCTGGTCAAATTGATAACTTGTACCCTCGAACTGAAATTGGCCCTTACGAATTCTTCCGGGTGGAATTAATAGCGGCATGCCAAAATGGTAAGGTTTTTGCATAAAGAAAGCTTGATCGCTTTCATCAGGACGCCGTAGAATTTCCCGTTGTTTCTTTACATCAAACAATGAAATCACGTTATTTCCTAGTCGCGGCAAAAGCGTGACTTCCAGTTCACGGCTGTGCAAAATATAAGTATCATAACCGCCCCACTGCCCTTTGGTCACCTGTTTCATGAGATATGCTCCTTTATCGTAACTGTAATCGAATAGAACATGGATAACCTTATCATAACAGATTTATACGGTAGTGGTTAAGTGATTTGACAACTTCTCTTTATGGTTCTATGATGAAGGCATTAATTCATGATGATAATGTGATGACGGGGACAAGTAGGCAGGCATTGCACCTTCAGAAAGCCGGTGGTTGATGCGAACCGGTAGGACAAACCTGATGAATGGACCCCTGAGCGCCGAGCTTGAACGGGAGCTAGATGCCCTAGTAGACCGGCCGGATCTTCCCCGTTAACGGAAGACTAAGGCTGTTTTTTTCTTGTCCAAACAAGATTAAGCAGCGAATAAGGGTGGCACCACGGTCTCACGTCCCTTGCGGATGAGGCTTTTTTTGCGTTCTCGGAAACTTAGAAACGAAATCAAACGGAGGTCTATATTATGAAAAAAGTAATGTCAGGTATTCAGCCGAGCGGTTCACTTACACTGGGAAACTACATTGGAGCACTGAAAAATTTTGTGAAGCTGCAAGAGGATCATCAATGTTTCTTTATGGTAGTCGATATGCATGCAATCACTGTAGCACAAGATCCTGCGGCACTGCGTGAACAGTCAGAGTCCGTAGCGGCCCTCTTTATTGCAGCAGGAATTGATCCTGCACGTTCTAATGTCTATATGCAGTCTCATGTGCCACAACACGCTGAACTGGGCTGGATCATGACGACACTTACAGCAATGGGCGAGCTGGAGCGTATGACCCAGTTTAAAGATAAATCATCAGGTAAAGATTCTGTTGGCGCTGGTTTATTCGTCTATCCTTCCTTGATGGCAGCAGATATTCTTGTTTATAATGCGGATCTTGTACCAGTTGGAGAAGATCAGAAACAACATTTGGAACTGACTCGTGATTTAGCTGGCCGCTTTAATAATCGTTTTGGCGAATTCTTTACCATTCCGGAGCCGTACATTCCAGAGGTGGGTGCACGTATAATGTCTCTGGATGATGGCACCAAAAAAATGAGCAAGAGCAGTCCTAACGCAGGCAGCTACATTGCTCTGTTAGATTCACCGGACATAATCCGTAAAAAAATCAGCCGTGCAACGACTGATTCAGGACGTGAAGTGATTTTTGATCCGGCTAATAAACCAGAGATCAGTAATTTGATGAGTATTTATTCCGAATGTTCTGGAATGACACTGGGGCAAATCGCTGATCGTTATGAAGGGCAAATGTATGGCGGCTTTAAGAAGGATCTTGCTGAAGTGGTTGTAGCTACGCTTGAGCCTATACAACAACGATATAATGAAATTCGTAGCTCGGGTGCGATCACAGATATTCTTGCAGAAGGTGCTGGTCGTGCGCGCATTGTTGCCACAGAGACGCTGAATGGAGTTAAAGAGCGGATGGGATTTCTGCCAGCCCGTTAATCTAATCAGCGCTTAGGCTTTCCTGCTTGCGTCTGATCTTGGCCTTAAGAATAAATCCCCAGCCGATATTCATGACACAGAGAAATCCGAGCAGAAGTGCCAACCAAAAGCTATAACTGATCGCGATTGAAGCGGCAGTAAGAATAAGAATAGAAGAACAAGCGAACCAAAGTGAAAGTCCTTTACCCATTAAGAGAGCCTTCCTTTCTATGTCTGCTAAAATGAATCCCGGAGTATGATAATAATACTCCGGGATTTTTTGTGATTATAGAATAGATCTCTGCGTAAGTCTACAGTTTCATCGTAAAGATCCAGGGTCAATGGAAAATCGTTTGTCGAGCTTCTCGCTGCTAAGCCAACCTACATAAGTATTTAAAGGTCGATATTGATTGTCCATCACTAATACAGCCACAAATGGGTATTGTTTACGATGTAAATAACGTACGTCCCCCCAGCGCACCATATATCCTGAAGGAAGTTCTTCGACTTCGGCTACTGCATAAGAGGTGAAGTATAGAAAGGACTGAATATCAGGGTGCGACTTGGATATTTCCACAGCGGGATGATTCGAGCATACAGCATGTTTGAACCATTCCAATCGATGATTGACTAACTGCCCAACATCATAGCTACCATCTTTTTTCACTTTTACTACGTTCCAGCGCTTTAGAGAAATTGTAGGGATTACAATATAACGTTCGCCGGCATTATGATGTAAATCCTTGAGTTTGATATTACGCGTAAGGCGTGCGTGAACGACGGTTCTCCAAATATAATAAAGAATTGTACAGGCATACAGCGTAATAAATAAAGGTTGCGGCGGAACGATACCGGTGATCCAGAGAAGGATGGCTGCGATATGGCTACCAAATATAAACGGGTCAAAAATGTGGATGATGTTCCAGGCAATCCATTTCTCTGTGAATGGACGTGCAGCCTGAGTGCCATAGGTATTAAATAGATCAGAAAATACGTGAACACCTACGCCAATGAAGCTCCAGAGTGCGATGTGGCTTAGGGCTTGTAAATCAGTAAAGCCAAATAAAGGCCCCAACACGAAGGAAATCAGGGCGGGCCACAGAATTAGAAAGGGTAGGGAATGTGTGATTCCTCGGTGATTACGAATATACAACGCATTATCCTTCAGTCGTAGCGCAGTATCGGCATCAGGAGCCTGAGAGGCGAGCACTGTTGCCAGCATAACAGCCCCGGCCAGTTTCGGATCAGAAGCAACGATGGGATCAACGAAGGAAAGCCCGGCTAAGCCTAGGCCCATAACTAAATGTGTAGCAGTATCCATTGGTCAGTTCTCCTTTGTTGTTCGGAAGTTCTCTATTAATAATTACCCAAATACAGCTCTGGTTATTAGGGGGATTGAAAGAAAAATTAAATAAATATTGTCACGTAATTGTCGAATTCATGAACTTACTGCCCCATGACTGTCAAAGTCTTCACGGGTTTGTTATGATAAAGTTAACAGCGAAGTAGTGAATACTTCGGTTAGAACGTTAGATTTTCGTTTAGAAGGAGGATCATTAGGTGTGGACAATCATATAACATTTCAAGCTTCTTCCGATTCTGCAGCCATGTCTGCAAAATCTCCACCGGAAGGTGCTAGCTGGCGTGATTTCATTGCTGTAACAAAACCCGGTATTATCCGATCTAACCTTATTGCGGCGTTTGCGGGATATTGGTTGGCCTCGGGTTGGGATGTTCATTACGGCAGATTAGTTCTGACTCTGCTCGGTACAATGCTGGTTATGGCTTCGGCCTGTGTTTTTAATAACTATTTCGACCGGGATCTGGACATGAAGATGGAAAGAACCCGTGAACGGGGGCTTCCTACAGGACGACTGAAACCAAACACTGTATTATTATACGCCATTGGGCTTGGTATTGCAGGTTTGATCGTGCTGTTTGCTTTTTCAGGTATGCTTGCTGGTTTGTTTGGAATTGTTGGCATGTTCGTTTACGTAGTAGTATACACGCTTTGGTTGAAGCGGACATCCACATGGAGCACCTCTGTAGGTGCGATTTCTGGAGCAATGCCCCCGGTAATTGGTTATGTTGCGGTTTCAGGAACGGTTGATCTAGGCGCTTGGCTGATCTTTGCCATGTTGTTTCTATGGCAACCCCCTCACTTTTGGGCGTTGGGCATTAGACGTAAAGAAGAATATAGAGCGGCAGGATTTCCATTACTACCTGTAGTTAAAGGAACACGACGTACGAAATTTCAGATGATTCCTTATGTAGCCCTTTTGCTGCCTATTCCAGTGTTAATGTACGCCTACGATTACGCAGGCATATTTTTTCTAATCATTTCATCAGCGTTGTCCTTGGCTTGGTTAATATTGACCTTGATGGGTTTTAAGGCAAAGGATGATGAAGTTTGGGCGAAGAAGAACTTCCTCTTCTCCATTAACTACCTGACGGTTAGTTTGATCGTACTTGTATTAAATACGATTCACGGTTAAGAAGAGGGAGGGTATACGTGTCCGTGCAGACCTTTAAGCGTTATAAATGGACTTGGCTTCTGCTAATACTTGCTTTGATTATGGCTGGTTATCTGGCAATTAACGCTTTAAATTTAGGAAAAGAAAAATTGCCAGTAATCGGAGAAGTACAGGACTTTTCTCTTGAAAATGTGAATGGAGACCAGGTTACTCTGGCTGATACACAAGGTAAAGCACGGCTGGTATACTTCTTTTTTACACAGTGTCCGGATGTATGTCCCATAACTACGTTTTTGTTATCTCAGACACAGAAGATTCTGGTCGAGGATGGCAGTTTTGGTAAAGATACGGAGTTTGTTTCTATCTCTTTTGATCCGAAGAATGATACTCGGGAAGCTATTAAGATTTTTGCAGACCGTTTTCAGGCGAATTATGATGGATGGTATTTCTTGCGGGGGGATCAGGAAGAAGTTCGTAAGTTAGCAACGGATTCTTTTAAAGTATTAATCGCAGGGAATTCCAAAGAAAATTTCGTACATGCCAACCGTATAGCGCTAGTTGACCGAGATAATCGACTTCGTGCATTGTATGACGCAGGAGATACGGAGAATGTAACGCCTGAATTTCTTGCCGACCAGCTGAAGGAATTGGCTCGGGAATAGAACATCAAATCTTAAAAACGCCTTTTTCGAATCCCTTTTTATTGGGGGATAACGAAAAAGGCGTTTTTTTATATACGATAGTATAAGTTTCCTGCAATACATTATCCTTATACTTGCTTCAGCTAAAATGGAAGTGGTTCAGGGTAGATGATAAAATCTTCCAAACCGGCTTTTTCGAGCTGAGTGATGTTGTATTCATCAGGCGTACCTTCCACACCTGCATATCCGCGGCGAGTATAAATATGATCGGCATCTGGGAAGGCATCCCGGAGCACACTGCGTATTTTTTTGCCAGAGCTGTCGTTATCCAAATAAAGGTATACCTCTCCATCTCCTACTTGTTGCCGGAGGGATTCTAATCTTAGTGTATTTAATGTACCAAAGGTACATAGGATTTCTACTTCCGGTACCAGCACGCGTCGTAATCTGCTGCGGTCGTTCTTACCTTCGACAATAATCGTTATGGACATTAGCTGACAATCACCTCCGGGAATGGGTCCAAGCTTCAGGCTCATTATAGTTTACCGAAGGATCGTCATTTTTAACAACTGTTTCGGCAGGAAAGTCTTCATTCCCCGGGAAATGTCGTAAAAGCCAAGAATCATGCGGCTCGCCCATTCCATTTGGAAGTAAGGTTCGATAGTTTCCCTGTGTTTTTAGGTGGAAGAAGAAGCAATGCTACCATTAGAACTAGAAAGGCTATGAAGTAAGGAGAAACAAAGGACCTTAGCTGTCCGGCAGCCACGGGACCAGCGAATGCACCAAGTGACATGGCTATCGATTGCATGGAGAAAGTCCGACCCATTCGCCCAGGACCACCTAGACTAATGAAGAGTGAGGCCATTGCAGGAAATAGCACTCCTTTGGCTGCACCGAGCACAAAAAGAATCGCAGCAGTCGGGATACTGTGGAATGAGGCGAGTCCAAAGAAGCAGATAGCCATTCCCAGTAATGCCGCTGCTATTCTTCCTCCTGGTGATGTACGGTTCAGGAAGAGCATGCTGAGCGTTACCAAAGCACCTAAACTGAGGAGTGACAGGAGTATACCTGTGGAAAGGATACTATTACTCCCTGTTTGAGATAGTGGGAGCTCGAAAAAGAGAACGCCTTGTGAACAGGAAACGAAAAAAGGTAAAAGGTAATACCGTTTGGATACCTGATCGTCATCTTTCGCTGGAATAGAAGGTTTATCTGGAACTTTTAATGAGGATTGCGCTGAGCTTAGCGGCTTTAAGATATGTCTCGAAGGTGCAGGTACACTAAAAAAAGCCATGATTCCTGTTGCGATAAGGAGCCATCCAAGTGTGGTGAAGGTACCAGAGTAGCCGGCTTTTGCTACGATAAAAGCTCCCGCAGCAGGCGATACAACGGAAGCTAACGTATGAACGATACCATGTCCTGACATATATTTACCCTGCTCTGTGGCATCCGATGATAAAGAAGCTAGTAACGTCATACAGGCTGGAGAGAGAAAAGCGAGCACGAATCCACTTGCTGCTCTTAGCATTAGCAGATGCCATGGAAGCTGTACATGAGCTTGCAGCAGTAGGATAGCTCCCGCTGCGACAAGGCTGAAGACGATGTAGCGGCGGGAGCCATTACGATCGACGAGTACGCCTGCAAGCAGATTGCCGGGAAGGTGGGTCAACGAGTACATGCCCATCATCCAGCCAATAAAGGTGGGTCCCGCGCCAAGAGAGATGGCAAAGGGCGTAAGGACGGGATACTGAGCATGTAAATCGAAGAACGCCAAAAAGAGAAATAAGTATAGCCACAGCGCAGTTTTCACAGGGGAACACCTCCGAGAGCCACCTACAGCACAAGTGAATGCAGGACGGCGTAATAATGAAGAACCAATTCTTAAGCACTACTTGTACTTTACGTGGGACAGAGAGGGCTTATACCGCTTTTTTAATTCCACTCGTAGGTATACCTTTTACGGAGGGTGGAACCATGAATTATGATGGGTATTCATGTATAATAATTAATATTGGCGTTATGTCTATGGGAAGAGAGAATCCTTGGGACGAAACTAGGCGATAGGGGTGTTGTGAGATTGATGGATCCAGAGGTATGGTCACAGTTTATAAGGGAAAATTGGCTAGTTATTGTAATTGCGCTTGTCCTGCTGTTTGCGGTTGTTAATTTGGTTAAAACCGTTCTGAAATGGGCGATTGTCATTGTGATCGTTGTAGGTTTGTTCATCTATAGTGGTGTTACAATGGACCAAATTGGTAACGCTGTGAATAAGGTGGCAGATGGAACGGTAAGCACGCTAAAGAAGGAAGCGCAAGAGGTTATGCTTAAAGAAGCGCAGGATGCGAAGTACACTTCAAATGGAGACGGGACCTTTACGATTACAACGCCGAATATTGAAGTGAAGGGCGCAGCGGGTGAAGATAAAGTAGAGGTTACTTTCCGTGGTGTTAGTCTTGGGAAGTGGAGTGTTACTGATACGACAAAAACATTTATCGAGGAAGCCCGCAAACATCAATAACAGGCTTGGGCTCAAAAATATAACAAGCGAGCAAGCGCGCGACTGAAAGGAGAGAGCGAATATGATAAACGGATGGATGACTAGTGTGAGTGATGCTAATATCATCTCGATCGCCCTCCTGCTGGTTGTAGTCTTCTCTCTATTGCAAGGCTGGAGCAGAGGTTTCTCAAGTGCTACCGGAAGATTATTTGGGCTGCTGGGAACAGGATTATTTACTATAGCATCTTTGGTATTAGCTATCCCAGCTGCAGCCTACCTCAATCCCTATGTAGAGACTTGGGCGTCGGGGATTAGTCTTCCTGACACGAAGCTTACACAGTGGCAGCAAATTTATTATACGGCGGTGTCTGTGTTATCAGAATCACCGCTAGTTAGATTTCTGTTATTACTCCTGATTTCTTATCTGTTAATCCGTATGCTCTTAGGGTTGTTATCCATGTTGCTTCCTTTTCCACAATTGCGGCGTACTAAGAAGTTTAAAGACAGAAAGATTACGCAGGTTAGCCGTATGGGAGGAGCAATCGTTGGATTAATTATCGGTTTAATGCGTAGTCTGGTAATTGTTCTCGCTCTTTTCATCTGTGTTGGATTAAATCCGGAGAGTGGATTTAGCCGTTATGTGGAGTCCTCTCCAATCTATAGTCAGAGCGCTGCAGCTGTATTTGAACCTATTGTTGGTGAGACTGTGCAGAAGAAACTCCCTATTCTGACGAAGACCGTTGCAGCAGAGATGAATGATATCCTTCGCAGGAAATATGAGGTTATCGATCATGAAATTCCTCAGGATATTATAGGAGCAGCAGAAGACATTGTTGGACAAGCGCAAGATGAAGAGAAAAAAGCGAGACTTCTCTATGATTGGGTAGGTACACGCGTGACTTATGATTATGCTAAAGCTGATAATTATTTGCAAAACAGGGTCTGGCATGAACAAACACCACAGGATACATTCGACACTCGGCAAGGGGTATGTATAGACTATGCCCGACTGTACGCTGTGATGGCTCGTTCACAGGGCTTGCAGGTTCGGGTTGTAACAGGTCAGGGTTATGATGGGCGTGGCGGGTATGGTGCACATGCTTGGAATGAAGTATATATAAGTGATCGGCAAGCTTGGATCCCGCTGGATCCGACTTGGGCTAGCAGCGGAGATTGGTTCAATCCGAAGGATTTTGATGAAACGCATATTAGGGAGAACGCCCTCTGAGTGAGGGCGCTGAACTCCTGGGGTGTGGTACAATAAACTCAAGTAACGTCAGTTCTAACTTAAATGCGAGGGCATGCTCACAATAAGCAGCTAAGAACTCACCTTCATCATAAGAGTAATGTCACAGGCAAAGGGATGTCAGACATTTTCAAATATAAGAAAGTATAAGCACTATACTTTATGTCTTATATTTCTCGCATAAACACTTACCGTCCTTATAAGGACAGTCAAGGCGTTTATGCTTGTAGAAGGGGAGAAAGCTGGTGAGTTTGTTTGGTAAGCAGCCCCCGCCTAAGGACGGGATATCTTCAAGAAATTCTGTAGGTCTGAGACTGAATGTTTTTTTCTTTGGCACTTTTTTTATTTTTTGTATTATTATCGTACGTCTTGCAGGTTTACAGTTTACTGAGGGAGCTCTGTTGAGTGAAGAAGAAACGAGCCGGGAAACGAAAATTGTTCCGCTCGCAGCGATGCGTGGGATTATTTTTGCTGCCGAAGGAGAGCAGATTGCCTATTCAACACCTACGGAGTCGCTTTACCTTACATTAACTAAAGATTACACAGCTAGAACGACAGATAAAGTAACAGGTGAGACCACACTTACGGAGAAGGCGAAGTACAACTCCGATATGCTTGCAGTAAGGCTTGCAGCTGATTTTGCTAAATATGGAGATCCGAATGCACCGAAGCTGACGCAGCAAGATATCTTGGATTCATTAGATTTAGATTTCAAAAAGTATTTAGGTTATGTGCCGCGACGGATCAAGACTGGATTAATTCCAAAGGAAATAGCCTATTTCATGGAGCATAAAGACAATTATCCGGGGCTAACGATCGTGGAGGAGAGCGTTCGTCACTACGATAAAGATACGGTAGCGGTGCAGACAGTCGGCTTTGGAAAGCCATTTAAATCGACTGAAGATATAGCGATGTATAAGAATGTCCGTAGTGAAATGAAAAAAGATTCTCCCCCTGGACTTATGTATAAAGCAGAAGAATATGTGGGGTTTGATGGTCTGGAAATGCAGTATCAACGAGAGCTACGAGGAGAAAATGGTTATCAGGTCATTTCGGTGACTCCTCAGAATATGGCTGAGAAGGTTGAACAGAACGTTGCTCCTGTAAAGGGTAATAATATTTGGATGACCCTTAATAAGAAGATTCAGATGAAGACAGAACAGGCCATATTGGATCAGATTAAATGGCTGCATACCAATGCTGTTCAAGGTGAGACGCATCCAGATGCTTTAACCGGATATGCCGTAGCCATGGAAGTGGAGACTGGAAATATTGTCGCCATGGCAAGCATGCCGGATTACGATTCAAATGTATGGACCAAAGACTCCTTACCGACACCTGTCTGGAATAAAATTATGAATAATCATCTAAATGGTACGATTACTTCGAATTCATCTGGTAGATCAGGTCATGATTTTAGTTCACTTGTGTTTATGGGATCTACGATCAAACCATTAAGTGTGTTAATTGGTTTAAATGAAGGTTTTTTTAATACCTCAACAACCTATTCAGATGTGGGCATTACTTATTTCGGTAAGGATAATAAATCATCCGTACGAAATTCATCGGGTCACGTATATGGTCCACTAGATCCAGCTAAAGCTATTAGAGACTCTTCTAACGTATTTATGATTGATATGGTGGGTAAGCAGCTTTACAAGAAATATCCGGGGGATAAAGGCATAGAGGTCTGGGACAGATATATGAAAGAATTCGGGCTGGGAGTATCAACGAAAAGTGGTCTCCCAGGCGAATCACCGGGCCAGATTAACTATACTGATCTTAAGGCCGCAGGCAGCTCGCAGGCCGCACTTATCTATGCTTCTTTTGGCCAACAGGGCAGTTATACTACATTGCAGCTTGCCCAGTATGCTTCTACGCTTGCTAATGAAGGGGTGCGTATTAAGCCTCAACTTGTTAGTAAGATCACGGATGCACAAGGGAAGTTGG
The DNA here is from genome assembly GCF_038008265.1 of Paenibacillus sp. FSL K6-2859. NCBI lineage: Bacteria > Bacillati > Bacillota > Bacilli > Caryophanales > Paenibacillaceae > Paenibacillus > Paenibacillus sp. FSL K6-2859. The sequence goes on along the minus strand of NZ_JBBOYU010000001.1, from coordinate 5,820,339 downwards.
TTAAGGAATTTAAACGAGAAGTGCTTAATACAGTAACATTTGACAAATCCTACTGGAAAGAGATCAAACAGGGGATGAGCAGTAAAGTTAGTGCTTTTGATGATTTTCCTTATGATTTTGCACGTAAGACAGGTACCTCTGAAAAAACAGATAGAAAAAATATTAACCGCGATAATGGGGTATTTATTGCTTTTGCTCCGCGAGATAATCCGAAGCTGGCCGTAGCGGTTGTTATACCAGAAGGGGGCTTTGGCTCCAACAGCGCTGCTCCGGTGGCTCGTAAAATTTTTGACGCCTATGATTGGGAGTACGGGCTCGATGGTGTGCCGAAAAAGAATGTTGCTCCTGCGTCAGGCCCCGTTCAAGAATAATTAGAGAAAAAGGAGAGAAATAAACTGTGAGTTTTTTCCGTAAGCAGGCCTCGCCTCCAGATGAGACCAACAGTAAAAGTTCCATAGGCCTGCGACTCAACGTGTTTTTCTTTAGCACGTTTGTTATATTTTGCGTAATTATTATACGCCTGGCTGTGTTGCAATTCGTGGAAGGACCCACTTTAACTGAAGTGGAGACAAGCAGAGATACCAAAAATGTACCGCTAGCTTCCATGAGAGGTGTAATTTATGCTGCTGAAGGTGAGAAGTTAGCGTACTCTACGCCGGTTCAATCGCTGTATATTACGCTTAATAAGGAGTTTACCGCCAAGCAAACAGATAAAATTTCCGGTAAAACTACTCTGACCCCTGAAGCGAAAGCTAAGTCAGATGCATTGGCGGCTAAGCTGGTAGCTGATTTCAATAAATACGGTGATCCAAAAGCTGAGAAAATGACAGAAAAAGATGTTATTGAGGCACTGGATTTATATTTCCGGAAATCACTAGGCTTTATGGCACGGCGAATTAAGGCTGATCTAACGACTCAGGAAGTAGCCTATTTCATGGAACATAAGGATGAATACCCAGGCCTTGAGATTGTCGAGGAAAGCATTCGTCATTACGACAAAGATACGGTTGCCGTACAGACGGTAGGTTATATCAAGCCTTTTAAATCAGCAAACAGCCTTAATATTTATAAGAATATCTTAAATGCAATGAAGAACAATCCGGAGCCAGGACTAACTTATAAAGACGACGAATTTGTCGGATTTGACGGCCTGGAGCTGCAGTATCAGAGAGAGCTTCGGGGACAAAACGGCTATCAGGAAATCTCCGTCAATCCACAGAACATGGCAGAAAAAGTCGAACGTGTAGTTCCTCCTGTAAAAGGCAATGACGTCTGGACAACCATTAATAAGAGCATTCAGATGAAGACAGAGCAGGCGATTATGGATCAGATTAAGTGGCTGCATTCCAATCCTGTACAGGGAAAAACGCATCCTAATGCTTTAACTGGTTATGCTGTAGCGATGGAAGTTGATACGGGGAATATCGTCAGTATGGCAAGTATGCCGGACTACGATACGAATATTTGGACATCAGGCTCCTTATCAACAGATGTCTGGAACAGTATTATGAATAACTACCAGAACGGAACCATTAATCCGATTTCTTCAGGAACTTCAGGGAATGGGCTTAGGTCTGTATTGCTATTAGGTTCAACGATTAAACCTTTAAGCGTTCTCGTCGGTCTGAATGAAGGCCTCTTTACACCTTCAACTTACTATTCAGATAGAGGTTTCGCGACTTTTGGTAAAGCTGGTCATGAAACCAAGGTAAGAAACTCTGGAGGACATGTGTACGGTTCTATGGACCCTGCAAGAGCGATTGAGAAATCGTCGAATGCGTTCATGGTTGATATGATCGGTAAACGATTGTATGACAAATACAAAAGCAAAGGCGTAGATATCTGGGATAGGTATATGAAAGAGTTTGGTCTTGGTGTATCCACGGGAAGTGGTCTGCCCAATGAATTCTTAGGACAGATTAACTATACCAATATAGAGGCGGCAGGTAGTGCCCAAGCGGCACTTGTATATGCTTCTTTCGGGCAACAAGGTAGTTATACAGTGTTGCAGCTTGCGCAATACGTAGCTACACTTGCTAATGAAGGACAGCGGATCAAACCTCAGCTAGTTAGCAAGATTACAGATGCTGACGGAAAAGTAATTAAGGAGTTCGGTCGTGAAGTGCTAGATGAGGTAACCGCCTTCGATAAATCCTATTGGAAAGAAATCCAACAGGGTATGCGAAGTGAAGTGAGTGCTTTTTCTAATTTCCCTTATGATTTTGCTCGTAAGACGGGAACATCCCAACAAGTGGCAAAGGGTCAAATTCGCGATAACGGTGTATTTATTGCCTATGCCCCACGAAATAATCCTAAGCTGGCCGTAGCCGTAGTTATTCCAGAAGGGGGCTTTGGTTCCCAGAGTGCTGCGCCGGTCGCACGCAAAATTTTTGATGCTTATGATTGGGAATATGGACTTGATGGCGTTCCGAAGAAGAGTCTACAGTCAGGTAATAATACGAATGATCCCGCGAATGAAGGAACGACTACAGGTACTCAGTAACTTCGACTCTAAGGTGAATAATGATTAAAAAATAAACAGCTGCTCTATTGAGAGCATAAAAGAATGGAGGGGTGGCAATGACTGCCAAATACCGCCTGCTTGCTTTGGATATGGATGGAACCCTACTGAATGATGAACAGATTATTACACCTACAACGGTGAAATGGCTTCAAAAGGCGGTCGACGCAGGCGTTCATGTCTGTCTATCGACAGGCCGGGCTTTTACAAGTGCATTTCCATATGCTGAGCAGCTTGGACTAGAAACACCTATGATTACTGTGAACGGTAGTGAGGTATGGCGAGCACCGCACGAAATTTATCGGCGATCCTTGATGGACCCTATGCTGGTACAACAAATGTATGAACTTGCTAAAGAAGATGACATCTGGTTCTGGGCCTATTCTACGGAAAAGGTCCACAAACAGGATAACTGGGATGGGGATGTAACGGGCAGAGAATGGCTTAAATTCGGTTATCACACCGAAGATGATGAGCTTCGTCATAAGCTGCTGCTTCGTCTTCAAGATATGGGTGGGCTGGAGATTACGAACTCCTCTCCGCATAACCTGGAGATTAACCCTCTTGGAGTGAATAAAGCAGCCGGAATCATGGAAGTCTGTAAGCTCCTAGGACTAGACATGTCCCAAGTTATAGCGGTTGGTGATAGTCTCAACGACCTTGCAGCGATTCAGCAGTCAGGGCTTGGGGTTGCCATGGGCAACGCTCAGGAGACGGTTAAAGAAGAGGCTGACGCTGTGGTGGCTTCTAATAATAATGATGGAATTGCAGAGGTCATTCAAAAATATATTTTTAATGAAGCTATTGCGAAGTGAATCCATAGAGCATATTTGCTATTAGGAGGTTAAGTATTGACGATCCTGGGTTGGATTCTTATTATTGCTTTATTTGCCGTAGGGCTAGCCGGGGCAGTGTATCCTATACTGCCGGGTGCACTTGCGATTTATCTTGCTTTTTTCGTATATGGCTGGTTCTTTTCTTTCGAGCCTTTTGGTGTTTGGTTCTGGATCATTCAAACGCTGATCGTTGTAGTTCTATTTATTGCTGATTACGTTGTAGGGGCGTGGGGCGTTAAGAAATTTGGCGGCTCACGTTCATCGATTATCGGGAGTACGATTGGGCTAATCATTGGTCCTTTTGTAATCCCAGCCTTTGGACTTATTATTGGTCCGTTTCTGGGTGCCTTTATAGGAGAATTGATCGTGGGTTCTTCACCAGCTAAAGCTGCCAAAGTAAGTGTAGGATCCATACTTGGGTTGTTTAGTAGTACTGTTGTCAAAATTGTGCTACAAATTATTATGGTCGTCCTCTTTTTTATATGGGTCGTCCGGTTTTAATTTTAACAGTGAAGAAGGGGAAATGGTTTGTCCAAGAAAGAGTCTTTCGTAAAAGGCACGCTTATCCTTGCTGCTGCAGCTTTGGTGGCAAGGGTACTCGGGCTTGTTCAGCGGGTGCCGCTGGATCATATTTTTGATGATGTGGGGAGAGCATCATTTGGGGTATCGAACAATATCTATTTAATGCTGCTCACCGTGGCTACAGCAGGTATTCCAAGTACGCTCAGTAAAATGGTCTCCGAGCGGTACGCTCTGAATCGTCCTGAAGAAGCGAGACAAGTATATCATGCAGCATTGATATTTTCAGTAGCAGCAGGGGTAATCATGACTGCCTTGCTGTACTTCGGCGCTCCGTTCTATGCGACACATATTGCTGACGTACCTGAGTCAGCGATGGCAGTTAGGGCTATTGCACCTGCACTTTTACTTTTTCCGGCAATTGCCATGATGCGCGGTTATTTTCAAGGGCGCAACAATATGATGGCCGGTGGTATTTCACAGATTGTAGAGCAGTTTGCTCGCGTACTAGTCGCTATTTTATTAGCTTATATTCTATTACAGCAGGGATATAACAATACAACTATAGCAGCAGGAGCATCCTTCGGTAGCGTAATTGGTAGTATAGCAGCATTTGGTGTCATGATTTATTTTGCAATCAAGCTGCGCCGAGAGGATAAACAGCAAGGATTAAATTACAATACCACTCAAAAATTGCCGATTTGGGGAATTTACAAGGATATTTTCACACTATCAATTCCGATCGTGCTCTCTTCACTTACGATTCCCGTAGTGAATGTGATTGATACTTCTTTGGCTGTTCCACTGCTTATCGATCAGATGGGGAGAGAGAGTGCAACAGCAGCTTTGGGTATACTAACCACGCGTGCACAAAGTGTGGCCGGAATTCCACCGGTACTAGCCATTGCGCTAGGTACCTCGCTGATTCCGATCATATCAGCTGCCTATGCCCGTCGTGATGAGGGACACTTGAAGAAGCAAATTACACTTGCTTTGCGGATTTCTATCCTGACAGGGATGCCAATTGTATTGGCGCTTGTGGCAGCGGCCTATTCTGTGAATGGGTTACTGTTCAGCAGCTTGGACGGAAGCGGAATTGTGGCGATGCTTACGATTGGAACGATCTTTCAGATCACCATGATGACAACGAACTCCATCTTGCTCGGTATGGGCAAATCACGCATTTCAATGTATTATGTGCTAGTGGGTATTATTGTTAAATTAGCCGCGAGCTTCTTACTAAGTAAGGTATTTGGGATCTACGGGATTATCGGCGCAACAGCACTTTGTTTCGTAGTCATTACTATTCTTAACTTACGAATGCTGAAATCCATTGTACCTTTCGAAATTATGGGTAAACGGTGGGGCGGCTTCGCAATTGCAGTTCTGGTGTCCGGTGGTATTGGTTTTGGTTTGAACCAAGCTGGAATTCTGTTAACAGATCTAATGCCTGCACGTCTGGCGTTTCTGATCACTTGTCTTGTTGTAGGGGCAGCAGTTGTTATTATTTATCTGGTCATGCTAATTGTACTGGGTGTGCTTACTAAACAGGAAATCTCCAGTTATCCGCGTGCATTGCAAAAATTGTTGAATCCGCTGATGAAATTACAGCCTGCGCGTGTTCGTATGCGAGAATAAGTTTGACTTCTGCATGACATTTTGCTTCACTTAAAGAATAGAAATTTGACAGATATGGAAGAAAGGACTGAATTAACAATGGACAAAATTAGTTCTCCTGGTGAATTTCAAGTAGCCATTCAATCTCCTCGATTAACTGTAGCCATCTTCAAGGCGGACTGGTGCTCGGATTGTAAATTTATCGATCCCTTTATTCCTGAGGTAGAGCAAGCCTATGCAGATCGTCTAACGCTGGTTGAGGTTGACGTTGATGCTGTAGGTGACGTTAGTCAGGAACAAAATATTATGGGTATTCCAAGCTTTGTAGCGTATTCCGATGGACGTGAATTGGTTAGATTCGTTAATAAATTACGTAAATCCCGCGAGGAAATTGAGAATTTCCTGGATAAAGCGGTTCTAGTGCATCAAAGCCTTCAACAGTAATTCCGGAAAACCACCGCTTTCGCCTGTTTGAGCAAAAGCGGTGGTTTTTTAAGATGCTTCTTCATTCCTAAAAACTGCGGGTGATATTTTTTGACGACAAATCAGTTGAAATGGCTTAGTTATCTTACTTGCCTTATCATGTTCCTCGCTGTACTAGGGGGAGCGGTAGTAACGAAGACTGGATCGGGATTGGAATGCGGAAATGAATGGCCGCTCTGTCATGGGAAATTAATTCCGGCTTATACTGTAGGTTCGATGATTGAATACACCCATCGCTTGTTTAGCGGCTTGGCTGGGTTATTGTCACTTGCCTCGATGTTTGCTTTTTGGCGTTATGCCCGAAATCGGAAGGACTTGTTAGCATATGCATTCATGACTTTACTGTTTGTAATTGTTCAAGGTGGTATGGGAGCGCTTGCAGTAATTAAATCCCAATCAGCTGCTGTGATGGCACTGCATATGGGCTTCTCCTTAATCGCTTTTTCAAGTTCTCTGATGCTGGCTCTCGGAGCTAAAAGGAGACATGAAGCAGGTGAGTACGATCCTAAGGTGGAGCTACAGAAGAAACCCGTCAGCAAGGCTTTCCGCAATTTAACCTGCTTAACGGCCTTATATTCCTATGTTGTTGTTTATATTGGAGCCTTTGTTAGTCATACGGATTCGCGCGGTGGATGTTCTGGCTGGCCGCTCTGTAACGGTGAATGGGTTCCCGAGCTTTCCGGGGGAGTAGGTATTGTTTTTACACACCGGATTGCGGCTTTGATCTTATTTATACTTACTGCGGTGCTTGGTCATTTAGCCTTTTGGAAGCATAAGGATTACCCAGAGCTAAGAGCTCTTGGCGTAGCTGCTGTTCTGCTATGCTTGATGCAGGTGTTTAGTGGAGCTGCTGTTGTTTACACGCTTGATAATGAAAGATTGTACATATTTGCCGCCTTGGCTCATATTTTGTTGATTGCCTGTTTGTTTGGTGTTCTATGTTATATGAGTGTAAGAGTCTGGCAGCTGAATCGCGCGAGAAATGTTGTTGTTGAAAAAAATAGAGCAAATCCAATGACACCGTTGTAACGCCCTTAGTAGAAAGTTCCCACCGTGGATAGAGTCGCTTTACCTGCGGAATAATAAAGTGGAAATCGGTATATCGTGGTGCTGGATAAAACTTTAGGAGGACTGGGTTATGCTGCGGGTTATACTTGGAGAGCCGCCTCGAAAGAACAGCGGTGTATTGGCTGACGCGATGGAGAACATGGCCACATTTGCAGCCTTACTGCGCAAGGAAATGAACGCTCATGAGGATAATGACCATGAATACCGCAAGCTGGAGATTTGGACACGTGGACTGATCTCGTCACTGGATGAATTGGAGCAAAGCTGGTTCGCGGCCGCTTTTTACCGGAAATCGGTAATCGCTGGTTATATGGACGATATGTCACCAGTGGAACAAGGCGATTATGCGCGTTATGTTTATTTTTATAAAGATGGATTTATTCGTGTATTCTCTCTTCTGGACAAGCTTGGAACGGTGCTGAATCATTTTTATGACCTCAAAACCTCCAAATTAAAAACGCATTTTTCTTATTTTACAGTGCTGCGTCAACTTCAGTTATTGAATGTGCATCCTGCGTTAGCGGATCAACTCGAACAGATCAAGAACTCTTATCGTGATCCACTGGAGAATCTACGCAAGCGCAGAAATGCTGAAATTCATTATATGAATTCCGAAATGCAGGATGATTTATGGCAGCGACATCAAGGCTTGCATGACAAAATTCAGCTTGAGGATTTAGATAGCCATCTTGAGGATTTAAAGCAGTCCCTTGAAATGAACTGTAAAACATTAATCGCGGCATTCAGCTACAGCAATGAACAGCTGCGTAAGGAAATCAGCAAGGCAAAGAGCATACAATCCTAAGCGTTCAAGATATTTCCTTTTGACAAAAAACAAGAAACTTACTATACTTATGCTTGCATTAAAGTCTGTACGAATTCAAACATAAAAATTTCATACTCTATATCTTATCGAGAGTGGCGGAGGGATAGGCCCGATGAAGCCCGGCAACCGATTTGTATACAACGCGATTAGCGTTATATACAAATGTCATGGTGCTAATTCCTACAATGACGCAAGGTTTGTGGTCGTTGGCAGATGAGAAGGCATTGTCTAAATAAACACACAGAGCCTCTTGCGATCTGCATCGATCGTCGGAGGTTTTTTTGTATGGAATAAGTGAAATATAAAGGGGGCGACGAGCGTTGATTAATCTAAAAGGAATAACAAAGGTATTTGGAAAAGGCAGCCATGCGGCTACAGCACTTTCCGGATTGAATCTGTCTATCGAAAAAGGTGAAATATTCGGAGTCATTGGCCATTCTGGCGCGGGGAAAAGTACATTGATCCGTTGCATTAATCTGTTGGAACGTCCGACAGAAGGAGAGGTTTGGGTTGATGGTGTAGAGCTAACCAGTCTTAGCCAAGCTCAGCTGCAGGAACAGCGGCGCAAAATTGGGATGATTTTTCAACATTTCAATCTGCTATCTTCAGCGACGGTGTACGATAATATTGCTTTTCCTCTGCGACTCACAGGCGTTTCGAGAACAGGTATTGATGCAAAAGTAAAAGACTTGCTTGCCCTAGTGGGGCTTGAAGATCACAAGGATAAGTATCCCTCTCAATTATCAGGAGGGCAAAAGCAACGGGTCGGCATCGCACGGGCACTTGCCAGCGACCCTGATGTGCTGCTGTGTGACGAGGCAACCTCTGCGCTTGACCCACAAACGACAGACTCTATTCTTAAGCTATTGCTCGATATTAATAAACGATTCCATCTGACCATTGTGCTGATCACTCACGAAATGCACGTGATTCAGAGCATCTGCGACCGTGTTGCGGTCATTCATGGTGGTGGTATCGTTGAGCAGGGTAAAGTGACGGAGGTATTCCTGAAGCCGCAGCATGAGGTCACCCGCGATTTCATTCGCAGTGAATCACAGAATGAGGGCCCCCTTCGTACGGCGCTTGACGCTGCTGCTGGGGACAACTCTCAGGCCGTCAAAATTACTTTTTTCGGAGAGAAGACCTACGGCTCTGCCCTTTCCAATGTAGTACGTGAGACAGGTGTTAGCTTTGCCATTCTGCATGGTACCATCTCAACGATTAAAGACGTACCTTATGGGCAAATGATTGTTCGGTTCGAAGGACCCGCTGAAGCGATTGCTGTGACGATAGCTGAACTAACCGCTCAAGGGCTTGAAGTGGAGGTGATTTCGTAATGAATTTCGCAGATTTAAACTGGCAAGAAATGATGGATGCTACCGTTGCTACTTTGGAAATGTTACTATTTTCCGGAATATTCACAATTATTCTTGGTTTACCACTCGGAATTCTATTGTATTTATGGGGAAGATCGAATAGTATAGTAATCAGAGTAACTTACTCGGTCTTATCATTCATTGTAAACATTCTACGATCCGTACCATTTATCATTTTGATGGTGGCATTGATTCCTTTTAGTAAAGCCGTTGTTGGTACCGCCATTGGTGTACTGGGCACGATTCCACCGCTTGTGATTGGTGCTGCTCCGTTTTTTGCCCGTCTGGTAGAGACGGCACTAAGAGAGGTAGACCGCGGAGTGATCGAAGCCGCACAAGGTATGGGGGCATCGACGAATCAAATCGTTATGCGTGTTCTTTTGCCAGAGGCTCGTCCAGGTCTGCTCGCCGGGGTTACGATCACACTGGTTACACTGGTCTCTTATACGGCCATGTCCGGGATGATAGGCGGCGGCGGTCTAGGTGATCTAGCGATCCGTTATGGATATTACCGTTATGAGAAGGAAGTTATGATTATCGCTGTAGTCTTAATGGTCATACTGGTGCAACTGCTACAGATGGCCGGTGATCGACTAGTAAGACATTTTACACGGAAATAAGGTACGTCTATATATAGCCTTATTCATACAAATACCAAGGATAAGAGGGGGATTTAAAATGAAAAAATTACTACTTACTTTTTTTAGTCTGACATTGGTTGTGGTGCTAGCTGCTTGCGGCAATAACAATAATGCTTCTAACTCGGCTGCCACTAATGCACCTGAAAACGGTGCTGCAACTACAGAACCAGTGAAATTGGTGGTTGGTGCTTCACCTGTTCCACACGCTGAGATCTTAAAAGCTATTAAGCCATTGCTTGAAGCGCAAGGAATTACATTGGAAATCAAAGAATTCACTGACTATGTTCAACCAAACGTTCAGCTTTCAGAGAAGAATCTGGATGCTAACTTCTTCCAACATCAGCCTTACCTGGATGACCAGAATCAAAAGAACGGTTCGGATCTAGTTTCGGTTACAGCTGTTCATGTTGAACCTTTTGGTGCTTATTCCAAGAAAATCAAATCCATCGACGAGCTGGCTGATGGTGCGAAAGTAGCTATCCCTAATGATGCTACAAACGGTGGTCGTGCACTGATCCTGCTTGCCAAAAATGGACTGATTAAATTAAAAGATGATACCAACATCACAGCTACTCAAGCGGATATTACTGAAAATAAGAAAAACCTTAAAATTATCGAGCTAGATGCAGCAATGTTAGGCCGTCAATTAGATGAAGTGGATCTTGCCTTGATTAACACTAACTATGCGCTGGAAGCTGACCTAGTGCCAACTAAAGATGCTTTGTTCATCGAAGGTACGGATTCCCCCTATGCTAACATCCTGGTAGCTCGTCCTGACAATAAAGATTCTGATGCAATCAAAAAGCTGGTCGCTGCTCTGAATTCTCCGGAAGCGAAGGCATTCATTGAAGAGCAGTATAAAGGCTCGATCATTCCAGCATTTTAAGACAGAAAGATAACTTATTCTCTAAACAGCATAAAACCCGCTGCCTAATGGCATGCGGGTTTTATGCTGTATGTTGTAGGGAAAGTGTAAATCCTCTATAATAAGAAAATCCCGATCTCCTGAAGAGGAGGATCGGGAATGATATTGAATGGGATTAGAATACTTGCATAACTTCTTGTACGCCTTCTACTTCTTCAAGTAGGGCGCGTTCAATCCCGGCTTTCAAGGTGATCGTGGAGCTTGGGCAGCTGCCGCAGGCACCCATAAGTTTCAACTTCACAATGCCGTCTTCTACATCGACTAGTTCAACGTCACCGCCATCGCGCTGTAGGAACGGACGAAGTTTATCAAGCACTTCCAATACTTCATCATACATTTCGGTGCTTTGTGCATTCTCACTCATTTCTCAATCACTCCTTTCGTAAGTTCATTATAGTACAAAAAGTTAAAAAATAAAATGGTTAGGCGGAATAGGGAGATCATCATGAGACCAATTATTGAATTTTGTGCCAGTAACATGGGTCACGGAACAGACAAGCTAATGCAAAAGCTGGAAGGAAATCCAGATTACGATGTGATCGAATACGGATGCCTGAACAATTGTGGGGAATGTTATTTAACTCCATTTGCAATGGTTGAAGGAGACATCGTTGCAGCAGATACGGTTGCTGAGCTCGAAGAGAAAATTGATGCTAAAATCAAAGAGCTAGAGGCTTGGTTCAATATGGACCTTGATTAAATGCTTTTTGTGGAAAATAAAGGGCTGCTCTTTTTCGTATTTATAACGGAAAAGAGCAGCCCTTAGGTTTATCCTAAAGTGCGTTTTGACATCCAGAGCACCCCGCTCTTAAGGATACGGGGAACCCGTCCTTTGACGGAGCGTTGGCCCATCAGACCAAATCCAGCTTTCTTGCCTAGTGAACCTAAAGTACCCTTTAGACGAATAGGATGAAGCTTAGGGGTCTCGCCGCGCCACATGGCTTGAATAACCTGAGCAACCTGCTCACCCTGCGCTCCTGCTGCTTGTGCGCTTGGAGCGAATGGCAGGCTGGCACAGTCGCCAATTACATACACTTCTGGATAATCAGGTACACGATAATATTCATCCAAAATGATCCGTCCTCCGCGATCCTTCGGGACTGTTAATTCCTGAACAACCTTCACCGGTTGAATCCCTGCGGTCCATACCGTAACATCTGAAAGAATTTCCTCTGTACCGTTAAAAAGCGCATCTTTCTCTACATGGGATACTGAGACACGTCCAAGTGTCTGTACTTGGTGGTGGTGAAACCATTCCTCCACGTACTGTGACAGCTTCGCAGGGAAGGCAGATAAGACACGTTCACCACGATCCAGAATAGCAATATTAAGATCTGGCCGGCTCTCCCGAAGCTCTGCCGCCAATTCCACTCCACTTAGTCCACCGCCTACAATGTTAATTGTTCCATAAGGCTTCACATCGTTTAAACGTTGGTAAGTTTCGCGTGTTCCTGCAAAGGTCTGGATACTGCAAGTATATTGATCAGCTCCAGGGATGTTATGGTAATTGTCGGTACAACCTAGTGCAATGGCAAGTATGTCATAAGACACAGTCTCATCAGGCTCCATTGTAATGATTCTACTCTCCAAATCAATGGAACTCACCTCACCGTAACGGATAGTGAGACGGGGATGAACCGGAAACTGGATCCGCAAGTGATAGTCAGTTACTGTACCCGCGGCAAGCGCATAATATTCCGTTTTGATTCCTTGATAAGGCATTCGGTCAATTAAGATAATTTCAATATCCTGAGGAAGGTGATTATTGAGCAATTCTTGAATTAGGGCCAAGCCGCCATAGCCGCCGCCCAGAACGAGTAGTGTTCTCATGCTGACCGAACTTCCTTTCCAATATAGGGTAACGGATCTAGGTAGTCTTTTATTCGTATACCTTTATCGCATTGTAGAACGTGTCACGTTCTACTGGAATTCGTCCAGCACCTTTTACTAACCAGATCAATTCATCGCGAGTGAGGCCTTCAGGTGTTAAGGCACCAGCCGCATGGCTAATGCGTTCTTTAAGAATAGTACCATGTACGTCAGAAGCACCGAAGTTCAGTGCAACTTGAGTAAGCTGAGGACCGATATTAATAAAGTACGCTTTGATGTGATCGAAATTATCCAGCATCAATCTGCTGATCGCAATCGTCTTCAGATCCTCATAAGCTGAGTTGCGGCGCATAATCCCTGCATTCTTGTTCTTAGGCTGCATAGATAATGGAATGAATACCATAAAACCATTGGTTTCATCCTGTAGATCGCGGATCTGCATCATGTGCCGGATACGATCTTCATGAGATTCAATCGAGCCGTAGAGCATAGTTGTATGTGTCTTCATGCCAAGCTGATGTGCTGTCCGGTGAACTTCCAGATATTCTTCCACATTAGCCTTATCTACACGCATTTTTTTACGGTATTGATCAGATAATATTTCTGCGCCACCACCAGTAAGCGTCTTAAGTCCTGCTGCACGTAGCTGCTCCAGTACTTCACGAATACTCAATCCGCTAATTCGGGTGAAAAAATCGATTTCGGCTGCAGTGTATGCTTTTAAGGTTACCTCAGGGAAACGTTCATTCAGGGCTTTTAAAGAATCCACGTAATACTGGAAAGGAACCTTGTCATTATGACCGCCTACGATATGGAATTCGCGCACACCTGGATGAATATGCTGTTCGACATATTGCACCATTTCCTGACCAGAAAGGGTATATGCACCCTCTTCTCCATCATCTTTGCGGAAATTGCAGAATGCACAGTGAGATTCGCAAACATTGGTGAAATATAGACTCATGTTCTCGATAAAATATACCCTGTTGTTGTTCTTTGCGACATTGACTTCATTTGCTAACTGGCCAATCGTTAGCAGGTCGTTACTTTGATATAAATAAACGCCATCTTCTAAATTCAATCTTTCGCCGCCGCGAACTTTTTCAATAATGTTCATCATTCGGGCGTCTGTTTGGGGGGTGAAGAGAGTAGACATATAATAAATTCCTCCTGAAAGTTTTACGGGGTCCATTGCCCGCAGATAATTCCCAGACTTACCCAGACGGTAGCTGTTCATTCATGAAAATAAATCAGAGGTTTAGCCTCCGTGACAAATTTCCGAATTTTTACTTATGTTTGCCTTCCTTATTATAAACCTCTCTTATAAGGGGATCAACAGCTGGATATGGATGGCTTAATTTGGTGTGATAGGTCAAGCATAAGGCAGTTGTGACTTGAGGGGAATGGAATAGTCGGTTATACTGAGTTTATTAAGTATATATTTTTAAGAAAGTAACTTTTGGCCGGATGGCCTCTTAAACATAAGTTTTTTTCTTGTGAAGTCAGTCTAATCTATAGGAGGATATGATCATGATTAATATTAGCGAAAAGGCAGCAGAACAATTAAAGGCGATGCTTGCTGAACAAGAAGTGCCGAACATGTTCCTCCGTATTGGAGTAACGCCCGGCGGTTGCAGTGGATTCTCTTACGCTATGGGCTTTGATGATAATGAAACCGATCAGGACGTATATATGGACATCCAAGAGATGAAGGTTGTCGTGGAGAAAGAGAATCTTCGTTACCTGGATGGTCTCGAAATCGATTTTGAAGAATCCGGCATGACGGGCGGCTTTACCATCAATAACCCGAACGCTACGGCAACCTGCGGCTGCGGCTCAAGCTTCCGTACAGCTACGGATGCGGGGAAACCGAACGAAGAGCCTTGCTAATCGCGACGTTACGCCTTCAAGCCCCATGTTGATTTCTACAACAAGGGCTTGGAGGCTTTTTTTATTCTCAATGACAAAAGTCATCACAAGGAGCTCAAAGCATGCTAATTAGGAAATTAAACGCAGAAGAACAACCTCCCTTACATTTGTTGTTATTAGCCGATCCTTCCCTAAGTCTTGTTGAAGCGTATTTAAAAAGAGGGCAATGTTTTGTAGCTGAAGTGGAGAATTGCATTATAGGTGTCTATGTTTTGCTACAAACGAGGCCTGAGACAGTGGAGCTAGTGAATATAGCCGTTGATGAGAATCAGCAAAGTAAAGGGATAGGTAAGCAGTTGGTCTATCATGCGATTCAGAATGCGAGATTACTTGGTGCGAAGACAATAGAAGTGGGTACGGGGAATTCTAGTGTAGGACAACTGGCTCTTTATCAGAAATGTGGATTTAGAATTACCGGAATCGATAGAGACTTTTTTATCAGACACTACAGTGAAGAGATTGTTGAAAATGGGATCAAGGTAGTGGATATGATTCGTCTTTCGTTAGATATATGAGTGACATACAAGCAAAAGCCCTCCGATGGAATTCCTCGAGAGGGCTTTTGCTTGTTCCTGCGTACAATTAGGCTGGAATAATAAACTTGTAATTAATCATAAACACGATGAGCGCTGCGGCTCCAAGGGAAAAGGCAATACAGCCAGCACCCAGTGCTCTGCGTCTGTCTTTAATGAATTTTAAGCCGATAGCGCAGATCAGTATAGTCGTTCCAGCCAATACGATGGACATCCCAAGCATGGCCACCCAATATAATACCTCAAAAAACTGAGCCATTCCGAGCCCTCCCCGCGCTGTTTTTTAGCAAGCCTTTAATTCATTATTATAATAGTAGGAATTGAAAATGTAACCGCTATTAATAATACAACGATTTTGAAGATTATTCTAGTTATAGTGAACTCATCCATTGTGATTTAGATGTCGAATGTTCAGAGATAAGGTTCTACAAAATCTGCAATGATACCCTGCAGGGTTGAGAATGTTGTCGATACAAGCTCTATGCCCTTTTTGCTAAGAGCTTCTTCCTACACGGACAATCATACAAGAGGGCGGGGCCTTTTCTGAGTAATGTATAGGGTAGGCTGGAATGTGAAAGGAGGGAAAGGACGATGTCGGGAAGACAACTGGCTAGCAAATGGTTGAAGACAGAAGCATTGCTCAGTGACGCGAGGGTTTCTCATTATATACCAATGACGAGGGTGTATTCGGCTGACTCACTGTTAGCCATGCTCCGGAGATACGGAAATGTTGTTATTAAACCAATAGTTGGCGGTGGAGGCTACGGTGTAATTAAAGTGTTTCGGGATAGCCGGGGTTATGGATTTACTTATATGGACAGAACTCGAATTTACAAGGACTTTAGATCCATGAGACGAGCGCTTCATTTCGTCAAGGTTAGACGTAAATATTTGATTCAACAGGGGATTTCTCTCGCCAGAATTGGTGGGCGTCCTATTGATTATCGGGTCAAAGTAGTGAGAAATGGTGGTGTTTGGGAGTTTCGCTCTATGGTGGGAAGATTGGCCCGGCCTGGCCTGTTCGTAACTAATTTATGTAAAGGAGGCACGATGCTTTCTTGTCGAGAAGGGCTTCGCAGATCGTTGCCTCGAATTAAAGCCTCAGCGAAGAAAGCAGAAATGCGCAGGCTTACGCTAGTATGTATCGAACTGATGGAGCGGCATTTCCCGGGAATAGGCGAACTGGGTTTTGATTACGCCGTGGATTATTCAGGTAAAATATGGATTCTGGAGGTTAATACAAGACCTCAGTAAATTAACAAAAATTTTAGAATTGACGATAATAGAGTAGTAAGATAAAATTGCGTTTAGTTGCGTTCTTTTGGGGTAAATTATATTGTAATTTATTTACAATAAAAATATATTTTTAGCTGTATGCAAGTGGTTCAGTCCTGTGTATAACTATTATCCCCATATTCCACTGTGCAGTTATCACCTTTATAACGCTTACGCACATATTATACACAGGATTTCCACATGTACTTGTGGATAACGCGAACGCTTGTTCGAAAAATGATAGTTTGATATGATAGATTCAGATCCAAATACAGGAAAGGTAGATGAACGTTATGGTTGAATTGTCCGATGAGATGCTTCTAGACTCTTACCATAGAGCGATAGAACTGCAACTAGAGCATGATTTCATCGCTCTTCTACTCGTTGAGATTCGCAAACGAAACTTACACTCTCCAGTTCATGCGGTTCTTCATTAAAACAGCGCAAAGTATACCTTTGTAGCAGGCTACATATAAATAAACCGCGAGTCACAAACATAAAAGGGTATCCTGATAGGCTGGTATTGATAGGCCTGTCAGAATACCCTTTTTTATTGTAGTAGATAGAATTAGAGTTTCATATTACTACTGTGTCCTGGTGAAAGCTTGGCTTCCGGATCGATGTAGACTTTTGCGTTATTCACAGCCGTTGGGGCTTCGCCGAATCCAACAGCAATTAGCTTCAGCTTACCTGGATATGTGGTGATATCGCCGGCTGCAAAGATTCCCGGAATACTCGTTTCCATACGTGAGTCAACGACAATGGAGTTTCCTTCAATATCGATACCCCACTCTGCAATGGGTCCCAGAGAGGAAACAAATCCGAAATTGACGATTACACTGTCGACTTCGATTTCTTGTGTTTCCTTGGTCTTGATATGGGATAAGGTAACCTTAGTAATAAACTCGTCACCATGCAGTTCTGTAATTTCAGTAGGTGTAATTACGTTAACTTTGGAAGCCATCAGATTCTCTACACTGTGCTCATGCGCACGGAATTTATCCCGGCGGTGAATTAGGGTTACTTGCTCCGCGATCGGTTCCAGCATTAGTGCCCAGTCTACTGCGGAATCCCCGCCACCGCTAATCAGAACTTTTTTATCTTTAAAGGCATTTAAATCATTTACAAAATAATGAAGGTTGGCTTTTTCAAACCGTCCTGCGTCTGGCAGTTCTAAACGACGAGGTTCAAAAGCGCCTACGCCAGCTGTAATGATAATAGCTTTACTGTGATATTCTGCGACATCGGTTGTAACTACAAAATGGCGTTCGTCCCGTTTCTGAACAGAAATTACTTTCTCCTCCAGCCGGATATTCGATTGAAACATATCCATTTGCCGTGTCAGGTTGTCAACCAGTTCTTGTGCAGTTACTTTTGGGAAACCTGCTACATCATAAATGTATTTTTCAGGATAAAGTGCAGCAAGTTGTCCTCCCAATTGGGGCATACTTTCAATAAGTGTTACGGATGCCTGACGCATCCCGCCGTAAAATGCGGCAAACATGCCAGCTGGACCGCCACCTATGATTAAAAGGTCGCTCATAGGAACGCCGGATTGCTCTTGTGTCACGGGATATTACACCTCCGAGTTGATATATTCATTTTGCCATACTTGTATTCTTTCTTATTATAAACATTGTGACACATACCTGCAAAGAAAGACTTTAGAACACAATAAGAATGTGACGTTTTTTAGTATTTTAATGTTTGATTAATAGTACACTAAGGTTTACAATGGATATGGTCAATTTAGAAATCCTTTAAGTTTGATTGGAATTTCTTCTAAATATAAGTGTATAAATTCACAAAAAGGACCGTACATTGTTTCAATAAAAAATACAAAGACAGATTTACCTCTTGGAAGGAGCCGGAACATGAGTAGTATTCCCAAAATCGTAATCTTAGGCGCGGGCTATGGGGGTATTTTGACCGCACAGCGCTTACAGAAGGCTTTGAACTATAATGAAGCGGATGTCACGCTCGTAAACCGTCACGAGTACCACTATTTTACTACCCATCTACATATGCCTGCCGCGGGTACAGATAGTATTGAACACACTCGGGTGTCTATTTCTAAACTAATCGATGAATTTAAGATCGATCTGGTTAAGTCATCTGTTCAGGAAATTCGTACCCAGCAGAAAAAGATTATTTTGGAGGATGGTACTCTTTCGTATGACTATCTCGTCATTGCTTTGGGCGGAGAGCCTGAAACCTTCGGTATTCCAGGACTTGATAAATACGCACTGACGATCCGGAGCATCAACTCCGTTCGTTTGATTCGTGAACATATTGAGTATCAATTTGCTAAATATAAGAACGAGAACAATGCACAGGAGCATATCAATTTCGTAGTCGGTGGTGCCGGCTTTAGCGGAATTGAATTTGTGGCCGAATTAGCTGACCGCATCCCTGGGTTGTGCAAAGAATTTGACGTTGATCCAAGCATGGTAAATATATATAACATAGAAGCTGCTCCAACAGCTCTGCCTGGATTTGCTCCTGAACTTGTTGAGTATGCGATGAACTTGCTCACTAAGAAGGGTGTTACCTTCAAGATGGGCGTTGCGATCAAGGAATGTCTACCAAACGGTGTAATTCTGGCATCAGGCGAAGAGATTAAGGCTTCTACAATTGTCTGGACCGGCGGAATTCGAGGAAACCGTCTGATTGAAGCTGCAGGATTTGAAGCTATGCGCGGACGTGTGAAAGTAGATGAATATTTACGTGCACCAGGCCAAGACAATATCTTTATTATTGGAGACGGCTCCTTAATGATTAACCCGGAAGGCCGTCCTTACCCGCCAACGGCACAAATTGCTATGCAACAGGGAGAATGCTGTGCTCATAATTTGGTGGCTGCGATCCGTAATCAACAACCAAAGAAATTCGCATTCAGCAATAAAGGAACAGTCGCCTCACTAGGTAAAGGGCAAGGGATTGCTGTAGTTGGCAGCAAAACTTACAAGGGCTGGACCGCAGCTCAATTGAAAAAAGTTGTGGATATGCGCTATTTGTTCATTATTGGTGGGATTCCGCTGGTTCTGAAAAAAGGAAGATTCTTATAAGATGCGTCACTGCAGCGTGCAGGTGCGTGGACTGCTGACCCGAGAAGAATTGGACCGTTATAACGGACTGATTGAGGTTGGATCTTATCTGGAGGATCAGAATCAGTACGATCTAGCGTATGTTGTTCAAAAAGAAATTGATCTGCTCATTCTCCCTGGCATTGAACGCTTAAAGGAAAAAGGGCGAGCACGTGACCGGGCTACGGCTGAATATTTGGAAAGTCTGCGTGATGATGAAGATGGCAGCGAAGAGGATGAGGAAGCAGGAACTTCGTTATAGCATTTTAAAAAGGTGAGTCTCCATAAAGATCTGGAGACTCACCTTTTTTTGTTACAATTTAAGCATTTCCTCAAAAGAATCCTCAGTCAGCAGGTTGCCGACATAGAAAGGTCCGAATTCGCCGTAGCGGGCACTGACTTCGTCAAAGCGCATTTCGTAGACTAATTTCTTGAATTGCAGCGGATCTTCAGCGAATAGGGTTACGCCCCATTCCCAATCATCCAAACCTACGGAGCCGCTGATAATCTGTTTCACTTTACCAGCATAACCTCGTCCGATTAATCCGTGAGAAGCCATCAGCTCCCGACGTTTATCCATATCAAGCATATACCAGTTATCGGCGAGCTCGCGTTTCTTGTTCATTGGATAGAAGCAAATATGCTTCGCTTGCGGCAAAACAGGTTTTAGACGTGCGATAACATGCGGATTCTGCATAGGATCACTACCATCGCTGCCCCCCGCAAGGTAATTGCTTAATTCAACAATACTTACGTAGGAATAGGCTTTAGTTGTATATTGAGCAAAAGCGATTTTGTTAAAGGCCGTCTCAAGCTTGTTCAGATCTTCCAAGCTTTCGCGCAAGAACATCATTACGAAATCGGCCTTCTGGCCAACGATGGAATATACCGCGGAGCTGCCTTGTTTAGCTTCTTCGACAGGACTCCATTCTTGCATAAAAGCATGTAATTCTTCCAGAGCAACAGCACGTTCTTCGTCATCTGCTGCCGTCCATGCGGTCCAGTTCAGTGAGCGGAAGTCATGCAATGCATACCAGCCTTCCAGTGTCATAGCGGCTTCGTTCATGATCTCACTCCTTAAAAGTTTTACGAAGCATAAGCTTCGCTTGATACAACGTCGCGTAAAACTAGCTACGAAGCTCCTGCATCATAGACTATGTATGATTTATTAATCTATATGCATTGTATCGCAATCAAGTTGCTTAGAGCAAATGATGACATTCCGTTGTAAGAGTATTAGACCTAATTTTGAATAAAGTTCATTGCTTCGTGACATTTTTTCTAGTAAACTTACTACTAGCTCGTATAAGATGTGCGCTTCTTTATAGAAAGGGGTAGTGACGGTAAGATGGGGTTTATTCCAGTGTTTATCCTAACCGTTTTATTCTTTGTGATGATGTTTGGTATTGGATTTATTCTTAACATGTTAATGAAGACA
The DNA here is from genome assembly GCF_038008265.1 of Paenibacillus sp. FSL K6-2859. Taxonomy (NCBI): domain Bacteria; kingdom Bacillati; phylum Bacillota; class Bacilli; order Caryophanales; family Paenibacillaceae; genus Paenibacillus; species Paenibacillus sp. FSL K6-2859. Next base: position 5,799,436 of record NZ_JBBOYU010000001.1, on the reverse strand, counting down.
ACCTGGTTTCCCGCTTATCTATTCGTACTTATTATTCTACCCGTCGTAGTCTATTCCATTTGGGATAGAAGCGCGATGTCGCTCTGGGAGCATCTTTCCAGTTTCCACTTTGTTGATTACTTAACTGGTGTCGCTGGTCTTGCAGGTGCTATATTGAGTGGATGGACCATTCAAAAACTGCGCTTTGGCGGTTACAAGATGTTTTAAAGATTTAATTGGAAGACCTGCGGCTCTGATGTGAGAGTCGTTTTTTTGAACATATAAGCTTTTAGTTCTACGCTAAGAATCAATTTTGAAATTCAGCGAGAAACGGAACCTTCCTCTTGCAGAGGACAGCGAAGCCGTTTCTTCTTGTTTAATAGAGGCAGATATTCGTAAGAAAAAGCTGATTATATAGCGAAAAGAGTCGGAATTGGTAGTTTATTTACATTTCCGGCGACGTTTTTTATGATAGAATAGAATCCTGTATGAATTCGTGAAAACAAGGGGGTATCCGTAGATGCGCATGAGTAACTTACATCATTTCACCGAACATCATCGGTACTGCGTTTCCCGCGAATTTGGTCTTAGTGTTATAGATGGACGTATGCTTAGCTCTGTGTATCAGCCTATGGTAGGAGCTTTTGCAATCAGTTTCTATCGCTTGCTGGTTGAACATGTGCCAGCAGATAGCATTGGCTATTCTGGAGTGGAGCAGCAGCGCAGATTATTTATGACGCTAGGCGTTGAACCGAATGAGAAAGGCCGCAAATATTTAATAGATCAGGCTTCCCGGTTAGAAGCGGTAGGTCTGCTACAGACCTGTCGAATCTATGTACCGGAAACTGATGATTACTTATATGAATATGAGCTTATGCCGCCGCTATCGCCAGCTGACTTTTTTGCCACTCAGCATTTGACGTTGCTGTTACGCGATAAAATCGGCAAATTTGCTGTGCTGTCCTTACGGGAACAATTCTGGAACCGAGAGCCAGAAGAGTGGAGTCGCAGATCCATAGGCAAAGAGAATATCTCCGTGCCTTTTTATGATATTTTTCAACTTAATACACATGTCATTGATTATGAGCTGGAGCAGGCACTTGCAGAAGTAGCCACTGTGCGTCAGCCTGGCATGCGTGAATCTGGAGAACAAGCGATTGGATATAGTGATATTATTTTGCGTTTTCCGCGGGAGTCTGTAAACCGGGCTCATGTAGAAAAATTGCGTTTTGACCATACTCAAATGGGTGTTATTAACTATGTAGCTCATAAGTATGAACTCAGTCCGCAGGATTTATGTCGTCTGCTGGATGAAGATGGCGTGTTCGCACCGGAAGGTGAGGTTATACTGGATGCACTGCAATATAAAGCGAGCCAGCATTTCAGGCAGGATATGAAACGACAAGAAAAGCGTGAAATTGCTGCTGCTAAGGTTGTTTCCATCCGTTCCAGTGCCTCCGAAGAGAATGATGATTCTATAGCGCCTCCGGAGCAGTCTGTAGAGATGGAGTATTATGTAGAAGTACCACCACAATTTTTGTCCAAATGTGACATTCACCAATATAATATGATGCTGCGGAACGAACCATATACGCGGCTGCTTCAAACTTTTTTCCCAGGTGCAGTGCCCAGTCATTTGATGGATATGTTCGAGAAAATAGATTTGAATTATAAGCTAAGCGGTGAAGTAATTAATGTACTTATTCATTATTTAATGACTATGGTAGCCTCAGGTGGAGAACAGCGAATGAATCGCAATTTTGTGGAGGCTATCGCTTCCAATATGCTGGTTAAACAGGTGAACACCTACGAAAAGGCTGTAAAATATATCAGGGATCAGTCCAAAGTGAAAGGCAAGGGAGCTACAACTAACACGGCGGCAGGATCTCGATCACGTTCATATGCCAAAAATACAGACCGATCTGCTAAACCGGAAATTCCGATTGGGCTTGACGATGGAAGTGCAGGAACGGTATCGGAAGAGGAATTCGCGGCGATGATGAAGAAAGCGGCAGAAATTAAAGCCAGCAAGAAAAAAGGCGTCTCCCAAGCGCCGTAATGAAAGAGAGGTGGAACTATGGAGTCTATGGGCGATGTGCTTCGTTCGATCAACAATCCAACTCTACGGCAGCGTCAACGCGATCTTGAACAGGAGTTATTCAATCATCCACTTGTGAAGGCATTACAGTCTGAACATCCTGAGTTAGATGATTCGCGACTGCGGCTTCATATGAGCCGCCTGTATCAATATGTAGAGGAAAGCCGTCACTGTGCGAACTGTCCGGGTCTAGAGAAATGTCCGAATGATTTCCCTGGTCACTTTAGCAAACTTACGGTAGAGAGCGTGAATGGTTCGGCGGACTTATATGAACGCAAGACGGCATGCCGGCTTAAAGTGGCACAAGATAATCAGGATAGCATCCGCAAACGTATCCGTAGCTTTTATGTGGACGAGCGTGTGCTCAATGGCGGTTATGATGAAATAGATATTATGGGCAAGGATCCACGCCGTGTCTCGGCGGTTAATAAAATATTTGATTATATTACGAGCGTGAAAGAGGAAGGTCTGACTTCACGCGGGATTTATGTACATGGAACCTTCGGAACGGGTAAAACGTTTCTGATGTGTTACTTGCTTCATGAGCTTGCTGTTGCCGGCTATACTGGAGTTATCGTATATATGCCGGATTTTATCGAGGATTTAAAATCGATTATGATGGACGGCCAGAAGATGAAGGAAACCGTTGATACGCTGAAAAACTGCGATTTACTTATTTTTGATGACATCGGTGCGGAGAATTTGAATCCATGGGCGCGCGATCATGTGCTTGGTGCGATTCTGAATTATCGGATGAACCGTAAACCAACGTTCTATACCTCGAATTATCCGCTCGACGGTTTGGAGAAACATCTTAGCTTCACAAGTAAGGATGGCGAGGAAATTTATAAAGGTCAACGTCTGATGGATCGTATTGCTCCTTTTGTGGATGTTATTCCACTGCATGGAGAAAATCAGCGGGGGACGATTAGATAAAACTTTAAATATTCATAACCGTAACATTCAAAAGAAAAGCGATTCTCCTTTTATTGGAGGATCGCTTTTCTGCTTGCAGCCTCTGGCTGCCATGGCATACTGACTCTGATGAATAATAAGGGAATATCTCCCTAAAATTCAACTGATTCATCAACGAAAACGGATATTCTCCCGATTATTAGGGACAAATTCCCTGATTCCATTCAATTATAGTAATTATCGGCTATTATCAGGGGGATTTCCCCTAATCACCCTTAAAAACAGAAGCCGCCCGATAAGTAGCATTTACTACTTTTGAGACGGCCTCTGTTTATATTGTGATGATTCCCTTACTCCGAAATGAACTTAATGATAACCATGCCGAAAAAGACAACGGTCATAAATGCAGTCATTCCGAAAAATCCGTTCATTAAATCGCCTAGATCATTGCGGGGTTCTTCGTTGATATGTTCTCGTGGGTCCCGTACTTGCGCGTTGACATCCATAGCTTCTGCCTCCTTACAGGGACAATGCCTGTATTGTTAAGATGCAAATTGAGTTGACCATTATGAAATAAGTCATTGACATTTAATGCGCTTTCTTAGAGTATACCGAAAGGCTGGGGAGATTGTAAAGAAAAGAGTAACGTAAATAAAATTAGTTTGAGGGCAATATAATTGTATGTGATATATAACATATCCCTTAAAGATATGTTATACTGGAATTGTGTCGGTAAGTGGTAATTTGGTTATCATATTACATGAACAACTTATTAACTTATATTTTCGGAGTAACTTCCATAAACTAAGCTTTGGTTTAGAATGGAGTAAAGCTTCGTAAAACTTAGAGGAGGAACAATATCATGGCTATCGTGAATGTGTCTGACCAAACCTTCAGTAACGAAGTGGAAGGTCAAGGTACTGTAGTAGTAGACTTCTGGGCTCCTTGGTGTGGTCCTTGTAAGATGATTGCTCCAATCTTGGACGAATTGTCCGCAGAACTGGGAGACAGCGTGAAGATTGCTAAATTGAATGTGGATGAGAATCCGGAAACGGCTTCCCGTTTTGGCGTGATGAGTATCCCAACCCTGATCTTCTTCAAAGACGGTCAACCGGTAGATAAAGTTGTGGGATTGAACTCCAAAGAATCCCTGAAAAATATCGTAGCTAAACATCAATAATTGTTAAATGCTACAGTTCGGGCCTCGGCCCTGCCGCTCAGCGCCTTCGGTTCATTCCGGAGGCGTTTTGTGTGCTGAATGCCAACTAATCATGGGTCCAATTTAGCTGGAGGGGATCATTTTGGACAACATCCGCAATAAACTGGCTCTATTACCCGATCTGCCCGGGTGCTATCTGATGAAGAATGAAGAAGGCACCATTATTTATGTGGGGAAGGCGAAGGTACTTAAGAACCGGGTTCGTTCTTATTTTACAGGCAGTCATAATGGTAAAACGCAGCGGCTTGTCGCTAACATTGCTGATTTCGAATATATTGTTACGTCCAGCAACATGGAAGCGCTCATTCTCGAGTGCAATCTGATTAAGAAGCATATGCCGCGTTATAACGTGCTTCTGAAGGACGATAAGACATTTCCTTATATTAAAATAACGAATGAAACTCACCCTCGGCTTGAAGTCACACGCCGGGTGATTAAAGATAAAGCAAAATATTTCGGCCCTTATCCTAACGGTTATGCTGCACAGCAAACGAAAAAGCTCCTCGATCGTATGTATCCGCTCCGTAAATGTGGCGTAATGCCAAAGGAAGTCTGTCTTTACTATCACATGGGCCAATGCTTGGCGCCGTGCGAGAAGGAAGTGCAGAAATCCGAGTATGAGCAGATTACGCAAGATATCGCTGCTTTTCTGAGCGGAGGTCATGATGCAGTTAAGAAGGATCTACAGCAGAAGATGCAGGAAGCTGCTGAGGAATTATATTTTGAACGGGCAAAGGAACTGCGGGATCAAATTATCCATATTGATGCATTGATGGAGAAACAGAAGATTAACACCACAGATACTAAGGATCGGGACGTATTTGGTTATGCGGTAGACAAGGGATGGATGTGTGTACAGATTCTGTACATGAGACAAGGGAAGATGATTCAGCGCCACTCCTCTGTCTTTCCATTCTATGGGGAAGCCTATAGTGACTTTATGTCTTATGTGACGCAGTATTACAGTGATAATCCTGCTCTGCCGCAGGAGATTCTTCTGCCGGATGTGCTTGATGAGGAAGCAGTGGTTGATAAAGAAGCTAAACCGGCGATTGTCATTGCCGCTCCAGCCGAAGAAGATCTGCAAAAGGGGGAAGATACCCCTGAATCGCCTGAAGAAGTTGAGGCCCGTGAAATGGCCGCTGCTGAAGCATCAGCAGCAGGTGTTGTTGATGCTGCAGGTGGCGCCTCTATTCTCCAGGAGTGGCTCGGCACCAAAGTACTAGTGCCGCAGCGTGGCCTCAAGAAGCAGATGGTCGGTATGGCCTGCCAAAATGCAACAGTCGCAATCGACGAGAAGTTCCGGCTTATTGAACGAGATGAAGTACGTACCTCTGGTGCTGCAATGAGCTTAGGTGAGAGCTTGGGGCTCGAACGCTTAAGCCGGATCGAGGCGTTCGATAACTCGAATATTCAAGGGACTAATCCGGTCTCTGCGATGGTTGTCTTCATTGATGGCAAGCCCGCACGAAAAGAGTATCGTAAATATAAGGTTCGTACGGTAGTGGGTGCGGATGATTATGGAACGATGCGCGAGGTCATCAGGCGTCGGTACGAACGGGTGCTGAAAGAGAACCTGCCGATACCGGATCTTATTGTAGTCGATGGTGGTAAAGGGCAGATATCTTCAGCGATTGATATTCTGGAGAACGAGCTGGGGTTATTCATTCCGGTCTGTGGTCTCGTTAAGGATGATAAGCATAAGACGGCTCAGCTTTTGGTTGGAGATCCGCCGGAACCCGTCGCTTTGGCTCGTGATAGTCAGGAATTTTATCTGTTGCAACGGATTCAGGATGAGGTCCATAGATTCGCCATCACCTTCCACCGTGAACAACGTGGGAAGTCCATGGTTACTTCTAAACTGGATTCCATACCAGGTATAGGCGAGAAGCGGCGCAAGGCGCTGCTTAAGCATTTCGGATCGCTAAAGAAAATTAAAGAAGCCTCCATAGAGGATTTCAAATCACTTTCTATTGGCGAAAAGCTGGCTAGTCAAATTCTTGAGGCACTCAAGGATGAAGAGCCATCATCATAGGCATCAGAAACGCAGGAAAGATGTATACGTAAATATAAAAAGATGTCATAGCAGATTTTCTGCTATGACATCTTTTTTCATGATCGGGTGTCTCACCGTTACTTCTTTAACCTACAGATGTAGGTTCAACCGGCTTAGGTTCTGATTTTTGCGGCGGGTTAAACCGATAGACGATGTAGGCCACTATGAACGGCATGATAATCGCGAAGATACCAGCCCCTACATTCACGCTTTCCTTCATAAAGATCAGCGTAGCGCCCATCAGAATGCTGTCAAACACGACGTGACTGAACATGACGGCAATAAAGCCGTAACGAAGGAAAATATAGCTAAAGAGCAAACCGATCACGGTCAGCTCAATGGGACGGGAACTGATGGGATAGATCGGATACAACGTATGGCCAAACGCCCAAACCAGCGTGGTGATCAGGCTAGCAATGAACGTGCTACGGAATACTTTTTTCAACATAGGGATTCCAAAAAAACGATAAATAGCTTCCTCGGATAAACCTGCGAGCCATGCAACGATGGGCAGCAGCCAAGCATATCTCATGTTGTAAGGAGATTGAGTGGCGTCAGTAGTGGACCAGTTCTGCAAGGTAAATGATAATACGATGAACATAAGGGTCTGCACCCCTAGCAGCACGAATGCCCAGACGTATCCAGCCCGGATACTATCCAGCACATATTTTCCATAGCCAGGCTCTTTAGCGCGAGGCCATGGGTTCATCCCCTCTTCTTTTTTCCATAGGCCGTCCCCTCCAACTAAAGAAAAATATAGCAAGGAGGACATTAGGAGGCTATATAAGGCATAAATGATGAACATAATGACGGAAGTTATCTGAGCCTCGAGTCCTTCGCCGGAGGATTCAGGAAGCATATTATAGGTGCTGATCATCATGATTACAAAATAAGCTGAGCTTAGGAATATTCCGCGCTTAAAGGAAGTATGTTCTCTTCTAAGTATGCTGTAGATGAGTGCCAGAATTCCTAAAGCTAAAGTAGGCAGACCGTAGCCGAATAAAGTAAGCTTTTCTGCGAGAGAGGTCTGATCCTTTACATAGGAGGTATGCCAGGCTGGAGCGGCGAATCCTGCTTTAAAGCTGGATACCTGTTCGCCAGTGAAATCGAAATAATAGTGTAGTAAGGATTCGCCAACCTGAACGGAACGATCTGTATACACAAGCCCATAGTTTCCCGTATTTGATTCAATTTGCAATTTGGCGGGATTCACCCCCCATTCCTGAAGCCAAGGTCGGGCAAGATTTTCTTTTTGGGCTAGAGACAAGTCAGTTCCCTTGTCCTCTTCTTTTGCACTAGTGGATACATTGCTTGGTGACCCTGCAGATGATCCTTCTACTCCTTGTTTGAAGGCGACAATCACGCCAGTATACATATTGAGGTCAACGGTGATTAGCGGCTCTTGTTCCGCTGAAGGACTAAGTGTTACACGGAAAATGTCAAAAGGATATCGTTGATCCAGCTTCTTCTTTGTATAGTCCTCCAAAAGCTTCTCGCGGGACATATAACCATAAAAGGAAGAATCCGTATCATAGAGTACATTCCACTGATCATTTGGTGTTTTGGTGTAGTTTAGCTTTTGTTCTGCAAATGATATCGCTTTGTCGCGGGCTTCAGCCTTGCTGATGACAGTAGTATCTTCCCCCACGGGGCTATTTAGCACTGAGGGAGCAATCTGAAACATAATAAATAGAATAAGACCGATAATGCCCGAGATGATGAGCCTCTTGGAGAGGGCACGTTGCTGTAAGGGCTGGCCGACGGGATTCATGTAACGCCTCCTTGTAAATTGACAATGTTATGTTCCATTATAGTATTAGTGCCATGATAGTTACAAAAATCATCGTACATTCTTTTTATGGGTAATAGAGATATTATAGAATAGGTATCTGAATATATACCATGAATTTAAAGTGATCATTTCTTCATTTTTCATGAAAATCGATGCAATTGCAGGGAAAACACGGAAAAGTGATGAGAAAAGGTACTCCTACTGGTACATCCTCTCCAAACCGCATTTTTCATATGAATCACCATTAATAGTGTCTTTGTGATTTATCGAAATAACATATATAATTTGTATGCAATTGTATATAGCCGAATTTCAGGTGAAAACGGGGGAACCACAGGAAGTAATGAAAAGATGAGTATACACCATAGGCGGTGTCTTTATTCATCAGGGGTGAATTTCGTTCTAGGAACGAATAGGGCAGCCTGCACAGTCCGAATCCGTCAGCTAACCTCGTAGGCTAATTTACTGCAGGAACCAAGGGTAGCATTGGTTTTCCAGTGCTTTTTTTGTTGGAATTCTTTAAATTTAGATAAGAGGGTGACGTAGTGGCTTCACAGTTTCGCAGGGTTTCTGAATCAAAGTTTCTGAAGCTTTCTCCGCCTCAGATTATGGTGCTTGGTTTTGCATCGATCATTCTGATTGGAGCCTTGCTGCTTATGCTTCCCATATCGAGTACCAGTGGGAATGCTGTGAGTTTTATTGATGCGTTGTTTACTGCAACATCGGCCACCTGTGTGACAGGACTTGTGGTGCTGGACACCGGGACGACATTCACCATTTTTGGGAAAACCGTAATTATGGTGCTTATCCAGGTTGGTGGCTTAGGGTTTATGACAATGGCGACCTTATTTGCCATGATGATGAAACGCAAAATTTCCTTGCGGGACAGACTGATCCTTCAGGAAGCCATGAACCAAGGCTCTATGGAGGGGATTGTTCGACTGATCCGTAGAGTACTTATTTATTCTTTGGTCATCGAAGGCTGTGCAGCGGTGCTTCTGTCCTTACGCTGGGCGTTTGATATGCCACTGGGAAAGGCCATTTATTTTGGAATATTTCATGCGGTGTCTATGTTTAATAATGCTGGATTTGATATTTTCGGGGATTTCCGGAGTTTAACCGATTATGTATATGACCCGCTTGTGAACATCGTGGTGATGTTTCTGATTGTCTCTGGCGGGATTGGTTTTATTGTCATGTCGGATCTGGTGGAGTTTCGTGTCAAACGTAAATTATCTTTGCATAGCAAAGTTGTACTCTCCACCACGGCAGGGCTTATTCTTATCGGCGCTTTGGTTATTTTTATATTCGAATTTACAAATCAGCGCACTCTGGGTAATCTGAATTTTGGCGGCAAAATATTATCGGCATTCTTTCAGTCTGTATCGCCCCGAACCGCTGGCGCCAACACGGTGGATATTGCCGGACTGCGGCAAGCCTCACAGTTCTTTATGGTTATCCTTATGTTTATTGGTGCATCACCGGGCTCAACGGGTGGCGGGGTCAAGACTACGACCTTTACCATTATGATTGGTGCAGTAATCGCGATGCTGCGCGGGCGTGAAGATGTTGTGCTGTTCCGTTACCGATTGGCGCAGGAGCGTATCTATAAAGCGTTGACGTTAACTTTACTGGCTTTACTATTGGTCCTTTCTGTATCAATGTTACTGTCCACAACAGAGGATAGTAATTTCTTAGCAATATTATTTGAGACGACCTCAGCCTTTGCTACGGTGGGACTAAGTATGGGGCTTACACCTGAACTGTCTGTTATCGGCAAGATTCTGATTTGTCTGACGATGTTTGCGGGTCGCCTAGGTCCATTAACATTAGTGTATGCGCTAGGACCAAAACAGGGTAAACCATTGTATAAGCACCCAGAAGGTAAAATAATTATTGGATAGGAGTTAATCCGAAATGAAAGCACAGCAATTTGTAGTAATCGGCTTAGGCCGCTTCGGTTCAAGTCTTGCACTTGAGCTGATGGAAATGGGCTACGAGGTGCTCGGCATCGATCACCAAGAGGAGCGCGTGGAGGATATGAGCGATCATCTGACGCATGCGGTAGTGGCTGATGCTACAGATGAAGGAATTATGCGCTCGCTTGGCGTACGGAACTTTGACTGTGGGATTGTTGCGATTGGTGACAATATGGAACGAAGCATTCTGGCGGCGATATTGTTAAAAGAGATCGGAGTCAAGCAAGTAGTAGCCAAGGCGATCTCGATCCTTCATGGTCGTGCGTTGTCTAGGCTGGGTGTGGACAGGGTTATTTTTCCAGAGCGGGATATGGGCATTCGTGTAGCCCATCAGCTCGTGACACCCAATTTGCTGGATTATATTGAACTTTCCAAGGATTATAAAATCGTCGAGCTAACCGTTCCGTCTTGCATGAACGGGAAAAGCTTATCAGATTTAAATACAAGAGCAAAATATGGCTGCAGTATTGTTGCCCTGAACCGGGAAAGTGGAATAATAGTGGCTCCAACGGCACATGATCATCTGAGTGAGGGAGACGTTATGGTACTCATTGGTTCTAATGAAAGTATTGATCGATTTGAGGATGAAGTTGTAAACCAGGATTAAATAGATAATTCCTCCGTCCTTTACATAGGACGGAGGGATTTTTTTAATTAAGATTGCACGCAGAGTATGTACTATACCTCTCGTTCCGTCAGAAACATCTCTTCTGTGACCTGCACGAGGCTGCGGGCCGCTGTGCTCAGGCTTCCATCGTCACGGTAAATCAGACAGGTAGTTCGCTGAGTCTGCTCCAGCTCCTTAATATGCAGAGATACCAGCCCACCGCCGTTTAACAGCTGCGGACGCAGATAAGACTTGGGCAGTAAGGCTGCCACATTGACTGTCGGCAGCAGCCGCACGATGGCTTCGAAGGAGTCAATCTCCATACGTACGTCCGGATCAATCCCGCAGCGCTGGAACAGATCGTCTGTTAGACGGCGGTACCAGGTGCCTTTGGAGAAGAGGATCATCGGCAGTCGGGACAGATCATTCATGGTTAGCTTAGAAGCATGATTCAGAGGATGATGCTCAGAGACAACCAGTCGAAGCTGATCCTCAAACAAAGAAATACAGCGCAGTCCAGGCTCTTGAATAGAGGATGCGATCAGACCTATATCTGACTTTCCTTCACTGACAGAGGAGACAATCTCATGCGTTCGGCCGGTGATTAGCTTTAACTCCGAAGTCGGGTATTTCTCCATATATGCGTTAACTAGTGGAGGCAGAGTGGTCTGCAGTGAGGTAAGTGAAGCCCCTAAGGTGACCAGCTTAGGCTCGCCTTCTTTGTATTTAGACAAAGCCTCCAGAAATTTAGAGCGCTGCTGCCGTTGTTCAAGTGCGTAGGAATAAGTAAGACGCCCAACCTCGGTTAACTCCAGGCGCTTGCCATAACGATTAAATAGCGCGACACCCAGCCGTTCTTCCAGCTTGGAGATTTTACGAGATAAGGCAGGTTGGGACAGATTGAGCTGGCGGGAGGCCCGATTCAAGCTGGAGTGCTCCACAACCGCTGCAAAAACATCTAAATCGTCAAACATATTTAGGTTCCTCTCGTAGTGCAATCTATAAACAGTAGTGACGAAATTCATAGCCATGAAGACAATACTTCTTGCTCCATAAGGAAATAAAAGATTTGTCGGAAAATGTTGTCTTTCTAAATGAGAATTATTATCATATAAAATCTATTCTTATGCGTTTATTGTATAACGTTTAATAATTAGATTGCAATTCCCTTATAAGGGAAAAAGGAGTAACATGAAAAGTGACACAAGATATTCACATTTTGTGAAAAAGAAAACAAAGTCCGGGAACCCAAGGATAGCGGTAAAATATAGACGTTCTGTCATTACATAGTCTACGTTATCCTGTGTCAAATGTAGTTCCGGCGGTGAATACACAATAATGAAAACGCTGTTTTAATCGGAAAGGGGTTACTTTGTATGAAAGGATTTTATTCCAGAAAGATTCATTCCTTGCTAGGCGTTATCCCGCTTGGAGCTTTCTTCATTGAGCACATGATGACGAATTTTGCGGCTGTAGAGGGTGGCGCTTCCGGTTTCACTGACAGCGTGATATGGCTGAATAGCCTGCCGCTTGTCTTCTTCCTGGAATTGTTCGGTATATGGCTTCCTCTGCTGTACCATGGCGTATACGGACTGTATATTGCGTATCAATCCAAGCCGAACTTGAACCGTTTCAACATTGAAAGAAACTGGCGTTATACGCTGCAACGCATTACAGGAATTATTACCTTTATCTTTATAGTCTGGCATTTGTTCCAAACCCGGGTTCAGGTGGCAGTCGGTAGTGTGGAGCATGAAGAATTAGGGGGTCTGATGCATGATATCGTGACTCAACCACTGATGTTGACACTGTACATTATCGGTATCGTTGCAGCATGCTTTCACTTCTCCAATGGTATATGGTCTTTCTTGATCAGCTGGGGAATCACGGTAGGACCTCGTTCACAGCGGGTATCCTCTTACCTTTGTCTCGGTATATTTGTTCTTGTAACGTTTATGTTCCTCATTTCGCTAGTCACTTTCCGTGATGCTGAATTTCAAAGTGCAGCTTCCATAGCTCAGTCCATAAAGACTTTCATCTAAGTAATTGCCCTCTCAGGACTACATTCCAGAATCCTTTCTGATATTTTCGATAAAGGGAGTGAACTATCATGGCAACAGCAAATATCATTATTGTGGGCGGCGGTCTGGCCGGCCTGATGGCTACCATCAAGGCAGCGGAGTCCGGTGCACATGTTCATTTATTCTCATTAGTTCCTGTAAAAAGATCACACTCCGTTTGTGCGCAAGGCGGCATCAACGGTGCAGTAAATACGAAAGGGGAGGGCGACTCCCCTTGGGAGCATTTCGACGATACCGTTTATGGCGGTGACTTCCTGGCGAATCAGCCACCAGTCAAGGCGATGTGTGAAGCAGCACCGGGTATCATTCACCTTATGGACCGGATGGGTGTAATGTTTAACCGTACACCTGAAGGGTTACTCGACTTCCGTCGTTTCGGCGGAACGAAACGTCACCGCACTGCATTTGCTGGCGCAACGACAGGCCAACAGCTTTTGTATGCACTGGATGAGCAAGTGCGCCGCTGGGAGTCTGAAGGTCTTGTAACGAAACGTGAGAACTGGGAATTTCTCTCGGCCATCATCGACGACGAAGGTGTATGCCGCGGCATAAGTGCCCAGAATCTCAAGACGATGGAGATTGAGACTTTTCCCGCAGACGCAGTTATTTTAGCTAGCGGCGGTCCGGGTATTATTTTTGGTAAAACAACGAACTCCGTAATTAATACGGGCACAGCCGCAAGTGCGGTGTACCAACAGGGCGTACATTATGCCAACGGAGAATTTATACAGATTCACCCAACGGCTATTCCAGGAGATGACAAGCTCCGCTTAATGTCGGAATCAGCACGTGGTGAAGGCGGCCGTATCTGGACTTATAAGGATGGAAAGCCGTGGTATTTCCTTGAAGAGAAATATCCGGCCTATGGTAACTTGGTGCCGCGCGATATTGCTACACGTGAGATTTTTAATGTGTGTGTGGATCAAGGGCTGGGTATTAATGGTGAGAACATGGTGTATTTGGACCTCTCTCACAAGGACCCGAAAGAACTGGACGTAAAGCTTGGCGGGATTATTGAAATTTACGAAAAATTCATGGGAGATGATCCCCGTAAAATACCGATGAAAATCTTCCCGGCCGTGCACTATTCTATGGGCGGTATGTGGGTTGATTACAACCAAATGACAAACATTCCTGGTCTGTTTGCGGCAGGCGAATGTGAATATCAATATCATGGAGCGAATCGCTTAGGCGCTAACTCTCTGGTATCTGCTATTTACGGTGGTATGGTTGCTGGACCAAAGGCTGTTGAATACATTAAAGGTTTGAAGAAATCATCACAAGATATCTCTTCTTCCGTATATGACAGCTTCCACAAAAAGCAGACGGACAAATATGAATCTCTGTTAGCGATGTCAGGTACAGAGAACGCTTATGTGATTCATAAGGAACTGGGCGAATGGATGACCGCCAATATGACGGTTGTACGGCACAATCCGAAGCTGGAAGCGACCATTGGCAAAATCAAAGAGCTTAAAGCACGCTATCGCAATATCAATATGAACGATACGTCACGCTGGAATAACCAAGGAGTGGCATTCACCCGTCAGCTGTGGAACATGCTGGAGCTGTCCGAAGCGATGACACTGGGAGCGCTTATGCGCAATGAGAGCCGCGGCGCTCATTACAAGCCGGAATTCCCGGATCGTAATGATGAGGAATTCTTGAAGACCACGAAAGCTGCCTGGACTGCAGACGGTCCGCAAATCTCTTACGACGAAGTCGATGTCTCACTGATCCCTCCGCGGGTCCGTGATTATTCGAAGGATTAATTTTTCCCAGCAGTGAAACAGCTTGCGAGGCAAGCTTAATGAAATAAAATTAGGCAATTTGAGGAGGGAACCATTATGGCGGAAACTGCTACAGCTCCCAAAAACGTAAAGTTTATCATCACCCGCCAGGACGATCCACAAAGCTCATCTTATGTTGAGGAATTTGAGCTTCCATATCGTCCGGGTATGAATGTAATCAGTGCTTTGATGGAAATTCAGCGTAATCCTGTGAATGCCAAAGGTGACAGCACCGTTCCGGTATGCTGGGATTCCAACTGTCTAGAAGAGGTATGCGGAGCTTGCTCGATGGTGATCAACGGCAAACCCCGCCAAGCCTGCGCAGCGCTTATAGACAATCTGGAGCAACCTGTACGCATTGAGCCAATGAAGACATTTCCGGTGGTGCGTGACTTAGTGATTGACCGGACTCGGATGTTCAATGCACTGAAACGAGTAAAGGCCTGGATTCCGATCGATGGTACGTATGACCTTGGGCCGGGACCACGGATGCCGGAGAAGAAACGGCAGTGGGCTTATGAATTATCTAAGTGTATGACTTGCGGCGTATGCTTAGAGGCTTGTCCGAATGTCAACGAGAAGACGGATTTCATCGGACCCGCAGCCATCTCTCAAGTACGCCTGTTCAATGCTCATCCTACGGGCGAAATGAATGCTGATGAAAGATTGGACGCATTGATGGAAGATGGCGGTATTGACGGCTGTGGTAACTCACAGAACTGTGTACGCGCTTGTCCAAAAGGGATTCCTCTGACTACCTCCATTGCAGAAATTAATAAGCAGACGACAAAACATATGTTCAAACGCTGGTTAGGTGTGTAATAAGTAGTACCGCCAGATCTTTAATATCGAGCTATCCTCAATGGTGGATTTTTATTCGCTGAGGATAGCTTTTTTGTTTATAATTGGTAGGGAATAGGAAATTGTCTAGATCAGAAGAATGAATAGCATATGCTATAATATCCATTGTTAACGTACGTTAGGTGTGGAACAACAGGGAGGAATAATCGTGATTTGTCGGGAGCATGATGGAGCAATTGTAATGGTTAAACAGCATGATCACGGGAAGTTAGCTGGAGAGCTTGCCATTTGGTTCAAGGAAGAGCATGTGCCAGAAGAAGGACGCCGGGATGAGGTGCTTTGGGCGGTAGCTGAACATGACCGGGGCTGGATTGATCTGGATGAGACGCCCTTTTGGAACGATGCGGAGAGCGCGCCTTACACCTTTATTGATTTTCCTGTGGTACCGAAGCTGACCTTTTATAAGCGAGGACTTGATGAGATCGAAGAGCGAACACCCTATGGAGCGCTTCTGTGCAGCTTGCATTTTGAACGACTCATTAAGATTTCGGGACTGGATAATCCAGAACTGAAATTGTATCAAGCGCATGAAGAGGAACGTAGATCCCGTATTCACCGAGCGCTGGAAGTATCCAAACCGATTGGTGAGGATGAACTGTATTATGATGCTCGTCTTTTAGAATTCTGCGATGATTTATCTTTATATTTGGCTTTAAATGAGCCGGGTAGCCCGAAATCTGAGGAGCATCCATGGTGGCGTGAAGGGTTTTCTGGCAGTGAAGATTTCAGTTTTACGTCAGGTCGTACGATAACCGTGGAGTGGAAAGATAAGTCAACGTTAATTCTGGATCCTTTTCCCTTTAAGAAGACGGTGGAAGTAGCCTTTATGATGAAACGAGTCCCAAAAACAGAAATTGCTAAGAGAGGCATCGCATCCGCATACAGTGATACGCCAGAGGAAGAATGTAGAATTGTACTAACGGCTCTAAACGAAAGCTAAAGGGAAGGAGAAACTCCGTATGAAGATACAATCGTCTGGGGCTTCTCCCAATAAGAAAAATAAAGACACTCACTCTAGCACCTCTGAACGTCGATCTAAGGGCAAGACAACGATGACCCGCCGGCAATTCCTTGTTCGAGGTGCGGCTACTGTAATCGGCGCAGGCTTGCTCACAAGTGGTTACGCTTGGCAAGGGGAGCCCAACTGGATTCAGGTTACTAAGCTGAAATTGTCCTTCAAAGATATTCCCTCTGCTTTTTCAGGCATGAAGGTTGTCCATTTCAGTGATACTCACCTTGGGTTTAATAAGGATGCCCGTGATCTGGCTCGACTTGCAGAGCGTATAGCTAAGGAGGAACCCGATCTTATATGTTTTACAGGTGACATCGTGGACAGCAACCCTGAGGATCTTGTAGATGCCATACCTGTATTGGCAGAGCTGAGTGCTTCTCTAGGAAAATATGCGGTGCTAGGCAACCATGATTTCAAGAATACGAAGCGGATTATCGAGTTGTTTACATCAGCTGGATTCCGGGTGCTAAGGAATGATTCTTATCTTCTAAAAAGAGGTGGAGCAGTTATGGCTGTGACCGGGCTGGATGATCTGCTGCATGGTGAGCCTGACCCTGTGAAGGCACTCAGGGGTGTGCCTGCAGGAACCTTTACCGTTCTGATGATGCATGAACCGGATTATGCTGATATAGCACAGGCTCATTCATTTCACCTGCAGCTATCCGGGCACAGCCATGGGGGACAGATTCGCCTGCCGTTTGTAGGTGCTCCATTCACCCCTTATGGGTCTCAAAAGTACATAAATGGATTGTATTATACAGATACCAAGCGCATGCCAGTGTATGTGAATAGAGGTTTCGGTGAAACAGTCATGCCTTTTCGGTTTCTATGTAGGCCTGAATTAACGGTGCTGACATTGCATCATTCAACGGATGAATAGGCTGATATTTTAGCTGCATGGAGGAGGAGAGAGTATGAGTACTTATGAGGCAGTATCTTTCCAGACGCAACAAGGTATGGCGGTTGATCTTAGGAGGATTCCGCCCGAGGATGCTTGTCATTTACAGCAACTGCTCTCCCGTCCAGAAGTGCAGGCTCATATTCAAATACGCACCGGAGCTGGATCAGAACTTGCTCAGGTGGAGAAGCTGGTGAATCGGATGTTATTCGCATTCGATCCTTGCGCGTTACATGCGGGTATCTATTTGAAGGAGCAGCAGAAGTTGATCGGTATTGTTGCTTTGCAGCATTGGAACCGCCGTGAGGGAAAGGCCACTTTAGGATATATGCTAGACCCGGTGTACTGGGGAGGGGGATTGGCAACAGAGGCGGTTGGCTTATTTTTAAATTACAGTGTTCATACGCTTGGGATAACACGGATCGAAGGGCGCTGCCGAGGAGATAATATTAGATCCGAACGTGTGATGCTTAAGAACGGCATGATGCTGGAACGGGTGATGCCCAGAGTAGGCTCCTTGGACGATGTAATGAAAGTATTCACATTGTTACACAAATGAAATAATGCCGTTATGAAACTCTAACAGTGTCCGGTTAAACTAAGTACATGACCCCCTTTTAAAAATATACTGCTTTGGGACCCGATGATTCGGGTCCATTTTTTTTTGTCAGGACCTAATCCGATCGTTTATGATTAACAAACAGTCGAATGAATTTAGAAGGAGGCGTAACATCTTGAATGATGTAATACAGACGTTAATGAGTCACCGTTCTTTCCGGCAGTATTCTGATCTACAAGTGGAGCCGGATAAGCTAAAGATAATGATCGAATCCGCCCAAGCAGCGCCCTCATGGGTTCATGGACAGCAGGTCTCCATTATAGCTATCAAAGATCCTGCGCGTAAGCAGCAGCTTTCGGTCTTGTGCGGCAATCAGAAGCATGTAGCAGCAGCCCCTGTCTTTCTGGTGTTCTGCATGGACTTCTATAGAGCGAAATTAGCAAGTAAAGTGGAAGGCAAGTCTTTTGAAGCCGTAAAAGATGTAGATGCTCTGCTCGTTGGAGCTACAGATGTCGGTATCTCAGTGGCTAACGCGATTGCAGCGGCAGAATCCATGGGACTCGGGATCATCCCTATTGGGGGTGTCCGGCGCAATACAGCAGGTGTTATTGATCTGTTGAAGCTGCCGGAGTACGTATTCCCTATCGTCGGGCTCTGTGTCGGATATCCGGCCGAAGAGGTCGCACAGAAGCCGCGGCTGCCGCTGGATGCGGTGTTTCATGAGGAACAATACAATCCGGATGTGGAAGGTCTCCTGGAGGCGTATAATCAAACCCACCGTGAATATATGCAGCAGCAGGGATTAACGGTGAGGGATTGGACGAGCACAATTGCTCATTTTTACGATATCAACCCGGAATATGGGGATGCGAAACGTACTCTAAAGCAGCAAGGGTTTACCTGCGATAACCTATAAATAAACGACAATGCACCAAGCGGAGATTGGTTTAACGGAGGGTAACCCCACCCCTAAACCAATAACGCTTGGTGCATTTGTTCAAATACAAGAAATCTTTACAGTGAAACTTTAATTTTCTCGCGCTGCTTGTAATAAACCCAATGCGTAAAACCTATCGCTTTAAGCTGCTCGGCTACCGCATCTCGGTCTTCTGCGACACGGGATGGCTTATGCGCATCCGATCCGAAAGTAACCTCAACGCCAAAATGATGTGCGCGCTCCAGTATATCTTCTGATGGATACCAACCGCCAACCAGCTTGGTTCCGCCTGAGGTATTAATTTCGATCGCCACGCCACATTCACTAATGACTTGCAGACAGTCATCAATTGGCTTTGGAGCAGGAATTTCTGAAAAAGCAGGATAATTTCCCTTCATCGCATCAATGTGTCCGAGAATTTGGAACATGCCACTGCGGGCGGAATCAGCAATCAATCGGTAATAATCAGACTTCACACGAATCTGTTCATTCTTGCTAAGCCCTTTCCAGCGACCCTTGTTAAAGATACTGACGCCACCAACACTATGTACCGATCCAATCACATAATCAAAAGGGTAGGCGGATAATGTTTTGCGGTAAAGCTCGGCATGCTCAGGGAAGTAGTCTGATTCAATACCCAGCAGAACGTCGATTACACCTTCGTATTCTTTTTTGAGAGAGAGCACTTCCTGAACATAATTTGAGAATTCGGACTTACCCATAGCAATTAGAGGAAAAGCTTGCTCGGAAGGGCTTCCAAAATAAGGGGTGTGGTCAGAAATGCCTATTACCCCTAACCCTGCTGAAATTCCGGCTTCGATATAATCTCTAATCGTTCCATCGGCATGGCCACAGCGAAAATGATGTGTATGCAGGTCAAATTTCATCAAGATCAACTCCTTTAAACAAGGTTATACAATTAGCTCAGAAGTATCGATTCCACTTTTGGGTGTTTTTTATTCAGACCCAATAAATTGTGTCTCCGGCATACCTTTGAGATCACTAAGAAACTGTCTCATAGCTGAGTTCACGTATTTTCCAGACTTCGTTATGACACCTACAGGATGCGTGACCTCCAATTCAATAATAGGCACAATTTTGAGGGAACCGGCTCGCACCTCAGCGGTTACTGACTGCTTGGAAATAATGGCTGCACCTAAATCGAGCTCTACCATCCGTTTCACTTCCTCGCTGCTGGTCAGTTCCATTATTACCTGTGGCTCTATGCCATGCTTGGAGAATACTTCATCGGCAAATTTACGGCCCACTGTATCCGGTGAGAGCAGAATTAGCGGGGTTTTGCTTAGGGCTTCAATACCTGCAGTCTTAACTTGAGCCAGGGGGTGTCTGGGTGAGACCACCAACTCGAATGTATCATAATAAAGAATGGAAGTAGTCATACTCGGACTACGTCCGATCAAATAGCCAATGCCGACATCGACAATGCCATTCTCGACATGTTGATAAATTTGAGACGAGGACATAGAGGAAATAGATGTTTTGATATGAGGGAACTGGTCTTTAAAATAGGATAAAATACGCGGTAAAATTTGAATGGCGATAGAGGTAGTAGTGCCGAGAATAATATGTCCTTGGGGATTATCTTCAAGATCCGCAAGTCTCTGTTTAAGCTCCTCGACAATCGACACAATTTGTTCCGCATGCTCCAGAAATACAGTCCCTCGATCGGTTAACGTAACAGGCTGGTTCCGGTCAACCAGCTGTGTTTTGAACTCTTCTTCAAGGCTCTTGATTTGTGCTGAAACCGCCGGTTGGGTCAAGTTAAGCAGTTCTCCGGCCTTGCGAAAGCTCATCGTTTTGGAGATCGTTATTAATGTCTCCAGCTGGCTGATGTTCATGGAATACCTCCTTTGGACAAGCGAATATGAAAGTGATAGGGTGAAATATTACGTTCCATGTTGGCATTTGATTTAAATTATAGGAGATAATACCCGACAGAGCAATGTTGCAACATAAACAAACTTGGGTTCGAATTCGACATGTACATTAATTTTTGCTGAATTGTGCCGATATATAAAGTATAATAAATCCATATTACTTGGGACTTTTGGTATATGACTAAAGCACGATAGAGGAGGAGACTGGACTTTCATGAAAGCAGAAGTAATTAATCCTTTTTTAGAATCTGCACGGACTGTTATAGAACAAGTGATTCAGGTCTCGCCTTCCACTGGGAATTTAGGCATCAAAGAAATTGAACTGATCGATAATCATATATGGATTCAAGTGGGAATGACAGGCCAGCTGAGCGGAAATATTATATTTGGTATCGCAGAGCAGGTAGCCTTGCGAATGGTATCGATTATGATGGGCGGCTATGTGATTACGGAGATGGATGAGATGGGTCAGAGTGCAATTTCAGAGCTAGGCAATATGATCAGTGGAAATGCCAGTACGATTTTATATAATCAGGGGGTTTCAGTGGATATAAGTCCTCCCCAAATTATGAAGCTTGAGAGTATGTCTTTTTTGCCTCGCAGAGCACTTAGTATTCCATTGTTGATGGATGGGGTTGGAGAGATGGATATTCAGGTGATGATCTCTTAGGCAAGAGTTAGGAGCTGAAATACCTTTTATGGTACTTAAAGATAAGGTTGTTGTGATTACAGGAGCATCCAGCGGTATTGGTGCATTAACCGCACAAATGCTTAGTAAGCAAGGTGCGATTCCGATCCTTTTGGCACGTTCTGAAGCGAAGTTGAAAGAAACGGCGGCCGGTATTCCGGACGTTTTTGGACTGTATACATGCGATGTAACAGATGCCGATGGTGTACAAGAGACCTTTGCTCAAATTTTGGCGACTTACGGCAGAATTGATATTTTGCTAAATAATGCAGGGTACGGTAAATTCGCCGCTTTTACAGAGATGGAGCCTCATGAGTTTGATGATATGATGGATGTTAACTATATGGGGATTGTTCGTTGTACAAAGGCTGTTGTTCCACATATGTTAGAGCGGGGAAGTGGCCAGATCGTAAATGTGGCTTCTATGGCAGGGAAGATCGGTACAGCCAAATCGGTAGCCTATACAGCCACCAAGCATGCTGTTCTCGGATTCACGAATGCACTCCGTCAGGAGCTGCGGAAGAGCGGCATTATCGTTTCGGCTGTCAACCCGGGCCCCATTGCCACTGATTTCTTCAAAACGGCTGACCCTTCCGGCAATTATGAAAAGAGTGTAGCTCGGATGATGATGACACCAGAACATGTCTCTTCCAAGATCGTAAAGGTCATGGAAACTGGCAAAGAAGAGATTGATCTACCGGGTTTAGCAGGGTTTGGTATTCGGCTTTACGGTCTGTTTCCTCGTCTGGCGGACAAGCTTACTTATAATGCGATGAACAGAAAATAGAGCCTGCCGTCAGCATTATTGGCCTTCCATTTGGTGGAGAGGCCTTTTTGGCATATAATGAAGATATTATCTCAAGCGAAAAGGATGAATTACACTTATGAATAAAGCTTCTTTTGCGGCTATCGGCATTCAGGAAGACCTAGTTGCCCGATTGTCGGAATTCGGTATTAACGCCCCATCCCCGGTACAAGAGCAGACGATTCCACTTCTGCTGGAGGGAAGAGATGTTATTGCTGCTTCCCAGACTGGAACGGGTAAGACCTTGGCCTATCTGTTGCCTCTGCTTCAAACGATCAACCCGGAGCAGAAGGTGGTCCAAAAGCTGGTGCTCGCCCCTACACAGGAGCTGGCGATGCAAATCTTACGTGAGGCGGAACGTTATGGCGAACACCGTGGGATTCGAGTAATGGGTCTTATTGGCGGAGCAGCCATCAAACGGCAGATTGACAAACTGCGTGAGCATCCACAGCTTGTTGTGGGAACCCCTGGCCGGATTCGCGAATTGATTGGTCTTCGCAAGTTAAAGATGCATGAAGTCAGCACGATTGTTCTAGATGAAGCGGACCAAATGTTCCAGCTAAGCGGGGCCGGAGAGGTAACGAAAATTGTTAGCAGCGCACTGCGTTCACGCCAGCTCGTTATGCTGTCTGCAACCATTGGGCCGGAGACGAAAGCCTTGGCAAATCGTGAAATGAAGAACCCGGCAGAGGTTGGAATTGCTCCAGGTGTAATGACGGCAGAGAGTTTAGAGCATCATTATGTTGTCACTGAAGAACGCAATAAAATAGACATGCTACGCCGGGTCATCCGTCATTACAATCCAGATAAAGCGATTGTGTTCGTGAATGCTACAGATGATATTGCAGAGGTAGAGGCTAAGCTGAACCATCTTGGACTAACAGCGGCGGCACTTTACGGTGATGCTGATAAAGTAACGCGCAGTAATGTATTGTCACGTTTCCGTGAGGGGAAATTCCGTGTGCTTGTTGCCAGTGATGTAGCTGCCAGAGGACTGGATATTGAGAATTTGTCACTGGTAGTTAGCTTCGATCCTGCCTTTGATTCCGAGCATTATGTACACCGTGCTGGTCGTACGGGCCGGATGGGAAAACGCGGATTATCCGTAACGATTGTGACAGAGCAGCAGACCTTTATTATGCGTAAATTTGCGCGTGAACTGGATATTTCCCTTGAAGAGCGGGAAATGGTCGGTGGCAAGGTGCTAGCAGCAGATGAAGCGCGCAATGCTAGTGGACGGGGACGAAATGAGAACAGCGGACAACGCCGCGATGCTTCTTCTCCGCATATCAGTAAGCCACAGGCGCGAACATCTGGGAATGCAGGAACCCAGCCGTCTACAACCAGCACAGAGCGGCAACCTGTTAAAAGACTGGCTACGATCCAGACAAGTGAGGCAAGCGTAGAACCACAGCGCGATTCTCAGCGCAGTGTGAATCCTTCTACAGGCGCGCGTGGAGGTGCGACTCCTGCACGAAGCAAACGCAGCAGCAATGCGGAACGTGAGAAGAACCGTAAGAATAAAGGAGCACCAAAGTGGTTGAAAGACAAAACTCCGAGAGGTGACGGTCAATGAATAATTCTCCCGTATTGCAAATTACGGGCCTCAGTGGTGGATACAGCCTGAATAAGCCGGTGCTGCATGATATTGCACTTCAGGTGCAGCCTGGCGAGATGGTTGGTTTAATTGGTTTAAATGGAGCAGGAAAAAGTACGACCATGAAGCATATTCTAGGATTGATGTCGCCCCATAAGGGCGATATCACAGTAAAGGGTAAGACCCGTGCAGAAGATCCCATCGGATATCACAATGCTTTAACTTTTGTGCCTGAATCGCCTCTTTTATATGATGAATTGACGGTACGTGAGCATGTTGAATTTACAGCAAGAGCGTACGGGATTGAACAAAGTGATTACGAAACCCGCACCTCACATCTAGCGAAGCTGTTCCATATGGAAGATAAGATGGACACGTTGTCGACCCATCTATCTAAAGGCATGAAGCAGAAGGTCATGATCATGTGTGCTTTCGTTGCGCGGCCGGCGTTATATGTAATCGATGAGCCTTTTTTAGGGCTAGATCCTTTAGGTATTCGCTCGTTGCTTGATTTCATGATGGACCTGAAAAAATCAGGATCCTCTATTCTGCTCAGCTCTCATATTCTTTCTACCATTGAGAATTATTGCGACCGCTTTATTGTGCTGCATAAAGGTAAGGTGATTGCTCAGGGAACGCTGGAAGAAATTGCGGCAACCACTGGACTACAGGGGCTGACTTTGGAGCAGCTGTTCTATGAGCTGGTTCAGGGAGGGAAATAATATGGATTTGAAAGAGCTGCGGCGCACGCGGCGAGGTCGATTCATGGGAAGCATGCTTCCTTATGTAGGATATATCATTCAAAGCGGCGTAGCTATGGTCTTCCTCTTTGTGTTAATTGTCTTCTCGGCTTGGTATACATCGCTGTTACAGAATGTGCCTGAAGGCATTCCCATTCGTTGGATTATGCTTGCAATACTGCTGCCTGCGGCAGTGCATAGCAGCTTCCGTACTTATTTGCAGACCCCAGATACGATCTTTCTACTGCCTCAAGGTCATCGGATGAAGGAATATTTTGCACCTTCGTGGGTTAGTGGGAACGTATGGAAGATTGTTCGATTGTTATTTGTGCTCATTACTCTTTGGCCGTTGTACATACGTACAGATGACAATCCTAAGCGACTTTTATTTACCATATTGATTTTGATAGCTGTGAAGTTAATTGCGAGTTACGGTTTATGGAAAGAGATAGCTATGCTGTCGCGTCCGATGGCAGGTCTATTTACTTTCTTACGCTGGGCAGTCGGCGGATTAATCATTGCCGCTTGGTTGTGGCAGCCAGTCGGCTCAAGTCTAATCTTTATCGTGTTATTAGCAGCAGCCTATCTTGTCGCACTGTCTGTCCCTGCACGTCACGCTGTACCATGGGAAAGACTAATCGCCATGGAAAAGAATCAAGGTGGACGCGCGCTGATGGTTCTGGGCTGGTTCGTGGATGTACCGGGTCGTGAGCAACGGGTATATGCTCGTCGTTATCTTTCCAAATGGGGCGCAAAGCTCCCTTGGCGTAAGGATACGGCTTACCGCTATCTGCTGACCAAGAGCTTCGCCCGGGGAGACATCTTCGGAATCATTATGCGGATTTCGGTACTGGCTTTGCTGCTGAATTGGTTGAACCATGACAGTTACTTCGGCACCGCCATCTATTTGTTCTTCCTGTTCATTATTGGTGTACAGTTGTCGGCACTCCGCAAATTGCATAGTGAGTCTTTTTGGCTGACAGTGTATCCCTTTCCTGAAGGCAGTAAGGCGGATAACACAACACAATTTGTATTCCGCGCACATCTGGTAGTGGCACTGATTCTTGGTTTACCTTTCTTAGCCTCTATAGGCGACCGTCTACTACCAGTGATTGGTACATTTGTAGCAGGGATTCTGGTATCCTTTCTGTTTAAGGGATACTTGTCCCGCAAAGCGGCACGGATGGTTGACGAGGATTTGTAAGAGATGATTTCAAAATAAAAAAGGCTTTCTCAAAAGTAGAGGATTCTACGGATGAGGAAGCCTTTTTTTGTGTGGGGAATGAGGTGTAGCATTGGAAAAGGGAAAGAGCTCAAGGCTCTCTCCCGTAACTGTCATCTCTAGTTAGACAAAGAGTGAACGGCTGATGATAACCAGCAGGATAAAGAGAACCAGAATGGCGCCAGTACTTGTGAATCCGCCGCCTCCACAACAACCGTTAAATCCGCCTCTTACTTCTTCGCTCATGTTCATTCCCCTTTCGGTGTGTGTTGTACTTGAGTACATCGTATTGTATGTGCGGAGAGAGAAGCATGTATAGGCCAATGCCGGAGGAGTCCAGAAAAAAAATCAGCCCCGTAGAAACGGAGCTGATTGTAAGGAGTATGAAAGATTTGTTACGCTTTTTCCAGATCACGAACGCCTGCGTATACAAGATCAAACAGATCTTCGAGCTGAGCCTCTTCGATACAAGAGAAAGCAATCCGCAGATCTGTTTCACCGAGAGCGATAGTGCCCAGTCCATAATTATGAATCAGGTGAAGCCGCAGAGCTTCAGCCGAAACAGTATGCAGCTTCAGACACATGAAGTAGCCGGAGTTAAAAGGATAATACGTCCATACATCATCGCCGTATTTGCCGCTATCGAGCAGCGCTTTTACTTTATTCGCACGGCCCTTCATGATTTGGAACTTCTCTTCCTTCTGTTCTTCGAATTGTGGAGATTTCAGTGCATCCAGTACGAAGGTCTGTGATGGGTGTGCACCACTGGAAATAGTGGCGCGAATGATGCCTAATGTTTTTTGCTCCAATGCGGCCAGCAAATCCTTGTCTTCCGAGGCATAAGTGATGAAGCCAACACGGAAGCCCCAGACGAATTCTTCTTTAGTAGCACCGTCAATTTTGATTGGAAGCACACGTGGGTGCAGATGAGCAAGCTTACCGAATAATGATTCCTTTAGTGAGTCTTCAAAGAACAGTCCGAAGTAGGCATCATCACTTACGACAACCACGTTAATGCCTTCCTCAGCCGCACGAAGGATAGCTGCGACGATTTCATCGCCTTCCTTAATCCCCGGAGTATAACCTGTAGGATTGTTTGGGAAGTTCAAAAGCACAATGGCTTTGCCGCGTTCTTTTTGAGCCAGCAAGGCTTCTTCCAGACCCGCACTATTGAAAGTCATTTCTTCTGTGAACAGCGGATAGTTAACGGTTTCCCCATGGCGGCGGATTCCGAAGGTTAATTCATAGTTCTCCCAGTTCTTGTCTGGGTAGATAATAGCGTCACCTGGCTCAGCGAAGAGGTCAGCGACAATGCTAAGCCCATGAGTCAGGGCGTTGGTTACAACAGGATTGCTGATGGTTTTACCTTCTAGCGATGGATTTTCGCGCAGCATCTTTTCACGCCATACAGTACGCAGCTCTGGTTTACCTGCTGGAGGAGCGTAACTATACAGATCCTTAGGGCTGTAAGCGGATAGTTTATCCTGGATGACGCCGAGGTGCATAGGCACGCCACCTTCAGTAGCAATACCGATGGTTGCGTTATATTTCTTGGCGTGAGCTCCTGCTTCAGCGGATTGGCTCAGGATACCCTCTTTAGGAAAATAAATTTCTTTGCCAAGCGTAGAGAGCATATCGTACACATGTTCATTTCCTGCTTTGATACTTTCGTTTAATTGTCCAGCTAGTGGATTCATCAGTTTCATCCTTCCAGGGTTCTTTGGGGATAACATACTGTTAACATTGCCTAACATTATATCACCGCCACTTGCAACCGTCACTTGGAAAGATACGTTTTTTTAAAATTTAAGGAAGTTTAAGTTTTACACTATACGTAGTGCTTATTTTGTACGAGAAACTGGTTTATCCGTAACTATTATTCGGAGTGGTAGGGGCAGTATTTTTTCATCATTTCTATGGTTTCTTCATCCCGTGGATGATTTCTTTCAGATAGGCCGGAAATGACCCCGGAACGTCCTTCTTCTTTTAGATTCTGCCCAAACTTAAACTTTGCCGTGATCTCATCCGGGGTAATGCGCACTACCGCGACTCCCTTTAGACGGGGACGGTACCTAGGGTCTTCAGCATCAATAGGCTCATAACCACCCTCGGGCTGGAGTTTTTTCATAAACAAGGAGAGTACGATGGCTTTTTCGCTAATGTCATCTACAGGTTCGGCTATGCCGTAGGCGGTGACACTTTTAAAATATGCGGTGGCTGGGCAGGCCATCTCAGGATCACTAAAATAAGACGGAATCAGCGCATACTCATCTGCTACGGTAAAGCAGACCTTCTGCTGATTGCGGATCGCCTCCATTTTGCCGCCAGCATGACTGCCGTGGAAATAGAAACACCCATCTGTATATACAAAATTCAGCGGCGTCACCCGCGGTAGCCCTTGTTCATCGCTTGTCCCGAGAAAACCATAGCTCATTCCGTCTAGAAAAGAGGCCAAGTCTTCCTCCTGATCTACTTGAAATTCTTTTCTGCGAATAGGGATCACTTCCTTTTTCTTATTAGTGTAGAGCGTTTGCTCCGATGTAGATGTTCTTTCAAGAATAGAAGAGTCATTGACAATTAAAAAGGACCAATTAAGATAGTTTTTAATGGACCACTTGCTGGCCAAGGAGGGAAACAATGAATATCACGCTGGCATACGATCAATATCTGGCAATACACCGCTACAAATATCTAGCGCTATATCATGCGCTCCGCGCTGCAATATTGGAGGGGATTCTCCAAGGTGGCACGCAGCTGCCGTCTACACGAAGTTTGGCTATGCACTATGACATGTCGCGCGGTTCAGTCTCGCAGGTGTACGAAATGCTGCTTGCTGATGGTTATGTAAGGACGGTGACAGGGCGGGGGACATTCGTATCAGAAGATAGCTTCTCTTCAGCTTCTGGAGATATTAAGCGTGAAAATGCAGTTTGGGGTGAAGTGGCAGATGTTGCTGGGGGAGGCCTTGCATCAGAGAGAATGATCCCACTCTCGGCATGGGGAAGGCGACTACTTGCGCGTCCGACACCTTTGTATGAGCAGCGTAGCAACAATGTTATAAGCTTTCTTAGCAGTGGTATGAGGATGGAGCATTTTCCTTACTCCGAATGGCGTAGTGCGCTGTCCTATGCCGGAGGGAAGGAAGGCGGATTGCTTCAAAGTACTTGTCCACCTCAAGGAGATGAAGGACTTCGGAAAGCTATTGCTGCACATCTGCGGATTACCCGCGGAATTCGTGCGGATGCAGAGCATATCGTATTGTTTAGCGGTTCGATGCAAGGCATCGTTATTTTGACACAGTTACTGCTGGATGCAGGAGGCGCAGCGGTTGTCGAGGACCCAGGCTTTCATGGGATTCGCCGAGCGGTAGAGATTAACGGGGGACGATTGCTGTCAGGAAAGCTGGATGACAGCGGTCTTATCCCGGAGGATTGGGATGCGCGTCTGTTGTTTGTTACAACGAGTCGTCAATTTCCTACAGGTGTGGTGCTGCCTTTGGAACGGAGGCGAATCTTGCTGGAATGGGCGCAGCGGCATGATGCGGTGATCATTGAAGATGATTATGACAGTGAGTTTCGGTGGTCAGGACGTCCAATTGAGCCTTTAAAAGCGCTAGATCGCGGAGAACAGGTCGTGTATATTGGCTCCTTCTCAAACACGATGTTCTCTGGCCTTCGGCTTGGCTTCGCAGTGCTCCCACCCTCGCTGGTGAAGCCGACGATCGCCGCCAAGGCGTTATATGAGCCCTTGCCAGTAGGACTGCTGGAACAGCGTGCGTTGACGCGGTTCATGAATACCGGCGGCTATAGTCGTCATCTGCGCCGGATGACCCGCATTTACGGCGAACGTGGCCGTATTCTTAGGACTCTGCTGTCGGAACAGTTGAATGAGCTGTTTGAACTGTTGCCTGGCGATGCGGGGCTACAAGTATATGCGCGGTGGCTGCGCAGTAGAGAAGAGTTCGTGGCATTCCGGGCGGCGGCGCACAGGCGCGGCACAGATTTCAGAGATGCGGCGTTATATCAAGTTTCGGCTGGGGAGCCAGCCGCATGTTTTGCTTTTGCCCATCTGAATGCTGTGGAGCTGGAGGAAGGAATAAAGCGCCTCCTTTTGTCGTGGCAAGATGTACAAAATGCAACATGACAAGGTATGATGGTGGGGATGGACAGCAAAACGAAGTGAATGCTTATGATGCAAGTTTTGCGAAGTAACTCAGAGTAGATTATGCTAACGATGTAAGTTTTGACAATTAACTCAAGCAGTTTATGCTAACAAAACGAAACGAATGCTTACGAAGCGAGTTTTGCGAAGAAACTCAAAGTAGTTTATGCTAACAAAACTTTTGGGAGGGAACGTTATGCTGCACGCATCGCCGTCCTCTTTTGTTATATTACCTGCCTTGGCGAAGATTGTGTGCGAACCAAGCTGGAAATGGCAAAAAAGAGAGAAGTCGCTGCAAAATTATGATTTATTCTATGTATGGAGCGGGGAAGGGACGGTTATACGTAACGGGGAACCCTTCCAAGTGGGCAAGGGAAGCTGCTTCCTGTTCCGTCCGGGTGACCATACTAGCGCTACTCATAATCCGCAAAGACCGCTTGTCCTTACATATATTCATTTTGATGTCACCGGAGAGGTGACGGAAATTCCTCTGCCCTATCGCGTACTCGCAGAAACCGTTGAATTTGAGCATCTGCTTGCTCGTTACGTCAGGCTGTTCCTAGTGGATACGTACGCAGCTGAGGAAGAAGGGCAGCTTGTTCTAAAGCAACTAATGATTCATCTGCTTAGGGAGGACCGAGTGAAGCCTGTAGAACGTTATGCTAGCAACCATTTAACTGAGATTATTCATGAAATAGCGAACTATGTGAGCCAACATCCCGGGATTTCGCATCGCGTAGAGGATCTTGCTGCACGTGCAGGGCTGTCGCCGCGGTATTTCTCAATTAAGTTCAAGGAGCTTACTGGCTCTTCCGTTCAATCTTATGTCATTCGAGCCCGGATTGAGCGTGCTCAGCATTTGTTGCTTTACGCAGGAATGAATGTTACTGAAGTAGCAGATGCGCTTGGATACCGTGACATATTCTTTTTCAGCCGCCAGTTCAAGCAGTATACCGGAAAAAGTCCATCTGAGATCCGCTGATTTGCATTCGTTGTTTCAGTTATTTCATCCAAGGGTAAATACTTTGCAGTTTAGTTTACAGAGAATTTACATACTTCTTGGAAGGGGAGACGCATGGGATGATGATCAGACGCCGAATCTGCAACACCGATTGTAAAAGTGGAGGCGCAGGGCTTTTTAGAAACCGTTTAAGAAGATTAAAACAATCGAGTGCTTTTGCCATAGACAGCTGGTTCTAAACTGAGTAAACAGGTATATCATCGCTGGACATGACCAAAGACTTTAAATAACCGGGGCCAACAGGCTTCCGGTTTTTTTGAAATATAAGAGATCAACGCTTACCGTCCTTATAAGGATGCCGCTAGGCATTTATGCTTGGCAAACTGAAGGATTTATCGTTCCTCTTGTTGTATTTGATACAATAGAATAAATCTCCTGTGAGGGTAATTTTGCATTCTGTTGCATATCTTACATTCAATTGGCGAAAAAACGCCCATACTAGAGATTATCAGGCTGATCTATTGCATGAAGTAACAGAGTTCCAGAGCATACAGGTGGGAGGAGAGATAAAATGTACGAAATCGTACTAATACGTCATGGTGAAAGCCAGTACAATGTGCAAAATTTGTTTACGGGTTGGAGTGATCCGGATTTAACCGAAAAGGGTATTCTAGAGGCTAAGGCTGCTGGCAAGCTTTTGAAGGATGAAGGGTATACGTTTGATCTAGCTTTTGCATCGGTACTTAAACGATCGATCAAAACACTCAACTATGTTCTCGATGAAATGGATCTGCTGTGGATTCCTGTGCAAAAGTCCTGGAAGCTGAATGAACGGCATTATGGTGCACTTCAGGGACTTAGTAAAAGTGAAACGGCGATAAAATACGGTGAAGAACAATTGCATCTCTGGCGACGGAGTTTATCGGTTCGGCCTCCACTGCTGGAGCTTAATGATCCTCGGTATGCCAGAAACGACATTCGTTATAGCAGTATTCGTCCGGAGGATATTCCGCGAGGCGAGAGTCTGGAAGATACTGTTCATCGTGTGGGTGATTTCTGGAGAAATCGCATCGTCCCCCTTGTGCGTAAAAAGGAACGGGTGCTCATTTCAGCCCATGGTAATACACTGAGAGCGTTGATCAAATTTATGGAGGATATTGATGAGGCAGCACTGCTGGAGCTCAATATTCCTACAGGGGTACCACTCGTGTACAAACTGGATGAGGACATTAATCCAATCAGCCGCTTTTATTTAGGAGATCCAGAACAGGTTGCCGCCAAGGCGCTTGATGTTGCTAAGCAAGGACATGTGTAATAGCGTAACAGGTGTAAAGAGCAGATAATGGCTTGAAAAGAGGAAGGACAGCCGTGGGGCTGTCCTTTTGTTTGTAGTGTGTAGTAGGTATCCAAAAGGTAAATGCAGTAGATGTTAACGTATTCTCCATTGCCAAGGATAGAATAATACTATATAGTTGTATTGATAATGATTATCAGTATCATTATATAATATGTCGATTGGAGTGAATTTATTTTGTTTAAATCTCCAAAAACTTACCTATTGCTTGTGTTTACTTTGGTTATAACGTTACTGCTATCAGCTTGCGGACAAGCAGTTGAGCACACCACCTCAGTAGAAGGGACAGAAAGTGCTGCATCTTCATCAAACAGCAATGACTCATCCAGCGAAGTGGACATGGTTACATATCAGGCAAATAACGGAGATATTCAAGTACCCAGGAATCCGAAGCGGATTGTCGATTTAACCTCCTTCGACACTGGATACTTCTTGGCGTTAGGTATCAAACCTGTTGGTGTTATGAATGGTGTCTTAAACAGTCCCTACTTTGAAG
Organism: Paenibacillus sp. FSL K6-2859; assembly: GCF_038008265.1. NCBI lineage: Bacteria > Bacillati > Bacillota > Bacilli > Caryophanales > Paenibacillaceae > Paenibacillus > Paenibacillus sp. FSL K6-2859. The sequence continues at coordinate 5,766,731 of NZ_JBBOYU010000001.1, read as the reverse complement.
GAATGCTGGAAGGCGTTCAAGGCCTTGGGGATGAACCGTCTCTTGAACACATTTTAGAGCTGAATCCTGATCTTATTGTTGTATTCTCCGGAATGGAAGGACTCGAAAAGCTGGCCGAAATAGCGCCAGTAGTAGCCATTCAATACGGAGCAAAAACTATCAGAGATCAAATGCTTGATTTCGGTACATTAACGGGGAAAGAAGTCGAAGCTAAAGCTTGGGTGGAACAATGGAACAAAAAAATCAGTGAATTGAAGCCTAAGGTGGTGGCAGCTGTAGGTGATAGAACCGTTTCTATCCTAAATCCTTATTCCGGTGGACTATTCGTATTCGGTCACAGCTACGGGCGCGGTGGAGAAATTATTTATAATGAATTTGGCCTGAAAGCACCTCCTGAAGCGCAGAAAGAAGCTATAGACAGCGGCACTGGTTGGGCAACAATCTCCCTTGAGAAGCTGCCTCAATTTGCTGGAGATATTGTATTCACATGCCCATGGGCTGGCGATACGAGCGATCCGAAAATCGTCTATGACAACCCCTTATGGAAGCATCTCCCTGCCGTAAAAGCAGGCAACGTATTCCAACTGGACCCAACCGCTGATACATATAGTGATCCCGTTACGCTTGAAGCGCAGTTAAATTACATTACTGAGAGTCTTTTATCTGCAAAATAATTCTAATTCAACGAAAGTCCACGAACTTGCTTTTGGTTTTTATAGCAGGAAGAATCGGCATTGAGCGATGCTGATTCTCCCTGCTATTTTTAATTTAGTTCTGTGATATATGAGTATATTCAATAAATCTATGAGGATTTTCTATGTTAGGATGATATTTCTGATGATAGTATTCAATGTAAGTTTAAAAAGTAAAGGAGGAATTAATGAACATTTTCGCACGTTTTAATTTGTAAGTATGAGTTAGGAGAATTATGCAAAAAATCTAAACCGGTTTAGATTTAATCAGTAACACACTTGATGCTTGAATAAGCCTTACTCCACAGCGGCTAGCGCTCTAGAGAATAACTCCTTCCTGAAAGTAAATTCATCCTATCGGTTTATGAAGTGAACGTTTATGTATTAGAAATTTAATTGAAATCTCGCTCTTTACGATGACCCATAATCCTAAGCTATACCTTAATCGAAAGGAATGGTGATAAGTATGAGGAAAAATTGTAATCGCTTACTTAAAATATTATTCTGCTGCATTCTGATAACCTCAATCATAACGCCTAGTACCAGTTCTCCCGTTATGGCCAAGGTTCTCCCGGGTTTAGCGGATGTGTCCAGAGAAGTGGCCGCTGAAGGAATTGTGCTGCTGCAAAATCCGGCGTATAAACTAGCAGGATCACAAGTAAATGAGAATGAACAAGTGCTCCCTATCAAGAAGAGTGAAAATGTATCGGTATTTGGCCGCATACAAGCGCATTATTACAAGTCTGGCACAGGATCTGGCGGTGCGGTAAGGGTAGATTATGTGAATGGGATTCTGGAAGGTCTCCGGAACAATCCCAGTCTCAAGTTAAATGAAGATCTGGCGAAGGTATATGCTGACTGGATCAAAAAGAATCCTTTCAACAATGGCGGTGGTGGCTGGGCAGCAGAGCCGTGGTCCCAGGCGGAAATGCCCTTGACCGACGAAATAGTGGATGCAGCAAAAGCAAAAACGGATACAGCTGTAGTCATCATCGGTAGAACAGCCGGTGAAGATAAGGATAATACGGACGTCAAGGGTGCCTATAAACTGACAGACCTTGAAGTAGACATGCTTAACCGGGTCTATGCCAAATTCGACCGAGTGGCCATCGTATTGAACGTAGCTAACGTTATCGATATGTCATGGGCTAAAAACTATCCCAAAGCTGCTATTTTGTACACATGGCAAGGGGGGATGGAAGGCGGTAGCGCAGTAGCCGACGTGCTGACCGGAGACGTTACGCCAAGCGGTAAATTGAGCGATACGATTGCAGCTACACTTGCTGACTACCCTTCTACTGCACATTTTGGCAGCAAAACTGAGAATTCTTATAGTGAGGATATTTATGTAGGCTACCGCTATTTTGAGACCTTTGCTCCGGATAAGGTGCTCTATCCATTTGGGTACGGACTGTCCTATACCAATTTCAAGATCACGACTGATAATGTCAACGCTGGTGAGAATGAGGTTGCAGTGACTGTAACTGTTCAGAATACAGGTAAGGTGGAAGGCAAAGAAGTTGTACAGATTTATTACGGTGCACCACAGGGTAAACTTGGCAAGCCGGCCAAGGAGCTTGCTGCTTTTGCTAAGACCCGGCTGTTACAGCCAGGGGAATCACAGTCGATCACCATCACGTATGACACCAAAGATATGGCCTCCTATGATGATAGTGGAATTACAGGTCATGATTCATCTTATGTTCTAGAAGCTGGTGACTATAATATTTACGTAGGTAACAGTGTAAGTGACAGCGAAAAGCAAGGAGTATACAGCCTTAATGCTTTGAAGGTTGTAGAAACCTTGCAGGAAGCGCTCGCGCCAACTAAGGAATTTGATCGTATCAAACCAGGTCAACCGAATGAAAATGGTACTTTTACCACTGTCACTGAAAAGGTACCGACACGGACTACCGACTTGGATGAGAGAATCAAGCAAAATCTCCCTGCGTCCATTCCACAAACGGGAGACAAGGGTTATACCTTATTGGATGTATACAATCAGAAAGTGACTATGGATCAGTTCATTGCACAATTGTCCAACAACGATCTGGGGGCCATTATTTTAGGGGAAGGGATGTCCAGCCCCAAAGTTACTGCCGGTACCGCTGCGGCTTTTGGTGGTGTTACTAAAAATCTGCTGAAATTAGGGCTCCCTATCGATAGTGCTGCGGACGGCCCTTCAGGAATCCGGATGGAGACCAATGCAGAGAAGGCAACCAGTATCCCGAACGGGACGATGCTTGCCTGTACGTGGAACACCGAGCTGAATGAAAGATTATTTGATCTTCTTGGCAAAGAAATGCTGATTAACAATATCGATACGCTGCTAGGACCGGGAATCAATATCCACAGAAGTCCTCTGAACGGGAGAAACTTCGAGTATTTTTCGGAGGATCCGTTACTGACAGGCATCATGGCTGCTGCACAGACAAGAGGTCTTCAGAAGAACGGTACGGCGCCTACTATTAAGCATTTCGCTGCGAACAATCAGGAAACGGATAGACATCTTGTGAATGCACTTGTCTCTGAAAGAGCGCTTCGCGAGATTTATTTGAAAGGTTATGAAATGGCAGTGAAGAGTGGAAAGGCGCGTTCAGTGATGACGTCCTATGGTCCGGTAAACGGAACATGGGCTTCCAGTAACTATGATCTGAATACCACGATCCTCCGCGGAGAGTGGGGCTTTGACGGAATTGTCATGACAGACTGGTGGGCGAAGATGAGTGAGGATCAGGGCTTCTATGCCACTACCAATCGTTATGATGAAACCAACGGCAAAGCCATGGTCCGTGCCCAAAATGACCTTTACATGGTCATTCCGAACGATTATGCAGAAACGCATAAGAATCGGAATAACAGTACCTTTAATACAATGACATCGCTTGCTAACGGCAGTCTGACCCTGGGAGAATTGCAGCGTTCTGCCAAGAATATCACGAGCTTTTTGATGCAATCTCCAGCCTTTGCAAGAACGGCAAAGATTGATTACGTGGTCAATTATACGCCGGGAAGAGATTGGTTCCGGGTGAATACGGACAAATCAGGAGATCCACAGCTCTCTGATATTACGGTTGGCGGCAAAAAGATCAAAATATTTAATCCATTGAAACTCGACTATAAAGCCTTTGGTGAGCCGACTGAAACTAGCAGCTACCCGGAAGTCAAAGCTACGGCGATAGCTGGTGTAGACGTAAGTATACGACAAGCCGATAAAGATAGACCGGCTGCTGTAATTACTGCTTCGGCCGGAGGAGAGAAACGGATCTACAAGGTTATCTTCACGTCGGAGGAAGGCCTGGAACCGATTTTTGAGAATCCGACCTATGCTTATTTAAAGAATATCTCTATTGATGGTAAGCCGCTTGAGGGCTTTTCACAGACTAGGTTCAGTTATGATGTAGGTCTCAGTAATGGGGCTACTTTACCTGAAGTTACATTCGAAATGAATGATGGTGTAAAAGCAACGGCCAACGTAGACCTCATCAATAAAAGAGTGACGATCAAATGTATCAGCTCCGATCAGGCCAACTCCTATGTGATACAGTTTGGTACGACCCCACAAAGCGATGAGTTCGACACTGAGAATTTAAGCAACTTCTGGATGATTAATAAAGAGACGGCTACCAATACAGAAAATAACAAAAATTGGTCTTTGAGCACTGTTCCCGGATATTTGAGAATCATCGCTGAAAGAGGCGACTTCTGGAGTGATCATGCAGATTTGAAGAACTATTTCCAGCAGGAGGCCTTTGGAAACTGGGAAGCAACAGTGAAAATTAATATGAGCAAAGCGCCAAATCAAAATTATAACGGTGTCGGCATCACAGCTTCACAGGATAACAATAACTATATCTGGGTGAAGTATGAATACAGTAGCGGAAAGATCATCGGTATGACCAAAGAGACCGGAGGTACGGAGCCTGTTACGATTGGGCAACTGTCTGCCGCTCAGCTCACGAGTATTTTTGGTGAAAAGAAAGAGTTGTATTTACGCCTGAAAAAAATAGGCAACAGCTATTCCGGTTATGTCAGTGCTGATGGCAAAGAGTATATTTCACTTGGCAGTACAACTGCCAACTATGCCAATCCGAAGTTCGGGTTACTTGCGTCCAACGGAAGTCAGAATCTCACAGATCCATTTATTGCCGATTTTGATTATGTCAGAATCAACAGTGATGTAGCTTTGGCAGTCAAGAAGATTGGGAAAAATACTAAATTGAAGGTAGCTGAGACGGAATTTGCCTCCATTACTCCGATAATCACGCCAGTAAGCAGTAATGATGTAGACGGCGGATTATGCTACACCAATACAAGCAAGGGTGAAGCCATCTCCTATAAGGTAAATGTGGAGAAAGAAGGCATGTACAAAGTTACATCACGAATTCGCTCTAGCCAATCGGATGTCGCCCAAATGTCCTTTGGTATCTATGATGGCGACAAGCTACTGGGGACCTTCGACCTTACCACAACTAAAGGGGTATGGAAAACCTTCAGAATTCCTGATGTTCAGCTGTCGGCAGGCGAGCATACCCTTAGAATTGTATTTGAGAGTGCTGGCATTGACCTGAACTGGTTAACCTTCCAGTTGAAGCAGGACAATGTTGACACTTCAGCGTTAGGTGCGGAAATTGAGGCTGCTCAAAACATCGATATGAATGCATATACTGCTTATAAAAAGCTCAAATTTAACGCTGTATTGGAAGAGGTTAAGGCAGTACTTGCCGAGCCGGTCAATGACGAGGTTGTAGCAGAAGCCATAGCTTCCTTGAAAGCGGCTATAACAGATTTGAGCATATCATCTATGCCAATCCATATTGCTCCGATAGAAACGCTGAAAGTAGAGAACGGTATTAGAATCTATCCTTATAATGCACCATGGATTTATGCAACGAATACCCAGTTCAGATTCGAAAGTGGTACGGACGCCATGAGTTATGTCAATTCTAATGACCTTGTTTATTTCGGTCAGGTTGACTTGACTAATCTTGTGGAAGTAAGAGTGCAGTATGCCCGTGAAGGCGGATCGTCTCCATCTTTTAAATTCTATACAGAGGCTGACAATACGGGTAAACCAGTTAAAAGAGCTACTACACAAGGAAGAGCATACGCTGATGCCTACAGCGGCGGAGGTTCTTTTGAACTTGGTAATGAATTTGCAAGCATTAGTTTTGCTCAGAAAGCAGGCGCTGCTTGGGGAAATTATGGAATAGCAAGCACCAAACAAACGCCTGGAAATTCTTACATTGATCATTATTTGACAGCGGAGACCTTCCTAGACAGAACTAAAGTGACTGGAAAACAAAATGTGTATATGATTTTTAACGGACTAAATGCGAATTTACAATATGTTGAACTCATTTATGCTGATCCGATTGAAGTCACCTTCGATCAGAATTATCTGGACTCACCGGCTCCTGCCAAAGTAACCGCATTTAAAGGTGAAGCATTAAGCACCTTACCTCGGGTACCGGAACGTGAAGGCTACATTTTTACTGGCTGGTTTGATAATAAAGAAGGGACCGGTAATGCATTAACCGTAGAAACGGTAATGAACATAAGCGCGGTGTATTATGCCAAATGGACAGAAGATACCCATGCTAAAGAAATTATATCGATTGCTCAGCCGCAACTGCTGAGTGTGCTGTTCGGAACTGCTGCAGGAGAATTAAATCTACCAGCTACAGTGGAAGCTACATTGGGCAACAAAAGGGTAATTCACTTGCCTGTACAATGGGATAGTAAAGATTTCAACGGTGGAAAAGCGGGGAGTTATACGCTGGCAGGTAGCTTTGAGCTTCCTGAGGGTGTGTTGAATAGTACCCATCAAACTGTTTCTATTACAGTGGTTGTACTGCCAGAAGGCGCTAAACCTATCCAGATTACTAAAGTTGAGAAGCTGGAGGGCAAGAATGTTGAATTTGGCACCGCTTTTGATAAGTTGGAATTGCCGTCTTCAGTTACAGTAACGCTTGATACGTATGAGCAGGAGGAACTTGTTGTTAAATGGAGCCCTGCTGGTTATAACGGCAATGTGGAAGGATCATACGTACTGAACGGTACTATGATATTAGAAGAAGGAATGATCAACCCTAATGATCTGAAAGCTTCCATCACCATTCAGGTAATGCCGGAAGTGATTCGTGTCGCTGAGATTGTCACAGTGCAGGATTTGGAAAGTAAGAGCGTTCCATTCGGCACTCCATTTAATGGATTGAAGCTGCCATCATCGGTCATAGCTACCTTGAACAACGGTGAGACAAAGGCGATATCCATCGATTGGAATAGTGAAGGTTATAATGGCGATAAGCAAGGAGCTTATATCCTGAAAGGAGCGCTAGTACCTGTGGAAGGTATCAGCAATCCAAAGGACCTGAAGGTATCGATTACGATCGAAGTACTGCCGGAGGTCATTACGATACCGGAAATCACGGCAGTGCAAGCACTAGCAAGTAAAAGTGTTGCTTATGGTACCAGCTTTGACGTGCTGGAGCTTCCAGCTTCAGTATCAGTAACCCTGAATACCGGGATGACTAAGGTCGTTTCTGTTCAGTGGAACAAGGAAGGCTATAACGGTAATACGGAAGGAATGTACACCATCAAGGGGGATCTGATCTTGCCGGAGGGTATAACTAATCCACTTGGCCTGAAGGTACAGTTCTCTGTGATCGTTAAGCCTTACAGCGGTGGAGGTGATGGTCAACCAAGTACACCAACACCGGCTACCCCAGCGGTACCTTCAGTACCATCGATTCCTGGAGAAGTCGTAAAACCTGGAGAACAGCCTCAGCCTCCAACAACAGATGGAAAAACGAAGACACCGGAGCTAATCAGACAAGAGCTTAAGAATAAGTTTAAAGATGCTACTCTAATTCCTAGCTGGGCAGAATCTGCGATTGCAGCGCTGGTGGAGAGAAATATTATCAGCGGACGAACAGACGGAAGCTTTGATCCAAGTGGGAAGGTAAACCGTGCAGAGTTTGTTGCCATGGTAGTAAAAAGCTTCAACTTCAGCATGGGCGAGAATCAAAAGCAGTTTACTGACGTTCTGAAAGATGCTTGGTATAAAAACTATGTTGAGATTGGGACTTCTAATCAACTGATCAATGGTATCGGTAATGGCATGTTTGCTCCTAACAGCAGCATTAGCCGTCAGGACCTGTGTGTAATTCTATTCAATGCACTGAAGAAATTGCCGCAAGTGACTAACCATGACTTCCCAGATGATGCTTCTATTGCGGGTTATGCTAAAGAAGCGGTGTATGCCTTCAAAGATCTTGCTATTGTAAATGGAGGCAGCAGTGGAGAAATGGATCCGACAGCTTCGGCCACAAGAGCTGAAGCAGCTGTGATCATTAACAATGTACTGGATTACTATGCTAGCGTAACAAGCTCTAAAGTGAAATAAACAAAACAAGGGTATCCCGGCGCCGATTTTCAATCGGTTAGGGATACCCTTATTTTGTTATATCGCAGCTTTACTAAAGCGGCCGATGCAGCGTCCCCAGCAATTCCCCCATCTTTACCTTCGTGTTGACCTCAAGCTTGGGTCTTGGGGTAAAAGTACCGCTCTCCATAAGCAGTACTACAGTGGAGCCGAACTCGAAATAGGCTAGATCATCGCCGATTTGCCACTCGGTAGCGTTAGCATCCGTATACCCGATGCTGCTGACGTTCATCGCGCCTACCTTTACTACTGCGGTTTCTCCGTAGTCTCCGGCGATATACGTAATAAGACGTTCATTGCGATTCAGTACGCCCTTCATATGTCGCATGCCGAAATCGTTGACAGGATAGGCTCGTCCACGAATATGATCACTCTCAACCTTATGTCCAGTAAGGGGAGAGTGAATCCGGTGATAATCCGTAGGACTTAGATAAAGGACGAAGAAAAAACCTCTCTTGTATAGTTCCAGATGCGGAGAATGATTAAGTAGATCCTCGATCTTATAATCCTGCCCTTTTACATTCATAATCGTACCAGAGGAAATGTCACCCATAGCAGTAATCATTGCATCTACGGGACTCACTAAAGCGTCAGCATCGGTTGCAATAGGCCGCATGCCAGGCTTCAGCCGGCGGCTGAAAAACTCATTAAGAGTGTGATATTCTCCAGGATTCTTCTCCGCTTGAGCGGAGGGGATTTGATAAGTCTTAATAAATACCGGGATTAGAAAACGGCTGAGTCTACTATGAGAAAAAGACCCCATTAACCGTGAAAGCCATCGGTGCGAGGATAGCTCGGTCATTAGCCGCAGCAATTGTTTTACCATGCCCATCTCCCTTCCATAATACAGCAGTACGGTCGTATGTGGCCGCCATCTGCTCTGCATTATATTGACATAGAATAGGAGACAAATCAATAACTGTTATATATGAGGCTGTTCTTTTCTAGTAAAAAACGTGCGTATCCCATAGGTCTTCGGTAACTCTCCTTCCAAATCTCCGTAAGGCCGGCTTTATGAAATCCATAGCGTTGATCGCGGCCATTGCACTCTATGAAGAAGATGCGACCATCCTTAGTAATGCCAATATCCAGTCCGATATCGGCCAGACCTGGAAGGTCTTGTTCGAGACAACGAGCTATAACAAGGCTAAGTGTTTCGACAGCCATACGGATATGGGCCGCTATTGCTCTAGAGAAGGCTTTTTCCAGCGCAAAGGAAGAGCTTAACGCTTCTCCTCCACGGGCTATATTAGAGACAAACCCCCCAGGGGGTGCAAGTTTAGCAAAGAGACCCGTGACCTGCCAATCGCCTCCCCAGCCACGTTGAACGGTGACACGTAAATCAAAGGGACGTCCTCCAATCTCAGCAAGGGGAATACGCTCCTGCACGAGATAAGGGACAGAGGCAAGGCGTGCTCGGAGCATTTTTGGCAGTGCCCCCTGATATACGGGAGTGCTTATCCAGCGATGCATTGAGGGTGATAGATAATTTAAGCTCCAGCGCTGAGACCCTTTACGAACCAGTCGCATGACACCATTCCCAATGCTTCCACGGCAAGGTTTAAGAATAAGATCGGGGTAACGATTCATCATTTGTTTGAGTCCAGATCCTCCAGTTGTTGCTGGTAAAACCTCGCGCAGCTCTTCATGCTGCTCAAGCAGTTCATGGATCTCATCCTTGCCGTATCGATTGCAAGTATTGTACACCAAAGGATGGTGCCGCAGCAGACGTTGCATTCCTGGGCTATTCTGACTGTATATGGCCCGGTTATGGATGACAGTGGGCGTAGGGACTACTACGCTTTTATATCCATGAGATCCCTTTATATAGGCGGCACTGAAGCCTGAGTCTGTATCGATGTCCGCGAGCTTCAGGAAGCAGGGGACCAAGCCGTATGCAGCGGCCGCCTCTTCATAGTTGGATAGAGACTCCTGTCCTGTTTTTAGCCGGGGAACGCCCCGGTGCATATCGGCATTTAGTAGTATTCCAACGAGCTTATGCCCCATGTTTGTTCCTCCTGTTTCTACGGTCACGTGATTCCCGCTTTTACTACTCTTGTCATTGTATGTTTGTACCCGCGTGTCAGGGTGGACGAATGCGCGGCGGCAGAAGCCTTTTTTTAATATAAGAAAATATAATTTTCAGCAGAATCTTATTATGGGCTTATCGCAAAAGGGTGTCATCAGCCCATACCGCTGCATATGATGCCTAGGAGAAACAACAGATGGAAGGAGGAGACTGCTTGTGAGGGGTTCCAAAAAAAAGCAGCCGCGCAGTCCACAAAAACGACTCTACTATGTAGATAATCCCAATATAAAGGAACTGAACATGCTGGAAGGCAAAAGCAGTTCTAAGGATTCGGGGAGCAGCAATGACGGAGTCAGTAAAGCAGAGCTCGCTGATGTTCAGGTAAGTGGAGGGGCAATAGCTGAATTCATTCAAGAGGAATCAATTTCCGTACCAGTTCTGCAACCAGAGCCTGAGCCTATAGTGGAAGAGCAGCTTCAGAAACAGGCGGATAATCTTCCTGAGACGATTTGGTTCGCTCCTGAAAAAGAGCGGTTCCAGCCCGTTTATACAGATGATCTATCGGATGCAGCAGTGACTGGGGTGAAAATCGCTCCACGCACTATTGATGGTTCAAAGCTGAAGTTTGGCATTATCGGTACACCATGGCTGCAAGATTACGCTGTTCAAAGTATCAATATCGCGGACAAGGCAGTTACTTCTTCGAAAATTGCGCCTGAATCCATTGTGGGTGAGCATTTAGCTGAAGGAAGCGTAAGTGGCGGTAAACTGCTGGATCATTCCATCAGTGGAGAGAAGCTGAAGAACGGCAGTATTAGTCCAGAGAAGCTGGCTGATCGGATTATCGGCGGCGGTCAAATTGCAGATAAATCCATTGAGAGCCGTCATTTAAGCGATCTGATTATTACGGCGGATCTACTGGAAGATGGCGCGGTTACTGGTGAAAAAATAGGAAGTAGCAGTATCACAGGCCGCCATGTGGCAAACGGGAGTGTTGACCGTTCTAAGCTGGCTGATGCAGCAGTATCTGGCGATAAAATAGCTGATGGCGAAATCAGCAGCTCCAAGCTGGCTGATGCTGTTATTGAGGGCCGCCATCTTAGCGATGCATTGATAACCGCCAGACATTTAGCTCCCGGAGCGATCGGACCAGAGCAGCTTGCCAACAAGCTTATTGGCAAGGAACAGCTCCAGTCGGGTGTTATCGAAGGTGCGCATGTAGCGGATGGTGCAATTGGTTCCAAGCAGCTAGGTACAGAAGTGGTGAGAAGCATCCACTTAAGTGCAGAAAGTGTACACGGCTCCCATATCGGGGATGGAGAAATATCGAGTCGCCATTTGGCTGACCGAAGCATTTCTTTCTTGAAACTGTCGGAGGGTGCGGTAGGTACTGCACAGCTGATTGAGCAAGCGGTCACCGCATCGAAGATTGCTGATCAAAGCATACTCGCACATAAGCTAGCAGATGAAGCTGTAACCACCAGACATATTGCCAAATCCGCTATACGCGGACCGCAAATTGCTATGCAAGCTGTTTCCTCTAATCATCTGGAACGTGAGGCTGTGAATCACTCCCATATAGCTTCGGAGGCGATAGGCTCGGAGCAGCTTATGGATGAAGCTATTCATACGGATCATTTATCCTCCGGTGCTGTTACTGGAGAGAAGCTAGCTTCAGAGTCTGTGGGTGCGGAGCATCTTCGTCCACAGAGCGTTACTTCTGCCAAGTTAGCGGATGGAGGAGTGAGCTCGGCTAAACTGGCAGCAGGATCGGTCATCGGCAGCACGATTGCTCGTGAAGTGGTGAGTGGGGAGCATATTGCTTTTTGTGCAGTGGAGGAGAAACATCTAGCAGATGCCAGCGTGAGCGGTCGTGCCTTGCAGGATGCTGTGGTGGATAAAGATCATCTTGCCACTGGAGCTGTGGAACGCAGACATCTCGGCGAAAATAGTGTGACTGCTGCTGCGATTCAGTCCGGTTCGGTTTCAGGAGATAAGCTGGCTTCTGCTGCGGTAAGAGAGGTTCATTTGGCAGCTGGAGCAGTGCAGCCACATCATCTGGCAGATCATGTGGTAACGTCGTTAAAGCTGTCTCCCGAAAGTGTATCGACGGATAAGATTAGTGATTTATCGGTCACATCGGCTAAGCTTGCCGATGGAAGTGTGGATTCCAGTAAATTAGCAGTCGCGGCAGTGCAGGCAGAGCATTTATCTGTGAATGCAGTTCATTCAAAATCCATCAGTGATAGTGCGGTTCAGAGCAGACATATGAATCCGGGAAGCATCGGCGGAGCACATATCCGGCCGTTGTCCATCGGAAATGGTCATATCATTCCTAATTCCATCTCTTCGATTCAAATGCAGGAGGGCAGCATTAGTGGCTCCAAGCTGGCCAAAGGGGCTGTGGATTCCCAGCATCTTTCACCGGGGAGTGTAGACGGCAGCCATCTATGCATGGATACGATTGAAGGACGTCATATCGGGCATGGTGAGATCAGGCTGGCTCATCTAGCCGAAGATGCACGCAGCTCTGACTTGTTGCCAGAGGGCAGTATTACCGGGGAGAAGCTGGCAGAAGAATCCGTAGATTCTATTCATCTTGTACGAGGAAGTGTAGACGGAAGTCATCTGAGTCAGGGTGCAGTAGAAGGTCGTCACATCCAGCATGGTGAGATCACACTGGCTCATTTGGCAGAAGAAACTTTTAGCTCTGAGCTACTGCCTGACGGTAGTATTACCGGCAAGAAGCTCGCTGAGGAATCCGTAGGTTCTATTCATCTCGTGGCTGGAAGCGTAAAGGGCAGTCATCTGAGCTCGGATATAGTGAAAGGACGTCATATTGGGCACAGTGAAATCACCTTAGCTCATCTAGCCAAAGATGCACGTAGTGCAGACTTGCTCCCAGATGGCAGTATTACTAGAGAAAAGCTGGCGGACGAATCTGTGAATTCAAGTCATTTAATACCTGGAAGTGTGAATGGCAGTCATCTGGGTCCAGATACAATAGAAGGACGTCATATCGGGTACAGTGAGATTACGCTGGCTCATCTAGCCAAAGATGCGCGTAGCGCAGACTTGCTTCCAGACGGTAGCATTACCAGAGAAAAACTGGCGGACGAATCTGTGAATTCAAATCACCTAATACCTGGAAGTGTGGATGGCAGTCATCTGAGTCCGGACGCAGTGGAAGGCCGTCATATCCGAAATGGTGAAATCACCTTAGCTCATTTGGCAAAAGAAACACGCAGCTCTGAATTATTACCAGACGGCAGTATCACCAGTGAGAAGCTGGCCGTAGAATCCGTAGATTCAAATCATCTAGTACCAAGAAGTGTAGATGGCAGTCATTTGAGTCCGGGTGCAGTAGAAGGCCGCCATATCCGAATTGGTGAGATTACGCTGGCTCATTTGGCAGAAGAAACGCGCAGCTCTGAATTTCTGCCGGACGGTAGCATTACCGGTGAGAAGCTGGCAGAAGGATCGGTAAGTTCTATTCATCTAGCACCAGAAAGTGTAGGGAGTAGTCATCTGAGTCCAGATTCAGTGGAAGGCCGCCATATCGGTTACGCTGAAATCACCTTAGCTCATTTGGCAGCAGAAACTCGAAGCGCGGACTTGTTACCAGAAGGCAGTATTACCGGTGAAAAGCTGGCTGAAGAATCTGTAGATTCTATTCATCTGGCACCAGAAAGTGTAGAGAGTAGTCATCTAAGTCCGGGAGCAGTAGAAGGTCATCATATTGGAAATGGTGAAATCACACTAGCTCATCTGGCAGCAGAAACCCGAAGCGCGGACTTGTTACCTACAGGTAGTATTACTGGCGAGAAGCTGGCAGAAGGATCGGTAAGTTCTATTCACCTAGTACCTGGAAGTGTAGGAAGTAGTCATCTAAGTCCGGGAGCAGTAGAAGGTCATCATATTGGAAATGGTGAAATCACACTAGCTCATCTGTCGGATGAGATTCGTGTTTCAGATCTGTTACCGGATGGTAGCCTTACTGGTGAGAAGCTGGCAATTCATTCTGTAGATTCTATTCATCTGGTACCTGGAAGTGTAGGAAGTGGCCAACTGAGTCCGGGAGCAGTAGAAGGTCATCATATTGGAAACGGTGAAATCACTCTAGCTCATCTAGCGTTAGAGACACGTAGCTCCGAGCTGCTGCCAGACGGCAGCATTACCGGGAAGAAGCTGGAGGGCGGAACGATCAATGCCTTTCATTTGGCTCCAGGCAGTGTGTATGGCGGGCATTTGGCGGGCGATACGATTGATAGCCGCCATATCCGCTCAGGAAGCATTACCCTGAATCATCTGGCAGAAGAAGTGTGTAGTGCGGATCTGTTACCGGATGGCAGTATTACAGGAGAGAAACTGGAAGGTGGATCTATCCATTCTTTCCATCTTGCCCCAGGTAGTGTCTATGGTGGTCATTTGGTTGGGGATTCGGTGGATAGTCGTCACATTCGATCTGACAGCATCACCCTGAAACATCTGACAGAAGAGGTGCGTAGCGCCGATCTGTTGCCGGAAGGTAGTATTACTGAAGAGAAACTGGCCGAAGGTTCTGTGAATTCTTTACATTTACAACCGTGGAGTGTGTACGGAGAGCATCTTGCTGACCAGATTGTGGCAGATCGACATTTGCAGCCGGGTATCATCAAATTAGAGCATCTTGCGGATGAAACACGCAGTGCAGCGCTGCTTCCTGATGCGAGCATCAACGGAGCTAAGCTGATGGCAGGCAGCATTGATTCCACTCATCTGGCTGATGGTGCGGTAGGGTCGGCAGAGCTTCAGGATGAAGCGGTTGTGGCTTCCAAAATTTCTTCTTTTGCCATTCAAGCTCGTCATCTGGAGGAAGAAAGCGTTCAGGATTATCATATTGCTCCCGGTGCAGTAAATGGTGCCCATTTGGCAGTGAATTCTGTAAATGCTGAACATCTATCCTTCAGCCCGATTCAGACTGCAGGGAAGCGGGAGGCGCTTCAGCAGTTTGGGATGACAGCCTTTATGTTCAATGGGGATGCTGAGACAGTGGAGGTGACCGTATCGTTCGATGAGAACTTTGGTCATACGGGTTATGTGCTTGTCGCTATGACCAATCAACCTTACTTCTATGCTTCTTTAAAGAGCAGAGCCAATGGAGATGCAGTTATTCAAGTGGTGCGCTTGCGCGAAACTCCGCATTTCTACGGGGTCATCTCTTGGATTGCTATCGGCGCTCCGTTAGCCAAACCGGCAGTGGATGATCGTGTGTTTGATTGAAATTCAAATAGCCTCTCTTAAAAAACAGAGCAGCAATTCTCCTTATTGGAGATCGCTGCTCTGTTTTTAGGTCGTTAGCTACATGTACGGCCAAGTCCTAGTACCCGCTACGCGGCGTTTAGAGTTAATTGTGTCCGATAGCATATTTTGTATAAGCAAATGTGTCTCAGCTGAAGTTTGGCGGTGAGTACATTTGTCCTGTTTTCCACACGACAGGAGACAAAGGCCGTTACTCTGTTCGGCAAAGTACATAAACTGTGATGTAACCCTCAGCCTGACGAATAGGCTCTGTAAGGAAGGTGGATGAGCATGAAGCCCAAACGTACTTCTGCCCGCCGCACGGGACGGCGGGTCTCTCGGATCAAGCGGCGGACTTCTCGCCCAGTGCGGCAAGTCGCTGCAGTCCCTACTGTTAACCATCCAAATCCCTATGTTTCGGTTATTATTCCGGCCATGAATGAAGCGAAGACCATCGCGGGAGCGATAGCCGGAGCTAGAGGAGTCCATCCGCGCTGCGAGGTTATTGTAGTCGTCAACGGATCAGCCGATCAAACGGCAGAAATTGCCCTTTCGCTTGGTGCGCATGTTATTTCCTATGAGTTACCGCTTGGACACGACGCTGGCCGCAGTGTCGGAGCAGAGGCAGCTAAGGGAGAGGTTCTCTTGTTTACAGATGGGGATTTAGTGATTCCTGTCTCGGGGCTACGTCCTTTCGTCACGGCTGTTAGCGGTGGCGCAGACATAGCGCTTAATGATTATTCCGGACCGGTACGGAGCCTTTCGCCCCATCCGGTGGTGCTATCCAAACATGCACTTAATATTTTGCTTGGCCGTCCGGATCTAAAAGGATGTTCGATGACGGCGGTTCCGCATGCAATCAGCCGAAGAGCGTTTGAAATCTTAGGGAGTCAGTTATTATCTCGTCCCCCTCTGGCACATGCTCAGGCAGTTCTGAGTGGTTTACGTGTGGTGGCTGCTCACAAAGTACATGTAGGCAAACTGAATGCGGTCAGACGTAAGGAGGATGGCACAGATCCTTTGCAGCAGTTGATTACAGCAGATCATATGGAGGCTGTATCCCTCTTGCTTGAACACCGGGGAAACAGGGCGGGGTTTAGCGACGGAACCCGGCGCAGAGAGATGGTGAGATGATGGTTGCTCTGTTACAAGTATCTGGTAGCTCTACCGTTCGACGAGGAACAGCAACTCGTACGGTAAAGAAACGTTCAGCATCTAGTCAGGCCAAAACAAAACTGGCACCCCGCCAAAGGGGAGCGAATCGTTCGGTAAAAAGAGGCACCTCTACCGCTCGGCCACCGATTCTGTCCCGGCAATCAAAGGTAGGTCGCGAGGTATTGAATTTACCGTGCTTACGTGGGACCTTGTCAGTTATTATCTCCGCGCGTAACGAGGAGCAGACCTTGGGACATCTGCTGCAACAGGTAACGCGGCTGGGACCTACTGAAATTATCGTCGTGCTTAACGGTTGCAGCGATAGCAGCTTTCCCATTTCCAGACAACATCGTCAAGCTATAGTTGTGCATTGCCCGGAGTCCGTTGGACATGATGTAGGGCGGGCTATTGGTGCGAAGCTGAGTCGAGGAGATATTCTACTCTTCCTGGACGGAGATATGGTTATTCCTGCAGCTCAGCTCGGATTATTCACAGCTGCTGTAGATGGTGGAATTGACGTGGCTCTTAATGATTTGGATCCACTGATGCCTTCTTTTGGATTATGCGATGATGTTACTCGCAGCAAGCTGTTTCTGAATTATGCTCTTGGACGGTACGATCTCGGAGTTAGCTCTATGACGGCTGTCCCGCACGCGCTTTCCCGGAGAGCATTTGAGACCATAGGCTACCGTGAATTAATAGTTCCTCCTAAAGCCCAAGCTCGTTCTGTATTAGAGAAGCTAAGGGTGGAGAAAGTTGGAACGGTGAATGTGATTAAGCATAACCGGCTGCGTCAAGCGAATATAGGTGCTGGAAATGCTGTGGAGAAACTGATCATAGGGGATCACGCAGAGGCTCTCCTTGAGGTGCTTTCCCGTCAAGATGATGGGGGCCTACTTAATAGCGAAACGCAGCGCGAATACCGCAGACAAGTAGCTGCTTGGAGGAACCGGATATGACGATGACTAGTATTATTATTCCGACCTACAACGCGTTGCCTCTGCTGCGGTCCTGTGTGGAATCGATACGTGCTTATACTCCACTGCCTTACGAGATCATCGTTGTAGATAATGCTTCATCAGATGGAACGGATGCCTATTGCCGTGCGAATCGTATAACGTTTATTTCATTGCCTGAGAATCGAGGTTTTCCATCCGCCTGCAATTTAGGTCTACTTCTAGCATCAGGGGATGAATTGTTACTGCTGAATAATGATGTGGTAGTTTCTCATGGATGGTTAACTAATCTGAAGAGATCGCTATATAGTGCTCCTGAAGTTGGTATTGTTGGGCCAGTGACAAACTATGCGAGTGGACGTCAACAGGTGAAGACTGATTATGAAAGTCTGTTAGATTTTCATAAGGCTGCAGAGATAACTAACCGTTCCAATCCTCAAAAATGGTTGGAGACTAAACGTTTGGTAGGATTATGTTTTTTATTCAAAAGAGAGCTACTTACTTCCGTAGGTCTGCTGGATGAGAGATATTCACCTGGACATTACGAGGATGATGACTTTTGCTATCGCGCCAGGCTAAAGGGGTACCGACTGCTTATCGCAGGAGATTGTCTGGTACACCATGAAGGAAGTGCGAGCTTCAAGCAGGTATACCACACCGGGCTACAGGAGCTGGTGGAACGAAATCGTAAGCTCTTTATGAACAAATGGAATGTGGATCCAACGAGTTTCATATAAAGTGCAGATCCGAAAGCAAAGGACTTAGATAAAGAGGAGGAAAGTAAGTGAAGGGAGTCATACTGGCGGGCGGAACAGGATCCAGACTGTGGCCGCTGACCCGGCTTATGAACAAACATTTGCTTCCGGTCGGCAAATATCCTATGGTCTGTTACGGCATAGATCGGCTTCGCCGGGGAGGGATTACCGACATTCTTCTGGTCATCAGCAAGCAATCTGCGGGTCTGTATACGGATTTTTTAGGCAGCGGTGCAGCATTTGGTGTATCTCTGACTTATAAGATTCAGGAAGCTGCTGGAGGCATTGCAGAGGCTCTCGATTTAGCAGAAGGATTCATTTTCCCTGGGGAACGGTTTGTCGTATTGCTTGGTGATAATCTATTTATGGATGATCTGACGCCTTACGTGGAGAGCTATCTCCGGCAGCCTGAAGGTACAGCCAAGGTATTGCTGAAGCCGGTGGACGACGCACGTAGATACGGTGTTCCCGTGTTCGATAGTCAAGATGCTGCATGGATCGCTTATATCGAAGAAAAACCCGAGCATCCCAAGAACAAATTTTGCGTAACAGGTATTTATATGTACGATGAAGCTGTATTTGACATCATCCGTCAAGTATCCCCTTCCAAGAGGGGGGAACTGGAGATTACCGATGTAAATAATATATATGCTGCTAACCGCAGGCTCAGCTATGATGTTCTCAAGGATTGGTGGAGCGATGCGGGGACGTTCCAGTCTCTGCGGGAGGCGGGAGAGAAGCTGAAGGATGCACTGCCATAAGTGGCAGCGGTAACGTGGAGTGGCCGGCCTTGGGTCGGGCACTCTTTTTTTTATAAAATACAAGAAAGTGTATCTTTCACCATACGAAGCACCCGATCTCATGCTTGCGTAGAGATATTATCTTCATCAACCCGGTTCTGTTTGCGGTATTTGAGCGGTGAGGTTCCGGTCATGGTTTTAAATACTCTTCCAAAATGGGTAAGGTTACCAAATCCTGCACGCTCAGCGATTTCCGAAACGGTTAATTTGGAGTCCTGCAGCAGAGAGCGGGCTTCTTTCAGGCGGGTATTATTTACATATTCGCTGAAAGTAAAACCGGTTGTATCCTTGAACGTTCGGCTTAAATGGGAGGTGCTTATGGAGAACCTGTCCGATATGTATTCCAGAGACAGAGGCTCAGCGAAGTTACCGTTGATGAAATGGATGATTTGGGAAATTTTCTTATGGGTCCGGTTCGTTACTACAAAATGCTCGTTTTGATCCGGAAGCTTTTTTCGTTGGATGAAGATCAGCAGCTCCATCAACAGGATTTTCCGATAGTAGTCGAAGCCTGGAGGTCTCTTGGTGTCTTCATGAATCAATTTGCTGAAAAGATTCTCGACAAAGTTCTGGTCGTAGCCGCTTAACTTGATCGCATTTGATCTGGAGTGAAAGCAGGAGAAGAGGTCGAATGGAAGAGGACTGTCCGCAAAAAAGTCGCGAAGGAACTCTCTTTTAAACAATAAAGTAACTCTTTCGTACATCATACCGTTTACATTAATCAGTCTGTGCAGGTCATTAGCGTTAATGAACACTAGAACCCCGCTGACGATTTGAAAGGTTCGGTCTTCTATAAAATAGTACAGTTCTCCAGACACTAAGTAGAGAATTTCATAAGCATCGTGATAATGATTTGAAGGCATACTTGAAACATTTTTTTTCTCTCGGCTAATGTGAAAGGGATCAGACTTGTAGAAGTTGATTTCCAGGGGTGTCATCTCCAATCCGGCGGGAATGATCCTCGCACTCGTAGAAACATGATCCAAATCTGAATCAATCGTATCACGTTCATTGACCTGTTGAACAGGCTAGAAATTAAATAGCGGTAAAAGTAGAAAATCATTAACAATAACAAAATATGCAGAGATTGAATAGAAATGAATGCGCTATATTTACATATAAATTGTATTTAAGGAGGGGAAAAGAAAATCAGGGTCCGCTGCAAGTGAAAGTTAAAGCGCTTAAACTATTATTTGCGAAAAGAGGGAACGAGAGTGCAAAAGAAGGGTCATTTGAAAAGAAGGCTGCACCAATCCATTTCTTTGTTGCTCGTGCTTTTACTGCTGCCATACCAGATTGCAAATGCTGCACCTGCACCAGATGCTGTCGGTTCAGATTCAATACCCGGTGTAAAGACGATTGCCGAATGGGTGTTTGATGAGGCCGCTGAAAATGTGGGGGTAATCTCGGCTACATACGGCATCTATGAGACAGCGTCTACTTTTCGCAATGTAGGCGGTGTGTTCGAGGATGTGGATGTAAGCAAGAAAGCGATCAGCTATCAGGGCTGGGACAATGGAAACGGGAAAAAGTATTGGCTTGCTGCCGTGTCTACAACCGGATTTGAGAATATTACCTTATCCTCTGAGCAAAATTCATCCGGGTCAGGTCCGCGTGATTTTAAAGTGCAGACAAGTGTAGACCGACAAACGTGGGAGGATGTGCCGAATACGAATCTTAAAATGGCTGTCTCCAGTTTTGATTGCCCGGGCGATATCTGCAGACTGGTGAATACTCCCCTTCCGAACAGCAATGATCGGGAAATATTATATATTCGCTGGATCGTCAGCTCCGATAGCAACACTAGAGGGAATGATGAGGGCATAGGGGGTTCAGGTTCCAGTAGAATCCGAAATATCAAGGTGTCCGGCGAGCCGATCCCGGGGAAAGAACCTGTCATTCCTACTGTAGATCTTGTCCAGCAACCTGCAGACGGTTCTGGAAATGTGTCTCCCGAAGCTCCCGTTGAAATCAAATTCAACAAGGCCATTGCCCTTGATCCGGGCTATGCAGTCCGATTTGCCGATGAGAACGATCAACCGGTTGATGGGGTTACACTTGAAGTCTTAAACAGAGATACTTTGCGGATAAACCATCCTCCGTTGACTTATGGGAAGTCTTACACGGTAACTGTACCCAAGGAGCTTATCAAGGGGGCAGATCTTGTGCCGCTGGTTCGGGAAGTTTCCTGGAATTTTGGCGTTCAGGATTCGCCTCTTGCTCCAAAATCCATCAATATGACGTTTAACGGAGATCCAAAGACGAGCATTGCTTTGGCCTGGTACACGGATGCAATGACGGATACCGTGGTACAGGTTATAGAAGCCTCAAAGGTTATGGGGAACATTTTCCCGGAGAACGGGGCTTTGACCTATCAGGGAGAGGCCGAAGAAATTGAGACCTTTATGAGTAAAAGCGATAGAAGCACGAACCATAAAACGAAATTTATTAGTCATAAAGTCATTGCAGACCAGCTTCAACCGGGAACAGCTTACAAGTTTCGGGCAGGTAACGGCAAATCAGGTGATTGGAGCTCTATCGGCTCGTTCACTACGGATGCTGCCGGCAACCAGCCTTTCCGTTTTATCGCCGGTTCCGATTCACAGGCTTCCAGCAAGTCTGACTTTGAGCCTTGGGGTGATACCTTCCGGAAAGCAGTTGATTATATAGGCGACCCTAAATTCCTGATCAGCGCCGGAGATCTGGTGGATAACGGTGATTTGGAGGAGCAGTGGCAATGGATGCTCGGAGCAGCCCAGAATCAATTACTGCAAGTGCCATATGTGCCTGTACTTGGCGGTCATGAGGTCATGGATTATGACGGAGACGAGACGACACCGAATAACAACTTCTACAACCATTTCAACTTGCCGAAACAGGTTGTTGCGGACACCCATGAAGGCTCTGTGTATTCTTTTGAATACGGTGATGCACTCTATCTTGTCTTCAATTCGCAGTACTCGGGGGCACTTGCAGAGAATGGGAAAGATGTGGAATGGGCGGATGACCAATTCTGGGACCAAGTGGCCTGGATGAAGAGTACGGTCGCCCGCAGCGACAAGAAGTGGAAGTTTGTTACTTTTCACAAAAGCCCCTATGCAGCAGGCGACAACTCTGCACAATGGGAAGACGATCGCGTCCAGTTTTACAAGAAATACCTGATTCCCGCCTTTGACGAGATGGGCATTGATATGGTGTTCGAGGCCCATGATCATATGTATATGAGATCCTTCCAAATGTACAATGATGAAGTTATTCCCAAGGAGAAGCTGACATTTGATGGAGAGGGCAATGCGCTCAACCCCAAAGGCACGGTCTATCTCATGTCTAATGCATTCGGAAATAAATTCTATTATAAGAACAATCAATATGAACTGGATGAGAATGGAGAACCCCGCGAGATTCGGGACGAAAACGGGAATCCGGTTCCTTATGATGATTACTTTGCAGCTATCGACGAACAGCCGGAGAAGAAGATGTTTACGGATGTTTCCATCACTGACCGGGTGCTTTCCTTTACAGCGTATACCGCAGCCGTAGCGGATGAGAATCAGCCGGACACCGTTGGCGACGGACTAAAAGCATATGACAAGTATGCGATCAAGCGAACGGACACCAAGCCGGACCCGGCGGAAGCAGTAAAGGTGAAATTGAACGGCAGCAAGGCGGTTCTGACCTGGAGTGCACCTTCCGCAAGTACAGAACCAGTAAGAGGATTCCGGATTTATGAGAAGAATGACAAGGTGAAGACACACTGGAGTATATATGTGCCGGTAGCGGAAGGTCAAACGGAATACACCTACACGGTAGATGATATCAATCCTGCAAAAAAATATGAATTTATCGTCAAAACGGTCGGCACAAGAATTAATTCAGATCCGGTTGAAGTCAGAACAATCGAAGGTCCAAGCGAGTCGGAGCCGCCTTCAGCACCTTCTGATTTAAAAGGAGCTGCGGTTTCTCCTTACCAAATCAACCTGAAATGGACGGCTTCGGCCGGTAACATTCAGGCAGCAGGCTACAACGTATACCGCAACGGCAGCAAAGTCGGCACGACGAAGGAAATCTCCTACGGCGATACCGGGTTAACTCCGGATACGGCCTATAGTTATACTGTGAAGGCCTATAATGCAGAAGAGATGGAATCGCTGGCGAGTAATACCGTTCAAGTAACGACCAAACCTTCATCCACTGGAGCGGGTGTCCATAAGGCATTTCCGCAGCATACGTCTTATGTGGCCGGCTCCATTAAGCCGAATCACTTGACTCAGGCCCAACTGGACGCTACGGTGGGCAGATTATATACCGAGTGGAAAACGAAATATCTGAAACAAAATCCATATCAGTCAGACCAATATTACGTATGGTATAGCGATGGTGACTGGTTTGAGAATAACGAGATTACAGTTTCGGAAGCACATGGCTACGGAATGCTGATTACCGCTTTGCTCGCGGGTCATGATCCGGAGGCTAAGAAGTATTTTGACGGGATGTATCGCTATTTCAGAGCACATCCAAGTGAAATCAATCCCGATTTAATGGCATGGCAGCAAGCGGATACCGGCACCGAAATTATTGATATCAATGGTGTGGATTCGGCAACCGACGGCGATATGGATATTGCTTACGCTCTTCTGCTTGCCGACAGCCAATGGGGCAGCAGCGGGGAAATTAACTACTTGTCCCAGGCCAAAAAGGTAATCAACGCCATTATGAAAAGCGATGTCAACCATTCCGAGTGGACATTGAAATTGGCGGATTGGGTCAGTGACAATGATTCCACGTTCGGCAATGCTACACGTCCTTCCGATTTTATGCTGCAGCATCTGAAAGATTTTAAAAATGTATCCGGAGACCCCAATTGGGATCGTGTTACCGATAAGACGTACAACATCATTAATAGTCTGTATGAAAATTACAGCCCCAAAGCCGGTTTGTTGCCGGATTTTGTATTCAAGGATGATACGGATGGGCAATACAAACCGGTAAGCCAGAAGATATGGGATACCCCGGATGGATACTTCCTGGAATCGGAAAATGACGGGGATTACAACTACAACTCTTCCCGTATTCCCTGGCGGATCAGTACGGATTATCTCCTGACAGGTGATAACCGGGCTAAAGAGCAGCTCAGCACGCTGAACCGCTGGATTCGGGCCAAGGCGGATAATGATCCGGCCAAGATCCTTGCGGGATATAAGCTGGACGGCACGGAAGCAATCAATGATTATGCAGACACATCCTTCTCCGCACCGATGATGGTCAGCGCCATGATTGATTCATCCAATCAGGAGTGGCTGAATAGATTATGGGATTATAATGCGGCTGTTTCCACCGAAGACGATTTATATTTTGGCAATAATTTGCGTCTGCTCAGCATGATTGTGGCATCCGGCAACTGGTGGACACCAACCATCGTTGATACTGAGGCTCCCATGGAACCAACAATAGAGAGAGCGGAAGCGGTATCCAGCTCTGCTATTGATTTAAAATGGACACCTTCCACGGATAATTTGGGAGTAACGGGATACAGGATTTACCGCAATGACGTTGAAATCAAGACACTGGAGGCAACAGAATACAGAGATAGCGGTTTATCTGCGGATACCCAGTACAAATACTATATTATAGCTGTTGATGCAGCAAGAAATACGTCCAAGATAAGCAATGTGAGAATCGTATCTACATTAAAGGCCAGCGGGGACGGTGGCTCGGGCAGCGGCGGAGGTGGTAACCCGACTCCAACGCCAACGCCGGCAGCTCTGAAGCCAAGTGAAGGTCCGTCGACAACACCGGCACCCACACCGGAACTGCAGCCCAAGAAACCTGTTTTCAGTGATATCGGCAGCCATTTGTGGGCCAAAGAGGCTATTGAAGCTCTGGCGGCTAAAGGAATCGTTCAGGGAACGTCGAGAACTTTCTTTGAACCGGGCGCCAAGATGAAAAGAGCGGACTTTATATTGCTTCTGGTCAGAGCGTTTGATTTAAAGGCTGGTTTTGAAGTGAGCTTCGCGGATGCCGATCAGGACGCATACTATTATGAAGCGCTGGGAATCGCCAAACAATTGGGCATTGCCAGCGGAGTCGGCGGCAACAGGTTCAATCCGGGAGCAGAGATTTCCCGGCAGGATATGATGGTATTTATCGTAAGAGCATTGCAGAAGTCAGGAAAATTAGCAGAAGCCGGTTCCATCTCCGACTTTGGCAAATTTGCGGATGCCTCTAAAGTGGCTGATTATGCCGTGAAGGCAGCAGCCGTACTGGTCAGGGAGGGCATTGTCCTTGGTGACGGGAAATTGCTCCATCCAACGGGAGCTGCAACCCGCGCCGAAACGGCGGTTCTTTTTTACAGAATCATTAATAAATATTATTAATCCAAAAGACCAACAGCCCGTTCCAATGGACCGGGCTGTTGGTCTTTTATTTTCCATATAGACGGCCTGTTTCAATCTTCTAAAGTATCCTGTGTCCGCCAATCCGCTTGTATAGAGCCCTAACTTGCCTTTATATCCTCGGCACCGTCCCGGCTTCTGCCGCATATGCTGTAGCAGGGCGTTTGAGCAAAGGAGACATGAAGGTGCAGAATAAAATAACCAAAGTCCTGCAGCACATGGCCCATACACACGAACAGATGGCGCGGATACTAGATGCTGAGCGCCACGTGGCTGTCCGTATGTCGCAAA
The DNA here is from genome assembly GCF_038008265.1 of Paenibacillus sp. FSL K6-2859. Classification (NCBI taxonomy): domain Bacteria; kingdom Bacillati; phylum Bacillota; class Bacilli; order Caryophanales; family Paenibacillaceae; genus Paenibacillus; species Paenibacillus sp. FSL K6-2859. The sequence goes on along the minus strand of NZ_JBBOYU010000001.1, from coordinate 5,740,934 downwards.
TTGTCCACGATCTGCCAGATGCAGATCCCGGTTTTGACGGTATCAGCGGGATGATCGAAAGCTCAACTCAAGTAAACAAGAATATTATTGCTTACTTGAACGCACTTGCAGATCTGGAAGAAGCGATGGCTGAAGGGGTAGGCAGAGTAATTAAGGAATTGAACGGCCAAGAAGAAGAGTAACGCTATAGGAGCAGGAGGCGGATGATGAGCAGAGAAAAGGCTTATCTGCAAATGCTGGAGTCGACCGCCACTATCCAGTGGAACATTGCAATGATTCTGGAAGCTAAGGCGGTTGAAGCTGAAAAGGTAAAACAGTGGGCACAACATCATATCCACGCTAGAGCTTTCGAATCTCATGAAGAGCAGCTAAAGGAATCTCTCTCCATTCACGAAGTTATCGTGGAGATGGTCGAAGGGCTGACTAAATTGGAGAATGGACTCTACAGCAATTTAAAAGCAGTGCTGGGCAGTGGGGAAGATGATGGTGGCGGGGAAGGTTTTGGAGACATGTCAGGTGATGGGTTCAGTTTTGGAGAAGACAGCAAATGAGCGGGGACCGTCTCTCTGAACATGCCGTCAAGCTGGAGATGATCCGCTCCATTTCGCGCAGTCAGGCTGCTTTGGCGGCCATCTTGGAGAGCATCGCCGAATTGACGGGGCAATCTGAGCTGACGGCCCGCAAATTGAGCGACAATATCAGAATCTTAAGTGGGTATCAGAGCGCGATGTGCCGGATGATGTCCGGGATTTCACTGCATCAACCGAAACGGGGAATTCCTGCTGCGCCATGGCTGAGCAAGGCATACGCCGTAGGAACCTCCAGAGATCATGGAGCACAGGAGGAATAGAGGCATGAAGAAAAAGAGCCTTAGAACATTACGTTCAGGCAGAACCCGCAGACGCACACTACTGCTCTCGCGGAAAACGAAAATGCGTAGAGGTCTAGCCCGCAAACCCCGCAGAGGACTTTCTCGGAAAATCGTTCGTTATGGAAAGACGAAGAAGGGTCTTTTGGTACGAAAGAAAAGAAGACTTCGCCGCAAGCTTGTTCGAAAGGTGAGGGTTATACAAGCACCAGTTCATGTAGTGCCGGTTATCGAGGCTCCACCTGCTCCACAGGTCATTCCGCTCCCCACGGATCTTGGCGTTTCGCCGGAAACGCCGCCGGCAGACGCCTTTCAGCAGGGCTACACCGAAGCATACAACGTGGGGTTCGATGCCGGTTTCGCCAAGGGCTTCGAGGACGGGCATAAGCTGGAGTTTAACTGAGCAGCGGCAGGTAAGTTAAGAGGAAGGGACCCGGAGATCTAATCTATGACGCGTTATTCTGATCTTTCGTGTCCCTCAGCTTAGAGGGATTGCATCCTCTCTGGAATCATCCTACTATCGGAATTTGTCTCCGAATATGATAGACTTCTAAAACGAGAATCTATTCAGAGGTTTTCAGATGTCGATAAGAAAGAGGGGATAGCAGGATGCAAGTAGGAAATGGAATTAGAAAAGCTAGACAGGATGAGATCGAAGAGATCATGGAATTGATCTCAAAATGTGTACAAGTTATGCAGGCCGCTGGAAGCGACCAGTGGGATGAGAGCTATCCGAATAAAGAGATTATCGAACTGGATATCGCACAGGGTACCTTATATGTATGTGAAGAAGATCAAACTATCGCGGGTATTCTTGTACTGGATGAGAATGCTTCTGAGGAATATAAGAAGATCGAGTGGAAGCAAAATCAAGGGCCACATCTGATTATGCATCGTTTAGCAGTTCATCCACATATTCAGGGAAAAGGGATTGCAACTAGACTAATTGCTTTTGCGGAGGATTACGCAGCGCGTAATGGTTACACAAGTATTCGGCTGGATACTTATGCGAAGAATACTAGAGCATTGGAAATCTATCCTCGCCTTGGTTATGACCATAGAGGTGAAGTGGGTTTTCCGAACCGTACGGCGAACTTTCCAGTATTCGAGAAGGTGCTGAGGGTTTGAGATGGTGAATTGATATAAAAGTGGTGTAAGGATACGAGATCACTCTACTGATCCTGCCACTGAAGTGTTAGCAGGAATGCAATCTAATGGATAACTAGGAAAATCAAATTATCTATGAACTGTTATTAATTTCGTGCTGAATATGTAAGAGATCATTACTTTCCAGAATAAAGATTGCGTGAGTGACATGTAAGAGGCCTCTGAAATAGAGGTTTTTTTGTGTTTTAATTTGAAAAATAAGCAATATATGATATTTCTAACTGGATTAATATGTAATTAATTGTAAGGTTGTATTTGATCGAATATACGAGTATTTTGATATGCAAGGTGAAATGTTAGACGATGTTGCATTCCCGCAAATCCTTGACGGAAAAAGTACGTTAGTTAAATTATTATTGGGTTTTTACAGACTTGAGAGATCATATTAGTTGTAATGAAATAAATATATTAGAAATAGACGTCGAAGCACTTCGTGGGAAAATTAGCTATGTCTCCCAAGATATAAATTTATTTAATATGAGATTATATCGCCATAGTTTGTTAAACAGCTGGAACCCTTGGATTTTAAAAGGAGTGATTTGTAATTGAACCGTTCGGTTAAGTTAATGGTTATTGCATGTGCGATTTTATGGTTGGGCGGTTGTGGAGGTTTTGCGAGTAAACAAGAGAATGTGTTTAATAATGAGAACAGATTATTGGAGGTTGGGGACAGTTTTACATTTTCAAATAAAAAGGGGGAAATCAACGAGGAACACGCTATTATTCAATACAGTGGATTTTCTGGGGTGTATACGGTCTGGCGAATGAATTCCCAAGAAGATATTTCATTGAAAATAAAAATACAGGGTAATAACAAACGCGGAAAATTTAAGTTAATTCAGACTACAGCAGATCAGCAATTAACCACTATTTGGAGTGGGGAAAAGGATGAAGAAGTTATTCTAAATATTCCTAAAGGTAGTAGTGCTATTAAATGGGTTGGACAAAAGGCAGCCGGAGAGTTAAATATACAATTGGATACCGAAGATGGACTGGAGGTTGAACCTCAAGCTGATTTGTTTAATGGGGAGCTATTTGAGGGTGGACTCTTTGGAGAAGAATAATTGTGTTATGAAAAGTGACGTATTAAGGTGAAGTATGATCATTTCACAAAAATAAATTTGTATTTATGTTATATATATTGACATTAGAGTTGTCTTTCAATTACTATTGGATTATTCAACGTACAAATGAATAGTCCTTTTTTTCGTATATCCTTAATAATTGGTTTAAGGGTCTCTACCGGAAACCGTAAATTTCTGGCTACGAAAATATGCTACGGCATATTTTTGTGGCCTTTTTGTGTTACACCGTGAAACGGCAAACGAATGAACAATGAGGGGGATAAGGACAATGGGGAACATTCTGATCAAAAATGCTGAGATCATTACAATGAACAGACAGGAGGAAATTATTGTCGGGGATGTTCGAATTAAGGATGATATCATCGTAGAAATCGGCATTGGTCTGATCCCGCAGGGAGACGAAAAGGTCATCGATGCCACGAACCGTACGTTAATTCCCGGTTTTGTTCAGACGCATATTCATTTATGCCAGACGTTATTCCGTGGGAAGGGAGATGATCTGGAGCTTATGGACTGGCTGCGTAAACGGATTTGGCCGTTAGAGGCAGCGCATGATGAGGAATCCCTTTATTATTCGGCGATGCTCGGTATAGGAGAACTGATTTCCAGCGGAACCACTACGATTGTTGATATGGAGACTGTTCACCATACGGACTATGCTTTTCAGGCCATTGCTAAAAGTGGAATACGTGCTTTGTCCGGTAAGGTAATGATGGATCAAAAAGGAGGAGATGTGCCTGAAGCACTGCAGGAGGATACCGCTTCTTCTTTACAGGAAAGTGTGGATTTGCTTGAAAAATGGAATGGCTATGGCCATGGACGGATTCAATATGCGTTCTCTCCGCGTTTTGTAATATCCTGCACCGAACCCTTGTTAACCGAGGTACGAGATCTCTCCGCAAGGTATGATGTGAAGGTGCACACCCATGCTTCTGAGAATTTAGGGGAGATTGAGATTGTGCAGGCGATGACTGGGATGCGTAACATCGTCTACCTGGATCATCTAGGATTAGCTAATGAGCGCTTAATACTGGCGCACTGTGTATGGCTGGATGCCGAGGAGCGGCGCATATTGCGGGATCGTGGAGTTCATGTAAGTCATTGCCCTGGCTCAAATCTGAAACTAGCCTCCGGAATTGCTGATACACCGGGGATGCTCCATGAGCAGGTGTCACTAAGTCTGGGTGCTGACGGTGCACCGTGCAATAATAATCTGGATATGTTTAATGAAATGCGGCTCGCGGCAATTATTCAGAAGCCTCAACATGGACCTACGACAATGGATGCCCGCAGTGTATTTCGTATGGCAACTATAGGTGGGGCAAAAGCGGTAGGGATGGAGGATAAGATCGGCAGTATCGAGGTGGGTAAAAAAGCAGACCTAGTGCTTCTGAATCTCTTCAATTTCCATACCTTCCCCTCCTACGACGTAGATCCCATCTCTAGAATTGTATATTCTGCTGCCCGGGCTGATGTGGAAACTACGATTATCGACGGGGAGATCGTGATGGAAAGAGGTCTGCTGAAGACTGTAGATAAGGAAGTTGTGTTAAATGAAGCGAACCGTTCTATTAAAAGATTGCTTAAGTCTACTTCAATCGTCTGAAGATTGATCAACTCATAGTTAACAGGGATATTCCAATGCCGAAAGGGCAGCGGGGCATCTCTTTTTTTTTGAGTGGAAGATAATTCTACCATTTTGATAAAAAAAGTAAGTATTGTTATACTAGAACAACCTGATATTTTACAAATTACTAGAATAGATTTGATATTTCGAACAAATGAACATGTAAGAGGGGATTATAAGTGAAAAAGCAAGGGCCGGATCGTGCCCATTTTTTTATCGTTGTTATATTGTTATGGTTAAAGCTGTTGCTTCTGAGAGTGTTGTTCTTTGATAGAATTGCTTGGGAATGGATTGCAGCGGATGTAGCGCCAGTCCTTTTGATTATGGGGATTTTAACGGTGATTACGCCTTCTAGGGTGAGAACAACCCTCTATTGGATATTTAACGGCTTTTTATCGCTGTTGCTGTTCGCAGCCGCTGTATATTTTAATCACTTTGGTTCTGTTCCAACCTATCTGGCCTTATCTGAAATCAATCAGGTATTTCAAGTGAAGGCAAGCGTAGAATCTACCATAAAGAGTATTGATTACTTATTCTTCGCGGATTTTGTCCTCTTCGCTATCTATGGTTTGATTCGCAGATGGAAACAAGGAAAGACCTACCCGCGTGAACGCTTTAGTTCCCGGAAGACAGGATTCGTGCATGTGGTGGTGATTCTGGTATCCATTATTGGAGGTTTTTCTTTATCGGCATATTCTGTCCACTCTGCACGGGGGATTACAAATGAGCTTGTGCAGGCAGAAACTGCCGGATTTCTAAATTATGAAGTCGTTGCAGCGATTAAGATTAATGAAGATAACAATCTCATTGGAACGGGTGATATTAAGGATACGATTGCGAAGGTTGACGCGCTGCAATCTTCCTATCCATATAGTGACAAGCCAGCGGGTACGACTCCTGATTATTTTGGCTCACAAAAGGGTAAAAATGTAATTGTGCTGCAATTGGAAGCTTTTCAGAATTTCCCGCTGCATCAATCCCTGGATGGTCAGGAACTGACGCCAGTCATGAATAAGCTAGCGGATGAGGGCTTTTATTTCCCGCATGTCTATCAGCAGATTGGACCAGGGAATACGTCTGACGCTGAATTCATGAGCAATACGTCTATTTATCCGATGGGTACTTTGGCCATGTCTACCGGATTCGGGGACAGAGAACTGCCAAGCTTACCGCGACTGCTAAGGGATAAAGGGTATGAGGCGTACACCTTTCATGTGAATAAAGTAGGCTTTTGGAATCGGAATGAGTTATACCCGGCGCTTGGGTTTAACGGCTATTATGACAAGGATTATTTTACGAATGATCATTTTAATGCGTTTGGTGCTTCCGATGAACAGCTGTATATGACGGGTGTCGAGAAATTGGCAGAGCTGAAGAAGAAAGGAACCCCTTTCTACGCACAGATGGTGACCGCATCCAGTCATCATCCGTTCAAAGTTCCAGATTCTTTTAAGAAAATCACTGTACCTGATGACATGAAAGACACGATGTTAGGTGACTATTTGACGGCTATTAACTATACTGATTATGCCATAGGTACTTTAATAGAAGGTTTGAAGGAAAATGGAATGTGGGATAACACGGTTCTGGTCATGTATGGCGACCACTTTGGCCTACAGCCTCAGGATGTTCCACCAGAGCAAGTGGAAAGTGCACTTGGTATTCCATACGATTCCCGGATCAGCCGCTTTAATATTCCACTCATTGTGCGTGTACCGGGAATGGAGCAAGGGAAGGTAGTAGAGCGTACGGGAGGACAACTGGATATCCTTCCTACGATAGCTAATTTAATGGGCGTTTCACTACAACAAGAAGGTTATACAGCCTTTGGTCATGACCTGCTCAACATTGATCGTAATGTGTTAGGGATGAGGTATTATTTGCCTTCCGGTTCCTTCTTTAATGATGACATTCTCTATGTCCCTGGAAAAGGATTTGCAGATGGTGAAGCTGTGTCGCTGGATACGCTCAAGCCGGTAACGGACTTCTCGAAATATCAGAGCGATTATGAGTATGTATTAAAGCTAATGAATTTGTCCGACGAATATGTGAAGCTGTTACCACAGAGATAGGGGGAATCATGAAAAAGTTCTGGAAACCGGAGTATCTCGTAAGCCTTGCCGGCTGCGGTGTCATTATTTATCTGCTATTCGTAGGACCTTTTATTGGGGTTGCTGATAATGGAGATTTCCTGCGTATGATGAATACCATCGGTCTGAACTACTATGATACTGCAGCATCGTATACCGACCAGTTTTTTAATTTTAGCCATTCTCGTTTTGCGTATGAGAATTTGTTTAGGGGCTTCTATCCTTCTTCACAGATTTTGATTGTGCTTGTACCGAGGTTGATCGGCGGGCTCATCCATGGCAGCTTTTTTGATGTTAGATTGCTTGGTGCAGTCTACGGTCTTCTTTTACTGGTGGCGACCTGGCTGCTGGTGAAGTACAATGCTCGCGGCTCTTATGTTACTGGCCTGCTGCTAGGTGCAGCTATATTATTTGTATTTTTTGATATTGGGTATTTGGCATACTTTAACTCCTTATTCGGAGAACCGGTGTCGATGGTGTTTATGCTGTTGACCTTTGCGCTGGGGTTAAGATTAACAAGCCAAGAAAAGCCTACGACTAAGGGGTTAACCTTATTTTTTATTGCGATTCTCTTTTTGGTCACCTCCAAAATTCAGAATGCGCCGATTGGAATTGCCTTTGCGCTGATCTTCCTGCGGTTTATGACACTTGATAGTGAGCGAAAATGGAGAAAGCTCGCCTTACGCTTTTCGATTGCCATATTTCTGGTATCCATCGTTATGTACGTGACGGCGCCGAAAGAGCTGAAGCATATTAACCTGTATCAGACCGTGTTTTTTGGGATATTAAATGAATCACCGGATGTGAAGGGAGATTTGCAGGATCTCGGATTGCCGGAGCGGTTGGAGGTTCTTGCGGGCACGAATTATTTTCAGACCGATACAGTAATCAAACAGGATGATCCTTCGCTGGTACCGGATTTCTACGACCGGGTATCCCATAAGGATGTATTGTTCTTCTACTTAAAACATCCAGGACGGTTAATAGATAATATGGAATATGCTGCGAGTAACAGTATGGCGATTCGTCCTTATTACCTAGGGAACTATGAGAAGAGTGAAAATAAGGCAGCAGGTGCATTATCGTACGCTTATAGCGGGTGGAGCGAATTCAAGAACAAGCATATTCCGCATACGCTCGGATTTCTCACTATATTCTATCTGGTGTATTTTGCCGGGGCGTTGTTCCAATATTTCCGTAGCCGGGATGTTCGGGGAAGAGTTGCTGGTGAACTGCTGATGTTATTGGGACTGATAGGGATTTTCTCTTTCTTGGTTCCGATTCTTGGGGACGGAAGGGCGGACATCGGTAAGCATTTATTCTTGTTTAATGTGTGCTTCGATATGATGGTTGTAGTCATGTTCGGATGGATTGTACACAAGGTAGTGGGAATGGTAAGACGTTAATAGAAGGAACAACTCAAACAGCAAGTTTCCGATTATGGAGACTTGCTGTTTTTATTCATCCTCCAATAGCTCGCGTAACATGCCCTGCCGGTCATTCATAAATGCTTTGGTCACGGTGTAGTGCTCTGTTTCTTCTAAGGCGACGGACCGAATGCCCTCACCTTCTAGGAGAAAAATCTCAGCTCCCGGATAGGACATCAGAATGGGAGAATGGGTCGCGATAATAAACTGTGAATCCTGCCCGACTAGCTCATGCATACGCACCAGCAGAGACATTTGCCGCAGAGGAGACAGAGCCGCTTCAGGTTCATCGAGGATATAAAGACCACGCCCTCCAAAACGATGAACGAACGCTGCGAAAAAAGACTCTCCGTGAGACTGCTCATGCAGAGACTTGCCTCCATAGGAGTTCTTGATTGGTGGACCAAAACTAGGCTGTTCATCTAATTCATCATTGTAGGAAGCCACATTATAATAGCTCTCCGCGCGTAGAAAAAAACCATCCTTTGGACGTCTAACCCCTCTAGCAATTCTAAAATACTCATAGAGACTCGAATGCGAGGAACGAGTGTTAAAAGAGAAGTTAAGTGTTCCGCCTTCAGGGTTAAAGCCCCACGCAGCAGCAATTCCCTCTAGCAAGGTAGATTTCCCTGTGCCATTCTCCCCGACAAGAAAGGTTACTGGCTTTTGAAAAATAAGCCGATCCAGTGTTCTTACGGCCGGCAGATGAAATGGATAGGTTTGGAATGATGGAACCTGATCACGAAGCAGTTCTGCATGGCGCAAGTACAACGTGGTGTTATTCATAGTCTCCCCCTTGTGAATGCCATAGATAATCATTTCCGCTCAGATCTGACGAGATGTAAGTCTCAAGCTAGACCTTTGTAGTACGTGTTCAAAAAGTACGGTCTTCAGCACCGAGAAGATTGAAAGAAGATAGAAACTGAGGAGTGGAGCGTAGTGGAAGCTACGTGAGCACCGGAAGTTTCGCCTGAATTCAATATTCGATGTCGAGTAATCTTCTTGGGATACTTTGTGATCAAAAGCGGACTTTTTAAACAGCCTCTTATAGTATACCAGCATCCTGTGAGTGGATGAAATCATCTAAGGTTCGGGCAAGCCGGGCAAAAGACAGGGGACATCTGCCAATTTAGTTCTAGTAAAGACAGATGTCCATGAGGCGGGTGCTGACTCCGCATATAGTTATACTGTCTTGAGAATACGACGGGGCAGGGTGAAGGCCGTGAAAGCGAGAAAGAGAAAAAAACACAAGCATCCGCGAGAATATCGCGACGGTTATCACGAAGGATATCGTCTTGGCATGTGTGAGGCTGTGCAGCGTCTGAATACTCCAGGGGTCGAAGCCTGCCGACCATTTAAGTTAATGTATGTTCCTCAGGGATTTCAGGCGATCGACACTGGCGTAACGGAGGCGCTGCAGCAGCTTGTAAGTGAGCTTGTAATAAGTACTCCTGAAACGATGCTGGAAACCGCGGCACGGGAAATGCCTGGGGCAGTGCTAGTGATGAATGGGCTTCATGTATTCCCGGAAAATCATTTAGAACAGATTTCGGAGATAAGAAAGCTAGGCATCAAAGCCGCCATTTGGTTTGTGGATGATCCTTATTTTACAGAGGACACTTCAGTCATTTGCAGGCATTATGATCACGTATTTACACATGAGCTGGGTTGTGTAGAGTTCTATCAATCCCTTGGGGTGTCATCGGTTCATTATTTGCCACTATGTGTCAATCCAAAGATGTTCTACCCACGGCGTACCGGCCCGCAATACCAGTATGACATTGTATTTATTGGTAATGCATTTCGTAATCGGACAGAGCTGTTCGACGAACTGGCACCTTATCTTAAGGGGAAGAAAGTGCTTATCGCTGGGGGATTCTGGGAACGCCTCGCAACCTATGATCAACTTACACCTTTTATCAGCAATGGCTTTATCCCGCCTGAGGAGACAGCGAATTACTACAGTGGTGCAAAAATAGTCATTAATATTCACCGCCCGTGGGAAGAGGGTCAGGATAACCGGAATAGCTACCGCCTTCCTTCTCGTTCTATTAATCCGCGCACCTATGAGATCAGCGCCTGCGGTACTATGCAGCTTACGGATGTTCGTGAGGATTTGGGCAATTATTATCGGCCTGGTTATGATCTGGATACTTTTGGCTCCGCTAAGGAACTGCAGCAGAAGATTGAGTACTATCTGAAGCATGAAAAAGAGCGGCGAATCTATGCTTTACGGGGATTACAGACTACCATGCGAAACCATACATTCACTGCTCGTTTGCCTCATTTGCTGAATGTGATTGCTTCACGTGTATGAAATCTATAAAGGGATAAAGGAGCGAGGATTATGAACAATAATGAATTTATTATGCCTACACCCCCATTACCTCTGACACCTCCGGAGGAAGAAAAGCTGCGTGGTCGTCTGAGTGGTTTCAAGGGTGGTTATGATGAAGGCTATTTACGGGGGCGCCTTGCGATCCTGAATGGTCGGCCAGAAGAAGTATTTCCTGTACGGAATATTCATGTCATGTATGTCGCTTCTGGCAAAGGCTACCCTTACTCTCCTTTAGATGATGCGGTTCTTTGCGCATTACAAAAATTAACAGCTCAAGTCACAATTACGGATGTGCGTCAAAATCTAGTAGAGCTGGCTGCAGCGCAAAGACCGGATCTGGTATTGGTGCTAGACGGTATGGATTTACCTCTTGAACAAATTGATGCTATTCGTGCAAGTGGCATCCGGACCGCTATTTGGCTTACAGATGATCCTTATTATACTGACTTTACGATCAAGATTGTGGCACACTACGATTTTGTATTCACCCTTGAACGTAATTGTATTGATTTCTATCGGGGACTTGGTTGCCCAGAGGTCCATTATCTCCCCTTTGCTGCTCACCTGGAGCATTACCGTCCTACTACAACACGTTCGCCAGTGAATCGGGAAGTTAGCTTTATTGGCTCCGCCTATTGGAACCGGGTAAACTTCTTCCGTGAGATTCTTCCTGATTTGATGAACTATAACACGGTGATTAACGGAATCTGGTGGGATCGTCTGCCTGAGGCTCCGCTCTACGGTGACCGTATTGAAATTGGTAAATGGATGTCCCCGCAAGAGACGTCAGTAGCTTACAGCGGCTCTAAAATCGTCATTAACCTCCACCGCTCACACATTGATGAAGTAGTTAATAACAATACGCTTTCGATTCCTGCTGTTTCTCCTAATCCGCGTACTTTTGAAATTGCAGCAACGGGCACGTTGCAATTAGTAGATGCCAGAGATGATATGGGATCTTTCTACAAGCCTGGTGAAGAAATTGAGACCTTTGCGAGCCCTCAGGAAATGATGGATAAGATCCGTTATTACTTAACCCATGAGGAGGAACGCCGGGCAATCGCGCTGCGGGCTTTTGAACGGACGCTCAAGGATCACACTTACGCAAAACGTATTCACCAGATGCTAACAGTAATCTACGGCTAGACTTAGGCCTAAACTGGATATAGAAATGTGCGCTTAGCAGGGGACAGGTGTCGTGCCGGCATCTGTTTTTCCTCGATATACTGTAGAACCGGACCTCAGCGTATGCCTGTAACCTGATGAAAAGAAGCTGATGCTTTCGAAGTGAGTTTTACTGCGAAGTAAGAAACGTGAGCAACGCTTCGTAAAACTTTTAGGGAGGTGAATGGCTGCTCCAGGCCCTCGTTAGGGAGCGCCGAAACGCCATGGCTGATAAAGCTACAATCGTCCTCTTTTCACATGTATCTAATACACGCAGTATTACCGGAGCGGAGAAGCTGTTGTTGTTCTTCGCTCAGGAGCTTTCTCCGTACTTTAATTGTATTCTCGTTGCACCACAGGACGGCAAGCTGACTGCTCAGGCTAGAAGCTTCGGGATAAGTGTACAGTTGCTCTCGATTCCACTTTTATATGGAATGTACACTCCTTATGCAGGGCTCGAGGCAGATGCTCGTAAATTCCAGGAAAGCAGGGAGTATCACGAGTTAACAGACTGGCTGACCTCTCTGCGCCCGGCGTTTATTATTACAAGTACCTGTGTCCATGCTTTGCCAGCAATGGCTGCCAAGTCACTGGGCATTCCGGTGGTATGGAAAATATCAGAGACGATAACAGACAATGAATATACACCCATTAGTGTAGGGCTGATTCATCGGAATAGTGATGAGATTCTGGCTATTTCACAGACGGCAGCAGCTTGCTTTCCAGAGGAAGTGAGAGCGGAGAAAGTAATTCAGCTTCCCCCTTCTTGGAATGACAAAGAGATGATGATTGAGGCTTGGAGCAAGCTTCGGGGCGAACGACGGCGAGAGCTAAAGATTAAACCGCAGGAGCAGCTGGTCGGTTATATTTCTTCCTTTATTAATAAGGAAAAAGGATTGGAACATTTTGTGAAAATGGCTGTGCTTGTGTACGCGGTCCATCCTAGTGCGAAATTTGTTGTCATAGGTTCAGCTGGTGACAAAAGCTACTATGATCGCTGTGTCCGTAAGGTAAAACTTGAGGGTCTGTATACCCGATTTAAATTTGTTGGTTATGCCGAATGCCTTCCATCTGCTTATTGCGCTATGGATGTGCTGGTTGTTCCCAGCTTGATCCGCGAAGGCTTCGGAATGACCGCTTTGGAAGGAATGGCGTTTGGAAAGCCCGTGGTTGCTTACGATTCCGGAGGCTTGCGGGAAATCCTGCACGCAGCAGGCTGCGGCGATAATCTCGTGCCCGCGTCGGACATTTCCGCGCTGGCCGAAAGAGTCAACGTCATGCTGGCGCAGCCGGGACTGGCGATAACCATAGGTGCCCAAGCGCGGGAGCGCGTCGACGCCGTTTATGGTCCGGCGGCTTATCGGAGCCGCCTGCAGGGTCTTGCGGAGATGTGGAGCCTCCGCTACTGCAGCGCACCACCGGTGCGCGAGGCCGACAGCGTGGTGGAACCACCCGCTGTCCTGCCTGAATTGCCCGCTGCGTCGCCGGCTTTGCCGCGAAGCAAGGCCCTGCCGAGCCGCGTCGCCCGCAAGCGACGCGGCAAAGCCCGGGCGCGCCGCCGAAGCGGGCGCCCGTTGGTTTTGCGCCGCGTTGCTCGCAAGCGGCGTAAGGGTTCTGCCCGGCGGCGGAGCACCGCCGGGGGCAAGCGCCGCCGGGCCCGCCGGGGTGGGCGGCGGCGCGCAGCGTAAATGCCTCGATTGCCGCGGAGGTGGCTGGCGGAGCGAAAAGCGGGGCATTTAAGCCATCGATTGCCGCGAATTCGGCCAGATGAGCGAAAAGCGGGGCATTTATACCCTCGAATGCCCGAATTCGGCCAGATGAGCGAAAAGCGGGGCATTTATACCCTCGAATGCCCGAATTCGGCCAGATGAGCGAAAGAGAGGCAAAAATGCCCTCGAATGCCGCGAATTCGGCCAGATGGGCGAAAAGAGAAGCAAAAATGCCCTCGAATGCCGCGAATTCGGCCAGATGAGCGAAAAGGAAGGCAAAAATGCCCTCGAATGCCGAGAATTCGGCCAGATGGGCGAAAAGGAAGGCAAAAATGCCCTCGAATGCCGCGAATCCAGCCAGATGAGCGAAAAGGAAGGCAAAAATGACCCATAATGCTGCGAATCCAGCCCGTTAATTGCCCCATCCCTTTAACCGCTCAGTCCACCCGACTGAGTCAAGTCAGACCATCATCAAACAGGCAGGGGAGTGAACTCATGAAGATCATGACGATTTTAGGCACGAGGCCTGAAATCATCCGCCTCAGTGTTATCATTCCGCTTCTCGACGAACATGCTGAGCGGCACATCCTGGTGCATACCGGCCAGAACTTCACCGCCAGTCTCAGCGGCATTTTCTTTGCAGAGCTGGGACTGCGGGCACCGGATTATGTGCTGCAGGATAAGCAAGCAGGACTCGGCGGCCAGCTTGCCGCCATGTTCGGAGGGCTAGAGAGCATTTTACAGAAAGAACAGCCAGACCGTGTCTTGCTTCTGGGGGATACGAATAGCGCGTTATGCGCGATTTTGGCGGAACGAATGGGTATTCCGGTGGTGCATATGGAGGCAGGCAACCGCTGCTATGACCTAAAAGTGCCCGAAGAGAAAAACCGCCGTGTCATAGATGCCGTTTCGACCATTAATATGCCATATACACAGCAGAGCAAAAGACATCTAATCAGCGAAGGCTTCCCAAGCAGACGTATTGTGTTAACAGGAAATCCGATTCATGAGGTCATGACTCATTTTGGAGCAAAAATCCAGGCCAGCAGCATTCTGGAGCAGCTGAATCTTACCTCAGGGCAGTATTTCCTAGTCACAGCACATCGTGCAGAGAATGTAGATGATCCAGAGTCCCTTGTACAAATTATGTCAGGTCTTAACGCAGTGGCTGAGCATTTTGGAATTCGTTTAATATGCAGCATTCATCCTCGCACTCGCTCCAAACTAACCGAGCAATTTTCTCTTCCAATGAATCCTCTCGTTGAATTTCATGAGCCCTTCGGATTTTTTGATTTTGTTTATTTGGAACAGCATGCCTTATGTGCCATTACCGATAGTGGGACTGTACAGGAGGAATGCTGCTTGATGAAAGTACCAACCGTTACGATTCGCAGAACAACGGAGCGTCCAGAAACGGTGGATTGCGGAAGTAATGTGGTATCAGGTGTAGACCAGAAAAGTATTCTACGTAGCGTCAAGCTGATGACGGCACTTCGTCGGGATTGGGAAGCTCCGGAAGGGTACTTGACTCCGGATGTTTCGGTAAAGGTAGTTAAATTTTTGCTTGGAGGGAACCTGCATGTTCAATAATAAACGGATTGTGGTCACAGGCGGCACCGGTTCCTGGGGGCATGAGCTGATTAGGCAACTTCTGCCGCAAAATCCTAAGGAAATCATCGTATTCTCCCGCAGTGAGTCCGCTCAGGTGGCGATGAGCCGGGAGTTCGAGGATCAACGTCTCAGCTTTATCATTGGCGATATCCGTGACAAGGATGCGCTGATCGCCGCCTGCCGCGGCGTTGATTATATCTTCCATTTGGCGGCGCTCAAACATGTTCCGGTCTGTGAAGATCAGCCCTATGAAGCGCTCAAAACCAATGTTGTAGGCACTCAGAATGTGATCGAAGCAGCCATTGTGAATGGTGTTGAGAAAGCCATCTACATTTCTACGGATAAGGCTGCAAACCCGTCGAACTTCTATGGAATGACCAAAGCGATTGGGGAAAAATTGTTCGTCTATGCCAATCTAATTGGCTCAAACACCCGCTTTGTAACCGTACGTGGAGGGAATGTGCTCGGAACGAACGGCAGCGTAGTACATTTGTTCATGAAGCAGATCAAGGACAAGGGACAGGTACGTATTACCGATATGAAAATGACCCGCTTCTTTTTTACCCTGCGCGATGCGATTACGTTGTTATTTAAAGCTTCTGAGGTTAGCTTAGGTGGAGAAATCTTTGTCATGACGATGCCTACCTGCCGGATTATCGACCTGGCTGAGGTATTAATCGAGGCCTCAGGAGAGCCGAATGTAAGTATTATTGAGACCGGAATTCGTCCGGGGGAGAAAATACACGAGATTCTAATGAGCGATTTCGAAAGCTTAACAACCGTTGTCTACGATGAACAGTATCTAGTGATCCTCCCTACACTGAACATGCCAGAGTTAAAGGCACATTATAGCGCTTATCCTCATGTCTCTTTTAATAGCTTCAGCTCCGAGACGAATCTAATGGATCAGGAAGAGATCAAAAGCATCTTGATTCGAGGAGGGTTCCTGCAATGAAGCTGCTTATCCTTGGTGGAAACGGTATGGCGGGGCATATGCTGGCGGATTATTTCCGCCGCCAGGGCAAGCATCACGTCTTCCATACAACCCGGGATAAGAGCGATCTTGGCGGGCTGTATGTAGATGCGAACGATATAGCCGGAGTAGAGAAGCTGGTCCATATCGTCTCCCCTCATTGCATCATTAATGCGATGGGGGTACTCAATCAATTCGCAGAACGTGACAAAATTGGCGCTTACCACGTGAATGGCTTTCTTCCTCATCACTTGTGGCGGATGGCGGAAGTTGTGCATGCAAGACTTATTCATATCAGTACCGACTGCGTGTTTGAAGGAACACGCGGGGGGTACACAGAAGAGGATGTTCCTGATGGAACTTCTGCTTATGCGATTTCGAAAAGTCTTGGTGAGGTGCGGCAACCTGGACATCTTACGATCCGCACTTCGATTATTGGTCCGGAAATCCGCCCGGACGGCATTGGTTTGATGGATTGGTTTCTGGCACAGCGTGGTCAAGTGTCAGGATACCGCAGGGTGATGTGGAACGGAGTCACTACACTCCAATTAGCTAAGACAATGGATAAGCTGCTGGACTCCACGGTATCGGGGCTGATCCATTTAGCGCATCCGAAGCCGGTGAGTAAGTATGAGCTGCTTCAGCATATTCAGGCTGCTTTTCATAAAGAGGATGTGGAAATCATCCCTGAGGATGAACATGTTCAAGATCGAACATTAGTGAATACAAGAACGGATGTTAATTTGCCGTTGCCTTCGTACCCATTGATGCTGCAAGAGCTGGCTGACTGGATGAAACAGTCAGAGATGTCCCCATGAAAGGTCAAAAACTACTGATTACGGGGGCTGCCGGATTCACCGGTCGACATGCCGTTCATTTGTTCTTGGCAGGAGGTGCTGAGGTTACCGCTGTGGTGCGTCCGCCATCGACAGCGGGTGCCCTGGCTTCCGCCTTGTTTCCAGAAGGAGTGAAGGTTTATTACTGTGATTTAAGCAATCGGAAGGCCGTAGCTGAGATGATCAAGGAAACTACGCCGGAGGCTGTTCTTCATTTGGCAGGAAACAACTCGGTGCCCGAGTCTTGGCGTAACCCTTTGCTCTTTATGGAGACGAATGTGATGGCTACGTTGTATTTGCTCGAAGCCATGCGAAGTCTACCTGCCAGTCGAATTCTTGTAGCAGGCTCACGGCTTAAATTCAAACCGGGTGTGGTGGCAGGACCCCCACACCCATATAGCCTTAGCAAAACAATAGAAGAGCTGGTGTCTCTGGCTTGGGGGACGCTGTTTAAACAGCCTGTTCTGCTGGCTGAGCCCTGTAACCTAATCGGTCCCGGTCCTTCTACTGGTTTCTGCTCTTTATTGGCACAGCATATTGTTCGTAGTGAAGTACATGCAGGCGAAGGAATACCTCCCTTTAAACTTTCATCTCGTTATGCATTACGTGATTTTTTGGATGTACGCGATGCTGTAAGAGCTTATGATTTTATATTGCGCGAAGGTACTAATGGAACCATATATCAAATTGACTCAGGGACACAGCGGCAACTTGGGGATATTGCGGAGCAGCTGATAAGCCGCTCCAGTGCTTCAATTCCGATGGACTGGGGACCAGCGCAAGCTGCGCTCTCTATTCCGGTTAACGGAGTGGCAGGGGATAAACTATTAACTTCAGATGCCTTTGCAACACCTGAAGAAAATGTATCTTCACTGGGCTGGAAGCCGGGAATTGAGTTTAGTCAGTCCTTAACAGATATTCTGGACTATTGCCGCGTGAACTGGGAAGGACGGATGTTATGAGACCGAAAGTATCGGTAGTGATTCCTTTTTATAACTGCCCTTATATAGAACATGCCTTGCAAAGTGTGCTTTCACAGTCTTGGGAGCCTTACGAGATCATCGTCGTCGATGACGGCTCGACAGTTCATGCAGATCTGATTAGACCGTATTTTCCGCGAATTCATTATTTGGGAAAAAGTAACGGAGGGACTGCCTCCGCACTGAATCACGGCATTTTGCATGCAACCGGAGACTATGTGGCCTGGCTCAGCTCAGATGACTTATTCTATCGAGATAAAATCAATAATCAGGTGCTGTTCATGGAGCAGAACAACCTGTTCATCTCCTATACCAACTTCAATTTTATTAATGCTCAATCTCAACTACTTCAGATGAACGCATCGCTATTGTTTCCTAGTCATCTCGATTATTTACGTTGTTTTTTACAGGGGAACCCTATTAATGGCTGCACGGTCATGTTCAAACGAGAGGTGTTTGGAGCAATTGGGTTTTTTAATGAATCACTTCCCTATACACATGACTATGATTTATGGTATCGCGCGATTCTGAACGGGTATGCACCTGTGATGCTGAATCAGTCACTCACCGCTTACCGTAATCATGAAGGGATGGGGACGCTTAAGTATTATGATGTCATTATGGCAGAAGCAGCTGCAACCAACGCTCGCTACAAGGGTCCGCTCCAACACTTGATCTCTTCTATGGGGGGGTAAGAAGGTTATGTACCGGGAAATTGAAGTGAATGACTTTCTACCAATCTTATTGGAGCAGTTGAAATTCTGTGAGAGTATACTGGATATCGGCAGCGGCACCGGTACCCTGCTTGAACGGTATGAAGCCGCAGTTGTCCTGGGACTAGAAATTCACAGACCTTACCTGCTGCATCGTGAATATAAATCACCTCACATCATTCCAGTGCATGGGGATGCTAGTCATATGGATAAATTATTTCTTCCTAAGACGTTCTCGGCAGTCACTTTTATCGATTCCATAGAACATTTTGAAAGGAAGGAAGGACAGAGATTACTCGGGATGGCCGAGAGAATCGCCTATAATCGTGTAGTCGTGTTTACACCTCGGGGTTTTTTTCCGCAGGAGGGAACGGACCATTATCACTTGCAAGGAGAACATTATCAAAAGCATCGGAGCGGATGGGAGCCGGAGGACTTTATGGAGCTGGGGTATGCTGTAACTGTACTTAAAGGCTTTCATCATGCTCAAAATCCATCGTTTCGTGAGGCGTATGGTGAAGGCCATGCTCCGGTAGATGCTTTATTAGCTTGTAAAACAGTATAAAGAGCGAGCTTCAGGTGAAGGAGGTGAGCGCATGAGTGAAGAACCTAAAGTGTCGGTGATCATTCCTTTTTATAACTGTCCATATGTGGATCTCGCCATCCAAAGCGTCTTGGAACAAAGTTATTCGAACATAGAGATCATTGTAATCGATGATGGATCTACGCTTTGGATGGAGAAGCTTGAGCCCTTCAGAGATAAGATTAGTTATATACGAAAAAGCAATGGAGGAACCGCCTCCGCACTAAACAAAGGGATAGAAGTGGCTACTGGAACTTATTTTGCTTGGCTAAGTGCTGACGATCTATTTCATCCGAATAAAATCAAACACCAGATGCAAATGCTCAAGAGCACAGGGACTTTGTTTAATTATACTGCCTATTATTATATAAACGAGCAGGGTGAGCGGATTTCCGAGACGATAAGTATGATTTTTAACAGCAGGGCCCATTTTATTGAGACTATGATGTTGGGCTGCCCGGTAAATGGAAGTACTGTTCTTCTCCATATGGGGATCTTCTGTGCAGTTGGGAAATTTAATGAGAAATTGTTGTATACACAAGATTATGATCTATGGTTGCGTATTTTGCCGTATTATTCATGGTCTTATATAGAGGAACCGCTGCTTGATTACCGAGTTCATAATGAAATGGGCTCAGTGATTCACAAAGAGGAGCAGAAAAAGGAGATTGAGCAGGTACAAGCAAGACATCGCCGGGTTCTATCACGCTTGTTGCAAAAGGAGAGAGGGAAATGAAATTAATATTTCCTGTTCTAACTCTAACTAGAGGCGGGGCGCAGCGTATGCTCACGGAGCTGGCTAATCGTCTGACAGAAATGGGTCATGAAGTGACGATCCTCTTACCCAGCGATGGTGTCGTAGAATACGAGATGAAATGTAAACTGATCTATGCAAAAGAAGGAGAACTGGCAGCAAGCGATTTTCCTGCAGGAGATGTGATTATCTCCAACTTCTATACCACAGTCGAGGTATCACAGCAGGCAAGTGAAGAGGGGAAAGGTATTCATGTTCGATTGGCGCTTTGTTATGAGCCTACCTTTTTACCTGACAATAGCCGTTCTTTTTCATCGTATAATATTGCACCTAACCTACTCGTTCTATCACACTGGCAACAAGGAATTGTCCAGATGAACCATGGGATTAAAGGGAGAATCGTGCCGATCGGAGTAGGTCCTGTTTTTAAAAATACGAAAATCCGTGATCGTAATAAAAGGCTGGTAATTTCCGCGATTATGCGAAAACCAGAGGGCGGATTCTCAGCTCACCGTGAGCAGGATTATTTACTTCAGCAATTAAACAAGGTTAAAGCCTACCATCCAGAGGTCGAAATATATTTAATTTCTCCTCCAGGAGAACAAGCGGAATCTACAACGCTACAAGCCCTAGTGAACGACGAACGTTACCAAATAAGAACTCCAGCGAATGATACAGAACTTTGTTTCCACTATAGTGAGAGCGATATTTTTGTAAGTTCGAGCACGTATGATACAGGTTCGTTACCAGGGATCGAGGCCATGCGTTGTGGTGCAGCACTCGTTACGGTTTACGCCGGCGGGAATAAGGAATATTGTACACATGGTCATAACTGCTTAATGTCCTACCGATTTGAGAATCGGCTTGCAGATGACATTATAACCTTAATCAGAGACCCGTCTTTACGGCAACGATTGGCTCGTAAGGGGGAAGAGGTTTCACAGGAGTTCACTTGGGAAAAAAGTACACGAATATTTCAAAATATGTTATTTGAGATTGTATCAAGAAATCCATCTTAGTATGTCCCAAAATTATAAAGAACCTTCAAATCCACATAAAGTGGTTTGAAGGTTCTTTTGCAGTTAAAAGATGGCAAAGGAGTTCATCATTTCACGAAAAGACTGCGCATATTTTTCCGTACCGTAACGTGAAACCATATAAATTCTTCCTTGCTGACGGAGTGCATTTCGCAGTGATATATTGTTCATTAGCTCTAGCCCTTCATTGACGGCCGTTTGTATGTTGCCAAGAGGATAAAATTTACCTGAAATATTATGCACAATAAAAGATCTAACGCCGTCGGAATCCGTGCTAAGCACGGGACAAGTACAGCAAATGGCTTCCGCAACGGCATATCCAAATCCCTCTGTAACAGAAGTGGATAACAGGAACCCTCCAGAATTAGCTATGGAGGAATAATAAATCGGCATCACATGGTTAGGGATGTTGGTAAAGGTACTTAGACGGTCGTTCAGACCTAACCTATGCAATTCTTCTTGGAAGAGCTGCTTTTGATCCTCTGTGGCTAATTCAGGATCATGAAACATCCATAGATGAAGGTTTGGTTTGTGAAGGCGAATTTGATGGGCAATTTTCAAATATTCCCGCCAATTTTTGTTGCTTTCCAGACGCCCGACCCAAGCGATGACCGGATCAGCCGGAGGATCGGCAGGGATATGCTGAAAGGACTGAACATCAACAATATTGGGAATGACATACCGATGTAGCCATGGACAGATTTCAATAAACAGCTCCAGTAAATGATCCGTTGGTGGGATTAAGACTGCGTTACAGTAGGAGCGGAAATAAGGGATAGCGTCTTTGATTAGATCTTCCGCATGACTCCGTTTTCCAAGTCCTTGAGATTCGTATATCAAAATACCGCCATAACCGAGCTCGCGCAGACGCTTAAGCAATAAATAATCGGATGTAACAATAATGGCATCATAGTTATGTGTCTCAAGAACTTCTTTAATCTCCTCATCTAAAGAGGAAATGAAGACCGGAAAGTTAGCCTTATTCTGGCTTCCTGAACCAGGCATTAGATATAAAACATGACATTCGATCCCATTCCGCTGGAGACTCTCGCACCGCAGCTTATTTAAAGTTTCCACCCCGCCACTCGGTATATAAAACGTGAATAAAACTTTCATGCACGTGCCTCCTGACTTTTGCGGAGCAATACCGACTTCGTTGAAATACGGCTTACTGTTTATAAGATACGCCGATGTGCTTTCGCAGGTGACGGTAAACAGACATAGTTCCAAATCCTTTCAGGATAGCTTGTTCTTCGGAAGGTCATGCTAACGACTGTTACGCTGCACACATACAACAATAGAGATGGAGGATGAATTCATGATGCGATCCAAGATCAGCATGTCAGTCTCAGCCGCATTACTTCTAGGCTTGGTGAGTATTACAGGGTGTGGGACGAACACGGCAGAAAAGACTAATGTGCAAACTAATAGTGTCCGTGGGGTAAATGACGGACGTATCGGTGTAAACTCCGTACGCGGAGGAACAATGGGTACGCATAATATTACTAAAATGGAGGTCAGTCAGGAGCTTGCTGATCGTATTGCTGCTATGCCTGAAGTTCGTACAGCGAACGTAATGCTTGCAGGTAAAAATGCGTATGTCGCCGTAACGTTACATGATACAACTACTGGTCTTCGGGCCAAAGGTACTACATCGTATCGAGCCAAATCATCTACAGTTCCACACAATTATGGACCGACTGGAGTAATGTCGGGAAGAGTGAAAATAGGGCGCGATGGAATGAATGATACAGGGGCCGTAACGAATGGAACGAACGGAGCTCTGAAAGGCACTGTGAATACCGTCCCTGGTACAACAAGCACTGGAACTGCAACACTTGGCATGGGTACTCACAGAAATGGAACAACCGGAATGGGAAGTCTGGGAACAGGTACAGGTACTGGGACAACGGGGACCAGAACCCATACTTATAATAATGGACCTCTGCTGAATAGCAACGGTTCGAAACGTGATGTCAATATGGGAATGGGCATTGGTAATGGAATGGGCATGGGAACTAGAAATTCTACCGGAACCGGAACCGGATCAGGGATGACAGATGGTTTGGGGACTGGAATGGGTATTCGCAGTATCACTCCAAACTACACCAATAGTACTCATGGTACGAATTATAGAAGTAATTCAACTCACATGAACGGTACTCATTCGACTCACATGAACAATACAAATAACACGATGAATATGAAAGAAACAGATACGGTTACTAAAGAAATTAAAGCGAAAATCGCTGCTGAAGTTAAAAAACATGATGCAACAATTAAGGATGTATATGTATCAGCAAACCCAGACTTTGTAGAGCGTGTTAACGTTTATGCAGAAGAGGCCCGTGCGGGTCATCCGATCAAGGGCTTTGTGGATGAATTCCGAACGATGGTTGAGCGAATTTTTCCAACGCGTAATTATTAATCAATAGTTCGATTTTATAAACAAAAAAAGCAACAGTCCTCTCCTTTGTGGCGAGAATTGTTGCTTTTTTATTATATAGCCACCTTATTAAATGGTAATTGGGCGACCGCCAATCCATACGCCTCGCAAATTCAATTCAGCGTCAAGACGCAGGATATCACCGCGTTTTCCGGCTTCCAAGGTACCGATGGAACGCTCCATTCCAATGGATATCGCCGGAGTAAGGCTTGCAGCATGGGAGGCCTCTTCTAGGGTGAGCCCTACTTCCTGTATGAGATAACGGAAGCCACGAATCATGGTAAGTGTACTACCCGCCAAAGCGGCAGGGTTATCTTTAAGTGTTGCGATGCCATCTTGAACTAGCACAGGTAAATCACCGATCGTATATTCACCATCACTTAGACCTGTTGCAGACATGGCGTCTGTAATCAATAACAAATTGTTATCTTTTTTTAGATTAGCCACTAGAGAAATCGCTGCAGGATGAACATGTATGCCATCGGCGATGATCTCCGCACGTATGCGTTTATCGAATAGTACAGAACCAGCAGCTCCAGGCTTGCGGTGATGTAGTGGTGTCATTGCATTAAACATATGCACGGCTTGATTTAATCCGGCATCTGCCGCAGCTATAACCTCTTCAAAGGAAGCATCGGTGTGACCAAGAGCCGCGGTAATACCATGCTTACGTAGCCAGAGGATAGCTTCTAGTGCACCTTCACGTTCCGGAGCCAATGTGACTTGCCGGATCAGGCCTGGATAATCATCCTCCCATTGTTCCAGCCACTCAATATTAGCCAGAACAATATGCTCAGGATTCTGAGCTCCAGACCATTTCGGGCTGATGAACGGTCCTTCCAAATGCATGCCCACGATTTGTGTGTATGGCATCTCAGTGGCGCGATATGCGTTTATTTCAGCAAAGACTTGGTCAATGGCTGGCTTAGAAGCAGTCATAGTTGTAGCCAGCATGGTAGTTGTTCCCTGGGAGCTGTGAAATTTAGTGATGGTATTTAAAGATTCAGCATCACTATACATAAAGTCGTGGCCAGCTCCACCATGTACATGCACATCCACAAATCCAGGGATAAGCAGGTCTTCCGAAGCTTGACCACTAGCAGGCCAGTGAGCGTAAATCTCTGGAAGCCATGCTGCCTCGCCGGCATAATGAATCTGCTCACCAGATACTGCAATTACGCCATGCTTAATTAATCCTTGGGGGGTTAGCACCTTACCAAACAGTAATTTTCCTAGCGCTTCGTTTATTTCAGCCATTTTCCTGCTCCTTCATCTACAAGGACAATTACATTCGGATGGCTTTGCAGTAAAGATGCAGGGCACTGGGTAGTAATCGGACCTTCAACGGCATTCCGGATGGCTTCAGCTTTGCCGGCACCACGTACTAACAATAGAATCTGGCGAGCTTTCAGAATGTCGCCGATGCCCATAGTGACTGCTTGCCGTGGTACATCGTCCAAAGAGTCGAAGAATCTGGCATTTGCTTCCAGTGTGTCTTCAAGCAAATCAACGACATGTGTTTTGCTGCTCAGATTAGCATCTGGTTCATTGAAACCAATATGCCCGTTGCTTCCAATCCCAAGGATCTGCAAGTCAACCGGTCCGTTCTCTTCCAGCATTTTGTCGTATGCGCGGCACTCCGCTTCCATATCTGCAGCATTGCCGTTAGGGATATGTGTCTGCCCTGGGTCAATATCAATATGATTGAATAATTGCTCGTTCATGAAACTGCGATAGCTTTGCGGATGATCAACAGGAAGTCCGACATACTCATCAAGATTGAAGGAAGAAGCTTTCGAGAAGCTTACAAGTCCTTTTTGGTGCATTTCAACCAATTTGGCATAAACACCAACTGGGGAACTCCCGGTCGCTAGACCGAGCACCGCTTTTGGATTGCTTTGAAGCAGGCTGGCAATTAGATTCGCACCCGTTTGTACAAAATCTTCATCACTGTTGAACTTAAGAATATTCATTAAGATTGACCTCCTCGTTTGTTTCGGTAATGTTGGACATTCAAATAAGATTGCTCCAGTCTAGGAATAAAATCCCCAAAACGGGTGCTGACCATTCCAGTAAACAAAATATCAATGATGTGTAGCTGGGCAATTCGTGAGGCCATATCTCCTCGGCGCATTCCTTTTTCCAGAGAAGAGGAGAACAGTGGAATATCAGCCAGAGTTGCCAAGGGGCTGCTGCCGTAAGAGGTTAAAGCGATTGTGCTTGCTCCGCTGGCTTTGGCACAAGTTAAAGCATCAATGGTCTCTGGGGTTTCCCCGGAATACGATACTGCGAATACGACATCGCCTTCAGAGAGCGAAGAGGCAGATGTAATCTGCATATGGGAATCGGCGAAAGCGGTGCAATTCACGCCAATGCGGATCAGCTTCTGATAGAAATCCTGTGCAACAATGGAGGAAGTTGCCATGCCGTAAAGATCCACTCGCCTTGCTTGGCACAATAAATTAACGGCTGCTTGTAATCGTTCCAGATCTAGGAGTGAAGTCGTATCCCGAATGGAGGTCAGGTGGTTCGTTTGCATCGCTTCCACAATAACGGAAAGCGGATTACCTGCAACGATATCTTGATAAGAAGAACCGCCATCCTGAGGCGCTGCATCGCTATGAGCAATTTCAGCTGCCAGCTTTACTTTGAAATCTGGGAAGCCTTTAAAATGCAGAACCTTACAAAAACGTGTGATAGTAGCAGGACTAATACCGCATTGCTCTGCGAGTTCTGTGATGCCCATATGAACGATTTCACCTGGCGAAGACAGGATCCGTTCCGCCAGCTTGCGCTCCATTTGGGATAGCTTGGACTTTTCATGCTCAAGTGCATATAAAATTGGGGACATCCATTCACCTCGACTTATAATGTAGCTTTTTAAAATTATTTTTAAAATTATTTATTAAAATAAGAAAATTATTTTCATATTCAGAATAAAACAAAATCTAACCGGATGCAAGGGGTAAAAATGAATACAATAAGGATAATATGCGAGAATTATTAGTCTCTCTTCTATTTAAATAAAAACGGCCCACTCACAGAAGACTGCGAGGTGGACCGTTTTTGAACAATAACTGAATCGAGCTATACCGTAGAACGTTCAATAATGCGATACTCAAGCTTACGGTGTACAGGATGACTATCATTATTTTGGATCTGATTATAGATGATCCGAAAAGCTGTAACACCCATTTCAGGTAACTGGTTATCTATGGTGGTGAGACCTAAAGTTCGTCCGATCGGCTGGTCGTCAAATCCGATGACCGCCAGATCTTCAGGAATACGGATTCCGTTCTTCCACGCTTCGATGATCAGACCGGCTGCCACATGATCGCCTGATATAATCAGGGCATTGGGTCGCTTCTTCATTTTCAGCAGTTGGTGCAATACACGACCGCCATCCTCTTCATTCATACAGTCATACATCATCCATTCTTCATGAAAAGGCTGTCCGGTAGCGGCTAGAAAGTCACTAAAGGCAATTTGCCGGATGGAACTACTGCTGCCGTGCTGCCTGCCTTCACAGTAACCGATCTGTTGGTACCCCTTGTCACTCAAGTACTGCAGGCCGGAACGAAAAGCAGAATAATGCTCAATATACACGGAAGAGAAGCGGCATTCGCCTCTATCTTGGCAGATGACTATCGGGCCATATGCTGTATATTCTTCAATGACTTCTGAGCTCATTCTCGTAGATACAATTACCACGCCGTCAATTTCTTTGTTGCGCAGCATCTCCAGTACCTTGAGCTCTTCTTCATGACGATAATTGGTCTGGCACAGAATGAGTCGGTAATGCGCTAGCAGCGCTTCTTGGGCTAAGCCTCCAATAATTACAGAGAAATAAAAAAGGTTGATGTTAGGGATAATAACCGCAATGGCTTGGGTACGGCCGGTAATTAGATGTACGGCGTTCATATTACGCGTGTAGTTTAATTTTTCAATGGTATTTAGGACAATGGTTCTTTTGGCTTCACTTACATAAGGATGATTATTGAGTACTCGCGAGACCGTTGTCACGGAAACACCAGCCATACGGGCGATTTCTTTTATATTAGCCATTCGAGAACAACAGCCTCCCTTTGATGCTTTTGTGTTGTATATAGTCTTTTTATTCTATTATATCGTCCGTAAATTACATCGCAAATAAAAAGCTTGCTATGGAATCCATTTCATAAATTAGACTGTAGTTGCAAGAGATTACCGGACTAAACCGGCGTAACCTAACGGGCGTGACGGACCGGTATCATCTAGTTTCATTTCTAATATAAAGGCCATAGGATCGGCTTCATTTAAAATCTACAAAAAACGGTTATCATCGTTAAAGATGACAACCGTTTTTCTTTGTAGCTATACAGTTTGTGACGCTTTTGGTGCTCTATTGCGCAGTATCTCCCACACAATAAATGCAAGGACAAGCAGCTGAGGCACTAAAGTTTCCCAAGTTGGATACATCCCCAGCCAGCTAATAGAAGGTAACCCATCCTGTACATGTGCGGGTAGTTTCCCTGCGACTTGAAGGGAGTGAATGCTCTCTCCAAGAAAGCGGAATACTAAATAGTAAATAAGAAGTGTAGCTGTACGGAAGAAGGCGGCAATCGGCAATTTCGCACTTAAGGCAATAATTGCGTAACCTACAATTCCTAGAATCACTAGAGCACTACCGATCCCTAGCAGCAATTGAGACAATTTAATGGAAGGGGCCATCCCTACATAAAAAATGGTGGTTTCTGCTCCTTCACGTAAAATCGCAAGCGCTGCTACGGAGGACAAAGACCAAAGATTGCCCTTTGCTAATGCTCCATCCACTTGCCGTCCAACATAGTTATTCCAATTTGCGGTATTTGATTTACTATGCAGCCAGCGTCCAATGGTAAGCATCATAATGACGGCTACAAGACCTGTGATGCCTTCAATCATCTCGCGTGCTCCACCAGAAGCTGCGCGGGAAATGGTATAGGTGAGTATAACGGCTAATGCGATACTTGCTACAAGTCCTACAGCTGCGCCAGACCAAATCCATTTCTGTGCTTTTGTGTTGCCATCACGCTTCAGGTAGGCAAGAAGGGCAGACAATACGAGGATCGCTTCCAGTCCTTCACGCAGAAGAATTAGCGCAGCATCCCAAGCGTTATAGGTTGTCTCACCAGCCAAAGGAGTCAGCTCAGTGACCATATTATCCATGATCTTTAAGGCTTGATCTAGCTTAGGTGGATTAGAGAGCAGGTAGCCAGTGACTGCTGCACTTTCGTTCTCAATATTGGTATAGACCGCTGGAGATGCAATCTGTACTTGTCCTTCAGCAGAAGGCCAATCTACGATGAATTGCTCCATGATATTAGCTGCTTCTGCGCTGTTTCCTGCTTTGGCAGTGGAAGAAGCTTTGTTGAGATGGCTGATCAATCCTTCAATAGATGCTGGTTTACCGGAAGTATCTCCAGCATCTATTGCTTTGCCTTCACTGTAATCGGCAAGCAGCTGATACAAGGCTTCGGCTTCTGATTTCGCCGACTCCTCGCGGAGCGGTTCTGCCTGCAGCGCGATGCGCAGCAGGCTAATCTTCGTCTCCAGCAAGCTGTAGACGGCGGAATTATCGGCCCGGATGTTGCGCTCTGCCGGCTTCCATCCGCTGACGATGTCGCGGTACGCTGCCGCTGCCGCGTTCCAGTCGGCGCTGCGCACCGCATCCCGCGTGCGCTCCGCTGCGGGCAACAGTTTCGCCGCCGTCTCTTGGCCGGCGGCTCCGGTGTCACCGCCGTCCGTGCCGGTGGCGGCGGTGACATACGCGTCCACGCTTCTTGCGAGCGTGGACAGTGCCGTTTTGGCGGGCGCACCATCGCCCGCCGCAAGGGCCGCCGCCGCGTCTGCAAGCGCGGCGTCAACGGCGGCAGCCGGACCGGCAAGTGCCGGGTCCGGCGTGTTCGCGTTCGCGGTGCGCCACAGCGCTGCGAACGCTTCTACATCGGCGGCGGCCGCGTCCCAGCGGCTCTGGCCGGCTTCGACGAGCGCGCTGCCGACAGGCGGCAGCAGCTCGTCGACCGGGCCATCACCCTCCGCCCCCGCCGGGTTAGATAGCATCAGTATACATATGATGCTAAACAGAATCAGTCCGGCTGCCTTCGATAGCAGCCGTTTATTAAGAGAGTACATCGGGATAATCCCCTTTCAATAATGGACAGGAAAATTTGATTGGAAAAAGGGCTGACTTAGCCTAAAAGTGCTTCCCCGATGTAGCCGCCTTTACGAATACCTGGGAAGCAGGCAAATACCGCACTGCCTGTATGAGTCATATATTCGTTTAGCCGATCACTCTTGGAGAGACGCTGCTGGATCGCAACAAATTGCTTCATTAAATCCCGTTGAAAACTAATGAATAATAATCCTGCATCGAGCTGACCCGTTGCGGCATCTAATCCGCTGGAAATGGAGTAGGAGCGGCGCAGCATTTTAACTGTGCCGTCACCATGTGCTAAGGCAGAGTGTGAATCCGGCGGGATAATAGGCTTCCCGGAAGCATCAGCGGCTTTAAGATTCAGATCATCGAATTCATCCTTTGCACCGATAGGCGCTCCGTTATGACGATAACGGCCGAAGGTGGCTTCTTGATCGCTTAGAGAGGAACGGTCCCAGACCTCAATTCGAAAACGTACACGGCGAACTGCCATATAAGTGCCGCCGCTCAACCATGAAGGACCGTCACTGCTATTGTTCCAGACCACTTCGTTCATTACTGCTTCATTCGTAGTATCAGGATTACCCGTACCATCTTTGAAACCCAGAAGATTACGAGGCGTCGTCCCTTTAGGATCAGCTGTACCTGTGCGCTGGAAGCCTTCCTGTGTCCAACGGAGTACGGCTGTGCCACGGGCAATACGTGCCAGATTTCGGATGGCATGGAAGGCCACCTGCAGATCATCAGCACATGCTTGGACACAAATATCTCCACCACACCACTTAGGATCCAGGCTGTCTCCCGTAAATGCTGGAAGGTCGGCTAATAGGGTTGGACGCTTGGAAGATAAACCGAATCTGTTGTCAAAAAAAGAAGGGCCGACACCAAAGGTAAGCGTACAGCGTGAAGGGTTTAAACCATCCACTTCACCTGTATCGGAGGGTGGGAGATTAGGGTTGTCATTGACGTCGCCAATGAGGCTGCCAGTAGTAAGAGAAGCTGCGGCAGTTGTCCATGCTTGCATTAGCTTTTTTACATCGGATAGCTTCGTTGTGGTCAGATCAAAGGCTGCGAAGTAAATGAAATTCTGCGCAGGGGTTAGAATGCCGGCCTGATGACTCCCGTAAAAAGGAATGGAATCAGCATCGGAGGCTACTGTTGGCTCAGCTACGGCATTGCGCGCAGCCATAATTCCACCAACACCTCCACCCCCTAATAATAGACCAAGGCTAGTGGCGCCAGTAAGCCGCAGCATATCGCGGCGGCTTAGTTTTTTATCTAATATAAGATTGCTCTTGGTTTCTTCATTTATAGGGGCACCCTCTGCATTTGCTGGTAAACCGGTAGATCTATTTTGCTTATTCATGATGATCACACTCCTAGAATAGTTCCCATGTTGGACAATGGCTCAGCCAAGGCATCCAAATTCTGACTCAACTTACGGACATCTTCTTCCTTCAGCTCTTCATAGGAAACATATCCATCTCCAGATTTGAAAGGAGCAAGCTCAGCTTGCAAAGCTGCAAACCGTTCACCAATCGTTTTTTCCAGCTCAGCATCTTTTTTCGCCAGTTCTGGCTTTAACAGCTCGTATATCTTTTGGGCACCTTCAACATTAGCGACGAAATCATACAGATCTGTGTGGGAGTAACGTTCTTCCTCACCTGTTACTTTAGAAGAAGAAACTTCATTTAGCAGTTCTACAGCACCAGTAACGAGCAGATTGGCGTCGATTTCTACGGTCTCTACTTTTGCACGTAGAAGCTGGGCATCTTTCAATAATTGGTCAGCAACTTCGGTCATATCTTTGGTTGTGTTATCCTGCCAGAGTGCCTTTTCAAGCTTATGGAAGCCGCGCCATTCAGCAGCATCTACGTCATTCTCGCGGGCATCAATATTCGGATCCAAATCACCAAGTGCTTCTGCAATCGGCTCAATTCGCTCATAATACATGCGGGCTGGCGCATAAAGTGCCTTTGCATCCTCAATTTTTGCTTCTTTAACTGCGTTCGTGAAATTTTCTGTTTGCTTTACAAATTCATCACATTGCTCGATGACGTATGTACGATATTGTTCAACCGCTGATGTAAAGTCGGCAGTAGTTGCTGTAGTGGTATCAGATGTATTTGTTACCTTGGTACTGTTAGCAGCATTTGCAGAGTTATTATTGCTAGTGTTGCTATTACTGTTATTGTTGTTACTGGCACACCCGGTAAATAGTATGGAGGCTGCAAGTAGACCTGCAGGCACGGCATATGTGAATTTCATTGAATGAAGCACCCCTTTTTTATATGTGAATGATAATCGTTATCATTTATGCTGGACTTATCATAAGTCCGTATACATTTACTGTCAATATAAAAATGTGATGTATTTCATAGTTATATTTTGCACGACAAAAAAAATCCCGGGACTGGGAGTTGAGTTTGTAGAAATATATCTAATTATATACGGGAATTAGCAAGTAACATTTCGTTTGATTTGATCATTTATTTGCACGTACGAAGTAGCTATCGGACACGTCATCTGGGTCTGCAAGCATCAGAAGGAAATGACGAATACACTGTAGGAGCGGCAGTTCACGACCAACAACACAAAACAGCGATTCTCCAATAATGGATGAATCGCTGCTCTGTGCTGCGAACAATTTTTATAATTAACCAGAACGTCTCATTTATAGGAAAAAGCTACTTATTCGACAGCGCCATTCTGTGTCGTCTTTATTTTATTGTTCATTATGGGATTCATGTTCCGTAGAGGGTTGATTTTTGAATACTTCTGCGGCTTCCTCAGCAGAAAATTCCGGTTCGAATTTACCGACTAGTGGCAATTTGTTTAATTTCGTAGTTTGTACCTCTGCCTTAGTAGGTTGATTATTTTTCGAGTTGCTCATACTTACACCTCCTTTTAATAAGAAACAACAAGTTGTAGTTTGCCCTGTAAGGAGATGATTCTATCCAAGAGAATTTCAAGTTTTGCGGCTGAATGTCCTACTAAAGCGGTGTAATAAGCTTCGGATGGTTAAGCCCATTTTGTAGTTATGACAGCACCATTAACTTCATCAATACATAATATGTTTTGACTGTATCCCTTTACCTTGTTATACCAAACAAACCCAGGGCAAGGAGGGGTGACACCATTGAAGGGGAACGAACACCACAGCAAATTTCTGTTGACTCATCGTGAGCGCGAAGTTTTTGAGCTTCTCGTGCAGGACAAAACGACTCGTGATATCGCTGGTTTATTATTTATCAGCGAAAAAACAGTTCGGAACCACATCTCCAATGTAATGCAAAAACTAAACGTTAAAGGCCGTTCACAAGCGGTTGTCGAGCTGATCAAGCTTGGGGAGCTGAAAATATAGCTGGCCATGTCTTCGGAAGTGACGCGTTTAAGCCTTCTCCACCTCTAGGGGTGAGGGAAGGTTTTTTGTTGTCGTTCTTGAATAATGATATTTCCTTAAGCCAATTATATCCTGCGGAAAGACTTTGCTATTTTGAAGATTTAGATTGCGGAATATTAAATTTGACTACAGTTTATGGATTGACGGATATTGGGAATGGTTGTAAAATCATCTTAAAGTTAAAACCTTTAAACTTTTGAAATCATTTTGATACTTTCGATAAAGGTGAAACTGACATTCAATGTTCGATTCTCAGTCAGGATGTAGTTTTGGCGAGAAGAGTTAGTCCTTTTTTATTTCCTTAAAAGTTATAACGTTTAAACTATTGAACTTGGAGGCATAGAAGCTTAGATGAACATTCATGATGTAGCCAAAAAGTCGGGGCTCTCTGTAGTGACCGTATCCAGAGTTATTAACAATTCACCTTCTGTGCGTGAAGGCAATAGGCGGAAAGTGCTGAGTGCTATGGAGGAGTTAAATTATCAGCCCAATTCAGCGGCGCGGAGTCTCGTGCGTGGTAAGACGGGAGTCATCGGTATGTCGATTACCAACTTTAACGACTCCTTCTATGACCGCGTGATTCGCGTGGTGAACCGGAAGCTGGCAGAACAAGGTTATTTCTTGGCCCTGTCGATAGCCGAGAATGAGGATGAAGGCGTTAACTTCCTGTTTCAGAAGGACCGCGTTGACGGGATTATCCTGTTATCTCCGCTTGAGGAAAAAGAATATGTGGAGGAGCTGAAAAGAAAAAATATTCCGTTTGTCTTGCTGGATAACCAGCTCCAGCATGAGGATGTTCCCAGTGTTGTCGTCGATAACTATCAAGGGGGGTATGAAGCTACCAAGCACTTGATTGGTCTTGGACACACCCAGATTGCCTACATCGGTGGCCCTTCGGTGTTCCTGAGTGTAGCGGAGCGCAAGCGGGGTTATGTACAGGCGCTGGATGAATCGGGGCTAACGCCCTTCGGCACGGAATATTGCGGATTTACAGTAAGTAGCGGTTATGAGGTGGCAAAGAGATGGATTCGTGAAGATAAGCTGCCGACAGCCATTTTTTCCGGAGACGATTTTATTGCACTCGGTGTTGTTCAAGCCCTGCGTGAGGAAGGAATTCTGGTACCTCAGGATATTTCAGTGGTTGGCTTTGATGATCAGCAGTTCGTAGGTGAATTTTATCCCCGATTGACGACAGTCAGACAACCTGAGGCGCAAATGGGCAGCATTGGTGTTGATTTGCTGATGAAATTAATCAATGGGGAGGTGATGCCTGCTGGTGTAACGAAGCTCGCTCCTCAGCTTCTCGTGCGTGAATCCACCGCATCTGTAAGGTTAACCTAAATATTAGGAGTGAAACGAACTGTGAAGTACTTTTTGGGAGTCGATGCAGGGGGCAGCAAAACTTATGCAATGATTGCAAATGAACAGGGATCGGTCATTGGTGCAGGCAGGGGAGGGAACGGGAATCATCAAAATAATCGTGAGCAGGCGGAGAACAGTTTGCAACAGGCTGTATCGGAAGCGATTCTGGCGTCAGGACTGACAAAGGATCAGTTGGAGTATTCCTGGTTTGGCCTGGCTGGAGCGGATAGAGAATCCGATTTTCAAATTTTACGACCCATCATCAGCAGACTTGGCCTTCCCCGAACTGAGATTTCCTGCGATACCTGGATTGCCCTGCGATCAGGTACAGAGAGTCATTATGGGATCGTGCTGATCTGCGGCTCGGGAGTGAACTGCGCCGGTAAAAATCCGCGAGGCGTTACATATCAATGTGGTGGATTTGGCTATCGGTTCGGTGATTACGGCGGCGGCTATGATCTAAGTATTGAGGTATTCCGTAGCGTTCTTCGGGCAGATGATGGAAGAGAGAAAGAGACTGTCTTAAGCGAACGCTTAATTCATTTGCTGGGCTATTCCAGTGTTTCGGAGTTAAGGGAGGATTACCTGGATCATTCGAGAGACTTGCCTCCCCAGATTGCTGAGCTGCTGTTTCAAGCGGCAGATGAAGGAGACCAGGTTGCCACCCTACTGCTGACCAAGCAAGGGGATGAGCTCGGTTTGGCAGCGGTCTCGACAATCCGCCATTTGGCTATGGAGGAGGATTCCTTTGACATCGTACTTGCAGGCAGCTTATTGACCAAGGGGGATCGCTCAGGCATCATCCGGCGGGCCATTGAACAGAGTGTGAAGCATTCGGCTCCAAATGGCACTTTAAAGATTCTAACCCGGGAACCGGTTGTAGGCGCGGTCGTTCTGGCAATGGAAAGCAGCGGTATGCGTGTGAATCAGGAGGTTCTTGATCGTCTATCACTGGGTAAGGAGGGGCTATTATTATGAAGGAGACTTTGAAGCTCGTTGTCATCGGAGCGGGTTCATCATATACGCCTGAGCTTATTGAAGGCATCATCATGCATCATAAAGAGCTTCCCATCCGCGAAGTATGGCTGGTGGATATTGAGGCGGGAAGGGAGAAGCTGCATACGATTGCGGAACTAAGCAAGCGTATGATTGCTGAGTCCGGACTGCCAATTACCGTGGACCAGACGCTTGAGCGGAGGGAGGCCATCGCCGGAGCAGACTTTATCTGCACTCAAATCCGGGTAGGTATGCTGGAAGCGCGAAAGTGGGATGAATTAATTCCGCTTCAATACGATGTCATCGGTCAGGAGACGACGGGTCCTGGAGGGATGATGAAAGGTCTACGGACCATTCCGGTCATTCTGGATATTTGCAAGGACATTGAGGAGCTAGCTCCGGATGCCTGGTTGCTGAATTTTACGAATCCGGCTGGTATGGTGACTGAAGCTGTTCACAAATATTCATCGGTAAAAAGCGTAGGCCTGTGCAACTCGCCGATCGGTTTTCA
The DNA here is from genome assembly GCF_038008265.1 of Paenibacillus sp. FSL K6-2859. Classification (NCBI taxonomy): domain Bacteria; kingdom Bacillati; phylum Bacillota; class Bacilli; order Caryophanales; family Paenibacillaceae; genus Paenibacillus; species Paenibacillus sp. FSL K6-2859. The sequence goes on along the minus strand of NZ_JBBOYU010000001.1, from coordinate 5,705,079 downwards.
AAAGTGGCTCTCTGAGTTTTTCGGACTTCCTATGGAGAAGATCTACGCTGAGTTTGTCGGCATCAACCATCTGCACTGGGTATCCGATATCGTAATTGACGGTAAAAGCAAGCTACAGGAGCTCATTGATTACCCCCAGAACTACAAGGCGAGCAATGTGCCGTTTGATTCCTGGGACCACCGGTTTCTGAATGCTTTGAAAGCCATCCCTTCTTATTACCTTAGCTATTACTACATGACGGACGCGATGCTTGCGGAACAGAAGGAAGCAGCAGCAACGACCGGATCGCGCGCTGAGGTAGTGAAGAAGGTGGAGGAAGAGCTGTTTGAGCTGTACCGGAACGTAGAGCTTAAGGAGAAGCCAAAGCAACTGGAGCAGCGTGGTGGAGCCTATTACTCGGAGGCGGCAGTGCTGCTGATGCGCTCCATTTATAATGATTCCCGCGATATCCAGACGTTGAATGTGAGGAATAACGGAATGATTGACTTCTTGCCGGACGATGCCTCCATTGAGGTGAACTGTGTGGTAACCAAACAAGGTCCGCTGCCGATTCCGCTGCGCAAAATTCCGCAGCCCGTCAAAGGCCTGCTGGCCGCGGTCAAGCAATACGAGAGCCTCACCATCGAGGCGGCTGTGCACGGAGACCGGGATATGGCCCTGCAGGCTACGGTTCATCATCCGCTCGTGCCCTCGGTCACTGTAGCTGAACAGCTGCTGGATGAAATGCTGGAGAAGAACAAAGCGTTTTTGCCGTTGTTTCACTAGAATCGTCCAGAGGAGGAAAAGCGGATGAACACGGCCGAGAAACCAAGTAGATGGAAGAAATTCACCAGCCAATTGGATTTGCAGTCCATGGTTTGGCCGGGAATTATCTTTGTATTCATTTTTAGCTACATTCCGATGTATGGCGTGGTCATGGCGTTCCAGCAATACGATATTTTTGGCGGCATGATGAAGAGCCCCTGGGTTGGATTTATGCATTTCAGAATGTTCTTCGAGGCACCGGAGTTCTGGAATGTGATGCGAAATACCATTGTGATTAGCTTGCTTAAATTGATTATCTCTTTTCCGGCACCGATTCTTCTTGCACTGATGCTGAATGAGATCGGTAATATGGGCTTTAAACGCGTTATCCAGACCGTCAGCTATTTACCTTATTTCCTGTCTTGGGTTATTGTATCCGGTTTTGTATTTTCGCTATTATCTGTTGATAACGGAACGGTGAACTATGTGCTGGAGCGATTCAATCTGGTAGGGGAGCCAGTTAACTTTCTGGCATTACCCAAATACTTCTGGTCTATTCTAGTAAGTGTAAATGTGTGGAAGGAGGTCGGATTTGGGAGCATTGTCTATCTGGCCGCGATTGCAGGCATTGATCCGACTTTATATGAAGCCGCTTCCATAGACGGAGCAAGCCGATTTAAGCAAATTCACTTGATTACACTCCCCAGCATTACCCCCATTATCATCATCTTTATGATTCTTGCCATCGGCAGTCTGCTTAGTGCAGGCTTCGAGGACATTTTGCTGCTGGCAACCAATCCAATCCTGCGACCCTACTCCGATGTTATCGACACCTATGTGTACCGTGTTGGGATATTAAATGCCAGATTCTCTTATGCGACAGCGGTAGGGCTTTTCAAAGCGGTGATCAGTGTCATTCTGCTGGTGATGGCCAACAAAATAGCCCGCCGGGCAGATGTTAGTCTCTGGTAGGTACTACTACTCATAGCGAATGCTTCCGATGCAAGTTTTATTGGAATGTATCGACTGTAAGTAATGCTCCATAAACCTTTTAGGAGAGGTGAACAATGAGACTAAGCCTAGGCGACAAAATCATGCAGCGGAGTATTTATATCCTTTTGACGCTGCTGGCGCTACTTATGCTGTACCCATTTTGGAACGCGCTGGTCATTTCCTTTAATCTAGGGAGCGATACGGCGCTCGGCGGTGTAACCTTGTTGCCGAGAGCATTTACCCTGGAAAATTATTATATTGTGTTTCAGGATCATCGCCTGCTGAATTCTTTTCTGATCACCATTCTTAGAACGCTCTGCGGCACGGCGTTGTCCGTCTTCTTCACGGCCCTGTTAGCTTACGGAATGTCCAAGAAAACATTGCTTTTTCGAAAACAATATATGGTGTTCTTCATGATTACGATGTTCTTCAGTGGAGGGCTCATTCCTAGTTATTTACTGGTTCGCTCTTTGGGTATGCTGGACACCTTTTGGGTTCTGATAATCCCCGGTATCATCAGCGTCTGGAACATGATTGTCATCCGCACCTTCTTCAACGCTTTGCCGGAGGGGCTTGAGGAATCGGCCAAAATCGACGGTTGCAGTAACTACGGCATTTTCTTCCGAATCGTTATTCCCGTCTCCGGTCCGGTGCTGGCCACGATTGCTTTATTTACTGCGGTCGGTTACTGGAACGACTGGTTTACGGGAGCGATCTATATTACGAAGGACGAACTGCTTCCTATACAGACCCTGCTGCGGCAGGTTATGAACTCCAACATTATGACCCAAATTGGCTCATCGAATGCCATCGCGCTGGATCATATGAACCGAAATCGGACGATTACTACGAAGTCACTGACCATGGCTACGATGATGATCGCTACTATTCCGATTATCCTGACGTACCCTTTTCTCCAAAAGTACTTTGTGAAGGGCGTAATGATCGGTTCATTGAAAGAATAGCAGTGTCCATATTATGTAGAAAGAAGGGAAAAGAATGGGCAATCGTATGAAATGGGTATCGCTTCTGCTGACTTCGCTGGTGCTTCTTCTCGCTGCCTGTAGCGGAGGGGGGAATTCTAACACTTCACCAAACACAAGCGAGAAAAATTTGAATACCGAGGTCGCCACTGATGACGGCAGCGGGATCAAGCCTGTCACCTTCAGCTTCTATGGAAACTATGACTGGCTTACGACATCACCATGGGGGGATAATGAGGCGACAAAATGGATTCAGGAGAACCGTAAGGTTACAGTTGAACCGATTCAATCGGGAGGTGCGGCCGGAGAAAAACTCAACACGATGATCGTCGGCGGAGATTTACCGGATGTCATTTTTACTGACCGGGGATCCTCAGTGGAACGGCTGGTGCAGGCAGGGCAACTTGTTGCGCTGGATGATTACTATGACAAGTATCCGAACTTCAAGAAATATGTGAAGGAATCCACCCTGAATTTGCTCCGTTCAGATGACGGGAAAATCTATCAAATCCCGAACTGGTATACCTCCGGGCAATTCGGCAACGGCGGATGGATGGTGAATAAAGATATTTATAATGAGCTCGGCAGACCGGTGCTGGAGACCTTTGATGATTTGTATCAATATTTACGCTTGGTGCAAGAGAAGTATCCCGATGTTGTACCTCTGGAGGTTGGCGAGAAGGGGGCAGGTCTGGAGATTATGTATGGCGGTTTTAAGAAGCATTCTACCAGTAAGTTCATTTCACTCATGGGATACCCGGAAGGCGACAAGCTGTCATCTATCTTGGATGATCCCGCTTACGAGGAGATGGTGCTGTATATCAATAAGCTGTATCGTGAACGGCTGATTACGCAGGATGCACTGCAGCAAACCCAGGATGCGGTCAAAGAAAAGGTAAATACCAGCCGGGTAGCGGTCATGGTCGAATCCAATATCACTACGTATGGAGCCGAGGGACATCGTGCACTGACTGCGAACAATCCGGACAGCGGTTATGAAATTATTTGGCCGATTCATAAAGCCGGACTAGACAAAACGCAAGTGTTTGTAAGCGGTTTCGAGACGCTGGGTTGGAACGTCAGTGTCATTACGAAAAAGGCCAAGGATCCGGAGGCCATCTTCGCTTATTTTGACTGGATTACGGGTCCGGAGGGACAGAAGGTGCTTTTCTTCGGTCCTAAAGGCTTGTACTGGGATGAGGAGGACGCAGACGGAGCACCAATTCCGAACGAGAAATACAAGACGACTCCTGCTAACGAGCGTACCGAAACAATGAGAAAATTCGAGGACTTTAACTGGGCGGGAAATACGACCTTTATTGATACGGCGAAAATGAGCTTAGAGGCACTGCTTTCCGCGAACCAGAAATCATGGGAGACAGTGGCGCAGTCCACGGTGACCTGGAAAACCGCGCTGGACATTACGGAATTTGTGAATACCGATCCGCTTCCGGATACGGAGATTGGCATCATCGCACAGAATATCGGGGATATTTATACCCTTGCTTACGCACAAATGGTTCAGGCGAAGTCGGATGAAGAGGTATTGTCGGCACTGGAGACAGCCAGAAAGAACACTCAAAAAGCGGGGCTGGATAAGCTGCTTGAGTTCAGAACCGAAAAATGGCAGGAGAATGTCAAGAAAATCAACGCGACGAAATAAGACTTTTATGAAATCTTATACTTGTGGAGGCGATATTATGGCATTTGCGCTGAGATCGAGATGCATAGCAATGTTAAGCTTCGTATTGGTTTCTTCGATAGCAGGTGGTTCCGTGCCGGCTAAGGCCGATGAGGAGAGTAATCCCCCTTTTGAAACGGAAGTTATTGTACGGACCGTAAACCAGTTTAAGAACACTGCGGATGTCCATAATTTCATCCAGCTGTCCACAAGCTACGGTGTCGATGTCATCAGCATGAACGTGAAGCAGGATGAAGATGATGAGGTTCCGTCTGGAAGTGTATTTTATCAGAGTGATATCGCTCCGATCGCGCAAGGCTACGAGAATTTCGATGCTCTGCAGGCTGTCATTACAGCAGCCCATGCTGCAGGAATCAAGGTTCATGCCTGGATTCCCCAGTTCCATGATCAGCAAGCCTTCCTTGCTCACGATGAATGGCAGATGCAAGCGCTGGTTAACGGGGTTCAGATTCCATTCACAGGTTCTAACGGCAACGAATACTTCGTCAATCCGATTCACCACGAAGTGCAGCTGTATGAGCGTTCCATCATTCAGGAAGTGATCGAGAATTATGCTGTTGACGGTGTTGTGCTAGACTGGATCCGCTTCGACAATTACAACATGGACGTCAGTGATTACACGGTTGCGAAGTATCAGGCACAGTTCGGGTATTCCCCGCTCAGCATTGACTTCGATACGGATTCGCCTCAGCGGGAACAGTGGAATGAATGGAGAACAGAACAAATTGGACAGTATGTAGGCGATATCCGTGAGGATATTTCTGAATCCACAAATCCGGATGTGCAGTTCGGTGTGTATATTTTGCCGCCGGAATTTACAGAGGTTGGACAGAATGTAGCCAAATTCAAGGATGATATCGACTTTGTCGCACCGATGGCGTACTTTGATGACTGGGAGTTCAATAGTGATTGGGTATACAGCACTTCCTACGGCATCCTGAAGGATACGAGCGACCGGATCAGTGGCAGTGATGTGGAGATTGTAGCCACACTGGATAATGACTGGACTGATGATCAATATCAGGAGATTTACAAGGGAATCCGCGAGAATTATCCGGACGTGAAGCGCCTGTCGTTCTTTGCCTACGGGGCCTGGCCAGAAGATGAATTGGCCAATATCAAGGAACGTGAAACCTGGCCGACGCCAGGCTGGACGCCTCCGGCAGAACAAGACTATCCGGCTCAATTACCAGCTGGATGGAAGGCTCGAAATATCGGTTCCATGCCGGGGAACGTTACCTACAATTCATCCAATAAGCAATTTACACTCAATAGCAGCTCTACGGATATTTGGGGAAATGGAGATCAACTGAATTATATATACCAATCCGCGAGCGGCAATGCGGAGATTATTGTTAAAGTGCAGTCCACTAGCCGATTGGACGGCTGGGCCAAGGCCGGCATTATGATTCGGGAGTCGTTGGGTCATAATTCGAAGCACGCAGATATGATGCTTACCCCCGAGAATGGGGCAACCTTCCAGTATCGTGCAGAGACCGCGGGCAATATGGTCGACCATACTGCGGCTGCCTCGGCTCCAAGATGGCTAAAGCTGACCAGAAGCGGAAATACCTTCAAAGGGGCTATTTCGGCGAACGGGAATAACTGGCAAACAGTTGGAACTGTTCAAATCCCGATGAATGACAAGGTGTATATTGGCATAGCGCTCAGCAATCCGGGGGATGATTCGAGGAATAAGGCCGTATTTGGAAATGTGAAAATTACGGATTAAGTCTAATGCAATAGCTTGGGGAGCTGAAAATATAGCTGGCCATGTCTTCAGAAGTGACGCGTTTAAGCCTTCTTCACCTTTAGGGGTGTGAAGGTTTTTTGTTGTTTATGCATATTTGCTAAAAGAACATTCAATTGATAATCATTCTCAATAGATATATAATTAATCCAAAGTAAGGGGAAGTAGGGATGAGCATGAAGCGTAGCGATGGTCTGATTGAAGCAGAAACGATTGATGCCCATAAGACGCTTAGATGCGAAGGGTTTAATATTACTTACCAGTTGGACGGAAGCCACTTTGAGATAAAACCACCGGTCGAGCTAGGGGAGGGCAGCTGCCGGAGCCTGCTTACTCAGCGTTATCTTCAGATGACGGATTTTGATCTCCAATTTAATCGGGATATCGAAGCGAAGGGCGAGTTTAGAACACCTCGTACGGAGCTGATATTCTGTATGGGACATGGAATTGAATGGGGGACCTCGCTGAAGCAGGACTACTTTGCCATAGATACAGGAGAAAGTGTGCTGCTTCACGGCGGAGTAAGAAGTGAAAATTGTATATACCTTAGCGGAGCGGGCTACAGATTCCTCAGCATAGATATGAGTCCGGCACAATTTGAGCGGATGACCAGCGGACTGACCGAGGATACACGGCTCCAAGCCGGAGGAGGAGCTGGGTTGTTTTTTGGCAAAAACGCTATCACACCATCTATCCGACTCATTCTGTCTCAAATTGCGGATTGTTCCTATAGTCAGGGTATGCGGGAACTCTATCTGGAGGGGAAAATGCTGGAGCTAATGGCTGTCTATCTCAATGAATCTTTATTTGAAGCTGATCGGATTTCCCACACAGTCAAGCTATCTAGAGATGATATGGAGAGCCTGCGGCTAGCCAAGGAAATTCTGCAGCGTGATTATTTACATCCACCGACATTAGCAGGGCTCTCTCGCATTATTTGCCTCAATGAGTTCAAATTGAAGAAGGGCTTTAAGGAAATGTTCGGTTATACTGTCCATGCCTATGTGATCGAACAACGGATGCAAAGGGCACAGCAGCTGCTAGAACATGGAAATATGACGGTAAGTGAAGCAGCATCCAGAGTCGGATACGTGAATGTCAGCCATTTCTCAGCAGCCTTTCGTAAAAAATTCGGTGTGCGTCCTGGAGCATATCTGATCAGTGGTAGACAGCGTTCTTTAGGAACAAGGATGTAAGCTCGCATCGAAAACAGATGCTCCTGATTTGGTTGATTATAATCCCGGAAACGGTAGCAACCATGAAGAGCGTTCCTTTACACTAGTGCACAGAGAATCATTCTCAGTGCACTTTTTTGTGCGTAATTATAAAGAGTGGGGGAACAGCTGTGAGTAAAACCAAAACTGGCATGTCGAGACTGCTAGAGATTGCCGGAGAGAAGCGGGGCTTGCTGATCCTATCTGGCATATTGTCATCTGTCAGCGCCGTGTTAATGCTGGTACCATTTTTGTCTGTTTATTTCATCTTGGCTGAGCTACTGCGGCATGCCGCGTCTCCTGGACAGGTTGACGGTGATGCAATGATCCGCTGGGGATGGATTGCACTTGGCGGATTGATCGGAGGGTTGGTGACTTCATATTGCGGTATTATGTGTTCGCATATTGCGGCTTTTCGTATTCAGTATAATCTGCGTGTGCGAATGACTGAACATCTAGGCAGACTGCCGCTCGGCTTCCTGAATGGAACTTCGACCGGCGCAGTGAAGAAGACGCTGGAACAGAATGTCGACAAGGTGGAAAATTTCGTAGCGCATCAGCTCCCTGATCTGGTCAGCGCGCTGGCGTCCACGGTGCTTATGATTGTGGCGATGTTCTGGCTGAGTCCGCCGTTAGCTGTTGCCTGTCTTCTACCGATCCTAATAGGAATGGTTGTGCAGTCAGCACTTATGATGAGTAGTAAGGGGAAAACTAGTGTGAAGCAGTATCATGATTCTTTGGAGCAGATCAATGCTTCAGCAGTGCAGTATGTGCGGGGGATGCCAGCGGTGAAGGTGTTCGGGCAGACGGTGCATTCCTTCCGAAGGTTCTACAGTGATATGACCAGATACCGTGATTTTTGTCTGGAGTTTACGGACCGTTATCAGTCAGGCTATATTCTGTTCAAAACATTGCTGACCTCCTCATTTACCTTTATTTTACCGGTGGGTGTCTTTATGCTAAGCGGCCAGCCGAATTCCATGTCCTTTGCGCTTGTGTTGCTGTTCTTTCTAATTATGGCACCAGGCGTATCTTCTCCGCTCTATAAGCTACTTATGCTGGCTTCGAGCACTCGGGATATCGGCGAAGGTGTAGAGCGGATGGATCGTCTTTTGGCACAGCAGCCTGTACCAGAAATAGCAAAGCCGTTGTCACCGCAAGCTTTCGACGTTGAATTTATGGATGTAACCTTCTCCTACAGTGAAGAAGAGGGGGCTGCGGCTGCGCTCAGCGAGGTCTCCTTCCGGGCAGAACAAGGGAAGGTTACAGCGCTGGTTGGACCGTCAGGTTCAGGTAAATCGACGGTGGCCAGCTTGGTGCCGCGGTTCTGGGACCCGCAAGAGGGTGCGATCCGTATCGGTGGAGTGGATATCCGCCATATGGCGATTCATGAACTGATGAATACAGTTGCCTTTGTATTTCAGGAGACCTTCCTGTTCTATGACACTTTGTATGAGAATATTGCCGTCGGTAAACCGGGAGCAACGCTGGAGGAAGTTCAGGCTGCAGCCAGAGCGGCACAATGCGACGAGTTCATCTCTCGGCTTCCGCAGGGGTACGATACGTTAATCGGTGAAGGTGGTGTCTATCTCTCCGGCGGTGAAGAGCAGCGTATTGCGGTAGCCCGGGCTATCCTTAAAAATGCTCCGGTACTTGTGCTCGATGAAGCAACTGCTTTTGCCGACCCGGAAAATGAGCATCACATGCAGCTGGCACTAACGGAGCTTATGCGCGGGAAGACGGTTATTGTCATTGCTCACAGACTCTCCTCTATTCGTGAAGCCGCACAAATTCTGGTACTGCGAGATGGGCAAATCGTGGAGCGTGGAGATCACGATAGTTTGATTGATCGCGATGGACTTTACACTCAAATGTGGCATGTCTACAGTGACGCCGGAGAATGGCATTTGGAAAAAAGGGGGGAACAGCTATGAAGGTATTGCACAATATTACTGCTGGCAAACCACAGCAGCTGCTGAAGCCTGTATTTTTTTCCTTACTGGCTAACTTAGTCAGTGTGCTTCCGTATGCGCTAGTGATTGAGGCGGTGCGGTTGATTTTTGCTCCTTATATTACGGTGGGTGCAGAGCTTCAGATAGAACGGCTTTGGTGGATTTGCGCGGGACTAGCTGCTGTCATGGTACTGATGTTCCTGAGCGAGATTCCCGCTTACCGCACTGCATACCGCGGGGCTTACAATGTTGCGGCACAGGGACGGGCGGAATTAGCAGAACATCTGCGTAAGCTTCCGCTAGGCTACCTGACTCGCCGGGATCCCGGTGATTTGGCGAATATGATGATGGGCGATTTCACGCTGGTTGAGACAGGCATTTCACATCTGCTGCCACAGCTTGCAGGGGCTTTTGTACTGCCGATATTTGCACTTGCAGGTTTACTATTCCTCGACTGGCGGATGGCGCTTTCCATGTTCGTGGCGCTGCCGGTTGCCCTTCTAATTATGTACCTGTCAGGTAGACTGCGGCGGAGATTAGGGACGAATCATATGAGAGCCAAATTGAACGCCGCGAATCGGCTACAGGAGTATTTGAATGGTATTCGGGTGATGAAAGCCTACAACCTGACGGGAGAACGATTTGTCCGTCTGGATAGCTCTTTTAGAACTTTGATGAAGGAAAGTGTGAAGCTTGAAGGAATATTCGGACCGGTCATTCTAACGGCTATGGCTCTTCTTCGTGCGGGTCTGACCTTAATGGTATACGTAGGTGTACATCTATTGTTAGGAGGGGAGCTCGGTATTTTGCAGCTGGCTGTATTCCTTATTGTCGGTACACGCATCTATGATCCATTGACGACGGCGCTCGCCAACTATGCCGAATTCCGGTACAACGAACAAGCGGGTGAACGCATCGTAGACCTGCTTCGCCAGCCGGTCATGACGGGGACTACAGCTCCGCTTCCCGAGAGCAGTACCATTCGCTTTGACAATGTTACCTTCGGTTATGGAGGTGAGCCTGTTCTCAAACAATTAAGCATAGAGATGCCGCAAGGCTCATTAACTGCAATTGTGGGTCCCTCCGGCAGCGGAAAGAGTACAGTGCTGCGCCTGATCTCGCGTTTCTATGATCCTGACGAAGGAAGTGTTCTGCTAGGCGGACGCAATATTAAAGATATTGATCCAGAACATTTGCTAGGGTCTGTGTCGGTTGTGTTTCAGGATGTGTACCTGTTCCAAGACACCATTGGAAACAACATTGCTTTTGGGCGGCCGGGCGCGTCGCAGCAGGATATTCAACAAGCAGCAGAAATGGCCCATTGCCATCATTTCATCATGAAATTACCGCTTGGTTATGACACGCCGGTAGGCGAGGGTGGCAGTACGCTTTCCGGAGGGGAGAAGCAGCGGATCTCCATTGCTCGCGCGATTCTTAAGAATGCTCCAATTGTATTACTAGATGAAGCTACTGCATCGCTTGACCCGCAGAATGAAGCCGAGATACAGAAGGGAATTGATACGCTGATTACGGGCAGAACTGTTATTGTTATCGCGCATCGGCTGAAAACTATACGAGGTGCAGACAACATTATTGTGCTGGAAGATGGCCGGCTGGTCGAGCAGGGACAACATGAAGCCCTACTGTTGCGCGGCGGACTGTACGACCGGCTTTGGAAGCTACAACAGCAATCCGTCGGATTCCGCATCACATCTTAGGCAATACTCGGCACATTTTAGGAGGAAAACGTATGGCTATAACAAAGGATGAATCCGCTTGGCCGATTATAAGCCTTAGTTTGGGGGAGGCGTTTGATCAGGTGACCGTAGAAGAATATATCGCTTATTGGGAAGAGCTGCTCGCGCGCCGATCTGCCTTCGGTCTGCTGATGGTGCATTCTGCTGAGAAAAACACACGTCCAGAGCGTGCGGTCACACAGCTGTATATGAACTGGTGCAACATGAACAAGCGGGAAATCGCCCAATATTGTTCAGGCATCGCGGTCGTAATGCAGAATGCTAAGTTGCTTGCTGTCTACAAGCCAGTTACAGCGTTGTCCACTAAAAGAACCTACGGCTGCTCCGGAGGCGCTTTCTCCGGAGAGGCTGAGCATAAGGTGGCTGGAGGAGCAATTGGCTAAGGCACCTTCGGGTACGAAAAGCTAATATAGCTGCCCATAATTTTGGGGTACACATTTAAGCTTTCTTCACCCTTTTGGGTGGGGAAGGCTTTTTTTATCTAGAAAGATAAGAATCCGCCAACCCCTCACAACCAACGTGTCAGAGTAAGCTTTTATATAGACCATTCTCTAGTCCTATGGAATATCCTGCCCTTCAATTCCCTAATCCTAGTTTAGATTGGAATAAGTGGTTTAATAAACCTGTAGATGAACACTGCCAATGGTTATTTCAAGTGGTCGAAGAGATGATGGAATTCTTTATTATTGACTTGCTGAAGTTACCTGATGTCAAACCAATCCTAATAGATTTAGGAATAATGCCTGAATTTATATTACCGTTTATCCCGGAAGAGAGAATGATATGTTTTTATACATCCGATGCGGAGATTGAGAAACACAGTAATAAATCTATGATTAAGTTCTCCAACGAAATAAAGAACGCTTGCACTAAGCTGGGCATCAAAACCATAGAAAGAACACCAAACATGAGCGTAGAAGAACAATTTAGGTTAGTTTGTGAACATTTTAAAATGTAAGGATGACCGAAAGGTATACCTACTCAAAGAAACCATTCCTTTGTCAGGGATGGTTTCTTCATAACTAGAAAAGTACACAGGTGTGCCCGTATAATAAATAGGAGCAAGTAATTGGCAGTAGACTGATGATGAGGGGAGAGAAGACATGTTTTTCTTTAAGAAAAATAAAGGCATCACAAAAGAGGAGCTGCATGCCCTGGTTGAAGGCTTGGAGCAGGCTTATATGGATAAGGATGAAGAAGGTTTGAGCAAAAGATTTCATCCAGATAAGAGGGGAATGTCCTTTTTAAATCACTTTCAATTAATGATGACATTTCAAATCTATAATATAAAATCTGAAATTCTTGAATTTGAATTGCTGTCAATGGATGCCACTAAAGCAGTCTTTACATACACTCGGAAGCACATTCATACCTGTATCAACCCCGCCGATGAACGTGAGGAAAAAAGAAATCAAATTATCAGTTATTTCGTTGAGGCTGTGAAGGAGAATGGTTCAATTTGGATTACGAGGTACAGCCCTTATAGCACGATTTTTGTAGATAAGAAGGGTGATTTCCTTAGTGGTGTGGATGCTGTCATTCCTCCTGGAGAAGAGATCAATTCAGGCATTGCGCGATTCATCCCTTATTTTCAGCTTGACAGCTATGTACCTGCAACATTCCATGTCTACAGTAACAGTCAATTTATCGGATATTATCCGCTAGGAGAATACCATCGGTACGAACCTTCGCATACGTTCACGATTAATTATTTTGATGAAATAGCAGCGTCTTCTGTAGAGAAGCATACAGCGGACTATATCTCCCAAGAAACCTTGTTGACTGCTCAAGTACTGCATCAGACTGTTAATAGCTCTATAGTGGAGACGCAGTTGATGAACAATAATGTATTAGAGCATGAACTTGTTACCAGCCTGCTTACGAAGGATGGGTTCTATATGATTAGATTTCTGTATGACAAAGGGAAGCCGATCCCGCCAGAGGAGCGAGAAAAGTGGAAGCGCGAGATGGTCACTTTAATAGAAAAAGAGCACAGCAGTTAACACAGAAACTTGCCGTTACAGACAGCACGCGAACCGTATCCTAAGTAACGATAAGTTTTTTTGGTAATAATGAGAGAAAAGGAGAGATGAAAATGTCCTATATCGTTGAATTCAAAAATGTGTCTACGGTTGGGTTAGAATCTTCACCTGTAGTAGATGCACTTGCTGGTCTGCGTGCTAATGAGGCCCGTTACTTTATGAACAAATACAAACATGAGTTTACGGTTGTACAAGCCAGTGAAAGTCAGGAGACCCTTGATTATGTGAACCGAATTTTAAAAGAAGAACGTGATATTGAGTTTGCGGCCAAACCTTTAGAAACGTCGCGTTTTCAAGTGGGAAATATTAAATTTGCTTATGTCTTTTATGAGGATGGTCTTGCAGTCAACGTTATGTATACGGTGGATGACCCTAAGAAGCGGGCTGTTGGTTTTAAGCTTTCTGAGGGGATGGAGATCCCAAAGGAGCTAGAAGAGAAGTTTAAGTTTGCTAGGCAGAAGTCCAAGCTAGCCGGAACAATTCGGGGTTCGTTTTTTGTAATTAAAGGACAGTATTAAGGTTAGCAAAATTGCAACTTAATCAATGAGAGGGCCATCCTGTAAAAGGATGGCCCTAAATCTTGCCGGTATAAATAATTTGCTTAGGTTATCTATGGGATTGGACTCTCATTTAAGAGGCCGAATTTATTATATAGAGCAACGAAAACTGGAGTAGCGTGCCTACTTAACAATTACTTTGCATGAGTAGCTGAGATGCTGGAATGTACGGTATAAATCCCGTAGAAAAGAGCTGAGGTGGCTATGGCTATATCGACTTGGTTGGAGACTCTCCGGGGGCGTCAGATTTGATCTATTAAAATTGGTTTGACTAGTCACCAATCATTTGACAATGATAATGGTTATCGTTTACGATTTTGGCTTGTATAGGGATTTGCAGCTGCAAAGGATTAGCAAGCTATTGGACTTGGGAGGATTAACAGTGAATTGGGAAGAATACATCCAGATATGGGACACTTCATGGATTCAACTGGTGGATATTCGCCAACATGTGATACGCAGAGAGAGTAAGCAGCAACATGTACTCCCAGCTAGTAGTTTTATATTTGTCGTGCGTGGACAAGGTACGATCTGGTTGGATGGTAATCGACATCCATTAGAACGATTCTTTGTTTTACATGCGGGAAAAGGAAGTAACATCAAGTTCGAGGTTGGACATGAGGATGTAACCTACTATTACATTTTATATAGAGGTACTATTTCTACTAAAGCTAGTAAAACATTATTGAAATCCTATCATATAAGTAACCCTTTTCATCTGCAATACACATGTAAACCTATTTCTCCGGTTGTTTTATATCGTCATGCGGAATCGATGTATGAGGAATGGAATCGCAGACCGGCTATGGAACGGTTCCAAGCGAAAATCCATTTCTATCAGTTCGTATATACTCTTGCACAGCAGTTACAGCTTCAGGGAGTTGCCCTCAAAGAAACAGATTTAGTTGAACAGATCATTCAATACATTCACAAACATTATAATGAGCCTATTTCACTTGAATCTATGGCCGAAGAATGGAATTATAGCATTCAGTATTTATCGAGGCAGTTCAAACGCCGGACAGGGAGAAGTCCCATTGAATATGTAATTCAGACGAGGATGGCTAAAGCGAAAGAGATATTGATTCAGACCGATGCTACCGTACAGGAGATTGCTGTAAGCGTAGGTTATAGTGATGTCTTTTATTTTACACGTCTGTTTAAAAAGCAGGTCGGGGCGACGCCCGTTCAATACAAAAATAAGGTGAAGACAGGTTTGATCGTTTCAGATAGTCCATGGCAAGAGTTCTTATCCTCCATGGGCAAAGATTCCTCTTCTTGTTATATTGATTATGATAATCATTATCAATATAAACTTGAAGGAGATAAACAGATGTTTAAGGGGACCGAAACGAAAATAGGATTAACGCTAATGCTTGTGTTTACACTGTTACTTTCAGCTTGTGGAAATGGGAGCACTAGCCGTAATAGCAATCAGATAGTAGAACAGACACAGAGTACGCCTTCCAATCAAGCCATTGAAAATACGGGTTTACGGAAAATAACAACAGTCATGGGGGATGTTAATGTTCCAGCCAATCCCCAACGTGTTGTAGTTGATTGGGATTTGGGGCCAGTCTTAGCAGTTGGGGTAATACCGGTTGGAGCATCAAATACACAATTGGAGTATTCTCAGTTTCTCAAACCTTTCTTAGATGAGACAGTACAGGATATAGGGGCAGAAGGAAGTATTTCTTTTGAGAAAGTATTAGAGCTAGCGCCAGACATCATCATAACCTGGAATAAAGTTGCTTATAGTAACTATTCTAAGATCGCACCGACCGTATTATTTGATACAAGTAAATACGCAACGATTCAAGAAGAGATTACAGCTATGGGAGAAATCCTTGATCGAGAAGAAGAGGCTAAACAGTTTGTGGCAGGTTTCGAAAAACGTAAAATAGCTGCCCGCGAAAAAATTAAAAATGCCATTGCAAAAGATGCAACTATTTCTATCGTAGATTATATCACGGTAGAGAAATTTTTAATGGTCATTGGTAATCAGGGGGAGAGAGGCGGTAGAGCTACTTACGATATTTTGGGTATGAAACCTACTCCAAAAGTTCAAAGTGAAATCATTGATAAGGAAATGAGCCGTGTTGAAGTTTCTTGGGAAACCGTAAATGATTATGTAGGCGACTATGTCATTGTCCTTACTGTGAAAGACAAACAGCCGCCTAAGTTACCAGCAACATGGAAAATGTTAGATGCAGTTAAAAATAATCGAGTGATTGAGATTGATATGGAGAAATATTTTGCAGCAGATTCCTACTCCTCCTTGTTACAAGCGGAAGATATTGCCGACAAAATATCGAAGCTGGCTTCATCTAAATAACCTTATTGGAATTGAATCTATCTGAATTCATTTAAATATCAAGACAAAAGACGAAGCCAATTATGGCTTCGTCTTTTGTAGGTTTACACATCCTTTTATTCCTGGAGTATTAGGTCTTTTTTACAAATGCTATTGCACCGAAAGTACAGTCTCCAGCTCAGGAATATATTCCTTGACCATATTGTTGTCTTCCCACAGTCCTGTATTCCCAGCTGGGGCTTGACCTTCGGAAACGACTAAGTACGGTTTGATGGTTATGGTACTTGGTATAGTCTTGAAGGGCTCAAAACGAACATTATAAGATTCGCTTAAGGGGTGAGCACCGATGGGCTTCAGTTGAACACCACGTTCATCCACAATGTCAAACTGAAGAGCGATGACGCTTCCGTTAGCACCCTTATATTTCGAAGGGATAGAAGCAAGCATTTCTTCTTTGCTCTGGCCCGGTTTGGTTGTGTACTCAATGGATAACTGCGTTGTGATTGGGGTGATTTCCACCTTACTAATCTGCAAGTTAATGTTATCGTGATGCTTGGTTTCCTCTGAAGTTAGTGCGGTAACGGGCGTTGATTTTGTGACAGGCAGAACGAATTCGAACGGGGCATCGTAGCCTTTTAACGTTACATTTACAGTCAAGTCAAACTGATCAGGGAACTGGACAGTCTGTGTTGTCGTGCTCGGCTCATAATAAGTGTCCAAAACCTGAACCATTATGCTGGAAGCAGTCTCACCGTCCATGTGTTCGTAACTCCAGAGCAGAGGTTGGCCTTTATAGAGAACCTCAAACTTATCCACCGCTCCTTTATTGGCATCTGAAGGCGGCGAATTGGGCTCCGAAGCCAGACGGTTTCCAGGAGTGGTTATGTTCATAAGAATCCGGGTCCCGTCAAATAACAACGTTGGAATATTCATAGTAACATTGCCATGGGTCACGCTTTGGTTTACGTTTGTGATGAAATCCTCGGCTTGTTGAACACCGGGATCTCCGTTGTTTTCGCCCCATAATGAATAGATTTGTCCCAGAACCGGAATTTGCTTGAGTGCATCAGCCATTGCGGGCGATACAAAGCCGGAAGCAAGGACTGTAACTCCAAGAATTGCAGCGGCTGCAGTGGAAATCCACCATCTATTAAAAGATTTTGATACATTTTTCTTTTTCTGAACGTGGGAATTGGAATTATCGGTTTCCCTGATGATTTGGTAAGTCTCATTCAGCTTGGAGCGGGCAATATCCGATAACTGATCGGGAAGTAGGCTTTGGCAGCTCTTTAATTGTTCTTCTAACTTAGTGTTTACCATGTCGCAACTCCATTTCTTGAATGAATTGAGATGAATGCTTTAGCTTTTTGCGGGCGCGATGCAGCCGGGTCTTCACGGCTACCGTAGAAATTTCGAGAATGTCGGAAATTTGACTGATCGGCATGTCTTGTAGGTAATGAAGGTGAATGACAATCCGTAGATTCTCCTCAAGATGTTGAACGGCATCCCATATTTCGATTTTCTCATAATCCTTTGAAATGGAAGGGACTTCGGGAAGCTCTCCATAAGGGAGGGCTCTTGAATTGTTTTTGAGCATTTTATTGCATTCATTAATCAGAATCCGGAAGATCCACGTTTTGAAAAAAGCGGGCTCTCTGAGTGTATGGATGGACTTAAAGGCTTTAAGCATCGTCTCTTGCAGGGCATCTGCACAATCTTCTTCTTTGTTGACGATGGACCTTGCAGTTCTATATAAAGGTAACTCTATCTCCTGCATCAACTGCACGAATGCTTCTGGGTCCCCAGCTTTGGCTTTGACGACAATAGGATTAATATGCAAAGATTTACCTGCTTTCTTGACTAAAAGTCTTAGGATGTTCGTAACGTTACTTAAATATTAGATCGGGTAGGTAGCTAGAAGGTTACAACGAAAATTAAACCTAAGATATCCGGGGACTGCACCGCTTGGGCAAATCAGCCCACACGGGATTCTCCAAGCATTCTGGGTTCACAAAATAATGTAGTATCTGGTGTGACGGTTTTGCTTACTGAAAGCAAAAGCCCCCTCCGCCGTTTTAGCGGAAAGGGCCAGTCGTCCATGTTATTTGGTATTTTTCAGGCCTTCATATTTTTGATATAAATGACCAGAATAGATTTAGCAATAGCTATTAGTTCGATATGAATATGGAGTCCTAAAGCAATTTGGGGATTTTTTGATAGATATGAATTGGAATAAATTAAAATTAAGTTTCATCAGCCTACTAACGTGAGGCCATCGCGATATTCTGCTCCAGTAATTCACCCACTTGTTTTGCTGTATCTTCTGTGCTGGCTTTTAATTGATTCAGAACAAAGGATTCTACAATGCCTAGAACAGCCATGCTTAAAAACTTTAAAAGGATTTCTGCCTCTTTTTCAGGGTTGATTTTAATTATTTTTAGATTGAGTTGATGCATGATGAATTGCAGAAGCTGTTTTCGAAATGAGACGGTACTTTCACTTGCAAACAAAGCTGCAAAGAAAGCTTTATGTTCCTCAAAATAATTGAACCAAATCACGGTACCCTCGATAAAACCCTTCTCTTTTTTTTGCTCACAAATGACTCCTAATTCCTCTAATTGCTTATTCACGATAGTATCCAGCAAATCATATTTATCGACATAATGCAGATAAAACGTCTTTCTGCTAATGTCGGCTTTTTCAGTAATCGCTTTAACTGTAATTTTATCAAATCCATCTTCAAGCAACATGGTTAAAAAAGTCGATTGAATTACTTTTTGCGATTTTATGATTCTTCGATCTATTGGATTATTCATGAGAAAACTCCTTTTTAATATACACATTTGAAAGAATGTGTATTACTACATGAAAACAAAGATGTGGTCATTGAAAGCATTATAGTCCTAATGTATTTTAAATATACACGGGTGTAATAAGACACTCAAGTGTATTATATTAAATCATCCATTAGGAGGCCACATATGTTAGTTATTAAAAAGAAAGTTAAATTTATGGCGCATGGATTAAAAGTTGCAGGTATTCTAAATGTGCCAGAAAATGCTGAAAATAAGAAACATAACCCCGCAATCGTTTGTGTTCATCCAGGAAGTAGCTGTAAAGACCAAACTGCAGGTATCTATGCGGAGAAGCTTGCTGAACTTGGATATGTGACGATTGTATTTGATGCATCATATCAAGGTGAAAGCGAAGGTGACCCTCGATATATTGAAGTTCCGGCTGCGCGTGTTGAAGATATTCGTTGTGCCGTAGATTACCTGACTACACTTGATTTTGTTGATGAGAACCGTATTGGTGTATTAGGTGTTTGTGCCGGAGGGGGTTATGCTGTAAATGCTGCAATGACAGAGCGTCGTATACAAGCAGTTGGCACTGTCGTTGGAGCTAATATCGGGCGTGTACAACGTGAAAGCGGAGATCCAATTAAAGCTTTGGAGGCCATTAGTCAACAACGTACTGCGGAAGCTCGTGGAGCTGAGCCAATGATAGTGAATTGGATTCCTAGCAATCAAGCGGAAAGAGAGAAGGCAGGTATAACAGATATAGATATTGTGGAAGCTGTCGATTATTATACAACGCCTAGAGGGCAAAGCTCTAACTCTCCAAATAAATTGAAATATACCAGTTTAGCTTCAGTCTTAGGTTTTGATGCTTTCCATTTCGTTGAAGAGTTGCTAACACAACCTTTGCAAATTATTGTAGGTGATAAACAAGGTGCATTTGGTTCATACAAAGATGGTCATGAACTGTACAATAGAGCCGCGTCAACGAAAAAGGACTTGTTCATTCTTGAAAATGTAAGTCATTATGACTTATACGATCAACCAGAACCAGTTAGACTAGCTGTTGAAAAACTGAATGCCTTTTATAAAGAAAACCTTTAAAAATACAGCTGCATCCGAAAATTGAAGTACGAATTGATATAGCGTCAAGATTACACTGGAGGAACTTCCCTAATCGATTTGTGGAGCAGATCGGCTTAACTTTGAACTGCCGTTTATAGAATAACTCAAAAATTATCGCCGTTCATGTTCCCTATTGGGAGTCGGACGGCGATTTTTCATAAGCCAATCAATCCATGCGATAAGCTTATTTACCAGTACTTTAAGTGCAGGCAGCTCACTCAACGTCAATTGTTCTTGATACGATTTTAGATGTTTCGACAATTCTGCTTTGAGGGTTGGGAATAAGAAAATGTGAAAAATTTACTTGTGATCTCGATTTTCTTTCCCAAGGTTGCAGAGCATATCTTGTTATGACATACTCGTCAGCAAATGGTTCACTAAGTTAAACGATTGAACAAGACGAAAGCGGTGAGAATCATTAATAAGCAGCAACAAGTCGAAGTCATCAAAGATGATTTCAAGATGTGCCAGAAGGTCTTTTTAGCTATTGGTAATGAGACAAGACAATCCATTATTACAGTACTTATGGAGACTACCTGTACGAACGGATTACGCGTAGGTGAGATTACTGAAAAAACACATCTTTCACGGCCAGCGGTCTCCCATCATCTAAGAATCTTAAGAGAAGCCGGAATTATAATGGTGAGGAAAGAAGGCTCTAAAAATTATTATTTTATGGACGTTAGAACAAAATTAGGCGTGTTAAAAAATCTTATAAACCATCTCGATGAATTTATGGAACAATATTACTAGAAATGGAGGTTTCTTGATGAAAGCGATGATCATTGAAAAATACGGGAAAAGTCCTCTTCTGATGGTAGACATTCCAATACCTTCAGTGGGTGATTATGATGTATTGGCAGAAATCCATGCGGCGAGTATTAATCCTATCGATTTCAAGGTGCGGGATGGCAAAACTCGTATGCTGTTGAAATACGATATGCCGCTTGTATTAGGAAATGATTTTGCAGGGATAGTCACCAAAGTAGGAAAAAAAGTAACTAACTTCAAAATAGGCGATGCAATATACGGACGGCCAAGAAAAAATAGAATTGGAACCTTCGCAGAATATATTTCCATATATGAGGACGATATAGCCTTAAAGCCTCAAAACCTTTCCTTTGAGGAGGCGGCGTCAATCCCATTAGTCGGGCTTACATCCTATCAAGCATTACATGATATATTACAGCTATCGGCAGGGCAAAAGGTATTGATTCAAGCTGGTTCGGGCGGCGTTGGGACCTTTGCTATCCAGCTTGCCAAAGCGATGGGAGTTTATGTGGCTACAACTACTAGCAATGCTGGAGCTAATCTGGTCAAATCTCTTGGGGCAGATCAAATAATTAATTATAAAACAGAACAATTTGATAAAGTCTTACAAAATTATGATGGAGTATTCGATACGATTGGCGGCGAGACCTTAGAAAAGGCTTTTAAAATAGTCAAACCAGGCGGACAAATTGTATCGGTTTCTGGGCTGCCCAATGCACGCTTCGGAATTGAATATGGGTCTGGATTTATAAAAACGAGTCTTTTTCGATTGGTTACCCGTAAGCTAACAAAATTAGAAAAGCAATATAATGTAAAATACAGATTTTTGTTCATGAAACCTAGCGGCAGACAACTGGAGATCATTTCGGAGCTTATAGAGGCAGGGAAAATAAAGCCTGTAATTGATCAAATATTTTCTTTTGAAGAAGCTCAAAAGGCGATGGAGTATTCCGAATCGGGCCGGGCAAAAGGAAAGATCGTATTAAAGATAAAGTGATAGGAGAAAGATTGATAATCAGAGCTTTTTAGGCTCAGAATGTGATGATAGTAACTAGGAATCAGGGGAATATGAATATTTAATGGAATAGTGTGATTAAATCAGAATTTATTTTTTTGTTGGGATGGATAAAAGATGAGTGAACTCGCTTATGGAGGAATTGTTATCAATAATGCTGGTGAGGTATTGATGAGAAGCCCTAGCGGATTTTGGGGAGGCTACGCTTGGACTTTTGCTAAAGGTGGAAGCGAACCTCAAGATCAATCTCCTGAAAATACAGCATTGAGAGAAGTGAGAGAAGAGACTGGGTATGATTGTGAAGTTGTCGCACCGATCCCAGGGGCATTTGAATCAGAGACATGTATAACTAAGTATTTTTTATTAAGACCTATAGGAGAAGTACATAGTTTTGATCATGAAACACAAGAAATTCGATGGGTAAGCAAGGAAGAGGCATTTAAGTTAATAAATTTGACAGTACCAGAAAAAGGACGATTAAGGGACAGCAACGCTCTTAAAAGTGCTATAGAAGTTATGCAATCCTTGTAAAGGATTCATTAAAGACTCTTCCCTTAGAAGCATTAAATGGTACAATATCCCATATAGAAATTAATGACTATGGGATGTGATTATTCTGGAAAAGATAAGACTGCGCGCTGGTGCATTAATAATTGAGAAGGGTTCCATTTTACTAGTGGAGTTTGAGAATGACAATCTTGATGGCGTGCACTACAATCTTCCAGCAGGTGGCCTTGAGCCAGGAGAAACACTGATTGAAGCTGTAAAACGGGAAGCGAAAGAAGAGGCTTGTGTTGAGATAGAGGTCGGTCCCGTTGCATTTGTTTACGAATATCAACCTACAAAAAGTAATTACATATACGGGGATACTCATTCAGTAGGAGTTACATTTAGTTGTAAATTGAAAGCGGGATCAAATCCAAGACTTCCCGAATCACCAGATTCTAAGCAAACTGGTGTAACGTGGATTCCTATTTCGGAGCTACACTCTATTCAACTGTATCCGGAGATTAATCAGGACATTCTTAATTACTACAATGGTAATAAGTATAGAAATTATGTTGAGGAACATGAAATTCAACAGAGTAAGTCGTTACGCTAACAGAACTCCCCACTCGTAGAATATAACTACTTGTGTCAAGAAAGGAGAATTTCTATGTGTTTTCACTGTTATAGGAAGATAAGAATCCGCCATCTCCCCGAAACCAACGTGCTAGAGTAAAGTTCTTTATAAATCAAATGGGGTGTACCGGATGAAGATAAATAATAATTATTTGAAGGAACGATTAAAACATGTTTACTGGCTTAATGGGGGGCCTTGTGCTGGGAAGACGACCATGACCAAGAAATTTGTAGAGGTACTTGGATTTCAAACATTGGGGGATGATGTCTTAAAATACAGACCATTCACTAGTCCTGTTGAATACCCTGCCCTTCAATTTCCTAATCCTGATTTGGATTGGAATAAGTGGTTCAATAAACCGGTAGATGAGCACTGCCAGTGGTTATTTCAAATTGTCGAAGAGATGATGGACTTCTTTATCATTGATTTGTTAACAATGTCTAATGACAAACCAATAATAATTGATCTGGGAATAATGCCTGAGCGTATACTACCGTTTATCCCGGAAGAGAGAATGATTTGTTTTTATACGTCCGACGATGAGATAGAGAAATTATATTACTTCAGAGAAGATCATAAGATGATTTTAGATTGTATTAACGCCTACACGATAAATCCAGAAGAAACGATTAAACACGGGAACAAATCTATGGTTAAGTTCTCCAATGAGATTAAGAATGCTTGTACTAAAATGGGGATCAAGACCGTTGAAAGAATACCAAGTATGAGCGTGGAAGAACAATTTAGGTTAGTTAGAGAACATTTTGGATTGTAGAGATGACCCAAAGGCAGACCCCTTCCTTGTTTAGGAGGGGGTTGTCTTTATATATTGGTGTAAATTTTTAATATAAGTGCAACGTATTCTAGGAATTTTCTACTATATAGATAAGAGTGTTTAAAAGGAGAATAACGGATGGAAGACCAAGGAATAATCCACCTATACATACAGCGTTCACAGCAAGCTATTTTAGAGACTAAAAATAAATATGGGGCTTACTGCAGGGTGATTGCAAGAAACATTATTTCAAATTTCTCGGATATTGAAGAATGTGAGAACGATACATACTTAGCAGCATGGAATGCGATACCGCCTAATCTGCCTAGGAATTTTTCGGTATTTTTAGGGAGGATCACCCGTAATATTGCGCTTGATAAGTATGGTTATAATACAGCGAAAAAGCGTAGTCGTGAGTTTGAAGTCATTCTAACGGAACTAGAAGAATGTCTAGCTTCGCCTGATACTGTAGAAACAGAGTATGAAGAAGGTGAGATCGCAAACTTAATAAATCAATTTTTATATGGCATAGATGAGCAAGCAAGAAACATATTTATTGGAAGGTACTGGTATTCCTATTCAATAGATGAGCTTTCTATAAGATTTAATATGGGTAGTAGTAAAGTGAAATCTATATTATTTAGGACAAGAAATAAACTTCGAGTTCATCTCGACAAAGAGGGGGTTAACCTATGAAAAAAGAAGATTTATTTAAGGAGATCGGACTCATTGATGAGAACTTAATTGAAGCGGCTGGGCACAATGGAACAGAGAAAAGGAAAAAAGGAATTTCAAAAAAGTGGGTTGTTTTGGTTGCCTGTCTTGTCCTATATAGTTCAACTGCGTCAGCTTTATTAGCGACAGAATATTATAAAAATCAAAATTCAGAGCCTTATATACGTTATTTAAAAGCTGAAGATATGGAGTTACAGCCTGCTACTAAATATGATGCGGAAAAATTTCTACATGCTTTAAAAAGTGATAATAATGAATATGTATATATTGCTATTAATAGGCTGGTAGAAACCTTTAATAATTCCACGTTGAGAGTAAAAGCGTTGAAAGAACTTCAGCCATTTTTAAAAAATGAGAATCAAAAAATCGCCGATGCAGCTGCTTTTGCTGTAGATATTTTATCGAAAAGTTATAAAAGCCCTTATATTGTTAAGTTAGCAGACGGAAGTATGATATTTACGTTGTTTAATAACTATTCGGACTATGGAAGTCAAAATGTCATTTGGAGAATAAAAGATAATAAGCTTAATGCGTATTTTAGTTTTTCAACACCCTCTATGTATATTAAAAAAATGATTCCTTCACCCAATCATAAGTTAGTTGCGATCGTAACATGCTCTAATAAAAGTGATTTCATTCAAATTAGCAATATTGAAGAGGGAATGATAAGTCCCGAATTAATAGAATCTGCAAGAGTCAAATATGGTGCACAAAAAGAAATAGATACATGGATTCGCACAGATCACGAGAATTATAGCAATGCAGATAACCTAGTGTGGAAAGATAATGATACTCTAGAATTCGAGGGTTCTCTTGCCTACCAGAATACTAAGATTATTGAAAATGTTACTGTAAAGTATCAGTTTAGTAAAAAGATAATAGAAGTAAAAGAACTTAATAAGGCTAGATGAGAACATGCTCCGGCAATAAAAGAATTGACATGCATCATCATTGGCAGATGATCTAAATATGATTTCTGACACTTCTCATTGAGAAGTGTTTTTTTTCGTCGTTCTTTATACTTGTATTGTTAACAGTAAGTATTTTCAGTAGAAACTGACAAAAAAGTATCCAAACATTATAATTGTTATAAATATCCTATAGTAGCTCTGACCAGGGGGACGGCATGCAATTTCAACCAATATATTTTGATGGGGAATTACTTCTACCGAAGATCGAATTAAACATGACAGAGAACCAATCGATTGGCATTATAACAGATTTGAAGCGAAAGCAGCTATTAATGAATCAATTATTGAATCATTCCCACTATTATTTATTTCAAGCCGGGCAAAACGAGTATATGCATTTAACGGTGGAAGAGCTGATTCATTTTCTAATCAAAGTAACGGAGAGGAATGAGCGTGTCGCTCTGTTACTAGATTATTTTGCTTTAAAAGAAGAACGGAAGGTAAGGATCAAGGACCTAAGCTCTTCGAAAAGGACATATGTGACATTGCTGCGTGTCTTTTTTGCGCATCAGCCTACACTTGTACTGGAGGAACCCTATTTTTACTTAGAGGAGCAAGATCGTCGTCAATTTAAACGGATACTAGATGACCTTTCGAAAGAAAAGGAGATTTTAATTTTAACTTCGAATTTAGAGGATGCCATTATTTCGTGTGACGCCATTTATCGATTGAACGAACTTGGATGTCATCCATTGGATATTCGGGACTCAGAAGAGGATAAGCAGGAAGTACAGAAACAAGATGAAGCCAATATAACCTTGCAGAAGATATCTACCAAAAGAAATGACAAAGTGATTTTATTTAATCCGCCTGAAATTGATTTTATAGAAAGTATAGAGGGATCGATCCTTGTTCATGTGGGTGGGGAAAATTACGACTGTGCTTTGACTCTAACCGAGCTGGAGCGGAGATTGTTAAATTTCGGTTTTTTCAGGTGTCATCGATCCTACATCGTTAATCTGCAAAAAGTTAGAGAGATTATTACATGGACGAAGAATAGTTACAGCTTGCGTTTGAATACAGGTAAAGATGCCGTGGTGCCGTTATCTCGTTCAAAATTACAGGAGCTAAAAGCACTTCTTAACATTTAAAGGGTACCATTCAAGCGGTAATAGCTACATTTCGGCGGGTTTTGATGGCTGCAAGTATGTAATCTCTATATATTTAGGTCATCAATGCTAAGGAAGTGGTATTTGTGAATGTTATCCAGGTAGAACATATTCGAAAGAGATTTGGAAATAAGGATGCGTTAGCAGATGTGTCATTTTCCATTCCGAAAGGGGAGATTTTTGGTTTCCTCGGTCCGAGTGGTTCAGGAAAAACGACCTTAATTAAAATTTTAACGGCGCAATTAAATCCGACAAGTGGACAGGCAAATATATTTAACCAGCCAGCGGAGAGGATGCAGCAGTCTGCACAGAAGATGCGCTTTGGAATTCTGACGGATAACAGTGGTCTATATGAGAGATTATCCATTGAGGAAAATCTAGAGCTGTATTGTCAGTTGTATGATCTTCCCAGATCTGCGGTCGATAAGGTGCTGCAGTTTGTGAACTTAAGCGGAGAGCGCAAAAAGAAGGTTAAACTCCTATCGAAAGGGATGCGACAGCGCGTTCTGCTGGCCTGCGCAATTATCCATGAGCCAGAATTATTATTCTTAGATGAACCTACTTCGGCTTTAGACCCGGTAAACTCAGCGCATATTTATAAAGGCTTACGCTACTTAAATAAGAAGGGAACAACGATTTTTCTGACTACGCATGATATGGCTGAAGCAGAATTGATGTGCAACCGCGTAGCGATTCTGTATCAAGGGCAAATCCAAACGATCGGCTCACCGAAGGAGCTTAAACGACAGCATCGAGAAAACATAATTTCTGTGGACTTAATCAATGGGGAAACGTACGAGCTCCCGATCGATGAAGGAACGGCTGATCAAATAACGGATTGGATGAGACGGGGGCTAATTGACCGGTTAGAAACGAAAGAGCCAAGTCTGGGTGATATTTTTATTAAAATGACAGGAAGTGAGCTATTATGAGTATCTCATTAAAACGTGCCCAGGCGATTTTTATGAAGGATTACAAAGAGTTTTCACGCAATTATGGGATCTCCATTATGTTAATTTTGCCTATTATGTTTGCCGTTCTTTTTCGAAGCGCAGGCGCGTCTTTGCTTGGAGCCAGCGGTTTCCTTTATAATACCTCGTTTGTATTACTAACATGTTTCGCACAAGCCTGCTTGATTGCGGAAGAAAAGGAGCGTAACACCTTACGGTCATTAATGATGACTCCGGCCACGACCCTTGATGTTCTAATCGGTAAAAGCTCTTTAGTCTTTGTTATGTCTGTAGTTGTTCTGGCTATAGCTACGTTTATATTTGGCTATAAGCCAGCCAGCATATGGGCATTTGTGGCAACAATCTTTCTTTCGATTATTCTATATACAGCAGCCGGGACGATATGTGGTTTATTCTCCAAGACGCTGCTTGATGCTTCTTTATCCATACTTCCTGTAGCGTTCATATTCACTGGGGCACCATGGGGGGCATTTCTAGAGAATGATTATCCGATCCTCAAAGTGCTGGATTACATGCCAAGCAGTCAGCTTGTGCATTTGCTAGGGATAAGCAATACAGGCTATACGACGGGAGATTTATTAAAACCCCTGCTTATTACTTTGGCATGGACGGTTGTATTAACAGTAGTATCTGTCATTTTGTATCAACGGCGGTTGAAGGACGAGTAAGGGAGCTGTGTAGGGACTTTAGCCAGCCTTCGGTGGGTCTTTGGTAGGGTCGAAACCAATGGCCGACTGTGACTATACGACGATTATTTTCCAATTGAGGCTGTGATGTTGTCATGATGAGGCCTGGTGGGTAATAAAGATGATTAGATCTTTCAAAATTGGCTGAATTTGGAATGGGAGCCAAGGAAACGGAGGGGAAGATCATGGCGGCACAGACAGTAGCAGGCATCAGTCCGATACAGGCCATTGCGGCCTACGGCGGTACACAGAGTGATGTCAGTTCCCTGGAGAAACAGCGGAACCGGCTGATGATGGAACTGGATAAAGTGAATGCAGTACAAGGAAGTGAGATGCAGACTCCTTATCGCCGGGAGCAGCTGCAGCGGCAAATCCGGCTGCTGGAGTCCCAACTCGTACAGAAAAGCGGGAGTAGCACCTCCGTAAATTTTGTACCGGCTTCTCCGCTTCAAGATCACCTCCCCCTCTGGCGGAATGAGTGGAAGGGAGGCCTCAAGGGCATCGGTCTGACCGATCCCAGGACAGCGACGGTGAACTCGGAGGGCCATTTCGACGTGTTAATTTAGGCAAGCCAGCGAAGGTGCGAAAAGTGTCCGGTGATGAACCGGCTTTTTCGCACGTGGCTACAACCAAGGAATACCCCGGAAATTTAACGAAACTAGATGTTCCTGCAGCAACATGGGCTGTATTCGAAGCCGTTGGACCTGTTGACCTGTATTAATATGGCTGAGCTATATTTACGAAACATTGAGGTCCAGTATGTGCAAGACATTCTGCAACACGCTGTAATTCAGAAATTATATTTGGAAGAGGAGGAGAATGACGGGCTCTGGGACGGATCCAAATGTTACAGCTTCCGTCAAGCGCATACGGACGAGGTCGGAGACCTTCTACCTGGTCAGATTGAAATTAAGACTCCGGATGGAGTGTATTATTTTTATACACTGGGCAATGGAACTTATGTTTCCCGGTATTATCAGCCGCCCGATCAATATGGCAAGCAGGACCTATCCTTTTTGAATCTTAGGCGTTGGGAGGCATCAGAGCGGTATTTTACACGATTCAAACCATTTATTGATCAGAAGATAGAGGCTGGTGTCAATAGTTAGTTTGATGACGTTCTAAGAGGTGAGCTTTGTCGTCAAGGAGGTCGAGCATCACGCATGGCAACTGATCTTCCACCGAGGAGACCAGCACATGGCAGAAACAACAAAATAGGCGAGAGGGAGGCTTTAACACTTCCTCCTCGCCTATTCGTGTTCATGCATTTTGCTTAGGGTTCAACTACTTATTCTGGTGTTCCTTGGGTTACCCCATGGATATACGTGAACGTCGGGGAATCGACGGCCCCTTGCCCTGGATTATAGGTGAAAAAGTACTCGATGGTATCGCCATTTTGCAGATTATTTACAGGGTAGGTATAGTTGCCGTTCCCTGCCGGAGTCATGGCTACGTTCAGCTGACCGCCGTTATTGAGCTTATAGTGTAAGTCGGCAAAGGTTGCGCCGTTCACATAGAACAGCAGGTCATTGCCTGTTTTCTTCAGACCCCGGACCTCATCGCCGATGATGATAGTACCGGATGGTGCTGGCACAACCGTGATGGTGGAGACGGCTGTCTTATTGCCGTCGGCTGTTGTAGCTGTAACAGTTGCCGTGCCCGGAGAAATTCCTGTCACGAGACCATTTGGACTCACAGAAGCTACGCTGTTCCCTGAAATGCTCCAAGTGACCTGCTTATTCGTTGCATTAGACGGAGCTACACTTGCGTTCAGTTGTACACTTTTTCCGACTTCGACCTGTGCAGTGTTCAGATTCAGCGTTACTCCGGTAACCGGCACGTTATTACCCGGATTCTGGCCGTTGCCTTCTTTATAGACACGCACATAATCCACCTGCATTGTTGCAGGGATATCGGATGGGTCCGGGGTATGGCCGCTGTCAAAAAATCCGCCGATCGCCAGATTCATAATGAGATAGAAGGGCTGATCGAAAGGAGCATTGGGATTGTTCGGTGCAGCTACAGAATACCATTGATCTCTGCTCACTTTAAAGAAGAAATTGCCGTCCACATACCATTTCATATTATCTTCTTCCCAGACCATGGAGTACACATGATAATCATTGGCGAAGGTCTGGCCTTCAGAGAAGTGATATTCACCCGCAATATATCTATTCACCGGCCATTGTCCGCCAAAATGTATGGCGCCGCTGGTCGTGCCAGGCAAGCGTCCTTTGGCTTCCATAATATCAATTTCGCCGGATGCGGCCCATGCACCATAGGCTGAATCTTTCGGAAGCATCCATAGTGCTGGCCAGACACCATTGCCTGTAGGCAGCTTGGCACGGATGTCTACTCTGCCGTACTGGAAGGACAAATGATCCTTGGTGTTAATCTTACCAGAGGAATATTGTGCATACCGGTTTGGGTCCTGCGGAAAGGATTTGGAATCGTGTAGCGCCCTGATATTCAGCTTTCCGTCCTGCACAAATATATTTTGTGCATTGTCTGTATAGTGTTGAAGTTCGGCGTTACCCCAGCCCCAGCTGTTGGGATCATCAGTGATATAATACCCTTGCTCATAGCTCCATTTGCTCGTATCGAGCGTGGTTCCGTTAAATTCGTCCTGCCAAATGAGATTCATACCCTCAATGGTCGGGTCGGTTGGCGTTCCAATGGCAATGTCATCATGATCAGAGACATCCGGACGCGGGGCATCTGGATTGCCAATAAAGGTGTAGTTGACGTAATTGTTGCCCACATTACCGCCCGGCTGTCCATTTAATGGATAGCCTATACGGATTTGTATATCCTCTTGGACGGGCTGGAACCAAAGGCCATAAATATAGTCAGCCCAGTATCCCCACTGGTTAGCATCGGACATGTTGTTATAGCCGTTACCAGCATATACAAATCCACTCTGACTGGAATCACTCATAGCCACCCATTGTCCGTTAATATTGATCTGGTATACGTATTTTCCAAGCTCGGTACCGATTGGCGCGCCTCCATCAATCTTAGGCAGCGGTACACCTATGACACCTTTCGCATCTGCAGTAAAGGTCGTTCCATCATAGGGAGTAAGAACATAAGAATTTCTTACAGGTTGATTAAAGGTGAGGGTATAGACGACGTTAGCCGAAGAGGTTTTGGATTGTAACTTTACATTGATCGACTCCGTTATGGTGAACCAATAGCCACCGCCTCCTTCGGTGAATTGTCCGAAGTTGTTATCATAGATCCAGCCGCTGGCTGCGTTATTGTCAATATCAATCCAGGTACTGCTGTTTACAGGTTTTACATATACCTTCAAATCGTCAGCCACTGCTTCATACGTTACAGAGGAATCATTGTTGAAGGCAGGATAAGTAAAGCCTGCACTGCCGGTAAAACCTGCCGTAATCTGCGGTCCTTGTGTAGGTGCCATAGCCGTGATGGTTGTTTTGTTTATGTTCTGAAATACTAGGGTGTAGTCTAGCGTTACCCCATTAGCTTTGGAGTACAGCTGAATCTCAGTGGTCGCGGAGAGCGTGAACCAGTAGCCATTCAAGCCGCCGTCGCTCCAGTGTCCCCAGTTTTGGTTATAGGTATAGCCGCCAGCACTGTCAATATCAACCCAGTTGCCAGCTACTTTTACTTTTACACCCACATCATCGGAAACTTCATTCCAGGTGGCGGAGCCTGCATTGAATGTAGGCATGACAAATCCGTAGCTGGCTTGCCCAACCCCGGATTTTGAGATGACAGGCCCGTCTGCTGCTGAAAAATAAGCCATAGAAGTAACGGTCTTCCCTGCTGCCAGAACCTTCGATGTTGGCAACAGGCCCATACCAGCCAATAGTACTATTGCTAAGAATAAACTCAGTGCCCTCTGCTTAAAACCACTCTTCGTTTTATAAAGTCGCTTCATACTTGCCCTCCTGTAATAAAGTATTAGTTATAGAAACCGCTTACATGTAGGAACACCTTTATTCTATCGAATATAATAATCCGCTAAAAGGTACAATTATTTTTGTTATAACCCAATTTTTTGGCTTTTGATAATATTCGTGTATTTAAGCAGTGGCCCCCTGATTTATAGCGCGGTGTCCTGATACTTCTCTTCTCTGTCGTGCTTCCGGCGAATCATTTGGCGGTACTCTGTAGGTTGCATGTCCATGACATCCCGGAAGGCCCGTGTGAAACTTTTGTAGCTTTCATACCCTACCATAGTGGCTACCTCGACGATTTTATGATCGGTCTCAGCCAGTAGCCGACGAGCTTTATCCAAACGCACATCGCGCAGGTATTCTGCAAAACCTTTGCCGATATTCTTCTTGAACAGGTTAGAAAAATAAGCATAATTAAGTGACACATGGTTGGATACCATCGCCAGATCCAGTGGTTTATGATAACTTATGTGTATAAAACGAATGGCCTCATTCAAATCCTGCGAGTTACGATAGCTGCATTTATATTCATAATAGAATTGGTTCAGCCGAAGCAGCTGTTGTTGCAGCGCCTGAATATAATCACGAATGCCTGGATAGTCGAACAGATTACGCAAACATTCGATGTCCAGCGCTTCTTCCCCCATATATGGGCGGATCACACGCACGTATTCCTCCAGCATCTGCACGATGGCACGGCATAGCTGCTGGGTGTATTGGATGTGATAGCGTTGCAGCGTATCTTTGTGAAATATCTTAGAAATGCCTTGGGTGATGGTGCCGCTGTTCTTGCTGCCAACTAACTGGAACAGGGCATACAGCTCCTCATAGGGAAGCTCCCACTGCTGCTCCAGCCGCTGAATATGCGTGGGTAGAATATAGCTCTTCTCTGGAAAAAGGTAACTGTGGCGATACAGCTCCAGCGCTTGTATATAGCTGCAGGGCAGTTCCTTCAACCCTTGCTGCGGGCTGGTCATAGCGGTGATGGCATCGATCTGGCTTGCTTTGAGAGCGGCCGGAAAGGCGCCCGTATCTACGGAAGCATCCACAGCGAGGACGAGATATGGGCGGTGCTGCAAGCATATGCATCCTTGTTTGCCATATACCCGATAGGCAATAGATTCCATGCTGTGACTGCTATGGGCTCCCGGTTGGTTAATCCATAGTTCCTCCCGTAGCAGGCACAGACGGTAATTACTCCACAACTTTGGATTCTGCTGCTGGGTCTGGAGGAGCCATGCCTCATCGCTCACCGCCCCCTGCATATACATACTCAGTTCTTTGCGGTCTGTCTCTTGAGCACGACGGGAGATATGCTCCATATTGCGCGAGAGCGCCTGCCGTGTTTTGATTTCATGCGCTACATGTTCTACCGCGGTTTGGAGATCTTCACGTTTCACAGGTTTAAGCAGGTAGCCCTTTGCCCCAAGCTCGATGGCTTTTTGAGCATACGCAAAATCACTGAAGCCGCTAATAATCAGGTATTCCACCTCGAAGCGTTCCTCTTTGCTCTGCGCCATCAGCATTAATCCATCCATATCAGGCATCCTGATATCTGTAATCACTAGTTGAATGCTATGCTGACGCAATACTCCCAAGGCCTCGATGCCGTTTACGGCACAGTAAATGTTGTCCAGCTGCAGGGGGAATTGGCGCAGCATGGCCTGGAGCCCATCACGAATATGCTTTTGATCATCAACAATCAGAATATTGATCATACTCTACCATCCTCCAAGATTCACATTTTCCCAAGGCAAACGTATGGTTACACAGGTGTAGGCACCTTGCACACTGTCAATCCAAAGACCGCAGCCCTTGCCATAATGAAGCTGTATGCGTTTATGCACGTTCTCCAGGCCCAGTCCGTTTTTGCTGGTAACAATCGGTAAATCCGTGTCGCCCAGCAGCACAGCTTGCAAACTGTACAGCATTTCCGGGTCAACACCTGCACCATCATCTCGTATCTTTATTAGCAAAAGGCGGTCATTCTCTACAGATACGGTAATTTCGATGTTTACACTGTCTCCTGAAGGGGCTGCGTGATGAACGGCATTTTCGACGATGGGCTGCATGCACATTTTCGGAATTGTGTAACGCAGCACCTCTAGGGGGAGATCCGCCATCAATACAATATTGCCGCCCTCCATAAAGTTTATGAAGCGGATATAGCTGTGGATGTTGGCAAGTTCATCGCTAAGGGAAACCGTATCGCTGCGCCACTGCATGCTGTAACGCAGTTGTGAACCGAGAGACACTAACGCATCGGCGATTGCCGGCTGTCGTTGAACCTCTGCGAGCATACGAATAGATTCCAGCGCGTTATATAAAAAATGTGAATTGATCTGTGAATGCAGGGAGTGCAGTTGTGCATTTTTGGCAACCAGTTGCTTATCTACCACCTGGTTCATCAGATGTTTGATCTCGTCTAACATGTTATTGTAGCTGACGGCCACTTCGTCAATTTCGTCACCGGTTTCGTTCGCCCCGAGACCGGTATCGATTTTTGCATCCAGTTGGCCTTGCCGCACCTTGCGCATAGAAATCAGAACCCTGTCCAGCCGCCTAAATATCCGCCGGGTAGTATGTGAAACGAGCAGTAACATCAGTAGCAGAACACATAATGTGATCGCTACAACAAGTAGATACCAGCTCCGCGGGCCTTTCATCAGTGCCTGATGAGAGGCAATATCCACGACATAAGCGTTCAAAGGGGCAATGTAGCGATACAAAGCGTAGTAAGTCTGGTCGCCGACCTCGACCTTAATAGGGCTACTCTGCTGAATGACATCCAGCCGCTGATGAATACTGCCCAGAATTTTATCCAACTCCTCACCGGCAGTTTGAGCAAAGACATGCTCAGGATTGTATACAGATCGGGAAGGGGTGGTTCCGTCCATCACTACAGAAAAGAAATCTCCCCCGCTATCCTCAAGCAGGTCACTGAAAAAGACGTTATGCTGGGCGCGAATTTCCATAATGGTAGGGCGTTTCTGCTGCTGTCCCTGAAGGCGTACCAGCCGGTAATAGGATAATGTATGGTCGCCATCCTTGAAAGCAAATAAGCGATATGCCGCACCGCCTTCCTCCCGAAGGGTCACCCAGTAGTCCTGCGGCTGAAACTTGTCATAATGGTAGATTTCAGGCCAAATCTCAAATAGGTTTGGATTATCGACATAGAAACTGAGCTCACTGATCATCTCGTGGCTTTGAATGATATTATGCATTTGCTCAAATTGATTTTGTCTAAATTTCACAAGACGCAGGCCATCCCCACGCATATTGGAGTGAATAAAATCTACAAATGCCTTTTGATTCAGCGCAGTAGAGGAAGCGTTCTCAATAATACCCATTCTGCTGCGTAGCTGTTCATTAAGTCGTGAAACATGACTGCTGCCGGTGGCCATAGCGTCCTTGTATAGCTGGCTTTCCTGCGTGCGGATAAATAAAAAGGATACCACAATCGCAGGAATGGCAATCATCATACTGAAGGCCAAAAATAATTTTTTGGATATGCGGGAATTGCGGTAAATCTTTTTCATTTTAGTCAGCAAATATTTCATTTAATAGCCTCCTACCCTTGTAATATACCATATATTACAAATCGTCTGGTAGGGAACCAGGCTGACTCGCCAATGGGGAGAATCCGCTAAAAAGGGAATACCGACCACCCTTTCGGTGGCCGGCAGTAATCTTAATATGGGCATTATTACTCTGCCATTTTGGACTTTCGCACATCCAGTTCAGCTTGGCGGAATTCCATCACCTTGTCAAAGCTATAACTCTCGCGGCGGTCAAGGAAATTCTCGAAGATTTTATCGAATTCTGCCTCATTTTTAGCTGTAA
Source organism: Paenibacillus sp. FSL K6-2859 (assembly GCF_038008265.1). Taxonomy (NCBI): domain Bacteria; kingdom Bacillati; phylum Bacillota; class Bacilli; order Caryophanales; family Paenibacillaceae; genus Paenibacillus; species Paenibacillus sp. FSL K6-2859. The sequence goes on along the minus strand of NZ_JBBOYU010000001.1, from coordinate 5,669,219 downwards.
TCAGCTCAGGCAGCACTTCCTCCCAGTTTTGAGAAATACGCGACCAGGCTACCGATACATCAGAATCGCCTTGTGGATCTAAGCCCTTGTAGATACCACTGTCAATATCAGCCCGTTGGTTGGCGAAGTCCTCCATTTGCTTAAGAACAGGGGCTTTCTCGGGTCTCCACTGGTTGATGATTACAGGGTTTCGCATCATCCAATAGGTATCCATGATGCCATATTCTTTCTCCATTTTCTCAATATCATTTTCGAGTAATTGTACCATTTCAGGCTTCAGCTGTGGTTTGCCGTCTACCGTATCCCATGTTTCGCCTTCCTTGCCAAGGAATACATCGCGCTGGCCTTCTTCGCTGGCCAGATAGGTCAAAAAGCGGATGGCCCGTTCAGGATTTTCGGTGGATTTGCTAATCATCGTTACCATCCAGCCGTCCATGTTACCAGGGAATAGCTTAGGGTCATCCCCTTTGCTGTTCTTTGGGCCATCCACTGCGATGTAGTAAGAATCCGGATTTCCACTTGCAGCCAGCATAGGATTGACAGCCGCCATCCCAGTCCACTCGCGAACCATCATGAAATAACGTGCATTGTTCGTTTTTTCCTCGACCTGAGTGTCGGAATCTACCAGAAAGTCTACATTAATCAGCCCGCGCTCGTATGCCGTGCGAAAGGTTTTTAACCAGGTAATATAATCGGGATCAGTCATGCGGTCGTATACTTTTCCGTCTTTCTCCTGCGGGACGGCCAGTAAATTCTGCAGATATTCGGTCATCCCGTAAGGGACATTCCCTTGCGCAAAGAAGGGGCTGATAGGTTGGCCTTTATACTGTGAATACTTATCCTTCACTAATTGCAATGCACCTAGAAAGCCCTCTGGCGTGCTAAGATCCGGGCTGCCCATCTCTTCATACAGATCCTTCCGCACCAGGAAAGTCTGGTTGGCGGCTGTCATTCCGGTTTCATGCATCAGGTTGGGGCTGTAGGAATCATTCGGAACACCATAGGTATTTCCATTTTCCTGACGATACCATTTCAGTGTGCCATCGCCGGCGACCTTGAAGAAGTAAGGATCATACTTGTCAGCCAATTCATTCAAGGCATAGACATGATCGCCTTCCCATAGCTTTTTGACAGCCGTTTCCCATGAACCCATCGAGATCAAGTCTGGCAGCTTGCCGGAGGTCATCATCAGGGTAATATGCTCGTTCGCTTCGCCGGAGGGTACTTCTAACTTGATGTTGACACCTGTTTTTTCCGTTACATACTTGGAGACCAAGCTGTCTCCCCAAGTGTGGGCGTACCAGTTAGCGCCTACAAACCAAGTTAGATCTACAGGGCTGGTGTCGAGCTTCCATGCCGGTTCATCGGGATTGAGCGTTGCTTCGCTTGGCGGCGGGGATGTACTGTCCGTGGGTTGTGGTGATGGTTTGTTATTGGCTGAATTGTTGCTACAAGCGGCCGTGCCTAGTGTCAGAATTACGGCCAGAACGAGGGTCAAGCCTGGCTTGATCAGATTGCGTTTCATCACATAATCATCCTTTCTCTGCTGCTTCTGAATTTTTTAAAATATCCGTTTCGAGACCTATGCACTTATCCCTTAATGGCGCCAATCATCACCCCTTTGACCAGATAGCGTTGGATAAAGGGGTAGACTACGAGAATTGGTAATGTGGCTACCATCATGGATGCAAATTTGATAGAGTTGCCGGGCAGCCTAGCGCCGAATTGTGCCATCGCTTGCTGCTGCATGAAAGACATGGAATTCTCTGCAATAATTTTGTACAACATGGTCTGCAGTGGAAGTAACTCTTGCGAGCGAATATAGATGACGCCCTGGTAATAATCATTCCAATGATAGACCGCTGAAAAAAGCGATATGGTCGCAATAACCGCCATGCTGTTGGGCAATACAATTCTGAACAGAACGCCATAGTCTGAAGCACCGTCTACCTTCGCAGATTCCTCCAGGCTATCGGGAATGGTGCGGAAGAAGCTCATAAAAATGACCATATTAAAAAAAGTGTACATGGAAGGAATTATAAATACCCAAAAATTATCATATAAACCCAGCTTTGTCATCAGAATAAACGTAGGGATCAGACCACCTGAGAACAGCATTGTAACCAGTGCGATTTTGAGATACACTTTGCGGCCGATTAGATTAGACTTGCTCATTCCGTAAGCTATAACAGCGGTAAAGAATACATGCATCGCTGTTCCGAGTACCGTGCGCAGCGTGGTGATGTAAAAACCGTTCATCATCGTCTTATCATTGAATACAACACTATAGCTGGCCAGTGATAATTCTTTGGGAAACCAGTTGACGGTGCCCAGTGATGCCTGCTGCGGCGCATTAAGTGAGTTAATGAATACAAACCACATCGGGTAGAGCGTTAAAAAACAAACCGCCAGCATCAGCAGGGTATTGCAGACTTCAAATACTCCAATTTGCCGAAACCTTTTGCGTCTTTCCATACCTCTGTTCTCCCCCTTTAAAAAATGCTGTCGCCGGTTAGTTTTTTGGATGAGTGATTAGCCAAAAATAACAAACCTAGCGCTACAATAGAGCGGGCGAACAGGACGGCTGTTGAGAAAGAATGGCGCCCGGAGACCAACCCCATATTATAGATATACAAGTCCAGGCTTTCCGCCATCTTCATGTTCATGTTGTTCTTCAACATAAAAATCTGCTCAAAGTTACTGCCGAGTATCCCGCTGACCGCGAGGATGAACAAAATAGCGATGGTGGGGCGTATGCTCTGAATGGTGATATGCCACATACGCTGCCGTCGATTTGCGCCATCCAGCTCGGCCGCTTCGTACAGTCCCGGATCAATCCCGGATATTGCTGCTATGTAGATAATGGCGCTCCAACCCGTTTCTTTTAACGTGTCGGTGAAATAGGTAATCCACCAAAAGTACTTAGGGTCGCTGTTAAACAGGATTTGACGATCCTGGAATCCGATTGCCATCATCAACTGATTGATCACACCGCCCTCACCCAGCCAATTGAGTGCAATGCCACCAAAAATCGTCCAGGCAATAAAGTGCGGCAGGTACGAAATGGTTTGTACCGTTCGCTTAAATCGAAGACCCCGTATTTCATTGAGCATTAAAGCAAACAAGATGGGAATGGGAAAACCCAAGATCAGCTTGATGCTGCTCATCCCCAGGGTATTGCGGATCGAACGCCAAAATCGATCATCCGTCAAAAAATCGTGAAAATGCTTCAGCCCCGCAAACGGTGATTCTAGTAAGGGTTTGGCGATGCTGTAGTCCATAAATGCAATAATGAGCCAAAACATGGGGAGATAACAAAAGATAAACATCCAGAGGATTCCCGGGACAACCATACTTTGCAACTGCCACTGTTTAACAAGCGCTTTCATTTGTTCCGTTCTGTATTGGAACATGTACCGTACCCCCTTTCTATTTCATCGTATGAAAAAGCGTATAGGAAAAAAAGCCCAGGATTATCGACCCTATCCCATTTTTTTAGATTTGTTTGACCAGGCGCAAAATTTAAGTATGCTGTGATTAAATGAAGGGAGTGTGTAAAGAATGAACAAGCTTGTGTGGGAACAGAATTACTTAGATAGAAATGCCGATTTGAAGCTATGGAATATCCGCCTTGGCAACGATTTGTTAGATAATGATGGAAATCCCATAGACCCAGGTTGGGGCAACGGTGAGCAGCAGTATTACACGGATCATGCAAGCAATCTATATATCGATGAATTTGGCTTAAACTTGTGTGCGCGTAACGAATCCATCGATAAGGATGGACGGCATTTTGCATATACCTCGGCCCGTTTGGATACAAAGGACCATTTTTCCTTTTGCTATGGGAAGTTAGTCGTGCGTGCAAAGCTGCCGGTAGGGCAGGGGATATGGCCTGCCATCTGGCTGCTTCCGCAGGAACAAGCTTACGGTTCTTGGCCGGCTTCTGGTGAGATAGATATTATGGAGGCCAAAGGCCGCTTGCCTAAGCAAATATCCGGAACGCTGCACTACGGGAAGGATTGGGAACATCAAATCGTGGAGGAGTTCACACACCAGTTCGAGAGCGGAACCATTAATGAATTTCGTGAGTATGCACTGGAATGGGATGCAGGTTCAATTCGATGGCTGGTAGATGGACATTGCTTTGCAGAACGTCGCCAGGAGCCGGGCGTAATGCCCTTTGATGAACCCTTTTATCTGGTGCTTAACCTTGCGGTGGGCGGCTGGTATGACAATGTGGCGGTGGACGAGGCTGCACTGCCAGCGGTGATGACGATTTCAGGGATATGGCTTTACCAGTAATTAAGACAAATAGATATTTGGCAATCCATAACGATTCCAAAGAAAGGTCCATCCCACAAGGGATGGACCTAGAGCTTGCTGTTACAGACAGCGCGGTGAACCGTATCGCGCATGCTGGTACCGCAGAAAGTTGATCTGAATGTAATAACTGGTGAAAAAAGATTAATTCCCGTTCTGTGTATTCTTGTTGTCTTTAATCAAAATTAGACTCACGAATGTACCCATTAATAAGAAGATACCAATTAATAGTGTTACATTTTGCATACCTGAATTAAAAGCATTAAAAACGATCTTCTTCATTTCATCAAAAGCCGGCATAGCTTTAAATGCTTCAGCTTGCTTGCTATCAAAAATTTGTGAACCTGCAAAAGCTCCAGCTTTATGGAAAACAGCCAGCATTTGATTTCTAAACTCGCTAGGAATATTGGCTAAATTCATGATGTTATTATTCAACGAATCGTTATAACCTTCTGTTAACTTAATTCCTAGCATTACAACACCAAAGGAGATACCCACTTGTCTAAAGACATTTAAGATACCAGAAGCCATACCTACATACTCTTTATCAACTGAACTCATAGCAGCATTTGTAATAGGTGGATTGACTAGAGCATTGCTTATACCTAAAAGAATAAAACCAGGCATTAGATAGCTCCATTCAAACGGAGCTTTGATCATATAACGCATAACAAATATTCCGATTGCACCGATAAATAGTGCTCCACTGACTAACCAACGATTACCAATTTTTCCTGAGATAATTCCCGCAATAGGACCAAGAACGATCGTAAAACCAGTAATGAGCAGCATTTTTACACCTGTATCAAAAGCTGAATAACCCATGTAGTTTTGCATAAGAATGGTTAAGTAAGTAAAACCTCCGTATAGTCCAGCACCTAATACAAAAGCCGCGATATTAGCACCATTAAATGACCAATTTCTAAAAATGGATAATTCAATCATTGGTTGTTTCACTTTTCTTTCGGTAACGATAAATGCTATAAGCAAAATGAGTGAAAATCCAAGTAGACTTAAAATGTGCCAATCAGTCCATGCGTAATCTCCATGCACCGACTTTTGAATTAAGGCCAAAATCATCGTAAAAATCATAGCTGTGCTGAAAATCAGTCCAAGGATATCAATTCTTTCATTCTTGTTGGTTTCACTTTCTTTAATAACAAACATTCCTAATAAAATGGCTGCAATCCCAACAGGAATATTAACTAGAAAAATAGATCGCCAACCAAAACTATCAACCAATGCCCCACCGATCAAAGGACCACCGGCAATAGCAAGTCCTACGGCACTACTCCAAATACCTAGTGCAAGTCCTCTTTGTTTTTCGGGAAATGAAGAAGTAACTATCGTTAATGATAATGACATCATAGCTGCTCCACCAATTCCTTGAAATCCTCGAAAGATATTTAACCAAATATCACTGTTTGCTAATCCACTGGCTAAAGAGCCAATTACAAAAATACCCAATCCTAATAAAAATACTTTTTTACGTCCAATAATGTCCCCTAATTTTGAAACTGGCAACAACATTGCAGCATAAACTAAAGTATAGGCATTCAACACCCATTGCAGATTTGAAAAATTCGCTGAAAAAGCTTGTTGTATTTCTGGTAATGCAACATTAACAATTGTAATATCTAACATAGCCATAAATACGGCTAAACTAACCGTGGCTAAAACTAACCATTTCCTTTTTGATTGTATCAAAATAAAACCTCCTTTGATGTATATGTGCGCACAAATGCATATAAATATTAAAATAAAAAGCACTACATTATTTCAAATTCAGGAGTGCTTTCATATTGTTGGCTGTTTGTTCAAATTTATCTACAATGAAATTATTATTAGTTTTGTAATAAACTTCTCGCCCTTCTTTTCTCCTTTGAACTATTCCGAAACGACTCATGAAGTCAAGATGCCGAGAAATAACTGAACGATTCTGTGGAAAATATTCTGCAATACCACCGATTGTCATTTCACCATTTACAGAAAGGAAAACCAATAACTCACTCCGCACGGGATCAAATACTGCTCGGAAAAACTCAATGTCAATATTGTCTTCTATCAGCTTTTTACATTTATTTGAATCAAGATTTAATCCCATAGCTCTGCCCCCTAAAGTTATTATATGCATACATGTGCACATGTCAATGTTTTTTTAAGATGAAGTTTGAAATACCGATAAATATGATTATGCACTATTTTAGGATAATAATAAAAGTCAATGATCCAATCAAGCCCTCATGGATTGTGAACCGTATCATAAGTTGGGCAAGTTTTTTACTGACTTTTTCGTGCAGCAAATGCACGGCATTTATTTCTTATCTGCACTAAACTTTATCTCTGCGCGCGATAAAGGTGTTTCTCTAAAAGCCTATCCTCGGATGTCCTTTCATATTTCTATAAAAGGAGATGTCGAGATGAATTACCGAATTGAACAAAGAGGGCCTTTTGAGCTGTTCGGAGTGTATGGTCTAATTAATTCGGACATGAAAACAGCGTTCTCAGAAGTTCCTCAATTTCGTGGAAAATGTGATGATGATGGCAGTGTTGATCTTATGAACGAAATATTAGGACGTTTTGGTGACACCGTATTGCATGCTGCCTTATATGATCATACAGGAGAATCTTTCAAGTATATGATTTGTTACAATTTACCTAAGGGGCTTGAAATTCCAGAGAGATTTACAAAGCTTTCTGTCCCGGCATTAACATGGGCCATTTTCCCGGAGCCTCAATGTGATCTACAAAAACTGTGGGAACGAATATACTCCGAGTGGTTTCCAACATCTGAATATGAGCAGGTTGATGGTCCTAGTTTCGAAATGTATTATGGCATGGCAGTGAATGTTACAGGGGAAATCTGGATACCCGTAAAGAAAAAATAACTTTTTTACTGAAGAGAAATGTAGATATGTGTTAACGAAGATGATAATTGAACAACGCTAGCTCAATGAAAGGACCATCCTGCAAAGGATGGTCCTGAACCTTCCATTACAGGTATTGTGGGGAGCTTATCACAAGTAACGGCAATTTTTTTTGACTGTGTAAAGTTTGTTTAAGATATTCATTGCCTATATGCCGCGTAATTCCAATGATATCCTTATCCTATATCAGATGCGCACCTGATGAATTCTAGATTAAAATGGAAAGGAAGATAAAAGGATGGGTAAGGATATTATCATAAGATCGATGCTATCTGAAAAGGTTAGTATGACCCCGAGTGGATTCGTCGCAGATCAATTAAACCCAGAACAGTTCGTAGATCGCCATGAATTGTTTTTTGACAAGATACTTGATATTCATTCCTCCGATATAACGGGAGTAGAGGGCTATGGCGAGTTTGACGAGGAATGTAAACCGGAATATGGGACCTGTAGGGAATTTCTGATCGATACATTCGCAGAAAATAAAGAGGGCTATTGGTATAATTGGGAGGAGATGTTCGAGACAACGGTTCTTGAACGTGAATTCTTCGAAAAATACTTACAGGAAATGAAAGACAGAATTCCGTATTGTGAAGGAAAACGTTATTTGGTGTATAACAATACGTTCTTCATCAATATGATCACAGATGGTAAAACAACAGTCGGGTTCCCTGACTGGAGTAGATCCGGCATCTGCGATTTCCTTCTTGATTTTGCCATTATGGACTTGAATAAACCGTATTTGCACATCCTGGAATTGTTGTTTGAGCATTGCAAAAAAAGGGGTATCATCATACCGGATTTTAAAGAAAGATTCTTATGTATGGCTTATTATAAAGGGATTGATACCTTGCGTTGGCATGCGTCAATTGATGACACGGAGTCCTGCACGTCCATCATGAAATCTATTAGTGAACTGAAAAATCGAATATACGCCTTATAGATGGTGAAGCTATGAAATACGAAAATGCGAACGATATATTACCTGAGGAACTACTGAAAGAAATCCAGAAATACGCAGGAGGGAAACTTCTTTATATTCCTGCCGGGGTGGAGAAAAGGGCCTGGGGCGAAACGTCCGGCTACCGAGAACATCTACAGAAGCGCAATCGAATGATTCGCAATAAGTATGCGCATGGACTCACGGTTTCGGAACTTGCGGACGAATACTTCTTATCTTTGGATTCTATTAAGAAAATTATATATTCAAAAAATGATGGTGAGTATTTAATTTATTCTCCGACATTAGAATCTGCTGTACACTATGCGAATGCCGGGATGATCGAAGAGTGGATCCAATGCTATTTGCTGTTTACCCGAAAAGCTGCTCTCACTGTACAGGATCTCATGAATGAAGACTTTCTCTATTTGGGAATCGTTAAGTTTCCATTGCGTCTCATCCAGCTCGAAGAATACGATATCAGGGAGAATATTGCAGACGAGAGTGAAGATGTTGTATCCGCATTGCCACCGCTTCTTATTGAATATGGGGAAGGAAAGTTTTATTGCACAGCGCAACAGGAGTTATTAGCTTCCTTAAAACGACGCAAAATAAACGCTTATCCCACCGCCATCGTTTTGAAAGGAAATGCCGAGTATAAAAGGTTCATGAAATACTACGGAAACAAATTTATATATGTGGATAAAGTATGAGTTGGTTAATGGGCCATCCTGTAAAGGATGGTCTAAAAACTTGCCGTTACAGATAGCGCGGGGAACCGTATCACAAGTATGGGAGAGTTTTTTGGAAAGCCTCGTAACGGTCTTGAAAGTAGTGTTTCGGCTGTAATGAACTTCGGCCTTTTGCTTTTACCAGTGCTTAGTTAATGCTGTTTTTTTGCACAAAGCTCCTGCCACTTCATAAGCCAAAAATACTGTTCATCACAAAATTCTTTAGATACAGATTGCATCCCTTGACACCGCACTATTCTTGATATAATTAGAAAATGTCTTATCGCAATAAAATCCAAAATAGCATGAATTTCATTGTTACTTAGCACGCTTACTTTACTGTAGCCTGAATAAAAACGTTCGCACAAACGTATGGTTTGATCATACATGGATTCATGAAAGTGATTAAAGTTGGTATCGTCAGACATGTATGCAACATCCATACTCGGATAATCGCCTGAAGCGTCGTCAAAATCTAAGAGAACGTACTCTCCGCTTTGATTTCTTATCATATTTCCCGTGTGAAGGTCACCGTGACAAAATTTTTTTTGGAGTTTCGTTATGCGCCCCCATAATAGATTTCCATACTGTTCGAGTTCAAGGGTTTTTTCTGAATGAAAATCTAATTCTCGCATAATAGAGATATAGTCGTCGACATACTCGGTTTTTGGTCTGTTTTTAAGCTTATCGGGATATTTATCCATCAGATTATGGAGTTGCCCGATCTGTATTCCGATGCTTTCCGCCTCGATCTTACCATCGGGCATGGCTCCCTCAACATAATCGTATAATATTCCTACACAGCAACCATCCTGACTACTGAGAATAATATGGCTTTCATTTTGCTCAGTTCGAATAATAGAAACCGCCGGATATGAATTTTCTTTCAAATAATCAAGAATACAAATCGTCTGCAACGCGTCATCTGTTTTGAAGCTGCGATATATTTTAAGCGTATACCTTCTATCCTGACTCTGTAAAAAATATACCTTACCGATCATCTCCCGATGAAGTTCGATATGCTTAATATTTATAGGATATGAACGGTTGATTTGGATGATAAGGTTACCATAATCCATATAATACATTCTCCTTTTCGGCATCCGCACACTAATGTTTAAATTATGGCATAGTCATCATCCAACTTGATGATAATTGTTGTATTTAAAAAAAGTTTCCTGGTTGAGGAAGTGATACATAAAATTGCCGCTTGCGACCGTGTGGGGAGCTTTATCATAAGAGACGCCAATTTTTAATCCTTACATCCCATCTGGTAGAATAGGTGAAAATATATTTTTATATTCTATTAATTTGATAATAGGCTTGGGGAGGTAGACATGGATAAAGAGCTAATCGCACAGCTGGCACAGTGGCATGAAGATGATGAACACCAGAAGATAGTTGATACCCTGATGGAGATTACTCCAGAGGACAGAGATTACGAGGGGGTCAGCAGTCTGGCAAGAGCGTATAACAATCTGGGACGTTATGAAGAAGCGCTTGAACAGTTTGCGATGATTGCGGAACGGGGGCAGGATGACCCGTTGTGGCATTTTCGTGTGGGATATTCCTACTATTATCTGAATCGGTATGAGGAAGCAGTAAGAGTGCTAGGTATCGCTCATGCCCTCGATCCTGACGATGAGAAAACGGCCATGTTACTGAACTTCAGCCAGCGCAAGCTGCGCAAAGAACAACACGCCGCATCCAGACGGGCAATTAAAGATTCGCATAATGATTCGAGGTCGGCGGCAACTCCCTTTGAAGGGATGGATTTCTCCGACTTCTGGGACGATAGCGATTATGCGCTAAGAGAATATGTCTCTGACCCGCCTACGGACGAGCTGATTGCTTCTGTAGAAGAAGAACTCGGTTACAAGCTTCCTACTTCCTATATCCGTCTGATGAAGCAGCATAATGGGGGAGTTCCTTACAATACTTGTTACCCAACAGAGGATGCGACCTCATGGGCTGAGGATCATATTGCGATTACAGGCATTATGGGCATCGGGCGCGAGAAAAGTTATTCACTCTGCGGAGATCTCGGCAGTACGTTCATGATTGAGGAGTGGGGGTATCCTGACATCGGCGTTGTAATTTGTGACTGCCCTTCGGCAGGTCATGATGTCGTAATGCTGGATTACCGGAACTGCGGGAGGGACGGGGAACCCGAGGTGATTCATGTGGATCAGGAAGATAATTATGAGATTACATTCCTGGCCCAAGACTTCGAGACATTTATCCGCGGGTTGGTGAGTGAGGAGGATTACGACACCTCTCAAGAAGATAAAGAAGAGGATCTGCGAAAAGTAGCCGTAGGCAAATTCTCACCTTTGCTGGCGCAGCTGTGCAGTCGTGTGCCTGAGGTGGAACAGCTTGACCAGAAGATCCGTAGAATCTGTACCCGGATCGTAGAAGAGAAGGGACACTTTTCCTTTCATGCGGATGAGCTTTCTACTCTGATGTATGATGTGCAGTTCTGGCTGTACACAAGCTCTTATCCGAATACGAGCCGTCAACAATATCTGGATGTGTATGAGAAGATAATCGCTTTTGGCGGCGAGTTCGGTCAAGGCGGGTATGCGCCCGGCTGGATCAGCGACTGGCTGGATGGGCGGATTCGGGAAGGGCTGATCGTTCAGGAGAACGGGATGCTTCGCTTCTCGGATCAAGCCCGATCTGAGGTCATTGCAAGGCTCGAGGCGGAATGCGCAGACGCGAAGCTTGATTGATCACAAAAATAATCACAAGCTGGACCGTAGCACATTTAGGTAAGATATCTCTTTTCATAAAAGTAAGAGCAACCCATACTTCATGTAAGGGTTGCTCTTTTTGATGAATCAAGCCTAAAGTTAAGATTGACCCTAATTTTTACATATGAGAAAATAATGGAAATTTTAAAGATGAAGGGAAAATAATGTTATGAGCAATCTTTTCCGATTCATTCCTATTAGTCAACTAGCAGATAAATTTCCGGAAGGCTCTTGGTGGGCGAAGTTTTACCAGGATTTCAGTGACGAGCAGCTTGCTGCTTATTATGAAGGGGATTTAACACTGCCTTCTCTTAATCTGGATTGGGAGCAGGCTTTTCCGCAACAAAAAGAGGTAATTATCATTTTTATAGACGGGAATTTTACTATAGACAATCTCTATAACAAAGAAACAGACGGTGCTATAGGACTTATGGTGACCGGTAATATGAGTGCGAAAAATATAGCTGTAGGCGGTCAGGAAATTTATGTTTCGGGCAATCTGATGATTGAGGAAATATTGTGCGGCTCCTACAATCATGGGGAAACGATTGTGAAAGGTGATCTCAGCGCTGCAGTTTTAGTTCAGGATGATGAGTACAGCATCAAAGTTGACGGACAGAAATCGATTCCCTGCTTAGTAAATGTGTGGGAAGGGGACGGCGTATTTCAGGAGCTTCCGGTGGATATTCATGAGGTGTTAATCGATGAAGTTTTTCTGGATGTGGAAGAGGGGGAAGAGGAAGCCGACTTTTCCTTTGGCACACTAGTGAACATAATTAAAGAAGGGCGTTCCGTACTGAAAAAAATAAATGAATCCCCGACTAACAAGAAAGCTGTTCATTTATTTTTCACCCACAACACGATCAATGAGGAAAATATATTGAAGTTGACGCAGTGTATTTTAATGCCGAGTGACAAGCCGTCTTTTAGATTTTGGGAGCAAGACGTTTTTTTCAAAGTTCAACTGGAGCATATAGATGCTGACGGAGAAGAGCGGGATCTTAGCATTTATATGAATGATAACCGGCATCACTATTATATTTGGCTGGAGCAAGATCATTCTGTAGGTTTGTTGAGGAGAACCATAGATGAAGGATCTGAGTGGGAGGACATTTCAGAAGAGTCTCAGGAACAACTAGCAGAGATTAGCGATTGCTGGACGATGTTGCTGACCTGCGCGAATATGGCTGAGCTTTATTTGCGAAACATTGAGGTACAGTATGTGGAAGACATTTTGCAACACCCCGTAATTCAGAAATTAGTTTCGGAAGAGGAAGAAGAGGTGGATGACGGGTTCTGGGACGGCTCCAAATGTTACAGCTTCCGTCAAGCGCATACGGACGAGGACGGAGACCTCCTGCATGGTCGGATTGAAATCAAGACACCGGAGGGAGCATATTATTTTTATACACTGGATAATGGAACTTATGTTTCCCGGTATTATCAGCCGCCCGATCAATATGGCAAGCAGGACATGCCCTATTTGGATCTTAGGCGCTGGGAAGCATCAGAGCGGTATTTTACAAGATTCAAACAATTTATTGCTCAGAAGATAGAGTCAGGCGTGAATAGTTAGATCTGGATATGCTTCAGAGGAAAGGATGATAGAAATGCCAAATGATAGCCAAGCTAGTCCTTCAGCTGGTTCAGTTAGAGAAGTTGGTGGTTATCCTATCGACCTGACAGGTCCTCTCAGTCACACTCTTGTCATTAAGCCCGGTGTGGGCAGTCTATCCATTGGACCGTCGCAATTGGGGAAGAAGGCAGACCTTCATGTCTCACCTGATACGCATATTGATTGGACCGTATTTGATGTCTTTGCCACCCCGGCGGGCTCTCCTTGGCCGCGATTTCTGCATTATACAGGCAGTGACCAAAGCTTCTTTGACTGGGCACAGAAACGTCCCATTGAAGAGATGACGTGGACTCCGATTCTGTCTGCAGACACGGTGGCGGATGCCACTCAGTCCAATTTGTATGGCTTGCATATCGAGTTGGATCAGTCCGGGAGGTCTCTGAGCTTGAGACTTCCGAAGCGGCATTTCCGCCTGAGTGTATCCGGCGATCTATCACGCTTCTCGGCCACAGGAGATATGCCATCTTCTCTGACACTAGCGCCGCGCACCGGCCGACGCAGGAATGATACTCCTTTCTTGCTGCCTGACATGGGTGAGCTGCACAAGGTAACGAGCCTGACGCTACAGAATACGCCGTTAGGTCAGCCGATTTCGCTGGAGTGTCTGAACCGGTTCCCAAACCTAACCTCACTGAGTTTGTGGGGAAACTTTTGCGACCTGGACTTAATGGCTTATCATACCCAGTTAACGAATTTGGAGCTGCGCTTCATGCCTGATCTGGGTGGCTTGCCGACCTTGAACGTGTGGCCGTTGCTTAATAGATTTATCGCCTATAATGTGGAAGAGATTGCTGGCAAGCATCTAAAACAGCAAATGAAAACTCGCGCTGTAACCCGCCCTTGGACCGACCATGCTTCAGTGAGCCAATTACGAAAGGCTGAGTGGTGGACGACTGAGTTCAGCCGCCCGTTTTCGTCCTGGCCTAAACGTCTGGCCAAGCTGGCTAATGAAGCTTACAACGTTGCACAGGCAACTTTGTCCAAGGCTTGTAGTTTTGCTGAAGCCGAGGCAGCTATTACAGCTTTCACGGTGCGCTTCAACAACCTCAAAGGCATTGAAACCACCGAACGTGAAGACCTTGGTGAAGCGGTGTGGCAACTCAGTCAGTCTGATCACCTGATTGGTCAGCCAATAGCAGAGGAGATGGCTCAACAGTGGTTCGATGCAGCGCGCGAGTACTGAATGAAATAAAAGTTCAGTCCAACAGAGCTTGCGAGCTGTTCGCTATTGCAAGGGCAACATCATACGCTACGTTGCAGCACAATATTTAAAATCTATTTTTTGATAGGAAGGAAGCCAATTGTGCTGTTTCGAAAAGCTATTACAACGGATATACCGCAGTTAATTGAATTTCGCAAGATACTGCTATCTCATGAGGACAATAGTAGCATGGATGAAACTTTTAGAAACTACTTTGATTCCTCATTATCGGATAAGTCACTCGTTGTATGGGTTGCTGATGATGACGGAGTAGTTGTATCAACTGTATGTTTTTGCTTATGTCGATTTGCACCACGGTTTGACAATCCTTCTGGATGGGTTGCATATATGACTAATGTTTTCACAATCCCTAATTATCATCGCCAGGGTATTGTATCCAAACTTGTTAGTGAAGCAATAGACGATTTGAAGGTACAAGGAATTAGAAAAATTCTGCTACATTCGTCTGATATGGCTAAACCGATGTATGAAAGTCTAGGTTTTGTTGAAGGAAAGAATTTTATGTCAATTAATATTTGATACTAGAACGTCCTCTAATAAGCATTCTCTACCAAAAAACTGGTACCCGGATAACGGGTCCCAGTTTTTATTTGCGTGGAGGTAAGAACCCATTATGGAAATTTCGCTAGAAAAAATACTCGACTCCATTCGTTTGTAAAATGTAGTCCGGGTTACAGACTGATCACCTTATAGGATGTAACAATAGTACAAGATAACATCGAGATAGGATAACGGCATGATTAAGCATGGATAAGTTGGGGGAGGCGACAGTAATTAGTGAAGGTGGCAGTTCAAGTAATACAGGTAATGATGGCGGAAAAGTGACCTCAACGAATGGCATATTAGTATTGACCGATACGAAAGATCTCCTATCTGATCGACAAGTTCTAATCAGTCCAGTTTCCGAAGTATTGAAAAATGCTACGAATAATTTTACCAAATCAGTAACACTGACCTTTGTTTTCGATGAGGCAGGATTAAAGAAGGCGCAGCGACCGGTTGAATTCTACTATGACGAAATGAAGAAAGAGTGGTTGCAAATTGACGGCGGCGAGGTTGATGGCAATAAGATCACTGTCGGAGTCGATTACTTTACAAAGTTTGCTGTGATCGCTGTAAGCAAAGAGAAGGAACAGTCCGGATAGTATCAACCGACATTTAGCGATATAACGGGTCACTGGGCCGCGTCTGAAATTATTGAAGCTGCACAGAGTGAAATCGTGAATGGTTATGTTAATGAAGGCGTTGAAGCCGCAAATAGATGCTGAGAAGTTGATGTTTACCGATTCGGTGAAGATTGGCATATGGGCGCAGCAAGCGGTAGAGCAATCTGTACAATTAGGTATTGTTAAAGGCTATTCGGACGGCAGTTTCCATCCAGACGCAGAAATTCAACGTCCTTGTAAATTGTGCGCTTTGGAGTAATACATCCACAAATTCATTGCTGTATGCCCACGGTTCTGTGGGAAGCGCACGCTATGTCGCTTACTTTGAGTGGTTATCCTTTCTTATTACATAAAAATCCATATTGTCATATGACAAGGTGATGACAGCACTCACTATTCGACAATTTATTTATTCTCTATGATTGAAAGAATTGAGGCTTAAAGTGGCAGCTTGCCCCTTTAGTTCACTTTATAAATGATTAACCCAAGGAGTGAGCGTGTGTGGAACAAACGGTAACTAATCGAGTTACGGGTGAACAAATTACGTTTATAGAAACGGCAAAGGATACGAAGGGTGAATACTTATTAATTGAAGTTGCACTCCCCCCACATGGCAAAGGTCCCCCACTACATATTCATGACCGTTTTGAAGAAGAATTTGAAGTGATTTCTGGCAAGCTCACGGTAACATTAGGTAAAATAAACCACATCCTGGTAGCGGGAGAACATCGTGTTGCCCCGATGAAGACACCACATACTTTTACCAATAATGACGATGATCCGGTTGTATTCCGTGTACGATTAACACCACCAAGTCAGTTCGAGCAGTCTGTTCGTATTCATTACGGGCTAATGGAGGATGGTTTAACTGATGCAAAAGGCAATCCTAAATTGCTCGCACACACCGCTTTAGTGTTATCACTACAAAATACACTCATCGCTGGCATTCCACTCTGGATACAGCGTAGTATTTTTGGTCTAATCGTTAAACGCGCACATAAAAGGGGGTTATATGAAGCGTTAGAAAAGTATACAGGGGAGACCGTATAATCTCTATGATCTGTCACCAAAAATTATGGTGATTATGATTTTCGGCAAGCCGATTTGATGTCACATGGGCAGATCAGCACTTTGCTGGAGTAGAATAATCTATTTTACAATTTGAAAGAGGTGGGATTCCCCTATATGAAACGTTCTTTATCTTTATTAATGGCATTGATCATTCTATTTGTAAGCCTTCCCGCAGCCAAGGCTTCGGAGGTTCCCTATTCCCTGTCTCCAAGCGATTTTATCAACGCTTCGGTTCCAGGTGCAAGAGCACTCGCTTACCATGAAGGCTATATTTATGCAGCTCAGCGAGATCCGGGCGGCATCTATCGCATTTCGGTCGAGACGGGAGAGGTCACGAAAGTGCTGGACAGAGAGTATGTTATGACCGTCGCCTTGAACCAAGCCGGAGATCTGTTCTTCACGACTGATAACTATGATAGAAATATTTATAAAATCAACAAAAGCGCACTCGTCAATTTTCCCCTCCCGTCGAATAGTGGCACCGCATATTACAATACGGGTTTTAATTTCGTATACGGTATGGCCTTCGATGCCACTGATAACCTTTATTTCACGGACTACACAAGTAAAGGCATTTACAAGCTCGCGCCGGGAGCAACATCTGCAACGTCGGTCATTAAAGGACTCCCAACAGCCGTGCAAGGAATAACGATAAGTTCCGCTGGTCATCTATACGCTATTGAAGACTACAATAATAATATCTATCGCATTAACAGCGATCATTTATTGAACAGTACTGTAGCTGAGTCCGAATTCGAGCTATTGTTGAATATGCGAACCATTCCCAATGGTATCGCTTATTTGCCGAATGGCAAAGCGTACATATCCTACGGGTCACAAGTTTTCCAAAGTCCTGAACTTGGCGAAAATGATACGGAAAAACCAGTTATTACGCTTAACGGTGCTTCAACACTGCTGGTTAGGAACGGAACGTCCTTCTCTGATCCTGGTGTATCGGTATCTGATAATGTCGATATCGATTTGACAGCCAAAGTAACTTACAGCTTGAACAATGTCGAGCTTCCGGCTATCGATACGACTGTTGCGGGCCGGTATACCATTCGATATGATGCCACTGATACCGCAGGCAACGAAGCTGTCGCGGTAAAGAGAACCATCATCGTTAATGAAGACAGCACTAACTTGGCATATGGCGTACCGGTTACAGTCGACAAAGGAACCGCCAGCGGTCAGACTGGCCATTTGACTGACGATTTATTGGAGACTGGCTGGATTGGCAGTCAATCCGATGCGCCTTGGACAATCACACTCGATATGAGTGCAGGCGCGGCTTATAATGAAATCCGTGTTGTCGATACCGTCTATCTGCAATCCTACGAAGTGAAGGTCAGCGACAGCGTGACCGGTCCGTTTGAAACAGTCACAGGCACGACTTACGCTAGCCTCGTTCATACGGATGGACAATATAATGGTTTTACGACAGATTCGGTCTTTTTTCCTGAAGAAATCTCTAAGCGCTACATTCAGATTGTGATCTATGTAGTAGGGGAAGATGGAAGCACGGGTCCTGATCTTCAAGAAATTAAAGTGTTCAATCAACCGATAATACCAACGCCAACAGCGACGCCAACGCCAACAGTGACGCCAACGCCAACAGCGACGCCAACACCAACACCAACACCAACACCGGCAGCGACGCCAACACCGACACCAACGTCGACACCGACAGCGACACCAACGTCGACACCGACAGCGACGCCAACACCGACACCAACACCAACACCGGCAGCGACGCCAACACCGACACCAACGTCGACACCGACAGCGACGCCAACACCAACACCGACACCGACACCAACACCGACACCAACGTCGACACCGACAGCGACGCCAACACCGACACCAACGTCGACGCCAACACCGACACCAACACCGACACCAACGTCGACACCGACAGCGACGCCAACACCGACACCAACGTCGACACCGACAGCGACGCCAACACCGACACCAACGTCGACACCGACACCAATACCGACACCAACACCAACAACAGAACCGCCGCCAACAACAGCGCCAACAACAGAACCACCAACAACAGCACCAACGACAGCGCCAACAACAGCGCCAACGACAGCGTCAACAACAACACCGACACCGACACCAGCGCTATTCTTCAACGAAAAGGTTGATCTTGATGTTGTTAAGGCTATTGTAGAAAAGGCAAAATCTACACCTGCGCTAGCATTCAAGGATGTATCTAAGGACTCACCAAACGCTAAAGCAATCGAAGTAGCAACTAGACTTGGAATTATTACGGGGTACAGCGACGGCTCATTCCATGCGGATGCTACGGTAACAAGAGCAGAATTTGCGACCATGCTATTAAAAGCGCTTGGTTTAGAAGCTAAAGACCCATCCAATTTCAAAGATGTTAAGGATCACTGGGCATCAGATGCAATATCGGGATTAAAGGCTAGTAGCATTACCAACGGTTACTCGGATGGAACATTTAAACCGAATAATTCTATTAGCAGAGCAGAAATAGCGGCTATGCTTGCTGCAGTCATTAACCCCAATTTAGCAAAAGAGACTAAGTTCAAGGATATTCTCGGTAATTGGGCAGAGGCTGAGATAAATATGTTATCTGATATGGGGATCGTAAAGGGAACTGTTGACGGTTTGTTTAAACCAAATGCTAATGCTACGAGATCTGAGGCATTACTCATGATCTTGCGCATGCTAAACATCAGTCTTGATTTTTCCTTAGACATAGAGTAACGAGTATTTATACTGTAGGAAAAAATCACTCCCATAAACAAAAGGCACCCAAACGGGTGCTTTTTGTTTTGCTCTTTAGATGATAAAGTGAACCTTATCATAGATAACAGGAATTTTTTGGACAAATCAAAGCATTCCGGGTCAGGAACAGATTTATCGGTTTCTCTACAATGAAATGGAAAGGAGATGAGGTCTTGGAGACGATTAGGCTGCTACAGCAAGCGATAGATTACGTGGAACACAATCTGAACTCCGCCATTGAGATCGAAGACATTGCTACGGCTGCAATGACATCGAAATTTCATTTTCAACGTATGTTTCATGCTTTAACCGGATTTACGGTTACTGAATATGTACGAAACAGGCGTCTTACGCTAGCAGCCGAGGAGTTAGCAGGAACAGAGAATAAGGTCATCGATATTGCGCTAAATTATGGTTATGAGACCCCAGAAGCATTCGCTAAAGCTTTTCAACGAATGCATGGGGTGACGCCGCACATGGCGAAGAAAAAGAATGTGAAGCTTAAATCTTTTCCTCGAATCTCCTTTCAAATTCAGATTAAAGGAGAAACTGAAATGAACTATCGAATTGTGGAAGAACAGGCTTCAACGGTTATCGGAAAGGACATTATCATCCAAAAGGATGCCTATACAGAAATACCTATTTTTGTAGAGGGGATTTGGAAAGATGGGACACATGATCGGATTAATGATTTGGTTGGGAAACCCTCAGGCTCACTACTGTATGGCTATTATTTCGACTTTAGGGAAGATGGAACCCGACGTTATTTAATGGGGATTGATCTGCCAGAAGGTAAAGAAGTAACGGAGGGGCTTGTTACTCTTTATGTCCCTGGTCAAACCTATGCGGTATTTGATAGCCGTGAATCAATTCCAGATGACTCGGAAATTGGACTAGAAATCCAAAATGTTTGGAGACGAATTTACTCAGAATGGTTCCCCTCGGTAGGATTTGAACAAGTAGAAGGTCCATGTATGGAAAAATACTTCTGGATGGATGATACACTGGAAGAATCGATATGTGAGGTTTGGATTCCTGTTAGAAGAAAGATTTAGATCGTCTGGTGAACTGTATCATAAAGCTATTAAGGGAAACGATAGCTCAATAAGAGTTCTAGACAAGAAAGCTACCTGCACACTGGGTAGCTTCTTTATGTTGATAAAGCCCTCATTAATGGGAATCCTACATGGATAAACGCGTGGGAGGTACTGATGATGGTTATGAAAAAACGGATTTTAATTTTGTTCTTAACAATAATATCGTTGTTAATTCCTAAAATAGCTTTCGCGCATATTGGATTAGATCAATTAAAAGGTTAGACTCCATTACTTTGATAAATCAGGAAGTACGTATCTGTTTGGGATTGAACAGCATAAAGCGGTAGGGTACCGAAGTAAGCGATCTGAAACAATAATTGATATTCTTAGGAAAACAAGCACGACCACAGTTATAGAAGAGGACTTTAAATTCGACAAGAGAGGTGAGGTTGTTCATTTGAACGGAATTGAAGCAAGGTATGATTATGGAACACAAGGGGGATGTTTGCGTTGGGTGCAAGAGGGTACTTATATTGAGGTGGATAGCTTTCGATTGTCTAGGAAGCAGATGGTTTTATTAGCAAAATCAATGGTTGAATAGGTGATTTTTTCATCAAAAAAAAGCCTTTTGGATTAAAATCCAAAGGCTTTTTGTAATGCTTATTTTTTTCAAGACCTTATTCAACATCATAATTGATCATAAAGAAAAAGTCTATACTTTTGGCTGGATTTTATTTACTATTGTGAAGCCGGCAAAACCTAATAAATGGAGTGTTGTAAATGGACGTTTCTTGTCATCTCGATCAGGCTGATTTGAAGGATTATATTGGACGGGTTTTTGGCAGCAGTTATTTAGTTACCTCTGTTTCGCGAATGCATGGTGGCGCACAAAAGGTGGTCTACAAGATGGAGTGCAGTAATGGATTTTCCTGCGTTTTGTATGTGTGGGATCTTTCCAAGAATTATTTTGAAGAAGAAAAGGCCAATGAAGATATAAATGAACGATCCTATGGAAGTGACTTATTTGAATTAAACAATAAGTTCTTAATACAACATGGAATTCAGACCCCTGCACTTTATGATCTAAATAAGGAAAAAGATCGTTACCCATTTGATTATGCGCTCGTTGAATATATAGATGGACGTAAGGCAGAAGACTATTTTCATCATGCTGATTTACGTGTTCAAGATAAAGTGTTTCAGCGGCTAGGGGACATGCTTACTACTATGCATACCAACGAAAGGCGTATCTTTGGGAAAGCGAATGCTAACGAGATCATCTCAGAACAATGTCATTTCTTACAAATGGAAAATGCGAAAGTACAGCTAGCTTATGCCTCTCAACATATGGAGAAGATCAGGGCTAATCAAAGTAAACTACTCGATAAGCTGTACGCGTTAGAAGCAAGAATGAAGCCTAGAAAGCAGTATGGATTTATTCATGGCGAAATGGGCCCTGACCATGTATTAGTAAATGATAAACTGGAGCCTTTTCTAATCGATATTGAAGGGGCTATGTTTTATGATATTGAGGATGAGCATAGTTTTTTGGAGATGCGATTTGGGGATTTCTACCGGTACCTTAAGAACGATAGGCTTGACCCTGATAGACTGCTATTTTATCAACTTCACCACCATATATCATTAACCTCAGCGGGTTTAAAGCTACTGCATAGAGGATTCCCTGATCAACAATTCGCTAAAGGTTTAGCTGATTATCAATCTGAACGCGCGCTTAGGTTTATTGAAAGCTGAGGGAATAACCATTAGCCTTTGGGAGCTGAATATTCGAGTTATTACACGATAATGTTTCAACAAAGCGAAGGGGGAGTCCACCTAACCTAGGGGAGACTCCCTCTCTCTTGTGCGTTCTTCGGACAAGCCTGACGGTAGTCAAGAGTTGTATACGAAAGTAAAGACTAGTATATAGATGGGGGTCCTTCCCTTTCCTATACTAGAACTAGGAAGAGAAGCTGCATGAAGCAGATGCACGACCTATTTTGAGACCATGTGGAGGGGTAATATGAAGAAAAAAAGTAGAATACTTCTGATCGTCGCATTGATCCTAAGTTTAACTATCACGGCATGCGGCAAAACCACAAATGAAGGGGAGAAGCAGCCAGAGAAGCAGTCAGATACACCTGTGGAACAAAAAAATGAAGTGATTGAAGTTTCAACAGTTTCGGCAAGCGATCAGTATCTCAAATTCGATGAGGGCGAGAGCTTTGAGAAGAACTCGGTCTATGATGCGTATGAGAAAGATATCGGCGTGAAGCTCACGAATAAATGGGTGTCCGCCGATGACGTTCAATTCAAGGAGAAAGTGAAGATGTCCATCGCCTCCAATGATCTTCCGGACTTCATGAAGGTTAATGCTACACAGCTGAAAGAGCTGACCGAAGCGGATATGATTATGGATATCACGGACGTATATGACAAGAATGCGACGGATGAGACGAAGAAATTCTTATCGATGGATGGCGGAATGCAACTGAAGACCGCCACTTTCGACGGTAAACTCATGGGGATTCCAAGTTCTTATAATCCGTACCAGTATCAGTTCCTCTATGTACGCACGGACTGGCTGAAGAAATTGAACCTGCCGGAACCAAAGACGATGGCGGATCTCATGACGATCGCCGAAGCGTTCAAAACAAAAGATCCAGGCGGCACTGGGAAACCGTATGGAATTGCAATTAGCAAAGATCCATTTAACCATTCCACAGGTGTTACAGGACTAATAGCATTCTTGAATAGTTACCATGCTTATGAAAATCTTTGGATGGAAGACGGAAATGGCAATTTGGTCAACAGTGACATTCAGCCTCAAGTGAAAGACGCACTTAAGGCGATGCAGGAAATGTTTAAGAAAGGATTGATTGATCCTGAGTTCTCTGTTAAAGATGTGGAGAAAGCGGCAGAGCTCCTCTACAACAACAACGCAGGTATCGTATACGGCCAGTCTTGGGTGCCGGCTCAGCTCGCTAAAGGCGCAGTAAAGGATGGTAAAGTCGTACAAGAGTGGGGCGTATTCCCGATTCCATCGGTGGATAGCGAACCTGCACTATCACAGATCGGTTTGGGTGTTGACGAATATTATGTTATCTCCAAGCAAGCGAAGCATCCGGAAGGCGTTATTAAATTGCTGAACCATTGGATTGTCGTGGATAATCATCCGACGCCAGAACAGAAAGTGTATGAGTATGGTAAAGACCTGAAGGAGAAAGGCAACAACTACTGGCTTCTAAGCCCGCTTCGTGTTGGTAAACAAAAGGATAATAATGGTGAAATATTGCCAAAAGCGATCGAGAACAAAGACGAGAGCATTTTGGAGACGAAAGATCAAAAAACTCGTTACGAGCGTGCCATGAAGTATGTTGACGGTACGGATATCAACATGTGGTGGGAATATCTGATTTCAGGTCCAAAAGGCGCATATTCACTTGTTCCTGAAATTCAGAACAATAAACAGTACCTACAGAACAAATTCTACGGCGCACCGACTCCAACCATGGCAGATCGACAAGAAATCCTGAAGAAGAAGCGGGATGAAGTATACTTCAAGATTATGATGAATCAAGTATCCGTGGATGAATTCGATAAATTCGTGGAAGAGTGGAAAAAGCTTGGCGGCGACGAAATGACCAAAGAAGTCAATGAATGGTACGCGACTAACAAACAATGATAGCAGGAGAATCGAGGGGTTGGACACAAACGACCTCTCTTTTCTTTAACCTAGTTTTTAATTTTTTAGTCCTATAGCGAGGTGGATGGCATGAATGTATTAACGCGTATGTGGAAAAGGGAGTGGCCGCTTCACTTGATGTTGGTTCCTGGGATCGTATTGGTCCTCATCTTCAGTTATATCCCGATGGCCGGCATTATGATGGCCTTTCAAAAATACGTACCGAATAAAGGGTTGTTCGGCTCCCCATTTATTGGTCTTAAAAACTTTCAGTTACTGATGGATTACCCCGATATCGGCCGGATATTCTTCAATACAGTATACATTGCGGTGATGAAAATTGTAGCAGGCATGGTCGTTCCGGTCACCATAGCGATACTGCTGAATGAGCTGCGGAAAGAATGGGTCAAACGGACCTTCCAGACGCTCGTGTACTTGCCGCATTTTCTATCATGGGTCTTGTTAAGCGGTATTCTAATCGATGTATTGTCTCCATCTTCCGGTATTCTCAATCAAGTGCTTGGCTTGTTTGGTATCGACCCTGTTTTTTTCCTGGGAGACAATAAATGGTTCCCTTATGTCATGGTCATATCGGATGTATGGAAAGAGTTCGGATTTGGTACGATTGTCTATCTGGCTGCGCTTACCAGTATTAATCCGTCACTATACGAGGCAGCGGAGATCGACGGCGCAGGACGCTTTAAGCAGACGTTACATGTGACGCTGCCGGGGATGCTTCCTATTATCGTCCTCATGTTCACGCTTAGTATCGGGAATGTACTGAATGCCGGATTTGATCAAATCTTCAATCTATACAGTCCTCCGGTCTATGAGAGCGCGGATATTATCGATACCTTCGTATATCGTATGGGGATTGAGCAAGCACAGTTCGGTTTCGCTACGGCCGTAGGACTACTGAAATCAGTCATCTCTTTCGTATTCGTATCTATGTCCTATATCTTAGCCTATCGTGTAGCGAATTACCGCATTTTCTAATGCAATCGTCGGTAATTCAGAAGGGAGACACATCGTGCGTACTAACAGATCATTCGGAAGGAAATTGTTTTTGATATGTAATTTCATTTTTCTGGGATCCGTATCTTTCTTATGCCTCATGCCTATTATTCATATTTTGGCGCTCTCGTTCAGCTCCGGGCAGGCAGCATCCGCCGGTAAAGTCATCCTGTGGCCAGTTGAATTCACAACGGCTGCTTATGCTAACGTATTTGGAAAACCTGAATATTTACGCGCATTCTGGGTATCGATTCAGCGGGTCCTTATGGGAACGACAATCAGCATGTTCCTGACGATTATCACGGCCTATCCATTATCCAAAGATTCTCGCCAATTTCGGCTGCGGACCTTCTATTCATGGTTCTTCGTATTCACGATTTTATTCAGTGGCGGGCTTATTCCAAACTATTTAACCGTGAAGAACCTTGGGATGCTCGATACAATCTGGGCTTTGGTGCTGCCAGGAGCGATTATGGTGTTCAACGTTATTCTGCTGCTGAATTTCTATCGCAGTCTGCCCAAAGAACTTGAGGAATCTTCGCTGCTCGATGGGGCGGGTCAATTTACTACCTTATGGAAAATATATGTGCCGCTATCGTTGCCGGCATTGGCAACGACAGGTCTTTTCACCATGGTGGGGCATTGGAATAGCTGGTTTGACGGTATGATTTATATGAATCATCCCGAGAATTATCCGCTGCAGACCTTCCTGCAGACGATCATTATCAAAATGGATTTCCGCTTTATTAAACCTGAGAGGGCAGAATTAATGCTCAAATTGTCCGATCGTACGAGCAGAGCCGCTCAAATTTTCGTAGCAGCATTTCCGATTCTAATCGTGTATCCGTTCTTGCAGCGGTTCTTCATTAAAGGAATTGTGATGGGGAGTGTCAAAGAATAAAATAGGGCACTCAAACTAAGACATTGCATTGCAGGAGAACAAACGATGAAAATCCGATTCTTGATTAAAGATTCCTCTATATTCCAGAAAATAATGGCTGCCTTTCTGGCAGCCTTGTTTCCGCTCATGGCGATTACCTGGTTGATTAATGAGAAGGGTTCGGACAATATTCGGAGTGAGATTTCCGAGTCTATTCTAAATACGACTCGCTTCTATCTGGATTCACTCGACAAGGAAGCAGACCGGATCAGCCGTTATTTGCCGAACTATGTGATGGACAAAGACTTGATGGAAATTGCAACTACAGGCAATTACATGAGTTATTACGATCGTGCGCAAAAAATATTAGATATCCAAAGACGGCTTGAATTGATGAAGAACTCAAGTCCATTTATACAAGAAGCAAGGGCGTATATCCCTCTTATCGACCGAACGATACTTAGCAATAAATTTGAAACTTCGACGAATATGCAGGAATATGCTTCTATGCAGCAAAACAAGAGATTATACGAAGAACCTTTCATTTACTGGAATGATCGATTATTTATTTCCATGCAATACCCCATTAATACCGTTAAAAATCCGATTTATATCGTAGCGGTTGAATTATCGACTACCAAAATCAGAGAAACGTTATCTCAAATCGGCAGCTCGCGTGGTGGACAGAGCGTATTACTCAATCTGGAACGTGGTTGGGAGATCGAGAGTGACATGGATCCTGAACTGTTGGAACAAATGAAATCCTTCGCTGCGGATAAGCGGGAATTGCAAAAAGACGAAGGATACGAAACGATTATGTATAATAGTAAGCGGTTTCTTACGGTATATAAATACTCCAGTCTCTGGAATTCCTATTCGATTATGTGCATTCCCGAGGAGAAGATCTTGGGTTCCCTTGAGATCTATCGAGCATTGTTCTGGTGGGCTTGCGTGCTAGCTGTAGGTATTGTCGTTTTCTTCTCCTACTTTCTATTACGATTTATCTATCGGCCATTAATGAAACTTGTGCATTCCTTTCGGCGCGTTCAGCAGAATAGGCTGGAACCGATCGTGATCGATCGCGGAGCTGATGAGTTCGGGTATTTGTACCACGCTTTTAATAATACGATCCGATCCTTGAAAACACTAATCGAGGAAAATTACGAGCAGCAAATCAGGAACCAGCGTTCCGAACTGAAACGATTGCAATCGCAAATTAATCCTCATTTTTTATATAATTGTTTTTTTGTATTGTGCCGGTTAATTAAATCCGAGAATCAGAAGGAAAAGGCTTATCAATTCTGCCTGTACATCGGACAATATTTTCAGTTCATTACTCGCGATGACGAGGATGATATTCCGCTGGAGCTGGAGGTCAATCATTCTCGCACGTATGTAGACATGCAAACCATATGTTACGGAGACCGTATTCAAGTCAAGTTCGAAGGTGATGTTCCCGATTTCTTCGTGCCGAGGCTGATTCTGCAGCCGATCATCGAAAATGCTTATAAGCATGCCTTGGGCAATATGATTCAGCAGGGTGAGCTATGGGTTCACTGTGAGCGGGTGGGTGATGTATTCTCCATCTATGTCGAAGATAACGGCCGAAGCATCTCCGATGCGGAGATCGAACAGCTTCAGAAGCGGCTGCGTCAATCCACCACTCGGATGGAGGAAACAACCGGAATCATAAATGTACATCGCAGAATACAGCTGCGGTACGGTGAGGAATATGGCATTACAGTGTCACGTTCTGCTCTTGGTGGACTTCAAGTAAGAATCAATCTGAGCGCGAACTAGAGGAGGAATCAGCATGTACCGACTGCTAATCGTCGATGACCTTCCCATTATTGTCGATGGTCTTCTGGAGCTATTCAATGAGACCGATCATTTACAACTCGAGGTTATGAAGGCATATTCAGGTGAAGAAGCACTGGAGGTACTGTCTCATCATCGTATTGATATCGTGATTTCCGACATTAAGATGCCTGGACTGGAAGGGATTGAGCTGCTTCGGGAAATCAAATCCCAGTGGCCGGCCTGCAAAGTTATTTTCTTAACAGGATACAATGATTTTCATTATGCTAAGAGCGCAATTACGTACGGTGGGTTCGATTATATTCTGAAGGTCGAAAGTGATGAGAAAATTATTCAGTCCGTAGAACGGGCGATTGAGAAAATTGAAGAAGAAAATAACCAAGAACAGATGATTGCTAGAGCGCAATCCAAAATGAGACTGGCATTGCCCTCTCTGCAAAAAGAGTATGTGTGGGAGCTCTTTCAAGGCAAGCATGTATCGGATAGCCAATTAAAGCAGGCGTTCAAAGAAATCGATATCCCGCTTGATGCGACATTGCCGGTTTACTTGCTCATAGGCAGGGTAGACGCATGGAAAGAAATGTTCACGACGCCGGATAAAGCGTTATTGACTTACGCCGTACAGAACATTTGCGATGAGTATTTGTCCACGCAGGTCAGATGCTATTCCGTTGTATTCGAGTTATCCAAAATCATCTGGATGATTCAACCGAAAATCCCGGATAGATCGTCTATCGAATACGGGGATCAGGATTGGATCAGAGCTCATCGGTATACGAGCGGTATTCTGGAGACTGTGCAGGGAAATTGCAAGAGATTGCTGAGTTTGTCGGTTTCTTTCCTTCTTGGAAGTGAAGCAACGACATGGGATAACATATCTGATCGGTTTCACTCGATCAAATACGGTCTGGTACAAGGACATGGATTATTTGATGAGGTCATATTGACCGATAAAGACATTCAAAGAGAAGTGAACGGTGATCTGATCGGGAACTACCGCGATGCCTTCTATCACGCCCGTGTTCAATTGCTGATGTCTTGTCTCGAGAATAATCATCGGGAACAATTCAACAAGCTGTATGCCGAACTAACGTCCATTTGGAATGATGAGGAGTCGCCGAATGAGCGGAAGATCGAACTGTATCATTCACTTTCAGCTATTTTTCTGTTCTATATCCATAAGAATCGGGAAATTCGGGATTATATCAATACGCTGATGGATCTGGATAAGTTATATCGCTATGGAGATTCCGCATCATGGTCGGAGCTGATTCAATACTTCTCGCAAATGGCGGATTGCTTCTTCGAATGGAATGCGCTGCGGGGTACGCAATTGCCGACAGAGGTCGTGAATAAAGTACATCGATATATTGAAGAACATATTTCCACGGATATCTCCTTAAATGCGCTGGCCGATTACGTTAGCTTGAATCCATCGTATTTATCCCGGCTTTATAAGCAAATCACTGGAATGGGGTTATCTAAATATGTGAACGACTATCGTAACCTGATCGCCAAAGATATGCTGCTCAACACATCGATGAAAGTGAATGAAATTGCTGCTGCCCTGGGGTACAACTCCGCGCTTGCGTTTATTCGCTTCTTCAAGAAGCAGAACGAAACGACGCCGCAAGATTTCCGTATGGCAAGGATCCATATACAGAATCAAGGTCAATAAATGTATATGAAATGTCAGTAACGATCTCTTTTGCCTCCGTTCCTACCGCCTTACAATGGAAGTACACTAGGTGCGCAAGAGGAGGAGTAGTCTTGAGAACATTAACAGCTGTATTACTTGGCGCTGGCAGTCGAGGAAGATATATTTATGGGCCCTACGCGGAGAAGTTCCCGAATGAATTAAAGATTGTTGCCGTAGCTGAGCCGGATGATGAACGTAGAAATCGATTTGCAGAGATTCATAGAATTGCCCCAGAGCATGTTTACGATTCTTGGGAGAAAGTATTCGATCAGGGTCAAATTGCGGACGTGATGATAATTGCTACGCTCGATCGGATGCATTATATACCAGCGATGAAAGCGATGGAGCTAGGCTATCATGTCATGCTAGAGAAGCCGATGTCTCCTTCCATGGAAGAATGCATCGAATTGGAGCAAGCTTCGCTTCGGTATAAGCGATTGCTCGTCGTAACCCATGTCCTGCGATATTCCCCGTTCTGGTCTGGGATCAAAAAATGCATTGAAGACGGTGAACTTGGAACGATAGGTACGATTCAATTAACCGAAAATGTGGGCTACCTGCATATGACACACAGCTATGTCCGCGGGAATTGGCGCAATTCGGAGGAGACGAGTCCCATGATCCTGGCCAAATCATGCCATGATCTGGATCTCATCTCCTGGCTTATGAATCAACCGTGTACAAGCGTGAGCTCGTACGGATCATTACTGCATTTCAGGGCGGAGAACGCTCCGGAAGGCTCCACGGATCGCTGTATCAACGGCTGTGAGGTTGAGAAGGAATGCGCCTTCTCGGCGATGAAAATATATATTCAGCCCCCGGGACATCCTTGGGCACGCTATATGACGAATGATTTGTCGCAAGAGGGGATCTTGAAGGCGCTGAAGGAAGGACCGTGGGGTCGCTGCGTGTATCACTGCGATAATAATGTTGTGGATCACCAGGTGGTCAACATGGAGTTCGAGAACGGAGCGAACGCATCGTTTATCATGTCAGGGCTGACACAGAGCGGCACGCGTCGGGTTCAAATTATGGGAACGCAAGGCGAGATCATTGGGGATATGGACAAAGGATCCTTCACGCTATACCGCTATGTATCGGGCGAGAAGGTTGAGATTGGCTGCAATGTGGAAGGTGATGGTCATGGAGGCGGCGATGACCGTATGGTAAGCTCATTCCTGCGGAATGTGCGTCAATTTGACAGCAATCCATCGCAAGGCTTGACCTCGGCGACGGCATCCCTGCAGAGTCATTTGATCGCATTCGCGTCGGAACATTCGAGATTGAATGCAGGTCAGGCTGTCAAGCTTTCGGACTTGCAGAAGAAAGAAGAATATAAGATAAAATGATACTAGGAAGATAAGCCTTAGATTTATCGGAAAATGAAGAAATAACCCCTTAGCCTTCCTCACCCTTAGGGTGGGGAAGGTTTTTCTTTACATAATCTCAAGGCATAATAAAAGACCGCTCTACTGGAATAACTTCCGGATGTGCGGCCTTAGGACAAGATTCTATTATAGGGTCAATCTGTATCTAAAGGTGGTGAGATTAATGGAATTTAACAGTCTTGATACGAGCTTCTTCTTCATAGGTGAGTGGTTTTGGGGATCTTGGAGTGTGCAAGTGGCGTTGCACAGAATATTCCATTTTTTGATAATCTTCATTACCTGAATTCATCGTTGGATTCCAATTTTCCGTTACCCAATTTTTAAGTTCCTTAAGACCTGCTAGCATTTCCTCCAGCCTCCTTTGGCGAAGAAACAATGTATTTTATATTGTTCTGGTTACGCTTTCATTATATCATGGAAATTAGTTTTTTAAAGCTGTGTCCACGTGAAAAACACAGTTTTTAAGTGAACATTGTGTGTTGATTAGGGTTTGTGCTTCCTATGGAGAAAATCGTCTCCTGGTAGGAGACATTTTCATTAGATTTAAAAGGATAATCAATTGCCCCTAAGCGTTGCGAACAATTTCTAGTAATTACTATTCCGGCGAATGATTTTAAGCTCGTAGATAGTGTTACTCTGATAATAAGAACAGCAGCTTATAGCGTACGATATTCTATTTTTAAATGGGAAATAAGGTCTTCTTTTATGGGCATTCACTTAAATGAAATTATTTTTCTAGTAATGATTGTTCTTATGGTGGAAATAAATTTTATTTTATAAAAAATAGAGAAAATAATTTACAGAATCAAATTTAAGTGATATCTTGAATATGTAGAAAAGAAACCGTTCACATCTTAAGGGGGATTAACAATGATTTTGGAAAAGTTTCACGGAATTATACCTGCCTTCTATGCTTGCTACGATGATCAAGGAAATATTTCGGAATCCCGGACGCATACCTTATGTGATTACTTATTTGAAAAAGGAGTTCAAGGTGTTTATGTGGGAGGAAGTTCTGGAGAATGTATCTACCAGAGTCTGGACGAACGCAAAGCGGCACTTAGCTATGTAGCTAGTAACCTGAAAGGTAAAATGACACTGATTGCTCATGTTGGAGCCCCTTCCACTAGAGATAGTATCGAATTAGCAAAACATGCGGCGAGCTTAGGATATGATGCACTATCCGCAATCCCACCTATCTATTTCAAATTACCTGATAGCGCAGTCTCTAAATATTGGAGCGATATTATGGACGCAACTCCGCTACCGTTCATTATCTACAACATTCCTCAGACTACAGGGTATACACTGACCCCGGCTTTATTCCAGAAGCTTCTTGCTAATGATAAGGTTATCGGTGTTAAGAATTCTTCTATGCCAACTATGGATATTGAAAGATTTAAAAGAGTGGGTGGAAAAGATGTAGTGGTCTTTAATGGACCGGATGAACAGTATGTAGCGGGAAGAATCATGGGAGCCGATGCAGGCATTGGTGGTACTTATGCGGTGATGCCGGAGTTGTTCTTGCAGGCTAATAAATTTGTACTCGCTGGGAAGTTTGAAGAAGCAGGACAACTTCAAAGTGATATTAACGATATCATCATCGCGCTTTGTTCCCTCAAGGGTTCTATGTATGCGGGAATTAAAGAGGTTCTGAGATTGAGAGGTGTAAACATTGGTAGTGTAAGAGCACCGCTTGAAGGGGTAGCCGCTGAAGATGCGGGTCCAATCGCAGACATTATGAAATTGATTGATCAAGCAATCGAAAAATATTGTGGTTAATGAAATGAAGAGAACGATCGTATGCTTTGGTGATTCCAATACTTGGGGCTACGACGCAGAGACGGACCAAAGGTTTAATGATGAAATACGTTGGACCGGACTTCTTCAATCAGAATTGTACAACACTTATCGTGTCATAGAAGAAGGGCTTCCCGGTAGAACCAGTGTTAGTGAGGATCCGTTATTTGAAGGGTTAGCCGGAATATCTTATCTCTATCCATGCCTCATGTCACATGCACCACTTCATTTGGTAGTAATCATGCTTGGGACGAATGATACGAAAGAAAGATTTGCATTAACTTCGTATAACATCGCACAAGGTATTGTTAGACTCGCTCATAAAGCTAGAGGGAGCGGGACAGGACCAGGAGGAAAAGCACCGGAAGTACTTGTGATCGCACCGCCCCCCATTGGGGCAGCGTATATCCATACTCCCATTGGTAAGCCAATGGGGAGTAATTGTAGCGAGAAATCCATAGAGATCTCTCAGCATCTAGGGAATTTTCTTAGAGGGACAGATATCCACTTTATGGATGCCAGCGAAGATGTATCGATGAATGAAATAGACTACATGCATCTTGATCGACAAGGGCATCGGAACATGGCTGATTTAGTGAAATATCATGTCAAACGGATATTAGAATAGGGGAGGATTTAAAATGAAGAAGAAACGTGTACTCTCAACAATGGTTGCATTAATGGTAATTATTTCATTGATTTCAGGATGCTCTGGTAACAATGCAGCAAGTTCTAATACATCCGATAATACTGCTAAATCTGGCAAGGAAAAAGTCGCGATTAAAGTATGGCTGACCCCTCAGTGGAAAGGTGTTGTGGATGCAACGGAACAAGG
Organism: Paenibacillus sp. FSL K6-2859; assembly: GCF_038008265.1. Classification (NCBI taxonomy): domain Bacteria; kingdom Bacillati; phylum Bacillota; class Bacilli; order Caryophanales; family Paenibacillaceae; genus Paenibacillus; species Paenibacillus sp. FSL K6-2859. Next base: position 5,635,531 of record NZ_JBBOYU010000001.1, on the reverse strand, counting down.
AGCTGACTATGATAGCTTCCTTAAGGCTGCAGCTGAGAAATTCAAGGCACAATATGATAAATATGATGCTGACATTCAGGTTGAAGTTATTGCCGGAGATCAGCGCGACCAACTCCTCAACGTTAACTTGAGCGGAGGAACTCCACCAAATGTCTTCTTTGAAAGCGTATTCCCAATGGGCGATTATGTTCATCGTGGAGCTTTGGAGCCTTTGACTGACATCATCGATGAGGGCGCAAAAAGTGATATCGCACAAAATTACTGGGATGCAGTAACGTTCGGAAAAGATGTGTACTTCTACCCATTCCAACACAATCCAGGCACTTTGGTCTACAACGCAGACATGTTTAAAGCGGCTGGTTTAGACAAGTTCGTAGGTGGAGAGTCCGAAATTAAGACTTGGAACTTGGATGAGTATCAACAAATCTTGGACGGTCTGAAAAATAATCTTCCGAAAGACAAATATTCTAATGCCTATCCAATGGCACTGTACGCTGTGAATAACCAAGGAGATACATGGAACCTTGCATACTTAAGAATGTTCGGCAACAAGTTCTTCGATGATCAAGGGAACATTGTTCTGAATGATGCGAATGGAGTTAAAGCTGCAACATGGCTGAAAAAATTATATGACGGCGGATATACAAATCCAGGCGCTGAATCTGTATCCTCCAATGATGCCAATGCCATGTTCCAGAATCAGCAGCTGGCGATCAGTTTCACCAATCCAATCTTGTTCAATGGAACAAAAGCAAATATGGAATCCGGCACGTCTGCTAAGTTTGATATGCGTCTTGCTAATATTCCGTCCGAAAGCGGAGATCCTCTATCCTTTACTTATGTAGTTGGTGCTAGTGTATTTAAGTCCAAAGATGCGAAGAAGACTGAAGTGGCTAAAGATTTCGTGAAGTTCTTTTCAAGTGATCCTGAACTAGTTAAATCCTCTAAGAATGGTATTCCTGTGAGAAGCTCGGTGGCTGAAGAACTTAAGTCGGAGAATCCTCTCTTTGCTGCTTATGATGCTAACTCAAAATATTTGTTTAACTTCACGGGCAACGTTCCAGGATATAGCCAATTAAGAGAAGTTTTGTACCCTGATCTACAGGCGCTTTACATGGGAGCAAAGACACCAGAACAGTTTGTGCAAGATTATCAGACCAATGGTAATAAAGTGATTGATACGAATAAAGCTAGCTCTGTCATTTTCCAATAATCTAAGAACAGGTAAACAATAAACGATTAACAGCCTTTAGAGTCTGAAGAGGCTCCAAGGGCTGTTAATTAGAAAGGTAAACGATATGAAACTACGTAGTAATTACCTAAAAGAGAATATTACAGGTTATCTGTTTATTTTACCTCAGATGATCGTATTCTTAGCCTTTCTTGTCTATCCGATCTTAGAAGGGATGCGCCTGAGCTTATACCAAATTAATTATGATAGTGAGAAGTTTGTGGGTTTGGCTAATTACACCACATTGTTTAATGATCCGGTATTCTTCAAGGCGATCTTCAATACGATTATATTCGTAGTCTTTATCGTCCTGCTTACAGTGGGCTTTGCCTTATTTGTAGCCTCGGCTGTATTTGATAAGAACGCTAAGTACGTTTCCTTTATAAGAGGGAGCTATTATATCCCGGTCATGGTATCCATGGTTGTTATGAGTATGGTATGGAGCTTCCTGCTGAATCCTGCTAACGGACTTATTTCTTTTATATATAAAGATATGGGACTTGGGACGATTAATCTTCTAGGAAATCCAAAGACAGTTTTGCCAGTGGTGATCTTTGTGACCTTCGCGACTAACGTGGGCCAAGCCATTATTCTGTATATTGCTTCGATGATTGGTGTATCTAAAGAACTTTTTGAAGCAGCAGAAATCGACGGTGCAAGCAGATGGCAAGTGATTACGAAGATCCTCATTCCTTCTGTAGGACCAACAACGACCTATATTACGATTATCAATATTATTGCTGTTCTAAAAATATTTGTAGTCATCCAGTTATTAACCGGCGGCGGACCGAACAATTCATCGGTAACCTTGATGTACTACCTCTATAATAATGCCTTTAAGTACAACCAACTCGGCGTAGCTTCTGCGGTAGGCGTTATCATGTTCGTGATTACATTGTTATTATCTGTGCCTCAGCTACGAAGCATGATTAAGGTGAAGTGAGGGGGAATACAACATGTCGAAAATAAGAAATAAGAAGAAGAGAGAGAAGTTTGATGTGATATCGAATGTGATCATTGTCCTCTTCGCGCTCCTTAATCTTTTTCCATTATATTGGTTATTCACAAGTTCTCTCAAGAACAGTTCAGATGTTGTGAAGATGCCTCCAGACTGGTGGCCTAAATCGATTACTTTCTCCAACTATGTGGATGTGTTTCAGAACCAACCGGCTTTGAGATGGACGTTTAATAGTATTTATGTTTCAGGCGTATCTACGATTATCGTTATTATTGTAGGCGCTATGGCTGCCTATGCGTTCTCAAAGATCAATTTTAAAGGTAAAGATATCATCTTCATTATTTTCATATCGAGCTTGATGATTCCTAAAGAAATTATGATCGTGCCTTTATTCCGGATTACACAGCAATTTGGAATGGTGAATTCGTATAACGGTATGATTTGGCCGAACGTTGCGGGTGCATTTGGAGTGTTCTTATTAAAAGGATTCTTCGATTTAACCCCTAACGCTTTAAGAGAAGCCGGGAGAATAGATGGTGCAAATGAATGGAGGATCTTCACTCGCATCATGGTGCCTATTATTAAACCTGGTATCGGAGCCTTATTTATTCTGAATTTTGTGCAAGTCTGGAATGATTATTTGTGGCAGCTGGTTATAGGCCAAGAGAACAAAATGAAAACATTAATGGTTGGTACTGCAACCTTAATGCAGGATCTGAATCCTAATTTCGCATATAAAATGGCCGGAGCCACCATTGCTGCAATTCCGATGTTGCTAGTGTTCATGTTATTTCAGCGGTTCTTCACCAATGGAATTACAGCAGGAGCAGTGAAAGAATAAATAAAAATGTGGAGTGGGTTACTGATGAATACTGAAAATAATGTACTTAAAAAGATAAGACATAAACTAGTCGTCTCCAGTCAAGCCTTACCCGAAGAACCGCTGCATAGTCCGTTTATAATGGGAAGAATGGCTTATGCAGCATACTTGGGCGGTGCTTCAGGCATTCGGGCAAATAGTGTAGCAGATATTCAAGAAATTAAGAAAACAGTGGATCTACCTATCATTGGAATCATCAAAAGGGTATATGAAGGTTCTGAAGTGTTTATTACACCAACCCTGAAGGAAGTAGATGAGCTTTACCGCGAAGGGGTAGATATTATTGCTATGGACGCGACAGACCGGACTCGGCCGGATGGATCAACTATCTCAGAACTATTTCCTCACATAAGAGAGACCTATAAAGATCAACTGTTTATGGCAGATTGCTCTACATTTGAAGAAGCTGCTAAAGCTGTTGAGCTGGGATTTGATCTTATAGGAACCACCTTAAGTGGATACACAGATTATACGAAAGACCGTTCACTCCCGGATTTTGAGCTAGTCAAACAAATCGTGACCAACTTCTCTGTGCCTGTGATAGCTGAAGGCGGTGTTTCCACTCCTGAAGAACTGAAGACAATGTTCGATCTGGGTGTTTATTCAGCAGTAGTCGGCTCAGCGATTACAAGACCAATGGAGATTACCAAAAGGTTTGTAGACGCTATTCAGTAGATTGCCGGAGAGGGTAGATAAGGATGAGAATTCTCGCTGTAGATATTGGCGGTACCAATACCAAGATGTGTATATGTGATCAACTTGGGAATGTTCATAACTTTAAGGAGTATGCAACAGAGAGCCTCTTGGGAGGGCCGCATGTAATCTCAAGATTACTTGATAAAATTGCAGAAAATGATGATTTTGATGCCATTGCTATAAGTACGGCCGGTCAAGTCAATGCTGAAGAAGGAATTATAGTCTATGCTAACGAAAATATACCTAGATATACAGGGATGAAGATTAAGGAAATTGTAACTAATCATTTTCATAAACCTGTTATGGTAGAGAACGATGTGAATTCAGCAGCATTAGGCGAGGCTCATTATGGTGCTGCCCACAACTTTAACAATTTCTTATGTTTGACGTTTGGCACGGGCATTGGTGGTGCCATAGTAATGAACCGCCAAATCTATAAAGGAGCAGATGGAGTGGCGGCCGAATTTGGTCATATCCTGACACATCCATTGTCAGATGCGGTGGAGGGACTGCCTTTTTATGAGAAGTATGCTTCAACCACTGCCTTGGTAAAGGCGGCTCAGCAGGCAGATCCTGAATGTATAGACGGAAAAGTCCTTTTTGATAAAATCAACAAAGGGGACGAAGCTCTAAAACAGATTTTGGATTCATGGGTAACTGAGGTGTCCGTGGGCTTAGCTTCAATTATTCATATTTTCAATCCATCCGCTATAATTATTGGAGGCGGCGTTATGGAGCAAGAAGATTTAGTTCAAAGGGTTGAGGAACGGACGAAATCTTTAATTATGGAGAGTTTCGCGGGTGTAAGAATTGTTAAGGCCTCACTTGGGAATAAGGCAGGCTTGCTAGGCGCTTCCTCTTTATTCGCACATTAAATCATTATAAAGGAGGGGCTTATTTGCGAACAATCAGTATTTTTTCTTCGATTCATTCCAAGTACAATAATTTGACGAATACGGAGAAGAAGGTAGCGGACTACGTCCTTGAGAACACGAGAAGTGTTGTCTATATGTCGATTACTGATCTTGCAGACGCGTGCGATGTAGGTGAATCAAGTATTTTTCGATTTTGTAAATCTTTAAGTTATAAAGGGTATCAAGAGTTCAAGATTGCACTTGCTCATAGTATCACTGTGGAGAATGAGATCCCGCAGCTTACGGATCAAATTCTAATGGATGACACTACGGAAGCCGTGGCTTCTAAAGTGCTGACCACAAATGTAAGTGCACTGAACGAGACCTATAATTTAATTGATATACAGAAGATCAATGAAGCTATTGATTATATGATAAATGCGGAACGAGTATCTTTTTTCGGTGTAGGCTCTTCATTAATCACGGCGATGGAAGCTAAAATTAAATTTATGCGCATCACAAACAAAACGGAGTGTTTGATGGATTCACATCTGCAGATGATGTCTGCGGCGCTAATGTCTAACCGAGATGTAGCTGTAATCATTTCTTACTCCGGTTCAACTAAAGATAGTATCGAGGTTGCAAGAAAAGCAAAGGAACGAGGCGCTAAGGTGGTATCCATTACGAGATTTGAGAAGTCACCTTTAACGTCGTATTCGGATCTTACCTTACTTTGTGGTGCTAATGAGGGTCCTCTGCAGGGCGGTTCATTATCTGCAAAGATCTCACAGCTCTATCTGCTGGATATTCTATATGTAGAATATTTCAAAAGAACAAGTGAGCAGTCCATTATCAATAAAGAAACAACAGCTGCGGCAGTTAGTGAGAAGCTACTGTAAGTGCGAGTTCAAAAAGTATGGTTTTCAGCACCGAGAAGATTGGATGAAGGTAGAAACTGAGGAGCGGAGCGTAGTGGAAGCTACGTGAGCACCGGAAGTTTCGCCTGAATTCAATATTCGATGTCGAGTAAGCTTCTTGGGCTACTTCGTGATCAAAAGCGGACTTTTTGAACAACCTCTGTAAGCGAATTGAGTGGTGAGGAGAATGAGACAATATGATCTTAGGTTCATTATCATCTTGGGAAGAGCATAGCAGATACGAGAATTCAGTCATTGTAGAGGCTATTGAGGAATTGAAAGTCATCTTACAACACGAACCGGATCTCGGGCGAATCGAGATCCGCGGTAACGAGATATACGTTTCGATTATGGCGCTTGAGGCGAAGTCGCTAGAGGAACAGGTTGCTGAGAAGCATGAGACCTATATTGATGTGCATTATTTGATCGAAGGGGAAGAAACGATCGGCTGGTCACCCTTGCAAGAAGAGACCGAGACTATTAAGCCTTACGATGCCGAAGCAGACTATGCACTTTATCCTCCGTCATCCGATGAAATTGTGTTAACTTTGAAGCCGGGGATGTTCGCTGTCTTTTTCCCGCATGATGTACACAGACCTGGGATGGGTCAACCGGGTAAGCAGATTAAGAAGGCTGTTATTAAGATACATGTAGGTTTATTAAATTCATAGGATCTGAGCAGATGACTTCTAAAATCATAAGGAGTCATCTTTTTTATTGCATGGGAAATTATACAATGAAAAAATTATAGATAACTTCGATGGAAAAACTAAGGGGGATTAAAGTTATTTCTCTACTTCAGGGTCAAAACGCTAGAACTATAGGGAATTACTCCCTGTAATTCTATAATATAAGGTCATGTCGATAGAATAGAGGGAATTGTTCCTCTTAATTCAGCTGAACTGGCTGTTTTTAATTGAAATTGGCAAGTATACAGGGAGAAATTCCGTATAACTTGTTCATACAACAGCTGTGACCTAATTTATAGGGAGGTTTTCCCTATAACACGTTCTACCTAAGCAAAATCCTTCACCAATACTAGAGTTCTTACTCGCCAAACCACTGGAAATTCCTGCGGAGAGTGCAATAAGTGCTCCGCAAGCTATAAATTCAAACTAACAAATGCCTATTAACCCGACAAGGTGAATTAGTTTTTATACATAAACATTATAACGTTATATTTACTTAATGCGCTTTTCGTGGTATTTTAAACATTATAATGTTATATGGAAAAAGGTGAGAACAATGGATGAAAGATACGTACTCCGTCATGTGAAACGAGTAAGCGGAGAAGAGATCGACATTGTAATCGAGAATGGCAAGATCGCGGAGATTACCCCGGCAGGTGAGGGGCGCGGGGGGCAGGAGTGGGAAGGTTCAGGCGCGTACGTATCCAGTGGCTGGATCGATATGCATGTGCATGCCTTTCGTGAATTTGATCCGTATGGTGACGAGATTGATGAGATCGGCGTCCGGCAAGGGGTGACCACTATAGTCGATGCGGGTAGCTGCGGGGCGGATCGGATAGGTGATCTGGCTCTGGATGCGTCTCAGGCTAAGACGAATGTGCTGGCTTTCTTGAATATCTCGCGGATCGGACTGCTAAGAATTGATGAATTGTCCAACTTGGAATGGATTGATAAGGAGAAGATCCTGCAAGCTGTCCGAACTTATGGGGAAATAATCGTGGGATTAAAGGCCAGAATCAGCAAGAGTGTTGTCGGCGCCAGCGGGATTGAACCACTGCATATTGCACGAAGCCTTTCAATGGAGACAGGGTTGCCGTTAATGGTACATATCGGCTCAGCACCGCCAGATATCAGAGAGGTTATGCCCCTTTTGCAGCGTAAGGATATCGTGACTCATTATCTCAACGGAAAAGAGAATAATTTGTTTGCAGCGGATGGTCAGCCGCTTCAGGTACTGACTGAAGCTATTGAACGGGGAGTTCATCTAGATGTAGGACATGGAACAGCTAGCTTCTCTTTTAAGGTAGCTGAGGCTGCAAAACGTAATGGTATTGGACTGAATACGATTAGCACGGACATCTATCGAGTGAATCGAAAGAAGGGACCTGTCTTTAGCATGTCTAATGTACTTTCCAAGTTTCTATGTTTGGGCTATGCTCTGGATGAGATTGTGGCAGCGGTTACTTCCAATGCGGCGGAGTGGCTGGGCAGGCCGGAGCTGGGCCGAATTCAGGTGGGAGATCCTGCAAACCTGACCCTCTTCATCCTGCAGCATAAGTCTGCAGTGCTTGTTGATTCTGAAGGAAAAGAAAGAATCACGGATAAAGTAATCCATGCAAAAGGAGTGGTTATAGGTGGGGAATTCATTAAATGCGAAATACGGGCTTAAACGTGTAATCAATGCAAGCGGCAGAATGAGCATCCTGGGGGTGTCCGCTCCGTCCGACACAGTGATGGAGGCGATGAAGCAAGGCGGACAGAGTTATGTGGAAATAGCGGATCTGGTGGATAAAGCCGGAGATTTCACGGCACGAATTCTCGGCGCTGAAGCAGCGCTTATCGTTAACTCAGCCTCCAGCGGGATTGCATTGTCCGTTGCGGCGCTAGTGACCCAAGGCAATCGGCGCCGCAGTGAACGTTTGCACCAAGAAGCCATTCCACGCAATGAAATCATCATTCTGAAGGGGCATAATGTACAGTACGGGGCTCCTGTGGAAACGATGGTCTATCTAGGCGGAGGTAAACTAATTGAGGTCGGTTATGCGAATGAAGGCCGGGCCGAGCATATAGAGGATGCCATTTCTGAGCAGACGGCTGCCATTCTGTACGTGAAGTCCCACCATGCAGTGCAGAAAAATATGTTATCCGTCGAAGAGGCATGGGAGATCGCCAAGCGTAAAGGGGTGCCGCTAATCGTTGATGCCGCAGCGGAAGAAGACCTCTGTAAATATGTAAAATACTCTGATCTGGCAATTTATAGTGGTTCTAAAGCCATTGAAGGGCCAACATCCGGTATTATCGCCGGCAAACGTAAATATGTAGAATGGGTTAAGGTCCAATTGTATGGAATAGGTCGCAGTATGAAGGTCGGTAAAGAAACTTCCTTTGGTCTGCTGCAAGCTTTACAGGAATACATGGTCAAGGAAGACAAGAGTGACAACGAGCAAGCATCATTACAGGGATTGATGGTGTTGAATGATCTTCCGGGAATTCGAGTAACCATTGTGCAGGATGAGGCGGGCCGTGCCATCTATCGCGGCCGAGTTCAGGTTGATCCGCAGCTGGCCGGTATTACGGCTAAGGAATTGGTAGGGGGGTTGCAGCGGGGCGAGATTGCGATCTATACCCGCGATTATGGAGTGAAGCAGGGATATTTCGATATTGACCCACGGCCGCTTCTTGGCGATGACCTGCTCGTGATTGTAGACAGCATTCATAAATTGATAGGGGGACAATAAGATGACATCGATTTCACAACGTTTTTATAAGGGCCGCGCCGCATTAAATGTACTCGCTAAAGATATCACTAATGCTAAAGAGATTTATGAAGCGGCGGAAGGGTATGTGCTGGTTGGTGTGCTCTCTAAGGATTATAAGTCGGTAGAAGAAGCCGTAACAGCGATGAAGCAATATGGTCAAGAAATTGAAGATGCGGTATCGATTGGCTTAGGTGCAGGGGATAATCGCCAAGCGGCAATTGTGGCCGAGATTGCTAAGCATTATCCGGGTAGTCATATTAACCAGGCGTTCCCTGTTGTCGGAGCTACACGCGCTAATCTGGGCGGGAAGGACAGCTGGATCAACAGCATGGTCGCTCCTTCTGGTCGTGCGGGTTATGTGAATATTTCAACAGGACTCTTCAGTGCTGCGGAGAGTGAAGCGGCAATTGTACCTGTAGCATCTGCAATTGCGCTTGTTCGGGATATGGGTGGTAATGCACTGAAGTACTTTCCAATGCAGGGATTAAGCCGTGAAGAGGAATACCGCTCTGTCGCGAAGGCTTGTGCTGAGGCAGGATTTGCACTCGAACCAACCGGCGGAATTGATATGGATAATTTCGAGGCTATTCTGGAGATTGCTCTTGAAGCAGGGGTACCACAAGTGATTCCGCATGTCTATTCATCCATTATTGATAAAGAATCGGGAAAAACCCGGATCCAGGATGTACGTGATTTGCTTGGAATTATGAAGAGGCTGACAGATAAATATGCCTAAACGAATCGGGGCATTCGGAGAAGTGATGATGCGTCTGCAGGTGCCGGGAGTTCAGCTGCTATCACAGGGAAACGCCTTAAACTATTCATTCTCCGGCACCGGGGTTAATGTCAGCTCGGCACTGGCACGCTTCGGGCATGAAGGTTATTTGATTTCCCGTTTGCCGACTACCTCCTTGGGAGAGGCCGCCGCCGCGTATTTGCGGAAGCTGGGTATTTCATCTAACCTCGTTATACGAGGAGGAGAATATCTGGGCTTGTATTTCTTGGAGAATGGATTTGGTGCACGTCCAAGCAAGGTGACTTATAGTAATCGTCTGGAGAGTAGCTTCAATACGGCTCCTGAGGAAACTTATAATTATGAAGAAATTGCGCGAAGTCTGGATGTGATTCATTTCTGCGGCATTACGCTGGCTATGAACGATAGTGTACGTCATCATATGAAATCCTTGGCTAGAGCTGTCAAGCAGCAGGGTGGGACTGTGATCTTTGATTGCAACTATCGTCCGTCATTATGGGGACCGGAAGGGTATTCGCTAGCGAAGCCGCATTACGGGGAGATGCTGCAGCTGGCTGATATCGTAATGATGAATGAGAAGGATGCGATATTTATCCTGGGGATGAGCACTGCCCAAGCTGAACGTGAAGAGCAATTGCTCGAACTTATTCCGGCAGTTGCGAAGCAGTACGATATCTCGGTGATCGCAGGCACCCATCGCAGTATTCATGGCGACAACTCACATTCACTGCGTGGGTATCTTTATAAGAACCAGAGCTTCTTCTTTTCGGATACGCTGAGATTTCTCGTCTATGATAGAATAGGGGCTGGAGATGCCTATACGAGCGGAATTGTGCATGGAGAGCTAACTGGCTTTACCTCAGAGCAGACGGTGCGATTTGCCGCTGCCGCTAGTATGCTAGCCCATACTGTCGAGGGAGACACTCCCATGGCTTCAGAAGCGGATATACTTCGAGCTATGACTCTATCCGTAGGCGATGTAGAAAGGTAGTGAACTTCTTGAGTTTGTCCCGAAAAGATAAGCCCTTATATATACAAATTGCAAATATTATAAAGGATCGGATTCTACACGGAGTCTATCCTATTGGATTGAATATTCCTTCTGAGCCTCAGCTAGAGCAGGAATTCAATGTCAGCAAGATCACGGTGCGCGGTGCCATTCAGGAGCTTGTCCAAGAAGGATTTCTGGAGAAGGGGAGCGGCAAGGGGACGAAGGTGATCCGTAATACCTCATCATCCAAGCTGTCCAAGTGGAAAAAATTCACGGAAATTCTAGTGGATGAAGGGCACCAAATTCGGAAGCAATGGATGAAGGCGGAGCGAGTATATAATGAAGTCGGAAGCGAACCTTACCGCTTATTCGGCGAACATTGTATACGCTTGGAACGCATATACAGTCTAAATGATATTCCATACGTTCATTACACGCATTATTTAGTAAATGGTATGGATGATTTGGATCTACTAGACTTAAATGCCCAGTCCTTGTATGAACTACTTGAAGAGCGGAGCGTTTCCTTAGAGAAACTGCGTGATGAATTTTCCGTTGCCGTTCCTCCGCCTGATGTCGAGGAGATATTGCTCCTTGATAAGAAGCGTCCCTTGCTGAAGCGAACCCGTTATTCTTATGACGAGCTGGGCAAGGTAACGGAGTATAGTATCGGCTTTTACAATACAGAGCTGCAGAATTATGTAGTGAACTATGAGGTGTAATTAGCGAAAATCCGGAGCAATTTGCAGGGGAGATTCCTTGCAGGATGGTTCGGATTTTTTTGCATCTAAGTATGTGATAAATATAACTATTTAAATTTATGAATATACAAGCTGTGATGACTGATGTAAAATTACAATACCTGAAGCGTCCTGGAACAGCTTAAGGGCTTTTTGCATGCTCTTTTGCAGATTGCAAAGAATAGGGGCATGTCTACTATAGAAAGATTAATGGAGGTAGGAGAGTTTTATGAAGAAAAAAGCACTAAAAAGAATGTTGATGTTGTCGATGATGGTCGTTGTCGTCGCTGTACTTGCAGTAGGTTGTGGTTCAAAGAATAACACGAATACAGCATCGACAGAGGGAAACGCAGCAGAGACCTCAAAAGAAGCTGTTACTTTGTCGCTTGGCTTACTGCCCTCGATTGATGCGATTCCTTTTGTAATTGCTCATGAGCAAGGTTTTGATAAGAAACATGGAGTGAACCTGGACATCCAAACGTTCAAGAGTGCAAAAGACCGTGATGTCGCCTTTCAAGCAGGCAAGTTAGAGGGGATCAGTGCTGATTTGGTTGCGATTTCTATCTATAATGAAGCCGGGCTGGATGTGAAGATCACTAGCATAACTTTTGGTGAATTCGATTTATTGACTGGGAATGATGCGATCCAAGATGTGAAGGATCTGAAAGGCAAAACCGTGATTTTGTCCAAAAACACTTCCACACAATATACTGTGGCGATGATGCTGAAACAAGCGGGTTTGACAGAAAATGATATCACGGTAACTGAGGTTCCACAAATCCCTACCCGGTTAGAATTGCTTAAGAACAATAAGGCTGATGCGGCTATTTTGCCTGAACCATTTGTAACAATGGGTAAAGCTTCAGGCTTGCGCGTGCTTAGCTCCACACATACAGCAGGAGTGAATCCATTTGTATTGGCTTTCCCACAAACTGCTATTGATGCTAAGGCAGATGCGATCCGCAATATGTATGCTGCTTATGACGAGGCGGTAGCGTATATGAAATCTCATGATCAATCCGAATATATCGATCTTGTGATCAAAGAAGTTGGTTATCCAGAAACGTTGAAAGATGAGATCAAGGTGCCTGATTATCTCCCTGCCAATCAAGTGGATGTGAAAGAAGTAGAAGCCGCATTTGCATGGGCACGGGAAAAAGGTTTGCTTAGCAAAAATATCTCGGCTGAAGATGTGATTTCTGATGTCCAATTCAAGAAATAAAGGACTCGTCATTAAGGACCTTAAAGTAGAGTATAAGACAGGTCAACTGGCCTTAGGGAAGATGGACCTATCTTTACCGGAGCATGGGATTTACACGATCATCGGACCCTCTGGCAGCGGAAAATCCACTTTATTACGGGCGATTGCGGGCTTGCTGCCAAGCTATATGGGGCAAATTCTTTTTAATGAAAAATCCGTGCATGATAAAGAAACTCTGATCGGCCTGGTACCGCAAAACTATGGGCTTCTTCCATGGAAGACTGTACATGATAATATTCAAATCGCGATGAAAATCTCGCATACTGCGAGCACATCCAAGCAAGAACGGGAGAATCAGATTAAGCAGTGGCTTTCGTCGATGGGAATCTCTGATTTAACTGATCGTTATCCTCTATCACTCAGTGGAGGACAGCAGCAAAGAGTGGCAATCGCCAGAGCATTCGCCATTTTGCCTACTATTTTACTGCTGGACGAGCCTTTCTCCGCACTGGATGCGATTACGCGGGAAACGCTACAGATTCTCTTTTTGGATAACTGGTTAGCGCATCCGGCGACTACCTTATTTGTTACCCATGATGTGGAAGAGGCTATTCTGCTGGGGCAGAAAATTATTGTTATGCCATCTAATAAAGATGAAGCTCCGGAAATGATCGATAATCAATTGGTATTTCAAATGAAGCATGAAGTTAAGCGGGACAGTGTAGATTTCTTTGAACAGACTAAGCGAATCAGAAAGGTAATGCAGGAGATATGGTGAGAAAAAATCGGATTCATCACATAATAAGACTGTTGTTTGTGTTCTTTTGTATGAATGTGGTGTGGTATATTGCCTATTTGCTTATGAATCATTCGATTTTGCCGAGTCCATTCGCTGTATATAACGCTATGTTTCACTTAGGTGGTCAGGAGATTGCTTTAAATGTAGGATATAGCTTGTTCAGAATTTTTGCAGGTGTAGTGCTGGCGTTAATCATTGGACTGCTCATTGGTCTTCTGATGGGACGTTCACTGACTTGGAATAAGCTGCTTGACCCTGTCGTTTATTTAACCTATCCTGTCCCAAAAATCGCTCTGCTTCCCGTTGTGATGCTATTCTTCGGGCTTGGTGAAACGTCAAAAATCTTAATGATCATGATGATTCTCTTGTTCCAGATTATTATCTCCGTAAGGGATGGTGTGAAGGCTATTCCTGAGAATACCTATGATGTCTTAACGAGTATAGGGGCAAGTACGGTGCAGAAGTTCTGGCATGTGACACTGCCGGGTGCACTGTCGGTCATTCTGAGTACGATTCGTATTTCGCTTGGAACAGCGATATCTGTACTCTTTTTCACGGAGATTTACGGAACTGAGCATGGCATGGGCTTTTTCATTATGGATGCTTGGTTAAGACTGGATTATCCGGAGATGTATGCGGGTATTATGCTGTTCAGCTTGGTAGGGTTTGTCCTCTTCTTACTTGTTGATTTTCTTGATTACAAGTTTATGAAGTGGCGGAATTAAATATAGTTGGAGATATATCTATAGCTTTCCTTTGTCGAGTTTAGGCAAGGGGGAGCTTTTTTTGCGTGATTTTTGAGTGGAAATAAAGGGGCTTCAAATTAGTATATCAATTCGGTTAAGATGGATAAGTACTCGATAAACTGTATTATATACACATCCAAACTAAGGGAGTAAAACGATGAATAAACGCACATCGGGATTTGAACAGAGCACAGCATCCTTTGCTGAGAAGAAAGTGACCTGGCTGGAACTATTTTATGATCTGCTTTTTGTAGCTGCGGTTTCAAAAGCGAGTCATGTCTTGTTGCATGTAGAGGCGGGTACAATTCCACTTGAATATTTATCTAAATTTATCTTAATATTCATTCCGATCTGGTGGGCCTGGGTGGGGCAATCGCTTTTTGTGAATCGGTTTGGACAAGACATCTTTTCACACCGGATATTTCTGATTCTACAATTATTTTTTGTATTAATAATGACGGCTAGCTTATCGGTTAACTTTGATCAATACTATATGCCATTTCTAATAGGTTATGTTGGCTTAAGAGCTATGACTGCCATTCAATATCTTACGGTAAATAAGAATGAAGCAGCTGATAGAAAGGGTACTGCCCGCTATTTGGGAAGTCGGTTTTGGATTGGATTAGTGATCTCTGCATTATCCCTTTTCTTTGACTCTTGGATACGTTATGTAGTTTTGTATGCGGGAATTACTGTAGATATCTTGCTTCCCTTAATCGGCCGGAGATACTTGGTGAAAAGCCCGATAAACACTCATCATTTATTAGAACGTTTCTCGTTGTTTACCCTCATTCTACTTGGCGAATCAGTGGTCAGTATACTTGCAGTCTTACAGTCTAGCCACTGGACGTGGCAATCTATTTTATTTGCATTATTAACTTTTCTATTAATTATAGCTATGTGGTGGCAATACTTTGATAATGTTGAGAAGAAAGTGGACAAGAGCATAGAGACTGCCGGACAGACCATCATTTATGGCCATTTGTTTATTTATATTTCCTTGAGTATGATCGCTGCTTCGATCCAACTGTTATTTCTCGAACAACTAGATTATACATTTATGGTATGTTTTATTTTTGGGTCGGTGTTGCTCTACTTCTTCTCTACTTCGTTGGTCTTCCATAAATACAGACGTTTACAGCAAAGATTAGGGATGTTCCATTTAGCGTTATTATTAGGTTTACTTGGAGTTTTTTTCGCAGTAGATTTGTTGTTCCTTATACCTAATTACCTGATCATTGGTGAAATGATGTTATTTTTTGTTGTATATGCAAAATTAACGACGTAAGCTTGTTGTGCCGAAGCTGAATAAGAAAACAAGAAGGAAGCCGATCCGTGTGATCGGCTTCCTTCTTGTATGATGGGAGTGGACGGTATTCCCTTGTTTTTATCGCCCAAGAAGCGTTGGCACGATAAATCGGCCGAACACATTAGCTGGTGAGCCTTTCATGTATTTATCCGCAGTAATGACTGCAACCAGCTCATAGGATGGTACCACAATAATGTGCTGGCCCATGAAGCCAAGCGCAAAATAATAAGGGATCTCATTCGGCTGCTGCTCTGTACCTGCATTGAATGAGGATACCCACCAGTGCCAGCCATAGAAGCCCTTCTGTGGTAGCGTAGCTGCAACATAAGGGTGAGTGGACTTCTGAACGGTATCCGAATGAATGAGCTGCTGATCCCTCCAGCGCCCTTCTTGCAAATAAAGGAGACCGAATTTGAGCATATCCTCAGGCATCATATAAAGGCCAAATCCACCAGTATGTATGCCTTGCGGATCACTGTCCCAGCGATAGCTTTCGATACCAAGCGGCTGAAATAGCTGATCTTCAGCAAATGCTGCAACGTCTTGTCCAGAACATTCCCGCAGGATAGCGGATAAGAGCTGAGAGCATCCAGAGTTATAGTTCATCTCAGTGCCTGGCGTATGAGATAGCGGCTGGGCGAGCACAAACTTTATCCAGTCTGCGTTTCTGGTCATATTCGGAAAGGAATTCTGCCCCCCAAATTCTGTCCAGTTAAAGCCTGCTGTCATTGTTAATAAGTGATGGATAGTGATTTCTCTTTTTCGTTGATCTTGATCCTCTTTTAATGGAGGGAAGAATACAGAAATAGGTGTATCAGGTGGTGGAACGATTTGTTTATCTATGGCAATGCTGACAAGGGCGGCGAGCACGCTTTTAGTGCATGAGTTAATTTTGCCTAGCTCTGTAGCGATTTCAGGCTCGCGATAATGCTCCAATATCGTTTCTCCATGTTGAACGATTAGACAACTGCGAATTTCTAGGCCAGTAATGCCGTCTATAAGCGGCTGAAGGTTCCAGTCAGTAATGTGAGTGGCCCCCTTTCATAGATGAGTTTGAGCTGTAGCTGCCTACCATTATAGCTTATAGAGCGCACATTACATAAACCATGTAATTTCCTGTCGTTAATTAAATATGGAAAATATAAGTAATTATCTGTATAATGTTATGAATCACGTGTTAGAGGAGGATGAATTCTTTTGAAAAGCAATAACACTCACTTTGTTCATCAGACAGCTAAAACGGTATTGATTACTTCTGTCGCCATCGCATTATTGTTACCTCCAAGCTTGGCCGCAGCCGATTCTACATCTGTTAGTAGCAACACTACGGTAACACAAGTTAGCGCACAAACACCGGTGACTACAACGAACTCCGAGGCAGATCTTACAAAAGTGAAATTCACACAGGAGCAAGCGGTTGCGAAGCTAAGAGAGCTATTCCCAGCCCTAAAGGATGCAACGGTAAACAATGTTCAACTGGGATCTAACCAAAGCTACCCCCCTCCAGCAAATCAAATGATGTGGAATATTCAGTGGCAGATACAAGAGGGGAATATGGGATATGGCTTTAGCAGTGAGGTAGATGCCATTAATGGAGATATCATCAGTACGTATATTTCATACCCTCGTGAGAATAACGAATCCTATTATCCACCGAAAGTATCCCAGACTCAGGCACTGGAGATCGCCAAGGCTTTTGTGGCTAAGGCAGCCGCATCGGTTAAGAGCAGTGATCTGCAATTAAATGAGGATGCCGGTTATAATTATTTTTCGAACTCTTTATTCGGTCCTGTTCAATACAGCTATTACTTCAGTGTCATGAAGAATGGTCTGCCTTCTGGATCGGATAACATTAACATAGCTGTGGACGGCAACGGTAATGTAATTCAATTCTCTAAGTCTTCTCAAGGGCTTGAGTACCCTTCTGCACAGCCCAAGATTACCTTGGAGCAAGCACAGAAGCAATTTGCGGAACAGTTTGATGTAGGCCTTTTTTACATTCCTATTTATAAGAACGGAAAACCTAACAACTGGATTTTAGGCTGGCGCCCAGTGGATCAGTCTCTATATCCTATCGATGCATTGACCGGCAAGAGAATAGATTATGAAGGAAAAGAATCCGTATCCACCCCAGTCGTGTATTCAGATGTAGCAAAAGGTAAGGATGTCTTTCAAGCAAGAACATCAACTACAGAGCTTACTGCAAAAGAAGCGGAACAGCTTGTAAAGAAGGTTGCTTATATTCCAGCAGATCGTAAATTGATCTCACAAAGCTTGAGAAGTGACTTCCAGCAAACAGATCGGAAGATCTGGCAGTTATCCTGGGGTAGTAGTGGAAATGAACGTTTCATTGGTGCTGGCTTTCCAGAACAATCCTCTGCTGAGATTGATGCAAAGACTGGTGAAATATTACAGTATCAGATTCAAACTTATGGTGCTACTCAGGATAAGAAGAAGGAAGAGCCGGCTCCTGCTGGAGGGAAGAAGCTTAGTGAGGCTGAAGCTAAGACTAAAGTACTTAGTATAATTAATAGCCTGTATCCTCAGGCGAGCCAGAAACTAAAGCTTGTAGAAGATGGAGATAACTCAAGCGTGACTTCAGACGGATCAGGATTTAGATATCAGTTTATTAGATATCATCAAGGGATTCCTGTGAGTGACAGTAACCTTACGGTTAGCTTGGATCTTTACGGCAGACTGATTTCTTACATGGGGAATCGGATAGACGGTATCGATGATATCACATTATCGCCTGAGGCTACCATTTCCAAGAAGGAAGCGCTCGAAAGTTATAAACCTAAATATCAGACTAAGCTAAGATACACTCAGGTTGGTGGATACTATAGTTATAATAGCAATGCGGTGCCAAAGGTGAAACTGGTATATGATACAGCCTTTGATGAATCTAATGGAATGTATCAGGTTTTAGATGCAGCCACTGGAAAATGGGTAGCAGTCTTTGATTACCTCGGTCAGCAAGATGCTCAAATATCTGCAACGGATATCAAAGGTCATGCAGCAGAACAACCATTATCAGAATTAGTAAAATATCATGTGATTACTCCGGATGCCGATGGTAAAGTAAACCCGGATCAAGAAATAACCGTTGGCGATTGGTTAACTTACCTTGCCAAGGCTTCTAATCCGAATTTCAGCAATTATAATAGTAATAATGAACGAAAAACTGTGGCAGGTGTGAAGCCTGAGAATTCATATTATGATGTTGTTACTTATGCAGCAGATCGTAAGTGGATCAACAAGGATCAAAGCCTGCAAATTGATAGTAAGTTAACTCGGGAACAGCTGGCTGTTCAGTTAGCTAATTTTTTGAAATACAACAAACTCACAGCCTATCTTGATAAAGATGTAACGGTAAGTCAGTTCAGTGATAGTGCATCTATAAACAATAAGGGAGCAGTGGCTCTTGTTGTGAAATTGGGACTGTTAAAGGATGACAATGGCAAGTTCAATCCGCAGCAGACGGTAACGAAGGCGCAGGCCGCTACGGTGATCATGAAGCTAGTGGAGCTGCAAGGAAAGACGGATCAGCTGATTGGTCAATAAGGGTTAAAAAGACTGGCCATGGAGCGATTCTCCGATTATTGGAGAATCGCTCCATGGTTTTTTTAGTTTGAGGTGGCTGGCTGAGGACATGGCTACTTGATAGAACGTAGCTTTCGGTAACCCCTCTCCTTTAACGCCGAATCTTGCTGGAGTAAGCGAGATAACTGCATTATGTGCAGCTAATTCTTATGTAAGAAGAGAATTGTGTATTTAACTGCATTCTCTGCAACTAAGAACTGGAGAATCTACCTCTCGGGGAGAAAATCAAAAAAATAGTTGTACCAAATACAATTATATCCAATGGCGGAGGGTTTCGAAGAATTATAGATGTACAAAATGCAGTTAAACGCTTCTACACTTCTCTTTCGTCGGTTGCACTCCACAAGAATATCGGGAGCAAAATAGGAGTTAAAAGAAAATAACCCGAAAGACTAACACCTAAAGGGTGTATCTTTCGGGTTATTTATTTGTGATTCAAATAGGATTAATGAAGTTGTTTATCTACTTCTTTAATTGGATTCTCGTTAGCGTTCTCTTCAACCTTGCTACTCATAAACCAACCAATTGCAGCGATGAGTACGAGCACAACATAGAAGGTGAGCTTCCACCAAGTACTATGTGCGAAATCTTCGGAAAGAACACCAAGTGAAGGGTGTGCCAATGTAATGACTGCCAGCTTAACTCCGACCCAACCTACGATGAAGAAGGCTGCAATTTCAAGACCTGGACGGGTGTGGAGCAATTTAACGAAGAAGGTAGCTGCGAAACGCATGATGACCAGTCCGATAAATCCACCGGCAAAGATGACGAGGAATTGACCGCCGTCAAGTCCACCGATTTTTGGAAGGCCACTTGCAGGAAGAGCAACCGCCAGGGCAACTGCTGCAAGAATGGAATCGACCGCGAAGGCGATGTCAGCAACTTCTACTTTAAATACAGTAAACCAGAAGCTGGATTTCTTTTTGTTGACTGCAGCTCCAGTACCGCTTTCAGCTGCTTCATCCGTAACAGGCTTCTTGAACAATAGTTTTCGGAAGATATGGTTCCCTGCGATAAACAATAAATAAATCGCGCCGATGGCTTGTACTTGCCAGATATCAACCAGGTAAGAGATGACAAATAGTGAACCGAAACGGAACACGAAGGCTCCGGCTAATCCGTAAAATAGTGCTTTCTTTCTTTCCTCATCAGGAAGGTGCTTTACCATAATTGCCAATACTAATGCGTTATCTGCGGCTAGTAGTCCTTCTAGTGCTACAAGAACGAGTAATACCCAGCCATATTCTAATATTAATCCCCAATCCATTACTGTTGTCCTCCCTTTTCTAATGCAAATATCTACTAAAAGATACTTACTATACCATTTTAACCAATTTTATATAAAAAAGACCTTTACCAAACAGATTAGCCTTTGGAATAAAGGTCTAACCTGATTGGTAAAGGTCTCGCTAACAATGTTGAATTGCCAATAAAGCCGGAGAATATCCTCATATTCTCGTATTGACGACTTTATTTAACAGCTACTCCCCTTTACGGGATATATTAAATTTTTAATTTAATTCGTTGTGTTTTTGCCTAAGGAGATCATATACGAGTTGAAAGTTAATGTCAATAAAATCTTGGAGGAATAAAGCTAGAGTTCTCCACACTTTTTGTGTTAGCCCTTAACCGCCCCAGCCGTAATTCCCTTAGTCATCTGTTCTGTAAAGAGCAGATAGATCAGGATGGTTGGGATCGCAATGATCGTCATAACAGCGAACTGAGCACCGTAGTTGGACGAGTATTCTCCAGCGAATTTCATAATGGAGAATGGAATGGTTTTGAGATCCTCCGAGGTGAGGAAGGTGTTCGCCATAATAAATTCATTCCAAGTGCTGATGAAATTGAGTACACAGATGGTAGCTAGTGCGGGTTTCGTAATAGGGAAGATGATGCGGAAGATCACACCGTAAATGCCGCAGCCATCGATAACCGCCGACTCTTCAATCGCACGAGGGATGGTCTCTAGAAATCCAGTCATGATGAGCACACTCATGGGGATAACAATAGCCGAATAAGGCAGAATCAGTGTGTACATATTGTTCAGCATTCCGAGCTTGTTAAACAGGATAAAGTTCGGCAGCAGTGTCGCGTGAATGGGAATGATCATACCCATCATGATAAGTGACAGCACGATACCGCTTAGCTTCCATTTCATACGGGTGAACGCATACCCCATCATCAATGACACTAATGCGGACAGCATAACGGTAATTACTGTAATGATAAGACTGTTGGCAAAATACCGTGGTACACGCCCGTAGGTAAAAGCGTTTCTATAATTCTCCCATTGCGGGGGAGATGGCCATTTCAGAAAAGAGCTTCCGAAGAAATCACCACTTTTTAGCAGGGAGTAATCGATCAGCCAGATGAGCGGAAATAACTGAATCAAAGCAATGAGACAAAGAAACACCATCATTAGGATTTTGCCAGTAGTAGGTTTACTGCGCTTCTGTTTATGAAGCTTCAGATTGGGGGACGAAGCGGCAGGTGCTAATGAATTATTCATATGATTTCCTCCGGTTACAGGGATTCTAAAACTCTCCGATATCTTTCTTCAGAACCTTGTTGAGTATTACGGTCAGTACAAGGCAGAACACAATAAATAGGATGGATATGGCATTACCGTAGCCGTATAGCGACGATGAGAAGGCGGTTTTGTAAAGGTAGTTCCCTAAGAATTGCGTGCTGTTCGCCGGGCCGCCGTTGGTCATTAAGAACACGGTTTCCATTTGCTTAAGACAGGTTGTTACCGCGATGATAATGGCAACTCGCATCATAGGCGATAGAAGCGGTATGATAATGCGTGTGTAGAGGGTATAGTTGTTTGCGCCATCGATTTTTGCGGCTTCGCTTAGATCACTTGGAATGCCTTGCAGACCTGAATAATATAGCAGCAGCGCGTATCCAAAACCTTGCCACATAACAACAATGATGATGCACCAGATTGCTGTCTTCGGATCTCCAAGCCAATCATGTGTGAGTGAATCCAGCCCGACACCACTTAGCAACTTGTTGAGCAATCCGTAATTGGGGTGAAAAATCCCGCTCCACAGCTTGGCTGTAACCACAACAGAAATTACTGCGGGGATAAAAAAGATCGTCCGGAATATTTTTTCGTATTTACCGGAATTGGTCAGGAATATCCCTATGAGAATGGCAAAGGGATGCTGCAAGAATACAGTGGCAGCGGTGAGCAACAGGGCATTGCCCAGCGAAGTCCAAAATACTTTGTCATGGAATAGGATTTCGCGATAGTTATCAAAGCCGATAAAATTGTACTTGCCGATCCCACCCCAGTCCGTAGAGCCGTAATAAGCACTCATGAAGATAGGGATGCAAATCATAAAAGCAAACAGGAATAGCCCGGGTGCGATGAGCAGGAATATCGCTTTTTTGTCGCTTAACACTCTGTGCATGGAAATCTCCGTCCTTTGAAAGAGTAATCTATCTACTACCATCGTAACGGGTAGCTAGCCCATGGAACATGCCGTATATTTCAGATGATTGTACACATTTTTTCGAAAACAAACCCCCGGCCTCTGGGGAGAGTCGGGGGTTGTACGCTACTATTTATGATGTTAATTTAGAAGCGCCGTAATCCATGTACTTACTAGTATTAGAGCTTATTTACCAGCCAATTTATCGGACGCAGCGTCAAGCGCTTTGGCGAATTCAGCTGTATTCATAGCGCCGGAGAGCAGGCTTTGGTGAGCCTCCATTACCTTTTGCTTGAACTCGTCGTTACCAATATCCTGTAGCGGGGTTCCGCTAGAAGAGGTCATCGAGCTGAAGACATCCACTAGTTCTTTTTGGAGCTGAGTTTCATTACCAGTTAAGAATTCATCGAATTTTTGCGCAGGTGTACCCGCGCCAGCTTGCCATAACATTTTGGACCAGTTCTCAGGTGCGAAGAAATACTTCAAGAAATCAACAGCAGCTTCAGGATGCTTGGAGTTTTTACTTACTGCATATCCACCACCGTACCAAGCAGCATCATCCGTGGATTTACCTTTATCTGAACCAGGGAAAGCGAATGCGCCTACATTATTGCGGAATTCTTCAGAGAAGTTCACATCTGTAGCCAGGCCAGACTCCCAAGCGCCCATAAAGAACATAGCGGCTTGTCCTTGTCCGAACAAGTTACGCGCTGCGCCGTAATCGGCGGTCAGCCAGCCATCGGCAAAACCTTTAGCATTTGCGAAATCTTGCATTTCAGTTGCAGCTGCAACAAGGCTAGGATCATTAAAGGATATTTTACGGGCAACAGCTTCATCCATCTTATTAAAATCACCATTTTGTCGTTGAGCAACAAACTCATACCAGATTGGCAGTGTCCATGCATCCATACCATTCATAGCGATAGGGTTAATCTTGTTAGCACGCAATGTTTTAACAGCTGCGAGCAGGTCAGCGGTAGTCTTCGGAACCTCGATGCCGTTGTCAGCAAAGATTTTCTTGTTATAGAACATGACCATATAGTCGGCACTACGTGGCAATCCGTACAGTTTGCCATCTTTGCTGAAGCCGTCCATGGAACCGGAAACAAACTGATCACCTTCGAAGTCAGCGCTGTTCAGTTCAAGCAGTAAGTCATTATCGAGCAGAGGACTCAGGAAAGAAGGCTGGCCCCAAGCTTGAATGATATCAGGCATCTGATTACTGGAAGCATATACTTTAATTTTTGATTTATAAGGTTCATCTTGAAGCGCTTCCACTTCTATCTTGACGTTAGGGTGCTCTTTCATATAAGCGTCGATAATGTCTTGCTCCACCTTGCCTGAACCGTTTGCCCGATCCGCAAGTGCGGTGA
Organism: Paenibacillus sp. FSL K6-2859; assembly: GCF_038008265.1. NCBI lineage: Bacteria > Bacillati > Bacillota > Bacilli > Caryophanales > Paenibacillaceae > Paenibacillus > Paenibacillus sp. FSL K6-2859. The sequence continues at coordinate 5,611,591 of NZ_JBBOYU010000001.1, read as the reverse complement.
AGAACTTCAGTGTAATTTTTTCGGCTGGTGCGTTCGTTGTTGCCTCGGCAGTAGCTTCGGCTTTGTCATTTGCAGGAGCATTTGTAGCTTTCGCGTTGTTATTTCCGCCACCACAGCCTGCAAGCAGAGCTGGAAGCATTAGACTCATAAGCATTAGCTTGATTCCTTTACTTTTCATCAAAAACCCACCTTTTTAGAATGATGTATTTTGAAGAAACGATTGTTATCCATCCAGGAAGACGACAACGTCGTTTCTTCTTGAAATATAAGAAAGTATAAGTTTCACGCTATACATTATCCTTATATTTCTCGCATAAACGCTTACCGTCTATAAGAGACGTCCGAAGGCGTTTTTGCTTGCATCCTCATCTTAAGAGTTTCTGGCAAATAGAAACATGGTTCATATTTAAGAATGATGTAGGCATTTTTTAGCGAATGTAAAAAGCCGGTTCAGGGTGTAATAATTTCAGTTATACTTGGTTTACACATCATTTTCTATATGTAAGAACTTATAACAAGGTGGTTCTCATGAATCAAAACTTTCGCTTAGTCAGCCGTTATCGCCATCTTCCGCTCCAATTCAAGCTGTTGTTATGGTTCGTCCCCCTGCTTCTGGTGACCATATTCGCTATGGGCTGGAACTCGTATCAGATCTCTTCACAGCAGGTTGTGGAGAAAATGAAACAGTCACAGGATCATCTTACCAAAAAAACAGCAGAGCAGATCGATGAGATGGTGCGAGGCATGATATCTTTTTCGAATACACTCTTTCTGGATGAAAGTGTGCAGCGGCTCTTAGCATCGTCTGAAGCACAAAAGGAACGTAATTCTGTATTTAAGACCGTTACCAATCTTATGGTTGCAGGCAATTCTATACAATCTCTAATTCTGTATTCTTTAGACGATAACAACGGAGCAGAGCCTTTTGCTGCGAATCAGGCAGGATTGACGACAGGGATGAAGTTCTCGGATTTTATCAAAACCTCGTATTATAAAGAAGCTATTCAAGCAGCAGGCAGCCCAACCTTTGGACTATCCAGGCCGACTGACGGCATTTTTGTAGGGGATCATTATCATAAGATTGTGCTTTCCAGAATCATCAAGAATATTTACACATTAAAGCCGGCAGGACTCGCTGTGATCGGTGTGGATGCAGGGAAGATTGGTAGCCAATATCTCGACAATGCTGAAGATGATGTAGATATGTTCGTGATTGACCGGGACGGGCTGATTATTACGGCTTCGAATCCGGGCTGGATTGGCAAAAGAGATCTGGAACTTCCGTATTTTGCGGACAGCGATCCTAAGCTGACTGTGAAAAAAAGGCTGGAATCTACAGCGGATCATAAACAGTGGATTGTGTCACATCTGCAATCGGAGACGACAGGCTGGTATGTGGTGGTGGCTCATTCCAAGCGGCAGCTTGTTAAAGAGCTCGGTCAGATTTTACAGGTCACGATGACGATCGCTGTTCTGTGTTTAGTAGTTAGTCTAATGGTTACTTGGCTGGCAGCTGCCGCTATCACGAAACCACTGAAGAAGCTTTCCCGTTCGATGCGCAGACTGCAGACAGGTGATTTTACGCAGCGGGTATTTTTTGAAGGAAATGACGAGATCGGCTTACTCGGGCATGGTTATAATCTTATGGTACAGCGGATTAAATCGCTCATCAACGATGTATACGCGTCAAGAATGAAGCAGCAGGAGGCAGAGTTGAAAACGCTTCAAGCTCAAATCAGGCCTCACTTTTTATATAACACGTTAAATACAATCTGTTGGGAAGCGGAGAAGAAGGGAGATAAAGAAATTGCCGATATGGTGTATTCTCTATCTCAAGTGTTCCGACTGAGCTTAAATGATGGACGTGATACGTTTACTTTGGAACAGGAAGTGGAGCTGGTGTCCAATTACTTGTTCCTGCAGAAAAATCGCTTTAAGGAGCGTTTTGAATTCGAAATTTCTTTGGATGAGAGTATCAAGGACTTCACAGTACCGAAGCTGCTGATGCAGCCACTAGCCGAGAACGCAGTGATTCACGGGATTGAGCCGCTGTCTGGAAGTGGACTAATATCCGTTCGCGCTTACCGTATAGAGAAGACTATTGTGCTTGAGGTACAGGATAATGGTGTAGGGATCACGGCAGATAGACTTCTAGAGCTACATCAACGTTTAGCGAAGGGGAATTCTTTACCTGAGGAAGACAATGTAGGACGCACAGGATTTGCGCTCATGAATGTGAAGGAACGACTGGCCTTATTTTTTGCAGGAGCCTCTTTACAACTAGAGAGTGTAGAAGGAGCAGGCACACGTATTATTATTCATATCACTGTGGAGGGTCCATAAATGATGAAGCTGCTGATTGCTGAAGACGAAGATACGATCCGTGAGGGCATTGTAAATATGATTGATTGGAAGTCTCATCAAATTGAGGTCATGGGCGAGGCGGGGAATGGAAGTGAAGCACTGGCTCTTATGGAGAATGAACAGCCCGATCTTTTGTTAACGGATATTCGTATGCCACAAATGGGTGGTCTCGAGCTGATTGAAGTCGCACGGCGCAGAGGTTACGGATTCCGGTCCATTATTTTATCGGGATATAACGAGTTCTCTTATGCGAAGCAAGCAATCGCCCTAGGTGTTGTTGATTATGTGCTGAAGCCCTGCCGTCCTGAGGAGATTCTGAAGACGGTATTGAAGGCCAAGGAACTTATTGAAAGACAACGAAATCAGGAGGATGAACAGCTTAAAAGAGATCGGTCCTGGCATAAAAATGCACCGCTTGTTAAAAGTCAGGTTCTATCCCAGTGGATTTACCATCCACCGGTTCCGCTAGAACGGCGACAAGAGCTGATCGGAGAGTTATCTATGGCGATTGGTTCAGAAGGGCCGCAGATTGGTCTTGTCAGATTCGATTTTGACTCGCCTTCCACTGGAGGTACGGGACAGGATTTCGTACTTATTCGTTACGCAGCGTTAAATATTATCAGTGAGACATTGTCACCGATCTATAGAGGAAAGATTGAGACTTTTCATGACGGCAATAATTTGCTCTGGATTGGCAGCGGCATAGCCGGAACGGATCCTCGCAAGCCTTACCGAGCGCCCCTTCAGTTGAAGGAGCAGATTGAGCAGCTGCAAAGTAATCTGGAGAAATACCTCAAACTGTCGATCAGTATTGCCGTTGGCTCCTGTCGCTTGAATATTTCCGAAGCTCATCTGTCGTATAAAGAAGCTCTTCAGGCGATGGAATCGCGATTTTTAAACGGAAAAGGCGGGGTCTATTTCTATACAGAAGGAACGGGCGTTGTAGGTGGGGGTCCACAGGAAATCGGGATATTAGATGATCCTGAATTACATGTGCTGGAGGATGAGATGCTTGTGGCGGTTGGTGCTGGGAGCAATGAGCTGGCACTCGATCTGCTGGAGAAATGGCTGGATCGTTTTCGCGGCAACCCGGGATGTCTCAAGCAAGAGGTGAATATCCGGGCAACTGCTTTTGTAGTTCGATTAAAGAGACTTGCGCAAGAGAAACAAGTTGCTGGCTTCGAATGGAAGCAGCATTTGGTCAATTGGATGGAGCAGGCTCCACAGATAGAGACGTTGGAAGAATTGTCTACGATTTTGAATAAGGTTATGCAGAACGTGGTGGAGGCCTTTTCCAAACATCGTCCGCTGCATCGCACAGTAGTCACTGCCATGGAGATCATCCGCAATAAATATAATACCAATCTGACACTAGAGTATGTCGCGAAGGAAGCCTATGTTTCTAATACTTATTTAAGTTCGCTATTCCGTCAGGAGCTTGGTGTGAATTTTCTCGATTACTTGCATCAATACCGGGTAGAAGAAGCGAAAAAGCTGCTCCGCCAAAATCTAAAGATGTACGCCGTTGCAAAGTTGGTAGGGTACGGTGAAGAGCGTCACTTCAGTGCTACGTTTAAAAAATGGACTGGACTTACACCTTCACAATATCAAAAGGGATTAGGGAAGTAGGGGGAATTTGTTATCTACTAGGCTCTGTGTGGTTAAACTCTACATATAGCTAAATAGGAGGTAACGGAGTTATGAACCCCAAATGGTGGAAAGAAAGCGTCGTGTATCAGATTTATCCGATCAGTTTCATGGATAGTAACGGAGATGGAATCGGAGATTTACAAGGCATTATATCCAGACTGGATTATTTACAGGACCTAGGTGTAGATGTGATCTGGGTCTGTCCTATTTATAAATCACCTAATCATGATAACGGGTATGACATCAGTGATTACTGTGACATTATGAAGGAATTCGGTACGATGGATGATTTTGATAGGTTGCTCAGGGAGTTACACGCACGTGGAATGAAGTTGATGATGGATTTGGTGCTGAACCACACGTCACATGAGCATCCTTGGTTTGTAGAATCCAGGTCGTCGAAGGACAATCCTAAACGGGACTACTATATTTGGAGAAAAGGTAAAAATGGCGGTCCTCCGAACAACTGGGAATCTTATTTCAGTGGCTCGGTATGGGAGCTTGATCCGGGGACGGATGAATATTATCTTCATCTCTACTCCAAATACCAGCCCGATCTGAACTGGGAAAATCCTGTAGTCATTGATAAGCTGCATGAGATGGTGGAGTGGTGGCTGAAGAAGGGCGTGGACGGATTTCGTTTTGATGCAATTGCACATATCGTGAAGACGAAAGGGTATCCAGATGCAGACAACCCGAACGGAACACCTACTGTAAGAGCCTATGGTATGTTCTCCAATCTGGAGGATGTACATACCTTGCTACAGAATCTATACGATAAGGTGTTATATTTCTACGATATTATGACAGTAGGAGAGACCTCGGGTCTCGGACCAGAGCAGGCGCTGGATTATGTAGGGGACGGACGTCGGGAGCTGAATATGACTTTTCAGTTTGAACATATGTTTCTGGATGCCGCTTCGCCGGGTAGCGGAAAATGGGATGTGGTGCCCTGGAGTCTGCTTGAGCTGAAAAAAATCATGAGCAACTGGCAGACGGTTCTGCATGACAGAGGCTGGAATGCAAACTATTTATGTAACCATGATCAGCCGCGCTCGGTGTCACGGTTCGGGAACGATCTTTTTTACCGGATTCCTTCGGCTAAGATGCTGGCGACCTTTATTCATATGCTGGAAGGCACCCCTTACATTTATCAAGGAGAAGAAATCGGCATGACGAATGTATGTTTTGATTCCATTGATGAATACCGGGATGTGGAGACCCTTAATTATTATGAAGAAAAGCGAAAAAACGGTGTTCCAGAAGAGCAGATTATGTCTGCGATTCATCATAAAAGCCGAGACAATGCCCGTACCCCCATGCAATGGGACGATGGACATGCAGGTGGTTTTACAACGGGTGAACCTTGGCTTAAAGTGAATTCCAACCATATGGAGATTAATGCCGGCAATGCAGTTAAAGATCCGGATTCCATTTATAACTACTATAAACAGCTGATTGCGTTAAGAAAAAAATATAAGGTGATCGTCTACGGATCGTATGAGCTACTGCTTGCAGAACACACGGAGATTTATGCGTATACCCGAACTTTAGAGGATCAGCGATTGTTGGTTATTTTGAATTTTTTTGATGGATCGCCTGAATTTGAATGGCCGGCAGAGTTTAAGCCAGAGAACATGGAGCTGTTAATTTCTAATTATACCGTGGAGAAAAACGAGGATATTCAAGATCTCAAGCTTCGTCCTTATGAAGCAAGAGTCTATTTGCAGCAGCTTCAGTAAAGGAAGTTTCAATAAGAGTTGTCATTAAAGGCCAAGTGGTTATGATGATGACTCTTCTTTGAGTTTGTCAGCAAAAGACTGTACAATGGCGTTACATTGGCATAGATGAAGTGGAGTTGTGAGATGACGTCAGTAGGAGGAGGGACAACATGACTGAATGGTATGAAAACAGCTTCGGAGAAGATTATCTGATCGTATATAAACACCGGGATTTCTGTGGCGCACGTAAAGAAGTGGATCAGATGATCGCCTGGCTGAGGCTGCCTCCAGGATCAAAAGTGCTGGATTTATGTTGTGGAATGGGACGTCATTCTCTGGCACTTGCGGAGGAAGGATACGAGGTTACCGGCGTAGATTTGTCGGAGGTTTTGCTGCGTGAGGCTCGATCTCAAGTCGGGGCGGAGAAGGTAACCTGGCTTCGTTCCGATATGCGTGATTTACCACTGGATGGAGGGTTCGATGCTGTAGTTAATCTGTTCACTTCTTTTGGTTATTTTGAAAAAGATGAGGAGCAAGTAAAGGTTCTGCGTGAAATTTATCGTTTGCTGAAGCCGGGTGGCAAGTTCGTGATTGATTTTTTGAATCCTGCGTATGTGATTCGTCATCTGGTGCCGCATTCTAAACGTGAGGATGGAGACAATTTGATCGAGGAGTCACGCAGGATCGAGGATGGGTATGTGAAGAAGGACATCATTTTAACCACTAAAAATGACCCTACACCTCGTCAATATCATGAGCGTGTGAAGCTATATTCACTGGAGGAGTTCAAGGAAATGATCGAGGCAGCAGGCTTACAGCTCGAAGCTGTACATGGCAGCTATGAAGATGAGGTTTATGATGCAGAAAGGTCCACGCGGATGATCTTTGGTGGAGTACGTCCGTAGATGGTATCCGGAAAAAGATTCAAAGGTGGTGAACGCTCCATGTCTAAGGCGGAGATTACTTCATGGGATCAGAACATTCTCCAGATCTCGGTGCCCATGGACTCGCCTCTTCGTCAAGTGAACAGCTACATCCTTCCTGATGAAGAGGGCAGAGTCACAATTATTGATCCCGGTCCGCGTAGCCCGGATACAGAGAATTGCTGGCTCGGCATCCTGCAGGAGCTGAACTTATCGTGGAATGAAGTGCGGGATATCGTCGTCACGCATCACCATCCCGACCATTACGGATTAGCCGGCTGGCTGCAGTCGCAGAGTGGCTGTAAGGTGTGGATGACGGAGCGCGCCCATGCGGAGGCAAGGTTGATGTGGGGGGGCTTTGGTGATGATGCGGGGAAAGACGCGAAGAATGCAGGGAACGGTGCGGGACATGACTTGGATATAAATGAGATTTTGCCGGTTTATTTCACCCGGCATGGGATGACAGATCAGTGGTCAAATGGAATTAAAGCGCACTTGGAAAGCTTTAATTCCCAAGTGGAGCCACAGCCTGTCGTGTCTTATTTCAATGTGGCGGAGACCTTCAAGATGGGCGGCCGTGAATGGCTGCTCATTGTTACCGGCGGACATGCGCCTGGGCATGTTAGCCTGTATCATGCTGGCAGCGGGCTTATGATCTGCGGAGACGCTGTGCTGCCGCAGATCTCGCCCAATGTATGCCTGCTGCCAGGCAGCGATCCACAGCCGCTGCAGACGTTCCTTCAGGGGCTACGTGAACTGGGCAGCTACCGGGTAAGCATGGCGTTCCCGGGGCATCGCGAGCCCTTCGCTGGCTTCGCGCACCGGGTAGACAGCCTTCTCGCTCATCATGAGGAGCGGCTGGATACAGCGGCGGCTCTGCTTGCCAACGGTCCGCTTAGCGGATTCGCGGTATGCGAAATTTTGTTTCGCAGCCGGGTAACCACCGTTCACCAGATGCGCTTCGCGATGAGTGAGACATTGGCGCATTTGGCGGAGCTGGTGCGCCGGGGACGGGCAGTCATGCTGGAGGCAGACGGCGGCTTCTTGTTCGCCGCAGCTGAAAGTGCTGGAGAGCATATCAGTTAGAGTATCTTGCAAGCAAGATCGAATTGTACTGGAAAGTATAACTTGTTCAAGAGCAGTCCTGATTGTGGGGACTGCTCTTTTTTGTATTTGAGTAACCTTGTCCCTCCGTCCCTCTTATCATCCTTCGATCACTTCCATATTCATGCGTTAGCGTATGTATTCGGACTCAGATGACGCTATTCGTGGATTTTAGGGTATTTGAGGTTAGTATTGGACCGGAAAGGCGTTATTACTTGTGCAGAATAGTCTTTTGGGTCATTTTTGAGCGAATAGCGTTTCTGGAATCCGAAAGTATTTAAATTAAGGGTGATTTGTGAGTATAACGTCTCCTGAGTCCGACAACGTGGCGAAACGCTTCAAAAGTCGTGCAACTAAATGATATATGTGGTGCAGCTAAATGCTGGTAGTAATTATAGGGAATTTCACCCTGTAATTTTGGGTTTAAGGATTCTAGAGCTGTTTATAGGGAATTTCTCCTTATAATTCTACTGATTTGGCTATAAATTGAGATTTTCATAGAGATTATAGGGAAGAATTCCGTATAATCTCTGGATTTGAGCCAAAATCGTTGGCTATAGGGAGGATTTCCCTATAGCCAACGAGCCCTGTAGAACCTCCACAGCAGAACCCCCACCGTAGAACCCCTCGCCCGCTACTCACAAAAAAGCGATTGTTTCAGAGTTTCATTTGATATTTCATTTGATATATCTGGAACTCCTCATTTTGATGCATCCGAAACTCACTCTGGCGATTCATCATATTCCGCAAGTTTCCTAGCGCCCTCTTCGCGGTCCTCCGGTGTATGAGGCAAATCCAACTCAATTTCGCGTTCCGCTTGCTTGCGGTGTGCGATTCGGCTACTGGCTGCTGCCGCCACGGCTCCGACGATGTCGTCGAGGTAGGTGTGGATCTGTCCGGTGCTTTTGTCATTTAACCTTTGAAGAACACCTGGCTTCAGCTTGTCCACATAGCCATAGTTGGTAAATCCGATACTGCCGTATACGTTCACGATAGAGAAGGCAAGAATCTCATCTACGCCGTATAATCCCTCATCATTTTCGATCATATCCTGAAGTGGGGAGAACAGCTTGCCCTCTTCTGCCATTACATCTAATTGAATGCCTGTGAGTACTGCATTTTGTACTTCGCGTTTACTAAGCACCATCTCTACATTATGGATACATTCATCCATCGTTAAATTCGGATAGTATTTCTGTTGCAGGAACATAACGAGTTCCGCGATTTCTTCCAGGGTTACTCCACGCTTGTTCAGCCAGAATTTGGTCGCATCTGCGACGGCCTTGCTGTTCAGACTGTACGGTATTTTTTCGATTTTTTCATCAGCCATGTTCAGTCACCTCGTTGTTTAGTAAGTCATTTCATTACAGCAAACGTTAGTATGATGTTAAGGACTGTTGTTACCTCAGATTGTACGTTTACCGGAAGTATTTGTCCAGAGAGGGAAGTTTCAGTGACCTGAAATCCAGCTCCTACTTGAGATGTAGAAGTAGTCCAAAGGCTTTTCCAACAATTTAGGATAAGCTGTTGTTATTTTTTGGACAAAGGTCTCGTATACATAGCAGTACAAAGCCTATCTAACCTTGAAAGGGGTAATAAATGATGAAACCTATGCAACAAATCCGCGGAATCTCCGCAGTCTTCCTGATCGCAGTTCCACTGACACTGTCTGGCTGTGGATTGTTTGGTTCAGAATCGGCATCGATTGACGCTCCGCCACCAGAGGTGGAAGCGCAAATGTTACAGACTAGTGGAGATACTACTTTGGATTCAGGTGTATTCGGTCCGGTGACACAGGATGATACACAGACCACGGTTAAAGGCAACACCAAAACTTCACAGAGCAATGCTTCCGGAGATCGGACAACCGTATTTTTGGAAGATGGTAATGGATTACTCGCTCCGGTATCCCTCAGCTTGCCAAAGAGCAAAGATTCCAGCGCAATTAAAAACTCGTTAATGGCATTAGTGAGCAAGGGGAAATATGCCTCATCAGTGCCTGAAGGATTCCAAGGCGTTCTTCCAGCTGGAACGGAAGTAAAAGATGTTACGATAGACAAGTCGAATTCAGCTGTTGTCGAATTTAATTCAGAATTCAATAATTATGATCCTTTAGAGGAACGTAAAATCCTCGAAGCTATCACTTGGACGCTGACCGGTCAAGATGACATTAAAAGCGTACAGCTCTGGGTAGATGGTAAAAAGCTCACAGAGATGCCGCTTCAAGGAACTCCGCTGGATCGTCCATTAACCCGCACAATGGGCATTAATTTGCCGAAGCAAGGTCCTCTTCTGATGAACTCCAGTGCGGTTACTGTTTATTTTTCCACAACATCTCCTGACGGTATCCAATATTATGTTCCTGTAACCCGTTTTGTACCCGCTGGACAAGAACAGCTGACTGCTGCTTTGAACGAATTGATCGCAGGTCCTGAATCCGGAAATGGGCTGGAAATGGTCATGACGGAGGGAACGATACTTGATTCCGTTGACGCTGGGCAGAACGGTGTAGTTACCGTATCTTTGACGGATGATATGTTCACAGATGGTAAAGGTGTACCCGCTGAAATGCTGGAATCGGTCGTACTGACGGTTGCTCAAAATTCAGATGATTCTCTTGTGCAAATTCGCTTAAACGGCAAGGAATCGATTACTGATACAGATAATGTGGACTACAGCAAACCTGTTTCCGCACCAGAATATTTGAATGAGATCCCGTTATAGAATGACTCTGTAAGGTTTAAAAGATGCTTTTGTGCCTCCTCTTTGGTAGAATAAAAGTTGCTCAAAAAAACGTTACGTCCCAAGCAGTATACGACTCGCTATTTATAACGGGGAGACGGGACTCACGCTAAACTATTAGCTATACGATGTAGGAGGCAGAAAAGATGAGATCAAACGGGCGAAACGACGACCAATTACGGCCGCTGACAATAACAACCCAAACGAATAAATATGCTGAGGGCTCCGTGATCATAGAAATGGGAGATACCAAAGTCATTTGTACGGCTACAGTAGAGGAAAAAGTACCTCCGTTTCTTAAAGGACAAGGAAAAGGCTGGGTAACCGCAGAATATTCGATGCTTCCTCGGGCCACTCAATCCCGTAATCAGCGTGAAGCTGCACGCGGTAAGCTTACCGGGCGCACCATGGAGATCCAACGGCTGATCGGACGAGCGCTTCGTTCTATAGTGAATTTACAAGCGTTAGGCGAGCGTAGTATTACATTGGACTGTGATGTGATTCAGGCGGATGGTGGTACGCGGACCGCTTCGATTACAGGTGCTTTTGTTGCCATGGCATTTGCGATTAACAAAATTGCAGTTCAGCATAAGTTGCCTGTGTTTCCTATAACAGATTTCTTGGGGGCAATCAGTGTCGGTGTTGTAGGGGATAAAACGCTGCTGGATTTAAATTATGAAGAAGATTCCAAAGCAAAAGTAGATATGAATGTAGTGATGACTGGCGGCGGTGCCTTTGTTGAACTTCAGGGGACTGGCGAAGAAAGACCGTTCACTCGTCAAGAGCTGGATCTTTTACTGGGTCTAGGTGAGAAGGGAATCTATGAACTGATTGCTGCGCAGAAAGAAGCACTGGGAGCGATTGCTCTCAAAATCCCATCCGGCCAGCCGGGCCAAGAGGTGTAGCATGAAGTCTGACGGCGGTATTCTTATTGTTGCGACGAAGAATAAGGGGAAAGTACGTGAATTCGAGCATGCTTTTGCCCCGCTAGGGCTGACAGTGAAAAGTATGTACGACTATCCGGATCTGCCCGATGTGGTAGAAGACGGAGCCACTTTTGCCGAGAACGCCTTTAAAAAATCCAAAGCCGTAGGTGATGCCCTTGGAATCCCGGTCCTCGCCGATGATTCGGGTCTTTGCGTAGACGCCTTGGATGGTCAGCCGGGTGTGTACTCTGCACGTTATGCTGGTGAAGATGCTACGGATGGTGCGAATAATCTGAAGCTGCTTAGCGAGCTGGAGCGATTGAAGCAGGGGGAAGACACTGACCAGCCTTTGCTGAGCACAGCTAGGTTCGTCTGCACTTTGTCGCTGTATGATCCGGTTTCCAAGCAGGAGCTAACCGCAGAAGGTGCAGTCGAGGGCTGGATTACCTCAGAACCTTCCGGTGCTGGCGGATTTGGTTATGACCCGCTCTTCTATCTCTCGGAGCATGAAAAAACTATGGCAGAGCTTACGCTAGAAGAGAAGCAGCATATCAGCCATCGAGGAGTTGCACTGCGAATGCTAACAGCGAAGCTGGAGAAGAAGCTGGCAGCTGAAGGCGAACTACCACAGGAATAGAGCCTTTTTATACAAAACAGGGTATCCAAAAGCCATTGGCTGCTGGATACCCTGTTTTTTTGCAATCACCTCCGAAACTAAGCACCGAACTTCGTATGGTTGTTATATTTGCAAGTTTGTCACCATTACCGACACAGCTGATCTTAAAAGTGGCTTTATACAAATAACGTCATGTGAATCCGTAAGACATAGGGTTGGAAATTATTCGGCACTATAATAAATGTGGAGCTTTTTCATTGGCTGGATTATAACAGCTTCCAAAGAGCAGGTGTGGAACCTGGCTCCCACCCTTGAAGGGAAGTGTGAGGCTGCAAGCATGAATATGTTTTTCCATTATAGGTGACAACGTCACCTACTTTGTAAGCAACCCCTGTTATCCAGATTGAGCCTCCCGAAGTAGGTGCAACGGTAGGTAGTGGAGTTGGTGTTGCGATTGCTGTAGGTGTTGGGACAACAGTAGACGTTGGTGCCACTGTAGGTGCCAACGTCGGCGTCACTGTTGGAGCTACAGTTACCGTAGGTGTAGACGTTGCGGTTTCGCATGTGCTGATGAATTTCCAGACGCCATTAGCACCGCTAAGATCGGGACGATCTCCTTGCGTCCACCACTTGGCTTCATATAGTGAACCGTTGTAGGATACACGCTGTCCCCCAGTGTACACGCCTGTCGCACTCCAAGTTGCTGCCGAACATTGTCCCGGCGTAGGTGTTGGAGTTACGGTTGCGCTTGGCGTTGAAGTAGGTGCTATGGTTGCAGTCGGCGTTGCAGACGGTGTCGTGGTTGGAGTAGGTGTTGGTGTTGCAGACGGTGTAGGAGTTGGTGTTGGCGTAACGCCTCCATACAGTTTGTCGTATTCCTGCTGGGACGAGCTTCCGTTCAGTGTAATGCGTTGCGGACCGCCCGAGAAGTTCAGCTTCATCATGCCTGGAATTTCCAGTGCAGCTCCGTTTGCAATCGTTTGGGAAGCCGTCCCTGTAATACGGTAGCGGTTAAAGTCCCAAGCCGTAGAGATTTGTTCTACAGTACCTGCTCCCCACGCAGAGGTCAAGGTTGTTGTTGTCGGTAGATCGAATTCCAGCTTCCAGCCACCAGAGATATCCGTACCTGTGTTATTCGTTATTTTCAAGGAGTAGGTATAATTCGGATGATCGTAAGTGCCACTGAAGTTAAGGCTAAAGTTCTGAGGCGCAGGAAGTTGTGGCTTCGGTGTTCCACCTGGCAGAGAGGCTGTCTTAAGCTGGTCATAGGCAAAATCGGTCAAAGCGTTGCCGTACGTATAGGTGCCATCACTCTTTTCAGAATAGTCGCCAGTCAATTCCCAGAACATCATCCCTCCCAATCCTTTTTGCTTGATATAATCCAGTTTGTAGCCGAGAGATTCCTTATCTTCATACGTAAGAAATACCTTTTTGTCTGCGTTATACATATATGGGGTTTTGGTAACAGGATCGAAATAGCGCTTGTTCGCTGGGTCCTTGAGCAGATTCAGCACATGCCAGATTGGATTTGCGCCAGCCGGCTGCTCTGGTGCAGGGTCATTCCAGATTCCGTATATGCCATCGGCTCCACCTCCGGTTGTAGGTGCTGTACCGTAAAGACCGGTGTTGTTGATGCCTCCATTTACATTCTTCCAGCCACGTGAGTAATAAGGAACTCCGATAACGATTTTTTCCGGTGGAAGCGTACCCAAATAGTATCGAACGGCCCAGTCGGTATTCAGAACCGGAGTGCCCAGCGCAGCGGTTTCTGTATCGCGAGAATCTGGGTACAGGGCGGAATGCGGTCCTACATATCCATTCCACGCACCGTGGAAATCATATGTCATGAGGTTCGCCCAGTCCAAATACTGGTTAGCTTCCCCTAACTTCATCCCGCCTAGAATCCAGGAGGAAGCGGTTGCGGCGATGGTTAGGTCATATTTCTGATTATCCTGTGCACCTGCCTGATCCAGCTTTTCGCGAAGCTTTTTCATCAGGAGAACATAGTTGTTGTAGTTCACTGTACGCAGCGGCTCAGCTACACCAAAGTCATTCGGGTTACCTGATTGGCCAGTGCCGGATGGGTACTCCCAATCAATGTCTACACCGTTGAACTGGTACGTACGTAGAAAATCCACGACACTGTTCGCAAACGTCTCGCGACCTGCTTCTGAATTGGCCATGTTGAAAAAACCACCAGAACCCGACCAGCCACCAACCGAAATCAGGGTGCGGACATCAGGATAAAGCTGCTTATACTTTATAAGTTGGTTAAAATGTCCTTTAAACGGCAAATTCGTTAGCTGGTTGGGATAATCTTTTTCGATCGCTGCTGTACGGTCCATCAAATCAATCTTGTTCGTTTGAGGGTTTACCTTCGCGAATGCATAGTTAATATGAGTGATTTTATCCCACGGTATTTTGTCGACAGTATAAAATCCTTTGTTCTCCTGATCTCCCCACTCCGGGAAATAAGCAACAATCTTACGCGGATGATCTGCAGCGGGAGCAGGAGCAGCTGGCGTTGTTCCTGCTGCTAAGGCCACTTGCGACGATCCTCCTGCACTTGTGTAAAGCGGGAGCAGAATGATGGCGCTCATTAAGGCTGCAATGTAACGTGCGGATTTACTTCGCCTATTTCGTGTACTTATCTTCATTTAACATTCCTCCATAGGGGATAATATGATTTCACGGGTAGATAGGAACGATGATTCCCTACGCGCAAATCGGAATCTTAATTTAGTTTCCAAAGAGCGGGTGTGGTCGCCGGTTCCCAGCCTTGAAGAGAAGTATGGGGCTGAAGGCAGGTATACGTTTTGGCATTGTAGCTAACGACATCACCCGTTTTGTAGGCGATTCCTGCTGCCCAGCTGGAACTTCCAGGAGTCGGTGCTACAGTAGGCGCTGGTGTCGGAGTTGTCGTCGGTGCTACAGTTGGTGTCGGTGTTACTGTTGCGGTTGGTGTGGCAGTTGCTGTTGGCGCAACAGTTGGCGTCGGTGCTACTGTTGCCGACGGAGCCGGCGTTGCTGTTCCGCACAAGCTGATAAATTTCCAGACTCCGGAAGCACCGCTAAGGTCGGGACGATCGCCTTGGGTCCACCATTTGGCTTCATAGACTGAACCGTTATAAGAAACTTGCTGACCGCCCGTATATACGGCTGTCTGGCTCCATGCCGCTGCACATTGTCCCGGAGTAGCTGTTGGCGATGGAGTTAACGTTGATGTCGGTGTTGGTGTTGGTGTAGGCGTTACTGTTGGAGTTGGAGTTGGTTGCACAACTCCACCGCCAAGATCGGCGTTTAGTTTGTTGGTCAGTGTTTTGTTCCGGTCCCCACTTGTTTCCCAGAACATGGCGCCTGCAAGACCTTTTGATTTGAGATAACTGATCTTATGGCCAAAGGATTCTACATCGTCATAGCTGATAAAAGTTTGATTCGTTGGATTATAGAGATAAGGCACTTTTGATGTGTCATTCCAGTAACGGGTATAGCCGTTTTTGTTAATATAATTAGCTTCGAGGTCGTAGAAATCGTAGCTGCCCTTCTCCCATGTACCTGTGGACGAAACTCCAGAGGACAATTGGTATTGGCCATTTCCTGTTGCCGGAGCGCCACCCCATCCTCGACCATAGAATCCCATACCGAGAACTAACTTGTTTGCGGGTACGCCATGATCTAAATAGCTGGTTACTGCTTTATCGATGTTGAAATTTTGCGGTTCGGTCAGACCTGAGGCAGAAGCGGCAGGGTCATAATACAAAGGAGCATTGTGACCTGTAGTCTTATTCCAGCTTCCGTTAAAGTCATAGGTCATAATATTGATCCAATCTACAATGGAAGCAATACCTGCAAGATTATTGTTATTGACATACGTCGGGCCTGCCCCGGAAGCAATGGTCAGCAGGTAGGTTTTACCGTCGGTCTGACCGGCAGCATTTAGCTTTTCACGGATTTTTTGTAGAAGAAGGATATAGTTCTCCTTGTCTTCGGGACGGTAGCTATTCCCTGCGAGCCCACCGCTAACTGGGTACTCCCAGTCGAGATCGACACCGTCCATTTTATATTTACGAATGAAGTCTACCGCAGAGTTGGCAAAAACCTCACGGGTCACAGCGGTGGCCGCCACATCCGAGAAACGGTTCGACCAAGTCCAGCCTCCAACGGAGATCATTGTCTTCAGGTTGGGGTTCTTTTCTTTCAGCTTCCACAGCTGCTTCAGGTTACCTTTGATGGGGTCATCCCATTTGTCATCTCCAAAACTCTTACCGGTGTCAATCCACGGGTCACCCAGTACGATCGTGCCGTTCGGAACGTTAATAGTCTGTGCTTGCTCATTTTGACAGCTCCAGGTTACTGGATTCGGGCCAGTTGGGTCGGGGTTGCCGTGAATGCCATTCCAACAAATATCTGCGAAGGCGTAGTTAATGACATTCATTTTGGTAGGATCAATATCGGATACATTGTAAGCCCGCCCATAAGCGGCCCAAGATGCGTAATAACCAACCAGTTTATAATCCTGTGCAGCGTTGGCCGTTTTAGCACTACTACCCAGGGTTGAAAAAAGTGTCAGAACAAGCGCGGCGATCATCGCGATCGCAAAGGTTTTGCGTGAACTTTTTTTCATGAATATCATTGATTTTCTACCTCCGAGGTTTAATGTGTAGTTCGAAAACTTTTCGGCAAGAAATCCCGATGTTCACCTCCCGTAGTTTGAAATGGACCTGTACCTTCACCTGTGCGTATCTCTCATTCTACCGACATCCAATTCATAGATTTAGCAGCCCCAAATAGCCGTCCTCATGAAGCCTCACAAGGTAAGTAAGCGCTTTCTAAACTGCTGTTCTAAGAATTCCTTTTCTAATAAACTTGTAGATATAACAATGCTGGTAGAGGGTAGGATGGGTAGAAGAGTTGGGTTGGAGTTGAATAATTAGGATGAATTTCATATATATGGGTGGAGGCATTTCTTATTTTCAAGCATAGAGCGCGATTAAGCTAGGGATAAAATTCGGGAATGTAGGGGGAGATTTTTCTTATTGAAGGATACATATTTGATCGAGGTTTGATAGATTGGGCGCATGTCCTATTTTTCAGGAAACGTATGCAGAACACATAACCTTTGATGTCATGAATATAAATGATATACATGCCTGCAATATTTTTACGGAAATTACGCAACGCATCGCAGTTTCTTTTCGTTATAGTAGTATTATACGGAAGGTGGTGGGTTCACCGATGGTTGTGTGGGTGTTATGGCTGATCGCAGCCGGTGTCCTGTTTGTAGTAGAGATGATGACGCTTACTTTTTATCTGTTGTGGCTCAGTATAGGTGCATTAGCTGCTGGTTTGGTCTCGTTGATTGCTCCCGATGCTATTTTGTTTCAGGTGGTTCTCGGATCACTGGTCGCACTTGGTCTTACTATATTCTCGAAACCACTGGTTTCTAAATTTCGCAGCTCACGTGGGTTCAAGGATACCGGTACAGAAATCGTCGGCAGGCAAGGTGTCGTCGTTGAGCCTATTGAGCAAGGACAGTATGGGCAAGTCAAGGTAGGTGGAGATACATGGAGCGCAAGCTCGGTTCAGTCTCTGGGCAAGGATGAGGTTGTAAGAGTAGTGAAGAGAGGCACGACGATTATTGAAGTAGAACGATGGGGGGACATGAACTAATGGAATGGGCAATTATCGGAATTATTATTGTGGTGGTCGTAGTATTTGTGGCATTAACAGTCAAAATCGTACCACAACAGCGGGTAGGTGTAGTGGAACGTCTCGGTAAATTTAATCGTCTGCTGACTCCGGGACTGAACATTCTGATTCCTGTAATTGATCAGGTGCGTACGTACCATGATTTAAGAATCCAGCAAGCGAATGTACCTCCACAAACGGTAATCACGAAGGATAACGTGCAGGTGCAGATTGATACAATTATTTTCTATCAGGTGGTTGGACCAGAGGAAGCAACCTATGGCATTTCTGATTATGTATATGGGGTAAGAAACATTTCGACGGCAACAATGCGGCAAATCATCGGTAAGCTTGAATTAGATGAGACCTTATCTGGGCGGGAAAAGATTTCGACCGATATTCGGTTGGCTCTTGATGAAGCTACAGAGAAATGGGGCGTACGGATTGAGCGTGTGGAAGTCATTGATATCAAGCCACCGCTGGATATTCAGGAAGCAATGGATAAGCAGATGAAAGCGGAACGGAGCAAGCGGGCGATTGTCTTGGAAGCGGAAGCTGCTAAGCAGGATATGATCCTGCGTGCTGAAGGGGATAAGCAGAGTAAGATTCTAAAAGCAGAAGGTGACAAGGAAGCACGTATCCGCCAAGCAGAGGGTTCACGGCAAGCACAGGAGCTGGAAGCTCATGGTGAGGCGAAAGCCATTCAAGCGGTGGCCGAAGCTGAAAAAACACGCATAGAGCTGATTCGCTCAGCAGGTCTGGATGAGCAGGTGCTAGCTTATCGCTCCTTCGAGGCGCTGGCTGAAATCGCTAAAGGTCCTGCGAATAAAGTGTTCCTGCCAACAAGCGCTGTTGAAACGCTGGGAAGTCTTGGGGCGATTGCTGAGGTATTCAAAGCGAGCAAGGATAGTAAATAGATTTTACAATTCGCGCTTCTTCCGTTAAAGTAAAAAGCAAAAACAACCTTATGCATACGAAGCTATTGTTGCTCATGCAAACTTTGAAGGAGAGAAGCTACCGTGACAAAAGAAATCTCACCGCTAGTTGAACTGCTCGGACTACAGCCCCACGTAGAGGGTGGTTGGTACAAAAGACTTTGGAATTCAGAATTTGAAATTTCCCAGGAAGTGCTAGGCGATAGCTATTCTGGATCACGTCATTCGGCATCTTCCATTTATTTTTTGCTTCACGAAGGCGAGCAATCTGATTGGCATACGGTATTGTCCGATGAAGTTTGGTTGTGGCATTCCGGTAGTCCAATCGTGCTTAGTCTGGGAGGTACTGGAGATAAGCCTGAGGATGTGCAGGAAGTTATTTTGGGTCTCGATATTGCTGCAGGCCAGCAGCCACAAGTGGTTGTTCCAGCGGGAGTATGGCAGGCCGCGCGTACGTTAGGTGAAGAACCGACGTTGGTCTCCTGTATCGTTTCTCCAGAATTCCATTTTGATGATTTCAAACTAATTGAGAAATAAAGAAGAGCGGAGGCTTTATATATGCCTCCGTTTTTTTATGAGGATTTTGGGAATGATGAAGCATTCTGCTATACTTTTGTGATAGCGCTTGCTTCTGAAGCGTGAATTTAGGTTAAGTAAGATTAATGAAATAACAATAAGCTTGGAGGGTTAAGCAATGAGTGAATTGAATGCACCGTTCTCGGGAGGTCCGACTTTAAATGATGGAGTGACTATGCCGTGGCTGGGCCTTGGCGTGTATCAGACTAAAGATGGGGAAGAGGTTATTCACGCGGTCAAGACCGCAGTGGAGCTTGGATATCGCAGTATTGATACGGCTGCTGGTTACAATAACGAAGAAGGTGTAGGTCAGGCTATTCGTGAATGTGGAGTGGCCCGTGATGAACTGTTTATTACGACGAAAGTGCGCAACCCTGATCAAGGCTATGAATCAACTCTGAAAGCGTTCGAAGTTAGCCGGCGCAAGCTGGGGCTGGACTATATAGACTTGTATCTCATACATTGGCCGGTGGCAGGAAAGTATCGGGAGACTTGGAAAGCTCTGATTCATCTGCAAAAAGAGGGCCTCATCAAATCTATTGGCGTGAGCAATTTTCAGATTCATCATCTGAAGGATATCATCGAGGACACTGGCGTGGTTCCAGTGGTGAATCAGGTGGAATTTCATCCGCTGTTGACTCAGCGCGAGCTGCTGAAGTATGCCAATGAGCAAGGGATCCAGCTTGAAGCTTGGAGTCCGCTAATGCAAGGGAACCTGGATCTTCCCCTTCTTAAAGAACTGGCTGGAAAGTATGATAAGACCCCTGCTCAAATTGTACTTCGTTGGGATTTGCAGCAAGGCGTCATTACGATTCCGAAGTCAGTACATGCGGATCGAATCAAGGAAAATGCAGGATTCTTTGACTTCACGTTAAGTGATGAGGATGTTAAAGCCATCGAAGATTTGAACAGAAACCATCGTTTCGGTCCCGATCCGGACAATTTTAATTTCTAAAAAATTACGAATACAAGCCAAACAGCAAGCCGCCGATACGGGGACTTGCTGTTTGGCTTGTCGCTTATTGGATGGAGACGTTATATTTACGCAGCCAGAGATCTACTTGGGCGAGGTAAGCAAAAAGCTGAGGACCGGACATGAGCTGGCCGAACCAAGGCAGATTGGTAGAGGATTCTGGGGAAGCGGCGATCTCACGGATTTTGGCAGCATCAATTAATGGGAGTATAGGTGAAGTAGAGTCATCTAGAATATTCAATACTTGTGTTCGTACTGCGTTTAAATAGGCTGGATTGTGTGTTTTCGGATAAGGACTTTTTTTACGATATAGCACATCATCTGGAAGAATTCCCTCAAGCGCTTTGCGTAAAATCCCTTTTTCACGACCGTTTAGGTTCTTGATTTCCCAAGGAATATTAAAGACATATTGAACGAGGCGATGATCACAATAAGGAACACGTACCTCTAGTCCGGCGCCCATACTCATTCGGTCCTTACGGTCGAGCAAAGTAGGCATGAAGCGGGTGATGTTTAAATAGGACATTACGCGCATTTGTGCTTGTTTACCTGTCTCCCCATCCAATGTTGGGACTTCGGCTACTGCATCACTGTATCTGTCACCCAAATATTCCAGCGGCCGAATCCATTCATTAACTTCAGGGGATAATAGACTGGCACGCATTTTAGGAGCAACAGACCAAGGGAAAGTGCCTGAGGAGAGCATTTCCTCCCGATGGAACCAAGGATAACCGCCAAAAATCTCATCGGCAGCTTCGCCGGAAATGGCTACAGTAGCATTCTTTTTAATCTCACGGCAAAATAAATACAAAGAAGAGTCCACATCGGTCATCCCAGGTAAATCGCGTGTGTACAGTGCATTATCAAGTGCTTCTACAAGCTCTGGTGTATCAAACGAGATATAGCGATGGTTCGTATTTAATTCATCGACCATTCGCTTAATCCATGGACCATCTGCTCCGGGCTGAAAAGTATGGCTCTTGAAGTGCTTGTCGTTATCGACATAATCGACGGAATACGTATCCACTCGTCCTTGACCGTTTCGGTTGTAGTAGTCCACTGCAAGTGCTGTTAACGCACTGGAGTCCAGCCCTCCTGACAAGAGGGAGCAGACAGGAACATCTGAGACCAGTTGGCGTTCGAGCGTATCCTGCAGCAGTTCACGCACCTTAGTAGCTGTTTCTGCTTCATTATCAGTGTGTTTTACGCTTTCCAGCTTCCAATAAGCATAACTACGCAGACCTTCACGGCTATAGATCATGGCATGCCCAGGACGAAGTTCCTGCATATCCTTATAAACACCGTGTCCTGGTGTACGGGCTGGACCGATAATAAAGATTTCCGCAAGTCCTTCTGGACCTACGACTGGCTGTACCTTGGGGTGCTGCAGCAGCGCCTTAGGCTCTGAGCCAAAAACTAAGACATCATCCACTTTACTATAGAACAGGGGCTTCACGCCTAAACGGTCACGTGCAAAAAAGACCTGATCCCGAAGACCGTCCCACACTGCAAAGGCAAAGATCCCATTGAGCTTCTCTACACAATCCGGTCCCCATTCGATATAGGCATGAAGCAGAACCTCAGTGTCACATTGGGTACGGAATTGATGACCCCGCTGCTTAAGTTCTTGTTTGAGCTCGGGTGCATTATATAATTCGCCGTTGTACACAATCGCGTATACTTGTTCCTCATGGCGGGTGATCATAGGCTGCGCGCCGTTCTCTGGATCGATAACGCTAAGTCTGCGGTGACCGAATGCACAGGGGCCTGAAATCCAAGTTCCAGCTGCATCCGGTCCGCGGTCTGCTAAAGTTTCAGTCATTTTGACCAGCAACTGCGAGTGCTGCGTGAGATCTCCGCGCCACTGGATAAATCCGGTTATTCCGCACATGATGGTTCATCCTCTCTTTTTGTGCGATTGTTGTCCTTACTTTTTTGCCAAGTAATACAGATATATGCCGAAGGAAGGCATAAAATGTATGTCCTTATCCGAACACTAGGGAAGAGAGGAATTTGCCAGGAGGGAAGGATGACAGGTGTATTATATTAAAGATGCCAAAATTCGCAGAATGATGGAGTATGACGGTGCGCCTTGTGCAGAAGTAGGTGTATTGCCAGGTGCTGTTAGTGATCCTGCACTTTTGGTGTATATCGTAGAAGATCAGCGCGAAGAAGGCTATGAGATTGTCCGAATCCTCACTAATGACGCTGATACTTCTACTGATTGGTTTGATAACAATATGCATGATGCTTTTAAAGATGTGACTTCGAGCGCGTTTACAGGCAGTATGATTATGACGCCAGAAGATGAACGTTCCAAGTTTCAGAGAGAATTAATGACATACGGAGATTTAAAAAAGCAGCTGGAGCAGCATTTTCGGAATCTGGAGTAATATGGAGTAAAAACGAGGGTATCCGTAAGCTATGAAAATAGCTAGGATGCCCTTGTTATTATTAAAATAGGATGAGAATTACTTATTTTCCAAAATGTTTGATCTTGAAAATTCTGCTGAATAAGGTATAATAAATATCGTTGCGTCAATACATATCATTAATTCTTATATGTCCCGGTAGCTCAGCTGGATAGAGCATGCGCCTTCTAAGCGCACGGTCAGGGGTTCGAATCCCTTCCGGGACGTCAAGTAACAGCCTTCCTTCGGGAAGGCTGTTTTTGCGAGCAGGGAAAGAGAAGCCCAAGTGGTTCGTCGGAGCAAAGGCATCGATAGGATCAGCTTCGCAGTCAGCCCGGAAGGGCTGCATCCCGCTCGGGGCAAGTAACAGCCTTCCTTCGGGAAGGATGTTTTTGCGTGCAGAGCATCCTCGCCAAAGTAAGCAAACTGAAGCTCTGATAGATAATTAGGGAAAATCTCCCTATAATTCAGAGCTTTCTACTCAATAGACTAATAATTAGGGAAATCCTCCCTGTAATTTAACTAATTCGTTGGCGAATATAGATATTCTCCCGATTTTTAGGGAGGATTTCCCTCTTTTCATTCATTTCAAGCAATTATCGGCTAAATAGAGGGAGCTTTTCCCTAATTACTCTCAAAAAAGGCCAACCCTATAATTGGGGTTGGCCTAATTATACGAAAAGAAGGTGCCGAGAAAGTAGCCTTCACTACTTTTTCGGCACCTTGAGCCTTCCCGTGAAAAAGCTGTCTTGCATATGGCCACCGCTATAGAAGCGGCCAGATCTCCTCCCAGACAGTGTCTAGAATAGCTTGCATATTATCTTCCATACTGTTAATAGCGATTACCACTTGAGCATCCGGGGCAACCATGCAGAATTGACCGTGAGCGCCATCGGCACGATAAGCATCGTGCGTACACAACCAGAATTGACAGCCGTACCCTTGGCCCCAATCACCAGCTCCGTTATTTTCGATCTGCTTTTGTGTAACAAAATCAATCCAAGCTGCTGGAATAAGCTGCTGTCCCTTCCACATTCCTTTTTGCAAAAGAAGCTGTCCAATTTGGCTTAGTTCTTCGGTATTGATCTGAAGTCCGGCACAACCGAGGGTGATCCCTTGAGGAGTCGTTTCCCAATCAATATTTTCTATGCCTAGTGGGGCAAAGAGACGGGGAACGAGGTAATCCTTTACGGTTTGTCCGACACGGGCCTGAACCATGGCAGAGATCATAATGGTATCCCCGCTACTGTAGGTAAACTGTTCCCCAGGAGGTCTGTCTAAAGGCAGCGATAGATAATGTTGTATCCAATTTACATCCTTCAAGGCCAATCTTTCTTCAACCCAAAACGGTGGGGAATCATGCCCTGTACTCATACGTAGTAAATCGAACAAGGTCAACTCCCCAGGTTGCATGGAAGAACAGGCCTCTTTATGAGTGAATGCATATTCCGGAAACACATCTTTAAGTGTTGTATTTAGTGATAGCTTTCCTTCTTCGATGGCTAGACCCACCGCCATGCATGTAAAAGATTTGCTGACCGAATGCTGCAAGCGCCGGATATCCTCTGCGAGATCCACTTTCCCCACTAGAGATCCGTTTTGAAGCACACGTACATTGAATACATTTAATCCACGTTCGCGGATTTGAGCTTCAAAGCGAGTCATGTTTAACATAAAATGCAGCCCTCTTTCTCTATGATTCCAAGCTTGATGAGGTAGATTGTCGATCAAAATGATTGAAAATAGAGTGGAAACGTTTCCTATGACCGGATATTTAATAGCTAAATTGATGGTATTCTATTCTTATTTTAAAGTCAATGTAAGCAGGAAGACTACTGTTTAACACTAAACTACTTAGAATTTAAAATGAATTCGAGATGTGATTCATTTTTATTCGAAAATCATAGGTTGACTTCTAAAAAATATCTGTCCATAATGAACGTAATAAGCGATTTAGATACGAAAACAGTCAAAATGATGTCATGGGAAACGTTTCCCATCATTTCATGCGTTTCCACCAAGCTGATTTCATCAGGTGCAGGGGAGCTCATTATAGGGGTGAAACAGGGGGAATTATGAATATCAAGGATATTGCAAGACTATCAGGCGTTGGTATCGCCACGGTCTCCAGGGTAATTAATAACTCCGGTGTTGTAAGTGATGCAACCAGAGCTAAAGTAATGGCTGTTGTAAGAGAACATAATTACATTCCAAATGGAAATGCGAGCAATCTGAAGAAAACGCGTTCCAATACGATAGCGCTTATGGTTAAGGGAATTGCAAACCCGTTTTTTGCAGACATGATCAAAGAAGTAGAGCGTCAAGTAAATCTGCGCGGCTGTCCGCTTCTGATCCAGCATGTTGAAGATGGAGTGGATGAGATCAATGCTGCTCTTCAGCTTGTGAAGGAAAAGAATTTATACGGGGTAATCTTTATGGGTGGTACATATGACCATTCTGAAGAAAAATTCAAACAATTGCCGATCCCATTCGTTTTGACTACCATCACGACTACGAAGGATGTTGATCCTGCCGTATTCTCAA
Source organism: Paenibacillus sp. FSL K6-2859 (assembly GCF_038008265.1). Classification (NCBI taxonomy): domain Bacteria; kingdom Bacillati; phylum Bacillota; class Bacilli; order Caryophanales; family Paenibacillaceae; genus Paenibacillus; species Paenibacillus sp. FSL K6-2859. The sequence goes on along the minus strand of NZ_JBBOYU010000001.1, from coordinate 5,586,418 downwards.
GTGTGATCATTGATGATATGCAAGAGTCCTATAAAGCTGTGAGCTATCTAATTTCACTCGGACACCGGAACATTTGTTTTTTGGCCAGATTTCCTTTGGTTCAGCATACTACCGGAAACCGTCGTCTTATGGGTTATATCAAGGCGCTTGAGGATCATGGGATTGAGTATGATGCTGCCTTGGTAGAGGATTGTGAATACAGTCCAAGTTCTGGCTTTACAGCTACGAAAAGACTGCTCAATAAGAAGAAAGATATCACTGCTGTCTTTGCCGCATCAGATACCATTGCTATCGGAGCTGCCAAAGCTTTATTGTCCTTGGGTCTATCAATTCCAAATGATATTTCGATCATCGGATTTGACGGTATAGAGATGGCAGAATACTATCACCCATCGTTGGATACGATTAGCCAGCCTGGGGTGGATATGGCGAAAGCCAGTGTTGAAATTCTGTTTGACCTGATTTCGGGACAATCGGAGAACAAGCATGTGGTATTCGAGTCTGTTTTGGTTAAGCGGGGATCTTGCAAGAAGATTAATAAACAAGCATAAATACCTTCGGCGTCCTTGTAAGGACGGTAAGCGTTTGAGCGAGAAATAGAAGGATAATTTATAGCGTAAGCATATACTTTCTTATATTCTATAAAAAAGGTTCCGTAAGGAGATGACATATGGCACTTCTAACCGTTGAGACTGGTTCTCCTACCTTAAGAATGACAACGTCCATTAGCATAATCTCCCCCGTTGATTCGGGCAACACCTCCGGTGGGACGCTTTATCTGTTACACGGTGCTGGCGATAATGCTAGCACATGGTACAGGATGACCACTATTGAGCAGTATGCTAACAAGTATGGCTGTACAGTCATAATGCCTCAGGTAGGAAGAAGTTATTATACAGATATGGAGTTCGGACTTGATTACTTCCACTATGTTACGCAAGAGCTGCCTGAGCTTTGTGGCCGAATGTTGAGACTGGATGATGATCCGCAGAAGACGTATGTTGCCGGACTATCGATGGGTGGATATGGGGCATTAAAATGTGCGCTTACCTATCCTGAGCGTTATAGCAAAGTCGTTTCTTTATCAGGCGTTACAGATATTCAGAAAAGATTGAGAGACCCGCAAATGTCTTCGGATATGGCGAGGGAGATGGCAGGCACTTTCGGAAAACGCTTACAAATCAAGCCGGATCAAGATCTGTATGCTTTAGCGGCTAAATTAATCGACGAGGAACGTGAGCTGCCTTCGATGCTGACCTGCTGTGGTTCAGAAGATCCATTTGTGGAGATGAACAGGGAATTTGCTTCTTATATGCAGGCGAGCCCCTATACATTTCGATATGTTGAGACCTCAGGAACGCATGAATGGAGATTCTGGGAGCAGCATCTGAAGACGGCTTTTGATTTCTTGTACAACTAAGAGTAAAGAGTAATTTTAGAGAGATATTATGGAGGATTTGAGATGAAAGACCAGCAACTGACGTCCCTGTTGAATCAGATGACGCTTGAAGAGAAGATCGCACAATTACAGCAGCTTGCTGCTAATTTCTATGAAGGGGCAGAAGAAGGAGGGAAAATCACTGGCCCTATGGCATCCATGGGGATTACGGATCACATGATTGAGAATAGTGGTTCAGTACTTGGACTTTCGGGCGCAGAGCAAGTCATTGCCGTCCAGGAAGCTCATTTACGTAAAAATAGATTAGGTATTCCATTACTGATGATGGCGGATATCGTGCATGGCTTCAAGACGATTTTTCCGGTGCCACTAGCGATTGGCTGCTCTTGGGATATGGAACGAGCAGAGCTGAGCGCCGAGATTGCGGCTAAAGAAGCGGCGGTCTCCGGTGTACACGTCACTTTTGCACCCATGGCGGACCTTGTTCGGGATCCGCGCTGGGGTAGAGTGATGGAGTCTACCGGCGAAGATCCTTATTTAAATGGTAGGTTTGCTCGTGCGTTTGTACGCGGATTTCAGGGAAGTGACTTGACGGGCGATGAAAGTCGTCTGGCAGCTTGTGTTAAGCACTTTGCAGCCTATGGTCTATCCGAAGGCGGACGGGATTATAATACGGTCGATTTGTCAGAACGTCAGCTAAGGGAATATTATCTGCCAGCCTATCGCGCTGCTCTGGATGAGGGCGCAGAAATGGTGATGACTTCGTTCAACACGATTGACGGAATTCCGATAAGCGGAAACGTTAAGCTGCTTCGTCAGCTGCTGCGTGAGGAATGGGGCTTTGACGGCGTGTTAATCTCGGATTGGGGCGCGGTGAAGGAACTGATCCCGCATGGTGTCGCCGAGGATGAAGCTGAAGCAGCACTTAAAGCTATCAAAGCTAGCGTGGATATCGAGATGATGACGGAGTGTTATGTGCACCAATTACCAGCTCTTGTAGCTGATGGGCAAGTGGACGAAAGCATCATCGATGAAGCCGTACTTCGTATTTTGAAATTGAAGCAAAGATTGGGCTTGTTTGAGAATCCTTTACGCGGGGCAGATGTAGAGAAAGAGCGTGAAGTGATTTTCTGTGAAGATCACCGGACAGCAGCGCGTGAACTAGCAGTTAAATCCTGTGTACTCCTTAAGAATGATCAGGTTTTACCGCTTGCGGCTGAGCAACACATTGCACTAATCGGACCTTTTGCCAATAACGGAGATATTCTTGGACCGTGGTCCTGGTTGGGTTCAACAGAAGAAGCTAGCCGTCTTGCCCCAGCAATGGAAGCTCGTGCTGTTGCGGGTAGAATTACCGTTGCCGAAGGCTCCGGGATTGAGAGCTTTACAGAAGAGCAATGGCTGGAGGCGAAATCGGCAGCATTGGAAGCCGATGTGATTGTGCTGGCACTTGGAGAACATTCGGACATGAGCGGAGAAGCTGGAAGTCGTTCAGATATCCGTTTGCCGGAAGCGCAGTGTGAGCTTTTGCAGCGTATGAAGATGCTGGGCAAGCCTATTGTGGTGGTGTTATTTAACGGACGCCCACTGGATCTTAGTGGCGTGATCGAGAACGCGGATGCTATTCTGGAAGCCTGGTTCCCAGGAAGCGAGGGCGGCGCGGCGATTACCAGCCTACTGTATGGTGACGAGAATCCGTCAGGAAGATTAACGATGTCTTTCCCTGTATCTGTTGGGCAAATTCCGGTCTATTATAATCATTTCAACACTGGACGCCCTCTTGGACCGGGTGCGGACAAACGTTATGTCTCACAATATCTGGACATTCCTAATGAGCCGTTTCTGCCATTTGGCTTCGGTCTAAGTTATACGACATTCAGCTACAGTGAGCCGCTCCTTTCCGGTGAAATCATGACGAAGGATCAGCCTATTAAGGTGACTGTTACGGTGACTAATACGGGCAATGTAAAAGGTGAAGAGGTAGTACAGCTCTATATCCGAGACATTTCAGGAGAAGTTGTCAGACCGATGAAGGAACTGAAGGACTTTGCCAAGTTCAGCCTCTCCCCGGGAGAAAGCAAGGAAGTAAGCTTTACGCTTACGGAAGAACAGCTTCGTTATTATCATAGCGATTTAAGCTTTAGCAGTGATCCGGGCAAATTCAAATTGTTTGTGGGTCCAAATAGCCAAGAGGTTAAAGAACGCGATTTTCGCTTAACATTAGCTTAAGTAGAATATATACGACACACGCTGTCGTAATCGAGGAGTGCAAAAATATGACTACTAATATGAATTCTAACATCCATTTAAACGCTGGAGACTTATCATTCACTTTTACAAACAGTGGGGACTTGTTCCAAGTTCTTCATGAACGGACAATGATCAATCAATTATTGCCTAATATTGTGGATGGCTCCTTATCCAATCTATATTTACGTATTCATAGTAATGGAAGCATTCAAGCTGTTCCTTTGCTGGGCATTCATTCTTCAAGCACTGTACGTAAGGCCGGGAACCGCTTGGTTTGGGAAGGTACTGCGGAAAATATTGAATATCAGGTTATTTTTACTCCTACGGCTCAAGGCGCATGGTTCTGGGATGTGAAGCTTTCGGGACATGAGGCAGATGTGGATCTCGTGTACGGACAAGATGTAGGTATTGCCGATATCGGTGCTGTTCGCAGTAATGAAGCCTACCTGTCACAGTATATTGATCATGCCGTATTCGAGGATCAGTCAAAGGGATATGTAGTATGCTCCAGACAGAATCAACCGCAAGGTGGCAAATTTCCATATCTACAACAGGGTGCAATCACTAAGTCAGCAAGCTTCTCGACAGATGGTTTTCAATTCTTTGGATTGTCTTATAAAGAGACTAATCAACCGGAAAGCTTGAGCCGGGAGCAATTAAGTAATGAAATCTATCAATATGAATTCGCTTATACTGCATTGCAATCGGAGCGGGTGAAATTGAGTGGGGAAGCAAGGTTTGTATTCTACGGATTGTTCAAACAAGATCATCCACAAGCGATCACTACCCTAGAATTTACGAATGATATCGCTGCGGCTTGGGATGCTGTAAAAGATTTACCTTTAGAAGCTGAAGCACCGCTCGAACGTTCTTTCCTCACGGAGGAGCTTGGTGCTCCGCTGGTGGCAGATTCTCTATCAGAGAATGAGATCGAAGGTCTGTTTCCAGTTCGTTATCAAGAGGAGAAAGAAGGAGACGTTCTACTGTCTTTCTTCACTGAAAATTATGAGCATGTAGTCCTAAAAGAGAAGGAATTACGCGTAGAACGCCCACATGGTCATATTCTGATGAGTGGGGATAACGCTCGACTTAACGATAAGGTTATCACGACAACTTCATATATGTATGGGATTTTCAACTCCCAAGTAGTCATTGGCAATACCAATTTCAACAAGCTAATGTCCAATCCTAGAAATGCGCTTAATATTCCAAAAGCTTCGGGACAACGAATTTATGTGCAGTGGAATGGCGAATACCGTCTACTGACCATGCCATCCCTGTTCGAGGTTGGTTTCAACTATGCCCGTTGGTATTACAGAACAGAAGGCGAATGCTTTATTATTACGAACTACACTACGGCAGATTCTCCGGAAATATTCCTGAATGTGCGTACGGAAAGCGGAAAAGCTTATCGCTATTTAGTCACTAATCAAATCACTATGAACGTTAATGAATACGAGCTTCCATATCAATGCAAGCAAGAAGAGGGAACTGTGACCTTCTCGGCGGACAGAAGCGCACTAAGTGCTGGAGAGTATCCTGACTTGCAGTATAAATTCCAGGTACAGGGAGCGGAGTTTACGCTTCAAGATGAAGGCAGATTCGTTACCAATGCTCCACACACAGATGCACCGTTAGCTGTTCTGGAGTTGTCGGCGAGCAGTGAGTGGACTTTGAATATTCAAGGCCTTCTGGATGGTAAGGAGATTCATTCGAGCAGCCGTACAGTTGAAGAGGAAATTTCCACATACCGCGAGTTCTATAGCGGGGTTATGAATGGCTTCCGCTTGACGCTAGGTGATGGGTCAGAAGGTGAGCTGTTTAAAGTGAATGCTCTGGCTTGGTGGTATACACATAATATGCTCGTCCATTATTCTGTCCCTCACGGGCTGGAGCAATATGGCGGCGCTGCCTGGGGAACTCGTGATGTGTGTCAGGGACCTGTGGAATATTTTATGGCTACGCAAAAATACGAACAGGTTCGTGAAATATTGCTGACGCTGTATGCTCATCAATATGAAGATGACGGTAACTGGCCACAGTGGTTCATGTTTGATAAATATACGAAGATTCAGCAAGAGGAAAGCCACGGGGATATTATTGTGTGGCCGCTCAAAGTGCTTGGAGACTATTTGGCAGTAACTAAAGATTACAGCATTTTGCAAGAAACAGTGCCGTATACTCGTAAGCATAGTTTTGACTTTACAGAGAAAGAAGCGACACTGCTGGATCATGCGCGGAAGGAAGTTGCGTATATTAAGAACCACTTCCTGCATGATACGCATTTGTCTTCTTACGGTGATGGAGATTGGGATGATACACTCCAGCCTGCGAATCCACAGTTGAAGCAATACATGGTTAGTAGCTGGACAGTGGCGCTTACCTATCAGACTCTTAATCAGTTCTCGGAAGTTCTTCGTTCCGTTGATCCAGCGGAAGCAGACGAGCTGAAGGCAATGGTGGATGGTATCCATGAGGATTTCAATACACATATGCTCCAATCTGAGGTGATTCCTGGATTCCTGTATATGGAAGATCCAGAGCAAGTGAAGCTTTTGGTACATCCGAGTGATAAGGAAACAGGAATCCAGTATCGTCTGCTGCCAATGACGCGCAGTATGATCAGTGAGCTATTAACTCCGGAACAAGCCGAAGCTCATTATGAAGTGATCCAAGATAAACTATTCTGTCCTGACGGTGTACGTTTAATGAACCGTCCAGCACAATATGTTGGCGGTGTAAGCAGTCATTTCAAACGTGCAGAGCAAGCTTCTAACTTTGGTCGGGAAATTGGACTTCAATATGTACATGCGCACATCCGTTATGTAGAAGCTATGGCTAAGCTAGGGAAAACCGATCAGGTCTGGAATGGCCTAGCAGCGATCAATCCGATCGGAATTCGCGATGTGGTGCCAAACGCTGAACTACGTCAAGCTAACTCCTATTTCAGTAGCTCGGATGGTAAATTTAACACTCGTTATGAGGCACAGGAGAATTTCGATAAGCTGCGTAATGGTGACGTGGCGGTCAAAGGCGGCTGGAGAATCTATTCCAGCGGTCCTGGGATCTACATGAATCAGTTAATCTCGAATGCACTAGGGATTCGTACCGAAGGCGGAGATTTAATTGTTGACCCCATCCTGCCGGAGTCGCTGGACGGCATGCGCTTTAGCTTTGAATATGCTGGTACTAAGGTAGACTTTATCTACCACCTTACGGGTGGGGAGAACAGTCGGATTACTATCAACGGTACAGAAGTGCAGGCTGAAGGTACACTTAATCGCTACCGCAGTGGCGGTGTTCGGATTAAGCGTGAGGACTTTGATCGTCTCTGCGTAGAAGCCGGGAATGTGATTGACATTTATAAGTAAGCTAATCATTAAAGGGCAATCTCTACGATAAGTGTAGAGATTGCCCTTTTTTTTGAAATACTACATACGGCTCGGTGTTGGTAATCCAAGTACTTCTAGCACATCACCTAAAGTGTTCTTAAATCTCGAAGTAAGCCAGAGGCGAAAGGCAATGGTCGCCGCCTCCCCTTTTAAAATCGGACAAGTAGAATAAAAATTATTGAAGAGAGTGGCTAAAGTATGTGCGTAAGTGCAGAGTATATTCGGCGTCAGTTCTACGCTTGCAGAATACAAGGTCTCCTCCCAGAGGCTAAGCTGTCTCAGCAGAGCAAGCTCTGCTTTTTCCATTTCGAGTGGGAATTGAATCTGTGAGGCATCTGTGTGGATTGGGAGGGTGGATTTGCCCAAAACACTACTAGCACGGGCATAGGTGTACATCAGATAAACTCCTGTGTTGCCGGATATTTCGGTAGCCTGTTTGAAGTCAAACACAATTTCTGTTCCCAGATTAAACCGCAGCAGATAATAGCGAATGGCAGCAGCTGCAATGATATGGCTGGGAAGCCCCTCTTTATCGGAGCGTGAATGTTCGATATTCTGTTCCATAAGCTTCACTAAATCGATCACCTTAACACCAATTCCTTGGCGCCCTGACATGGCATAAGAAGATTTTCCTTCCGAAATATTTATTCCCAGCTCGGCTGCGGAAGCCGGACTAAGGGACACCACACCATAACTCACATGATGGAGTTTCGCGGCTTGATCGTTATAACCTAATGCGCCCAAAGCCTGCTTAACCATTTGCTGCGGATATTCCTGTCTATAATCGATCACGTTAATAACACGATCCGCCTGTCCATAGGGCTCCTGGGTTCCAGTTAATCCTGTAGTCCATAAGCCGGACGAGAATTCACTGTAGGTGAAATCCTTGGTTAATAGACCAAATTTCCAGAGGTGATAGGCAATGTCTTTGGCAGTGTAAGTCAGAATACCATTCGAACGTACAAGTACCTTATCCATATGATGATCCTCCGAATCCGCTCCATTGCTAATCGCTGTCCCTTGCTTTAACACCCAGCAGCCTGCCAGCTTACCTTCAGTCTCCTGTACAAAAACCGTGGTTTGCTTCAATTGCTCAGATGCGGCTGCCCAGAATCCCTCTTTTAAAATATTACTTTCCCATACCAGCAGGTCATAGTGAATACCGAAACGCTTCATTTCCTCTACATGTTCTCTCACCATACGTTCAGCGACAAGGTTACCCAGCCACGCCTCATTGCCGTTACCCTGTTCCAGGGCATGCAGCATTTCTGTGCGCTTATGTGTCATCTCTGGATTCTGTGCATATTCTTTATTCACTTTGGCATAAAGATCCCAGCAATAATCACCAAAACGCTGATGATCTCCTTCCAACGGTACATTCAATAAACCAACGACTGTATCCGCTAACTGGTTGCCCAGATCATCGACGTAGTTATGGACCTCTACGTTATGTCCGGTTCTTTTCATTAGTCTGACCAGCGCATCGCCGATGCACGCATTTCTCAGGTGACCAACATGAGCAGCTTTGTTTGGATTGATTGAGGTGTGCTCGATGATGACCTTTTCCCCTGTGCTGTTGGGCAGTTCAAAGGAATGTTTAGCCCATATCCGCCAATCCATGTACAAATTAATAAATCCAGGAGCAGCTACTTCGACCTTTTGTAAAAAGCCTGTGTAGCTCTCTTGTAATTTAAGCTCTGCTTTTACTAACTCTGCTATGACGAGAGGTGATTTGCGCAGGATTTTGGCTAGCTGCATAGCAATATTGCAGGAATAATCACCATGCTCTAGATTAGCGGGCTGCTCGATCAGAATAGGAACATCGTTTGGGTAAGGAATTTCTAAGGTGTGGAATACTTTTTTTACACTTTGTTCAATGCTGTTTTTGATGGTTTGACTTAACATTTTATACCCTCCTTTGAAAATACAAAAAAGCCCTCGTCTCAAAAGAGACGAGGGCTTTAGCGCTCGCGGTACCACTCTCGTTGCTAAACAGACGTTTAGCCACCTTACAGGATAACGGTCTTCAGCCGGGACTTCCTACTTGGGTTCAGAAGTCCATCTCACGGGTGCGCTTCATTAAGTGATCTGTACCGGCTTACACTTACCCGGCTCGCTGAGGACTAGAACACCTTAACTACTCTCCCGCTCATCGATGCTTGAATAATTTTAATCAGTATAACGAATATTTTGAAAAAAGCAATAGGGCGAAACTCGGTATCAATCTGGAAACGCTTGAGTTTTAGATTGTCCGATAAGTAATTACAAACTCACAAAACAGAAGGGGCTCTCATTATTGAGTGAAAATTCCTTTGCATAAATGTCCACGCATTAACTTTAAATACAGAATATTACTATATAGAGCTATTAATTATGGATCATATTACTAGTTTTATAGTTTGTATTTTTTCAAATTGAGTGAAAGAGAGGAGTGAATAAAGATGGAATTATTTTCAACCGGACCTATAGATAATAGTCCAATTCTGGGGATCAGACAAACACAAATCGTAACAGTAAAAGTGGTTAATCGGGATTCTCTTAATCCTTATAATCTCGTCATTCAAGGCTTTTTTCTAAATGGATCAAGAACGATGTATGTGAATGAAATGGTAAATCTCACACCTAACCAAGTTCTAACTAGGAACTATTTTGCAGATTTAGATGCATTTGAATTTGTGTTTGCAACATTAGAAGAAGTTGAAGCACAGGTAGGGATCTCGGTCTGGGGAAAACAGACTTCGGGGCAATTGGTAGATCCTCATCGTGTAGTAGCATGGGAGAAGCACGCAGAAATAATCTAAAGGAGTGTTGAGAATTGAGCTATTTATCTACCGGGCCGATAGATAATACCATGGTGGGTGGGATACGACCTACTCAACATGTTACGATCAAAATCGATAACCGAAGCGATGTTACTTCTTCTACGGTTCTCGTCCAAGGATATTATATGGATGGGACAAGAACTTTGTATGTTAGTCAGCTTATTAACGTAATGCCTGAGCAAGTCATAACCAATGATTATTATGCTGATTTTGATGCATTTGAATTTATATTTACGACTTTAAGCCTGGTAGATGATCCTATTCAAGTTTCAGTATGGGGGAAAAATAGCTCAGGGCAAATCGTTACTGCTCACCGACTTGTTCATTCAGAATTACTCGGAGCAACCGTAGGGGCAACTGGGGCTACAGGTGATACAGGAGTGACTGGAGCGACGGGAGCAGACGGAGCTACTGGTGCGACGGGGGCTGATGGAGTAGCTGGTGCAACCGGAGCTGCCGGAGCAACGGGAGCCGATGGAGTGACTGGTGCAACGGGAGCCGATGGAGCGACAGGAGCAACGGGAGCCGACGGAGTGACTGGAGCAACGGGAGCCGATGGAGCGACTGGTGCGACCGGAGCCGATGGAGCGACTGGTGCGACCGGAGCCGACGGAGTGACTGGAGCAACGGGAGCCGACGGAGCAACTGGTGCAACGGGAGCCGATGGAGCGACTGGTGCGACCGGAGCCGATGGAGTAACAGGAGCGACCGGGGCAGATGGAGTGACTGGTGCGACCGGAGCCGACGGAGTGACAGGAGCAACGGGAGCCGACGGAGCAACTGGTGCAACGGGAGCCGACGGAGCAACTGGTGCAACGGGAGCCGACGGAGCAACTGGTGCAACGGGAGCCGATGGAGCGACTGGTGCGACCGGAGCCGATGGAGTGACAGGAGCGACCGGAGCCGATGGAGTGACAGGAGCGACCGGAACCGCTGGAGCGACTGGTGCGACCGGAGCCGCTGGAGTAACAGGAGCGACCGGGGCAGATGGAGTGACAGGAGCGACAGGAGCCAACGGAGTGACTGGAGCAACGGGAGTCGCTGGAGCGACTGGTGCGACCGGAGCCGCTGGAGTAACAGGAGCGACCGGGTCTGATGGAGTGACTGGTGCGACCGGAGCCGACGGAGTGGCAGGAGCAACGGGAGTCGCTGGAGTGACCGGAGCAACGGGAGCCGACGGAGTGACTGGTGCAACGGGAGCTGAAGGAGCGACAGGAGCAACGGGTGCAACCGGAGCCGCTGGAGTGACCGGAGCAACGGGAGCCGCTGGAGTGACTGGTGCGACCGGAGCCGCTGGAGTAACAGGAGCAACGGGAGCAACCGGAACCGCAGGAGTGACAGGAGCAACGGGAGTCGATGGAGTGACAGGAGCAACGGGAGTCGCTGGAGTGACCGGAGCAACTGGATCCGATGGAGCGACTGGGGCGACCGGATCCGATGGTGCAACTGGAGCAACTGGAGCAACGGGAGCCGCTGGAGTAACAGGAGCGACCGGGTCTGATGGAGTGACTGGTGCGACCGGAGCCGACGGAGTGACAGGAGCGACCGGAACCGCTGGAGCGACTGGTGCGACCGGAGCCGCTGGAGTAACCGGAGCAACGGGAGCCGATGGAGCAACAGGAGCAACCGGAATCGCAGGAGTGACAGGAGCAACCGGAGTCGCTGGAGTGACTGGTGCGACCGGAGCCGCTGGAGTAACAGGAGCGACCGGGGCTGATGGAGTGACTGGTGCGACCGGAGCCGACGGAGTGACAGGAGCAACGGGAGCCGATGGAGCGACTGGTGCGACCGGAGCCGACGGAGTGACAGGAGCAACGGGAGTCGCTGGAGTGACTGGTGCAACGGGAGCTGAAGGAGCAACGGGAGCAACCGGAACCGCAGGAGTGACAGGAGCAACGGGAGTCGCTGGAGTGACTGGTGCGACCGGAGCCGACGGAGTGACAGGAGCGACCGGAGCCGCTGGAGTGACCGGAGCAACGGGAGCAACGGGAGCGGCTGGTGTAACGGGAGCAACGGGAGCGGCTGGTGTAACGGGAGCAACGGGAGCCGCTGGAGTGACCGGAGCAACGGGAGCCGCTGGAGCAACAGGAGCAACTGGAGTAACAGGAGCGACCGGGGCAGATGGAGTGACCGGAGCAACCGGAATCGCAGGAGTAACAGGAGCAACCGGAACCGCAGGAGTGACCGGAGCAACGGGAGCCGTAGGAGTGACAGGAGCAACAGGAGTCGCAGGAGTGACCGGAGCAACGGGAGCTGCTGGAGTGACAGGAGCAACCGGAACAACTGGTGTAACTGGAGCAACGGGGCCGAATATTCAAGCTGAAGGATTCTCTGCATTCCTGCCAACTTTGTCAGTATCTAGTTCTTCCCAACTTACGGGCTGGACTGTGACTTCTCCGTTCTATTCTGATCCATCCTTTAGCCCAGTTACGGGAAATTACACAGTTCCGACGACAGGCAGATATTCTATTGAAGCAACTATTAATTATTCCACAACCGCTTCTATCTCAATAAGTCTTGGTAGTGGAATTAATCCAGCATTTATAGTTCAGAGAACATCTCCTACCGCAACAAATCTGGTAAGTGGATTATTTCCTGTGTTAGATGTCAATGTTGCGCTTATTCTAGATTTGAGAGCTATTTTGGGGAGTGGGACTGTAACGCTGGCTGGTGAGTTTGCTCTAACAGCAGGTGATGTTATTGGCTTGTTCTATGTGTCTAATGGTTTGACAGTTCCTTTGAATTTGGGCGGCGCCAACACAGCAGGTATAGTTTGGTCTGTTCATGAATTGACTTAAAAATTGTTCTCTAAGTTTCAATGTTCAAAGAGGGGGATAACCTGTAGCTGTAAGTATAGCTCATGGGTTATCCTCTGTTTTGATAACACAATATGTTGTGGGCTAGACGGAGAAAAGTGCTTTTAAGATTTGTAGTAGATTGAATTCTCATAGATTTACTAGTTTGCTCTGACAGTACTTAATATGTATAGCAGTGGCTTTTAATGGATGTCCACGCAATATTTCAAGATAAGAATATTACTATAAAGAGCCAGAAATTATGGACTGAAAATATATAATAGGCTCATCGTTAACAAATTTGGAGTAGATGGGAGGAATGATTATAGTAACGTTACAATTTTTGGGATTTATAGTGGACTATCTTGTTGTAGGGGTTTTTGATCTACAGATTTTAAGAGTATTTATAAATCTATTTGAATTGAAGAGGAGTTGAGAACTTGAGTCATTTATCTACTGGACCTATAGAAAACAATCTGGTAAGCGGTGAAAGACCTACTCAGCTTGTTACTATTAAACTGGTCAACCAGAGCGATGTCACTGCGTCGATAGTTCAAATCGAAGGCTATTATATGAACGGTACAAGAACACTATATGTTAGTGAACTTCATACGGTGGGACCTAATGAAGTACAAACGAATGACTATTATGCAAATTTTGATTCATTCGAATTTATATTCACAACACCAACTCTAGTAGATGATCCAATTCAAGTCTCAGTTTGGGGAAAAAGTAGCACTGGCCAATTAGTGACTGCTCATCGGCTTGTCTACTCTGAATTGTATGGTGAAAATATAGGGATTAGAGGAGCCACTGGTGCAACCGGAGATACAGGAGCCACCGGAGCAACTGGAACAGCAGGAGCCACCGGAGCGACAGGAACAGCCGGAGCCACCGGAGCAACAGGAGCAGCGGGAGTCACCGGAGCGACAGGAAGTGCGGGAGCCACTGGAGCGACAGGAAGTGCGGGAGCCACTGGAGCAACAGGAAGTGCGGGAGCCACTGGAGCAACAGGACCAGCGGGAGCGACCGGAGCAACAGGAACAGCGGGAGCCACTGGAGCGACAGGAAGTGCGGGAGCCACTGGAGCAACAGGAAGTGCGGGAGCCACTGGAGCAACAGGACCAGCGGGAGCGACCGGAGCAACAGGAACAGCGGGAGCCACTGGAGCAACAGGAACAGCGGGAGCGACCGGAGCGACAGGAACAGCGGGAGCCACCGGAGCAACAGGAACAGCGGGAGCGACCGGAGCAACAGGAACAGCGGGAGCCACTGGAGCAACAGGAACAGCGGGAGCGACCGGAGCGACAGGAACAGCGGGAGCCACCGGAGCAACAGGAAGTGCGGGAGCGACCGGAGCGACAGGACCAGCGGGAGCGACCGGAGCAACAGGAACAGCGGGAGCCACCGGAGCGACAGGAACAGCGGGAGCGACAGGACCAGCGGGAGCGACCGGAGCAACAGGACCAGCGGGAGCGACCGGAGCAACAGGAATAGCAGGAGCCACTGGAGCAACAGGAACAGCGGGAGCCACCGGAGCAACAGGAACAGCGGGAGCCACTGGAGCAACGGGCGCCACAGGTTCAGGTGCAATTATTCCGTATGCTTCTGGTCTGCCAGTAGCTATGACCACAGTTTTGGGAGGTCTTCTGAATACTTCAAGCGCAGTCGGCTTCGGCAGCAACGCAACAAACATTGCTATTACAGGGGGCACTATTGATCTTACAGGAGCAGCCGGGACCTTATTGAACTTTGCCTTCTCAGTTCCTCGTGCCGGAACGATTACGTCTATGGCAGCCTATTTCAGTACAACAGCTGCACTATCTTTATTGGGGTCCACAGTAACAATCACTGCTCAATTATATAGTTCTTCTACGCCTAACAATACCTTCACAGCAGTACCTGGAGCCTTAGTCACATTAAGTCCTGCATTTACAGGTGTACTTTCACTTGGCACGATTAGCAGTGGTACTACCACAGGCTTAAGTATTCCAGTTACGGTAGGAGAACGATTGCTCCTGGTCTTCACTTCAACGGTAACGGCCGGGCTTGACGTTGCGACAACCATTGCTGGCTATGCTAGCGGAGGAGTTACAATCGCTTAATCCGATGAATCTGAAATTGGGATATCCCAAAAGCCGTATGGCTACAGGATATCCCTTTATTTAGATCATCAGAATTTCACGAATGTCTTGTTCTGTAAGGGTAGATAACCCTTCCTGACCTGGCTGAATTACCTCATCGATCAAGTTCTTTTTCTTCTGTTGTAGCTCATACATTTTGTCTTCCACAGTACCTTGGGTGACGAGCCGGATCACTTGCACTACTTTTTTCTGCCCGATTCGATGTGCCCGATCGGCTGCTTGCTGCTCTACGGCAGGATTCCACCATAGATCGTATAGGATTACAGTGTCTGCCCCTGTTAAGTTGAGTCCGGTTCCACCAGCTTTTAAGGAGATCAGGAAAATATCTCGCTCTCCTTCATTAAATTGATTACATAAATCTACTCGCTGAGACACAGGCGTTTGGCCATCTAGGTAAAAATATGGAACCCCCTGATATCCGAGTTCACGTCCAATCAAACCGAGCATTTCTGTGAACTGGGAGAATACTAGCATTCGTTTACCCGAACTGCGGCATTCCTCTATGATTTCAAACAGCTGCTCGAACTTGGCAGAGCTTCCTTCATACCCATCCACAAATAGAGCTGGGTGACAACATAGCTGGCGCAGACGAGTGAGACCAGCAAGGATTTTAATGCGATTATTATTACCGAAACTATCCTGGGTCAAATGCTTAAGCGCCTCTTTTTTCAAACGTGCGAGATAAGCGACATATAACTTCTTCTGCTCAGGGAACAGCTCACAGGCTTGGAGTGATTCGATTTTCTCAGGCAATTCTTTTAATACGTCACTCTTTAAGCGCCGCAGCAAAAAGGGACGTGCCCGTTTCGCGATAGTTTCCCTCGGCAAATCGTGAAAAGCCTTCTTACCTGGAAAGAGCCCAGGAAACACAGTGCCAAAGATAGACCAAAGATCTTCTAACGCATTCTCAACAGGAGTTCCAGTAAGTGCAAAACGATGCCGGGCCTGAAGAGCCATTACAGCTTGGGCGGTCTGAGTAGTATGGTTCTTTATGGTTTGCGCTTCATCGAGAATCAGGGTATGAAAAGATTTCTTAGCATACAACTGAACATCTCTTCGAAGCAGTGGGTAAGAGGTAATGATTACATCTGCCTTCGCTGCATTTTTTAAAATTCGACCGCGTTCCGTTAAGCTTCCATCTGCAATAACAGCCTTGATCTCAGGCGTGAACTTTTTAAGCTCATTATGCCAGTTGTAGGTGAGAGAGGCAGGAGCGACAATAAGAGCGGGCAGACCACTCTGACGAATATCCGGAAGCTCGGAGAGCAGAAAAGCGATACTCTGCAGCGTTTTGCCAAGACCCATATCATCCGCTAAAATACCGCCAAAACGATAGTGGGCAAGCGTCTTCAGCCACTGGAATCCATACTGCTGATAATCCCGGAGCACAGGAGCTAGACTCTCTGGTATAGGGAAATCAAGATTCTCAGGATTGTGCATATTCGCAAGTAAACGTTTAAAGGATCTGCTCAGTTTGACGGAGTCACTTTGAGAATCGGAAGAGGTTAGATGTAACCCGCGAACGACGGGTAAAGAGAATTGCGCACCTTTAATCTCACCTTCTCGAATGCCCATCTCGTTCATAAAGGTGATGATTTCTTGGAGCTCCTCGCTCTCCAGCGGTAGCAGTGCCCCTTCAGGCAATCGGTAGTATTTACGTTTATCCTGAAGTGATTTTAAGACCATCACAATCTCAGATTCGGGAATACCACCCATGTCGAATTTAAAATCAAGCCAATCGGTTTTCTCATTCCAACTAATGCTTACCTTGGGTGGCGTGGTTCCCGTGAACAATCTTTCTTTGACAGCGGTGGTCGCATAGACCGTGAGTAGTGGCTCAAGCAACGGAATCGTGTGATACAAAAAATCGTACTCACCTTCCTCATCCGTCATAATATACCCGCCTTCGGTTTTGGCGAAGGATTCATGCTCCATCATCTCTAAAATTCGGGCCTCTCCTTCACCGTCGCGTATAAGAATCAAGTCCGTACCGCGAACATGGGCTTTTTCATCCAAAGGATTGATGATAATATCACCATACTGAAACTCTAGCCCGGCGAGCAGCCGATCTCTCACACGGTCCAGATAGAGCCTCGCGATAAGCTTATGTTGCACAATCCGATCAGCGATAGAGTCGGCGATATGTACATTTCCCAGTTTTTTCAGACCAGGGATAACCTTGTCCATAAAGGGCTCCATTTGTTCGGGGGCAATATCGATGCCGTCTCGACGAGAGGATTCCAACATTTTTTTCATCTCAGATAGACGCATGCATTCCTGAGCAGATAGCTTCAACAGCTTACCTTCAGACAGCACGAGTCTGTAGTCTTCCAGAACTGAGATCTGCTCAAGTCCTTGAATATCCAGATGGTATCCTTCGCCTTCAGCTTGTTTGAATGCAAAGCTAAGGGGTGGTGCTTCATTAGACATATGAATACCTTCGTACAACACCTCTTCTTGTTGCAGATATACCGACGAAACTTCTGAAAGAGCGGGCTGAAGCGTCTCCCAGAAAAAAGGAGGGATAGCCAGCAGGCGATCTCCCCCCAGGTTGCCACCATATGGAGAATAGTTAGTGACGTTATCGCGATACATTTTTTCATTTAAGACAATTTCAATCAGCTTCTGAAGAACGATGTTATCTTCCTTCCGAAAGCTGTGAATGGCAGGATCATAGACGAAATGCTTCGAGAATTCCAAGGTTTCTCCACGGTGTACACGTTCCAGAAAACCTCTTATTCTATGAACGACATAGGGTCGTTTTGAGCCGATTTTCATTTCTATTCCCAGCATGGTAGTGCTATAGCTGTAAGTGAATGGCTTGCAGATGAATTCGACATTTAATGGAATTCTATTATCTACAAAAGCCCCAGTACCGCTCGGACGTGGCTTATGGTTGCTGAACATACCTAGCAGGCTGCTCACAAGATGCTGGTCTCTGGACCTTCCTCCCATGTCTCGCGTAGAATCCGTAGAAATACGTGGGGTTAAGACTCCAGTATCCTCAATAGAAGATGGTCTAGAAGTTCCAGTATGATCTGGCCGTTCTCCAGCAGCTTCAAGGGCATCGATGCTGATCAGTACGGCTGCGATATGTTTGCAGAAAGGCCCTCCATGCGAGTAAGCAGGACAAGTACACTCTGCCGTGACATCACCATCGATATCGATAACAACAGTGACTTCGTAGCCAATGCCCCCTTGAACAAGCGCTTCATAACGAGATCGTGGCAGATCTGGGATGGATTCATTACGTTCTTCAATATCTATTATATCTACGCTTCCAGATTGGTAATAAGCCAATCCTTTTTCAAAAACAGACTTGCCGCACAGCAGCTTAATTACCCGTTCTGTCACACTAAAGCCCATAACATAATTCCTTCCTCGTAACTTGTTCTTCGAAAAGTCCGATTATTATATAGTCTTTATGATAACAGAACGGGCGTGCGCATCAAATAGGGGCTGCTACTCCACTAATCCCGTGCATAATAAAACGGATCGTCAGGTTAATTTCTTCCTCGTCGTTCCAGTCCTTCTCCGGCTGCAGCAGCAGGCGATTAAGCACATATCCTACAACGGATGAAATAGTAAAGCGTAGAATAGCGGGTGTAGGTAATTCGATGACTTCACCTTTTGCTTTGAAGTGTTCAACGATTTCGATGACGCGCTCCAGCACCTTACTTAGAATATTTTCTGCGAACTGTTCTCTGAGCACCGGTTGGAAAGGGATTTCCTGTATCAGAATCTTTAGAATTTTAAAATTCCTGCGGATAAACTCCAGACGGTTGATAATAAACGCCCGTAGAAATTCCTCGAAACTGTTATAGGGAACATCGAGTACCCCGTTAAAATTACGCAATACAAAGGGAGCGAGCATCCGACTCATGGTGGGGCCTATGATGGACAGCAGCAAATCTTTTTTGGTTTTGTAATATCGGAAAATCGTTCCCTCGGCCACGCCTGCCTTTTGAGCAATTTCACTAGTCGCAGCAGCAGCGTATCCTTTTTCGGAAAATACCTCAATCGCCGCATGCAGGATGGAAATCTGTTTCGATGTCAGCTTTTCGTCTTCACGTAAGGCCAGCAGTTCTTCTATCCACTGTTCATCTATATTTTGTTCCGAAGAATCATTTTTCTTCATTATTGCCCTCCAAATTCGCTACATTTTGCGGTGCTTGCGCAGTGCCAATACATTCAGAAGCATGAATAATAATGAAAATCCGATCAGCACATACACATCCAGAGCGATGGCACTCCATCCTTTGCCGCGGATCATGATGTTCATAAGCGCTTCTGATCCATAATAAATTGGCGTTGCGTAGCCAACGCGCTGTAGCCACATCGGTAGGGTATCGAGTGGGAACAGTCCACTGAGGAAGACCTGTGGCACGATAATGAGCGGAATGAACTGAATCATCTGTAGCTCGTTAGCAGCAAAAGCAGACAATAGCGTACCCAGCGTCAGCGCTGTCATCGACAGCAGCATAGTGAGGAGCATGACATAACCAAAGCTGCCTATCATCATAATGCCAAGGATCTGAATGGAAAACCACGAGATCAACAGGGCTTGGAATACGGTGAAAATGCCGAAACCACATACATAGCCGAGTACAATCTCCCATCTTTTTAAGGGAGTAGAAAGTAGGCGTTCAAGGGTGCCTGTAGTCCGTTCTCGCAGGAAAGAAACGCCGGCAATCAGGAATACGAAAAAGAAAATAAATACACCAATCATAATCGGACCGAAGCGGTCAATGGTCTTCATATTCTCAGAACCGTATAGATAGCTAATCTGAGGTTGTAATTGCAGCTGTTTCTCTGTATCAGGAAGAAGCTTTTGTGATAATTGTTGAAGCGTCAGGATCACCGCTTTATTGGCGGTCGGATTGCTGCCTTCTAACAGCACTTGGGGGATGACTCCTGATTCCCCAGCCTTTCCGTCCAAAGTGATCAAAGCGTCAATCTTTCCTTCTACTAGAGCACTTTTCCCTAGCTCTTCGCTGGCATACTCTTTAATTGTAGCGTTTTCTTCTTTTAACACTGCGGAGATATTTAGTGGTACCCCGGATATCCCGATTTTAGGCTCATAGGCATCCCCGTTGAATACCAAGCTCATTAAACTTAGAACGATGAGCGGTGCAATGAACATTAAGGCCATCGTTCTTTTATCATGAATAAATTGTCGCAAAATCCGTAAGGTGATCGCTCGGATTCTCATGAACGGACACCTCCATAATATAGAAAGGCTTCCTCAATAGAAGCTGAGCCTGTGGCTTCAAGCAGTCCGGCGGGTGTGTCGGCGGCAAGCAGCTTGCCATCACGGATCATTCCAAGGCGATCACATTTCTCAGCTTCATCCATGACATGTGTAGTTAGTACAATCGTGGTACCTTTCCGATTAAGAGCTTTTAGTTCTTTCCAGATGGATAGTCGGAGTACAGGATCGATACCTACTGTCGGTTCATCAAGAAGAAGTAGCGGAGGCTCATGGAGCAGCGCAATCGCCAGGGATAGGCGGCGTTTCATTCCGCCGGAGTATTGATCTACTCTTTTGCGCAGATGCTCCTGAAGATCTACTAGTTCCATAACAGCTTTGATGCGTTTGCCGCGCTCCGCACCTTTTAGTCCATATAGCGCAGCGAAGAACTCCAGATTTTCTTTTGCGCTGAGTTCCGTATATAGGGCATCAGATTGAGCCATGTATCCAATTTGCTGCAGCATGGATAACTTAGGCATAGTGACACCAAGCACCTTTACCTCACCTGAGGTCACCTCATCGATACCTGTAAGCAGCTTTACTAGCGTTGTTTTCCCGGAGCCAGAGGGCCCCAGTATGCCGAAGGTTTCGGCACGCTCCACTTGAAGTGAAATATCTTCGAGCACCTGTTTGTCTCCAAAGGCTTTACTAACATGGCTCACTGAAATGACTGGAACTTCCGAACCCATATTCATCTCCTCGATTCTGAATAGTCTGGGATACAAAGTGGTGTTACTGAGTACTCTGCACAACACTAATGAGTGAGCGCTCACTCATTAGTGTGCTCCGGAATCCAATAAATGTAAAGTGCTAGATTTCCACTACTTGAAATCAACTGACAATCAGGTATAAATCGCAAAGTAGCGGCATTTTTGCACAAGATGTGAATACCTGCTCACGAACCAACTTGATATGATGTTAACAAGGAATACAGCTGGGGATGTTCGACAACTCAATGATGCAAATGCCATTGCTTCCGAAATTGATTTGGCGTTGTGCCGAAATGGGTTTTGAACAATTTGCAAAAATGAGAGCAATTTGTGATACCTACTTCCTCGGCGATGTGTGCAACCGTGTATTTGCTTGAAGTCAGAAGATGAACGGCTTCCTGCATTCTTTTGACCGTTAAATAATCGGAAATACTGCTGCCTGTACATTCCTTGAATAAGTGGGATAAATGATGGGGGGAAAGATGTAGATCCTTGCTCATTTGATCGAGCCGCAAAGGTTTCTTGTAATGCAACTGCAGCCATTCCATAATACGTTCTGCCTGATGTGGTTTACGAAGCAATTGTTCCATGGAGGTCGGCTTCTGCTGTGTATCCCAAAGCGGCTTTAAAGTACGCAGGAACGTGATGAGAAATAATGAGACCTCTTCCATGAAATCATTTTTAGTCAAACTTGGAAGCGCTTTACCCAGATCCTTCAGAAGAGCTATCAGCGATTGCAGATCCTGCTGTTCATACCATCGGGGTGAGGAAGAATTGCCGCTGTGAATATGATGGAAAAAGCTTTGTAGGACGGGCCACTTCTCAAAATAAGCTTTAAATAGGCTGGGTTCATAATGCACAATCGAACGCACGAACGGAACCGCCTCATTGATTTCAATTTGAATATGATGCAGTTGATACGGCTGGAAAATACAAATCATTCCTGGCTTTATTTCATAGCTATTTTGATCAATAATGAGCGTCCCTTTACCTTCATGAACAATAAGAATTTCAACACCCTGATGAGCATGGAATGTACCTTGATAGTCGTCTGTATTTGTACTTGTTCTTTTATATACAAAATAGAGCTGGAACGGTTGTAAGTCCTGCTGCTCATGGTACGTCACATTCGTGTTCCTCCTATTAGTAGGGATGCGGATAACCTATCGTTTACAAAAGTATAAGAGAACCATTGCACAGTCAGCAACACCTAGATTAAAAAGTCTTACTCACTAATGGAGGACACTGAATTATGGCAGAACAAAAGACGGAATTACAACACGCAGGGTATAAAGCTTGGCTCGAATATCCATATATTCAATCTAGTGCAGTAAGAGAGTGCTATGCTGCTTGGTGCAAAAACATTTTGATCTCCGAACAGGATCATCCAGTGATCAAAAGTGCTGTGCAAGAACTAATACGCGGCATACAAGGAATGCTCGATAAAGAAGTTACCATTGCTGAATCTCGGGATAAAGATATGCAGGGCTGTATTGTGATCGGTACGTTTGATAGTAATCATTCGTTGATTACGCATACCTTTAGCGAGGCTACAAGGACAGCCATTGGATCAGAAGGTTATGCCATTCGAACAAACACGGAGAAGGACTGTATTGCAATTGGTGCTTCCACACCCGTGGGATTATTGTACGGTGTATTTGCATTCCTACGCTTGCTTGGAACAGGTCAATCTATCGAAGCGTTGGATGTGATGGACAATCCTGTAAATCTTCTCCGCATGATGAATCAATGGGATAACATCGATGGAAGCATCGAACGTGGTTACGCAGGGAAGTCCATATTTTACTCAGACAACGAAATCACTAAGGACTTTGATCGATTGCAAGATTATGCGAGAATGCTCGCTTCGATAGGAATCAATGCGATTGCTATAAACAATGTCAATGTACATCGGTTTGAAACGATGTTTATTACGGAGCGCTATCTTCCTGAGATCGCGCGGATTGCCGATATCTTCCGTAACTACGGGGTCAAGCTGTTTCTAAGTATTAACTATGCTAGCCCGATCGAAATCGGTGGATTGAATACAGCTGATCCGTTAGATTCTGATGTACGCCAATGGTGGAAGGCAAAGGCGGTAGAAATTTATAAATTGATTCCAGATTTCGGCGGTTTCCTCGTAAAAGCTGATTCAGAGAATCGTCCAGGTCCATTCACTTATGATCGTGATCATGCAGAAGGTTCGAACATGCTGGCTGAAGCTTTATTGCCCTTCGGGGGAATCGTCATCTGGCGCTGCTTCGTTTACAATTGCAAACAGGATTGGCGGGATCGCTCCACCGATCGTGCACGAGCGGCATATGATCACTTTAAACCGCTGGATGGCCAGTTTATGGAGAATGTTATTTTACAGGTGAAGAATGGTCCAATGGATTTCCAAGTACGTGAAGGTGTATCTCCGCTGTTCGGTGCCATGGAGCATACGAATATGATGATTGAGTTCCAAATTACGCAGGAATATACAGGCCAACAGCGTCATGTCTGTTACCTCGTCCCTCAATGGAAGGAAGTTCTTGATTTTAATACTTACGCAACAGATTCGGAGTCATCGGTGAAGCGGGTTGTTGATGGATCTATGTATGGTTATAAGTATAGCGGCTTCGCTGCTGTTTCAAATATTGGCAATGATCATAACTGGACGGGGCATTTATTAGCGCAGGCCAATCTGTATGGTTACGGTCGTCTCGCTTGGTATCCGGAATTAAGTGCAGAGCAAATCGCGAAGGAATGGATTATGCTCACATTCGGTGCAGAGGATGAGCAGTTAATAGATACGATTCGTGAGATCTTGTTAACCTCTTGGCCTATCTATGAATCTTATACTTCGCCGCTTGGCGTAGGCTGGATGGTCAATCCAGATCATCATTACGGTCCAAGTGTGGATGGATATGAGTACTCGAAATGGGGAACGTATCATTTTGCAGACTTACAAGGGATTGGCGTAGACCGGACAATAAAGACGGGTACGGGATATGTTGCTCAGTATCAAGGAGCGAATGTAGATTTGTATGAATCGGTAGCTACTTGTCCAGATGAGCTATTACTGTTCTTTCATCATGTACCGTATACGCGTACTCTTAAATCTGGTAAAACGGTCATCCAGCATATTTATGATACGCATTTTGATGGCGTGGACCGGGCAGCAGGGCTCAAAGAGAAGTGGCGATCCCTTGAGGGGAAAATGGACGACAGCAGGTACGGGCAGGTGGCAGACCGTCTGCATGAACAGGTACTACATGCCCGCGAGTGGAGAGATATCATCAATACGTATTTCTATCGAAAAAGCGGTATTCCAGACCAGCATCAACGCACAATATACTAAATATTAGCATTAGTAGGAGTGTGCCAGCAGGGCCACTCCTTCTCTTGCTCCATCCCTTTGTTTCATAATCCTATGAGAAGAAAGGAAGATACACATTGAATCATAAAAGATTATTTAATGAGGGCTGGGAATTTGCTAAGAGCACTTTAGAGGTGACGAATGCTGAGTCCTTGGATTTCCATCCCGTAGATCTCCCTCATGATTGGTTGATTTATAACACATTAGATTTGTATGAGAATAGTATTGGATGGTATCGTAAGTCTTTTATGAATGCGAAGAATGATAAGCAGTTACTGTTATGCTTTGATGGAGTTTATATGGACTCTGCGATCTATGTGAATAATCAATGGGTTGGAGAGTGGAAATACGGCTATTCTTCCTTTGAATATGAGATTACGGATAGTCTAATAGACGGGGAGAACGAAATTCTTGTGAAGGTCGTGCACCAGAGTCCGAATAGTAGATGGTATTCAGGAGCGGGTATCTATCGGAATGTATGGCTCAAGACAAGAGATTGTAATCATATTGTGACAGATGGAATTTACATTCATGCGGTACAAAAGAATGACGTTTGGCAAGTGGAGATCGACACCGATGTGAGCATTACAGGAGATATGCGGCTTTCCCAAACCATTCTGCATAAGGATCGAGTGATAAAGACCTGTGTTGAGAAGATCTCGGCAGCAGAGCTAACACAAGATGCCTCACGTATAAGTCAGGTACTGACTGTAGAGAATCCTTTATTATGGAGTCCCGATGCTCCGCATTTATATCAGCTAAAAACAGAATTGCAGCATAAGGCATCTGACCAGAGTTCTGATGAAGTGTGGACAACAATAGAAGATGTAACACAGTGTTTAGGCTTTCGAACGATTGTATTAAATCCGCAAGAGGGGATGCTTCTGAATGGGCAAAAGATCAAATTGAATGGTGTTTGTGAACATCATGATCTTGGCGCATTGGGTGCGGCGTTTCATACAGCGGCATTGCGAAGAAGACTTGAGATCTTAAAGGACATGGGCGTAAATGCGATACGTACCGCTCATAATATGCCTGCTGCAGAGCTTATGGATCTGGCGGACGAAATGGGGCTGCTTGTGGTTTCGGAAGCCTTTGATATGTGGGAGCGATCGAAGACCCCATATGATTACGCAAGATTTTTTAAGGACTGGGCGTTAAAAGATGTGAGAAGCTGGGTCATGCGAGATCGTAATCATCCAAGCTTGCTCATGTGGTGTATTGGCAATGAAATTTATGATACGCATGCTGACAAGCGAGGGCAAGAATTGACGAGCATGTTGATGGAAGCCGTGCTTCAATATGATCCGAGAGGCAACGGGAAAGTGACCCTTGGATCGAACTATATGCCTTGGGAGAATGCTCAGAAATGTGCGGACATCGTAAAGGTGGCAGGCTACAATTATGCGGAAAAATATTATCATCAGCATCACGCGGAACATCCTGACTGGATTATCTATGGTAGTGAGACCGCTTCTATTGTACAGAGCAGGGGAATATACCATTTCCCATTCGAGCAATCCATCCTGGCTGACGACGACGAGCAGTGCTCTGCGCTAGGTAATAGCTCTACAAGCTGGGGAGCAAAGTCAGCAGAAGCCTGTATTATTGCAGAGCGCGATGCAGCCTTCTCATTGGGACAATTCATATGGACTGGCTTTGACTATATTGGTGAACCAACACCGTATCATACGAAGAATTCGTATTTCGGGCAGATGGATACAGCGACCTTTAAAAAGGATTCCTATTACATCTATCAATCGGCTTGGACAAATTACAAGGAACATCCTATGGTGCATATTTTTCCCTATTGGGATTTCAACCCCGGTCAAATGATCGATGTTCGAGTCTGCTCGAATGCTCCCAAGATAGAATTGCAGTTCAATGGTAAGAGTGTTGGGACCTATGAAATCGATCATGTGCATGGAACGCAGTTAGCGGGCTGGTGGAAGCTTCCTTATGAACCAGGTGAGCTCAAGGCAATTGCTTACGATGAGGCTGGCCAAATCATTGCAGTTGACATTAGGAAATCGTTCGGTGATGCGAGTCGAATCTGCTTAAAGGCTGATAAGGGTACACTCCTTGCGAACGGCACAGATTTAATCTTCATTGAAATTACGATGGAGGATGAGCGCGGTAACGCCGTTGAGAATGCAAACAATCGCGTTCAGGTTCAGGTGAGCGGAGCAGGCCGTTTGATCGGTTTAGACAATGGAGATAGCACGGACTATGATCCATACAAAGGAACGGGTAGACGTTTGTTCAGCGGTAAGCTTATGGCGATTGTTGCTGCGGAATTAGAAGCAGGCACGATAATGGTTGAGGTTACCTCGAAAGATTTAGCAGGTAGTAAGCTACAGCTTCAATCGCTTCCTGTGGAAGATAGTGGAATAGGCATTTCAGCTAACACTAGAAACCTAGAGATGCCATGTGTATCGGGAAATGTAGAAGAAATTCCTTTGCGAAAAATAGAAATTATAAGTCATTCTGGACAACAGTTTAATGAAAATAGAAGAGAAATGATTGTACACGCAAACCTTTACCCTGTAGAAACTTCCTATTCTGAAGTGGAGTGGAGGATTGTAAATGATGCTGGGATTGAGTCCAATCTAGCTCGGATCGTATCGTTTGGAAATGAAGCCAAGATCACGGCGTTAGGAGATGGGAGTTTCCGCGTTCGCTGTATGAGTAAGAACGGTACAGAAAAGACAAAGCTGATTTCACAGTTGGAATTTACAGCGACTGGTCTTGGGACGGCTTACAAGGATCCGTATGGATTTATATCTGGCGGTCTATATGATGAGGTTAAGGGCGAAGTCGGAAATGGAAATGAACGAGGCGTAGCTACGAGTCGAGATGGTGAGACCCAGGTTGCTTATCGCGAGATCGACTTTGGACCTTATGGATCGGATTTGATAACGATTCCCCTATTCGCATTGTCTAGCGAAGCCTATGAGCTCCAGATTTGGGAAGGCATGCCGGACGAAGAGAACAGTGAGCTTTTGGCAGATGTTATCTATCAGAAGGAGTCGCAATGGAATGTATATCAGGAGGCAACCTATCTATTATCCAAGAGACTCACTGGCATCAGCTCTGTTTGTTTCGTATTGCAGAAGAAAGTGCACATAAAAGGCTTTTCATTTGTGAAAAAGAACCGAGCGTTCGAGCAGCATAGGGCTGTAGATGGTGATCGTATTTATGGTGATACGTTCACCATCGCGGAGCAGGGTGTTGAAGGGATTGGGAATAACGTATCTCTCGTGTTCGAGCAGATGGATTTTATGACAGAAGGTACTTCTAAGCTGGTCATTTGTGGGAGATCCCCGATCGATAAGAACACCATTCATCTTCGCTTCGAAAAGGGTGAAGAGTCTAATAATCAACTGATCGAATTTACAGAGTCAGATGGATATGTAGAGCGAGTATTTGAGCTGGAGAAAGTGACAGGGGAACAGAAGGTAACCTTTATCTTCTTGCCTGGAAGTCAGTTCGATTTCGGTTGGTTTCGTTTTGAGTGATCGGTTGCTTCAACTACTACGATAAATGAGAAAAAAGACCGTCTCCAAAGCCATGAAGGTGGCTGCGTGGGGCGGTCAGTTTATTTTAAGTAAGTTTTTAAGTAAGTGATTACGCTTTAATATAATCCGCAAAATTCTCCAGTAAGTATAAGGAGTTCATATCCTCACGCAAATGATGCTGGACTAGCTCATCTACTTTGTCTGGTTCATGGTTTGTCATACAATCCAGGATCATGTGATGCTCGCTCAAATTTTTCTCCAGCTTTTCTTGCTTTAGGGTATGCAGGCGTCGATATCTTTCATAATGCACATGGGAGAACTTAATTTGCTCCCACAAAAATTCATGTCCTGCTAATGTGAATAACGTCTTATGATAGGCATCATCCAAAGCAAAAAAGTGCTCAATGGCATGTTCTTGATGTATGGCATTTCTTTGTTCTTCTAAGATTTGCTTAAGCTCGAGGATACCTTTTAGAGTAAGACTACCGGATAGACCTTTGATAATATCCTTTTCTAGAACACTTCTTAAATAGATCATCTGCTCGACAGATTCCAAATCAATGTACGAAACAAGATTCCCTTTCTTTGGATACACATCAATATAGGACTCTAGGGATAGCTGTTTTAGCACATCACGTAAAGGTGTCCTGGATATCTGGAACCGCTCAGACAACACGGTCTCACTTAGAATGGTTCCAGGCTTTAGGGTTAGATTACGAATTTCGTGCTTCAACAAGTTCAAAATTTCATTTTTGGTGGACATGAGGTAACGTCTCCATTGCCATTGATTTTGGAATTCGGATATCTGAAACGGGATCCTGATATTAGAAAGTGATTTAATTATATATTCTTTTTATCTTGTATACAAGTTTTCAATAAGTGAATTAATATCATTGACAAAAGATATTGCTTAAATCTAATATTTGAATATATTATCTTGTATACAAGATCACGACGTTTGAAATTAGAGGAGGTTTTATCTAGATGAACATGACATGGAGATGGTATGGAGAAGGCAATGACAACATTACGCTTGATCATATCCGGCAAATTCCGGGGGTAATGGGTATTGTCTGGTCACTACATCATAAGGTAGCGGGCGAAGTGTGGGAAATGGATGACATTCAAAAGGTTGCGGATCAAATTACGAGCAAAGGGTTTAGCACTGCCGTAGTAGAGAGTGTGAACGTCCATGATGATATCAAGATTGGACTCCCGACGCGTGATAAATATATCGATATTTACATAGACACCATACGGAAGCTAGCCAAGGTCGGTACTAAAGTGATCTGTTACAATTTCATGCCGATCTTTGACTGGACTCGGACGGAGCTGTACAAGGAATTGCCGGATGGCTCGAATGCACTTTTTTATGAAAATGCAGCCATTAATGAGAACCCGCGCGACATGGTGAATCGTATTCTCGAGGGGGCCGGCGAATTTACAATGCCTGGCTGGGAGCCGGAGCGTCTTGCGAAGCTCGATGAGCTATTCGCCGCTTATACAGATGTAACGGAAGAGAAGCTGTTCGAGAACTTGGTCTATTTTCTGAAGCGCATTATTCCTGTCTGTGAAGAAGTCGACATCAAAATGGCTATTCATCCCGATGATCCTGCTTGGCCGATCTTTGGCTTGCCCCGCATTGTCCGCAGCCGTGATACGATCCGCCGTTTACTTGACGCAGTAGATAGTCCGTATAATGGTTTAACCTTCTGCACTGGGTCGCTCGGTACGAATCCGAAGAACGATCTGCCAGCTATGATTCGGGAATTTTGTAATCGTATTCATTTTGCCCATATTCGAAATGTTAAGGTTTTTGAGAACGGTGATTTTATTGAGGTGTCTCATCGTGGACGGGATGGCAGTGTGGATGTGGCAGAGGTTGTTAAAGCGTATCATGAGAATGGATATACGGGGTATGTGCGTCCAGATCATGGTCGTCATTTGTGGGGGGAAGAGAAGACTTGCCGCCCGGGATACGGGCTGTACGATAGAGCAATGGGGATCATGTATTTACTTGGTGTGTGGGATAGTCTCAACAATACGACGGGGGTGAAGTGAATGCTGCTTCTGACAAGAGAGAGTATTGAATCATGTGCAGAGGCGTGGAAGGACGCTAACGTGGAGCTTCCTCACTTTGATTATGAGCAGGTGGCGGAGAATACGCGCGTTAGGCCGGAATGGATTCATTTTGGAGCGGGAAATATTTTTCGGGGATTTGTTGCGAATGCTCACCAGAAGCTGTTGGAGCTTGGAAAAGCAGATACAGGTATTATCGCCGCTACCTCCTCTGACTACGAGCTGATTGACAAGATTTATAAGCCTCATGATCATTTGACACTTCTCGTACTAATGAATGCTAGTGGCGAGTTTACGAAAAAGGTAATTAGCAGTATTACCGAAGCTATTATGGCAAACAAGAATCGAGCGCAGGATTACTGTCGTTTAGTTGAAATTTTTGAAAATCCGAGTCTGCAGATGGCCAGTTTCACCATTACAGAGAAAGGTTATACCTTGACCGGTGCTGATGGAATGTACCTGAATATCGTGAAGCATGATATGGAGCAAGGGCCGGAGCAGCCTTCCCACAGCATGAGTGTGATCGCTTCTCTAGCGTACCGTCGATATCTAAAAGGCCAGTATCCGATGACTTTTGTCAGTATGGATAACTGTTCGTACAATGGGGATATGCTGAAAAATAGCGTGATTACAATCGCCAAGGCATGGGCTTCGAAAGGGCTTGTGGAGGAAGGTTTTGTTGCGTACCTCGAAGACGAGAGTCGCATAACATTCCCCTTGTCGATGATCGATAAAATCACACCACGTCCATCCGAGGAAGTACGTAAGGCTTTACAGGAGCAAGGGATTGGCGGTATGGATATACTTATTACCTCGAGAAACGCTCATACCGCACCTTTTGTTAATGCAGAAGTTAGCGAATATCTGGTCATTGAGGATAAGTTTACGAATGGGCGACCTTTATTAGAAGAAGCCGGCATTATATTCACAGATCGTGAGACCGTAAACAGGGTAGAAACGATGAAAGTTACCACCTGTCTAAACCCCTTGCATACTGCATTAGCGGTCACTGGCTGTCTACTAGGCTATACACAGATTTCGGATGAGATGCAGGATCAGACCCTACGTACATTAGTCGAGCGGATTGGGTATAAGGAAGGATTGCCTGTAGTTGTAGATCCTATCATTCTACGTCCACAGCAGTTCTTGGATGAAGTACTGCAAGAGCGCTTGGCGAATCCATTTATTCCGGACACCCCGCAGCGAATTGCGACAGATACGTCGCAGAAGGTAGGCATTCGTTATGGGGAAACGATCAAATCCTATGTACAACGCGAAGATCTTCATCCAGCTGAATTGACGGCGATTCCACTAGCAATTGCTGCCTGGTGCCGCTATTTGATCGGAGTGGATGACCAAGGGAACGCTTTTGAGCTGAGTCCTGATCCTTTAATGGAGTTACTTCAAGCGCATCTGCAAGGAGTGACTTTGGGAGATTCGACCTCTAATGTGCATAGGATTCTAGAAAATGAGAAGATTTTTGGTGTACCTTTATATGAAATCGGTCTGGGTAGCAAGATTGAAAGTTACTTCTATGAGATGCTGAAAGGCCCAGGAGATGTTAGGAGAACGTTGGAACAACATTTAAATGAAGAGTTAGTATAGATCACATTTACAAAAAGCCTCATGGAGTAAAAGCTACTGCACCCCGCAGAGTTTTCCCCCATGAGGCTTTTTCGTGTCTAGTCCATTTGGTTTATCTGAATTTAGCAGTCTAGTACGCTAATATACCTACTTTTTCAAAAAAATAATTATAGTTAATATTTCCATTACATTCCTCTGCAACAGAGTTGACAATTGTAGACGAAAATGACATTAGCAGTTACCTATACGAAAAGGGTGAATCTAATTGAAAAACAGTAAATGGATTAGCGCAACGTTGGCTTCAGCACTTCTTGCAACAGTAAGCGTTGGGAGTGTATCTGCAGCTAGCATCGGCAGTAATGTAAAATCTGTAGCTACCAATCAAACCGCTGCAAAAACAGCAGTTAAAGAAGGTACAGCTACTTGGAATGTAAATGGTACGCCGATTGTGTTTAACACCATTAATAGCAGTGGTTACAAGCTGTACTCGCTGAATCAGGTAACTGGTGAAATTGGAGCTAAGTTAGTACTTGGAGCTGGCGGGTTTGAACTTAATGACAGCAAGGGATTACATAATGTGAAGCTCAAAACAGGCTCAAAGAGCTATCAAGTAGATGGTAATTCCGAGACGTTCACAGTTGCTCCAGTATTTTATAACGGTAAAACCTATGTAGAGCTTTCTAAGTTAGTTTATGCATTAGGTGGAGAACTGGATGCTGATGCTAGCACGATTCTAAGCTTTGCCCGTCCTGAAGGATTGTTTGATACTTTGCACTGGACAGCAGCTGGAAGTCTGATTGCGAACAAAAGTGATGCTGAATCTGCTCAACTTATCAAGTTCAGCACTGAGCCAGGTAACTACGAAGTATTTTCATCCAATGACAGTGCAGTGGATTTTGCAGTGTCGCC
This sequence comes from Paenibacillus sp. FSL K6-2859, assembly GCF_038008265.1. Taxonomy (NCBI): domain Bacteria; kingdom Bacillati; phylum Bacillota; class Bacilli; order Caryophanales; family Paenibacillaceae; genus Paenibacillus; species Paenibacillus sp. FSL K6-2859. The sequence goes on along the minus strand of NZ_JBBOYU010000001.1, from coordinate 5,554,204 downwards.
GGATGGGCAATGGGGAGCTTTCAATGATGAGACGGGTTTGTTGAATCTGATTAACCTGTCTAGCGGAGCTACTAAGCTGCTTGGTACGGACAATAGTGTAAAAACGGATCTGGTTTGGTCAAATGATGGTAAAAATATTTACTTCGTCCAAGGTGACAAGCAAGAGAAAATCGCAAAAATCTCAGTAGACACTGGTGAAGTTAAATCCGTATTGGCGGACAAAGTAGAAAATAAATCCGAACTGCGCATTTCCGCTGACGAAAAGAGCGCCGTTTATATCGTTAACCTGACGGGTGTTGCTAAAAACGATGCAGACAGCACAGAAGATTCCCTTACTGTTGACTTCAGCTCTGCTGGAGAGCAGCTTTACAAGCTTGACCTGGCTACGAAAGATGCTAAACCCGCTGCACTGACAACTACACCGGATAACAAACTGTACCCTGAAATTTCTGCAGATGGTAGCGTCGTTTACCTGAGTGCAGATGCTGAGGGTAATGCAGCTAACACATTGAAGGTTGTAAAAGCAGACGGAACAAGCAGCAACATTGCACTTGATGTTGAAGTAACTTGGTCTACTGGCGTTAAGAACGGCTTGGTTGTAGCAGGTTCAGCGGCAGATGGAAGCACAGTAGTCTATTCCATTGATAACAATGGAGCTAAGACTGAACTGTTCCGCTCCACTGAGGATGTATCTGAAGTAGCTGTTTCAAATGATGGAAGCAAGCTTGCTATCGTAAGTGACGGCGGTGTATGGGTGGTTCAAGGCGGTAAAGCATTGCAACTGTCGAAATAATAAATTTCCTAATTATATTTAACGGCGTAGAGCCGAGAGGAGAAATAATACAAATGAAGATTTTCAAAAAGCTAACAGTAACGGCTCTAACGGCTGTAATTGCGGTAACCGCATCTTTCGCAGGGGTTGCAGCAGCAGCCGATTCACTTAAAGGTAAAATCACAGTTAACGGTTCGACCGCACTTCTTCCATTGACGCTTCAAGCGGCAAAAGAATTCCAGAAGCTGCACCCTAAAGTAAAAATCGCAGCCTCCGGTAAAGGTTCAGTAACTGGACCTCAAGCTGTTAAAAAAGGCATCGCTGATATCGGCGCTTGCGACTGGGATGCTAGCATAGACGTACCAGGCTTCAAAGCTTTTGACGGACAGGTAGCAAACAAAGTAGCTGTTATTCCTTTTGCTACAATCGTGAACAAAAATGTTGGCGTAGATAACCTTACAACTGAACAGCTTAAAGGCATTTATGCAGGTAAAATCACGAACTGGAAAGAAGTAGGCGGTGCAGATGCTGACATCGTGGTTATCACTCGTTCTTTCGGTTCCGGTACACGCGTTAACTATCAAGCTAAAGCTTTGGATGGCGGAGATATCGTTAAAAAAGCTAAAAACTATAAAGAAACAGGTTCATCCGGTGACATGAAGACTGCCGTTGGAACAACTCCTAACTCCATCGGTTATATCGACCTTGTATATGTAAGTGGCGACGTAAAAGCTGTTAAACACAACGGTGTAGCTGCTACTACAGACAACGTAATCAATGGATCTTATAAGATCTGGGCTTATGGTTACTACATGACTAAAGGCCAACCTACTGGCGCAACAAAAGAATTTATCGAATACGTACAAAGCAAGAAGTTCCAACAAGGTTCCCTGAAAAAGCTTAAATTTATTCCGATCGCAGCAATGAAGGGCTAATATCATCTGAAGATCATATTGAACGGTAACAGCGGCCAGCTCCGATCTTGATACGGGGGTGGCCGCTTACAGGAGGGAAAGTATGGGGGCACCAGTCCACGGCTTGGCAACTAGGGGAAAAGAGAGCGTAACGCAGGTTAGCGCTAACTCCAAACGTCACGGTAGACATTTGTTTAGTAACAAATTGTTTAAGTTTTATTTTTTATTCAGCATTCTTGCGCTTTGCTTTGTGCTTGGACTTGTAATTCTATTTATCGGCAAAACGGCTATGCTTCTGTTCGGCCATCTCTCGCCTGCGGACTTTTTCTTTTCCTTTAACTGGACGCCGGAAGAGGATTCTTTTGGAGCGGCTGCCTTCATTGTAAATACACTTTCACTAACTGCATTAACGCTGCTGATCGCAGTTCCTATCTCGGTAGGGATGGCAGTACTTTGTGCAGAGATTGCCCCAAAATGGATGAAGACTTTTATTCGTCCAGTGCTGGATTTATTGGTAGGTATTCCTTCAATTGTTTACGGATATATAGGCTTAACGGTATTACTTCCTTTCTTACGCAGAATTAGCGGGGAGAGCTTAGGCGATGGCTTGTTAGCCGCTGCACTTGTGCTCGCCTTAATGGTACTGCCAACCATTTGCCGAATCAGTGATGATGCCATTGTCTCTGTGCCGCGCAAATATCGGGATGCAGCATATGCTCTTGGATCTACCCGTTTACAGGTCATCATGCGTGTAATCCTGCCTGCGGCCAGCCGGGGGATTATCTCTGCAGTTATTCTAGGTATGACTCGTGCTGTAGGTGAGACGATGGCTGTAGTTATGGTTATCGGGAATACACCGCAATTGGCGAAGACGTTATTCACGCCAGCATCGGTGCTGACTAGTAACATCGTTATGCAAATCTCCAATGTAGAGTTTGACTCTACCTGGAACTATGCATTACATATGATGGCATTTCTTTTGCTAGTAATATCATTTGTATTAATTCTGATCATCCGCGTGCTGGGTAGAAAAAGGAGGGATGCAGCGTGAACGGATTCGCAAGTACAAAGCATACAGCGCGTGCTCAAAGAAACAATAAAATTGCGACCATAGGGTTTTATACCCTTGGGGCTTTAGTCATGCTGCTGATCTTCTGGCTGCTCTTCACGATTCTTAGTAAAGGTTTACCGGCACTTCGGCCCGATTTCCTGATTAAACAGCCTGAAGAGATTGACGCAGGTGGTGGGATTGGCCCGGTATTGTTTAACTCCTTTTACATTTTGTTCATCTCGCTGATTATTTCCGTTCCCATTGGTTTGGGTGCGGGAATCTATATGGCTGAGTATGCCCCAGATAATAAATTTACAGGGGCACTACGTATTTGCGTAGAATCTCTGTCATCGGTTCCATCGATTGTGTTCGGTATGCTCGGACTTGCAATTTTTGCAGAATATTTCGATGTCGGTCTGACGATTCTTGGCGGAGGCGTCAGCTTGGCGCTGCTGAATCTACCTATGCTTGCGCGAGTGACAGAGGAAGCGGTACGTGCTGTACCTGGGGACATCCGCGAGGCTGGTTATGCGCTTGGGATGACTAAATTCCACGTGATCCGCACGGTAGTTCTACCCGTTGCAATGTCTGCCATTGTTACTGGGATTTGTCTCGTTGCTGGACGCGCCTTCGGGGAGTCTGCGGTTATTATCCTTACCGCTGGTCTCAGTACCTCGGGCGAAATGTGGGATTTCAATCTGTTCTCTCCGGGTGAGACGCTGGCCGTACACCTTTGGTATGTACAATCCGAGGCGATTGTAGAAGATGCGCGTCAAATTGCTGATAAGTCGGCAGCGGTACTTGTATTTGTAGTTCTGTTTATCAATTTTGCATTTCGATTTCCGCTGTGGCTTAGCAATCGCCGCAAATAATGAACTGGGGTCTACGGGGGAAACCTGTAGGCTTTTATTTCGAAAAGCTGCTCTAAGGGAATGTTAGCGTTCGCTTAGAACAGCTTTTTGAGATTTTATCTGGGAGCTTTTTAATGGAGAGAAAACTAGCTACGTTAATTTTGGATATGCAGATCTTCTGTGATTGAATGATTACGCTCAACCTAGTGAAATTGGCGAGTTGCTCATGAATTGTAAATGAAAACTTGCGGAGTGTTGGTGGATTCGGGGGTGTTAATGGGGACATGCGAATGCTGACCGATTCGGGGATTGCTTGATTGCTTATGGATTGTTTGTTGAGTATTCGCATAGAGGGAATATCTCCCTATAATTCGACGCTCTATGGTCTCTAATGTTTATATAGGGAAATCCTCCCTATAATATCTATGTTTTGATCATAGATAGGGATTTTGAGTATTATTAAGGGTAGAAATTCCTATAAAGCTTGATTTTTAGCGATTCTAGGCAATTTTATAGGGAGGATTTCCCTATAGTTACAGTCTAGCTAGGATAATATAATCCTTTTCGATCTGGTCCTAGGAGAGTTCTACACTAGAAAGTACCTGAACGTACCCAGCCTACACGCACTTCAAGTAACTCCGAGAAACATCAACTGTATCCGCACCAGAACAATTGCCGAAGTTACTCTATAAACCTAGTGCCCTGAACGTACCCATCCTATACGCACCGCAATTAACTCCGAGAAGCATCAACTGTATCCGCACTAGCCTGGCCACCTAGCACAAACTGTTCAACGAACCTAACTGTCTGGTTTTTATTAAGTCTCATCTGAAGAACGATGATTTCAGCTCCTGTTTTTCTAGCACTCGTGTCGAATGTCTTTCTCCCTGAACGCAGAAACAGCCTCCCCGAAGGAAGGTTGTTAACGGGTCCAGAGCGGGATACAGCCCCAAAGGGCTGACTGCGAAGCGTATGCTTTCGATGCCTATACTCCGACGAACCTCCGTGCTTCACATCCCCTGAACGCAAAAACAGCCTCCCCGAAGGAAGGCTGTTACTCTGACGTCCCGGAAGGGATTCGAACCCCTGACCGTGCGCTTAGAAGGCGCATGCTCTATCCAGCTGAGCTACCGGGACATGATTGCTGGCTGAAAAGCAAGCAGGATTTATCATATCATGTATGCCGATGTTTTTCAAGCTGTTTTTTAAAAAGAGTACGGGGTATGCTATAATCTACAATTATTAAGTTTCGGATGAAGCTTAAGGTCTTAATAACATTTATGACGTTTTAGAATTCAATTCACATAATTAGCTATAAGGAGGTGCCCTCATTAAAGATTCAGATTCCCCCGCCACAAAAGAGAATATCGTCCTGTTTCCCAAGACACTGGACTATTATCAAATCCAGCTTACGGTGATGCTGGAGAGTGAACGATACGGGGAAGCGATGGAGCTGCTGCGTTTTTTGTTGCAGTGTCAAGGACAGGAAGAGCGGAATTACGAGGAATGGCGGTCTCTGCTGGAATGGCTCGAAACAGCTTTCCCTTATGCCTCTCAGAATGGAGATGCAGAAGGAGCCGTTCACCCCGAAGACGAAGATTTAAGGGAAGAAGATATGGCCCGTCTCTTGGCCAAATCAAAAATGACTGAGGATGCGGGGTATCCTCAAAAGCTGCTGCAGCGGATAATGAATGAGCCGCTGTCAGAGGCGACAATCCTAGCACTAGAGCAGCTTTCATATCTGGAAGGCGGCGGAGTCGATGAGGCGCTGACGGCATGGCTGCAGGGGGATAATGTTCACCCGCTGCTGCAATTTCGGACCCTGCAGACCCTTCGGCGGCGTGGGATGCAGGGAACAGTGAATCTGATTCGTGGTCACGAAACAGCAATTGTAGAGATTGAAAGTGTGCCGCTGCAGACAGAGGATTTTCCACCACAGGTGAGTCAGGTGCTCGAGCGGGTAGCCGAGCAGGCGGAGGTACACGAGCCTACGCTGTATTATTTTGCACAGGAGCTCTGGGGCCAGTTCGTCATGTCGATTTATGGATCGGAAGAGTATCGGAAAATACTGGATGGGGAAGACGCGCTACTAGATATTTGGGCGGGGGCGTTACACCAGTTTGTATCTGAGAGCTTAAACGGTACACGGCAAGAGGAGGAGACTCGCGGAATGTACGGCATTACCGACGGCATGCGCTTTCAATTTGAGGGGGCATATCGTGCGCTCAAGGGTTTTGTAAAGACTTCTCTACTTGATAAATAAAGTAATGTTGTATATAATATAATGGTTATTCTGTGCGTGGATTGTATCATTTTTTGAAGTAAACTTGTGAACCTATATTTTGGAGGGAAAAGTATAATATGAAAGCAACATGGGAAAAAATAGAGAAGAACCTTGGAGTTCTTGAAGTAGAAGTTGACGCAGAACGCGTTGCAGCAGCACTTGATAAAGCTTTTAACAAAGTCGTTAAGAAAGCTAACGTACCAGGCTTCCGTAAAGGTAAAGTGCCACGCCCGATCTTTGAATCCCGTTTTGGTGTAGAAAGCTTGTACCAAGATGCAATCGACATTCTTCTTCCTGAAGCTTATGGTGAAGCCGTTGAACAAACTGACATCTTCCCTGTAGACCGTCCTGAAGTTGATATTGAGCAATTTGCTAAGGGTCAATCCTTTATCTTCAAAGCGAAGATCACGGTTAAACCTGAAGTGAAGCTCGGCGATTACAAAGGTCTGGAAGTTCCAGTACAAAAAGCTGAAGTGACTGAAGAAGAGCTGAGCGCTGAGCTTGCTCGTCTGCAAGAGCGTCATGCTGAACTCGTAGTAGTTGAAGAAGAAGCAGCAGCTAACGGCGACATCGCTGTGATCGATTTTGACGGATATGTTGATGACGTACCGTTCGAAGGCGGAAAAGCTGAGCGTCATTCTCTTGAACTTGGCAGCAACTCCTTCATTCCTGGATTTGAAGAGCAAGTAGTGGGAATGTCCACTGGAGATTTCAAAGATGTTGAAGTTACTTTCCCTGATGAATACCATGCAGAGAACCTTGCGGGTAAGAAAGCAGTATTCAAAGTGAAACTGCACGAAATCAAACGCAAACAACTTCCTGCACTCGATGATGAGTTCGCTAAAGATGTAAGTGAATTCGAAACTTTGGAAGAGTACAAAGCAGATCTGAAAGCTCAGCTCGAATCCCGTAAACAGGATGAACTGAAAGGCCTTCGCGAGAACGCAGTTGTTGATAAAGCAGCAGCAAACGCTGAAGTTGAGATCCCTGAAGCCATGATCAACAGCGAAGTTGAGAACATGGTTCGTGACTTCGACACTCGTCTTCGTCAACAAGGTATGAACATGGATATGTTCCTTAGCTTCTCCGGTCAAACTCGTGAAGACTTGCAGAACCAAATGAAAGGCGATGCTGAAAAACGCGTTCGCAACAACCTGGTACTGGAAGTTATCGCTAAACAAGAGAACATTGAAGTTTCTGAAGAAGAAGTTAACGAAGAGTTGGCTACTATGGCTGAAGCTTACAAACGTACTCCAGAAGAAATTCGCAGCATCTTGGCAGCTAACGGTTCACTGAGCAGCTTGAACGAAGAACTTTCTTTGCGCAAAACCATTGATTTCCTTGTTAGCAATAGTGTAGAAGTTGAAGCAGTAGAAGAAGCACCAGCTGCTGAAGACGCTAAAGCTGAGTAAGATTTTTTAAACTACCTAGAACGGCCGAGCAATCGGCCTCCATACAGATATGATAAGGCACGTAAGTTTCGTTACGTGCCTTATTTTTATCCTCGGGCACAGATATATGTGATTACATAGGTATCCGTATGAGCGTATGGTATTAAGGAAATTGGCGTGATGACTTCACTATCACAAGCAGTGGACAGGTCTGCTGTAGTGAAAAAATGACATCGGGCCGTGAACGTGTTAAAATATTTTTGAAACGATAAGACTAATCTGTATAGAGAAAAGAGGTTGGTGGCATGAGTCTGGTACCAATGGTTGTGGAATCAACAAGTCGTGGAGAACGTTCATACGATATCTATTCCAGATTGCTCAAGGATCGCATTATTTTCTTAAGCAGTGCGATTGACGATGATGTCGCCAATCTGGTTATTGCTCAACTGCTGTTCCTTGCAGCAGATGATCCCGAGAAGGACATTCACTTGTACCTCAACTCACCCGGTGGTTCAGTAACAGCCGGCATGGGTATATACGATACGATGCAATACATCAAACCGGATGTTTCAACCATTTGTGTAGGGATGGCGGCAAGCATGGGATCGCTCCTTCTGACAGCTGGGGCTCCGGGCAAAAGATACGCGCTGACTAACAGCGAAGTTATGATTCATCAACCGCTCGGCGGTGTTCAAGGTCAAGCGTCTGACATTTGGATTCATACCGACTGGATCCTCAAGACGAAACAGAAGTTGAATCAAATTTATGTAGATCGCACAGGTCAGCCCCTTGAAAAAATCGAACGGGACACAGACCGCGATAACTTCATGAGTGCGGAAGAAGCCAAGGAATATGGGCTTATTGACCAGGTTCTTTCTTCACCGATGAAATCTTAAAGGGGTGGTTAGATGTTTAAATTTAATGATGAAAAAGGGCAATTGAAATGTTCTTTTTGCGGCAAATCACAAGAGCAGGTTCGTAAGCTTGTAGCAGGACCGGGCGTTTATATATGTGACGAATGTATCGAGCTTTGCACGGAAATTGTGGAAGAAGAGCTCGGTCATGAAGAAGAGCTTGATCTGAAGGATATTCCGAAACCAAAGGAAATCCGCGATATTTTGGATCAATATGTAATCGGTCAAGAGCAAGCGAAGAAATCGCTGTCTGTTGCGGTTTACAATCACTATAAGCGTGTGAACAGCCAGAGTAAGATCGAAGATGTTGAACTGACGAAGAGTAATATTCTTTTGCTTGGTCCAACCGGTTCGGGTAAAACTTTGCTCGCACAGACGATGGCGAAGATTATCAACGTTCCATTTGCGATTGCTGATGCTACTTCCTTAACGGAGGCTGGTTATGTCGGCGAGGATGTTGAGAACATTCTGCTTAAGCTGATTCAAGCGGCAGATTATGATGTGGAGAAAGCCGAACGCGGCATTATCTATATTGATGAGATTGATAAAGTGGCACGTAAATCCGAGAACCCGTCCATTACCCGTGACGTATCCGGTGAAGGTGTACAGCAGGCGCTTTTGAAGATTCTGGAAGGAACGGTTGCTTCTGTACCTCCACAAGGTGGACGTAAGCATCCTCATCAGGAGTTTATTCAAATCGACACGACGAACATCTTGTTCATCGTGGGCGGTGCCTTTGACGGACTGGAGCAAATGATTAAACGCCGTATCGGTAAAAAAGTCATTGGCTTCAACGCAGCGGTTGAAGGACAAAAGGATCTGGGGCCTGGCGAATATTTGTCGATGGTATTGCCTGAAGACTTGCTCAAATTCGGACTAATCCCTGAATTTGTAGGCCGTCTGCCAGTGATCTCGACTTTGGAGCCGCTTGATGAGAATACGCTGGTGCGTATCCTTTCCGAGCCTAAGAATGCACTCACTAAACAATATATCAAGCTGCTGGAAATGGATAACGTAGCGCTGAAGTTCGAACCGCTGGCACTCGAAGCGATTGCCAAGGAAGCGATCAAACGCAATACGGGAGCCCGTGGACTGCGCGCGATTATTGAGAGCATCATGCTTGATGTGATGTATGAAGTGCCTTCACGTGATGACATTAGGGATTGTGTGATCACGGAGCAGGTCGTTCAAGAGAAGGCTTTGCCTGAATTGAACCTTAAGAAAGACAAGAAGAAAGAGGAAAGCGCGTAAGTCGCTTACCTTAACAATACATGTCACTGTCTCCACCTTTCTTCCGCTTATCCCGCTTCACTAGCGGTTGCGAAGGGGTGGAGCTTTGGCGTTATGGGGGAGAAAAATCATGTTCTTGAGACACCAAACCCGTCCTGTCAATGTTGGCGGGCTCATTATTGGGGGAAACAACGAGGTTGCGATTCAAAGCATGTGTACAACCAAAACAGCTGATGTGGAGGCTACTGTAGCCGAAATTTTACGGCTTGAGGAAGCAGGCTGCCAACTGGTACGCGTTACTGTCAACAATGAAGAGGCAGCCGCCGCGATTAAGGAGATCAAGAAGCAGATTCATATCCCACTCGTAGCGGATATTCATTTTAACTATAAGCTCGCGCTGATGGCTATTGAGAACGGCATCGATAAAGTCCGGATTAATCCGGGGAATATCGGTCGTCGGGAGAAGGTAGAAGCAGTAGTTAAAGCTTGTAAAGAAAAAGGAATTCCGATTCGGATTGGTGTAAACGCCGGTTCTTTGGAGAATCATCTCTTGGAGAAATACGGATACCCGACTCCAGAAGCTATGGTAGAAAGTGCGCTGTACCATATTGGCATTCTGGAAGAGCTGGATTTCCACGACATTATCGTTTCCTTAAAAGCATCCGATGTGCCTATGGCCATCGAGGCTTACCGTCAGGCTGCGGAAGTCATTCCTTATCCGCTGCACCTCGGGATTACAGAATCCGGCACCTTGTTTGCCGGTACAGTAAAAAGCTCCGCAGGTATCGGTGCACTGCTCTCTATGGGCATCGGCAGCACCCTGCGTATCTCGCTTAGCGCTGATCCAGTGGAAGAAGTTAAGGTGGCACGCGAGCTGCTGAAGACCTTCGGTCTGATCTCTAACGCGGCTACACTCATTTCTTGTCCGACTTGCGGACGACTCGATATCGATCTTTTCTCCATCGCTAATGAGGTGGAAGAATACATTTCGAAGCTTAAGGTGCCTATTAAAGTATCCGTGCTCGGCTGTGCCGTTAATGGCCCTGGTGAGGCGCGTGAAGCAGATATTGGTATTGCTGGTGCCCGTGGGGAAGGGTTGTTGTTCCGTTACGGTCAGATGATTCGTAAGGTGCCTGAAGCGGAACTAGTGAATGAGCTGAAGAAGGAAATTGATGCGATCGTTGTAGCGTATGAGGAGACTGGTGAAATCCCAGGCCGCGCTCATGCTAACCTTGCACCTCCGGTGCAATCGAAGTAACTGGTATTTTACGAATTAATGATTCAATTCATAATAAGTGGCGAAGAACGCCCTGTTACACCCCGGTATATCCGGTGGTGGGAATGGGGCGTTTTTTTTGCGTGGAATTAATTAGTGTGGGGAAGGACGAATGAATAAGGGGGAACATCGAATGAACTATGAACAAGCGCATGAAGCGTTTATTGAGAAACATCTAGCAAGCAGGACTGGGGAAAGACGAGGAAGGCTAGAGAGAGGGCATCGTCATGCCGAAGAGATGTTTTTACAGAATGTATGGTGGGCGCTTCGTGGGGATTTCGCTGATCTACATCCGGAGTATGAGGTGCTGGATTGGCGCGGGCGATCTTATTTTGCTGACTTTGCTTTCTTGCCAGGACCCGTAAAATTATTGTTTGAGATCAAAGGATATGCAGCACATGTAAGAGACATGGACAGGCTGAAGTATTGTAATGAGCTAAATCGTGAGACGTTTCTGTACGGAATGGGTTACCAAGTAATCTCATTTGCCTACGACGATGTGGAACAGCGCCCTGAGCTATGCGTTACGTTGCTAAGATTGGCGTTAAGCCGCTACCAAATTGTAAGTGCACCGAGTGGTGGAGCAACTCTCACGGAGAAAGAAATTATCCGATATATAGCTGGAAAAGCGGGTGTAGTTCGACTTAAAGATATAGCAGATTATTTCGCGCTAGATCCTAAAACGGTACGATTGATGCTTATGAGATTATGCGAGAAAGGCTGGCTGAAAGCCGTGAAAAGGGAAAATGGCGTTAGAAATGTAGGTTATGAGTTAGCTCGGGATGTCTTATTTTACTGGGATTGATTAGCATAAGTTAAGGGGAGTAGTTAGGGATGAGTGTATTGTGAGAAAGAGCTGCACTTCAAAAGTAACTATGATTGTATGCCTGTTATAGGGAAAATCTCCCTATAAATAGACCGATTTTGCTCGAAAAGTGAGATTATACGGAAAACCTCCCTATAAATTCGCTAAAAGTAGCTGTTTGTACGTAAAACCGACGAATTATAGGGAGGAATTCCCTATGAGCCCCTCATTGGGATCGCCCTTCTCGAACTATAGGGAGTTCTTCCCTATAGTTCGGGGTCATAACCGAGCAAACGAATAGATATTTACCGAAATATTTCAACAAGGTTACTTTGCGTACTTAGTGAATTCATTGTATTAAGATAATTTCCGTTACTGAGGAGCCAAGACTAATCAAGTTACTTTACCCATATAGACAAATACTACAGTTACAGTATCTAATTAGATTTGATACAAGTAGCAATCCAATTAGCTAAAGTAGGCATTCGGCGTAAATTGTGAATACGATTTGCAAGGTGAATCGGTGTACAGATGCTCACTTCAAAGGTAACTATGATCGCATTCCTGTTATAGGGAAAATCTCCCTATAAATAGACCGATTTTGCTCGAAAAGTGAGTTTATATGGAAAACCTCCTTATAAATTCACTATAAGTAGCTGTTTTTACTTGAATCAACGTAATATGGGGAAAAATTCCCTATAAGCCCTTCATTGGGACTACTTTCTTCAAACTATAGGGAGGTTTTCCCTATAGTTCTTGCTAATTGGGTCATAACTGAGCAAATGAGTAGATATTTAGCGAAATAAATTAATAAGGTTACTTTGCGTACTTAGTGAGTTCAGTTTATTAAGATAATTATCATTACCGAGGAACCCAGACTAATCAAGTTACTTCCCCCCATTCAAACAAGTTTGTTACTAAATCTCAGGACTCCACCGACTGTCCTACACCAACAATTCAACAAATCCTCATTTGTGCGTTTACTAATTACCGAAACGGCTATACTACCTAATAGTAGCCAAAGGTGGAAAGGTAGACTGAACGAAACAGGAGGATGACCTATGGAATTAAGTATAGTTGTGATGATCGTGCAGCTCTTTTTCGCGCTGGTTATCGGCGTATACTTTTGGAATCTGCTGCGGGGTCAGAAGACAAACAAGACGGCGGTAGACCGAGAGTCGCGTAAAGAACTGGATAAACTACGGAAAATGCGTATGATTTCATTAACCAAACCCTTGTCGGAGAAAACTAGGCCGGCTTCTATTGGAGATATTGTCGGGCAAAAAGACGGGCTGCGCGCCCTGAAGGCCGCATTATGCAGTGCTAATCCGCAGCATGTGATTATTTATGGTCCGCCGGGAGTCGGCAAGACTGCAGCGGCACGGGTGGTCATGGAAGAGGCAAAGCGCAATCCGCTATCCCCTTTTAAAAACGATGCCAAATTCACTGAAATCGATGCGACAACCGCTCGTTTTGATGAGCGAGGTATTGCTGACCCGTTAATCGGATCGGTGCATGATCCTATCTATCAGGGTGCCGGAGCTATGGGTGTGGCAGGCGTGCCGCAACCGAAGCCGGGCGCGGTGACAAAAGCACATGGCGGGATTCTTTTTTTGGATGAGATCGGTGAGCTTCACCCCATTCAGATGAACAAGCTGCTAAAGGTGCTGGAGGACCGGAAGGTGCTGCTAGAGAGCGCGTATTATAATTCGGAGGACAATAATACTCCGGCTTATATTCATGATATTTTTCAAAATGGATTACCTGCTGATTTCCGTTTAGTTGGCGCGACTACGCGTTCCCCGGATGAGATCTCTCCAGCACTGCGTTCACGCTGCATGGAGATTTATTTCCGTCCGCTATTGCCGGATGAGATTGCGGTCATCGCGCGTGACGCGATACAGAAGATCGGACTGAAGCCAAGCCCGGATGCAGTCACTGTTGTGCAGCAATATGCAACAAATGGCCGGGAGGCAGTCAATATGATTCAGCTCGCAGCTGGATTAGCGCTAACGGAGCAGAGAGATACGCTTAATGCTGCTGATGTAGAATGGGTAGCAGGCAGTAGCCAGCTGCCACTTCGAACAGAGCGCAAAATTCCTTCGGCGCCACAGATTGGATTAGTTAACGGACTTGCAGTGTATGGACCGGGAATGGGCACCTTGCTCGAGATCGAAGTATCCGCAGCACCTGCGCAGAACGGTCAAGGTAGACTGAACGTAACCGGAGTGGTAGATGAGGAAGAGATTGGCGGAGGTTCTCGTACAATTCGGAGAAAGAGCATGGCTAAAGGCTCCGTGGAGAACGTATTGACCGTACTGCGCACCATGAATCTGGAACCGGACCGATATGATCTGCATGTGAACTTTCCAGGTGGAACTCCCATTGACGGACCTTCAGCAGGGGTTGCGATGGCAGTGGCTATTGTCTCCGCCATTCGTGGTCTTCCCGTGGATAATACCGTAGCGATCACTGGTGAGATAGGTATACATGGCCGTGTGAAGCCTGTTGGTGGTGTAATTGCGAAGGTGGAGGCTGCTTTTCAGGCGGGAGCTACTACGGTGCTTATTCCAAAAGAAAATTGGCAGTCCCTATTCGCTGACCTCGCCCCACTACGCGTCATTCCTATGGAAACGGTGGATGAGGTCTTCCGTCATCTGTTTGGTGCTGATACAGCAGATGTAAGGCTTCCTGCAGTAGCTGGTGAGCTATTCTCTGCAGCACCTTCGCTTCTGAAGGCCGATGCCGCTGGAGAGTCTGCAAAGGGTTAAGCTTTAAATATTACCTGGAATGTAAGCTAGGGTGTGTTATAGTTTCGATAAGTAAATCGAGACTTGCCGCTGGAATATAAAGGGAGCCGCAGGCGTGTCTGCTGCTTCCTTTTTTAAAGTATAAATTCACACTTTCCATAATCCTTACATTTCTTTGAGAAACGTTGCTGTTTTTTAAGGATAATAAGGTTGTTTATTCTTAAATTGCAAGTACTTTGTTGGTGTTTTGGGGCTGCTTTTGTTAGAATGAATTCATATGAGATTAATTGAGAGCCATGGGAGGTGCGAAAGCGATGATGACAAATAAAACAAAAGGTCGTCGTTTTCCTTTATTACCGCTAAGAGGTCTTCTTGTGTACCCAAGCATGGTTCTTCACTTGGATGTGGGCCGTGAGAAGTCAGTTCGGGCACTAGAAAAAGCTATGGTTGAAGATAATTTAATTCTTCTGTGTTCACAGTCGGAAGTGAATATTGAAGAGCCTGGTCAGGACGATATTTTTCGGGTCGGTACTGTCGCGAATGTGCGGCAAATGCTGAAGCTGCCAAACGGTACGATTCGTGTACTGGTTGAGGGTGTAGAACGAGCCGAAATTATTAATTATATCGATAATGATGAGTATTATGAGGTTATGGCGCGCGAGCTACCAGAAGAGGAAGATGGCGATCAAGAGTGTGACGCGCTGATGCGTACAGTACTTAATCAGTTCGAACACTATATAACGTTATCCAAAAAAGTGACACCAGAGACACTGGCTGCTGTATCCGATATTGAGGAGCCCGGTCGTCTTGCGGATGTTATTACGAGTCATTTATCGCTAAAAATTAAGGATAAGCAAGAAATTCTAGAGACGATTGATGTCAGTAAACGGCTAGAGAAGCTTCTTGATATTCTTAATAATGAGCGTGAAGTGCTGGAGCTTGAACGCAAGATCAATCAGCGTGTGAAGAAGCAGATGGAGAAGACGCAGAAGGAATATTATTTGCGCGAGCAAATGAAAGCGATCCAGAAAGAACTCGGCGAGAAGGAAGGCCGGGTGGGAGAAGCGGAAGAACTGCGGAATCTCATGGAAGAGAAGAATTTGCCGGAACGCGTGAAAGAGAAGATGGAGAAGGAAATCGATCGTCTGGAAAAAATGCCAGTGAGCTCAGCGGAAGGTGGCGTCATTCGCAACTATGTGGATTGGCTGCTGGGTCTTCCTTGGAATGAACAGACAGAAGATGACCTCGACATTAAGAAGGCAGAGCAAGTACTCGATGAGGACCACTACGGTTTGGAGAAACCAAAGGAGCGGGTATTGGAGTATTTAGCTGTTCAGCAGTTGGTGAAGAAGCTAAAAGGTCCGATCCTATGTCTTGTAGGGCCTCCAGGTGTGGGTAAAACCTCACTCGCTCGTTCCATCGCCCGTTCACTTAATCGTAAGTTCGTTCGCATTTCGCTTGGCGGTGTGCGTGATGAAGCGGAGATCCGTGGTCATCGCCGGACTTATGTGGGGGCAATGCCAGGCCGAATCATTCAAGGGATGAAGACGGCAGGGACGATTAATCCGGTTATTCTGCTAGATGAAATTGATAAAATGGCTGCAGATTTCCGTGGCGACCCATCCTCCGCATTGCTTGAGGTACTGGACCCGGAACAGAACAATACGTTCAGTGACCATTTCGTAGAGTTACCGTTTGATTTATCGAACGTTATGTTTGTTACAACAGCGAATGTTGTGCATAACATTCCGCGTCCGCTACTTGATCGGATGGAAATGCTGTTTATACCGGGTTATACGGAACTGGAGAAATTGCAGATCGGTAGCCGTTATCTTTTGCCGAAGCAGAAGAAGAATCATGGTCTTGCAGAAGATCAGCTGATCATTGAAGACGACAGTTTACTACGTATCGTGCGCGAATATACTCGTGAATCCGGTGTGCGTAATTTGGAGCAGCAGATTGCAGCGTTATGCCGCAAAGCCGCGAAACAGATAGTGTCCAAGGAAAAAGAAAGTGTAGTCATTCTGCCGGATGACATCAAGGATTACTTAGGTGCATCGAAGTACCGTTACGGTATGGCGGAGCTTGAAGATCAGATTGGCACAGTAACTGGACTGGCCTGGACTGAGGTTGGTGGCGATACGCTGCTGATCGAAGTGACTGTTGTGCAGGGAACGGGCAAGCTGACACTTACTGGACAACTGGGCGATGTAATGAAGGAGTCAGCGCAGGCCGCTTTCAGTTATACACGTTCGAAGGCGGAGGAGCTGGGGCTCCAGCCTGATTTTTATGAGAAGATTGATATTCATATCCACATTCCTGAAGGTGCGATTCCGAAGGATGGCCCGTCTGCAGGGATTACGATTGCTACCGCATTGATCTCCGCACTTACGAAGCGTTATGTTTCGAAGGATGTGGCCATGACTGGTGAGATCACTCTACGTGGACGTGTATTGCCGATCGGTGGACTGAAAGAGAAGTCTCTAGCTGCACACCGTGCCGGATATAAAAAGATCCTTCTTCCTAAAGACAATGAACGTGATCTGAAAGAAATTCCAGAGAGCGTGCGTAATGATGTGGAGTTCATACCAGTATCTAACATGGATCAGGTCTTGCATCATGCGTTAGTTGAGCATCATAATGAAATTAGCAGTGAGCCACCGAGTAGTGTGCATTAGAAAGGAAGTCCTATGAAAGTTAATATTGCCGAATTTATAATCAGTGCCGTTGGCCCTGATCAATACCCTGATGATGCTTTGCCAGAGGTTGCTCTGGCAGGGCGCTCCAATGTAGGGAAGTCATCCCTCATTAACCGAATGATTAACCGCAAGAATCTGGCTCGGACAAGCTCCACCCCAGGTAAGACCCAGCATATGAACTATTACCGTATCAATGAAGGCAGCATGTATTTTGTTGACTTTCCAGGTTACGGATATGCAAAAGTGTCGAAGACACAACGTGCGACATGGGGCAAGATGGTGGAAAAATATCTATCTGAGCGTGATACGTTGAAGCTTGTTCTGCTCATCGTGGATCTGCGTCATCCGCCGACCAGCAATGATAAGATGATGTTCGACTGGTTGAAGCATTATGATCTTCCTATGTGTGTAGTAGCGACTAAGGCGGATAAGATTCCGAAGACTCGCTGGCAAAAGCATATTAAGATCATGAAGCAGGAGCTTGGCGTGCTGCCAGGGGATAATTTCATTCCATTCTCTTCAGAGATTGGCCTTGGTAAAGAAGAGCTTTGGGGATTGATCGACGGGTATGTTCTCTCCTCTCCAGATTCTGAGGATGCTGAAATAGATGGAAATGAACCTCAGCAAGAGGAACCTACTGAAGCCTAAGACAAGAACTCATTTACAATCAAGCAACCATTCCATTTGGGAATGGTTGTATTTTTTTGTGGGTAAAACTAAATTTTCTATGGGAAGGGACCGATAGATAACATATGAAAGATATCCATTGCCACATCTTACCCTTTATGGATGACGGAGCTACTGATTGGGAATCCGCTCTCGCCATGGCGCAAGACGCCTATAGGGACGGAATTACATCCGTCATTGCCACACCACATCACGCCAACGGTCAATATATGAATAACTCCGCTAGTATAAGAGAAGCGGTGGATCTGATGAATGAGAAACTTCGTCAGCATGGCAATCCACTGCTTGTTCTTCCAGGTCAGGAAATCAGAGTGTACGGAGATTTACTGGATGATCTGGAGCGGGGGCAACTGCTAAGTCTTGCAGACTCGCGGTATATTTTGCTAGAAATGCCTTCTTCACGAGTCCCACGCAACATGGAAGAAATCTGTCACGAATTGATCATTCAAGGGTTCGTTCCGGTCATCGCCCATCCGGAGCGTAATGCTGAAGTAGCTGCCGATCCTTCTAAGTTAGAAAGATTGATAGAACTGGGATCACTCGGTCAGGTAACCGCACAAAGTCTTGCAGGCGTCTTCGGGAGTAAACTTCAGAAGCTATCCCTGGAGTTATGTCGTAGAAATGCAGTACATGTGTTGGCCTCTGATGCACATGACAGTGTTCATCGTCCTTTTGGATTAAATGCTGCTTATGTGGTTTTAGAGAAAGAATTAGGTCCTGAGATGCGCGACTATATGCGCGAGAACTCTCAGCAAATTGTGGCAAATGGTGAGGTTAATCATGGTAATCACGTACAAAAAAGGAGGAATCGACACAAATTGTTTGGGATTTTTTCCCGAAAGGGCTGACTAATCTACCTAATAGTGGTAGAATGGGTTTTATTGGGTGAATCGTTGATATACGTAATAGTGTAGACATAAGGTGAAATAGTCTAGGACTATAGTAACACGAGAATTTAAATACATATAAAGAGGTGGATATTTAGTGACTTTGAAAAAGAAACTAGTAGTATCGACATTAGCAGTTAGCATGGCAGCGGTTGCAGTAGCAGGACTTCCGCTTAGCAGCAAAGGATTGGCAGCTCAGTTTGGGATCGTTGGAACAGCATCCGCTGCAACTAGCGTGGATTTTGCAAGCTTGAAGGAGCGCGCAACGAAGCTTTATAGCACGCTTACTGATGCTGATAAGCAGACGCTTCGTGATTTCCGTACTGAGCTTCAAGGTCTTTCACGTGAGCAACTGGAAAAAGATTTCGCGCCTGTTTTGGCTCAACTTGAACTCAGCGATGGACAAAAATCTACATTGTTTGATTTCTATTTAGAAGTAGTATCGTCTATCTATACTCCGGATTTATCCGCAGTTACAGATATTCTGAAGTCCCCTAATTATGAGGCTTATCAAGCGCTACTGAAGGAAATCGGTAAACAAGCTGGTGTTACAGATCTTTCGGTTGAAGAAGTTTACAGCTTCATCTTTGGTTCAAACGGCGTTGAACAGAAGCTAATTAACTTGCTAAAAGGAAAATCAGAAACTGATCTGATTGATCTTATTGCTCATCCGAACAGTGAACTCGCGAATAAAGTGAAGGGTATTGTTCTCGATAGCACCATTGGTTCTGCCAACTATTCCTTGAGAGCGTCTCTAGCAGAACTTAAGATTACTAAAGAGATGATTTCAGCAACCAAGAATAATGTTGAATCAACACTTAAGAATGAAAAAGCAGCTGCGCTAGTTCTGGCGAAAGCTTACTACAACGCGTATCTTAAGACATCTACACCAATTACTGATCCTAGTACTCCGGGTTCCGGCTCCGGCTCCATAACGACTCCACCTGTATTAACTGTGGATCAGAAATTGGCAGCTGCGGCTACTTATGATGTATCTAAACTGGTACAAGTAGTAGATGGTAAAGCAACTGTGAAATTGGTAGATACCGATACAATCAATGCCTTGGCTAATCTTGCTGCTGCAGCTAAAGCTGCCGGTAAAGAAGGTACTGCCCTCACGCTGACATTGAATCTTGGTACGATCACTGCGCCTACTGTTGAAGTTCCGTTGTCCAAAGCTATTGTTGAAGCAGCTAAGACGAACGGCATTGCGAATATCGCAGTAACCTTTAATGGTGTAACCGTAACAATTCCTGTAAGTCAGTTCAGCACAGCTATTGCATTGACAGTAACTACCGCTAAACCAGAAGTTGTAACTTCTGTTACCAAACTGAAATTGGCTTCGGATGTGTATGAATTTGCACTTAGCGTGAACGGTGTAGCAACAAGCACATTCAAACAACCAATTACCATTAAACTTCCGCTTAAGAATACTGATGGTCTTGATAAAGAATTGCTGTCCGTAGCGAAGCTTGTATACGGTAGCCTGCAATTCCAAGGTGGTGTGCTTGATGGAGAGTTCATCGTAGAACCACGTGATACTTTCTCATCCTATGCAGTGCTTGAGAATAAAGTGAACTTTACGGATATTGCTAGTGTACAAGCATGGGCTGGCAAACAAATTCAAGTCGTAGCTGCAAAAGGTGCGATTGAAGGCGTAGGCGAAGGCAAATTCGCACCGAAGAGCAATGTAACTCGTGCAGAGTTCGCTAAAATGTTGATTCGTGCGCTTAACCTGGAGAACAATTCAGCTGTACAAAGCTTTAGCGATGTAAGTTCAACTGCTTGGTATGCACCATATGTAGCAGTTGCAGCAGAAAAAGGAATCATTACTGGACGCAGTGCGGCTAAGTTCGATCCTAATGCAACTATCACACGTGCAGAGATGGCAACAATGATCTCCCGCGCAGTGAAATCTATCAATCCAGCTGCAACAACGAATGTAACGGCAATCAGCCAATTCTCCGATGCTGCTAAGATCAGCGCATCTTTGAGAGATGGCGTAGCATTTGCAGCAGATCATAACTTGGTTATCGGAAATGCTGGTAAGTTCAACCCGAACGATACGGCAACTCGTGCTGAAGCAGCAGTAATTATCTACCGTACCATTAACTTCAAGTAAGTAAATAAAAAAGTATAGTATACAGCCTCCTCTCATGTAGGTGAGAGGAGGCAATTTTTTGCCAATAGGGAAGTACTGTAATATAGTAACGAAATATTTCAGAAATAGCTTGGAGGTAATTACACTTGTCATCACAAGAATTGGATCTTCGCGATTATTTTCAGATCGTCAGGAAGAGACTATGGCTGATTGTTAGCATAGTTGTTTTGGTGTGCGGTGTTGCTGGTGTGTACAGTCTGTATATTAAGAATCCGGTGTACGAAGCATCCACTAAGATTATCGTTAACCAGACACCGACACAATCGGCAGCAGCACAGCTTGATTTGAACCAGATTAATACTAATATTCAATTAATTAATACGTATAAGGAAATTATTAAGACTCCAGCCATCCTTGATATTGTTACGAGAGATTATCCGCAGTTCAATATTACTGCAGAAGAGCTGTTGAAGATGGTTAATGTGAGCTCTGTCAATAATACGCAGGTGATGACACTTGTCGTTCGAGATAATTCGTATCAGCGAGCCGCTGAAATCGTGAATGCCATTTCACTTGTATTCAAGGATGAGATTCCTAACCTATTTAATGTGGAGAATGTATCGATTCTGAATGAGGCCAAAGTGAATCCACTTATCGAGCCAGGACCGGTAGAACCGAATGTCTTAATGAATATGGCTATAGCTTTCATCGTTTCCTTGATGATTGGTTTAGGGATTGCTTTCTTGCTGGAATACATGGACGATACGCTGAAGACTGAAGCCGATATTGAGAGATATCTTGGTCTGCCAACGATAGCAATGATTACAAGATTGGGTTCAGAAGAAAATAAACAAGGCATAACACAGGCACAGACGCAAACATCCAGAAAGGCGGGCGAACTCGAACATGTCACAGCTGCCAAATAAACAACGTCATCTGATTACCGTTACGAATCCTCGCTCCCCTGTATCTGAAGCGTTTCGCGCGCTACGCACGAATATTGATTTTTCTTCTGTGGATGAGACTATTCAAGTGATTATGGTAACTTCGTCCGGACCGGAAGAAGGTAAATCAACGGTTTCTGCTAACTTGGCGGCGGCTTATGCTCAAGCAGATAAGAAGGTATTGTTGATTGACGCGGATTTGCGGAAGCCTACAGCACATAAGACTTTTTCGCTTAGTAACCGATTTGGGCTTTCTTCACTACTGTCTCAGCAGGCGGTTCTTGAGGATACTGTCCAAGATTCTGGTGTTTCCAATCTTTCCATCATGACCTCAGGACCGATTCCTCCAAATCCTGCAGAAATGATGGCTTCTAATCGGATGAGTACTCTTTTGCAGGACTTGCGCCAGCGTTATGATGTCATTCTTATTGATACTCCACCGTTATTGGCGGTTACAGATGCGCAGATCATGGCTTCCAAGAGTGATGGTGTCATTATGGTTGTCAGCTATGGCAAGGTAAAGCGGGATATTGCTGTAAAAGCTAAAGCTAACCTTGATCGTGTAGGTGCAAAAATGCTTGGCGTGGTGCTCAATAATGTAAAACGTAAAGCCAGCGAAGGTTACTATTACTACTACTATGGAAATTGATAGGTTCTTAAACAATAATGTTGTTTTTGGAGGCACTGAAAATGACAGCGAAATCTAGAGTGGTTCTATTATTCCTCATTGACCTAGCAATCATCTGGTTCAGCATTGTGACATCCTATTTATTTCGGTATCCTAACCACGCTCTTCAGGAATACGGTGCACAGATGCTGCAATTTGGCTTGATTGCAACATTTGCATTCGGGGGAAGTTTGATATATTTTGGTCTCTACCGTAGAATGTGGCAATATGCCAGCATTGGTGAGATTATATCGGTTTCTAAAGCCATTGTAGTAGGGTCTTTGTTTTCATTTGCCCTAGCTTATCTGATTTTGCCAGATAGAGTACCCCTTGCAATAGAAGTTAGGTCGATGGAGACCATTCTTTTATTAGTAGGTGGGGTTCGGTTTTTGTGGAGAGTACTCCATAATGACAGAATTAATTACAAAGACACTAAGACCCAAACACTAATTGTAGGTGCAGGGGATTGTGGAATACTAATTGCTCGGGAAATGATGGGTCCGTCTTTTGCTCATACGAAGCTGGTAGGTTTCATTGATGATAGTATCAATAAATATCATATGTCTATACTGGGTGTGCCCGTGTTAGGGAATCGTTACGCGATCCCCGCTATTGTGAAAGAACGGGAAATTCATGAGATTATTATCGCCATGCCCTCAGTTTCACGTACTGAAATCTCTGAAATTATTAATCTGGCAAAGAAGACCGGTGCTAAGCTTAAGATTATACCCGCACTTAACGATCTGATCGCGGGGAAAATATCCGTGAAGAAACTGCGAGATGTTAGTGTTGAAGATTTACTAGGCCGTGAGCCAATTATAGCGGATTTGAACAGTATCCTAGGGTATGTCCACCACAAGACTGTGTTAGTTACGGGGGCTGGTGGATCGATTGGTTCAGAACTCTGCCGGCAGATTGCGCCATTCGGCCCGGACAAGTTAATGCTGCTTGGACACGGCGAGAATAGCATTTATACGATTGAAATGGAGCTTCGTAAGCAATTTCCTGATCTGAATATTGTTACCGTAATCGCAGATGTACAGGACCGCAGTCGGATGATGGACATATTCAGTAGTCATAATCCACATGTTGTCTTTCATGCGGCAGCACATAAACACGTTCCATTAATGGAGCGTAACCCTTCCGAGGCGATTAAGAATAATGTGTTTGGAACAAGAAATGTTGCGGATTGTGCAGATAAATATGGTGCGGAGAGATTTGTAATGATCTCTTCAGATAAAGCGGTTAACCCAACAAGTGTGATGGGTGCAACTAAGCGGATTGCAGAAATGTATGTGCAGAGTTTGCATACCACGAGTAGAACGAAGTTCTCAGCTGTGCGTTTTGGAAACGTGCTTGGCAGTCGTGGAAGTGTGATCCCGGCCTTTAAACAGCAGATTGCTGTGGGTGGTCCGGTTACGGTTACTCATCCAGAGATGGTTCGTTATTTTATGACGATTCCAGAAGCTGTGCAGCTTGTAATCCAGTCGGGCTCTTTTGCCAAAGGTGGAGAAGTATTCATTCTGGATATGGGTGAACCGGTAAAGATTCTAACCTTAGCTGAAGATTTGATTACACTCTCAGGTTATGAACCCTATAAGGATATTGATATTCAATTCTCCGGTATTCGTGAGGGTGAGAAGTTGTATGAAGAGCTGTTGACGGATGAAGAAAATTTAGGTTCTACAGATCATGGAAGAATATTTATCGGTAGACCTAATGTAATCAGTCTGAATCAGTTGGAGCTGGAATTTAAACGTTTGGAACGTGTTCTCGCTGAAGAACCTGAAGTTATACGCGAAATAATCAATCAGATTGTACCGATGCAGCCCGTTGCCCAAGTTGCTATTAGCTAATTCATTCATAAAGGGGGATATGCAAGTGTTTAATAAACGATGGAAAAAGATCCTTTTATGGACGCTATCAGTCATTGTAGTTCTGGGTGTTGGTGGTTTGTTCGCTGCGAATTATGCGGTCGATAAGCTGATGAATTCTATGGTGGATGGTTTTGATCTGGAGTCTGAGGATCAAGTTAATGGTGGTCAAGATCAAGGAACTACACCTGAAGATACAGTAGTGGATGGTAAAGTCGATCCTGTAGCGTCTGCAACACCTACTCCATCAACAGATGATGTGGGAAGCAAAGATACTGGGGAAGCTGGAAAAGATACAACAGCTTCAACTACTAGTGAGCCTACGAAAACACCATCAACAGATTCGAAAGATGGCTCTTCAGATGGCTATACGGCACAGGTCTCAATAGATAAAGCTAAAGAAATTCAAGACAATGTTACGATGAAGGATAAGGCAGATGTAGCTGCTATTGTACTCGGTCAACTAAGTGTATCGGATATCAATCGGCTAAAAGATCTAGCTAAGGGTGGTCTGACGCTTGATGAGAAACGGGAAGCACGCAGTATCATCCTCGGTAAAGTTTCTGAAGAACAATATAATGAGCTTTCACAGGTAGCTAAGAAGTACGGCGTGAGTCAAGGGAAGACACGTGATCAAGTCCTTAAAGAGGAAGAGCAATTAAAAGCGAAAGAAAAGGGAAGTGAATAAGTATGTCTAAAGCAACGCTACCAGTCATAGCTCTATCGTTAATAGCTTCAATAGGGTTAGCACCCTTAACGGCATCTGCACCTATTTCCGTATCAGCAGCGGCGGTCCCAAATGCAACAACTAAGGCGGCAGCAGCAGCTACAGTCAAAGTACAAAGCATGAATGTGAAGATGGTTTTTGATGGAGCAAGTATTGGGACGCCTACAGGTCAATATGTATTCATGTACAATAATACAACTTATGTTCCATTACGCTTTATGTCATATGCATTACAAAAGAGTGTAGCTTGGGATGCTAAGAACGTTAAGGTTAATGTAGCAGAGCCTAGCAGTTCAGAGCTAGTTGTGATTAAAGAGTATCTAATGAATGCAACCAACGGGAATAGTGCTTCAGTAGTATCTAAGAATCTTGTACTCAATCAAGTGAAGGCAAGTTATGTATTTAACGGTGCAGCTAAGGCATTACCTACGGGGCAATCCAGCTTTATCTTGAATGGCTCCTTATATGTCCCTCTACGTTTTTTATCGGAATCTGTAGGTCATAACATTAGCTGGGATCAGAAGACGAAAACCATTACTGCTGCTTCTAAGGCTTATCAAGAACAAGGTGGCACTAAGGATACATCTCCAGTAGCGACACCAGTACCAACGGATTCAACCAGTGCAGTTAATGGTGGTTCAGCGGGAACTGGAAAGGTTTCTTATGAAACCATTACTAGTGAAACGGAAGCCAAACTTACTGCGCTTGAAGAACAAAGCCGATCGACATTAATGAGTATTGCGTTAGAATATTTCGGAGCAAAAGATGAAGCGAGTAAAAAGAGTATTAAGGCTAAAGGTGTACAACAACTAGCCTCATTAACTGCCAACTTCAACAGTATAATAGCCGACACTGAACAAAAACTGAACAGTAACGGATATAGTACGGAGATTATTAGTCAGTATAGAAGTAAATTTGAATCGACACTTCAGTCAGGGAAAAATGCGGCTGAGGCAATGAAAAACTAAACAAGATAAGACGATCATCTCTATGTCTCTTGGACATAGAGATGATGTACATAGATAGAAAATAGTAACTTAAAGGATCAGGTGAACTTATGAGACCTTATGTTTACGTGAAACAAACCATTGATTTTCTGTTGGCTTTAATCGGAATGTTAGTGTTATGGCCGGTCTTTTTGATCATCGCGATCGCGATTAAGACAAGCTCTAAAGGGCCTATCCTATTTAAACAAAAGAGATTAGGTAAAAAAAAATCGGAATTCTACATTCTCAAATTCAGAACGATGCGAACGGATACGCCTAATGATATGCCAACTCATCTATTGAAGGACCCAGATTTTTTTATAACAAAAGTAGGCAAGTTCCTAAGAAAAACAAGCTTGGATGAACTACCTCAGATTATTAATATCCTCAAAGGTGAGATGAGTATCGTTGGACCTCGCCCTGCGTTATGGAATCAGTATGATTTGATTGCGGAGCGTGATAAGTACGGAGCAAATGATATTAAGCCTGGATTGACCGGGTGGGCGCAGATTAATGGTCGGGATGAGTTGGAGATTGAGAAAAAGGCGAGTTTGGATGGGGAATATGTTAATAAGATTGGATTTATAATGGATGCGAAATGTTTCTGTACAACTTTAGTGAGTGTTACAAAAAGTGAGGGTGTAGTTGAAGGTGGATCTAGAAAATTTGAAATGTAGGAAGATGTGGTAAGTAAGATTATGTGATGTGAAGAAGGCTCTGAACCTCTATAGGGGACTTCAATAGGGCTGATTTAGTTAATTGCATTCATAAAGGGAGATATATGGAATGAAGCTGCTATTTATTACTACGGAAGGTTTTGATACTCCAGGGCCTAATAATCAAATGGCTATGGTTATGATAAATGATTTCATTGATGCGGGATATGAGGTTCATCTTGTACAGAGTAGAAGAAAAAAAATTAATCCTGATGTTCCCTCTATGTTGAAAGATAAGATTGGTTTTACATATGATGTAGTTGATCGGAAAATAATAGATAAAACTAGTTTCATAAGAAGATATTTGGATGAGGCATTGTTTGCAATCACCAGTTTTGGAAAATGGCGCAAGATCAAAGATATAGATCTTGTATTTTTACAATCTTGTCCGACTGTTATTTATCAGTTGCTAATGCTCAGAATATTCCTTAGAAAGCCGATAGTTTATAATATATACGATGTTTTTCCAGGACACGCCTATGACATTGGTGTAATTAAGAATAAGTTTTTATATAATACACTTAAATTCATTCAAAAAGTAACATATAAAATGAGCGCCATAATCACTGTTCTTTCGGATGATATGAAAGAGAAAATAATTGAGGAACAGGTTCCTGTTGGAAAAATAAAGGTAGTGCCTGCGTGGTATGATGATAAGGCTGTTAAAGAAATACCTTTAGAAGACAATAACTTTATTAAAAAATATAATATTTCCACAGATAAGTTTTATGTTCAATTTGCCGGAACAATTGGTTATGTTTTTAATTATAAGGCTATCTTGGAGGCTGCCACTCTACTAAAAGAAAATGAAGCAATTGTTTTTCAAATAGTTGGTGACGGAAATGTCAAACAAGAATTCATGAATGAAGTGAAAAATCGTAATCTTAGAAATATAATATTTTATCCTCTTCAACCGATAGAAATCGTTCCGGATGTATATAGTGCTTGCTCAATTTGTATCATCCCCTTAAATAAAGGCGTAATCGGGAATGGGGTTCCGAGTAAAGCACCTATTCTAATGGCCTGTCGTCGTGTGATAGTGAATTCAGTAGAGCCCGAGTCAAGGTATTCTACAATGTTCAATGATAATGGAATTGGAATATCTGTATCGAATAGTGATCATGAGGAGTTAGCGAAAGTTATATTAGATCT
This sequence comes from Paenibacillus sp. FSL K6-2859, assembly GCF_038008265.1. Classification (NCBI taxonomy): domain Bacteria; kingdom Bacillati; phylum Bacillota; class Bacilli; order Caryophanales; family Paenibacillaceae; genus Paenibacillus; species Paenibacillus sp. FSL K6-2859. The sequence continues at coordinate 5,526,526 of NZ_JBBOYU010000001.1, read as the reverse complement.
TTATCTTCATCCTGAGAAAATTACAGAGATGGCAGATAAGGCGAAATTATTTGGAGAAGAGAATTATTCTAGTACCACTAACACAAGAAAATATATTGAGATTTTAAATGAGCTAAAGGTGAACGCACTATGAAAATACTGTTAATTGGTTTTACAAAGATTGCTTATATGCCGTATATGAATTTTTATTTAAAGCAATTTGCAAATGAAGATAATGAAATTCACTTATTATATTGGAATAGAGATGGAAAAGATGAAATTCCAATCCCCGATTATGTGAAATTACATGAATTTAATTTTTTTCAAGAAGATGAAGTAGCCAAAATAAAAAAGATGACGAGTTTTCTAAAATATCGAGAAAAAGCCAAAAAATTATTAAAAAATCAAATTTTTGATCTTGTGGTCGTAATGCATACATTACCAGGCGTATTGCTATATGATGTCTTAGTAAAGTATTATCACAAAAAATACATATTAGATTATCGGGACGTTACATTTGAAAGCATAGGCTTTTATAAAAAAATTATTCATAAGCTAGTAAATCGTTCAGTTGCAACTTTTGTTAGTTCAGATGCATTTAGAGTTTATCTTCCTTTAGTCGATTATATATATACTTCTCATAACATTTTGTTAGAGTCTCTTAATCATAGAGATGTTAGGTGTAATGAATTGCGAGAGATTAAACCCATTAGAATAAGATATTGGGGGTTTATAAGGCATGAAAGTATCAATAAAGCTATTATTAAGAGTTTGGCTAATGATAACCGATTTGAGCTCCATTATCACGGAAGAGAACAAGAGACTGCATTTAACTTGAAAAGGTATTGCGGAGAAAATGAAATAGGGAATGTTTTTTTTCATGGTGAATATAAGCCAGAAGAAAGATATGAATTCGCAAGGAATACAGAAATTATTCATAATCTATTTGATAATGATAGGACAATGCAACCCGCAATGGCAAACAAATATTATGATGGATTGGTTTTTTATATCCCTCAACTCTGTAATGAAGGTTCTTTTATGGGAGAACAATTAACTAAGAGTGAAATTGGTATTAAGTGTAACCCTTATGATAATAGCTTCTCCGAGGATCTATTTAAGTATTACAATTCAATTTCATGGCCCGATTTTATACGGAATTGTGATAGAGAAATAGATGGAATTCTGATTAGTTACAATAAAGGGCAATTAGCATTACGAAATATCGTAAAAGATAAGTAAACTTCTTTTGAGGCTTTTATGATATTGAACGGCGTTGATAATTTAGTTGTTATCTATTATTTTTTATAGAAAACTGCAACGAAGCAACGAATCTGTATGTTAAGTTCTATCAACTAAAATATTTATTGGTAAAAATTAAAATATTTTTTTGGCTGATGCTACTTATGATAGTGGTTAAGAAATATTGATTAAACAAAAATAAGTGGGTGCATAAGAATTGCCGAAACAATCAATAAATGAGATAGAGTTTAAAGAAAAACGAAGTTCATATATTATTATTTTCCTTTTAATTTATATCACTTCTTCTTACTTCGCTACCATATCAGGACTTGTATCTGGAACTATTTGTATAGTGGGTTTAATTTTCATTTCTATTTTAAGTGTGATCTTGAATAATAGAAATTTTAAAGAAAATTTTAATCTTAAAAGTTATTTGTTGTTGCTATTACTTATTATTGTTTCATTGGTATCATCTTTCATTTATGGTGATGGCATTTACAATCATATTATTATACTAAGTGCTGTGATTTCTGGTTATTTAGTAACATTAGCATATTCCTTTGAAAGATTTATAAATGTATATCTTAAAATAATGTATTTTATATCGGTATTTTCTATAATTGTTTATTTAATAGTATCTTTCGTTCCATCTATATTAAACTTCACCCCTGTTATTGGTTATAGAGTAGGGGTTGAGGTTCATAATTTGTTTTTTTCTGTCGCTTTACCTGGAGCTGAATTTAATAGAAATTATGGTCTGTTTTGGGAGCCAGGTGCATTTCAAGTATATTTAAATTTAGCATTGATTTTCGAATTGTTTACAAAAAAAACAGTAAGAAAAAGATACGTTGTAGGATTTATTATTGCAATTATTACGACATTTTCAACCACAGGTTATATTGTTCTTGTTCCTATTTTATTAGCATATCTAATTAACAATGGAAGAATTAATATGAACTACAAAAAAACTTATAAATATTTTTTGGTTATAAGTTTACTTTCATTTTTGGTACTAGAATTTATGCCTGAAGAGTATATTCGTTTAATATTCGGAAAGCTAGAAGGAGTATTCTCTGAGGGTGGTAGCACAAACTTTTCAACAACTGTAAGGGTTAATGCTATTGTTTTTCCGTTTTATGAATTTATAAGATCACCTTTAATAGGTGTTGGTTATAGACAGTATCTTGCAATGGCTGCTGAGAAAATCTTTACAATGCCGACATTCACCCCAATTAATTGGTTTGCTCTTTTCGGTCTATTATGGGGAGTTTCATGTAATTATTATTACTTAAGAAATATCATGCATTTTAAATCTGGTAATATTTCAAGGTGTCTTATAGCTATAGCATTGTTGTTAGTGATAATGAGTGAAGATTTTATTAGAATTGCCTTTATGTATGTATTAATTTTCTATGGAACTAAAAATTTTAAACGTAATAAAAAGAATCTAAATAAACCTTCTTTTGGAGGGGAATTATGAGAACTGTATTGTTTTTAGTCGGTGAAAAATCATCAGCTAATGGAATCTGTGTGGATGCGGTAATGAAAGAAATGATAGATAGAAACTATAAGGTCATCTGTATAACTAATGAAGAACATGATTCGCTTAAAAGTGAGATAAAAGATGGAATAATTTATAGAGTAATAAAACCACGCTTAACTTATCGTTTAGATAAATGGTGTAACTACCGATCTGGAATTATGTCCAAGTTAGTTAGCAAATTGTCTTATTCTTTAAATAAACTTAAATTATTATTAAGTATTTCTACATGGCCACTAATCTCTCCTTTATATACATTTCGTTTTTATAAAGAAGCTAAAAGGATATTCTTGAATGAAAGCTATGATTGTATCATTTCCACCTATACACAAATAGATACTATCATCGCAGGATATTTAATTAAAAGAAAATTTCCGGTAGTAAAGTTTGTTCCCTACTTTTTAGATTCACTATCAGGTGGATATGGACCAAAGGTTTTCTCAAAGGAGTGGACTAGAAAAAGAGGATTAAAGTGGGAAAGGGGATTACTAAACGATGCTAGTAAAGTAATTGTAATGAAATCAAGTCAAAAACATCATGAGAGATTTAGCACGTCCCAAAAATACTATTCAGAGATTCGATATCTTGATATCCCTTTATTAATTGAAAATAAAATTGAATTAGAACGTACTAACATTCTTGATCACAATAAAATAAATTTAGTGTATATAGGATCAATACCTTATCATATTAGAAATCCAAAATACATTCTAGAAGTCTTTAATAGACTGAATCTAGAAAACTGTGTTCTTACAATAATTGGTACTAATACTTGTCCTCAGATAATCAGGAATGCGCAAGAAACCTGTATTAGAAATCAAATTAATGTAATTGATAGTATATCGCATGTTGAGGCAATGAAGGTAATAAGGGACGCTGACATTTTAATTAATATCGGAAATAATATTACTACGATGGTCCCAAGTAAAATTTTTGAGTATATGTCTACAGGAAAACCAATAATTTCTACATATCCAATCGATGATGAGCCAAGTTTAGCTTATTTGAAAAATTATCGATTGTCATTGTTATTGAATGAAAAAACAGAAAGTATTGAAGATGATATTTTAAAAGTAGAAAGATTTATTGTATCTAGCAAGAATCAGAAAGTAGATTTTTATGAATTAAATATAAAAATGTATAAAAATACGCCACAAGCATTTCTAGATGAGATAGAATCACTATTTGAATAAAGACTCGAAATCGAGTCATCTCTTATCAATATAAGAATATTAAAAAAATGAGAAGAAATATTAATTTATATGGGAGAGATAGTTAAATGTTTACAAATAAAACTCTTTTAATAACTGGTGGTACAGGTTCGTTTGGAAATGCTGTAATGAAAAGATTTTTAAATACTGGTATTAAAGAAATACGTATATTCTCAAGAGATGAGAAAAAACAAGATGACATGCGAAAGCAATATAAAAATGAAAAACTAAAGTTCTATTTAGGCGATGTACGTGATTTATCTAGCGTGAAAAATGCCATGCACGGTGTCGATTACATTTTCCATGCTGCTGCATTGAAACAAGTACCTTCATGTGAATTTTTCCCGTTAGAAGCAGTGAAAACAAATATATTAGGAACGGATAATGTACTTACAGCCGCTATTGATGAAGGTGTAAAAAAGGTTATTTGTTTATCTACTGACAAAGCAGCATATCCGATTAACGCTATGGGAATCTCAAAAGCTATGATGGAAAAAGTGTTTGTTGCAAAAGCAAAAACAGTAGATCCTAATAAGACATTGATTTGTGGTACACGTTACGGAAATGTGATGGCTTCTAGAGGCTCAGTAATTCCATTGTTTATTGAGCAAATAAAGAATGGAAAGCCTATCACAGTTACTGATCCTAACATGACTAGGTTTCTAATGAGCTTAGAGGAAGCCGTAGAATTAGTAATATTTGCATTTGAGAATGCTGAAGCTGGAGATATTATGGTCCAGAAATCGCCTGCATCAACTATTGGTGATCTTGCACAAGCAGTCAACGAGCTATTTCTTACTGATAATGAGATCAAGGTCATTGGCACCCGACATGGGGAAAAATTATATGAAACGTTGCTTACTAGGGAAGAACATGTTGTAGCTCAAGATATGGGAGGCTTCTATAGAGTACCAGCAGATAATAGAGATCTAAATTATGATAAGTATTTCGAGTTAGGTGATCAAAAATTATCTTCAGAAAATGAATATAATTCACATAATACAGAAATGTTGAACATTGATCAAATTAAGAGGAAATTAGTGGAGTTAGATTATGTTCAAGAACAATTGAGAGGCAGGATTTCATAATGAATAATATTTTAATCACTGGCTCAGAAGGATTTATTGCTAGGAATCTTATAGCGGAACTGAAGAATCAAGGTAACTTAAATATATTTGAATATTCTCGAGAAACAGGTCAAGAATTACTAGATCATTATTGTAAAACGGCAGACTTTGTATTTCATCTTGCTGGAATAAACCGTCCAAAAGATAAATCTGAGTTTATGGATGGAAATTATGGGTTTTTGTCGATATTATTGAATACTCTTAAAAAATATCAAAACAATTGTCCGATCATGATCTCTTCTTCTGTACAGGCTCAATATAATAATGATTATGGAATTAGTAAAAAAGCATGTGAAAAATTGCTGTTAGAATATAGTGAAGAAACAGGATCTAAAGTTTTTTTATATCGACTTCCAAATGTATTTGGAAAATGGTGTAAACCAAATTACAATAGTGCTATAGCGACTTTTTGCTATAATATTGCTCATGATTTTTCTATTACGGTAAATGATCCTGATGTTGTAATGAATTTAGTTTATATTGATGATTTAGTAGAAGAACTAGTACTTATTTTAGTTAACAATAAAAATTTAAAAGGTGATTATGTCAGTGTTCCAGTAACTTATACTGTCACTCTCGGAGCGATTGTTGAAATGATTTATTCTTTTAGAAAAAGTCGTGAAACGCAATCTATTCCAGATATGTCTGATGCATTAACAAAGAAATTATATAGTACATATCTTAGTTATTTACCTGAAGATCAATTCAGTTATCATTTGAAAATGAATAAAGATCAAAGAGGATCTTTTACAGAATTTATTAAGACCCCCGATCGAGGGCAGGTATCTGTTAATATTTCTAGACCAGGTATTACTAAAGGAAATCACTGGCATCATACTAAGACTGAAAAATTTCTCGTAGTAAGTGGTAAAGGTGTAATTCGATTTAAAAAAATTAATTCTGATAAGATTATAGAATATTTTGTGAGTGGTGAAAATTTAGAAGTTGTTGATATTCCTGTTGGATATACGCATAATATCCAAAACCTTTCTAACGATTCGGATATGATAACTATTATGTGGGCAAATGAGCAACTTAATCCTGAGAAACCTGATACTTTCTTTTTGGAGGTGAAGTAATTGGAAAAATTGAAGGTTATGACAGTAGTTGGTACCCGACCTGAGATTATTAGGCTTTCTGCAGTAATTAATAAATTAGAACAGTCAAATGTAATTGAGCATACACTTGTTCATACTGGTCAAAATTACGATTATGAGTTAAATGAAGTGTTCTTTAAAGATTTTAATTTAAAAAAACCACAATACTTTCTTAATGCTGCTACTGGAACGGCAGTGGAGACGATAGGTAATATTCTTATTAAAATTGATCCTATTATGGAACAAGTTAATCCAGATGCCTTTTTAGTATTGGGTGATACAAACAGCTGTTTATGCGCTGTTGTTGCAAAAAAAAGACAGATTCCAATTTTCCATATGGAAGCAGGTAATAGATGTTTTGATCAGAGAGTGCCTGAGGAAACAAATAGAAAAATAGTAGATCATATTGCAGATGTTAATTTAACTTATAGTGATATTGCTAGAGAGTATTTATTAAGAGAAGGGTTACCTGCTGATCTGATTATCAAGACGGGAAGTCCCATGTTTGAGGTTCTTAACTCAAGAAAAGAAGATATAAAGAAATCGGATGTATTAGAGAGACTAGAACTAAAAGAAGATGATTATTTTGTAGTTTCAGCTCACAGAGAAGAAAATATTAATTCGGAAATCAACTTTATGAATTTAGTGGATACGTTGAATTCTATTGCGGAAAAATACAATATTCCAATTATTGTGAGCACTCATCCTAGAACAAAAAATATGATAGATGTCAAAGGTATTAAATTCAACCCACTAGTAAGGATTATAAAACCCTTAGGATTTAATGACTACAATAAGCTTCAAATAAATTCAAGGGCTGTAATTAGTGATAGTGGAACTATTAGTGAAGAGTCATCTATTCTTGAATTCAAAGCTTTAAATATTAGACAAGCACATGAAAGACCAGAAGCTATGGAAGAAGGCTCAGTCATGATGGTAGGTCTAAAAAAAGATAGGATTCTACAAGGACTTCAAATACTTGAAACTCAAAAAAAGGGATCTATGAGGTTGGTGGAGGATTACTCCAAAGCAAATGTCTCTGATAAAGTACTTAGAATAATTATCTCGTATACTGATTATGTGAATAGAGTTGTTTGGAATAAATAATAAGATCATTTGGCTTAATATAGCTCTATTTGGAATAGAAGGTGGAAAATGAGTTCAAAGCTGAAAATATTACATATCAATTCTGGTAATTTCGGAAGTACAGGAAGTATTATGATGAATATTTCTGAAGCAGCACAAGAAAACGGACATACTTCTTATATATCCTATGCTAATTCACGAACAAATAATAAGAAACAGATAGATAATGGAATCTTGATCGGAAGTATCGTAGAAAGAAATGCTCATTTGAAATTGGCATATTATACTGGATTTAACGGTTCATTTTCCATTTTGTCTACGAAACGTTTTCTTAAGAAGATTGATGAAATAAAGCCTGATATTATACATCTACATAATCTGCATAACTGTTATATCAATTTAAAATTACTGTTTGAATATATCAAAAAGAGGGATGTTCATGTAGTTTGGACTTTGCATGATTGTTGGTCGTTTACTGGTCAATGTCCACATTTCACTATGGTTAAATGCGAAAAGTGGAAGACTCAGTGTTATGAATGTCCTCAATATAAAGAATATCCAGCAAGTAGAAATGATATGACTAGTTATATGTATTCTCTTAAAAAAGTATGGTTTAATGGTGTCAAAAATTTGACTATTGTAACACCTTCACAATGGTTAGCAAATGAAGTGAAAAAATCATTCTTGAAATGTTATCCAGTCAAAGTGATAAATAATGGGATCGACTTGAATGTATTTAAACCGATAACAAGTAATTTCAGGGATGAAAATAATTTATCTAATATGAGGATCATACTTGGAGTCGCAAATCCTTGGAGTAAAGGTAAAGGGCTGGATATCTTTATCGAGTTGGCGGAGAAATTAGATGAAAAATATAAAATAGTATTAGTGGGATTATCATCAGAACAACTGACAAATCTTCCTAACAATATACTGGGGTTACCTAAAATTGATGACGTTAAAGAATTAGTGGGTATTTATAGCTCAGCTGATTATTTTATGAATCCTAGCATAGAAGAGACTATGGGACTTGTTACGGTGGAATCAATAGCATGTGGAACACCAGCTATTGTTTCGAATTTCACGGCAGTGCCAGAGATGATTAATTCTGGAAGTGGTGTAGTAATCAAAAATTATAGAGTTGAAGATTTTTATAATGCAATTAAATCCGATATTAAATTCAAACAAGAAAATCTTTTGAAATGGGCTAGAAAGTTTGAAAAAAATCAAAAATACAGCGAATATATTTTGTTATACGAATCTATATTTGAATAATATAATAGAATCCTCAACGGGGAAAAATGAAAAAAATAGTAATTTAGACTTAAAACCAAAATCGTCGGTAGATTTTGATGTTACGTCGTTTCTTCTCAATCCTCCTTACTCTTTGCTTCATTTGAAGTTAATCTCTTATTATTAGAAATTCTTGGAGCATTAATTACGACAGTCAAGGCAAAAAAACTATAAATGGCTTGGCTATACCAGTCATCTTGCCTTAGATACACCCAGTCAATATATTCTGGGAGTACTGCTTTCATTAGGAAGTATGAACGACTGGTGTAGTTATGATTATGAGCCCATTTACCAAGAGTTTCAGAAAAGTGACTTACAAGTATTAATTGAATATAACCAAAGGCAAGAACCCGAGTTGGAGTGTTTAGATGCAAATTTCGTAGCAACCTACTTCCGTTGACATTCCTACCGTTATGTGAGTTAGTATCTAAAGTGCGAAATAATGAGATGCGTTTACTGAAGGATTGTGGAATTGTCTTTTGGTAAACTAGTCCAAAGTAAAGATTACTATAGATTTAAGAGAATGTACTGTCCAACTCGTGGTAGTGTTCTATGAGAACTTATCGTAAAACAAAGACCAGTAGAGGAGTGTATTAATGCTTATCGCAAAGAGTTCCTTTAGTTAAACAATGTGAGACATCACACTGGAACCAAACCGCTATTGTTTTATATCTCGTTACTTTGGGTTGCAATATTATGAGGTCGATCATTGATCGGATGAACAAACAGCTAAAATCTTAAGCTGCATAGTTTTGAAAAATGATAAATTTACTAATTAGAGTAGAGTAGTTAATTCAATTTTACGACAATTCTTAATGAAATTGATAAAGTTTTTAAATCAAAAAAAGATTTATTGAAAATAATTTGGAGGATACTATGAAGAAAGCAATGATAGTTAGTTTTTTTAAGAGTAACAATTTAGGTGATCTGGCATTAAGCCATTCGATTGAGCAAATTATAACTAATCAGGGTTATAGTATAGAAAAAATTGATTTTCCTACTGTTTCTTTCATTGAAAATTCTTTTACTATGCTTAATCATGATTTGATAATTGAAAAAAAAAATATAGATAAAAGTAAAAAGAAAATTTTACAGAAAAAAATAAAACAAAGTATTAAAGCAATTATAGGAGAGTCTCAAATTAAATATATTCTGTATATTGTTTCAAAATTAAAGAATACTTTTAAATGGAATATATTCAAAAAAAAAATGAGGGATAATGATATATTAGTAATTGGTGGAGGAAATATGATCATGGATACTATAAATACATGGCCCGACATATTTCATACATATTGTAAAATAGCTAAAAAACTTGATAAAGAAGTATATATATTATACGTTGGTGCAGGTCCAGTGAATAATGACAAAAGTAAAAAAATTTATAAAGAAACATTTAAATATGCTGAAAAAATATCAGTAAGAGATCCACTTTCAAAAAAAGTATGCGAAAACATAGCTGAAAAAAAAATATCTATTGTTGAAACAATAGACCCTGTTTTTTCTATTTTGATAAACTCTTATGAACAAAGAATGTCTACTTTAAATGAATTAAAGAAGACACTCGAGTTCAAAATTGGTATCTGTATAATTGGAAAAGAGTGTTTTAACACAAAAAATGATTATGATAAGTATTTATTAGTATTAAAAAAAATGTTGAACTGTCTGGTATTGAAATCATCGGGTACAATAAATTTTGTATTATTTTCTACTGAAGCATTAGATTATATTGCTATTAATGAATTTTATTCTATGGTAAATAATTATAGAAACATTAGTATTGTAGAAGTGGAAAAAATAAATGATGTCATTGATCTTTATGAAAATTTACATTATTTAATTGGTGGTCGGATGCACTCATTAATATTTGCGCAAAAATGTTTATTACCATTTTTGGGCATTGTTTGGCAAGATAAGATCAATGGTTTTGGTCAAGTTACTAATTCATCAAATAGAATTTTTGAAGTTTCGCTATTATATAAATCAATTGAAACAGTAGCTGATGATATATTAGGAATGATGATAAATCCAAAAGTTATAATAAATATGAATGAAACTAATAAGGCCTTACTTGATCTTGTAGAGTTAGGTAGTATAAGCTAACACTTTAATATTTCGTTGGGGGAAATATGAATAAATACAATAAATTGGTATCTAATTCAGTGATATTTGCAATAGGTAATTTCAGCTCAAAACTTATAACTGTTATTATGCTTCCTTTCTATACTTCATATCTTTCACAATCAGACTATGGACAAATTGATTTAATGATAACTACTATAGCTTTATTATTGCCATTATTAACACTTAATATAGTAGAAGCTGTTATAAGATTTAGTTTAGATAAAAAAAAATATTCCTATGGTGATGTATTAACTAATGCACTGATGTTTTTATTGTTTGGTGTGTTAATTTTACTTATGATATATCCAGTTCTTATTCACATACAATTCATAGGCGAATTCGTAATTTTATTCTACTGTATATTTATAGCACAATCATTTCACACGATAATTAAACAGTTTGCAAGATCAATTAATATGAGCAAAGTTTTTGTGATAAGTGATATACTATATACTATTTATTTTGTATTATTTAACATTTTATTTATTTATTTTTTTCGTCTAGGAGTCCAAGGGTACTTCTTTTCAATGATTATTGCATATATCCTAGATTTATTTTATTTACTAAAAAGAACAAATGCAAGACAATTTATTAAGAGAAAATATATAGATAAGTCAAAAATGAAATTAATGTTTTTATATTGTATACCTCTTATCCCAAATAATATAATGTGGTGGATACTGAATATTTCTGATAAATTCTTAATAACATATTTTTTGGGATTGAGCGCCAATGGTCTTTATGCAGTTGCTAGTAAGTTTCCTTCTATAATCGCTAATTTTCATGGAGTATTTTTTAATGCATGGCAAATTTCAGCGGTAGAAGAATATGAAGAGTTGGATAAGGATGAATTCTATTCGAATATTTTTAATGTGTTTTTCTTTCTCATGCTAATATTTTCATCAATATATATGATATTTAATAAATTTATTATCGGAATGCTCGTTGCTGATGAGTTTTATTCAGCTTGGAAGTATGCACCTATATTAGTTATGGGCGTCGTGTTCTCTAGTTTCTCTGGATTCATTGGGACTAATTATATTGCCATGAAAAAAACAAGAGGTGCTTTATATACATCATTATTTGGTGCATTAACAAACTTTATATTAAATTTAATTTTAATACCATGTTACGGCATATATGGTGCATCAATAGCCACTATGATAAGTTTTGCTCTTGTTTGGTTGTTAAGAATAAAAGATACAAGGAAATATGTTAAAATAAATTATCCTATTATTAAAATGATATTTGCATTAACTCTAATAATGACACAGCTTTCTTTAAATTACTTTAATTTTGATAGTGATATATTTGGAACTCTAAATATTGTATTTTGTTTATTGCTATTTATTTTAGGGTATGAATATTTTAGAAGGCCTATATTATCGTTATTAAGAAAAATTGGCCTGAGGTAAAGTTTATTTAATAGTACATGTATGATAATTCTATATAGCTCAGGCTTCTATAGAAGAACTTTATAATATTAAACTTCATAATGTAAATTTTTCAACTATTAAATGAGAACTCATTCTTTTTAAAATAAATCTAAAGCCTATCTGAAAGAATACATTTAATTGAACAGCATTCGTCATCGCGGAGTACTTGTAAATTAACCGTAGTTCGCTTGAACCAATGCGTTAAAGCAAACAAACGGGTAGCGTAGCCCATAATTTTTTTTAATATGCTTGCATAAATATTTGGTTATTTTGACTGTTTTGAAGATACTTTATGAAATTGACTCAATTTGTAGTTAATTAAAATAGTATTCAAAATATTAAGGAGTTATCTTTAATATTGATGTGATGAACTAATATGTATTATTTCATATAGTTACGATATTAAGTAAATGCTAAACTGGAAAAAAATTATGTTTTTGTGTAACATCCTCGATATTAATACTACTAATATTGATTAAAAGAGCAGACAAGAGGATTTTCAAATATTAAAGTGTCAAGGAAAATATAAATATGATAAATAGAAAAAAACTTATATATTTTTTTATGATAGTTATTGTACTTGGTGGTTTCTTTGAAGCAGGCAACTCACTAATATTTTGTCAGATACCCAAACAATCCGACGCCATTATCATCCTAAGCGGAGGCCAAGACCGGATAAAAAAGGCTGTTGAGTTATACAATTTTGGCTACGCTCCCAAAATTATTCTCTCTAACGCCAAAGAGTTAGCAAGTTCTGCAGGCGATATGCTCCAAACCGCACTCAATCTCGGTATACCCAAAGAAGCAATCTATACCGAGAATGCGGCGGAAAGCACTTATCAGAACGCTGAGTTTACTCTCCCTATAATGAAGGGACACAATTTTCAATCTGCGATCGTTGTTTCCTCTGAATTTCACATGCGGAGAGTAAAGCTGCTTTTTGATCGTGTGTACAAAGATTCAGGCATTGAACTTACATATGTCGGATCTACTTCTGGGTATAATGCTAAACGTTGGTGGAGTGATCGAAAGAGTGGGGAAACTACATTCAACGAGTATGTTAAGATGATAGGGAACACCTTTGGCTATAACGGACCAGAGGCAAAGAGAACGCTTGATCAGATTAAAAGCTGGTTTCGCTAGGCTCTTTTTTTCAATACTATCAACTTTTATGAGGTGATCGTAATGAACCAAAACAATTTTGTATGCAAATCTTGTGGTGGAACTTCTTTTGTAAAAGATGCGGGGAAGTCGCTTTGATAAAAGTAGATAAGCCCGAGAAGTTTTAAGAGTTGCTCATTGCTCAACCCAAACACCAAAATAAAACTCAGCAGAATTATTTTATCCCATACAGCGGATTAACTATATCTTTAATATCCTGGCGAAGCGGGAAGGGCGTAACTATATTGCTCTGCTTTGCCTATTTCTACGCTCTCTTCATTAGTATTAGTAACGTTTAAATACAGCGCATCAGGTTTAATAGGAAACTTAATTTTGATCTTTCCCCCGGGTTTCGAAACTGTAGCTTGATCTTTTATTGTTTTATAAAAAGTATCCGGATGCAGAGGATTTGAGCATCTTCCTACCTCTTTCACCAGCATGATGAACCGGCAACATAATCTATTTTCGTTTGATCTAAGTTTATAACTGGTCATACAGGCTCGTCAGGTAAAACTGTGTGATTAGAGCAGCCTGTAATCAATATCGCTAATGTAATGGCACAGGAGAGAACTATTTTTCCAATCATATCTTCCCTCCTTAAATACGTTATTGCTTACTTAGACTCTACATTGCTTAATCTGGTTGCAAAATTTATTCAATTTATAACTACATAATCCTTCCAAATCGTAGCTTTGTTACGGTTTTTTAATTATAATAATTATTATCTGGATTTCATAAAGCGTTCAAAAAATCTGTAAAAAGTCGTATTTTCGTGTGATATACTTAACACAGTGTTTTGAGATGTTGTGAAAGTGAATATTATGTAAAATATTCGTTAATATAACTGTACACAGTAATGAATAGAGACTAGGATGGTGAACTATCGATGCACATCGTCGTCGTTGGCCTGAATTATCGTACGGCTCCTGTGGAGGTAAGGGAACAGTTTGCTTTTGCGGAGAGTGATCTTCCGGCAGCGCTTCATCAATTGATGAAGACGAAGGGTGTGCTGGAAGGGGTCGTAGTAGCCACCTGCAACCGTACGGAAATTTATGTGGTCATGGACCGCCTTCATATGGGAGGTTATTTCCTCCGCGGCTTTATGGAGCAGTGGTTTGGAGTGAAAAATGAGCAATTTGCACAGCATATGTATATATATGAAGACGAGCAGGCGATTGCGCATTTGTTCCGCGTGACCTGCGGCCTGGATTCCATGGTGATTGGCGAGACGCAGATCCTGGGACAGGTGCGAAGTTCTTTTCTCACGGCTCAGGCTGAGGGTGTAACTGGAACTTGGTTCAATCGGTTATTTAAACAAGCGGTGACACTCGGCAAAAGAGCACATAGTGAAACGTCAATCGGCGAAAGCGCAGTATCTGTCAGTTATGCGGCAGTGGAGCTGGGCAAGCGGATTTTTGGCATGTTCACTGGTAAAAGAGTTCTGATTCTCGGCGCCGGCAAAATGAGTGAGCTCACTGTAAAGCATCTATATAGTAGTGGTGCGGCTGAAGTGATTGTCGCTAACCGTACGCTGTCGCGTGCGATTGAACTGGCAGAGAAGTTCTCGGGTAAGCCGAGCACGATTGAAGAGGCGCTAAAAACTCTTAATGAGGTAGATATCGTGATCAGCTCAACGGGAGCTGACGGCTATGTACTTTCGGCAGATCAGGTAGCGAATGCTATGAAGCGTCGCCCTTCGCGGCCGCTTTTTATGATTGATATCGCTGTACCCCGTGATATTGATCCTGCAGCGGCTAATGTGCCAGATGTTTTTTTGTATGATATTGACGATCTGGAGGGCATTGTGGAGAGTAACCTGGAAATGCGCCGGAGTGAAGCTGCGAAGATTGAAGTGATGATCGGTGAGGAAATGGATGAGTTCCAGCTGTGGCTTAAGACGCTTGGCGTGAGACCGGTAATCCGGGCGCTTCAGGATAAGTCGAATGCGATTCATGAGGAAACGATGGAGAGTCTGTTCAATAAGCTGCCTGAGCTGGACGAGCATCAGCGCAAGGTGATCCGTCGCTTGACCAAAAGCATTGTGAACCAAATGATGCATGATCCAATCAATGTAATTAAAGAGATGTCCGGTGGCAAGCAGGGGAATGAAGCGCTTGATTATTTCTCCAAAATCTTTGCGCTACAGGAACAGCTCGAATCCAATTCAGATGGCGGAGATTCCGCCCCGGTTAAGCAGTCTAGTTCCACAGAACGTACTGCCGGTAGCGGCGATTTTTCTGTGCCTAAGACGGTGCTTGCTCCGGCAGGCCTGTTGGGTAGGTGAGTGATATGCAACTGCTGAACGGAATATATGATGCCGCTCTGCTGCTATATGCCCTGAGCCTGCTGTTTGTTTTCTCGGATTGCCTTTATCGCAACCCGAGTGGGAAGCGGTTAGGCACGGGGCTTCTTGTTGTTGTGGGTCTTTTGCAAGCTACAGGACTCGGGATTCGTTTCTCTCAGGAGAAGGGGCTGCCCATTTTTACACCTTATGATTTCTTGTTCTGGTTTGCATTTAGTATTGTTCTGACTTCGCTTGCGGTGGCTTTTACACGTGGAGGCGAGTTTACGATTCTGCTGCTTAGTGTGGCTGGATTCTGTGTTTTTCTGCTAAATCGGGTTTGGCTGACGGCGGGTGGGCATACGCTTGAGACTTGGAGCTCGGTGTATGGCTGGTTGACAATGCATGTGATTTTGGCCAATTTGAGTTTTGCTGCACTGACACTTGGGACGGTATTTGCCATATTGTACTTATTCCTGCACACCAGACTCAAAAGTAAGCAATGGAGTGATCGAATTCGTCGTTTGCCGAACTTAGAGACTACAGATAAATATTCTTACACCGCTATTCTGGTGGGGACTCCTTTGCTGGCAATCTCTCTGGTGGTGGCTAGCTTATCTATTGTTTCTGAGGGACGGACACTATTATTGAAGGATTTAAAAGTACTAACGACACTGATTGGCCTTGGAATTTACATATTTTATATTATCTTTAAGAAATCCGGGCGGAAAAGTGGAGTAAGTATGGCTCGCTGGGCGATTTTAGGATATGCTTTTACTATCTTGAATTTTTTGTTGAATTCTTTGTCTGGTTTTCACGGCTGGAGCGGGGAGTGAAGAGCATGACTCGGTATTTGCCCATAATGCTGGATTGTGAAAAGCAACAGGTTGTGGTTATTGGCGGTGGTGCCGTGGCTGAACGGAAGGTGAGTGGGCTGCTGGAAGCTGGAGCGGTGGTTAAGATGATTAGTCCCTCTTTGACAGATACGCTTGCCTCTCTAGTGAAAAAGGGTCTCATGACCTGGCATGACCGCCCTTATGCTCCCGGAGATCTCCGTGGGGCCTTTCTCGTATATGCAGCCACTAACGATAGAACGGTTAATGAAGAGGTTGCGCAGGAGTCTAGGCGACTTGGCATTCCTGTGAATGTGGCTAGCCATGCGGAAGCGGGGGATTTTATTACGCCCGGAGTTGTACGTAGGGGTCGTTTGACGGTGGCTGTATCTACTTCGGGTGCTGGTCCGCTTGCGGCTGCGAAGATTAAAAGTGTGCTTGAAGAGGCGCTGGATGCGGCGTATGAGCCATATTTAGATTTTGTACATACCATGCGAACCCGGATTAAGGAAAAAGAATCTTCTGCTGAAGTTCGTGGAAGGCTTTTGCGGAAGCTTGGGGCGCTCGATGTGTTGAATGAGATGAGAAACGGTAGCTTTATTGCGTGGAGCCTGGAGGATAGGGATGTTTGGATTGCTAGTCATCGGGCGGAGTAAAAGTGCGCGTGGACACTGTGAAGATTAGAAAATTGGGTTAGATTAATGATATGAGTAAAATAGGCTACTAGTTAAGCTAGTTCGAATAGTGGTGTCAGTAACGTTGTATTGGGCTGAAGTGGCTGGAATGTTCGAATGAGCGGTATAAGTACCGTTGAATTGGGCTGAAGTAGCTGGAATGTTCGAAAGTAGGGCAAAAATGCCTCGGAATTACCCAAAAACGGCCATACCAGCGAAAAGAGGGGCAAAAATGCCTCGGAATTACCTAAAAACGCTCATATCAGCGAAAAGAGAGGCAAAAATGCCTCGGAATTGAGTAATAACCGCCGAAGGAGCCAAATAAATGGCAGGCATGCCATTTAATAGTGCGAAGTAGCTTTTGGTTAGTTTGGATTACTATATACGGTCTACGGTGAAGAGTAAGAGGCAGACGTAATCAGGAGGAATGGACAATGCGTAAGATTATTGTGGGGAGTAGACAGAGCGCGCTTGCGTTGACGCAAACGGGGCATGTGATTGCCGATCTGGAGCGATTGAGCGAGGAGCATGGTTTTGGATTCACTTTTGAGGTGAAAAAGATTGTTACCAAAGGGGACCGTATCCTAGATGTCACCTTGTCCAAGGTAGGCGGTAAAGGGTTGTTCGTGAAGGAAATAGAACAGGCCATGCTGGAAAAGGAAATCGATATGGCGGTGCACAGCATGAAGGACATGCCCTCCGAGCTGCCGGAGGGGCTGATCAACGGCGCTGTGCCGAAGCGCGTTGATCCGCGCGATGCACTGATCTCTAACGGAGGCGTCTCGCTGGACGAGCTGCCTCCAGGCGCACGCGTAGGCACAAGCAGCCTACGCCGTTCCAGCCAGCTAGCTGCGCTGCGGCCTGATCTGGTCATTGAGCCCGTGCGCGGCAACATTGACTCGCGGCTGGGCAAGCTGGAGAGCGGCGAATACGACGCGATCCTGCTTGCAGCAGCGGGGCTGTCGCGCATGGGCTGGCAGGATCGCGTGAGCGCCTACCTGCCGCCGGAAGTTTGCCTGCCCGCTGTAGGGCAGGGCGCACTCGGCATCGAGTGCCGCTCAGATGACGCCGACCTGCGGAAGCTGCTGGCGCTATACAACGATGCCGATACAGCGTTGACGGTGGCGGCGGAGCGCACGTTCCTTGGCGTGCTGAATGGCGGCTGCCAAGTGCCGATTGGTGCTCATGCGGTGCTTGATGCAGCCGCGGAAGCTACTACCGCGGAGCGCCAAATAATCTCCTTAACCGGAATGGTGGGAACACCTGACGGTTCAACGATTTTGAAAGAAACTTGCACTGGGATAGACCCGGTACAGCTCGGCGAAGAAGTCGCTAAGAAGCTGATCGCAAGAGGAGCGGAGAAGATACTGTCAGACGTTAGGGGATGAGGGGATTGACGGGGAAGGTTTATTTGGTAGGTGCAGGTCCCGGGGACGCAAAGCTGATTACTGTAAAAGGCCTCGAGTGTATTCGAAAAAGCGACGTGCTGGTGTACGATCGGCTGGCAAGTCCTAGATTGCTGAAAAGCATGAAGCCCGGTGGCGAGAAGATTTATGTTGGCAAGCTGCCGGATCGCCACACGATGAAGCAGGAAGAGATTAATCAATTGTTAGTTGATCTGGCTTTACAGGGGAAAACAGTGGTGCGGCTGAAGGGTGGGGACCCTACGATTTTTGGCCGCGTAGGTGAAGAAGCGGAGCTGCTGCGCAAAAATGGGATCTATTACGAAATCGTACCGGGCATCACGTCGGCGATCAGCGTACCTGCTTATGCGGGTATACCTGTCACGCACCGCGATCATGCTTCTTCCCTGTCGATTATCACCGGACATGAGAGTCCGGATAAACTGGACCATTCCATTCATTGGGATAAAGTAACGAATGCCACAGGGACGTTAGTGTTCCTGATGGGCGTAGCTAAAATAGGATATATCAGCGCTCAGCTGATCAAGCATGGGCGTCCGCCAGAAACACCAGTGGCGCTGGTGCGCTGGGGTACCCGCGCAGATCAGGAGACGCTGACGGGAACCCTCGCCGATATTGAGGCGAAGGTGAAGGCGGCGGATTTTCAGCCGCCGGCCGTGATTGTCGTCGGCGACGTAGTGCTGCAGCGTGAGCAGCTAAAGTGGGCCGAGGCGATGCCGTTATTCGGCAAACGCATCGTGGTGACACGGGCTCGCAGCCAAGCGAGCGAGCTGGTGGATAGGATTGAGGAACTCGGCGGGGAACCCTACGAGTTCCCGGTGATCGAGACGATCATGCCGGATGGCGCAGAGAAGAAGGAGAAGATTGCAGCGGCGTTTGGCGCGCTGGAATCGTACGACTGGGTATTCTTCACTAGCCCGAACGGCGTGGAGTTTTTTTGGCGCCACTTGGCGGAGCAGGGGGCGGACATTCGGGGGCTTCACCGCGCAAGGATTGCAGCGGTGGGGCCAGGCACAGCAGCCGCGCTGGCGCAGCGCGGGGTGATTGCTGAAGAACTTCCGGCGAAGTTTCAGGCGGAAGGTCTGATTGAGACGTTCGGTCCCCGGCTGCTGCCGGGGCAGAACGTGCTGTTGCCGCGCGGCGATCTGGGGCGCGACTGGCTGCCGGACAAGCTGAGAGAGCTTGGCCTTCAAGTCACAGACGTCGATACCTATGAGACGGTTGTGACGGGTGAGGATGACGACGAGCTGTTGAAGCTATTGGAGGAAGGGCGTGTTCACGCAGTAACCTTTACCAGCTCTTCAACGGTGCGCAATTTCATCCACATTCTGAAACGAATGGGGCTCGAAGATCCACTTCCACTGCTAGCTAATGTTAAGATAGCCTGCATCGGGCCATTAACCGAGCAGACTGCCGTGGAAGCGGGACTTACTCCGGGTCTGCTACCTGAAGAAGCAACGATTAATAGTCTGGTTCAGGAGCTCTGCCGCTGGAATGCGGAGACTCAACTTCAAAAAGCTTGAATGGACGCGAATCGAACATCGGCTTTATAACATCGTCTGAAGTTATATCTATCTAGGAAGTCTCACACTGCTATTGTAAGTAACTTAAGTAGCATGAGCTTGGCCTCCGAACGTAGTTACTGTTGAAACTCAGAGTATGATGGACGGCTGAGTTGTAAACTAACTGGTGTGTATGGGTGAGTAAGTCTATGTACGTATAAAGTTCACGTAGCTCTAACTGATATGTTAGATATTGGGTACTTGGATTAATATGCAACCTAGTGGAAATATAGCTTTTTAATCTGGTTACGAGACTGGTTATGAGGTCTGTTAGCATGAGGTCAGATTGAGGTTTAGTTGCACTTTATACACTTAAATTCCCTGAATATTAGCGAAAATCCATTTTAGTTGTAATATGTGCAATTAAATATGCGCTAAAACAAGGGTTTTCGCTCTTTTGTAATAAATAACTGTAGAGAGTGCAACTAAAACTTACAGTTACGATAAAACTTCAAAATAACTGCACAAACTACAACTATGCCGCAGTTAGTCAACGATCGAGGGTTTAGTTATATATTTTATTTTTCAGGAGGATGAACCAATGAGCTTTCCAATTACACGTCACCGCCGTTTACGCGGTTCTGCAGGAATTCGCGGTATGGTGCGGGAGACGGTACTGAATGTGCTGGATTTTGTGCAGCCGATATTTGTGACTTATGGAACAGGTGTGAAGAATGAGATTAGCTCGATGCCGGGCGTGTATCATTTTTCGCTGGATACTTTAAAAGCAGAAGTGGACGAGATTGCCGCCCTAGGCATTCCGGCTGTGTTGTTATTCGGGATTCCTGAAACGAAGGATGCTATCGGTTCTTCCGGTTTTGCAGAGGATGGAATTGTGCAAGAGGCTACGCGCTTGATTAAGCAATGGTACCCTGAGCTATTGGTCGTTGCAGATACCTGCCTTTGTGAATTTACGGATCACGGACATTGCGGAATGGTGCATACGCATACGGTGAACGGCGTCGTGCATGGTGATGTCATTAACGACGCTTCACTGGACCTGCTGACTCGTACGGCGGTATCCCAAGCTAAAGCTGGAGCAGATATTATCGCCCCTTCGAATATGATGGATGGATTCGTACACGCGATTCGTGCGGGACTGGATGAGAATGGCTTTGAGCATGTGCCGATTATGTCGTATTCGGTCAAATATGCTTCGGCATTTTATGGCCCTTTCCGCGAAGCTGCGGATTCAGCACCACAGTTCGGGAATCGCAAAACGTATCAAATGGACCCTGCCAATCTGCGCGAAGCGCTCCGTGAAGCAGAATCCGATGTGCTGGAAGGCGCAGATATGTTGATGGTGAAGCCGGCTCTGGCTTACTTGGACGTGATTCGTACGATCCGTGACCAGTTCGATTTACCTCTCGTGGCTTACAATGTGAGTGGCGAATATTCCATGGTAAAAGCAGCGGCACTGCAAGGCTGGATTGATGAGCAAGCCGTTGTACTGGAAATGCTGACGGGCATGAAACGCGCCGGAGCAGATATTATTATTACTTATTTCGCAAAAGATGCTGCGCGCTGGCTGCGTGGTTAATCTATACTTATGTGATCAAGAACAGAACAGGAGTGAAGATAGATGAGTAATGAGCCAATGGCGCGTAAAGAAGAAGCGTCCCGCAAGGCTTTTGATGAAGCAAAACAATATATTCCCGGTGGGGTAAACAGCCCTGTACGGGCATTCAAATCCGTAGGATTGACTCCGGTTTATGTGGATCATGGGATCGGATCGCGTATTTATGATATCGACGGCAACAGCTTTATCGACTATGTATGCTCATGGGGACCGCTAATTATGGGCCATGCGCATCCTGAGGTTGTAAAGGCCTTGCAGGAGACGGCGGTAAAAGGGACAAGCTTTGGTGCACCAACTTTACTTGAAACTGAAATGGCAAAAACGGTTGTTGAACGTGTAGCCTCAGTAGATATCGTGCGTATGGTCAACTCCGGAACGGAAGCAACGATGAGTGCGATTCGTTTGGCACGTGGTTACACGGGACGCAGCAAAATCTTGAAGTTCGAAGGCTCGTATCACGGTCACGCAGATAGTCTGCTTATTAAGGCGGGTTCCGGGGTAGCCACATTAGGTTTGCCGGATAGCCCAGGTGTTCCCGAAGGTGTGGCAGTCAATACGATTACTGTTCCATACAATGACTTGGAATCCACTCAGATTGCTTTCGAACGTTTCGGCAGTGAGATTGCCGCAGTGATCGTAGAGCCGATTGCCGGCAATATGGGTGTTGTACCACCACTTCCGGGATTTCTAGAAGGACTTCGCAAATTAACTTCAGACCACGGATCTTTGCTTATTTTTGATGAGGTAATGACAGGCTTCCGTGTCAATCGTGGCTGTGCGCAAGGCTTGTTTAACATTACTCCGGATATTACCTGCTTCGGTAAAGTCATCGGTGGAGGACTTCCAGTAGGCGCTTATGGCGGCAAAAGAGAGATCATGGAGCAAATCGCTCCTACGGGACCAATTTATCAGGCTGGCACACTTAGTGGTAATCCATTAGCGATGGCCGCAGGACTTACTACGCTGAAGCTGTTGACACCGGAAGTATATGCTCGTCTGGAGCAATTAGGTGCGCGTCTGGAAGCGGGATTGAAAAAGAATGCAATCGAAACTGGTGTTCCGCTGACGATTAACCGCGTGGGTTCGATGGTCTGTCCGTTCTTCACGGAAGGGCCTGTAACGGATTTTGAGACGGCCAAGACAAGCAACACGGATCTTTTCCGTCGTTATTTTGGTCATATGCTGAGCCAAGGCATCAGCGTGCCACCTTCACAGTTTGAAGGCATGTTCGTGTCGGCTGCGCATAGTGAGCAGGATATTGATGATACCATTGAGGGCCACTATAATGCCCTGAAGGCCCTTTGAGTACTGGAGCCGGAGAACGAACCGGTGGCGGAGCTTGGACAAGACGTGGAGAGTGGCTGGAAGTAACACCCGGCAGAATCATTACTGGAGCCGAGGATGCTGAAGCTGCGATTGATAAGTGGCTGCTGGAAACCGTAGGCATGCCTGAGAAGCTTCATCTGCGTCTGCGCCGCGAGGGGGGGATTCAGTGGAAGGGAGATCGACTTCGACTGGCACTTTTTCCGGATCGTGAAGCGGGCATTGAACCCGTATGGGAAGCGCTTGAAGTGCTGTATGAGGATGATTTTTGCCTGGTTGCCCACAAGCCGGCAGGCATGGCGGTTCATCCGGATGGCAGTGGCTTAGGTGTAACGCTGGATCACCTTGTAGCTGCGCATTATGTTGCTTCCGGTGATAGTGTAGCTGTAAGGCATATTCACCGCCTCGACAAGGATACAACTGGCCCGGTGATGTACGCCAAGAATGAATTCGCTCAGCTTGTCCTAGACGAGAATATGCGTGAAAAAAGCATCTCGCGGCTCTACGCCGCGATCGTAGAAGGCATAGTGCCATCTGCGCTTAAAGTGATCGATGCGCCGATTGGGCGCGATCGTCATCATGCGGCGCGGAGAAGAGTCTCACCGGGCGGGCAATCCGCCGTGACTCGAATCCTCGGACGCGAAGCACTGCATGGCGGGAGCCTGGTGCATGTGCAGCTTGAGACCGGAAGGACGCATCAGATTCGCGTCCATCTCAGCCATATGGGTCATCCCTTGTATGGGGATGCGCTATACGGCGGCCCGGTCTGGGCTTCCAGCGCTAGTGGCCGACATGCGCTCCATGGCGAGCTGCTGTCTTTCCGCCACCCTTGGAGCGGTGAAATGCTCGAAGTGAGCGATCCGTGGCCGGAGGATATGCTGCAGCTGCGGGAGCTGCTGTCTGAAGCGCCTTGACGGTAACGTTATAAACCTGAGAACCGTGGAATCAGCAAATGCTGGTTTCACGGTTTTTTTTATCTATTTTTCGTAGAGTATATAATTTTCTGTTTTTTCAGAAAGAAGCATCTATCCATGTCCTAATAGCAAAAGCAGCATATAATACTTTGTTCATGCGGAGTAGTGCATCTATTGGTCGTCAGATAGGTTCAAATAGCCCCTGAATTCAGGAAATTAATAGCATCCTGTCCGGTTAGGGCTACCAAAGTTGTCATGCCTTTCTTTTTGAAGCATATACATGTGGGGAGTAACATTTTGGGCTTATGCTCTGGGCCTGTCTCAGGGTTAGATTATGCCAAGAAGGAGGACATATCCCGTGTTTGATCAGTCCCACGGCTTGCGGTTTGATATTTATGAACGCATTCACCTATCGGAAGAGCTTCCGGGAATAGCTGAGCTGGAGGAGGTTGAACTACTTCCGGAAATCCAGGTGATTCAGCGGGAGGATCGTGCCGAGTTATATGGTCAGCTGTTGCTTACCGGACTCTACCGGAGTGAAGATGACCGGACACAACGTCTGGAGCACGCCATTCCCGTTGAAATCACTGTTCCGCTTACACGCGTCAGCTCGATTGAAGATATTGGGGTGGAGATCGAGAATTTTGATATTGATCTGCTCACGATGCGTACTGTGAATATAACAGGCGTATTATCCCTGCGGGGAATCGGTGGTGCGGAACCTCAACCACAGCCGGCCTGGCAGCAGGAAGAGTACACAGTGGCTTATTCCCCTCTCAGTGATGACAGGGTAGAAGCAACAGCGGAGCATCAAGAACATGACAATGACGCACTTTATGAAAATTCTCAGTGGACCTTTGGTGAGGATGCATCGGAGGTTGCTGTAGAAGAACATGAGCACGCTGAAGCGAATGAACAGGAAACAGAAGAATCATTGGTCTCAAGTGGAACTGGTCAATCGTCCCCTATAGTGAATTTCTCATCCGCTCATGAGAAGGACAAGGGCGCGAAAGCTAGGACGCATAGTCTGGATTTGGAAACAGAGGATTCCAAAGCCGGAATAGCGGATTACTGGTTTAAAGCGGAGTCACAGAATGAAGCTGAGGCCACTCCGCTGGATCATGTTAGCCAGGCGAGTCAAGCGGATCAGGAGCAAGAAGCGGAATATACTTTTGCTTCAAGAGAAACCGCTGTTCCAGCAGCGATTACCGACGCAGACAAAGATATCGCTGTATTTGCTTCTGAAAACGTAGCAAACCATGAGCTTCACACACAAGAAGAGAATGCGCAGCCGATCAGTGAGAATACGAACGAAGGCTTAGTTTCTCAGGAGACTGTGCCACATACCGAGGAGAAACAAGATCTTAAGATTGCGCTAGGAAGCAAGCAAGAAGCGGAGGCTCCAGCCAAAGAACATCTCACCTTCTCTTCATTACTCAGCTCTAGTCGTTCTCGTAAAGAACAAGAGGCTCTCCTATCTGAAGGAAATGCATCGGCTGCAGCGATCATTCCAGAGGCCGGAAATAATACGGAGTGGAAGAGCAGATTCATTACCGGAGCAGATGGCGCTAACCTATTCCGTAAGGTTCGCCTTTGCATCGTACAGCGTGAAGAAACGTTGGATACAATCGCAGAGAAGTATCAGCTAAGTGCGCGGGAGCTGGGAATGTATAATCGATTGTCCGGGCAGAGTGTAGAAGAAGGGCAAGTGTTGTACATTCCATAAATGAATTACAATGCATATTCACATGAATAGATGAATCCCGGTCTGTTAGTAGATCGGGATTTTTGTCAAAATATAAGAATATATAAGTTTCACGTTATACATTATCCTTATATTTCTCGAATAAACGCTTACCGTCCGTAAAAGGACGTCGAAGGCGTTTATTCTTGTGTGACCGGAGAACGTTAGAATACGGGGTATCTAATCAATGCAGTGTGAGGAATCGAATGAAAATTCGACATATGCCCGCTATAAGTCGAAATTCCGCTCAAAGTCCCGCTGTAGAAGCCTATTCAGGTTGACTAGGGATGACTCAAAATGTATTATGGAGTAAGCAATATCTAAGTAAAGACTGGGAACGGGAAGAGTAGGCGGTCAGCCCTTCAGAGAGCGGAATGCAAGTGCTGTGACATTCCGTAGGATACAGCCACCGAAGTCGCCCCGGAGTCGCCCTTCTGAGCTTGTCTTCATGGATATGAAAGATAAGTTAGGATGTGGCCGGTAGCAGCCGTTATCTGTACGAGTGTCGCGCTAAGCTTCTGAACCGTAAGGTGAGAGAAGTGCAGGTTTATTTTTCATTGGCGCGAAACAAAGGTGGTACCGCGAAAGAATGGCCTTTCGTCCTTTGAGACGAGGGGTCTTTTTGTTTTTTAGAAACCAACTACAAGTAACCAAGTGGAGGTATCAGAGAATGGCTGACCCAAACAATCTAACAGCGGCAGAGGCTGCCGCTGCAAATGATTCTAAGAATGAAATGCCAACCACGTATGATCCGAAATCGGCAGAAACCAAGTGGTATTCCTACTGGACAGAGGGTGGATATTTCCGTGCAGGCGGGCGTCCAGATGCAAAAGCATACAGCATTGTAATCCCGCCACCAAACGTAACGGGAATGCTGCACATTGGTCATGCGCTTGATTTTACGCTTCAGGATATCCTGATTCGTACGAAACGGATGCAGGGCTTCGACACGTTGTGGCTACCAGGTACGGACCATGCCGGTATCGCAACGCAGACAAAGGTAGAGCAAAAGCTGCGTGAGCAGGGGATTTCTAGACATGATCTCGGCCGCGAGAAGTTCCTGGAGCAGGTGTGGGAGTGGAAAGATAAATATGCGAACACCATTCATGAGCAGTGGGCTAAGATGGGGCTTTCCCTTGACTATTCCCGCGAACGTTTTACCCTGGATGAAGGGTTATCGAAAGCTGTACGCGAGGTATTCGTTAAGCTCTATAATAAAGGCCTGATCTACCGCGGCAAACGTATTATCAACTGGGATCCGGCGGCTCGTACAGCATTGTCGGATATCGAGGTTGAATATAAAGAAGTTAATGGTCACTTGTATCACCTGCGTTACCCGCTCAAAGACGGTAGCGGATTTATCACAGTGGCGACTACACGTCCGGAGACGATGCTGGGTGATACAGCGGTTGCTGTTCATCCGGAAGACGATCGTTACAAAGATCTAATCGGCAAAACGTTGATCCTGCCGATTATTGGCCGTGAGATTCCGATTATCGCTGATGATTATGTAGACAAAGAGTTTGGTAGTGGTGCGGTTAAGATTACACCCGCTCATGATCCGAATGACTTCGAAATGGGTCAACGTCACAACTTACCGCAGATTAACGTAATGGATGAGAGCGGTACGATGAATGAAGAAGCAGGACCTTACCAAGGTCAAGACCGGAGTGTATGTCGTAAGGCCATTACTGCTGACCTGAAGGAGCAAGGCGTCCTGATCAATATCGAAGATCATGTGCATCAAGTAGGACACAGTGAGCGCTCTGGAGCGGTTGTTGAGCCGTACTTGTCTACACAATGGTTCGTAAAGATGCAGCCGCTGGCTGAAGCTGCCATCAATGCACAGAAGGATGGGAACGGGGTTAACTTCGTACCGGACCGTTTCGAGAGAACTTACCTGAACTGGATCGAGAACGTACGTGATTGGTGTATTTCCCGTCAGCTGTGGTGGGGACATCGTATTCCAGCATGGTATTCCGAGTCTACTGGTGAATTGGTTGTAGCGAATGATGAGGAAGAAGCGCGCCGGATCAGTGGCTTAACCGACTTGAAACAGGACGAAGATGTACTGGATACCTGGTTCAGCTCTAATCTGTGGCCTTTTGCCACACTAGGATGGCCGGATGAGGACAGTGCGGATTTCAAACGCTACTACCCGAACGATGTGCTCGTAACGGGCTACGATATTATTTATTTCTGGGTAGCACGGATGATCTTCTCTGCCCTCGAATTCACCGGAGAAAAACCATTCTCAGATGTATTGATGCATGGTTTGGTTCGGGATTCCGAAGGTCAAAAAATGTCCAAATCACTCGGAAATGGCGTAGACCCGCTTGAAGTCATCGAGAAGTATGGCGCAGATGCAATGCGTTACATGATTTCTACCGGCAGTACCGCTGGACAGGATCTGCGCTTCCGCTGGGAAAAGGTTGAGCAGGCGCGTAATTTCGCCAATAAGATCTGGAATGCATCACGCTTCGCGTTGATGAATTTGGAAGGCGTAAGCTTTGAGAATATTGACATTTCGGGTGAGCTAAGTACTGCTGATCGCTGGATTTTGCACCGTCTGAACGAAACTTCTCGTGAGATTACGCGTCTAATTGACTCGTACGAGTTCGGTGAGACCGGTCGCCAGCTGTACAACTTCATTTGGGACGATCTATGTGACTGGTATATTGAGTTCGCGAAGCTGTCACTTTACGGATCAGATGCCGCGGCCAAAGCGAAAACACAGTCTGTACTTGCCTATGTACTAGACCGCACAATGCGCTTGATCCATCCGTTTATGCCGTTTATTTCGGAAGAAATATGGCAGCATCTTCCGCATGAAGGGGAGACGATTACGCTGGCTGCATGGCCGGAGTATGATGCGGCTCTGGAGAATCCGCAAGCCGTAGCGGAAATGAACCTGCTGATGGATGTAATCCGGGCCGTTCGTAATATCCGGGCTGAAGTGAATGTGCCGATGAGCAAAAAGGTTGAATTGATCATCAAAGCGGGTAATGAAGAGACGCTGAGTATTATCACCCGTAACGACAACTATATTGGACGCTTCTGTAATACGTCTTCCTTCGAAGCTGGCCTGAATCCAGAAACGCCGGATAAGGTAATGTCCGCTGTAGTAACAGGAGCGGAACTGCTTCTGCCATTGTCGGGACTCATTGATATTGAACAAGAAATCGCTCGTCTGGAAAAAGAAGTACAGGCGCTGAACAGCGAAGTAGAACGCGTAGAGAAAAAACTGAGCAATCAAGGCTTCGTGGCCAAAGCTCCTGCTAAAGTTATCGAAGAGGAACGGGCGAAACAGGCAGATTATTCTGCAAAGCGTGAGAAAGTACTTGCCCGCATCGTAGAGCTGAGAGGATAAGAGACATGGATGACCTAAATCGGGGCGGAAGTACCGCCCCTCTTGCGACATACACCGAAGCGGTTGCTTGGATCAAGAGCCTAATCCCTTTTGGGATACGGCCAGGTTTAGATAGAATCGAGATGTTGATGGACAAGCTTGGGAATCCGCACCGTCGTCTGAAGTTTATTCATGTGGCGGGTACGAATGGCAAAGGTTCAACTTGTGCTTTTTTGACTAGTGCACTTATACAAAGCGGCTATTCAGTAGGCACCTTTACATCTCCGTATATTACAAAGTTCACGAACAGGTTCCAATATAATAATACGGACATCTCTGAAGAAACGCTTGTCGAGCTGGTTAACCAATTACGTCCACTAGTCCAAGAAATTTCGGAAACGGAGTTTGGCTCACCTACGATGTTCGAGGTAACTACAGCTGTGGCCATTCTATTTTTTGCGGGCGTCTCTTGTCCTGATGTTGTCGTATGGGAGACCGGGCTTGGGGGAAGGCTGGATGTAACGAACATCGTGACTCCGATTGTTTCTGTGATTACTAATGTTGGTCATGATCACATGGATATTTTGGGAGATACGCTAGAGAAGATTGCCATGGAGAAAGCCGGAATTATCAAGACGGGCGTACCTGTTGTTAGCTGCGTAACTCAGCCGGAAGTCGTGGCAGTTCTGAAAGAGAAAGCAGCGGCTTGCCGCTCTACGCTTTATCTTGCCGGAGAAGATTTTAGCTATAAGGCTAATGAAATCCGTGAGGATGTGCAGACTTTTCATTTTAAGGGTCCCTTTCGTTCGCTTGAACTTGGGATCGTAATGAAAGGCGAGCACCAGATTAGTAATGCGGCAGCTGCCATGATGGTACTTGAGGTTCTGCGTCAGTATATGGCCTTTATGCTTGAGGATGAAGATGTGCTTGAAGGTTTGCGCCACGCATTTTGGGCTGGAAGACTGGAAGAGGTAAGCAAGTCTCCAAGGATCGTACTGGATGGAGCACATAATCCGGAAGGTGCGGAGAGTCTTGCAAAAAGTCTGCCTCAGCTCTACCAATACGGTAAATTAAATTTACTTATGGGAATGCTGTCAAATAAGCATCATGAATCCTACTTTAAGCATATACTGCCTATAGTGGATACGCTCATCCTGACCGAACCGGATTTCCAGAACAAAATGGACGCGGAGAATCTGCAAGTTATCGCAGAAAGTCTGCGGGAGAAATATGCCAAGGAAAACTTGGCAATCATAGTAGAACATAATTGGGGAAAAGCGCTGCAGCTACTGAAGTCGATTACAGCGGAGGATGACCTTGCCGTCGTATCTGGTACGCTGTATTTAATCTCTGACGTACGCGGTACACTTTTGCAGCAACCCGATACTGAAAAAGGCTGGTGACGACTGTTGGATACTACTGAACGTGTGCATTTTATAGGGATCGGCGGCTACGGAATGAGCGCGATTGCCCGGGTAATGCTAGAAATGGGATATACAGTTACGGGCTCCGATGTGGCTGCCCAGGAATTAACGGAAAAATTGATTGCTAAAGGTGCCAAGATTTATATCGGGCATACAGCAGAACAAGTAAAAGGTGCGGATCTAGTCGTATACTCTACGGCTTTGTCTAGTGATAACGTGGAGTGGGTGGAAGCTGAGCGTCTTAAGATTCCCATTCTGCATCGTTCGCAAATGTTAGCCCGTTTATTGAATGAACGTAAAGGGGTAGCCGTTGCTGGTGCACACGGAAAAACTACTACCTCCTCCATGATTGCACTTGTGATGGAAGAGTGCGATGTTGATCCAACGTATATTATCGGCGGAGAAATTATGAACGTGGGTACGAATGCAAAGGCGGGACAAGGTGAGTTTGTAGTAGCGGAAGCAGATGAGAGCGATGGCTCTTTCCTGCACTACCACCCTTGGCTTGGGATCGTTACGAATGTTGAAGCGGATCACTTAGAAAATTACGACGGGGACTTTAACCGTCTTAAGGCTGCATACGTACAGTTCATGAACCAAACACGCGAAGATGGAACTGCTATAGTATGCGCTGACGACGAGAATGTGATTTCTCTTTTACCTGAAGTAACAGGTAAGGTAATTACTTATGGCATCAAGTCGAACACTGCAGATTATATTGCCACTGATATTATTCTAGGCGATCGTCAAGTATCGTACACGATGAATCATAATGGAGAAGTGCTTGGACGGATTGAACTCTCTGTTCCCGGACAGTACAATCTTTATAATTCAATGGCAGCGGTAATCGCCTGTTTGAAATCAGGGGTTTCTTTTGAGAAAATTGCTGAAGCGATTGTGAAATTCCATGGTGCGAAGCGCCGTTTTCAAGTGCTCGGAGAAGTCAATGACATTCTGGTCATTGATGATTATGCACATCACCCTACAGAGATTCAGGCAACGATCAGTGCTGCCAAGGCAACAGGGAAACGGATTATTGCGGTATTCCAGCCTCAGCGCTATACACGTACTTTCTTCCTGTTAGATGCTTTCAGCCGTGCCTTTAGCGAAGCCGACGAAGTCATCATCACTGATATTTACTCTCCGGCTGGAGAGAAACAAATCGAAGGTGTTACTTCTGCGAAGCTGGTTGAGCTAATCGTTAAGAACAGTAATGCGGGCGCGAGACATCTGCCAACTAAAGAAGATGTGCTTGCTGATCTGACCCCTCGTATTGCTCCAGGTGATCTGGTGATTACGATGGGCGCAGGCGATATCTGGAAGGTCGGATACGCACTGGCGGACGGTTTGAAGAAGAAGCATTAAGTTTACAAATTGAGGCAAATCCGAGGATATTTATATTCTCTATTCAATAGCACTTCCCCAAAATTCCGTTCAGATAATCCTTGTGTTTATCTGAACGGAACTTAGAGGGAAGTGTTTTTTTGGTATTGTTAACGTATTTACTGATATAGTTATAAAGTGCTATAGTGCTGGTTGAAGAGGATTGAATTTTTTAACATATATTTGTGGAGATATTTTCGCATAGGTGGTGACGTATGAGCTCCCTGTTTGAAATTAGAACACTGATTTATTTGTTTATTTTCGGAAATTTATTTATATTGCTGCTTATCACCAATTATCGGAGTACTGCTGTTAAAGATACAGCCTCCACCTTGTTCATCCGATCAAAGGAAGTGCAGCTACTCTTTTGGTGTTCGATTTTATTATGGGATTATCTCCCTCATGCGTTGTCCATTCCGCTTAGCAATGCTCTGATCCTTGGAGGGTGCTGTCTAGAAATTACAGCGTTACTGCTGATGATGGGAGTATTGGGGCCAAGAATAAAGCGATATTACATCATTCTTTCGGTATTGAGCACCATTAGTTTTAGTATCATCGCATTATTTTTTAATCATTCCAACTTGCGCATTGCTTGTACTTCACTTTGGTCTATCCTATTTATAGTTTATCCAGCTTATCATCTAACTGTGAATAAAAAGGCTACCCCTCTTCAAAAAATATTAGGCGTATTATTTTATGTATTTGCAGCGATTATGCTGATGCGGGCGCTTGTTGCATTGATTTGGGAGCCTGAAATGAATGTGTTCTCAATAAATCTTACGCAATATTTGTATTATTTGGGGATGTATTTATTATTTATCGTAGGGGCTGCCGGTTTTATTCTTCTCTCCAATGAGCATTCCTTCGTCAAACTAAAAAGAATAGCCAGTTATGATGATTTAACAGGGATCCTAAACCGTGGAGCATTTCTTCAGGAAGCGGAGATAAAGCTTGAAAAGGCATTTCGAGCACAGGAGTACTTCTCGTTTTTACTATTGGATTTGGATTATTTTAAAAAGGTCAACGATACTTATGGTCATGATACCGGTGACATTGTGTTGGAAGACTTCGCATCGACGATTAAAGATAATCTCGGAAATGGAGATTTGTTTGGCAGACTAGGGGGCGAGGAATTCGCAGTCATACTCTGTGGGGCAGATGAGCAAAGCTGCGATCAGAAAGCTGAAGCGCTTCGTGAGGCGATAATGAATACTTCCACTAATAAGGTTCAACAGGGGTACACAGTTAGTATAGGTGTAATTACGATCATGCCTGATCAGGAGATCTCGATAAATAAGTTGTACAAGCTAAGCGACAAGGCATTATATCAGGCCAAACAAGAGGGAAGAAATAGAGTCATCAGATACCGATATGTATACTGAGAGTCAGGAATACTAGGGGAGGTGAACTTCACTTATATGCATCTGGATCTCCAGACACTGCTGGTGTGTCTCTTTTGTGGCAATCGTTCACGGTGCTGCTTATCGTGGTGTATCGTTTGCGGTATGCGCAGGAACAGACTTCTTCATTGTTTATCACAGCAAAATATTTGCAACTAGCAGCCTTGATCCTCATATTACTGAAGGATGTTATAGATACACCACTTAGTCTACCGATCACAGCACTTCTTGCTCTGGCTGGGGGCACGCTCGAAAGCTTGGCGCTTCTAATGCTTCTCAGAGTATTCGGGAGCAAGGTGGAGCGATATTATTCTATATTATTCGGAGTATCCATTCTCGTTGTGGTGCTTATGTATTTGTTGATGCCAGAGGATCCGCTCGTTATTCCAGTCGCTTGTCTGGCCGGAGTTCTGATTATAGCCTATCCTGCTTATATACTATGTCTGAAGGTCATGGAGACTTCGCTGCAAATAATAATGGGACTGCTATATGGTCTTGTCATCTTATCGTTGGCGGGTAGAGCTTTGGAACCGCTGTATTCTGTATTAGGAATCAATACACAGGTTGCGCAATTTCTTGATTTATTCTTTTATCTCGGGATTTATTTGTATATGTTTCTAGGAACCGCGGGAATGATGCTGCTTTATAGAGAGGATTCCTTTGCAGAAATGGAGCGGGTAGCAACTTATGATGAGTTGACCGGAATTTTGAATCGCAGGTCGTTCGTTCTGCGTGCTCAGCCTTTAATAGCTGCTTCAGCGATGAAGAAGCTGCCCTATTCTTTTTTACTGCTGGATGTCGATCACTTTAAGAGCATAAATGATAATTACGGCCATAATACAGGGGACCAAGTACTGACTGATTTGGCGTCTAAAATAGAGCAACAGCTTGGACATGGTGATCTAGTCGGAAGATTTGGGGGAGAAGAGTTCGCAGTGCTCCTGCACAGAGCCGATGAGAAGAGTAGTGATGTTATTGCTGAAGGAATGCGCACAGCTGTTATAGGTTCAATGATTCATGGCATACCGCTGCACTACACGATAAGTATTGGAGTCATCACGATAGAATCGGGCGAACGTTTGTCTCTAAATAATCTCTACAAACTTTGTGATAATGCATTGTATAAAGCGAAGAGAAAGGGCCGGAACTGCGTTGTTAGAAGCTACGAAATATAAAAGTGTCTTTCTATCGTCATTAGATGAGGAAGACGCTTTTTTTGTTTGCATAGGGAATAGTTCAGAATACCTAACGAGTTTAAAATTTTCAGAATAGAAAATTCATGTTCGTGTATTACTGGAAAAATAGTTTTTTTCTTTAATCTTCAAAAAAATGGCGATTTATATAGGTTTATCGCAATGATTTCCGAATAAAGTATGAAAATATATAAAAAATTTAAAGGTTTCCCTATAAATCGACAAAAATTTTATGTGAAATGAGTTACTATTGAACTGCATCTAAAGTTGCAGTGATAAGTAGAGAGGATTTATATAAAAAATTCAAGGAGCCAGAGTCATGCGAGAAAGAATGCTGTTCCTTTCAGCTCAGAATCAAAGCGCAGAGGATCTAGAAGGAGAAATGAGAACAGGGAGTATTCTCGAGATTTTGCTAGGGAAATTTGATATTGATTTGCTGACCTATGCCAGTACGCTTAAGGATATATCTACAAATGATGGAACTGCACTAAAGGTTCATTACATTAACGGGTGCATTACCTCGTGGAGATCTATGCTACGTCCCTTACATATATTACAGAATTTCACTAATCGGAGTCATGCGGAAAAAGACATGAAGAGTACAATCATGGAACTTTGTAGATCGAATAATTACAGACACGTGTTTATATCGCATAGCTTGCTGGGAAATTGCATTGATATGGTTCGTAATCTGCTTCCTGAGGCCAGTGTTATTACAGATACGTATCGTTTTGAGAGCGGGCTTGCTGTTGGAAAAGAAATTGGGAAGCCGAGCAGCAGTAATCCTTATTATAAACTAAATGAGGCTTTGGTTCGGCGGAATAAGCGAAGACTAATGAATAAAACGGGTGTTCTCTTGGCAACCTCGGAATGGGATGCCCTTTCATTCAAATCTCTATCCTTTGCGGATGCCCGTAAAGTGCATGTTGTTCCTCATTTCATAAAAATGAATGAATATGACACTTTTACTGAGCCTGTTGCAAAAGAAAATTCAATGGTTCTGCACTGGAATATGAACACCAGACAGGGGATTAAGGCTGCTCAAAGCTTCTTTAAGAAAAGCTACCCTTTGATTAAAGAACAAGTGCCTGATATCAAGTGTTACATTACCAGCCCTGAGGTTCATACGGATGTGTTGATGCTTATAAAGGATGATGTATCGGTCATTATCACTGGACCTTTGAAACCGTCTGCTGATTATATACGTCGTGCTAAAGCGGTTCTTGTGCCTATCCTTGAAGGTTGTGAAGTCTCCAGAAACATTCTGGAATCATGGGCACTCAAAACGCCGGTGGTTACTAGTTCTACAGTATGCGAGCGATTGAACTGTGAGCATAACCGTAATATTTTGCTTGCTAATACCTCAGTTGATGTTGTTGCTAGCGTAATAACATTGTTAAAGAATCCTGAGATAGCAACGATTATTGCTGATCGGGCGCATCGCACATTGTTGAAGGATTACGAAGTGAATTATGTGAAGAATAAGATTCTTAGTCTTGTGTAAAAGGTGCGCCAGAGAAGGCTCTGCCTGCAGTATATAAATAACCCGCGAGGACTTTTTAGAGTCCTGCGCGGGTTATTTCGTTCTTGTATGATTTTACAGCAGGTTGCGGCGTAATTCTTCTGGAGATTTCGGAGATAACATTCCAAGTGGAATATCGAATACTGTACGTGCTCCGCTCTGTCCTTGTTGACTCATACGCTGAGCGGCTCTGGCATAGGCCACGAGAACACTGGCTGTAAATTCTGGATTGCTCTCCAGCTTCAGGCCGAATTCAACAATCTGCTTCGTGCCTTCCCCTGTTACACCACTACGAATAACAAATCCACCATGCGGAATACCGCTATGTTCAGCAGCTAGTTCTTCTTCAGTGATGAAAGTAACCGTAGTGTCATAATCAGCAAAATAGTTCGGCATATTCACGATTTCTTCGCGAATGCGTTCTTGATCAGCCCCTGCCTCAGCCACTACAAAACACTCTCTAAGGTGTTTTTGGCGAGTGGTAAGCTCTGGTGTTTCGCCAGCGCGAATGGCCTCAATAACCTCTTGTACTGGAACGGTATATTGTACACCGGCTTTAACTCCATCTACTCTGCGGATCGCATCGGAGTGGCCTTGGCTAACGCCTTTGCCCCAGAAGGTGTATTCTTTACCTTGTGGAAGAATGGCTTCTGCGAGCAGACGATTCATTGAGAATAAGCCTGGATCCCAACCAGTAGAAATTACGCTGAGTGTTCCGCCTTGTTTAGCTGCGGCGTCAACGGTCTCGTAGAACTCGGGGATTTTGGCATGTGTATCAAAGCTGTCCACGGTATTAAACATCCGGGCAATGGCCGGTGTTTGTTCTGGCAGATCGGTAGCCGATCCTCCGCATAGAATCATAACATCCACTTTACCCTTATATTGTTCGACGGCAGAGATGTGCTCGAACTTCACACCGGCTTCTCCGGCTTCCAGTTGCCCAGGTTCTCTGCGCGTAAAGATCGCAACTAGCTCAATATCTTCACTTTGGTTGATAGCCTTACGTACACCTTTGCCTAAGTTTCCGTAGCCTACAATAGCTGCTTGAATTTTTTGTTTCAGAAGAAGCCCTCCTAATCAGTAGTGAACTAAAGCATCATTTCTAGTTTACCTAGTATAGTGTACACTTTTAGCTCTTTTTATATAGTATATAAAAGGTACATGTAATGTAAACTGAATCTGCATAATCTTTCATAATTCCTATGGCATAAAAATAGCATATCTCTCTATTGTCTATCATATATTTACTTATAGATTAGATGAGGTGAGGTGTAACTGTTGAATAACGGAAGAATGACATTCCGATTTGACGTGAACAAGGACGAGCCTAAACCAAAGCCTAAAGTGGTGGAGCACTGGTCAAATGGCGGGTTGGGCACAGCTGAAGAGTACGCTGAAGGACTGCGTAAAGAGGTCGGTCCAGCACAGCAAACGTGGCTTTATGAGCCTGATTTTCGTTCTACGCATGAGGCACCACCGGAAGATTCCTATGACTATTACTCGGGTACTGTAGATCCGCGGCAGGAAGAATGGGACGAACAGGATAAGGATTTTAAATATACACAGCAATCGTATCTTCTGTCAGATACGGTTTCGGATAGCAGAGATGAATTAGAAAATGTATCCGCGGGCAATTATGGAGGCTCCTATCATACTCGGCGTCCTTCGTATTGGTGGAAGTTAGCTCTTTCTGTTACAGGAGCGATCGGTACAGGGGTTCTGCTTGGTTATGCTGCACTTTCTTTTTTTTACGGAGGGAATATGGACAGCAACGCTGGAAATGGGACAGCAGATATGGCGGCTACTTCAGTTCAGTCTAGTGGAGCTAAAGATCCTGCAGGTGTAGGTACATCTGGTTTACCAGTGGCGGGTACTGAAAATGCCGGGAAGAACACCATCCCAGTTCAAGTCGCCGCGCAAAGCTATTATCTGTTGCAGTACGGAGTATTCAGTACACCTGCAGGCGCTGAAGAGGCTCGCCAGGAGCTGTTAACCGCCGGATTGGCAGCGGGTATGGATCCTGCCGACGGCAATCGTGTGTACGCTGGAATGTCATCCGACCGTGAACAGGCCAAGCTACTAAGCAGCGGACTAAAGAATCAGGGGATTGAGCTGTATGTGAGAGAGGTGGCACTTCCCGGGGCAGAACAGCTTGTCTATACCGGTAATGCAGAGGAAGTGAAGAACTATTTCTCCGTGAGTGGGCAGCTGCTCAGTGAACTAAGCAGTCAATCTGCTTCTTTACTAAGCGCTGGCCAAACAAGTACGACAGCAATTACCCCCGCTATGAGTGATCTCCACCTGCAATGGAGTGAAGCAGTAAAAGTGCTGGAACAAGGCGTATCTCCTGAAGGCAAAATTATTTGCGCAGCGTTAGAGAAATCAATGAGCCAAGGGATATCTGCATGGAGTGAATATAACAAGAACAAGGCTCAGGGCCTGCTTTGGGAAGTGCAAGAATCAATGCTGAGCTTTTTGACTAGCCAAAAACAGCTGTTAACTTCAATGAATTAATTGATAGATTGTTGACTTTCAAGACAGCAAGCCTCCAGATGTGGGGGCTTGCTGTTTTGGTGCGCCAATGGATACGGAGGATGGTATCGCTCCGCAACTTTTAGTGCAAATGGTGGTAAACATTACCGTAAGGGATTTTACGTTTGTATTGATCACAATTTCACCGTATAATAATTAGGGTGTCAAAAAATGGCGAGGGAAGACTGAGATGAAGAAGAAAAATGTAGGAACACTGCTGTTATTTCTAATTCTAGGCTGGCTTGCTGGAGCCTGGATCGCCAAGCTGCTGCAGCCGGTAAAGGCTCTTTCTTTTCTAACAACATCGACTGTGCTTAAGTGGTCTCCGCGAGCCGATTTGGACATCATAACCTATGACATCACTATTCATTTGAAATTGTGCATGCTAAGTCTCGTTGGTATTATTACAGCTGTATGGCTGTACCGAAGACTGTAACTCTCGTTACTGATCAAGAAGGGACGTTTACAACGTGGACAACTCACAACACATTATTTTAGCCTCAGGTTCACCGCGTCGACGAGAGCTTTTGTCATTACTGGGCTTGCCTTTTGAGGTCATTACCAGCGAAGCTGACGAAAGCACACCACCGGACTTTACGCCGGAGCAAATTGTGCGCAGTTTGGCTCTGCGAAAAGCAGAGGCCGTAGTGGCTGCAGCAGGAGCGCGTAACACAGTAATCGTTGGTAGTGATACGATTGTTGTACTAGATGACACTGTACTAGGCAAACCGGTGGACGAGCTGGATAGTAAATCGATGCTTACCAGACTTCAGGGCCGGAATCATAAGGTATACACGGGTGTAGCCTGCATTGGACTTCCGCATGGAAAGACTATAGTGGAGCACCGTGTTACTTCCGTAACGATGAGAGCAATGACTGAGGATGAAATTATTGCTTATATAGCTACGGGAGAGCCCGCTGATAAGGCTGGCTCTTATGCGATACAAGGGCTTGGCTCCACCTTGGTGGAACGAATTGAAGGCTGTTATTTTAATGTTGTCGGATTGCCGCTGTCGCTTCTTGGCGAAATGCTGTCCGAGTTCGGTATAACTGTATTGAACCGGTAGGAAGCTTGGGAAAGAGGGATAGGGATGGAGTCGCAATCAGTAATGCTGCGGGACCTCCCCCATGAAGAACGACCAAGAGAGCGCATGATGCATTATGGGGCGGAATCATTAAGTCAAGCGGAGTTGTTAGCCATTCTGCTGCGTACGGGAACACGCCGTGAATCGGCTATTCATATTGCACAGCAGATGCTGGGGAAAATCGGTGGCCTGCGTGGGCTAGTTGACCTTAGCATCGAAGAACTGACCGAAATCAAAGGTATCGGCCCTGCCAAGGCCGTGCAACTAAAAGCAGGCATCGAACTTGGGAGGCGCCTCGCAAACTCCAGGTTTAACATGCCGGTCATTATCCGTTGTCCTGAGGACGCTGCGGAGATTCTGACCGAGCAATTGCGTTATTTGCAGAAGGAGCATTTTGTCTGCTTATTTCTGAATACGAAGAATCACGTAATTGGACAAGAAACGTTGTCTATGGGCAGTCTTAATGCTTCGATTGTTCATCCTCGTGAGGTATTCCGAGCAGCAATAAAATGTAGTAGTGCCTCTATCATATGCGCACATAATCATCCTAGTGGTGATCCAACGCCAAGTCCGGAGGATATCTCCTTGACCTCAAGACTGCT
This sequence comes from Paenibacillus sp. FSL K6-2859, assembly GCF_038008265.1. Taxonomy (NCBI): domain Bacteria; kingdom Bacillati; phylum Bacillota; class Bacilli; order Caryophanales; family Paenibacillaceae; genus Paenibacillus; species Paenibacillus sp. FSL K6-2859. The sequence continues at coordinate 5,486,406 of NZ_JBBOYU010000001.1, read as the reverse complement.
TCAGGCAGGCGAGATTGTCGGGATTGACGTGTTAGATCATCTAATTATCGGTGATAGCAGCTTTGTGAGCTTGAAAGAAAAAGGACATATGTAATATAAATGTGAAGATTTACTTAGGAAAAGGAGAATTAGCATGTTGGGTAGTTTTACGAAAGATTTAGGAATTGACTTGGGGACAGCGAATACGCTTGTCTATGTACGCGGTAAGGGGATCGTTGTAAGAGAGCCTTCCGTTGTAGCCATTAACACTGACACTAAGACGATTGAAGCCGTGGGTGAATCCGCTAAGAAGATGATTGGTCGTACACCGGGAAACATCCGTGCGATCCGTCCGATGAAGGATGGCGTTATCGCTGATTTTGACACCACGGCTACGATGATAAAATATTTTATTCGTCAAGCACAGAAACAACGTTCTATGTTCCAACGTCACCCTAATGTAATGGTCTGCGTACCATCCGGCATTACTGCTGTAGAGCAACGTGCCGTAGAAGATGCTACTAGACAAGCTGGTGCTCGCGAAGCTTACATTATCGAGGAACCTTTTGCTGCAGCAATTGGTGCAGATCTACCGGTATGGGAGCCAACAGGAAGTATGGTTGTTGATATCGGCGGAGGTACCACTGAAGTTGCTGTAATTTCACTCGGCGGTATTGTTACTAGTCGTTCCGTACGTGTTGCGGGTGATGAAGCGGATGAGTCCATCATTCAGTACATCAAACGTCAGTACAATCTGATGATTGGTGAACGTACTTCGGAACAGCTTAAAATGGATGTAGGTTCTGCATTGCCACTTGAGAAAGCTGAGACTATGGAAATTCGCGGACGCGATCTCGTTACAGGTCTGCCAAAGACGCTTACAATTACTTCTGATGAGATCTGTGAAGCATTGTCCGATACAGTGAATTCTATTATTGAAGCTGTTAAAGTAACCTTGGAAAAATGTCCGCCGGAGCTCGCAGCAGATATTATGGATCGCGGGATTGTCTTGACAGGTGGAGGAGCCTTGCTTCGTAACCTGGATAAACTGCTTGCGCGTGAAACTGGAATGCCGGTTATTGTCGCTGAGAACCCTCTGGATTGTGTAGCTATTGGAACAGGAAAGGCGCTTGAAAATATTCATTTGTTCAAGAGTCGCAGCAGTTCCAGTCTTCGCTCTAAGAGATAAGCCTATGTATTGCCACTTGTGTACGTCAACCCCTGTTATGGGAGAAATACTGTTGTTAGAGGGTGTTGAAACTGTTTAAACTCTTAAGCAATAAACGTCTGTTTATTCTGTTGATTACACTGGTGCTGTTCATTGTGGTGATGGGCTTCAGCTTGGCATCAAGGAGTTCCTTGTCCTGGCCGGAGAATTTTCTTAGAGATACTACTGGTTTCGTGCAAAAAATGTTCTACAAGCCCGCTGGATATGTAGCGGGCTTGTTTGAAGATATCGGAAATCTGAAGGATCTTTCTAAGGAAAATGAGCAGCTGAAGATTCTAGCCGCCCAATATGCACGTGATAAAGCGCAATACAATTTCATTCAGGTAGAAAATGAGCAATTGAAGGAACAGTTGAAGTTCACAAAAGCTCAGGAGGAATTGTATAAATATCAATACCATATTGCGCAGGTGGTTAGCCAGACTACAGAACCTAGTAATAGTACGATTGTAATCGATTTAGGCGCCAAAGATGGCGTGAGACCAAATATGTCTGTGATTTCGGTGGATGGTTTGGTGGGTGTGATTAGTCAAGTCAGCAATTTCACCTCTACGGTGAAGCTGATGACCATGATGGATACGAATGACCCTAATTCTCAGCCGCCAATTGCGGCAACCGCTATTACCAAAGAGGGCAAAACCTTTGGTATGATTGAAAGCTATGATCCGAAGACAAACAAGTTATTGATGAACAAGATCCCGCCAGGTGATCCTATCGCGCCGAAGGACGTTATCGTTTCTTCCGGTATTGGGGGATTGTATCCACGGGGGTTGACCATCGGTACGGTTGAAAGTGTTGAGGTTGGTGAATTTGGATTAACCTCCACAGCAGTGATTAAGCCTTCAGCAGAATTTCAAGACTGGAAGCAGCTGATTGTTGTTTTTACGGAGGAGCGTGCTGAATAGTGAATATGCGCAGATCTGTTCTTGTTCTGTTATTGTTCCTCTTGTTTATTCTGGAGGGAACCATTCTGCCTTGGCTGATTCCAGATGTTTGGCAGATGCGAATTATTCCGAATCTAGTGTTCGTTGTACTATTGTTCGTGGCTGTATATCATCATCGTCATACAGCGCTTATACTGGGTCTAACTTTCGGAATATTACATGATGTGGTTTTCTATGGCAGAATTCTAGGAGCACATTCTTTTGCGATGGGTCTGTCGGCTTATTTAATCGGCCTTCTGTTTCAGATTCCGCGTGCTCCACTGCCTCTTATGATGACTGTGATTCTGCTCGGAAGCTTGCTAGAGGATAGTGTGTTATTTGGTATTTATAGTGTATTCAATCTAAATCAGGAGCCCTATAGCTGGGCGATTTTGAATCATATGCTGCCAACGATGCTCTTTCATTTTGCTATTGCTCTGATCCTCTACATACCGTTACGACGCCAGCTTGAGCTGATCAAGAAAGAGAAGAGTACGGAAGAAGCGGCATAAAGAAGCTTCTATTTTCTTTCTTTATAAAGCAGGAATTTAAGGGGCCCGGCACGAATGAATGAGGATAGGGGGCCAGGCATATGACAGTAAAATCCAAGCATGTAAGGATTAAGGGCATCAAGGATGGCCTGATATTCCTGCTAGACGACAAGTGTCCCTTCGAAGATCTTCTGAGCGAGCTTCGCTATAAGCTGGAGCACAGCCATCAAAATATTTTGACTGGACCGATTGTCCATGTAGATATTAAGCTGGGCAATCGTCCCGTAACTGAGGAAGATAAGGAAGCTGTGCTGGAGATTCTGAAGGGACAGGGAAATCTACTGATTCGTTCCATAGAGGCGCTTCCAGTGCCCGGCAGTGAGGATAATGACGCGTTGTTTCTAATGAGCGGGATTCTTCGTTCCGGCCAGGTGCTGCACCATGATGGAAATCTTTTATATCTGGGGGATGTGAACCCAGGAGGAACCATTACCTGTTCAGGCGATATCTATATTCTAGGATCACTTAGAGGTATGGCGCATGCTGGAGTAGATGGAAATGAAGAGGCGATTATTGCTGCTTCATTAATGTCTCCAACACAACTGCGAATTGCTGATATTATCAGTCGTCCTCCCGATGAGTGGGAAACCCGAGAAAGCAGTATGGAGTTTGCATATTTAATGAACGGAGCTATGCAAATCGATAAAATTCATAATTTAGTCAAAGTACGTCAGGATTTAAATGTGTTTAAAGGGGTGTAGCCTCCATGGGAGAAGCGATAGTCGTAACCTCGGGCAAAGGCGGAGTTGGCAAAACAACCACAACAGCCAATATTGGAACCGCACTTGCACTGCAGGGTAAAAAAGTATGTCTCGTCGATACCGACATTGGACTGCGTAATCTGGATGTAGTAATGGGGCTTGAGAATCGTATTATTTATGATCTTGTGGATGTAGCGGAGGGGCGTTGTCGCCTAAATCAAGCACTCGTTAAAGACAAACGCTTTGATGAGTTGTATATGTTGCCCGCAGCTCAAACGAAGGATAAAACGTCCGTCACTCCTGAACAAGTAAAAGATATTATTCTGGAACTGAAGAAGGAATATGAATATATTTTGATTGATTGTCCAGCAGGGATTGAACATGGCTTCCGCAATGCGATTGCCGGTGCGGATAAAGCGATCGTGGTTACCACACCAGAGCATGCTGCTGTGCGGGATGCCGATCGTATTATCGGACTGCTTGAACAGTCGCATGTGGAATCGCCAAAGCTGGTGGTAAATCGTATTCGCCCAGGTCTTGTAAAGTCTGGGGATATGCTTGATATTGAGGATATTTTACAGGTGCTGAATATTGATCTTATCGGAATTGTTCCAGACGATGAACTGGTCATTAAAGCCGCAAATAGTGGAGAGCCTACAGTTATGAATCCCGATTCGTCAGCAGCTATTGCCTACCGCAATATTGCACGTCGAATTTTAGGTGATGCTGTGCCGCTAATGCAGCTTGATCGGAAACCGGGAGCATTTAAGAAATTTAAGAAATTTTTCGGTATGGCTTAATTTTGCACCAAGCAATCTTACTATAGAAGCATTAACGATCCCACCACTAGAGAAATCTATGGGTGGGATTTATTTTTTATTGGCAATTAAGTGCTCTACCCTGGGTGGGCTTGTTCTAAAGAGACTTCCGTGCTTCATAAAATGGAAGTAAAACAAGCCCGTCCGGAGGGATAGATATGGATCTCAAATCAGATATCAAGAATCGCCGCAAGGAGCGTATTCGTAGTTTGCTGGAGGAAATCCCGGATATAGAAACCGCGGAGGTGCCTCCGTTACTCGTTATGCCTGAAAAGAGTACGAGCTTCAAGGAGTGGGGTACGGGATTTAAGCGGAATGAGGAGCAATCATCTATAGAGCCTGATCCAGAAGTGATGTGGAAAGAGAGACGTGGGGGCTGGGAGGAACCAGGAGGAGGAGGTTCTAAATTTTCTTCCGGTTTTATTCGAAGGGTTATAGCCAGTGTGCTTGTGTTTGGAGCGGTGTGGGGAGTTTTTGCAGTTCACCAGCCATGGTCCTATAAAGTCCAAGCCTTTATTAGTGATAATTTGAGTAATGATATGGATTTCACAGCAGTGCGGGTCTGGTATGAGGACAATTTTAATGGTGCACCGGCGTTCATACCGATATTTGGTGACAAAGACGAACCTGCTCAAAAGGCAGCAGCCCAACATGAGCTTAGTGCTCCGGTAGCTGGAAGCATTGTGGAGCCATTTGCTTCCACGCTAAAAGGTGTAGAAATTATGCCTCAAATCGATTCAACCTCAAATGTGACGGTGAAGAGTATAGACATGGGACGTGTTCTTTCTATCTCCAAAGAATTGAATGGTGGCATACGGATTGCGGTTCAACATTCTGGAGGAATAACAGCAGAATACGGACATTTAAATGGCACTAAACTGGAGATTGATGACTGGATTCAGAGTGGAGATGAACTCGGGTGGATGCTGGAGAAAGAGGGCTCCTCAGCTCCAACGCTATTTTTTGCAGTGATGAAAGACAAGACTTATATTGATCCTACAGAAGTGGTATCGTTTGATTAGGATCTTAGGGATCGATCTGTCACTACATCCATTGTTCGTAATCATTATGTTGTTTTCTGTACTCACAGGACAATTTCTGGAGCTCATTACTTTATTTACGATCGTCCTCATTCATGAAATAGGACATGTGGTGGCTGCCCTTTTAGTTGGCGTTACAGTTAAATCGGTTCAGCTTCTTCCGTTTGGCGGAGTTGCGGTGATTGAGGATCATGGGCGGCTCACCGCTAGTCGTGAGATTGGCATTGCACTTGCCGGTCCGCTGCAAAATGGAATCATGATTGTTATGGCTCTTGGGCTTCAGCAAGCAGGTTATGGTAATCAGGAATTTTTAATCTATTTCATTAATGCCAATGCCATTATTGCGCTCTTTAATCTTTTGCCTGTTCTGCCACTTGACGGAGGCAAAGTACTTCAGGCTACAGTTAGTTTATTTCTTCCTTATTATTATACTTTGCTATGGAGCGGGCGAGTGAGCGTTGCTGCAAGCATTTTTGTGATTGTTTATGCGCTATTGCCTCTTGGAACGGGCGGAGGCTTGAGGCTGAATATGGTTATGATCGGTGCTTTTTTACTGTATTCAAATCTCACGGATCATCGGAATTTACCGTACCGATTCGTTGCATTTTTGATGAATAGGGAGGCAGTTTATGAGTATCATTTGCGGACAGGAAGTGTGGCTCGTCCAATTGTTGCTTTATCTGCGAAACCTTTAGATGCTATATTGCGTCTATTTAAACGTAATCAATATCATTTTATCTACGTATTAAACGGCGAAGGAAATGTTGTTGCTGTTGTGCCGGAACAGCGCTTAATATCTACCTACTTCGGAATGTAGTGTAATTATGCAGAACGTTAGAAGGGATGAATGAATGAACGAAACCAGAGGTGAAGCCATGAAACAGATGATCGTTCACTGCACGCAGCACATTACCCGAATGGCTCTTCTGGAGAACGGAAGGCTTGTGGAGTACGCGGCTGAACGCGATCAGCAGCAAGGGCTGGTCGGAAGTTATTATAAAGGCCGTGTGATTAACGTACTTCCAGGTATGCAGGCTGCTTTTGTTGACATTGGACAGAAGAAGAATGCTTTTTTATATGTTGATGATGTATTGCACCCTCATTTGGATAGACAGCCGGATGTGAAGCCTTCTATAGAGACGCTTTTGCAGCCGGGTCAGGATATTGTTGTACAAGTAAGAAAAGAGCCTAGTGGAGGCAAAGGTGCGCGTGTAACGACCCATTATACATTGCCCGGTCGCTGGATGGTGTACATGCCTTTTGCCGATTATGTTGGGGTATCCAAAAAAATAAGCCGCGATGCAGAACGTAGCCGGCTCAAAGGAATTGGTGAACGTCTGAGAATGAAAGAAGAGGGGGTTATTATGCGGACCGTCTCTCAGGATGAGCCGCATGAAGCAGTGGAAGGTGATCTTTCATTTTTACGTGCGCAATGGGATAACATTACACGTCGGGCACAAACTGCAGAAGCCCCAGCTCTATTGCATCGTGATCTTAGTATTGTTCAGCGCTTTATAAGAGATGCTTTTAATCCACAGCGTGATCAGTTGATTATAGATTCTCCAGTTGCAGTTAAGGAAGCCAAGGCATTTCTGGATGACATGGCGCCGGATGGGTACAAGCCTGTGAGTTTATATAATGCACCGGAGTCCATTTTTACAGCTTATGGGGTGCAGGAACAGCTGCACAAGAGCTTCAGCCGCAAGATCACGCTGGAGGGCGGAGCGACAATGATCTGGGATGAGACGGAGGCGCTCACCGTTATTGACGTAAACACCGCGCAATATATTGGAGGAGCATCGCTTGAAGAGACGGTGACGAATACGAATTTGCTTGCAGCAGAGGAAATAGGTCGTCTGATCCGTTTACGAGATACGGGCGGAATTATTATCGTTGATTTTATTGATATGGAAGAAGAAATACACCGTAAAATGGTTACCGAGCGGCTGGAGAAAGTGATCTGCAAGGATCGAACCAAAACCCATATTCTCGGTTGGACAAGACTTGGACTCCTCGAGATGACCCGGAAGAAGGCAAGACATGATTCAGCCAGCTTCGCACCTATCCTTTGTCAGTGCTGCGGAGGGACTGGGAAAGTTGGAGAATGGATGGAATGAGTTGACGATGGGCGAGAAGTATGATAATATCTACAAGTATGTGTTTGATTCATTCGGTCCTGCACATGCTGTAACCGCTCCGATCGGGTACATAAGTGCAGTTCCCACGGGAATCTGCCACCTAGACTAGGCGAGTCTGAGACATGAGGAGGTGCAAGTAAAATGTATGCAATTATCGAAACTGGCGGTAAACAATACAAAGTCCAAGAGGGCGATGTTTTGTTCATTGAGAAGTTGGAAGCTGAAGACGGCGCAAGTGTAACTTTTGACCGTGTATTGGCTGTTTCTAACGAAGGTGGTCTGACTGCAGGAACTCCGCTCGTAAGCGGCGCGTCTGTAACAGCTAAAGTCGAGAAACATGGTAAAGGCGCTAAGGTTGTAGTTTACAAATACAAACCTAAGAAGAACTACCACAAGAAACAAGGCCATCGTCAACCGTACACGAAAGTAACTATCGAGAAGATTCAAGCGTAAGAAGGTGCGTGGAATGATTAACGTACGGATTACACGATCTTCGGATCTAGGAACTATCGTTGGCTTTGAGGTAAAAGGGCACGCGGGTTATGCCAAGCGTGGCGAAGATATCGTATGTGCCGGAGTTTCGGCCGTAACGGTTGGAACCGTCAATTCGATTGAGACTTTGACCGGAATCTCCATGGATACGTCCATGAAGAACGGATTCCTAAGTGGAACATTAAGTTCCATTGATGATTTCGATACTTCCGCGAAGGTGCAATTGCTGCTTGAATCCATGGTCGTGATGCTAAATGATATCGCAGAATCATACGGAAAGTATCTTCAAATAGAGCAAGTGAATATTTAAAGAAGGAGGTTGACAACATGTTGAAATTGAATCTTCAATTGTTCGCATCGAAAAAAGGTGTAGGTTCCACAAAAAACGGACGGGATTCCCATTCCAAACGTCTTGGCGTGAAACGTGCTGACGGTCAAGCAGTAACCGGCGGTAACATCTTGGTTCGTCAACGCGGAACAAAAATTCACCCAGGCACTAACGTAGGCATCGGTAAAGATGATACGTTGTTCGCATTGGTGGATGGCGTAGTGAAGTTCGAACGTTGGGGCCGCGATCGCAAAAAAGTGAGCGTATACCCAGTTGATGTCGCTCCGGTAGCAGCGGCACTGGAAGCGTAAGCTTACGGAACCATATTTGCATGTAGAAGCCTCCGGCATGAGTGCCGGAGGCTTTTTTGTAGAATATTCAGAAGTGTTTGTGGATACCTCTTTGAGCACTTTAGAAATGTATACCTTCAGAGTTTTAAGAAAGCATAAACATCCTTAGACATATGTGAAATCTCACGGTTATCTCTGGTGAACTACAGGGAACTGCTGTGTTATACTAGGAAATGGTAATTGATGAGGATAATAATCTAAACGAAGTCATGAATTTTGCGAACTGAGGGACGGGGAGAAAGAATGAAATCCTGGAAAAGTGCAATCTGGGCAGTCATGTTATCCGTAATGCTTCCTTTAGGACTCGTGTATTGGCATACCTCCCTTTTGACGTGTCTGTTGCTTGGAATTTGGGTAGCAGCAACAGTTGCTTTCAGTTTGATTTGGAATCAGCGTCATTGGGAACGGGAACTGCGTATACAAGAGAACACTCTGCAACAGGCGGCGATTCGGACACTGAATCATCATCGTCATGATTGGATGAATGATTTGCAGATTCTTTACGGATATATTCAGCTTGGAAAGACTGATAAATCCGTGGAGTGTGTGGAAAGAATAAAGGAACGCATAGCGCTTGATAGTCGTATCGCTAAGCTGGGCATTCCTTCATTGGTCTTCTATATCCAATCTTTCCGAACTTACCGGACTAGTCTGGAACTGGAAGTTCAAGTGGAGGAAGGATTGCAACTGGAGGAGAAGCTAAACCGGGAAGCAGGAGATGAGCTGACTTCAGTGATCATGCAGACCGTACGAGCTTATCAATATAACGGACTGGCTCCTCAGGGTGAAACGCGCAAGCTGCGTCTTGGCTTTATTCAGGATGGAGGAGACATTCTTATCTCCTTCGAAGGTGAGGGAGAGCATGGCAATCCCGAGCAGCTCAAAGGGCAAATTTATAATATAGTACAAGGGAAAATCATGAAAGCGGAGCAGTTTAAGCCCAGCAAGGCTTATGTAGAGCTGCGTTTGCCGCTTGAGATGTGAGGAAGGTGAACATTAATGTTCGTAGATAAAGCTAAGATTTATGTTAAGGGCGGAGACGGCGGGGATGGTATCGTTGCGTTTCGTCGGGAAAAGTATGTACCGGATGGTGGCCCAGCAGGTGGTGACGGTGGCCGTGGTGGCGACGTTATCTTCCGCGTAGATGAGGGCTTGCGCACGCTGATGGATTTCCGTTATCAGCGCCATTTTAAAGCAGACAAAGGGATTAAAGGACGTAACAGAAGTCAGCATGGGGCGAACGCTGATCATATGATCGTGCGGATTCCACCTGGAACCATGTTAATTGACGATGATACTCAAGAGATCATCGCCGATTTGACTCGTCATGGTCAGCAAGTTGTTGTTGCCCGTGGGGGTCGTGGGGGTCGTGGGAATGCTCGTTTTGCAACAGCGGCTAATAAGGCTCCAGAGCTAGCAGAGAACGGCGAAGAGGGTCAAGAGCGGTATATTGTTATGGAACTTAAGGTTATGGCTGATGTGGGACTTGTAGGCTTCCCGAGTGTGGGCAAATCTACGCTACTGTCGGTTGTATCCGCAGCTCAACCAAAGATTGGTGCATACCATTTCACAACGATTACACCGAACTTAGGTGTAGTAGATGTTGGGGATGGACGAAGCTTTGTAATGGCGGATCTGCCAGGATTAATTGAGGGAGCTAGTGAGGGCATAGGGCTTGGTCATGAATTCCTGCGTCACGTTGAACGTACACGGATCATTATTCACGTAGTGGATATGTCTGGTTCAGAGGGGCGTGATCCCTTCGAGGATTGGGTTCTCATTAATGACGAGCTGAAGCAATATAATGCGGCTCTAATTGATCGACCTCAGATCGTGGCTGCGAATAAAATGGATATGCCAGAGTCAGAGGAGAATCTCATCTCTTTCCGAGAACGCGTAGCTGAGCTGCGTCCGGATCTTGAGATTATGCCAATCTCCTCGCTTACCCGTCAGGGTGTTCAGGAACTGTTATATCGTGCAACGGATATTCTTGATAGTATTCCGGTGGCACCGATAGTTGAAGAAGTATCAGGAACAACTGAACGTAAGGTTTATAAGCTAGAAGCGGAAGATGATAACACATTCACCATTACACGTGATAATGAAACATATGTGGTCAACAGCCCTCGTATCGAGAAAATGTTGAAACGTATGCAGCTTAGCACACATGATGCGATTCTAAAGCTCGCCCGGACTTTACGGCATATGGGTGTAGATGCAGAGCTTCGTAAACGTGGAGCTGTAGAGGGGACTATTGTCCGTATTGGTGAGTTCGAATTCGAGTTCGTAGAGAATAGTAGTTACTATTAATATTTAGCTGATTACAAAGCGCGATTTGTGTTCTCCTGTAAAGGAAGACACAAATCGCGCTTTTTTTTAAATATAAGAAAGTATAAGTTTCACACAATACTATATGTTTTATATTTCTCGCTTAAACGCTTATCGTCCTTATAAGGACGTCAAAGATGTTTATACTTGTTTCCATATTGAGCATATTTTTTTCATGAAAAGAACCCAAAACACGATATATATCGTATACAATAAATATCGAAATACACAATTTCCCATCCGGGAACGCATACGTTATTCATATATCATAGATGATGAAAGAGGGAATAGCAGATGGCAATTATAGAAGTGGTGAAGTACGACGGTCCTCCGGGGATTTTCGCATGGAAATATCCTAACCAAGAGCTAGGGACGTGGACTCAGCTAATCGTTAATGAATCTCAGGAAGCGATCCTATTCAAGGGCGGACAAGTGCTTGATTCCTTTACGGCAGGGCGGCACACCCTGAGCACCGCCAATATTCCTATTTTATCTAATATCGTCAACCTTCCTTTCGGTGGGAAGTCGCCGTTCACAGCAGAAGTATGGTATGTGAACAAGACCAATTCGATGAATGTTAAATGGGGAACCAGCGCACCTTTACAACTCCAGGATCCTAAATACAAAATAATGATTTCTGTTCGTTCCTTCGGACAGTTTGGTGTAAAGGTTGATAATCCGCGCAAATTTTTGTTGCAGCTTGTTGGAACGCTTCCTCAGTTTGATCACGATACGCTCGTAAATTATTTCCGCGGCTTGCTTATGTCGAATATAAATGAACTGATCTCATCCTACCTTGTACATAAGCAAATCAGTATATTGGAGATTAATGCCTATGTTGCAGAGATCTCAAAGCATATCCAGGGGCGGCTAGCATCAACTTTTCTGGATAATGGACTTGAGCTGAATAATTTCTATATTGATTCCATTAATATTCCTGATGATGATCCGGCAACGATTCGACTAAAGGAAGCTTTAGCTAAAAAAGCAGAAATGGATATTATCGGCTTCAACTATCAGCAGGAGCGTGGCTTTAACACGATGGAAAAAGCAGCGGGTAATCCTGGTAATCTTGGAGTAGGCATGATGAACACCGGGATGGGGCTTGGACTTGGTATGGGGTTCGCTGGACCGGCTGTGGATATGGTGAATCGTATGACCCGAGGGATGAGTTTTGATTCAGGGACTACAGTGGTGCGCCAAGAGCGCTCCTGTTCGAAGTGTGGGGTTATGAATTCTGTTGAAGGAAGGTTCTGCAGTGGCTGTGGGCATGCTCTGGAGAGCATTCAGCAAAGCGCATCGTCCGGAAACAAGATCAATTGTTTGGAATGTGGACATGAATTGAAAGCAGGAGCCAAGTTCTGTCCTGGTTGTGGCAATCCTTATCGTGCTTGTCCAACCTGCGGAGCAGATAATCCTGAGGGTACATCTTCCTGTGTGTCTTGTGGAAAAGAAATGCCTAAAGCCTGTGGTAAATGTGGAGAAATGGTATCACCAGGGGTGAAATTCTGCCCTCACTGTGGAGATAGCTTGGTTATTAAATGCGGAGGTTGTGGGCATGAGCTGAATCCTGGACAAAAATTTTGTGCAGAGTGTGGAACAAAAGCAGGCTGAAGGAGGACGTTATGAACAAGGGCAAAAGCTATATTCGTATCATCACCATTATTTATGTGGCTGCTATAATACTGACGGTATTCTCCTTTATAGGGTTAGGCTTCTCTGAATCACTGTTTCGATTCGTGACTTCGCTAGTTGCTGTTCTGCTGGCGGAGAGTGTGGTGTATGGCTATTGTATTTTTTGGCTCCGTACTGCAGGTAGTGTGCAGCGGACCTCACCCGTTCTTCTCAGCGGTGCATTCATCACGGGGATTTATGCGGCTGGAGTATTCGCATCGGCTATTGTCTTCGATTGGCTACTGGAGCTGTCTCCTCTGTGGTATGCTGCCGTTCAACTGCTGATTCTTTTAATGGGTGGAATCACGCTGGCTGTGATCGGGATTTATGGATGGAATGCCGGAAGTGAAGAACAGCAAAGGCAGAGGTCTTTGCAAGCTTTTCGGCAGCATCAGAGTGAAATAAACGAGATCAGTGCGCTGGCAAGCAGCTGGAAGAATCCCGAAACTGAACAGCTTATAAAAGTGCTCAATAATTTACGGGATCAATTCAAATTCAGTGATCCTATATCAGATCCATCTTTGTATGCTACTGAGGACATCATGAATCAGCAGATCGCCCTGTTGCATGATCATGTGAAGCTTCTGCTTATGACAAATGAGCCACATGAGAACTGGCAAGCTGAAATTAACGAAATGGCCGACAGTATTAAGGCTACACTTGAACGGCGAAATCGGGAATTAGCAGCCCTTAAATAGGAGGAAATAACTACATGAACAGATTGAACATACAAGAGCCGTCACCGGGCCCAGCGGGGAGTACAGCGGTTCCTCTAATTAAATTAGATCGGACTGGGTTTGATTATCTCATTCTTGCGGCAGCTTATCTATTCACGCCCATTGGACTCGTTCTTGCATTGTTACGTTTGATGCTAACTCATTATAAAAATCATCGGAGACCAACTAATCTAAATCTGATCATGCATGTATTTATCGGAGGATTTGTTGAGCTCTCTATTGCAATGTTTGTGGATACCATGAGTGGAAACACTGGAACTTCCGAATTGTTAACGATCCAGATTTTCCTTGCAGTCATATTTTTGATTCCGGCACTTATTCTTGCGAATGTGACAGCAAAAGCTAAACATACGCTTTCTAAGCTTAACACTTCTTATATAGAGCTGATTCTGATTAAAAATATCCGATATGTCGGCAGTATATCTGAACGGATAGGTCAAAGCGAAAGCGATGTACGGAGAGATGTCCAGTATCTCAAGAATAAAGGATTACTGGATATTGATATTGTACTTTCCGAGGGGCGCCAGACGCCAGATCCGTCCATGGCAGCACCTAATCTTGTACATTCTGGAAGGACATCAGGCTTCGGAGCCCAAGCTTCGGGTCAGCAGATTCATTCTCAGCCGCAGTCCTCACCGCTGCTGCCTAAGTCCATCCGTTGTCCGGGCTGCGGAGCACAGAATACGGTTCAGCCTAGTCAGTCAAAGAGCTGTGATTATTGTGGAACAATGATATCGTACAGTTAATGCCAAGGTTCTCCCTGAGCATTGTAGATATAACTTAACTAGGGGAGATAGAAGATGAGTAAATTGGATATACGAAGGCAGCCACCAACAACAGGCAAACCGATATATAAGCACGAATATGAGCGGACGGCGTTTGATTATACGATTATTGTGTTTGCGTATGTATTTGCTCCAGTGGGGTTTATACTGGCTGTCATTCGATTATTATCTACACATTCCAAGAGACAGCGCAAAGCAAGCAATATTAACCTGTTTTATCATGCATGTATGGGTGCCTTTTTAGAATTGGCGATCTATTTCATTATTAGCAAGCTACTCGGTCAAATCGATTATTTCGCACTCTTGATCAGGCTGGTAATCATCTACAGCATTTTTAGGATACCCGCAATCAAATTCAGGGTTAGGGCCGTAGGATGGAGAGAGGGATTCACTTATCTTTGCAATGATTATATCGCATTGGTTCTTGTAGACGGCATCAGGCATATCGGTAGCCTGTCCGATATTCGCGGATTCAGTGAAGAGAACGTCCGAGACGTTTTGGAGTATTTAAAAGATCAGGGGATACTTTCTCCAGATATTGTTTATTATGAAGGACGTGTAGACAATCCATTTGTAAAATTGCCGCCGAAGCTTATTTATTCCAAACGGACACAGGCACTGGTGCGTGCGCCTGAGAATAACCTTCGCTACCGTAACAAGCGAGACCGGACAGTTTTTGATCGAATCATCATAGCGGTTGCCTATTTATTTGCTCCGCTTGGGTTTGTGCTTGCGATCCTTAGTTTTGTAAGCACTCATTATAAGAATGAGCGAAAATCATTTAACTACAAATTGCTCTATCATGTATGTATGGGATCTTTTATGGAACTATCCGTCCTCTTCGCCGTGGGGACCTATAAAGGGGATTTTAAGTGGTCCACTTTATTGATCATTCTGGTGGTCCTCTACGTGATCTTCATAATTCCGGCCGACAGCTTCGCAAGTCGGGCTACCTTGGCAACCGAGAACTTTGATTTTCTGTGTAAGAAGTATCTCATGCTGATCATAGTGGATGATGTTAGACATATTGGAAATTTAGCTGATATCGTCAAACAAAGTGAAGATGATGTACGTAGAGACCTACGGTATTTGGTGAGATGGGGGTTACTTGCTTCTGATATTGTCTATTATGAAGGACGCGTTAAGCTCTTCGATAAACAACCGCCCAATCTTGTTCATCCTGAACGGGTACAACCCTACGGGGCACAGAACCAACAGCCATCATCACCTGGGCGGCAGTCATTGCCGGAGATCTGGTCTAAGCCACCTGTCCAACTGCCGAAGTCCATCGTTTGTCCGAGCTGCGGTGCTAAGAGTAGGGTGCTGCCGGGTCAGGACAAGATCTGTGATTATTGCGGGACGACGATTCCATACAGTTAGCGTACATACGATTGCCTGCTGCCCCCGGGAATCCGGGGCTTTTGCTGCACCGAACCCCCTGGCCTCAGAGTATACATATAAAGTTATTGCATTTTATAAGTCTTTTCCGATATAATGTCCACTAAGAAAACACAAAAGTCTTTGAGGTGAGGACGTTCGTGAAAGAACGCTATTATTTGGTCCGGGAGGACATATTACCTGATGCCGTACTTAAGACTATGCAGGTGAAGCAATTACTTGAAGCTGGGGATGCGAAGACCGTACATGAAGGTGTAGAACAGGTAGGATTAAGCCGAAGTGCTTTTTATAAATACAAGGATGGCATTCACCTGATCCATCAGTTAGAACGTGAGCGAATTGTTACGATCTCTATGGATTTAGAACATGAATCCGGGATGCTCTCCAAGGTTCTGGGATCTGTGGCGGGGCATGGGGCTAACGTGCTGACGATTCATCAGAGTATTCCGCTACAAGGACGAGCGAATGTGGTGATCTCCGTGGAAATCTCACATTTGAATGAGGAACTCGGAGAGATGCTGGATAGTCTGAAGGATATTCCGGGAGTGAAGCGCGCCCTAATCGTTGGGCAGGGATAGAGAAGTTATATACGTAAAACTTTTAGGAGGATACAGATGAAGCCGGTTAAAGTAGGATTGCTGGGTCTGGGAACAGTTGGTACAGGTGTAGTTCGTATCGTGGAAGGAAATCAGGAGGATTTAAGCAGTCAAGTTGGCTCTCCAATACTCATTGAGCGTATAGCGGTGAATAATTCCAATAAGCCACGTGATATTGAAGTTGATCCTGCCAAAATAACAACGGATCCATGGGAGGTTATTCGTGACCCTGAGATTGATGTAATCGTTGAAGTGATGGGCGGTATCGATGGAACAAAGGAATATATTCTTGAAGCTTTGGACCACGGTAAGCATATCGTCACTGCGAACAAAGATTTGATGGCGCTGCATGGTTCAGAGATTCTGGCTAAGGCGCAAGAAAAGCAATGTGATGTCTTTTATGAGGCTAGTGTTGCGGGTGGTATTCCGATTATTCGGACGCTTATCGAAGGCTTTTCTTCCGATAAGATCATGAAGATTATAGGGATTGTGAATGGAACAACTAATTACATACTAACCAAAATGAGTCAAGAAGGCGCATCCTATAGTGATGTGTTAAAAGAAGCGCAGGATCTGGGTTATGCAGAGTCTGATCCAACTTCCGATGTTGAAGGGCTGGATGCTGCCCGCAAAATGGCGATTCTCGGAACCTTAGGTTTCCGCACTAACGTAGAGCTTCATGATGTCAGTGTGAGCGGGATTTCAGAAGTGAGTAAAGCCGATATCGCTTTTGCAAAGCGTCTCGGTTACGAAATTAAGCTGGTAGGCATTGCTGAACGTCAGGATGAAGCATTCAGTATCAGTGTTCAGCCAACCTTGATTCGGGCAAGTCATCCATTGGCTTCCGTTAATGGTGTGTTCAACGCAGTGTATGTTTATGGTGAAGCTGTCGGAGAGACTATGTTCTATGGTGCGGGAGCGGGCGCTATGCCAACTGCAACCTCGGTCGTCGCTGATTTGGTAGCTGTTATCAAGAACCTTAAGCTGGGTGTCAATGGATTGAAGCAGATCGTACCTTATAAGCAGAAAAAGCTTAAGAGTGATGAGGATATTTTTTATAAGAACTTCCTTCTTTTGCACGTTGACGATAAAGCAGGCGTATTGGCCAAGATTACTCAAGTGTTTGCCGAGTACGATGTGAGTCTGGATTCGGTAGTTCAGCAAGCCAATCCAAATAATCCTGACGCGGAAATTATTATTGTTACTCATAATGCGAGTAAAGCGAGTATGAACAAAGTGCTGCGTCACTTTAAGGAACTGAAAGTCATCCACCGGATCAAGAGCCATTATCGTGTAGAAGGCTAGAACTGTAGCTAGGGTATACTTTTTATATTTAAACAATGAGTAAGGAGATTGCACCTGTTATGAGTACTTATGGAGTAGCAAGGGTTAAAGTACCTGCTAGTACAGCTAATCTTGGTCCGGGCTTCGATACTCTCGGCATGGCTTTGCCGCTGTATGCCTGGATTGAGATGGAGGAAGCCAAGGAGACTGTTTTTCATCTTTATGGTGATGAGATGAAGGGAGTGGCTCAGGATAAGAGTAATTTACTCTATAAGGTCGCTCAAATGGTATTTGCAGAGGCAGGCGTTACGGTGCCTGAAATATCTATATCGATGTACTCTGAGATTCCGCTTACACGTGGGCTCGGCAGCAGTGCTTCAGCCATCATCGGGGGTATGGTCGCTGCTAATACGATGATCGGTTCTCCACTGGATGATGCCAAACTGTTTGATATGGCTACCCAGCTTGAGAAGCATCCCGACAATGTAGGGGCTTCCTTGTTTGGTGGCATCATTACCGCAGTGTGGGACGGTGATCATGCGGATTACGTTCGCCTAGAACCTCCACAAGATCTAGAGGTTCTAGTGGTTATTCCTGAATTCGAGCTGGAGACCACAAAAGCACGGGGAGTGCTTCCAACAGAAATCTCAGTTAGTGATGCTGTGTACAACATCAGCAGAACCTCTTTAATGACAGCCTCCTTTGCATCAGGTCGGCTTGACCTGATCAGCAGAGCGATGCAGGATCGTCTGCATCAGCCCTATCGAGCAGCACTTATTCCAGGCATGGAGAAGCTGCTCGCGGAAGCGCCTAACCACGGTGCTTTAGGAATCGCACTTAGCGGTGCCGGTCCTACCCTGCTGTGTTTAGTTGATCGCCATGAGACTCGTAAGCAAGAGCTTGAGGCTTTCCTGATAAATACGATGCAAGAACACGGCATCTCTGCTCAGACTTGCTGGCTTATGCCTTGTACTTCAGGTGTTACATCAAAGCTTCTTGAAAGAAACGAGATGCAAAACGATTCATTTTTGGATATGATAAAAGGAGAAGTACGGTTATGAAATCAATAGCGGTATTGCCGCAGGGCTCGGTATCTCACGAAGCGCTGCTGCATTTGTTTAAAGGTGAACCTGTGAATATTGTGCATCACAAGTTAATTTCCGATGTCTTTCTCTCAACGGCTGGTGGCGCCACTGACTACAGCGTTATCCCGATTGAGAACACGATTGAAGGCTCAGTTAGTCTACACATTGATTGGCTCATTAATGAGGTCGATCTGCCTATGCAGGCTGAATGGATCTTTCCTTCGATACAGAATCTCATTGGTCACCCGCTGGAATTCAGAGATGCTGACGGGAATAAGGATTTCACTAGAATGAAAAAAATCCTTTCGCATCCGGTTGCCATGGCACAATGCATGCAATTTGTTCGGAAGCATGCACCTTGGGCTGAACTGGAGTCGGTCGGAAGTACCTCGGAAGCTGTCGAAATCGTTAAGAACAATCCTGGCAAGGGCTGGGCTGCAATAGGTACGGCTCTTGGCGCTGCTACTCATGGGCTAGAGATTGTAGATCGGAAAGTTACAGATCACAATAACAACTACACACGATTTGTTCTTGTTGGCCCGCAGAAGGCAGATCTTCCACGGAGCAGCAATGGGGTAAAGACGAGTGTCCTTGTAACGTTGCCGGAGGATTTTCCAGGTGCTTTACATCAGGTCCTCGCTGCCTTTTCTTGGCGGAAGCTGAATTTATCGCGTATTGAATCACGACCAACGAAAAAGAAGTTGGGTACTTATTATTTTTATATTGATGTGCTGGAACCGATAGAATCAGTCCTGCTGCCAGGAGCGATTGAAGAGATTAGCGCTTTAGGCTGTCAGGTTCGGATTCTGGGCTCGTATCCCACATACACCTATGAGGAAGAGAAAGCGGAGGTGCAGTAAATTCATGGCTGAACAATGGATCTATCTGGATGGACAACACGTAACTAAGGAAAATGCAAAGGTATCCGTTTTTGATCACGGTTTTTTGTATGGAGACGGCATATTCGAAGGTATTCGTATCTACAACGGTAATATTTTTAAATGTAAAGAGCATTTGGACAGACTATATGATTCGGCGAAGTCGATCATGCTGGACATTCCGCTCACTTATGACGAGATGCTGGAGGCTATGGCTGAAACGATTCGCCTTAACGACATGCGTAACGGCTATATTCGACTGATCGTATCCCGTGGTCCTGGTAACTTGGGTCTTGACCCACGTCGTTGTCCTAAAGCCAGCGTAATCATTATCGTTGAACAACTGGCTATTTACCCAGAAGAAGCGTACATCAACGGGCTTCGTGCTGTTTCTGTATCCCAACGTCGTAATATTCCGGATGCACTGAATCCGAAGATTAAATCGCTTAACTATCTCAATAATATTCTAGTGAAAATTCAATCCAATCTGGCAGAAGCCGATGAAGCGATTATGATGAATGCCCAAGGATATGTTACTGAGGGATCTGGCGATAATATTTTCATTATCAAAAATGGTGTGGTCTTCACTCCTCCTTGCTATTTGGGAGCGCTTGAAGGAATCACACGTCTGGCGATCATCGAGTTATGTGAGAAATTGGGTATTAAGCTAAAAGAAGAACCGTTCACTATGCATGATGTTTACATAGCGGACGAGGTATTCTTCACAGGTACTGCTGCTGAAGTTATTGCTGCGCGTGAAATTGACGGCCGAATCATTGGCGAAGGACAAGCGGGTCCAATCACTTTGAAATTACTTGAAGAGTTCCGCAACGTTGTTGACAAAGATGGCTACAAGGTTTGGGAATAACAGTTAATCGTACAATGTGCTCTTTACGTGCTAGTCGTGTAATGAGTATTGAATAGGCATTAGATATCCTTTCATGCATATGAAGAAGATGGCCGGAGGTCTCTGGTAAATCTTTTCATGTCTCATGAAAGGATTTTTTTTATTTCAGGGATGTCATTCGCCCATGGGCTGCATAAGATGTAGTAACGAAGGAGGCGGCTGTACCGCATATAACTTTGTAAGAGAGCAATGTTCCATCCAAAGGGTGTTTGCTTTCAAAGCCAGTTTTGCTGTGTAGCTGTAAGAAAGCAATACTCCACAAAACTTTTAGGAGGTTAATGCTACGTGAAAATACACATTGTCAAACAAGGCGATAGTCTGTATGCATTATCGCAAAAGTACGGAGTGCCGTTACAAAAAATTATTGAAGCTAATCCACAGATCAGTAATCCGAATGTGCTGGCACTTGGTGAAAAAGTAAAAATACCTACGGCTCCTGTATCCGTACCGGATAACAGTGAAGTTTACTACAAGCATACAGTCAAACAAGGAGATACCTTATGGAAATTATCTAAGGCGTGGGGAATCCCCTTAAAGGATATGGTTGAAGCAAACCCCCAGCTAAAGAATCCGAATGTATTGATGTTAGGAGAAGTAGTCAACATTCCTAAAAAAACATCAAACGCTTCACCCGTACAGCCAGGCTACATGCCTTCTAATGCTTCTGAGAAAACACAAGTTGGCGGGAAGGAATATACGGGTCCAAAAGAACAGCCAGTTGCTGAAGTAGTTCCTGCACCAAAACCGGAAACTAAACCAGAGGTCAAACCAGAAACTAAACCGGAAGCAAAAGCAGAAAATAAGCCTGAGGCAAAAGCAGAAAATAAACCCGAAGCTAAAGCGGAAACTAAACCTGCACCTAAATCATCGCCCAATGTCTCACCTTTGTATAATTCTGCACCACACCCATCAATGAACATCGCCCCTATTAATACTCAAAATGCTGCACCAAATCCTGCGCCGAATATGCAGATGGAAGTTGCTCCTGTGCAAGAAATTGAAATGCAGAGCTTATTCGTTCAGATTACAGTTCCAAATCAAGAGCCTGTAGCCCATCATGAGGCAGCAAAAGCTGAGATGAAGCCATTGGCTTACCAAGAGGAAAAGGCAGATTCTTGTGACAATATGGGATATCCAGGCCTAGGAGGAAATCCTTATCTCTATGATTCCTATCAAAATAGCCCTAATATGAATATGAATTGGGCACCAAGTTATGTTCAACCGGCGTCATATGGACCTGAGTGCATGTCTCCATACAACTATTCAGAAAATATGTATTCACCTAACATGAGTCCAGAACAATGGAATCCGAACGCTGCACCTAATATGATGAGCCCAGAACAA
Source organism: Paenibacillus sp. FSL K6-2859 (assembly GCF_038008265.1). Lineage (NCBI taxonomy): Bacteria > Bacillati > Bacillota > Bacilli > Caryophanales > Paenibacillaceae > Paenibacillus > Paenibacillus sp. FSL K6-2859. The sequence goes on along the minus strand of NZ_JBBOYU010000001.1, from coordinate 5,464,845 downwards.
TGGAATCCGAACGCTGCACCTAATATGATGAGTCCAGAACAATGGAATCCGAACGCTGCGCCTAATATGATGAGTCCAGAACAATGGAATCCGAACGCTGCACCTAATATGATGAGTCCAGAACAATGGAATCCGAACGCTGCACCTAACCATATGGAGGCTAATGTTTCAGGAATGAACCCGATGTATGGGATGTCATCGAACCTTCCTTGGCCAACTACTTGTGGGTGTGGAGGGATGCATGTTCAACCCTATTCATATGAAATGCCCGTATATAATACCTATCCTGCATATGGAAACCCAAATGGATTCTCTGCTTATGGAGCAGGAACACCTAATCAGGGAATAGTTCCAGCATCTCCACTTGGAGCTTTTGGCGGGCCGATAATGTCGAGTATTCCGTCTAATCCACAGTATCCAGGTATTGGTAATTATTCGCAGCATAATCGGGTTCCGGAAATCCAAGATCCTGAAACGTTTGTACAGGACGTTCCCGAAGTTGCTAGAACAGTGAGTGAGGAATCCACTTCTGGCGCTTCTCTCAAGAGCAAGGGAATTGCAACGAAGGAAACGGCATCAAAAGCAAAGACCTCGAGTCAAAACAGCAGTAAGAAAAACAAAACAGTTGTGAAGTCTCAACGTTCCAATGCTGGTGGTCGTACAGAGAGCTCAAAGAAACGCAGAAATCCGTGGATTTCTAATTAATACAGTCTAAACTAACATCCAATTTCTATTTAACGTGTAGGTTCTGATTATTAGAATCTACACGTTTTTTATGATAAGGTGTGAACGAGATGTAGGAGTGAAGAAGAAGTACTTATTTTTTTGAATTTAGGGGTTGTTTTTAGAGTGGGTTATATGTTACATTATAAATCCAGTCGTAAAGAGGAGATATAAACTTTCGGTTGGTGAATGTTAATCCGAATGAAATTACAAAAGACTTTGAAAAAAAGTGTTGCAATTCATCGGATAACATGATATATTATAAAAGTTGCTGCTGAGACATTAAACGGCGCCAACGAGAACTTGATCTTTGAAAACTGAACAACGAGTGAGTAGGAAATCACGAAAGTGAAATCCAAAATTAGAGAATTAATTTTCTCGTCAGATGTTTCAAAATGAGCATATCGCTCTTTTCAATACTAATTGGAGAGTTTGATCCTGGCTCAGGACGAACGCTGGCGGCGTGCCTAATACATGCAAGTCGAGCGGAGTTAATTTGAAAGCTTGCTTTCAAATTAACTTAGCGGCGGACGGGTGAGTAACACGTAGGCAACCTGCCCCTTAGACTGGGATAACTACCGGAAACGGTAGCTAATACCGGATAATTTCTTTTTTCTCCTGAAGAAAGAATGAAAGACGGAGCAATCTGTCACTGAGGGATGGGCCTGCGGCGCATTAGCTAGTTGGTGGGGTAACGGCCCACCAAGGCGACGATGCGTAGCCGACCTGAGAGGGTGAACGGCCACACTGGGACTGAGACACGGCCCAGACTCCTACGGGAGGCAGCAGTAGGGAATCTTCCGCAATGGACGAAAGTCTGACGGAGCAACGCCGCGTGAGTGATGAAGGTTTTCGGATCGTAAAGCTCTGTTGCCAGGGAAGAACGTCCGGTAGAGTAACTGCTATCGGAGTGACGGTACCTGAGAAGAAAGCCCCGGCTAACTACGTGCCAGCAGCCGCGGTAATACGTAGGGGGCAAGCGTTGTCCGGAATTATTGGGCGTAAAGCGCGCGCAGGCGGTCATTTAAGTCTGGTGTTTAAACCTTGGGCTCAACCTGAGGTCGCACTGGAAACTGGGTGACTTGAGTACAGAAGAGGAAAGTGGAATTCCACGTGTAGCGGTGAAATGCGTAGATATGTGGAGGAACACCAGTGGCGAAGGCGACTTTCTGGGCTGTAACTGACGCTGAGGCGCGAAAGCGTGGGGAGCAAACAGGATTAGATACCCTGGTAGTCCACGCCGTAAACGATGAGTGCTAGGTGTTAGGGGTTTCGATACCCTTGGTGCCGAAGTTAACACAGTAAGCACTCCGCCTGGGGAGTACGGTCGCAAGACTGAAACTCAAAGGAATTGACGGGGACCCGCACAAGCAGTGGAGTATGTGGTTTAATTCGAAGCAACGCGAAGAACCTTACCAGGTCTTGACATCCCTCTGAATCCACTAGAGATAGTGGCGGCCTTCGGGACAGAGGAGACAGGTGGTGCATGGTTGTCGTCAGCTCGTGTCGTGAGATGTTGGGTTAAGTCCCGCAACGAGCGCAACCCTTAACTTTAGTTGCCAGCAAGTAATGTTGGGCACTCTAGAGTGACTGCCGGTGACAAACCGGAGGAAGGTGGGGATGACGTCAAATCATCATGCCCCTTATGACCTGGGCTACACACGTACTACAATGGCCGGTACAACGGGAAGCGAAGCCGCGAGGTGAAGCCAATCCCATCAAAGCCGGTCTCAGTTCGGATTGCAGGCTGCAACTCGCCTGCATGAAGTCGGAATTGCTAGTAATCGCGGATCAGCATGCCGCGGTGAATACGTTCCCGGGTCTTGTACACACCGCCCGTCACACCACGAGAGTTTACAACACCCGAAGTCGGTGGGGTAACCCGCAAGGGAGCCAGCCGCCGAAGGTGGGGTAGATGATTGGGGTGAAGTCGTAACAAGGTAGCCGTATCGGAAGGTGCGGCTGGATCACCTCCTTTCTATGGAGAATCGTTTCCTGCAATGGAAACATTCAAATCGGAAGTTAAACTTCCACAATCTCAGGTTTAGGCCTGTTACTCACTCGTTGCTCAGTTTTGAGAGTTTAAGCTCTCAAGTAAGACTTGATCCTTGAAAACTGGATACCGAAACGAATTTGCGTTTTAGAACATCTTTTAGCAACTTGTGAAAACAAGTAAATGTTATTAGTGAGATGATTCCAAGAGAAATGTCATTGTATGATATTTTCCTGCGGAAAAATCAAGGTTAAGCTAATAAGAGCACACGGAGGATGCCTAGGCGCCAGGAGCCGACGAAGGACGTGGCGAACAACGAAACTGCCTCGGGGAGCTGTAAGCAAGCTTTGATCCGGGGGTGTCCGAATGGGGAAACCCAGCTGTGGTAATTCGCAGTTACTCATCTCTGAACACATAGGAGATGTAGAGGCAGACCAGGGGAACTGAAACATCTAAGTACCCTGAGGAAGAGAAAACAATAGTGATTCCGTCAGTAGCGGCGAGCGAACGCGGAACAGCCTAAACCTAAGAGCTTGCTCTTAGGGGTTGTGGGACGTCTCACATGGAGTTACAAAGGAATATGGTAGGCGAAGAGGTCTGGAAAGGCCCGCGATAGAGGTAAAAGCCCTGTAACCTAAACTGTGTTCTCTCCGAGACGGATCCCGAGTAGTGCGGGGCACGTGAAACCCCGTATGAATCCAGCAGGACCATCTGCTAAGGCTAAATACTACCTGGCGACCGATAGTGAAACAGTACCGTGAGGGAAAGGTGAAAAGCACCCCGGAAGGGGAGTGAAATAGAACCTGAAACCGTGTGCTTACAAAAAGTCAGAGCCCTATTAATGGGTGATGGCGTGCCTTTTGTAGAATGAACCGGCGAGTTACGTTTAACATGCAAGGTTAAGTCGAGAAGACGGAGCCGCAGCGAAAGCGAGTCTGAATAGGGCGAATGAGTATGTGGACGTAGACCCGAAACCGTGTGATCTACCCCTGTCCAGGGTGAAGGTGCGGTAACACGCACTGGAGGCCCGAACCCACGCATGTTGAAAAATGCGGGGATGAGGTGGGGGTAGCGGAGAAATTCCAATCGAACTCGGAGATAGCTGGTTCTCCCCGAAATAGCTTTAGGGCTAGCCTCGGTATAAGAGTAGTGGAGGTAGAGCACTGATTGGGTGCGGGGTCCGCAAGGATTACCAAGCTCAGTCAAACTCCGAATGCCATATACTTATTGCCGGGAGTCAGACAGTGAGTGCTAAGATCCATTGTCAAAAGGGAAACAGCCCAGACCATCAGCTAAGGTCCCCAAGTGTGTGTTAAGTGGGAAAGGATGTGGAGTTGCACAGACAACCAGGATGTTGGCTTAGAAGCAGCCACCATTGAAAGAGTGCGTAATAGCTCACTGGTCGAGTGACTCTGCGCCGAAAATGTAACGGGGCTAAACACACCACCGAAGCTATGGCTAGATACGTATGTATCTGGGGTAGGGGAGCGTTGTATGTGGGTTGAAGGTGTACCGTAAGGAGCGCTGGACAGCATACAAGTGAGAATGCCGGTATGAGTAACGAAAAGATCAGTGAGAATCTGATCCGCCGAAAGCCCAAGGTTTCCTGAGGAAGGCTCGTCCGCTCAGGGTAAGTCGGGACCTAAGGCGAGGCCGAAAGGCGTAGTCGAAGGACAACAGTTTGAAATTACTGTACCACCGTAATCCGCTATGAGCGATGGGGTGACGCAGGAGGGTAGTGACGCGGACTGATGGATATGTCCGTCTAAGCAGTGAGGCTGATGTGTAGGCAAATCCGCACATCGTTAAGGCTGGGCTGTGATGGGGAGCGAAAATTACAGTAGCGAAGGTCATGATCTCACACTGCCAAGAAAAGCCTCTAGCCAGGAGAAGGTGCCCGTACCGCAAACCGACACAGGTAGGCGAGAAGAGAATTCTAAGGCGCGCGGAAGAACTCTCGTTAAGGAACTCGGCAAAATGACCCCGTAACTTCGGGAGAAGGGGTGCCCCGGTAGTGTGAATAGCACGAGGGGGCCGCAGTGAAAAGGCCCAAGCGACTGTTTAGCAAAAACACAGGTCTGTGCGAAGCCGCAAGGCGAAGTATACGGGCTGACGCCTGCCCGGTGCTGGAAGGTTAAGGGGAGTGGTTAGGGGTAACCCGAAGCTATGAACCGAAGCCCCAGTAAACGGCGGCCGTAACTATAACGGTCCTAAGGTAGCGAAATTCCTTGTCAGGTAAATTCTGACCCGCACGAATGGCGTAACGACTTGGGCGCTGTCTCAACGAGAGATCCGGTGAAATTTTAATACCTGTGAAGATGCAGGTTACCCGCGACAAGACGGAAAGACCCCATGGAGCTTTACTGCAGCTTGATATTGAATTTGGGTACGATCTGTACAGGATAGGTGGGAGCCGTAGAAATCGGAGCGCAAGCTTCGGTGGAGGCGCCGTTGGGATACCACCCTGATCGTATCTAGGTTCTAACCTAGTACCGTAATCCGGTACGGGGACCGTGTCAGGCGGGCAGTTTGACTGGGGCGGTCGCCTCCTAAAGAGTAACGGAGGCGTTCCAAGGTTCCCTCAGAATGGTTGGAAATCATTCGAAGAGTGCAAAGGCATAAGGGAGCTTGACTGCGAGACCTACAAGTCGAGCAGGGACGAAAGTCGGACTTAGTGATCCGGTGGTACCGCATGGAAGGGCCATCGCTCAACGGATAAAAGCTACCCTGGGGATAACAGGCTTATCTCCCCCAAGAGTCCACATCGACGGGGAGGTTTGGCACCTCGATGTCGGCTCATCGCATCCTGGGGCTGAAGTAGGTCCCAAGGGTTGGGCTGTTCGCCCATTAAAGCGGTACGCGAGCTGGGTTCAGAACGTCGTGAGACAGTTCGGTCCCTATCTGTCGTGGGCGCAGGAAATTTGAGAGGAGCTGTCCTTAGTACGAGAGGACCGGGATGGACGTACCGCTGGTGCACCAGTTGTTTCGCCAGAAGCATGGCTGGGTAGCTACGTACGGACGGGATAAGCGCTGAAAGCATCTAAGCGTGAAGCCCCCCTCAAGATGAGATTTCCCAATTAGTAAGACCCCTTGAAGACGACGAGGTAGATAGGTTGGAGGTGGAAGTGCAGTAATGCATGGAGCTGACCAATACTAATCGGTCGAGGGCTTATCCTATACTTAAAACGCAAATTCGATTCGGATTCAGTTTTCAGGAATCAAGTTCTAAACCATATGGTCCTAGTGGCTGTATGATGATGAATTTGTTTTCAGCATTTGGCGATGCTGAGACCTGAATAATGCATTTGTACCGCAAATGCCCGTTTGGTGGCGATAGCGGAGGGGTTCCACGCGTACCCATCCCGAACACGACCGTTAAGCCCTCCAGCGCCGATGGTACTTGGACCGAAGGGTCCTGGGAGAGTAGGACGTTGCCAAGCACGCAAGACCACTGTTGAGTCATCGACAGTGGTCTTTTTGTTATGCCTTGTACAGAGTATTTGCTTGTAAGGGTTTTTATGATAATGTGCTTTAATAGAGTCACTAATAGATTATTCATGGGGGATAAAGATCATGATAATATGGATCAATGGAGCTTTTGGTGCGGGAAAGACAGAAACTGCATATGAATTACATCGCAGAATTCCTAATTCTTTTGTATACGATCCAGAGAATGTAGGGTATTACATAAGGGAAAACATTCCTGATGTGATGACAAAAAGTGACTTTCAAGACTATTATCTTTGGCGTGAAATTAACCATTCCATGTTAAAATACATAGCTAGCGAATATAGGGGAACGGTTATCGTACCTATGACCATAGTCAACCCAGAATATTGGATGGACATTGCTGGTAATCTAATAAATGAGGGATTAGAGGTTCACCATTTTACTTTGTGTGCCTCACGAGAGACGCTGCTCAAGAGATTGGGTGGTAGAGGTGAAGGAAATGACTCATGGACCGTTCAACAGATCGACAGATGCCTCACAGGGCTTAATAAGGATGTATTCAAAGATCAATTAGACACAAATAACCTGACTACTATAGAAGTCGTTGAGTTGATAGCCAGTAAGCTTGATATCACTTTAACGCTATTATAGGAGAAAAGTGAAAATATATTAATTTAGGTATTGCTATACTTTGAAATACATGATATAATCTTTTTTGTTGTCAAAACATTTTGTTTTCAATAAGGCCCGTTGGTCAAGGGGTTAAGACACCTCCCTTTCACGGAGGTAACATGGGTTCGAATCCCATACGGGTCACCAATTCCTTTAAAACCTAATTTTTCTTCAGGAATAAAAGGTTGCATTACAGTTTAGATTGTGTTATGATAATTGAGTTGCTTCTTTACATGGAGGCTTAGCTCAGCTGGGAGAGCATCTGCCTTACAAGCAGAGGGTCGGGGGTTCGATCCCCTCAGCCTCCACCATGAAGCTTTCTTATTGTAATGGATAGCTAAATATTTTTTAATGACGCGGGGTGGAGCAGCCCGGTAGCTCGTCGGGCTCATAACCCGAAGGCCGCAGGTTCAAATCCTGCCCCCGCAACCAATTTTCATCAAGCAATTATATCTTTTGGAACCGTGGTGTAGTTGGCCTAACATGCCTGCCTGTCACGCAGGAGATCGCGAGTTCGAATCTCGTCGGTTCCGCCATTTTTCTTGCTTCATGAGCCATTAGCTCAGTTGGTAGAGCACCTGACTTTTAATCAGGGTGTCGAAGGTTCGAGTCCTTCATGGCTCACTTCTTAAGTGAGTCGGACACTAATACATACTGTGTGCGGACGTGGCTCAGCGGTAGAGCATCGCCTTGCCAAGGCGAGGGTCGCGGGTTCGATTCCCGTCGTCCGCTCCATATAAATTTTGCGCCCTTAGCTCAGCTGGATAGAGCGTTTGACTACGAATCAAAAGGCCGGGAGTTCGAATCTCTCAGGGCGCGCCATATTTTAACTTCATACTTTGCCGGCGTGGCGGAATGGCAGACGCGCTCGACTCAAAATCGAGAGGGAAACCGTGGAGGTTCGAGTCCTCTCGCCGGTATCAATTAGCAAGCGAAGCTCTTATGCGTTAAGCTAAGAGCTTTTGCTTTTCAAGTTTAGTAAGGTAAATCATTATATTGTGGACTCTTAGCTCAGTTGGTAGAGCAGTAGACTCTTAATCTATTTGTCCAGGGTTCGAGCCCCTGAGAGTCCATCCTTTAAAGAAACGGCAGAGATGCCGTTTCTTTTTTTTTATAAGAGTTATACGGTTTCAATCATAGTCACAAAAAAAGCCACGAAGTGCGATATTAGCGTACTTCGTGGCTTTTAATATTTATGGAAGGATATTACCCGCAGCGCGGTAAATTTCATACCATTCGGGTCTGGTGAGTGTAATATCGGATGCTTTGGCAATATCCCGCAATCGCTGCGTATTGGTTGTACCTACAACAGGCTGCATATTTGCCGGATGTCTGAGAATCCAGGCAATGGCAATAGCAGTATTGGTAACCTCTTTTTCAGCTGCCAAACGGTTAATGACCTCGTTCAATTCAGGGAACTTGTCGTTGTCCAAGAATACACCTTCAAAAAAGCCATATTGGAAAGGCGACCATGGCTGAATGGTCATGTCGTGTAGACGGCTGTACTCCAAGATCCCGCCATCATGGACAACCGAACCGGAGTTGGTCATATTCACATTAAAACCGGTATCAATCATACCCGTGAACATAATGCTTAATTGGAGCTGGTTGAATAGCAACGGTTGCTTTACATTTTTCTTGAGCAGTTCGATTTGCAGTGGGTTTTGGTTGCTGACACCAAAATGCTTGACCAAACCCTTGCTCTCCAGAATGTCAAAAGCCTCAGCCACTTCTTCCGGCTCGAACAGCGTGTCAGGACGGTGAAGCAGAAGCACATCGATATAATCGGTCTTTAAGCGCTTAAGACTGCCTTCAACGGATTGTAGGATATGCTCTTTGGAGAAATCAAAAAAACCGTCGCGGATTCCACATTTGGTTTGGATCATCATTTTATCACGCATACCAGGATTGTTCTCTAGTACACCTGCGAATACTTCTTCGGCCTTACCACCTGCGTAGATGTCGGCATGATCAAAGAAGTCTATTCCGAGCTCCAACGCACTATGTACATGTGTATCAGCCTCTTTTGCAGACAAGTCCGCAATCCGCATACAGCCAAGCGAAATTTGGGACACGTCAAGTGCACCATTCGCTACACTAATTTTTTTAACCATGAGGGATTCACTCCTTAGAATGTAAGTTAGAACTTGCAGTATTCTATCAAACCATATCACAAAGTGGGAGGCTAAGCCAATATGCCCTACGACGTATAGGTAGGCTGCAAGCAAAGTGCAAAAAAAGAGGCTGCCAACTCAGTAGAATTCACTACTTTTGCAGACAACCTCTTTTTTTATACATCCATAATTATTATATGGATGTGCTCAGAATCATTCTAGTACATATTCGGAATGTCGACATTAGGATCAATATCTGCTTCGTAGTCTACGCCATCTGTTCTAAAGCCAAACAGATTGAAGAAATCTTGGCGGTAGCCTTCAAGATCTGCTAGCTCACCTGCATTATCAGTTGTCAGCTCGTCCCAACGTTTCATAACCTCTGTCTGAACGTCCTCACGCATTTCCCAGTCGTCAATGCGGATCAAGCAGCTTCCGTCAGCAGTAGCCTTGCCTTCGCCGTATAGGTGCTCAGAGAACAAGCGATACATTTGTTCAATACAGTTCTCGTGCAGGCCTTTTTCCTTCATCACTTCGTAAAGGGCTGAGATATAAAGGGGCACTACAGGAATCGCTGAGCTGGACTGAGTTACGAGCGCCTTATTAACGGACACAAAGGCACGTCCGCCTTTTGATGAAAGAAGGTCATTCATTTGAATCGCAGTTTGTTCCAGATCGTGCTTGGCTTGGCCGATTGTTCCGTCCCGATAGATAGGATGAGTGATTTCAGGCCCGATGTAGGAGTAAGCAACGGTAGTAGCACCATCTGCAAGGACATCAGCTGCTTGAAGCTGATCGATCCACATTCTCCAGTCTTCGCCGCCCATTACAGCGATTGTCTGACGTACTTCTTCTTCATTAGCAGGCTCAATGGTGGTCATGGATACTTCGCCTGTATGGAAGTTTAAGGTTTTATTCGAATAAGCTGTTCCCACTGGTTTAATAACGGAGGAGAAGGTTTCCCCTGTTACCGGGTGGGTACGACGAGGTGAAGCGACACTATAAATAACTAAATCGATGGTGCCATATTCAGCTTTAATCAATGCAATGGTCTTCTCTTTAATAGCATCAGAGAAAGCATCGCCAACTATGCTGTGTGATTTAAGTCCAAGCTTTGCTGCTTGTTGTTCAAAGGCAGCGGAGTTGTACCAGCCTGCAGAAGCGGTGCGCTGACCTTCCGCTGCTTTATCGAAGAACACACCAATGGTATTGGCGCCAGCACCAAATGCAGCTGAAATTCTGGAAGCTAGTCCGTATCCGGTAGAGGCACCGATGACGAGTACATTCGCAGGTCCCTCAATTTTCTTTTGTGCTTTTACATATTCAATTTGTTGTTCTATTTGTTTGGCGCATCCCTCTGGATGGGCTGTTGTGCATATAAATCCGCGTGTTTTAGGTTGAATAATCATCAAGGAATTCCCCTTTGTATAAAAATTAAAGTCTACTGATACACAGAGAAAGTATAGCAAACAATATTTACTAATACAAAGAATTTAGGATATTCGGTAAGAATACGCTGCCCTGTATTTTTGTTTGTTGGCTAGCTGCGCTATCGAGTCTTGATCATTTATTAAGGCTTTCGGACTCCAGTAGCGCTAATCCTTAGAAAAGGGGCTGCCCCAGTAGCCATTTCATGACTTCTAGGACAACCCCCTTTATTTTACTTACATAAAAGGCTATTACGCCTTAAAGATTGAATCAATCGCTTTGATCTCTTCTGGTGTCAGCTGAACTTTCAGAGTCTGGAGATTCGATACGATCTGTTCCGGACGTTTAGCTCCGGGAATAAGTGCGTCGATGGAAGGTACAGTTAAATACCAGGCTAGCACTACATGTGCGACTTCAACACCTTTGGCATCGGCAATTTGGCGAACCTTGTCTACCTTCTCCAGGTTTTTGGCAAAGGTCGCTCCTTGAAACATTGGGTTGTTCTTTCTATTGTCGCTGAACGTATCGCCTTGCTTATACTTGCCGCCAAGAAGTCCTGACGCCAGTGGGAAGTAAGGAACGAAAGAAATGCCATGCTCCTGCGTGTAAGGGAGCAGGTCTTTTTCCGCATCACGATGCAGCAGGTTGTAATGGGATTGGAGTACATCTACATGGCCGTCCTTGTTGGATTCTCTCAGCTGTTCAATGGAGAAGTTGGAGACACCAATCGCTCTGATTTTTCCTTCATCCTTCAGTTTCTTAAGCTCGCCGACAGCATCATCCTTAGGAGTGCTTTCATCAGGGAAATGAATATAGTAAAGATCGATATAATCGGTCTGGAGGCGTTTCAAGCTGTCTTCCACAGACTGTCTTAGAAAAGCTGGAGAGTTGTCGATCGTAACCTTATCGCCAGTAATCTTATGAGCGCCCTTAGTAGCAATGACCACATTGTCACGACCGCCTCTTTCTCTCAGCACTTCTCCAATCAGTTCCTCGGATCTACCTGGACCATAGATAAAGGCGGTATCAATGAAATTGATCCCATGGTCAAGAGCATTGCGAACAATGTCTTTACCAGTCTCATCATTTAAGCCGGGAAATAAATTATGCCCGCCAACAGCATTGGCACCCAGCCCAAGAGGGAGTACCTGCAAATTTGTTCTACCTAAAGTTATTTTACTAGACATAATCAATCGTCAGCTCCTTAAAATAGAATATGAACTATATTAAGTATAGCGAATAGCTAGTGGTTAAACAAATTCCTGAATTCCAGCTTTATACATGAATATTTAAAGCGTATAAGTTATGATATAAAGAATAATTTTGTGTTCCCATATTTGTTTTCTTGCCACAATGAAGTAATGGAGGTTTGTCTTATGCTAGTTATTAATCAAAATGAAGTGGCTGAGTTATTAGCAATGGAGTCTTGCATCACTGTGATGGAATCCGTTTTGAAGGATTTGTCCGCAGGACAAGCCATACAAAGCTTAAGACAAGTACTCCCGCTGCACCAAGGCAATCTGATTGGCTTAATGCCGGGCTTTTTGCAGAGCGAAGAAGTAGCAGGCGCCAAGATCATCAGTGTGTTTCCAAGTAATCATGGCTCAGGTTTACCTTCCCATCAAGGGCTTGTTACGTTATTCGATTCTTCTACCGGTGTTCTGAAAGCTGTAGTAGATGGACAGAAGATTACTGCAATTCGCACAGCGGCTGTTAGCGCAGTAGCCACTCGTTATCTGGCCAGAGAAGATGCAGAGGTGCTTGCCATTCTGGGCACGGGTGAACAAGCCAAAAGCCATCTGGAAGCGATGTTACTGGTTCGATCGATTCGTGAGGTCAGAGTTTGGAATAGAACACCTGCAAAGGCAAGAGATTTTCAAGCAGAAATGAGCCCTAAATATGGTGTGGATATAATAGTGGCGGAGTCTGCTCAAGAGGCAGTCAGCCCTGCAGATATCATTTGTACCGTAACAGCATCCACAGAGCCTGTGCTCAAAGGAGAATGGCTGAAGCACGGAGTACATATCAACGCTATTGGAGCGTGCAGATCTGCGGATCGCGAGCTGGATTCGGAGACCGTTCGATTAGCTAAGTTATATGTTGACCGATTGGAATCCGCACATCATGAATCTGGGGATTATTTAATTCCGCTGAAGGAAGGCATGATTAATTCAGGTCATATCATCGGTGAAATCGGTGAACTGATCAGCGGGAGTATTGAGGGCAGAGCTAAAGCTGATGAGATCACTCTTTTTAAAGGACTAGGACTTGCGATAGAAGATTTAGCAGCGGCTAACTTCATTTATAATGAAGCTGTTAAATTACAAAAAGGCATTGAAATTGCATTCTAAGGAGCGACCACACGATGAGCACATATGAAGGTTTGTATGATTTCAAGTTGACGGAACAGGACGAAGAACGGGCCGTACGTTTGCATGAGCAGAACATTAATATTGATTTGCTATTTCAAGGTCCCTTATCTCCAAACGCAATTCCAGAGTCTGTGTCTGAAAAAATAAAAGAGCTGTGTGAGCCCTATAAAGATGAGCCGATGATATACAGCAGCATGCCAGCAAAAATGATCACAAAGCTGTCGGCCAGCGGTGAGATTCCTGAGTATAAAAGTGAATGGTATAAATCGGGAATTACCGCGGGTAACCGGGAGCTTCATTTAGAGTCCTTAGAAAGCATGATCAATAGTATGGCTGAAGTTCAGCTTCAGTTCGACTCCGCAGATTGGTTAGTGAAAGCTTTAACCGCAGAGGACATACGTGCAGCCAAGCGTAATGGCCATAAGGCGGGTATTATCACGGCGCAAGAAACGGATGGCCTAGGTACCAATCTGGACCTATTAGATGTGTTACATAATTTTGGCTTAAGAATTTTACAATTAACCTATAACAATCAGAATCAGGTCGGTGCAGGCTGTGCAGAACAGTCGAACGCTGGAATTACGAATTATGGAAAAAGATTCATTGAGCGCCTCAACAAGCTCGGGATCATTGTAGATACGGGACATTGCGGAAAACAAACAACACTCGATGCCTGCCAGTACTCTAAGACTCCGGTCATTGCTTCACACACGGGTGTTGAGGCCATCTATCCGCATATGCGCTGCAAAAGTGATGAGGAAATCATCGCGATCGCTACGACGGGTGGAGTCATCGGTATTTTTGCTATGCCGTGGTTTGTTCATGAAGATCCTAACCATACGACCATTGATCATGTGCTAGATCATATCGAATATGTGATTCGGCTTGTAGGCGTGGTTCATGTCGGGATTGGAACGGATTGGCCGATGAGCGATGTGCTCTGGTCATTGATTTATTTTAAAGAACATATTGCACCTAAGCTAGGATTTGCCAAAGGAGACGGACCTTCTACTGAAACCGTTGCTGGGCTTGAAAAATATAGCTATTTTATCAACTTTACTAGAGGACTAGTGGCACGCGGTTATAAGGATGAGGATATTGCAAAGATTATGGGTGGTAACTGGCTGCGTGTATTTGAAGAAATTTGGGGATAGGGGATAAATAGATGACAACATACTTGAACACTACTGCATTTAACTTCTACTGTTCTGGCATTTATTCAGGGAAAATACATTTCACGGAACAACAAATTATGCTCGCTAAGGTTGATCCACGCAGACGAACACAAATGCAATACAATGTGCTGGATAGCCAGTTCAAGACCGTCCTTCCATTTCAAAAAATCCACGAATACATGGACGCTTACGCTAAAGCAGAATGGGTCAATGATGAGGTAGTCCTAAGTAATGGTGATCTTTATCAAAAGCATATTCAGTATCAGGCTGTATTGGATGGCCGTGTGCTTACTTCTCAAGTATGGGCGCTACGAAAAGAGACGGCTCTGGATATTGTGACCTTGGATGGTGAGATTATTGCTTTTCTTACGCCGAACCGGTATGGCATCGAGCTGATTGTTAAAGCAGGATATGAGAAGCTGACGCCTCTGGTTGTTTATGATGATCCCTTTTTGTCGAAGCCAGAGTATGGTGTGAATGATTTGGGTACGGATCTGATTCCGATGCGTGATGGCGTGAGACTGGCTACGGATGTGTTTCTTCCTGAGGGCATTCAGCCGGGAACCAAGCTGCCGACGATTCTTGTGAGAACCTGCTATGACCGTAACGGAAAAAAAGAGATTTTTATGAGATGGGCTAACAAAGGTTATGCAGTGGTGTCACAGGACGTTAGAGGTCGGGCGGATTCGGAAGGGGAATTGATTCCTTTTTATAATGAACGGGATGATGGCTACGATACGATCGATTGGATTATCGCGCAGGATTGGTCAGATGGCAATGTTGGAATGTGGGGCGCGTCCTATCTCGGCTTTGTTGTTGTCTCGGCGGCGACCAGTGGACACCCTAATTTGAAGGCTGTGGTGGATGAAGTGAATGTTGGCTCACCGTTTGTAGATACAGCGCGTAAGGGTGGAACGCTTTGCTCTTGGCCGCTCTTGTCTTGGACGCTTGCACAATCTGTGGGTACCCGGACGGATTTTGATATTTTTTGGGGCATAACGGTGAACCCAGAAGCGGCCGTCGATGCGAGACCGATTAAGGAGATTCCACAGCAAATGATCGGCAAAGCATCAGGTCCTTGGGATCTGTGGAGCCAGCATCCGGAGTATGATGATTTCTGGAGAAACTGTACCTTTACGGAACGCGGGGATCAGGTACAGGTCCCTATGTATGTAATCTCAGGCTGGTATGACGGGGACAGCCCTGGGGTATCAGAGACATGGAGAATGCTGACTGAACATGATGTGCCGAACCGGAAAATCCGTCTGGGGGCATGGGAGCATGGACCCAACAGAGCCAGAGACTATGAGGGGTTAAGCTTTGGCAATGATGCAGTGGTTTATGATTACGATGTTTCTGTCCTGCGCTGGTTTGACCGTTTCTTGAAAGGTATTCCGAATGGAATAGATCAGGAGCCTAGAGCCTCTTATTATGTCGTTGGCGAGAATCAGTGGAGAACATCGGAGGATTGGACACCTGCTGAAGCAGTGACTTCTCCTTTCTATCTTTCCAGTGGGGGCCGGGCTAATTCAGGACAAGGTGATGGGAAGCTGCTCACAGCACCAGAGGAACACTCTCCCGAAGATACTTACGTCTATAACCCAAATGATCCGATGAATGATAGCGGTGAGCGAGAGCCTGAAAATTTACGGAAATACGAGCTGCGGAATGATATCCTTGTGTACACCAGTGAAGTGTTGAAGGAAGAATTGACTATCGCTGGGGAATTGTCAGCTGTGATCTACGCTGCTAGTACAGGTAAGGATACAGATTGGGTAGTTACGCTTAGCGATGTGAATGAACAAGGCGACTCTATCCGGTTATCTAACTATATTGTTAGAGCTAAATATCGTCATGGATTTGATGCACCTGAACTGCTCACGCCTGGCCAAGTAGAGGAATATGATATTTTCATGCCCAATATTGCCCATAGATTTGCAGTGGGGCACCGGGTTCGGTTCTCGATCACCTCGTCCAGTAAATTCGTTGCTTTCCCTAATACGAACACAGGTAATAATCCATATGAAGATACAGAAGCAATTACTGTTCTGCAGACCGTTTACCATAATAGTAAATATCCAAGCCATGTGAAGCTGCCGATTATTCCAAACGCTTAAACTGCAAGGTCAACCTTATAATTGTTATAAAATATCGATTATTCACAGAAAAGCGCATAAATGATCCCTTCTCAGGTCACAATAGGGAAAAACCAGAATGAAGGGATTAACGTGTCGCGCATAAAAAAACAACTTTGGCAGCGATGGAGACGTTGGAAAAAGGCGCTTTGGGTAGGGGCAGCTTGTTTAGCTCTTACTGTACTGGCCTGGCGCAGCATGCAGGTACCTGAGGAAATCAGTGGCCTGCTGACGGATTCTAGTTGGACGGATAGTGCCGAAAGTGAGTTGGCCGCAGCTGTATTTAAAGTAGGCGTGGACAGCGGTGAGGAGAAAGAGAAGGGCACCATAAAAAACGAACAACTGTTGCAGACGATCGCTCAAAGCGGACTCAGCAGAACCGTTCATTTAAAAATATCGTATGTATCTGGAGAAGAAGTTCAGACATTGCCAGGTGTAAAGAACCCGCTTCAGCTTAAAAAGATAATTCACGAACACTCTGCATGGAGCGGTTGGATTAGCAGCGATGGAGATTTGTGGCTGGAACAAAAAGTGAATGATCTATCGACCCTGACGAAAAAAGAAGCCTATATCGGAGTCGATGCATTTGGGAACTTGAAATTATTTAAAGGGCCTCCGGTACAGGAAAAGGTGCTGAAGACTTTTTTTCAAATGGATATGGGTTCCTTGAAATCCTCTCTGCCGGAAAGTATTTGGAAAGAGCTTCATGAGGGCATTCGTGTACAAGATATTGAAGAGTACAATAGCGTATTGTCCACCTTCAGTGACTACGCGCGTGAGGCTGCAGAACATGTCATGCAGAATAAGCAATAGCATCCTTAAGCATATCAGCTGTCCTAAAGTCATTATTAATGGCTATAGGGCAGCTTTTTCTTTGCAAATATAAGAAGTTTTGAGGTTCTCATTATAGGCCTAAAGTTGTCATTTCGCATCAGAGGGTAAACTTTTTTTCTCCCGGAAGAGGTATTTTTGCTATAATGGTTTGAAGGAATACATATGTTCGCTTCGTAGCGGAGTAATGGATGAAAACGGTGGAATAAACTGCCTGTTATAGAGGAGAGATCGTGTTTGCGCATTTTGGGAATTGATCCGGGGCTGGCGATTGTCGGTTTTGGCTTTGTGGATAAGGAAGGTCATAAATTGACCCCAGTCCAATATGGTTGTATCCAAACCGAGGCTCATACGCCTGAGGAAGAACGTCTGCTGCATGTCTATGAAGGCATGGGTCAGCTTATTGATAAATATAAACCTGATGCTGTAGCGATAGAGAAGTTGTTCTTCGCACGTAATGTTACAACAGCATTGCCAGTAGCTCAGGCCCGCGGAGTGACGATATTAGCTGCTGTACAGCGTGGCTTACCCGTATCGGAATATACACCTATGATGGTGAAGCAGGCAGTAGTTGGTTATGGTAAGGCTGAGAAGCGGCAGGTACAGGAAATGGTGAAGCTGTTGCTGAAATTATCGGCGATCCCTAAACCGGATGATGTGGCCGATGCACTAGCGGTAGCGGTATGTCATGCCCATTCGAGCAGTCTTAATTCTAAATTAAATGAGGTATTGCGAAAATGATAGATTTCTTAAGAGGACCCGTCGTTCATTTAGAGTCGGAATATGTGGTGCTGGATGTGCAGGGCGTAGGATACCGGGTATTCTGCCCGAACCCTTATGCTTTTGCTAAAGTAGAAGGACCTGTAACGATCTATATTCATTATCAAACACGTGAGGATGCGACGCTTCTGTTCGGGTTCCCGACTCGGGAGGAGCAAAAATTGTTCCGCAAGTTGATTGAGGTATCCGGGATCGGTCCGAAGGTTGCGCTCGGAATACTGACAGGTGGGACTCCAGATCAGTTGATCTCGGCAATTTACCAAGAGAATATAACCTTCTTAACGAAACTGCCGGGCATTGGCAAGAAGACGGCGCAGCGGATGATCTTAGATTTGAAGGACAAGCTGGACGGACTCAGTATGGCTTCGATGCAAACGGGATTATTTGCAGTTCCAATGGAAGAAAGAGCGGATGGATTAGCTTGGCAAGAAGCTAGAGATGCCCTTAAGGGATTGGGCTATACCGAAAGTGAATTGGACCGTGTATGGCTCGCTATGAAGAAAGAGGGCGCAGAGACAGGGACTGTAGATGTGTTGATGAAGAAAGCACTTGGGCTATTATATATTGCTAAGTAAAACCGAACACATCCTGAAGAAAGGGAGCGATAGGAATGGATGACCGGATTATATCCGCTAATTTAATGATGGACGAGCAAGCCGTAGAATTAAGCTTACGCCCTCGTTATCTGGGAGAATATATCGGACAGAATCAGGTGAAAGAAAACCTGAAAATATATATCGAAGCAGCCAAAATGAGAAGTGAAGCGCTGGATCATGTGCTGCTCTACGGGCCTCCAGGTCTCGGTAAAACAACACTTGCGAACATTATCGCCAATGAGCTGGGTGTGAATTTACGAACAACATCCGGTCCTGCTATAGAGCGGCCGGGAGATTTAGCCGCCCTGCTGACGAACCTGCAGGAAGGCGACGTGCTGTTCATTGATGAAATTCACCGCTTACACCGGACGGTGGAGGAGGTAATGTATCCGGCGATGGAGGACTTCGCGCTGGATATCATGATCGGCAAAGGGCCAAGTGCCCGTTCGGTACGATTGGATTTGCCGCCTTTTACACTTATAGGTGCTACCACACGTGCTGGCCTGCTGTCAGCGCCACTACGAGATCGTTTCGGAGTGGTCAGCCGCTTGGAGTTCTATACCATAGATGAGCTAAGCTTCATTGTTGCTCGAAATGCAGATCTTTTAGGGATTGAGATTGTCGGAGATGCGGCGGAAGAGATAGCGCTTCGTTCCCGTGGAACGCCGCGGATTGCGAACCGGCTCCTGAAGCGAGTTCGTGATTTTGCTCAAGTTCGCGGCGATGGGATTATAACCCCGGAGATTTCCGGGGAAGCCCTGAAGATGCTGCAAGTAGACCCACGTGGGTTGGATAGCATCGATCATAAGATGTTAAGAGCAATGATTTCAAGCTTTCGTGGCGGTCCTGTAGGTCTGGATACGATTGCTGCTACAATTGGTGAGGAAAGTCAGACGATTGAGGATGTTTATGAGCCTTACCTGCTGCAGATAGGGTTCTTGCAGCGGAGCCCTCGTGGAAGAATTGTAACCCCGGCCGCTTATCATCACTTAGGCCTTCCGCTCCCTCCGGAGCAGCACTGAGTCAGTAACTACATTTAAAAGGAGGATGCTGGATGAAGCATACGAAGATGAAATGGGGAGGAATAGCTCCACTAAGCAAAGGATTGCTGGCAGCTGCGATTGCTGTGGGAAGTCTCTTGATCCCTGCGGGCGCCAGTCATGCCGATTCTAATAGTACGATTCGAGTTGCCCTTTATGCCGATATTGGTAGTAAATATAAATCTACCGTGCCAGTAGTAACTATGCAATCGACACAAAGCTTCACTTTGATGTCAAACCAACCAGGGAGCACTCCTTTGTTATTGGTGCCTGCCCAGAGCAGAATACGTGTTAGTGTGGATGGTTATAGAGTAAAGGTTATGGAGACTTCAAGCTGGAAAACAGCTGCTGATGCGGCTAAAAAGCTTCAGTCTACCTCTGATAAGCCTCAAATTTATATGATTTCTAGAAATGGAACCAATGTGTATCAGTTGTATACTGGTGTCTATGTCAGTGAAGCTGCTGCCAAGGATGGGCTTGCCCGTGTAGTAAAGGCAGGACTCGGCATTCCTGCTGATCAAACCCCTGCGGTGAAAGGGGATAAGCATTTATCGGCGGGTCGCTATTCTTCGGAACAAGAAGCTGATACTGCTCTGAGTAGTATTACAGCTGCTGGTTTTGATGCCTGGAAGGTGTTTCTTTCAGGAAGTGATGGCAGTGCCCAGTTTGAGGTATGGGTAGGCGAAGCTGCAAACGACAAAGATTTGGCTGCTGTTCAGACCACAGTGTCTGCAGCATTGCCACAGCTTGCTATGTCCGCTGCAACTTCACCTGGGTTAATCATGCGTTTGGATGCTGGGCTGGACCTTAGCAGCGAGACACAGGCTAATCATTATATGGTTTCCGGAAATGATGCTAAATTTTTGGCCGTTGGCAGTGAGGCTGGAATTCAGCTCGAAGAAAGATCCAAGCGTACCTACCGTGGAAATATGGAGCTAAGTAATTTGAGAGGTTCCCTTGCGGTTATCAATGAAGTGCCACTGGAACAATATTTGTATGCAGTGGTTGGAGGAGAGGTTTCCTCCAGCTGGCCGGATGAAGCTCTAAAGGCTCAGGCTGTCGCCGCCCGAAGCTATGCAATGGCGCAAGGCAACCGTTTCGAAGTAGCGAATGTAGTAGATTCTACATTGAGTCAGGTATATAACGGAATCGGATCAGAGGCTCCAGTTATTATTAAGGCAGTGGATGCTACTGCCGGTGAAGTATTGATGAGTGGTGGTAAAGTTATAGAGGCTGTATTCTCCTCGAACAGTGGTGGAGTAACCTCTGATCCATCGGAGGTATGGGGCAATGGTGGAGATGCGTTTGCCAGCGTTCCCAGCAAAGAGGATGTCGCAGCTACCGCGGCCGCTAAGAAGTGGTATTATTTACTGCTCGCTAATGGAACCTCTGGATATGCACGTGAGGATAACATTAAATTGACAGGAAATAAAACAGCAGCGGGACTGGATATAGCGACAGCTACCACTAAAGATGTCAATGTGCGCCCCCTTCCTGCTGTTGAAAGTAGTGTAAGTGCGGTAGGCAAGTTGAATCCGGGCGAGAATGCTGTTGTTCTAGACAAAGTCTATGAGTCCGGTAGTTATAGCTGGATCAAAGGGCCATATACCTCTGCCGACCTTCTAAAAAGCTTGCAGGGTAAAACAACTAGCACGCTCCCTTCTAGCATCCTTAATTTGCAGGTCACTCAGCGCGGCCCTTCTGGAAGAGCGATTCAGGTGAAAGCAAATGGTCAGGCACTGGATGTGAAATATCCTGATATGTTCCGTTCTGCGTTCAATGGATTGCCAAGTACATTGTTTGATATTGTACCAGCCGGAAGTTATACTGTATTAGGCGCTGACGGTGCTACCAGCACGATTGGAAGTTCACAGAGCGCAGGTGTACTCTCTGCATCAGGTAAGGTTAATGTGAACGGTAGTGGAACTGTAGTGATGGGGGGGGATTCCTCAGCCAGAGCGATTACTAACAGTTCGGGCTTTCTGTTCATTGGCCAAGGATACGGTCATGGTCTAGGCATGTCGCAATGGGGCGTGAAAGGCATGGCTGACAGCGGGTATGATTACAAGCAGATATTGCAACACTATTATCAGAACGTTACTATAGTTAAGGAATGAAGACAGACCATGAATGTAGACGCATATGATTTTAATTTACCGGAAGAATTAATTGCCCAGACACCACTCTCTGACCGTAGCTCTTCTAGACTGCTCTTAGTAAATAAGGAGGATGGGGAGCTGGCTCACCGGCATTTTACCGATATTATTAATTATTTTCAACCGGGAGATACGCTTGTTCTGAATGATACGAGAGTCATTCCTGCCAGATTGTTTGGGGCTAAAGAAGATACGGGGGCTAAAGCTGAAGTGCTTCTCCTTAAGAATCTGGGAGACGATCGATGGGAAGCTCTTGTAAAGCCAGGTAAAAAGCTCAAGACAGGAGCGGTTATCATCTTTAGTGATGAGCTTCGTGCGGTTATTGAGGATGAGGCTGATATGGGGGGACGAACGCTTCGGTTCATTTATCAGGGTATTTTCCAGGAGATTCTGGACAGGCTGGGAACAATGCCACTGCCTCCTTATATTAAGGAAACACTCGATGATCGGGAACGATATCAGACCGTTTATGCTAAGCATGAGGGATCAGCTGCTGCTCCTACAGCAGGGCTTCATTTTACCAAAGAACTGTTGGATCAGATTGAAGCCAAGGGTGTGAATATTGCTTATATTACACTTCATGTAGGTCTCGGAACGTTCCGTCCGATGTCTGTTGAGAAGGTTGAAGAGCATGTTATGCATTCAGAGTATTTTGTAATGTCTCAAGAAACAGCAGATACTATAAATGCTACCAAGGAACAAGGTGGTCGCATTATAGCGGTAGGGACGACTTCTTGTCGGACACTTGAAACAGTCGGAAGACAATGTGAAGGCGGTCCATTAGTGGAATGTAGTGGCTGGACGGATATTTTCATCTATCCGGGCTATAAGTTTAGTGTAGTTAATGCGTTAATTACTAATTTTCATTTGCCGAAGTCTACTTTGGTGATGTTGGTTAGTGCTTTGGCAGGTCGGGAACATATTCTAGCTGCTTATGAAGAAGCGATAGAGCAGAAGTACCGGTTTTTTAGCTTTGGAGATGCAATGTTTATTTACTAAGGTAAGAGGATGGGTTAACTTATGGCAGCAATTACTTATGAGCACATCAAAACGTGCAAACAATCCGGAGCAAGACTTGGAAGAGTCCATACTCCACATGGTGTGATTGAGACACCAGCATTTATGCCAGTCGGCACACAAGCTACAGTCAAGACAATGAGTCCTGAAGAACTGAAGGAGATGGATGCTCATATTATTTTGAGCAATACGTACCATTTGTTCCTGAGACCGGGCCATGATATTGTTCGTGAAGCAGGCGGACTGCATAAGTTCATGAACTGGGACCGCCCCATTCTAACGGATAGCGGCGGGTTTCAAGTATTCTCGCTTAGTGACATGCGCAAGATTACCGAAGAAGGCGTTCATTTCCGTTCCCATCTAAATGGGGATAAGAAGTTCTTGTCTCCTGAAGTAGCTATGGAAGTTCAGAACGCACTTGGTTCTGATATCATGATGGCATTCGATGAATGTCCTCCATTCCCAGCGGAATATGACTACGTGAAAAAATCACTGGAGCGTACCACACGCTGGGCGGAAAGATGCCTGAAAAGTCACGCCCGTCCAAATGATCAAGGTCTATTTGCTATCGTGCAAGGTGGTATGTATGAGGATCTTCGCCGTCAGAGCGCAGCAGATTTGACTTCCATGGATTTCCCGGGGTATGCTATTGGGGGGCTCAGCGTCGGAGAGTCCAAGCAGCTAATGTATGAAGTGCTGGATTATACAGTTCCCCTGCTGCCACAAGGCAAACCTCGCTATTTGATGGGCGTTGGTTCACCGGATGCGCTGTTGGAAGGATCAATCCGGGGAGTGGACATGTTCGACTGCGTTCTGCCTACCCGTATTGCTCGTAATGGAACAACGATGACCAGTCAGGGAAGACTCGTTGTACGCAACGCAAAGTATGCCCGCGATTTTGGGCCGCTTGATCCGGAGTGCAACTGCTATACATGCCGGAATTATTCCCGCGCTTATTTGCGCCATCTAATCAAAGCCGATGAAACCTTCGGACTTAGATTGACGACATACCATAACTTGCACTTCCTGTTGGATTTGATGCGTAAAGTGCGCGAAGCCATCAAGGAAGATCGGCTGCTTGATTTTCGCGATGAGTTTTTTGCTAAATACGGATTATATGATAATCTTAAAGGCTTCTAAAGCTTCGTTGAGGTCCATGTTTTAATGTGCTTTGAAAGGGGGGAGAAATATGTTTCAATATGCAGCAGCAACAGGCGGAGGTAGTATACTGGGTCTCGTAGGTCCATTCGTACTTATGTTTGTAGTATTCTACTTCTTGCTGATTCGTCCGCAACAGAAGAAGACCAAAACACGTAATGCAATGTTGAAGTCTCTGAAAAAGGGCGATAAAATCGTTACTATTGGTGGTCTTCACGGTACGATCATGGAGATTTCCGATGATATCGTGGTTCTACGGGTCAATGATGTAACTAAACTGACCTTTGATCGCGGTTCCATTAGTCACTCCGTTGCCACGGATGTGGAGGAGAAAGTATAGTTTCGTTATTAATAAGTACATAAAAAGCGGTGTCTTCTCGTTAAGAGAGTGACACCGCTTTTTTTGACGTTCATCTTTTATCGTGATCTAAGGGTTTAACGCATATCCGTTATTCGGCTGCGAACTGCGAGCGATTCTTCACGTCCCCGTAAGGTTAATTTGGCAAGCTGTACACCAACTGTTGAAGCTAGGACTGCTAGCAGAGTGCCGCCTATCATATCTGTAAGCCAATGAATGCCCAGATAAAATATACCAAAGACGATTACGACTGCGGAAATACTCGTAATGACCATCCACCGGCGGTTTCCAGAACGGAATGCCAGTAAAGCCATCGTAACGGAAATGGACGTATGTAGACTCGGGAAGCAGTTGTTGAGACCGGATAGAGGGCGGTACTCTTGCTCAAACTTAGGAAATACATCCAGCATAGTAAATCTAACGCCTGCAGGTACATAGGACCATACCTCATTTACAGGGAAGTATAGGTAGAATGGAATAGCTACAGCATAGTTAATGATAATAGCATAGCAGGTGGCGTACAGCATCACACGGTTCTTATCTAACAGATAGACACCTAGAGAAGCTGCCAGTACAGATTGAAGCATGAAAATGTAGAAGAAAACTATGATAGGCGTTAGCCATGGACTATAGAATATATCCTGAACAGCTTGGACAAAATGCCCCTCTAGTCCAAATACAAATGATGTATAGTCTGAGGTAAGATGCATTTTTTCTTCAATTTGTAGTTCATATTTATTCAAGACCAGTACACCAAACATGCCTACCATCAGTAGCAGAAACTTATAGGATCGCAGCATCTCTTTCCCAATTTCAACTAATGCCATGATTGGATTTCGACGAGCGCCAATCCATACTAATATCACTACTAATGCAACTGTGTACAAAACAATATGATTCATTGATTGGTAAAACAAAGCATTCGAAGCCTCCTTGATTCTCTTTATGAAGTCAGATGATCACAGTTTAACATATTTCCAAGGAATGTTTCGAATTTAATGGAATAATAATTTTAGCTTTTCTGTAAATTAACCCCAAACATTCCACCAAGTGCACCAATTGCTGCTGCAGCTAGAACCCAAAGAAGGTCAACACCAGAGGGTGAGCTATCCAGTGCTAGAAATCCAATTAACAGAACGATAATCCCGTAAAAGATTCCTGTAAGACTTCCTTGATACCAGCCTTTGTTCGTTGCTCTGCGACCGGCGGTTAGTCCTCCGAATGCTGCGGCTATGCCGTGTACTATATAAGTGTACATTGAGAGATCCTGCTCCTTCAGACCGCTGCCCCATAATAAAAGAGAGAGGACAAACGCGCCAAGCAGCATCCAAAGGAATGATCGACACAGGCCAGACAATACAGGATTGGCTATTCTCCATGAGAACAGGCGCCGGATTAAATACATGGTACAACCTCCTAAAGTTTTTTTAGAAAAATAATCTACATAAGTTATTATTCATTGTATGGGAAGGCTTGCCCCAATAGTACAAGAATGGGCATTGCAGCCTTTTTACCATTAATTAATAGGTGAGCTTCCGAATGTTCCCTGTGCTGAGCGGTCAGAATAGGGTTACATTAATCCGCCCGAGAAAACAAGTCTGCGGGTGAGAGTGGAGGGGAGCGAAGCTATATGTCCCAGCATATCACTACCCATATTTTCTTGACCGTGCTGATGTATTTCTTCATATTCCTGTGCATGCGTATCATGGGGAAGAGGGAAATCGGTAAGCTATCTGTATTTGATCTAACGATCTCAATTATGATTGCTGAGATTGCTGTTTTTGTGATTGAGGATATTAATCGCCCGATTTACGAAGGTCTGGTTCCGATGGCCACACTGGTCATTATTCAAGTTGTGGTTGCTCAGCTCAGTCTTAAGAGTAGAAAGATTCGGCTGTTAATGGACGGCAAACCGAGCATACTTATTTCTGGAGGCAAGCTGCACCGGGGAGAAATGCGTAAACAAAGGTACAATATTGATGATCTGCTGCAACAATTGCGTGGTCAGAACATCGCTAGTCCCGCTGATGTGGAATTTGCGATTTTAGAGCCCAGTGGTCAGCTCACCGTTTTCGAGAAAGACAAGGGAATGTCATCTTCCAATCAGACAGGCAATAGCAGTTCAGTTGCTGAGAACAATAAGATCGAAGAGGAAGCAGATGTAAGCAGTCAGAAAGTTAAGCTGCCAAAGAACAAAATCAGATATGAAGGGCTTCCTATTCCACTGATTATGGATGGAAAGGTCCAGGATCAAAATTTAGAGATGATAGGGAAAACAAGGTTCTGGCTAAGAACTCAGATCCGCCAAAAGGGAGTATCCGATTTTCGGGATGTTTTTCTTTGCTCCATAGACCATAAAGGCCGAGTTTATGTTGACCGTTTGGATAATCGATGACCATTCTAAAGCCAACGCTTAATGAAAGGCAGTCGATCCAAATCACGAAGGGAAATAAGGCCAGCTAATAGACTGAGACCGAAATACAGGGCCATTCCTACCGCAGAGGCAAATAAAAATTGAATCCATTGTGCTTCTGCAATGGGAATGGAGATGTATACATAACGCACGCCTGCTCCCATAATGATCATTGCACATAAGGTTTTAATGGTATCGGTTATTCGTAAGGATAATGAAATTAGACTGACTACACTGTACCCGTGCAGAAGAGTAACAAGAACGCTGTTCACAATAATGGCGATGATTGCGCCGTAGATTCCGTATTCTGGCTGTGAAGCCAATATAACAATCAGAATGATTTTGACTACTGCCCCAATAAGAGTATTGATGAGTGCTCTTCCCGGTCTGTCCATAGCTTGAAGTGCAGCTTGTAAGGGGGCTTGAACATAGATGAACAAAGCGAAAGGGGCCATTAGTTTTAGCATAGGAGCAGTGTCCGGATTTCCGTATAACAAGTTGCATAGTGGGACTGCTAGTACATACATAAGAACAGCAAAGGGAGCCCCTGTTACAAGAGCTAGTCGAAGCGCTTGATGCATTCGTTTGTGAATGGTAGGCAGGTCCTTTCTCGCGGCAGCCTCGGATAAGGATGGAACCAAAGAAACCGCGAGAGAGGAAGTTAACGCTCCGGGAAGCAACAGTAAGGGAATAACCATTCCCTGTAAAGACCCATATTGAGCAGTCGCGGCGGCTGTTGCGATTCCGGCTAGTGCAAGACTACGTACGGTAATTATAGATTCCAGTAGATAGGAAAAAGAACCGACAAGCCGGCTTGCCGTAACAGGAATTGATACACCTAGTAAACGCCTTAGTATGGGAGAAGTTGATATTACGGCATCTGGATCAGAAGGTATAACTTCCTTCTCAATCATTTGCTGTTCTAGGATGGGGGTTGTTTTTTTATCCCTTTTCGTGATGACATAATATTGCCACAGAATGGCTAACATTCCGCCAATCTCTCCCACCGTTACGCCTAGCATCGCCCCTGCAGCTGCAAAAGCGATTCCTTTGGGTAACAGCAGCCAAGAGAACCACAGCATAAAAAATATTCGCACGATAGACTCAAAAACTGAAGAAAGTGCAGAAGGAATCATGTTCTGCCTACCTTGAAAATAACCGCGGTATATTGCAGATACAGCAACAATTCCAATCATTGGGATCATGGCAATGAAAGTATAATAAACTCTGTGGTCTGTTAAGATCACATTGGAGACCCATGAAGCACTGACCAGCGCAACAATGGTAAAGAAGATTCCTAGTCCGACACTAAGAGTAAGGCCAGTCCGTAAAATTTGCCGCGATTTCTCAGGGCGGTTCTCTCCCTCTGCTTCGGCTACCATCTTTGCAATTGCTAGGGGAAGTCCGCCTGTAATAACAGTAACCAACACGATAAAGAATGGGTACGCGAGCTGATATAGACCCACACCTTCTGCTCCAATGATGCGTGGCAAAGCAATTCGGGGTATAAATCCAAGCATTCGATTAATGATGCCGGCGGCAAGCAAGATTAAAGTTCCTTGTATAAAGCTCTGTTTCCTCAAAGGTCACGCCTTCTTCCCCAAATGAAATGAAACGCTGGCCAACTTGTCTATTCTTATGGATATGCTATACCCCTGTCCCGGCATGCCTTGTTTTAGTAGTTGTAACTTTTTGTGACGGAAGGAGGAAAGCAGAGAACTTGGGTCGAATACCTATGGTAAGCATACGAACACGAGCGTTCTTTGGAGGTGTCATCACGTGGAATCGGAACAGTGGAATCATGATCAACATAGCGAAGAAATCGAAGCCATGTGCCGCAGCAAAGCTGAAGAATTCCGGCTCCTCGGCTATGAGTATGTAACCAGCAAGGATATTTGGGATTGTATCAGTCGTAATTATGATAAGGACGGAATGCCCCCCTTGCATAAGCTGGTAAATGATATTTATTCCTTAAAAGCCAATAGTTACATGACTTATTTGACTCTTGCAGCTTATCGGGGGTTGAACTGAACAATAAACATCTCGCTTCTTTTCTTTGCGAAAAGCCTTATAAAGCAGTAAAGTAAGAGAATAATAATAACTTCACATCTCCTATATAAACGGATGTCTTGCTGATATGGGCAGGGGCGGCCGTTTCTTTGTGTGAGTATCGCTATGACTATGCTGTGAATTGACGGTCATTTCACGTGTAGCTATAATAGGAATATTGAGTGAATGAAAGGGGAACTAGCTAGAGCATGAAGAGACTAATGGGCTTTATTATTACCGTGCTCGTTTTGACAGGCGTCATGGCATTTACTACTCCTGGACTGCTGGACAAGGTTAGACTTGGTCTTGACCTGAAAGGCGGATTTGAGATTTTGTACCATGCAGAGCCTATGGAAGCGGGAGCAGCGTTGTCCCGAGCTTCACTGTTGAAAACAGCAGAAAGTTTGGAGAAACGGGCCAATGCGCTCGGAACCAGTGAACCAGAGGTTACAACTGAAGGTACTGACCGTATTCGTCTGAAAATTGCAGGCGTTACTGATGAAGCCGAGGTTCGTAAGAAGATGAAGGAGCCTGCAGTTCTGACTTTCCGTAGTGCTGCTGATGGTGACGCTGAAGGTACTTACAGCAAGATCGAACTGGTAGGTAGTGATTTTGTTGAAGGTGCGGCAGAGGTTGGACGGGATAACCTGAATCAGCCAATCATCAGTATCAAAATAAAGGACAAGGATAAATTCGCAGAGATTACGAAACGACTCTTAGGAAAGAATCTCGCAATTTATTTGGATGAGAACAAGCTATCTGACCCTACGGTACAAGCAGTACTTACCGACGGTAGTGCGTCTATTTCCGGTCAGTATACAATTAAAGAAGCACGTGAACTGGCTGACACTATTAATCTGGGTGCGTTGCCACTGAAACTTACTGAGAAATACTCCCAAAGTGTGGGTGCAACACTTGGTAAACAATCGCTTGATCAAACGATCAAAGCCGGTCTTTTGGGTTCTTTGATTATTCTTATCTTCATGATAGGTATGTATCGCTTGCCAGGTCTCTTGGCTAGTTTTGCACTGATCTTGCACACATGGCTGCTAATTGTAGTCTTTGTCTTTGCAGACTTCACATTGACGTTGCCTGGTATAGCCGCATTTATTCTGGGTATAGGGATGGCCGTCGATGCCAATATCATTACAAATGAACGGATAAGGGAAGAAATGCGCAGTGGTAAAAGTGTGCTTTCCTCTGTTAAAGCAGGTAATAAATCCTCTTTCCGGACAGTAATGGACTCCAATGTCACAACTGTTATTGTGGCAGGTGTCATGTTCGCCTTCGGTACAGGTGCAGTCAAAGGCTTCGCATTGGTGCTGATCGTAGAAATCGTACTGAGTATTGCCACGAATCTTTATTTCTCCCACTGGTTGCTTAGCCAGCTTGTTAAAGCCGGTAAGCTGAACAAACCGAAGAGTTTCGGTGTTAAGGAGAGTGATATCCGTGCGCTTTAAGAAAGAGCTTGATTTCGTACATTTGAGTAAATATTTCTATATTTTTTCCATCGCCCTTACAGTGGCAGGTTTGATTTTCTTAGCAACGTTTGGATTGAATTATAGCGTTGATTTCAAAGCGGGATCTAATGTTGATATCTCTCTGTCTAAGAATTTGACATTGGAAGAGGTTAATTCAGCAGTTGAAAAATCCGGGATTTCAAGTGAGCCAAGCATTACGTTAGGGAGTGAACGGGTCAACGTTCGTTATGATCAAGTGCTCGATGAGCAACAAGATGAAGCTCTTAAAACAGAGATCTTGAAGCTTGACGATAAAGCATCGTTTGAGATTAACACTGTGGATACAGAAATGTCTAAAGAACTTGCACGCAATGCGATCTATGCGGTTCTCATTTCTTGTCTAGGGATTATCATTTATGTAAGTATTCGTTTTGAATGGCGGTTTGCATTGGCAGCTATTGTTGCATTGCTTCATGATGCTTTTATGGTCGTTGCTATCTTCTCCATTTTCCGCTTGGAAGTGGATTTGACGTTCATCGTAGCGGTGCTTACGATTATCGGTTATTCCATCAATGATACGATCGTTATCTTTGACCGTATCCGTGAGAATTTACGTTTTGGTAAACAGAAAACTTACGAAGATTTGAAAGAGCTTGTGAACAAGAGTGTGGCTCAGACCCTTATGCGCTCTCTCTACACAGCATTTACCGTATTTATCGCGGCGTTCTTCCTGTTAATTCTTGGAGGAGAGTCCATCAAGATGTTCTCGCTTGCGATGGTAATCGGATTGCTCTTCGGAGCGTATTCCTCAATCTTTATTGCAAGTCCGCTCTGGTTACTGCTTAAGAAGCGTGAGAAGATAAAGGTAAAAAGCCCGGCTAAAGGGTAATGTCTCAAGAAAAATAACATGGCTACACTTGAATGAAAAAAACATCAACTTTATAATTTAAGAAAGCCGCGTCAAATGCGACGCGGCTTTCGAAATCTTTGGGGTAGTATGTCATGTGTATTGTATCATCATGAGATTACTTGCTAGTGGTAAGGGGGGCCTCGTATGAATAAAGAACGATCACCGCAAAGCAAGACGGTTGCTTGGACAGGGATCATCAGCGATGTTACTTTGGCAGTAGCTAAGGGGAGTTTTGGCTATATTTCAGGTAGCAAGGCATTAATGGGCGATGCATTATATTCGGGAGCAGATGCTGCAGCTAAATTGGCGGATATTCTCCCGTGGCGCTCTGAACAAAGCAGAAAGAGCAAGCAGCGGATAGAAGAGCGACGAGGGAATAAGGAGCCGCTTTTAGCTATACTTTTTTCGGTATTAATTCTTATGGGGGGGCTGCAGATCGCCTTCTCTGCAATCCGTGACTTAACCGAGGGACAGTCATCCACTCGCGGAGAACTTGCACTTGTAACTGTCTTGCTATCTATTGTACTTAAAGAAGCTGTATTTCAATATCAATATCGGTACTTTAAAAAAATAGGGGATGGCAGTCACGCTGCTTATGCCAATAGTCATCGTTTCAGTTTGTATACTTCTATCACAGTATTAGTAGGGATATCGTTATCAATGGGGGGGACCTATTGGCATCCTCTACTCTACATGGACCCTATTGCTGCACTTTTAACAGGATGCTTAATTCTACGTAAAGGTTATCTGCTCATTGTTAATACTGTTAGTGTTAAGAATGCGCAGGAGCTACCTTCTGAGGAAGCAGCTAATTTTATTGAAACTGTACAACGTGTTCATGGTGTTATTCGTGTAGAACATTTGAAGGCACTTGAGCAAGGGAATTATGTGAATCTGCAAGTGAAGATCAGTGTAAATCCGCGTATTACGGTGATGGAAGCACAGGATATTTCAGAATGTGCAAGAAAGTTGCTGCAGCACAGGTTTGTTCATGTTGGTGAGGTACATATGGACGTAGTTCCTTATGATCCCGGTTATCCATACAAAAGTAATTATGAATTGGCGGATAATGATATTCCGACGCTGCTTCAGTAGTCCGCAAGGTGAAAGAAAGGTGAGCGCTATTGCTTTATTCAAAAACAAGATGGCAATCTCCGGCAGCCGATCCCAACGTCGTAAGGGATATGGCCCGGAGCCTTTCTATTTCTCCGCTCTTATCCTCACTATTAGTGACTAGAGGAATTGATACGCCACATGAGGCTCTATCGTTCATGGATGGCGGTGTGGAAGCTCCGAATGATCCGTTCCTTCTAAAAGGGATGGCCGAAGCGGTTCCCAGAATTAGAAAGGCTTTAAAAGAAGAAGAACATATTCTGATTTACGGTGATTATGACGCTGACGGTGTGTCCAGTACAGCATTAATGATTCATTTGCTGCGTTACTTGGGCGCTTCCTTTGATATTTATATCCCGCACCGTTCTAATGAGGGCTACGGGCTGCATAATCATGCATTGGATTGGGCTTTACAGCAGGGGGTATCCTTGATCATTACTGTAGATACTGGCATTAGCGCCTATCATCAGATTGCTTACGCTAATGAACTCGGGATTGATGTGATTGTTACGGATCACCATGAGCCTCCAGAGCTTCTCCCAGAGGCTTATACGTTAATCAATCCGAAGCTGCCCGACTGCCCCTACCCGTTCAAGGGATTAGCGGGTGTAGGGGTAGCTTATAAGCTCGCCCAGGCTATGTTAGGGGAGGAAACTCCAGATGAGTGGGCAGAGATAGCTGCTATAGGTACTGTAGCGGATTTAATGCCGCTGCTGGGTGAGAATCGTGAGATTGTTCGAAACGGTTTGGTCAGTATGCGAAATTCTCGATTCCCAGGTATCCGTGCTTTACTCGGTGTTAGCGGCGTGACCATGAGTACTGTGAGTGCGGTTAATATCGCTTTTGGAATGGCGCCTCGTATCAATGCGAGTGGTCGTCTGGATCATGCTGGACGGGCAGTGGCGTTGCTTACAACTGAGCATGCTGATGAGGCTGAGCAACTGGCTGGGGAGCTTGATCTGCTTAATAAAGAACGCCAATTGGTTGTAGAAAGAATTGTAGTGGAGGCCACTGCAAAACTGGAACAGATGACTCAGGGTGGAGAAATACCAGACATCATAGTTCTTGCTGAACAAGGCTGGAATGTGGGTGTGGTAGGTATAGTGGCTTCCAAACTACTGGAGCGTTACTATCGGCCAGTGATTATTCTGGATATTCATCCGGAGACCGGCATGTGCAAAGGTTCTGCCCGCTCTATTCCTGGACTTGATATATATGCGGCGTTATCCTCTTGTTCTGACTTAATGGATCATTTCGGTGGTCATCCAGCAGCCGCGGGAATGAGCCTGCATCGGGACGGCTTAGAAGCCTTCGCTGCGGCATTAAATGAATACGCTGCTACTGTGTTAACACCGGAGCATTTCGTGCCTGTTACTTCTGCTGATGCAGAAGTGCCGATTTCCGATTTGTCCCTACAGACCGCGCTTGAATTGGAAAGGCTTGCACCTTTCGGGATGTCGAATCCATTGCCAAAGTTCATCATTCGCGGGGCTACAGTGAAAGAGACACGCACCATGGGGCAAGACGGAAAACACTTGAAAATCGTCTTGCAACAGGGAAAGAGCACGATCGAAGCCTTAGCTTTTGGTAAAGGGGATTTGGCTAAGCTGCTCCCTGTGGGCACCCCGATCAATGTGCTGGCTGAACTGTCGATCAACGAATGGAATGGCTCGAGGAAACCACAGCTTCTGCTACAGGATTTATCAGTCCAGGATGCTCAATTGTTTGATCTTCGTGGTGCTGCTGACGCTGTACGGCAGGCTGCGCATATTAGAGAGCTGCTACTTCCCTATAGTGGTGCTGGCCCATATCGTGCCGCAGCAGTGTGTCAGAGTGGACGTACGTCTCCGCAGACTGAATTGATAGGAATGTCCTTCTGGGTATATGATAAAGAAGCTGGCATTAGCGCCGCTATTAAGGATGATTCGATTCAGGAATCAGGGCATGTCTCACTGTTATGCCTACTGGATATGCCGGAGACTCCTGAACAACTTGACGCATTACTAAAGGCTTTTCCTAATGCTGATAATATTGCGCTTTTGCATTCTATAAAGGATGGCCGAGAACGACTTATCATTCCGACACGGGATCATTTTAAAATACTCTATAAATTGCTGGCTTCGATCACTGCTGTTGCGACGCCAGAACATGAAGTGCTGCTGCGGCTAAGTCGACAATCCTCATTAAGTATTCGAATGCTAAGTAATATGCTAGATGTGTTTGAGGAGCTTGATTTTATCGAAAGAAGTCAAGGAAGTGTGACCTTTATTACGCAGCCTGCAGCTAAAAGCCTTACAGCATCAAGACATTTTGTCAGACTGGGGCAGATTGCGGAAATGGAGCAGTATTTCATGGAAGGTAGCTTGTCTGAACTGCAGGATTGGATGTTATCACGCCGTTTAGGCGTATCATAATTACGAAGTAAGTTTTGTCGAACCGAACTCAAAGTAGCCTATGCTAACAAAACAAAGCAGATGCTTACGAAGTGAGTTTTGTCGAACCGAACTCAAAGTAGCCTATGCTAACAAAACAAAGCAGATGCTTACGAAGTAAGTTTTGTCGAACCGAACTCAAAGTAGCCTATGCTAACAAAACTTTTAGGAGATGAAAAATTTGGATTTTAAAGATAGTATTCGCGTGATTCCTGATTTCCCAAAAGAAGGTATTAGCTTTAAAGACATCACCACTTTGCTAAAAGACGGTGATGCATATCGCCAGGCCATTGATGCCCTGAAAGCACTTGTATCCCACTTAGAAATCGATGTGATCGCTGGACCGGAAGCACGTGGCTTTGTAGTTGGCGCACCTCTCGCATATGCATTGGGTGTAGGTTTTGTGCCAATTCGTAAGAGTGGTAAACTGCCGTATGAGACGATCGAGGTTGGATATGATCTTGAATATGGTAAAGATACACTTGCTGTTCACACGGATGCCATTAAGCCTGGACAAAATGTACTGATTGCTGATGACTTGTTAGCAACAGGAGGTACTATAGCTACTTCGGTTAGCCTTGTGGAGCAGCTTGGCGGTAAAGTGGTAGGCGCAGCGTTTTTGATTGAATTGGTTGAGCTTGCTGGACGTAATAAGCTTTCTGGAATTGAAGTTATGACATTAGTTGATTACGAAGATTAATACGATATAATTGTCTTTTCCCGGGAAATAAATCGGGATTTATGTATCGATTCATGTGGAAAAGTGCAAACAACAGCAATTCTCTGTCACTACTTGCGGAGGGTTGCTGTTTTTCAATTTTTTGGTCAAAAGAGACACAAAAAAAAGACTGCTCAATCCATAAAATGGATCTGAAGCAGTCTTTTTGAATGATTAATTCATAAATAAATTAGTGAGCTGCTTTATCGCTTTCTCCACCTTCATTTGACAGTCCAAGAACTTCAATGAGTTTGAAGAATAAGGCTAGAACGATACCAACAATTGTAGCTAGAGCCATACCACTGAGTTTTACGCTACCCATAGTAAGGGTTGTACCACTAATTCCGACAACAAGCACCAACGTAGCCATAATCATGTTAGTAGCTTTGGAAAAATCAACTTTTTGCTCTACGAAGATTCGCAGACCGGATGCGGCAATTACACCGAACAACAGTAGTGATACGCCGCCCATTACAGGTGTCGGTATGTTAGCGATAACGGAGGTGAAAGTACCAGAGAACGATAGCAGAATTGCAATCACTGCTGCGCCACCGATCACATATACAGAATAAACTTTAGTTAATGCCATAACCCCGATGTTCTCACCGTAGGTTGTATTTGGAGTAGAACCGATAAAACCGGAGATAATTGTAGATATCCCGTTACCCATCAGAGATCGATCAAGTCCAGGGTCTTTAGCCAGATCTCTGCCAACAATATTGCTGGTTACAAGTAAGTGTCCAATATGTTCAACGATTACTACTAGCGATACTGGGATGATAGTCAGGATAACATTCCAATCGAAGGATGGAGTAACAAGGGTAGGGTGCGCTAAAAAATTCGCATTAGATATTGTAGCCGTATCCACCATTTTCATAATATAAGCTAAACCATAACCAGTTACGATACCGATGAGGATGTGAATGATCTTTGGGAAACCGCGGAAGAGTACAGCTCCAATTACGGTTACGCCCAGTGTCACCATAGAAAGCGTGATTGCTTTGCCATCTGGAGTCCAGTCTGCAACTGCAACACCTTCAGGGGCAATAAGTCCTGCCATTCGCGCGGCAACAGGCACAAGTTCAAGTCCGATCGTTGCTACGATAGCTCCCATTACTGCTGGAGGAAAGACAACATCGATCCATTTTGTTCCAGCATAACGGATGATTAAAGCAACGAGCACAAAGATAACACCAGTGATGATGAAAGCGCCCAAAGCAAGAGAATAGCCTTTCATATGATCATCTTTATGATCGGCAAGTACTGATAATACGGGGGCGATAAATGCAAAGCTGGAGCCAAGGTAGGCAGGTATTTTACCACGGCAAATCCAAATGTATAGCAGTGTGCCGATACCGTTCATCAGCAAAATCATGCCAGGGTCAACCCCGAACAAGTTAGGCACTAGCACTGTACTGCCAAACATGGCGAACAAATGCTGTAGGCTTAATAGAAAACCGGGGCCCCATGGAAGTTTTTCATTAACTTGAATTTCGCGTTGCAATGGAGTTCACTCCTCTTTCTTAATGGATATGATGTTGTCCAGCGAAAATCCGCCTTTACTAGATTAAATAGAACGGGACATTTTTACAACAACATTTTCACAAGTGTTATTAATTTGTCCGATTTTCATATCTTTTACTTCTTGAATACCATGAGATGGCAAGTGTTGACGTAATCCTTCGTAAGCGTCATAATTATAGACAACTTTGAACAAGAGCGTAAGTTGCTTGCGAAATGATTGGAACCTGCAGATTTCAGAATGATTGCGGGTTCATTTTATTATAGAAAGGAAACGGATACGACGAGAATGGGCATAGAGCGATTAATTGATAAGGCTGGCGCCTATATAAAAGATAAAGATCTTCTCCGCATCCGGGAAGCTTATGAATTTGCCGATCAGGCTCATCACGGGCAGATCCGCAAGTCGGGGGAGCCATACATTCTGCATCCGCTGGCGGTGGCAGATATTGTCGTCAATATGCAAATGGATGTTATATCTATTGTTGCGGCGCTTTTGCATGATGTTGTGGAAGATACGACGGTCTCATTGGAACAAATCCGCGCGAAATTTGGCGATACCTGCGCGATGCTTGTGGATGGCTTAACTAAGCTGGAACGCATCCGTTTTCGCTCAAAGGAAGAGCAGCAGAACGAGAATTACCGTAAGATGTTTATTGCAATGGCTCAGGATATCCGGGTCATCGTTATCAAACTAGCGGACCGACTGCATAATATGCGTACGTTAAAGTATCAATCTGAAGAGAGCCAGCGTCGTATTTCTTACGAAACGTTGGAGATTTTCTGTCCTGTGGCTGATCGACTGGGGATTTCCGCGATTAAGTGGGAGATGGAGGATATTGCGCTTCGTTACTTGAATCCGCAGCAGTATTATCGCATTGCTAATCTGGTGCATAAGAAGCGGGCAGAACGTGAGCAATTTATCGACAGTGTAATTGGCCGTATTCGTGCCAAGCTGGATGAAATGGGCATTGAAGGTGATCTTTCAGGTCGTCCGAAGCATATCTACAGCGTCTATAACAAAATGAGTACGAAGAACAAACAGTTTAATGAGATCTATGACCTATTGGCCATCCGTATCATTGTGGATAATATCAAGGATTGTTATGCAACCCTCGGAATTATTCATACCCTTTGGAAGCCAATGCCAGGTCGATTCAAAGATTATATAGCTATGCCCAAAGCCAATATGTATCAATCTTTGCATACTACAGTCGTAGGTCCTGGCGGAGAGCCGACCGAAGTGCAAATTCGCACTTGGGAAATGCATCGTACGGCTGAATACGGGATCGCAGCGCACTGGGCATACAAAGAAGGAACCAGCAATAATGTGAATCCAGAGAATCGGATGCCTTTTTTTCGGGAAATATTGGAGCTGCAGCATGAGGCAAAGGATGCCGAAGAGTTCGTAAAATCACTCAAAATGGATTTTTTCTCGGATCTCGTGTTCGTATTTACGCCTAAAGGCGAGGTTATTGAGCTTCCTGCGGGCTCTGTACCGCTTGATTTCGCTTTCCGTATTCATACGGAAGTGGGGAATCGTACAATCGGTTCTAAGGTGAACGGGCGAATCGTGCCGCTGGATCACAAGCTGAAGACAGGCGATATCGTTGAGATACTGACGTCTAAGCATTCTTACGGACCAAGCCGCGACTGGCTCAAGATTGCCCAATCCTCACATGCACGGAGCAAAATTAAGCAATGGTTCAAAAAAGAAAAACGTGAGGAAAATGTCGAAAAAGGTCGCGAAGCGATTGAACGTGAGCTGA
Source organism: Paenibacillus sp. FSL K6-2859 (assembly GCF_038008265.1). Taxonomy (NCBI): domain Bacteria; kingdom Bacillati; phylum Bacillota; class Bacilli; order Caryophanales; family Paenibacillaceae; genus Paenibacillus; species Paenibacillus sp. FSL K6-2859. The sequence goes on along the minus strand of NZ_JBBOYU010000001.1, from coordinate 5,426,462 downwards.
AGCGTCTGAATGTCGAGGTTTCTGAGTGGATTTCCGATGAGAAACTATTAGAAGCTGCGAAGAAATTCGCTTTTAATGATGTTGAGGATATGTTATCTGCAGTTGGCTTTGGTGGAATTACCGCATCGCAGATTGCTTCCCGTTTGACAGAGAAGCTGCGCAGAGAGCAGGAAGAAGCCGCTAATCACTTAGAGCTCACCTCAGAGATGAAAGAGATTAAGTCTTCCGGCGAAAAACGTAATCAACCCACCAATGGCGTAAGTGTAAAAGGAATTGAGAATTTGCTCGTTCGTTTTGCACGATGTTGTAATCCGGTGCCGGGTGACGATATTGTAGGGTATGTTACACGGGGCCGGGGTGTATCTGTACATCGCCAGGATTGTCCTAACATTCCGGGTGAAGGTGATGGAGAAGAAGCGGCAAGAGTGATTGAAGTAGAATGGGAAGGTACGATGGAAGCGAACTACAGTGTGGATATTGAGATTACAGGCCATGATCGTAATGGACTACTCAATGAAGTGCTGCAGGCAGTTTCCGAGAGTAAAACGAACATTTCTGCAGTCACTGGGCGCTCTGACAAGAATAAAATGGCAATGATTCATATGACCATTCTCATTCGTAACACGGAGCATCTGCAATCCGTTGTAGATAAAGTGAAACGAGTCAAGGATGTATATACAGTGAATCGGATCATGCAATAGGGCAAGGAGCGAGTAGTACGATGAGAGTTGTAGTACAGCGTTGTAAGGACGCCAAAGTAACCGTGGATGAGACAGTGACCGGAGAGATTGGCAAAGGTTTGATGCTGCTTGTTGGCGTTACGCATGAAGATACAGAAAAGGATGCCAAATATTTGGCGGATAAAATAGCAGGACTACGTATTTTTGAAGATGATGCTGGTAAAATGAACTACAGTGTTACAGAGACTGAGGGAGCTATTCTTTCAGTGTCCCAATTTACTCTTTACGGGGATTGCCGTAAGGGGAGACGGCCGAATTTCATGGGAGCAGCAGCACCTGCGGAGGCCGAGCGACTTTATGATTATTTTAACCAAGAGCTTAGAGCTGGAGGACTTCAGGTAGAGACGGGCGTATTTGGAGCGATGATGGATGTATCGCTGACCAATTGGGGCCCGGTTACTCTTATTCTAGATAGTCGCAGTTAATAAGAAATTGTCGAAAATTGCTTCTGTATTTATTAGGACCTTAACATCGAAAAAAATCAAATTTTAAAAGCGTCCAACATAATTAGTCATGACTAATATGTTGGACGCTTTTTTTTGTTATTGTAATATTCGTTCTCCGTTGGTGTAATCAACATAGTGATTTTAATTTGGCATTTCGCTGTCATTTTTTTGAAATTTGACCTACTTACTTCAACATAAGCCGATAAGTCGTCAGCTTGGGCTTGTTATCCACAAATGTGCTCGTCGAGACCATTATTTGCTTGCCAGAAGGGCTCCAGGCGACGGTTGCGACATCCTGGAAATCTCCGAGCTGCTCGATCTTGCCGGTCTTTGCATTCGCAACGTAGACACCGTTCATGCCGTCCTTGTCCTTGTTATACACGGCGAACGCCAAGTACGAGCTATCCGGGGACCAATCGAAGGCGTACATCTGAGTCGTCACGGTGAGCTTAGTCTGCTGCGAGGTGTCGTTCGAGTTCATGAGGAACAGCGTGCGTTCCGTATCCCCCGTACTCTTCAGCATGGCCAACTGATTGCCGTCAGGTGACAGCGACATTCTCCAGACGGATTTGTCCACGATCGTCTCTTTCTTCGTCTCCAGATTGTAGGCCGACAATGTGTTATCAAGACTAGGGTTGACGTAGAAGAGCGTATTTCCGGTCTTTGCTGCATAATCGAATATGATGTTTTTATCTTTGCTAAGCAATACCTCGTCTTTACTGTCTGTCCCAACCTGTAGAATAGCACCCTTACCGTTGCCGACGATCAGATGACTGGAGTCTGTCCACTGGCCCCATTCCTGTCCGCCCTTATCCTGATCCGTGACTAGTCGGCTAGTTCCGGTTGGCACATGTACAAGGACACCGCGGCCACCGTCCATCATGAACGAGGTATTTTCATGGAAAAAGACATATTGGCCGTCCGGCGAGACTATCGGACTCTCATGCACGCGGTCTTCGCTTGGTTTCAGCGCCTTGACCTGTTTCGTTTTCAAATTGTAAATGTACAGCTGGGCAGGCTTCATCGGACCGGAGTCAGAATCAATCTTCTTTGCGTCCGGATTCGTCTGGGCAATTAACAATTCGTTCTCGTTCAGCCAATCTTGCGCATACAGGCCGTCAAGCCGCTCGAGTTGATCCATGGTGATTGATTTATCGGTTTGCGAATCAGACTTCTCTGGCTTGTTCTTGTCGATGACGGTAACTGGCGGTTCATTAGTTGCTCCCCCGCCGTTATTCTGTGTTGTGCTGCTGCAGCCTGCGATCCCAACCGCTAGTATTACGATCCCAATTTGTTTCATCTTCATGATTGATGTATCTCCTTCTAAGTTGTGTTATAAATCTGATAAGAGTGTACCAACAGGATGTCTCCACAATATTTCGAATTGTTTCCAAGTTGTAAACGTACCGAGACTTGGCGGAGGGAGAAGTTGGACTTATACAGAATCATGATGATAGAGAGGAAACTGTACTTCAAACATGCTTCCAGTGGTGTCCGACCGTTTCAATTGTATGATTCCTTTTTGCTTCTCCACCCATTGCTGAACGAGAGCAAGTCCCAAGCCACTTCCTCTCGTTTCTTTTGAACGCGCCTTGTTCGCGGTGTAGAAGGGTTCAAAAATACGTTCCTGGGATTCAGAAGGAATGCCAATTCCCGTATCAACAATTTCTACCTTTGCCTGATTCTGTTCGGTATACAATCGAATATTGACGCTTCCACCGGGGACGTTGTATTTGATCGCGTTGTCCAGCAAATTAACGAAGATGTGTATTAAACTCTCGCGTTCCGCCCATATGGTGGCTGGTACTGTGTGAAGCTGAAAGGTTAGTCCGAATTTGTCGGCCTTGCCTTTCATCAGAGAGACCAGCTCGTCCAGCACGATATCAAGTGACACGGCTTCAGCCTGGTATTCGAATTCGTACTTCTCGAGTGAGGCAAGGCGCAGCGCGTTTTCCACTAGCTTGTGTAGTCTAGACGATTCCTTGCGAATGCTTTCAATCGCTTGCTGAAGCAGTAAAGGATCATCTGGGTACAGCTCCAGTAGATCGGCATATGCAGTAATAGAAGTGAGAGGTGTCTTAAGTTCATGACTAATATTATTAATGAATTGCTTCTGTTGCTGCTCCAACACTTGCAGCTTGTCTACGACAAGCGATAGCTTCGCTTTCTCCGTTTCTAACTTCTTCATGCTCGATTCAATCTCACGGCTCATCCTATAAATGCCCTCGCTTAAGTCGCCAAGTTCATCCTTACGGACTAGCGGTGCATGATCAATATACGCTCCTGCTCCAATGTTGTTCGCCGTCTGCTTGAGCCGAGTTATAGCTTTAGATTGTCGGTAGACATAGAGGAAGCCAAGCAGGAAGCTGGCTAACAGAACGATGGAGCCGGATAGGAGGAACATTGTTTTTGTCTGCCGGTAAAAGGCGTGCAGCTCGCCCACGGGTTTCTGGAATTCGGCTACAGCGATCATTTGTTCCTCGAACATGAGGGGTGTGAAATAATATAGCACGTCCTGAACGTCCGAATAAGCGATCTTGCCCTGGAGTGCATACTGCAGCGCATCCGGCAGAGCAGGGGAAGGAACGAGAGGCAGTGAATTCCCGATCTCGACACCGGTCTCATCGTACAGGCGGACATGCAGTCCGTTGGATTGCCCTAATCGATTGGAAAGATCCATGCCACGATATTTCATGAATGCCTTCAAGCTAACCTGTTCCCCGGACAAGTAGCTCATCTTCACCGTCAATTCGGCGCGGTTCGTCATCTCCGCCATTTCACGCTCTAGTCCAATGCGTTGGTTGTGACGGATACTGCGTAGTACTAGCACACTAAGAACGCTCACCGTGAACAACAGGAGGCCAGCGAGCAACAGGGAGAACTTCCATCGTAAGCTCACCTTCATACGGACTCCCGGGTGGCCTTGTAACCTACTCCGTATACGGTCTGGAGCAGATGTTGACCTTTGTCGCCAAGCTTACTACGGATGCGCTGTATATGAATGTCGACCGTGCGTGTGCCCCCGTCATAGTCGAGCCCCCAGACAAGATCCAGCAGTTCCTCGCGCGTGTATACCCGTTCCGAATGGAGGACGAGCAGGTGTAGCAGCTCGAATTCTTTGGGCGTCAGCCCCACCTTCTCACCCGCCACCTGTACGTCTCGATGTGACGGGTTCACTGTCACCGCACCAATCATGATTGGACTGTCGGAGGGAGCATGTTCCACGCTTTTCTCGACACGACGGTGCAGCGCTCTAACTCGGGCGACGAGCTCCCGAATATCGAACGGCTTGGTCATATAATCATCAGCCCCCAGCTCCAGACCAAGTACTTTGTCTACAATGTCGTTCTTGACCGTGAGCAGCAGGATGCCAATCCCTCTCCGGTTCTCCAGCCGACGGCACACATCATAACCAGACAGCCCTGGCATCATGACGTCCAGTACGAACACTTGCGGCTGGAACGATTCGGCAAGCCTAAGCGCGGCTTCGCCGTCAGCGGCCGTTTCGACCTGAAAGCCTTCCCGCCGCAGTGCATAGGCGATTGCTGTCACGATAGAGTATTCATCGTCTACGACTAGCACTCTTTTATCCATGCTATTAATTATTTCCACCTCGCTACAGTTGTCTTGATACGCCTATTCTACATATTGCGCTCAGCAAAAGCGAACCCATTGGGGGAGCACAAACCCGGATCAAACAGTATAGCCTAAATTCCAGTAAGCCTCCTTTTTCTGATGGCTACAAGTGTCCTGTGCCTAAAAGTCTGCTTGTTTCTGTTGTGTTGTAAGTAGATACTTGCGCGGATAGACCCTCTTGGAGCTGGATAAACTAAAGGTAGACAGTTATCCCGCACGATGCAAGGAGCTTAGCAATGAGACATTCACAGAAGGCATGGGTATGGAGAAGTATCCCGGTACTAGCGACAGGGAGTCCCGTAGAAGCCTATGCATTAGCCAAAAAGCCGGAAGATGAAATTGAATCTCAGGTGATTAAAGGAAGAAGCCGTAATCGCTTACCGCGTACCTGAAATGGGTGGTGGAGGCGGCTTTTTGATGCGGTTAGCCGGGGATATTTTCTGATTAGAGGTTAGAAATCATTGTGATAAGGGTAATAGACGACAAGAAAGATCAATAAGTACCTATTCATTTGCACAAGCAGAGAGGAGAACTTATCACATGAGTAATGTTGCATTTTTACTAGCTAATGATTTTGAAGATTCTGAGATGAAGGTCCCTTACGATGAAGTTATAAAGGCAGGACATCAAGCTGACATTATTGGTTTAAAGAAAGGTGAGACCTTACTGGGCAAAAAGAAGGAGGTCTCCTACGCAGCCGATAAAGCTATAGCTGACGTTGAAGCAGGTAATTATGACGCGATAGTAATTCCTGGAGGCTCTTCCCCAGAAAATTTACGGCAAAATGCAGATATTTTGAAGTTTGTGAAAGAAGCAAACGAAGCTGGTAAGCCTATCGCTTCTATTTGCCACGGACCCCAAATTCTGATCAGTGCAGACTTGCTCAAAGGACGTACCATCACCTGTTATCCTCCGTTGAAAGATGATGTTGTGAACGCCGGTGCGGAGTTTAAAGATGAAGAAGTGGTAGTTGATCGTAATTACATTACTTCACGTACCCCGAAAGATGAGCCTGCCTTCGTTCGTGAAATTTTGAAGGTCCTGAAATAGCAATTTATAACACTGAGTCTTATAATCTAAGGAGGTAATGGTAATGACCAGAAAAATCCAAGCATATTTTAGAACGGAAAATGAAGCAGAAGGTGCTAAAATAGCATTGATTAGTTATAAGGTAGATGGCTTGGAGGTATGGCCGCTCACGGATCCTATTGGGGAAGATCGTAGAATTCTGTTTCCGATAGCCCCGTTTAGTAATACGACGTTAGCCGCTGGTACAGTAGGGACGCTTGGAACGGGCAGCACTCCGGCAGCTGGAGCTATGCTGGCCCCTGGTGTTGCCGCCTCCGAAACGCGTGATGAACCTGAGACCCATTATAGCGTGGATGAAGACCAGCTTAGTGCGGATGTAGCAGATGGTGAGCTCGAAGATGGGGATTTAAGTGAACTTCGTTATGTGATGGACCTAAGTGTCGCAGAAGAGAATTATAATGAGGTTGTGGAAACCCTTCGGGGCAAAGGGGCATTTGTGGAGCAATTTGATTAACAGCAATCTATTAAAATAAACCGCTTTCATGAATGTAATATAATCGTAATATTACATACATGTTTCCTTAATATAGCGTGTTTATAATAAAGGCATGACCCCCTTTTTAATAATATATGATGATGGACCTGCAGCATTCGGCTGCAGGTCATTTTTTTTGTAACAGTTGAAGTTAAAGGTCAAAAGTTGAAAGTTGTCGAATTTTTTATTCAGCTTCGCATTTCCTGCCTTGACTTTAGCACAGTAGTTCAGTAGAATTTAAAAATATACGATTTTATCATATGGTTTTGATGACGGGAACAAGTAATTCGAGGACCCACAACGCCAGAGAGGAATCCCCTGTAGATTCAGATGATATCCAGTATAATGGATGATCTATCGTTTCTGCTTGGCTGCAAGGATTCTGTTGATGAGCGAATGAATGACCTCCCCGAGAACGTACGGCGAAAGTGGGCAATGCATATTGCCGCGATCAGTAGCCGTTATGCGTAGGCGGGCGTTAACCGCTTTGAGCGGATTCAGAATGGTTCTAGTCCGGAATGTGGGTGGTACCACGGGTGTATTATTGGTTATGATAATCCCTCGTCCCTGTTTTTTATAAACAGGGCGGGGGATTTTTTGTTTTGTTTAGCCTGATGAAGTGATGAAGAGAGCAGATTTAGAGGGGTATTTTTTAGGAGGGATAGACTGTGGCTAAAGAAAGATTCGAGAAACCTACAGGAACGCAGGATGTGCTTCCGGGAGCTGTGGAGAAATGGCAGTATATTGAGGGGAAGGCTAGAGATTTATGCCGTCGTTTCAATTACCGTGAAATCCGTACACCGATGTTCGAGCACACGGGGTTATTCGAGCGTGGAGTAGGCGAAACAACGGATATTGTAGAAGGCGAGATGTACACTTTCAAGGATAAAGGCGATCGTGATCTGGCGCTTCGTCCAGAAGGAACGGCGGGTGTCGTTAGAGCTTATGTTCAGAACAAGCTTTACGGTGAACCTGATGTAAGTAAGCTGTATTATATCGGACCTATGTTCCGTTATGAGCGTCCACAGGCAGGCAGATATCGTCAATTCCATCAGTTTGGTATTGAGGCTTTTGGAGCTGTGGATCCGGCTATTGATGCGGAAGTAGTATCCTTAGGCTATCAATTCTATAAGGATCTTGGCCTTAAGGATGTAAGAGTGGAAATCAATTCTGTCGGTAACGCACCTAGCCGTGCAGCTTATCGGGAGAAACTATTGGGTTTCTTAAGACCTATGAAGGATACCCTTTGCAGTGACTGTCAGCGTCGTATGGAGCGTAATCCGCTTCGCGTGCTGGATTGTAAGGTCGATCAAGATAAATTTACAGATGCGCCTTCCATTTTGGATAGTCTGGACGAAGAGTGCACCGCTCATTTTGAGAAGGTGAAGATGCACCTTGATATCATGGGTGTGGAATTCACCATTAACCCTCGCCTTGTAAGAGGACTGGATTATTACACGCATACAGCGTTTGAATATAAAGCAGCAGGTATTGGTTCGATTGATACCGTGGGCGGCGGAGGCCGGTACAACGGTTTGGTTGAAGAAATTGGTGGACCGGATCAACCGGGTATTGGTTTTGGGATTGGACTTGAACGAATTCTCCTCATTTTGGAGGATCAGAAGGTAGAGCTGGAGACGGCGAAGCCACTGGATGTGTACTTTGTAGCTCTCGGTGAAGAAGCTGATATCGAAATCTCTAAGCAGCTATATATTCTGCGTAGCCAAGGGTACTCAGCAGAACGTGACTACCTAGGCCGGAAAATGAAGGCACAGATGAAATCGGCAGACCGTATGTCGGCACGTTATACTGCGATTCTTGGCGAAGATGAGCTGAAGAATGGTGTGATTACCGTGAAGTCGATGAACACAGGGGAGCAGCGCACCGTGAAGCTGGAAGAGCTGGGTCAGGCACTAGTTTAGACCATCTGACTAACGTCTTAGGGTGACTGTATAGAGAAAGATTAAAAATGTATTTTTAACCATGAAGGGGAATGATAAATTATGCAAAGAAGTCATCAGTGTGGACAGCTAACACCAGAACATATTGGACAGACGGTAACCTTGAACGGATGGGTGCAGACCCGCCGCGACCTCGGGGGCGTACTATTTATTGATCTGCGTGACAGAAGCGGTATTGTGCAAGTTGTATTTAACCCAGACTACTCTGGCGAAGCCTTACAAATTGCTGATAAGGTTCGTAGTGAATACGTTCTGGCTGTTAAAGGTAAAGTTGTTAAACGTGATGAGGAAACCGTTAACCGCAACCTGCCAACAGGTGAAATTGAAGTGCAAATTACGGATATCGAAGTGCTGAACGCAGCTAAGACACCTCCGTTCTTCATCGAAGATGGTGTGGAAGTAGACGAGTCTCTGCGTCTCAAATATCGTTATTTGGACCTTCGTCGTCCAGAGATGCAAAGAACCTTGCTGCTTCGCTCGAAAGCTTCTAAGATTTTTCGGGATTTCCTTGACAGTGAAGGATTCATCGACGTTGAAACACCGATCCTAACTAAAAGCTCACCGGAAGGCGCGCGTGATTATCTGGTACCAAGCCGTGTGCATGAAGGCGAATTCTTCGCATTGCCGCAATCTCCACAAATCTACAAGCAATTATTGATGGTGGGCGGCGTTGAGCGCTATTACCAAATTGCTCGTTGTTTCCGTGATGAAGATTTGCGTGCTGACCGTCAGCCTGAATTCACTCAAGTCGACATTGAGACGTCATTCCTGTCACAAGATGAACTGCTTGGTATGATGGAGAAGCTGATGCAGCGTCTGTTCAAGGAAACTGTAGGCGCAGATATCGAGCTTCCGTTCCAACGTTTGACTTATGCTGAGGCTATGGGCAAATACGGTTCTGACAAACCTGATCTGCGTTTTGGATTAGAGCTTGTAGAAATGAACGATATTGTTGCTACTAGCGGTGTTAAGGTATTCGCTTCTGTAATCGAAAAAGGCGGCGAAGTGAAATGTCTAAACGCTAAAGGCTGTGGCACTTGGACTCGTAAAGAAATCGATGAACTCGGACCTTATGCTGCTCGCTATGGCGCGAAAGGTTTGGCATGGATTCAAGTGAAAGACGGCGAATTCAAAGGGCCGATTGTGAAATTCTTCTCCGAAGAAGAAATTGCGGCTGTGAAGGAGCGTACAGGCGCTGAAGAAGGCGACCTTCTCCTCTTCTCCGCTGATAATAAAAAGGTTGTAGCAGACGTTCTAGGCGCCCTTCGTGTTAAAATTGGACGTCAGCTCGGTCTGATTGACGATAATGTGTTCAAGTTCGCTTGGGTTACAGACTTCCCGCTCCTTGGATATGACGAAGATCAGAAACGTTATGTAGCAGAACACCATCCGTTCACTCGTCCGCGTGAAGAGGATCTGCATCTATTTGACACAGATCCAGGTGCGATCCGTGCACAAGCTTATGACATCGTTCTGAACGGTTATGAAGTAGGCGGAGGCTCCATGCGGATTTACAAACGCGAAGTGCAGGAGAAAATGTTCGAAGCCCTTGGATTTACGAAAGAGGTTGCTTATGAGAAGTTCGGCTACCTGATGGATGCGTTCGAATATGGTACACCTCCACACGGCGGTATCGCTTTCGGTTTAGATCGTCTGGTTATGCTACTGACCGGTCGTACAAATCTGCGTGAAACCATCGCATTCCCGAAAACAGCAAGTGCAACAGACCTGCTTATGGATGCACCTTCGCCAGTAGATGGTTCACAATTGGAGCAGCTGCACATTAAGCTGGCGCTTAAACCGAAGAAAGAAAAAGAATAATTAACTAATCGAAGCGGGCGAGGCAGATTTCTGCTTCGCCAAAGCTTTTGAAGGAGGCTGTACCTCATGCTACATCAGTTCTCACGCACGGAACTGGCGATCGGGCCGGAAGGTCTGGAAATAATGAAGAACAGCACGGTAGCGGTGCTAGGCATCGGCGGTGTTGGCGGTATGGCTGTTGAGGCTTTGGCTCGTACCGGCATCGGCAGACTAATTTTGATTGATAAGGATTCGGTAGACATTACTAATGTGAATCGGCAGATTCATGCTCTCACCACCACGGTTGGGCAGAAAAAGGCTGAACTGATGGTAGAACGTGTGAAGCTGATCAATCCCGAATGTGAAGCGATTGCGCTCAACATGTTCTATACGGAAGAAACCTATGAGGAATTGTTCAAATTAAAACCTGACTATGTACTCGATGCTTCGGATACGATTATTTATAAGGTTCATTTGATCAAAGAATGTCTGTCCCGTGGAATTCCAATGATCTCAAGCATGGGCGCTGCCAACAAAATGGATCCTACAAGATTCCAGGTAGCCGACATTTCCAAGACAACTTATGATCCTATTGCGCGTGTCATTCGTCAGAAGCTGCGTAAGGAAGGGATTAAGAAAGGCGTGAAGGTGGTTTTCTCAACGGAGCCGCCTATGAAGCCACGTCAGGATGTTACGGACAAGATCGTTCCGGAGAATGCGCCGGATCGACGTAAAGCGAAACAACCACCAGCTAGTAATGCCTTCGTTCCGCCGGTAGCAGGCCTGATCATGGTCAGTGTTGCCGTGCGTGATTTGCTTGAGGCTGGAGGCGTCAGCGTGTAAGTGAATCGCTGAGCTGAAGCTGTTTCAATTATAACGATAGTAGTAGTAAAATGGACCAAAAGGGCGACCAGCTGAAATCCAGTTGCGTACGCCCTTTTGTTGTGGTTAACAGGCGGGTCTGCAAGATGCAGACCACAAATAGGCATAATAGTTAAACCGGGATGAACCGTTGATTATAAGCCTTATTATCCGGTAATATCCGCCTGCGGAACTTAATATCAGTGGAGGTTTTAGTACATGAAATCAAATTTTTGGCGAAATAGTGTAGGGCTTGCACCTGAGAATGACTGGAAACGGGAGTGGGCTGCAGGGATCCTCTCGTATTTTGCTTCAGTATACATTGTGATGGTGAATGCGACCATTCTTCATGACGCGGGTATGCCGCTTAGACCAGCAATGGTGGCTACACTATTGACTGCCATTACAGGCTGTCTACTGATGGCTTTCGGTGGGAAGACACCGATCATCGTGGTACCAGGGATGGGGATAAACGCATTTTTCACATACACACTTGTACATTCTATGAATTTAGGTTGGAGAGAGGCGCTTACTGTAGTCGTAATAACCGGTGTGTTATTCGCTATCGTGGCCTTCACATCGCTCTATCGTATTCTGAGTGAGGCGATTCCTCAAAACCTACAGCATGCCATTACAGTCGGGATAGGGCTTTTTCTGACCTTTATAGGACTGCAAAAAAGCGGGATTGTGATTGCGCATCAGACCACATTTGTTGCTATAGGACATTTTAGTGATCCAGCAGTTATCACTTCTTGTGTAACTTTATTACTCGCTTTAGTACTGTTTATCCGCGGGACCAATGGTGGTTTACTAATCAGTATGCTGGTTGGTACAGGTCTAGCCTACTTGCTGGGAGCGGCACACGCGCCTGAGAAGCAGGCATCAGGGCATGTATTTACGGGTTATGAAAGCTTATTTCTGGGAATGGACTGGAGCGGCATTGTGAGCCTTGTGTTCTGGATTGCTGTTTTCTTACTGCTCTTAATTGTTGTATTTGAAAATATTGGGCTTGTCGCCTCACAGACTATGATGGCAGGGCGTCCTGAGCGCTTCAAGAGTAGCTTACGAGCACTCTCTATTGCCAATATCGCTGCAGGTCTCTTCGGAAGCAGTCCTGTAGTAGCTGCTGCGGAATCTAATGCAGGTATTGCTGCAGGCGGACGTTCGGGGCTGACCTCACTCGTGGCAGGGCTGCTGTTCGGGGCGACATTCCTGTTCCTCCCTCTGCTCTCCTACATTCCAGACAGTGCTATCGCTCCGATCTTGATTGTAATTGGTGGGCTTATGGTACAGAATGTGCGTGAAATGGATTTGGGAGATTTAACAGAGCTCTTTCCTTCTTTCCTGATCATGGTCATGATTCCATTCACTTATAGCATCGTAGATGGTATGGCTTTTGGATTTATTACGTATCCGATCGTGAAGCTTGCGGTGGGTAAGGGCAAGGAAGTACCTCCTGCGCTGTATGGGATTGCGGGTTTATTTGTAGCTAACTTTATTTTGCAAGCTGTGCTGTAGTCGTATGTTCGCTTGAAAGATTTGGTATTTTAGTGCTGATTATGCTACAATGGGTATCCTTTTTGCGTGAGAAGAGGGAATGAGGAGAATGGAAATTTAAGCTCGATAAACTTTTAGGAGGTAACTGAAATTGGAAGACAACTTTCAAAGTGCCTATCAAGAGGAAGAAGACAGGCTGAATCAAGCGCTTACTGAGATTGACACCTTACTGGAGAAACTTAACCAGACTCCAGTGTACACGGGACACGATTATACGGAACAGGTGTTAGAAGCGAACCGTGATCAGAAGCGCAAAGATCTTGCCAAGCTTCGGCAGGAGCCTTATTTCGGACGGCTTGATTTTCAGGGCAATGATGAGAAGCAGCGGAAGGCACTCTATATAGGCAAAATCGGCGTAGACCGCGAGCAGGTAAGCGACCGTCCGCTAGTCATAGACTGGCGCGCACCGGTAGCAAGCCTGTTCTATTCGTTTACCGGTGGTACGGAGCCTGCCTCCTATGAAGCTCCTGAGGGACTGATAGAAGGACTGGTATACCTCAAGCGCAACGTGGTGATCCGGAAGCAGATTCTGGAGCGGGTCGCAGATACGTACAACCGGGAGAGTGACGCACCTGTGGTGTCAGATGAGTTTCTTGTCTATCGCCTGGGTGAGAACAAAGATAATCGTCTCCGTGATATCGTATCGACCATTCAGGAAGAACAGGACAAGATTATCCGTGCCGCCAAAAATACAGCATTGATCATTCAGGGTGTAGCGGGAAGTGGTAAAACTACAGTTGCACTACACCGGTTAGCCTTTCTGCTGTATCAATACAAAGATCAGGTCTCTGCAGAAAAAATGATTATTTTTGCACCGAACCGAATGTTTCTGGATTATATTTCGGATGTACTGCCTGAACTCGGTGTAGGAAATATTGCCCAGAGCACCTTCCCGGATTGGGCTGCAAATGTACTAGGTCTGGAGCTTCCAGAGCAAGATGCTACGGAGACGATGAACCGTTGGTTCGAAACTCCGGGCGGCATGCCTGTGATTACAGAAGAGACGCCTGGGCGCTTCAAGGGATCAACGGTGTTAATGGGAATAATAGGGTCCAGTATCAAGCTATTGGAAAGCAGCTCGGTACCTGAGGGTGATTTTATCCCATGGGAAGGCGCTGTACTGCGCCGCTCCATGATCTTGCGCTGGCATAATGAGGAGTACGCTCCTTATCCGCCAGCAAAGCGTAAGGAACGTGTAATGGCACGGATACATCGCTGGATTGAGATGGAGCTGAAGAAGAGCCCGTCAGCTGCAGCTATGAAGGATCGCAAGAAAAAAGGTGCTGCGCGAGAAAAATCATACAGTGCAAAATGGCCTAAGTATGATCCGCTGACGATCTACAAGCAAATCTTTCGTGCGGCTAAAGTCCCGGAAGATTGGCCGGTTGATCCACCTGAGAATATTCCAGCAGCTGTGCTGAAGGAGACGGCAAAAGGGCTGAAAAAAGGGATCATACGTGAAGAGGATTTACCGCCTCTGTTGTATATTTATTATCTTTTGAATGGGAACGAAGGCGGCACTCGCTTTGATCATGTGGTGATCGATGAAGCCCAGGATTTCTCCCCCTTCCAAATTGCAGTGCTGGATTTATACGTGCGTGGACATTCCTTTACCATTCTAGGCGATCTGTCGCAGGGTATACATGCCTATAAAGGCGTACACGCATGGGAAGAGATGCAGGCCTTATTTGCCCCTGAGAACACGGCTTATCATGCGCTGACACGCAGCTATCGTTCAACCATGGAAATTATAGACTTCGCAAATGGAATTCTATCCTCGGGAGTAGAAAGTTCGTTGTTGGCTGTTCCTGTCTTTCGTAGCGGGGACCCCGTTCGGATGATCACCTACGGAGACGGAGAAATAGTCGGAGAACGGGTAGCTGAACGAAATGCTCGTTTGAACACTATACAATCGGCACTGAAGTCCCTGTCTGGAAGGGAATATCGTACGGTGGCTGTGCTAACACGTAGTCTGCGTGAAGCTACAGAGCTGTACGCTGAACTGGAGCAGCATTTTGAAGATATTCATCTGATCGACGGTAGCATGACGCAATATCAGGGTGGATTATCGGTACTACCTGTGTATTTATCTAAAGGTTTGGAATTTGATGCGGTCATTTTAGCAGATGCCGATCAAGACCATTACGGGGCAACGGCATGGGACGCAAAGTTGATGTATGTGGGCTGTACACGTGCTCTTCACGAGCTGTGGCTGCTCCATAATGGGGAAGTTCCTTCCTATGTGCAAACGGCGGCTGGAAGCGATTCTGAGGGCAATTAAGACTGGTGGAGAATGGTTATAACTGTTCTTGGTCTTGTAACTAACCTATAGGTATGGCTTAATAATAAGTGTCCGGCCGGGCAAGAACACTCTGGAAGGAGGCTGATTGAAATGATTTCAGTATACGAGGTGGTTTCCGTCTAAGACGGAAATCTGCTTAAAGCGAGGAGGCCGTCAGGCCTCCTTATTACTAACATAGACAGTACCACACAAATCCATAAGAACAATGAAAAATTAATTCGAATGTAGACGCTACCAAAAGGTTTTTATATAATGAAATTACGGATTTTTCCAAATATGAGGAGAAGAAAGGAGGCAGGTGACGTGGAAATTACTTTATCAGTAGTTGACGGACGCATAGGAACACACCTGTTGAAGGAGGAAATGCAAGTTGAGTTATGTAAATGGGAAGGATGTGCTCCCCCCTGGCTTGCTCAAAGAGCTTCAGGGATACATCCAAGGTGAACTGCTCTACATCCCGAAGAAAACGGAAGAGCGGGTTAGATGGGGCGAGAACAGCGGTTCGAGGAAAGAGATAGCAAACCGCAATGAGGAAATTTTCAGTTGTCATCGAAAAGGCGATTCCGTAGCAGAGCTTCAGAAGAAGTATCATCTGTCGGAAGAGAGTATTCGAAAAATCATATCAAAAATGAGGCTGGCAATAAATTGCTAGCGTACCATTCAAGCATAAACGCCTTTGGCGTCCCTATAAGGACGGTAAGCGTTATGCGAGAAATAATAAGGATAAAGTATAGCGTGAAACCTATACTTTCTTATATTTTGAAAAAAGAGCATGGCTCCCGCCTTTCTAAGACGAGATCATGCTCTTTTTATTTTTGGTGAAAAATAAGTCTATGGTATGATAATGGGAGATGACATTGTCTTTTATAAGAATATAGCAAGGAAGTGGAGTTATGGATTTATTTTCTATGGGAGAGGACAACGGGGGCGGACGGTTACTTGCGGACCGGATGAGACCGGAGAATCTGGATGAATATATTGGTCAAGAACATATCATAGGCCGGGGGAAGCTGTTGCGAAGAGCGATCGAGGCAGACCAGGTCTCTTCGATTTTACTCTATGGACCTCCTGGATGTGGCAAAACAACATTAGCTCATATCATTTCTCATCACACACAAGGTGAATTCGTACGCCTGAATGCGGTGGAGGCTTCTGTAAAGGATGTGCGGGAGGTCATTGAACGAGCTCAAAATAATAAAACACTTTACGGTTCTAAGACGATTCTTTTTCTGGACGAGGTACATCGGTTTAACAGTTCACGTCAGGACGCGCTATTGCCAGCAGTAGAAAAAGGTACCATTACATTTATTGGCGCAACTACGGAGAACCCGTTCCATTACGTAAACGGAGCGCTTATGAGCCGTTCTACCCTGTTTCAGCTAGAGGCGCTAACGAGTGAACACAGTCTGGTCGCGATGCGCAGAGCTTTAGCAGACAAGGATAGAGGGCTTGGATTCATGGAGCTTCAGGTCGATGAAGAAGCATTGCTGCATATTGCTACCATGGCTAATGGAGATATCCGGCGGGCTTTAAATGCTCTGGAACTAGCAGCGTTAACTACTGCTCCGGAGGTAGACGGGAGTGTGCATATCACGCTGGAGGTGGCGGAAGAGTCGATTCGGCGCCCCATTGTGAAGGCAGATGAATCGACGCAGTATGATGTTCTGTCTGCTTTTCACAAAAGCATTCGAGGTTCTAGTGATGCCGCCTTGTTCTGGTTTCTATATGCGGTAGAGAAATTGGGGATGGACCCGATGACTTTTATTCGTCGCCTGATAGCAGCGAGCAGTGAAGATATTGGCTTAGCTAATCCCCAGGCTATGGTCCAAGCGGTAAGTGCGCTTGAAGCTTATAGAAATAACGGTTGGCCAGAAGCGAAGCTAAACATTGCGCAAGCCATTCTTTTCGCAGTAGAGAGTCCAAAGTCTAATGCCGTCTATACGGCTATTTCAAATGCAATGGCAAGTATGGATGAGATTAAATCTGCCGAGGTACCGCTACATTTACGTGATACACACTATAAAGGTGCTGCTGCACTAGGGCATGAAGGATATCAATATCCGCACAATTTTCCGGGGCATTATGTGAAACAGGAGTATCTGCCTAAGGAGATTTCTCAGCGTATTTTTTATCAAGCGACCGAGCAAGGAAATGAAATTAAGATCCGTCACAATCAAAGACTCCGACGAGAACAATAGTCCACCAGCAACTAAGATATTTTCCATTTTAATGCTAAAAAGCAAATAAATTTAAGGTGACATACAAAATATTTTTTTCCTAGAAAAAGGCGGCCTAGAGCCGTTTTTTTGTTGTCTACGTTACTTTTAATCACATGCATTGAAATTTTTTTTAGGAAATGATTGATAATTTACCATAAGTTAATTAAAATGAACTACAAAGTTACGGAGAAACAAGTTTTAATTCCGATGGAAGTACTTGTACTATTCTTAATGGTGTTAATAATCATAACAGTCAATGTTTTGATATGTTTCATGAAAAGAATGCTGTTTATATCAAAATTTACATAATATTTCATTGTGTAAATTTTGGAATTCTTGCCGATAGGGGGATTAATTTGAGCGAAGAATTACTAGAAATCAAAAATTTGTCGACATCGTTCAGGATCGAAGATGACTATTATGCTGCAGTAGATGATGTTACCCTGTCTGTTCGTAAAAATGAGATACTTGCTATTGTTGGAGAGTCCGGTTCTGGAAAAAGTGCGCTGGCCTTTTCAATTATGGGATTGCACACAAGGGCTAAAATAGACGGGCAAATCAAATACAAAGGTCAGGATATCGTTACTATGTCTCCTGCTGCGCTCAACAAGCTGCGCGGTCAAGAAATGTCTATGATTTTTCAAGATCCTTTATCCGCATTAAATCCGCTCATGATTATCGGTTCACAGATTGAAGAAGTACTCATCCTACATGATTCCAAGCTTTCGAAGAAGCAAAGAAAAGAGAAGGTCATTGATCTTTTGACCAAGGTTGGAATCTCCCGTCCCGAACATACATATCAGCAGTACCCCCACGAATTATCTGGTGGCATGAGGCAGAGGGTTGTGATTGCTATAGCGATTGCCAATGGCCCCAAGCTTTTGATCGCCGATGAGCCGACTACGGCACTAGATGTAACCATCCAATTGCAAATTCTTGAACTTATAAAAAAATTAAAAAACGATATGCAAGCAGGCATTATCTTAATTACCCATGATCTAGGGGTTGTGAGTGAAATGGCTGACCGGGTTGCGGTAATGTACGCGGGGCAAATCGTAGAAATCGCAGATATTTATACGTTAACGTCTAATCCGAAGCATCCGTATACAAGATCATTGTTGAACTCCATACCAACCGTTAAAGAAGAGAAATCCAGACTTCACGTGATTCAGGGGATTGTTCCACCATTACAGAATCTTCCGCGTAAAGGATGCCGTTTCGCGGCCCGAACACCTTGGATTCCGGAATGGGAGCATGAGGAAAATCCGCAGCTGCATGAAGTAGGCCCTGGGCATTTTGTTCGCTGCACCTGCCATAATAACTTTCATTTCCCTGATACTAACGAGGAGGCAATCTACAATGGGACTTCTTGAGGTTAAAAATTTAGCAGTTCATTTTCCAATCCACGGCGGCGTTTTTCGAAGGGAAATTGGCGTAGTCAAGGCAGTTGATAATGTTAGTTTTACTATTGAAGCAGGCAAAACCTACGGCTTGGTTGGTGAATCCGGATCAGGGAAGACAACCACAGGCCGTGCAATTATCGGCCTCAATTCTATTACTAGCGGCAGCGTGGTTTTTGAAGGACAGGATTTGGCTTCAAAGGGTGTACGTAAGCAAAAAAATATCCGCAAGGACATTCAGATGATCTTTCAGGATCCGTACTCTTCCCTGAATCCTAAGAAACGAGTGCTGGATATTATTGCCGAACCCTTACGTAATTTCGAAAAGATGTCTCCGGGGGAAGAAAAAAGACGTGTGCAGGAGTTGCTGTTGCAGGTTGGATTAAGCCCTGAAAATATTCTTAAATATCCGCATGAATTCTCAGGCGGTCAGCGGCAGCGGATCGGTATTGCAAGAGCTATTGCGCTCAAACCGAAGTTGATTATTGCGGATGAACCTGTCTCTGCGCTGGATGTCTCTGTACAGGCACAGGTGCTCAATTTTATGCAGGATATACAAAAAGAGCTGAATCTTACCTTCCTATTTATCAGTCATGATCTCGGAATCATCAGACATATGTGCGATCACATCGGAATTATGTATAAAGGACGACATGTAGAGCAAGGGACTGCTAAAGATATTTTTGACAATCCTCGCCATATTTATACCAAACGTCTAATTGCTGCGATTCCTGATATTGATCCTAAGCAAAGAGAGAAGCAGACGGAGTTTAGAAAATCAGTAAGTCAGGAATATGAACAAGCGCACCGGAATTATTTTGATGAACAAGGCATGCCTTATCCATTGAAATCTATTTCCGAGACTCATCTGGTAGCCTTGCCTGAGAAAGGTTGAGAATATGTGGAAGATTATTGTTCGTAGAATTCTTATTATGATCCCTCAAATATTTCTATTAAGTATTCTTGTTTTTCTAATGGCGAAGGCGATGCCGGGAGATGCGTTATCAGGGATGCTTGATCCAAATATTGATCCTGCGGCTATCGATGCGATGAGAGAAAAGCTAGGCTTAAATGATCCATGGTACATCCAGTACTGGGATTGGATTACTAAAGCGATACAAGGGGATTTTGGTCAATCCTTCCGTTTCAAAATGCCTGTATCAGAGCTTATCGGTCAACGCCTTATGAATACACTTTGGCTGGCGATTGTCACACTGATTCTTACATACCTCATTGCTATTCCACTTGGTATTACTAGCGGTCGTTATAACGATTCATGGCTGGACCGGCTCATTACTGGATACACCTATATTGGCTTTGCCGCACCATTGTTTATTTTCGCTCTGTTAATGGTATGGCTCTTCGGCTTTCATCTTCATTGGTTTCCTACTAGCGGCAGTGTTAGTCCTGGAGAAGTTCCGGGCACGCTAAGCCACTTCTGGAGTAAGTTATACCATTTGCTACTCCCTGCTTTATCAATGGCTCTAATTGCAACGGTAGGAACGGTACAATATTTGCGGAATGAGATCATTGATACGAAACAAAAAGATTTTATCCTCACCGCAAGAGCAAAAGGTGCTTCAGAGTCGCGCGTCTACAATCGACATATATTGAGAAATTCCTTACTGCCAATTGCTGCATTTTTCGGATATGAGATTACTGGACTGATCGGCGGAACGGTGTTCGTTGAAAGTATCTTTAGTTATCCGGGTATGGGTATGTTGTTCCTCAGTTCGATAACAATTCGGGATTTCAGCGTAGTAACGGCTCTCGTTCTTCTATATGGGGTTGCTGCCATCGTCGGTGCGTTGTTATCAGATATTATCTTAAGTATCGTAGATCCGCGTATCCGGATTAAATAAGAAGATGAACACTTTGAGGTGAATAAAATGGCAAAGACAAGCGCAGAGTTAGCTCTGCTGCAGGAAACAGATAAAAGTCCATCAGGCTTCAGGATTGTTTGGCGTGAGATCGTGCGGGATAAGCTGGCTTTGGTCTCACTGATTTTCCTATTTACGATTATTGCCGCCGTTTATGGGATTTCCTTATTTTTAGATCAAAAAGAGATTGTTACGGTTGACTTGTTCGCACTGTATGAGAAGCCTTCGGTTGTACACTGGCTGGGGACCGATTATGGAGGGCGGGATGTATTCGGTCAATTAATTATAGGCACACGAAATTCCATGTCGATTGCTTTTATGGTTACTTTTTTTACGGGAATCATCGGTATTCTAGTAGGTTTGTTCTCTGGATATTTTGGGGGAACGATAGATAATATTTCGATGCGTGTTGTAGATTTTTTCATGATTCTACCCTTTCTAATGATTGTTATAGCTTTCGTAAGTGCAGTTCCTAAATACAATACGTTAACCTTCTCCTTTATTATGACTGCCTTTCTATGGATGGGGATTGCCAGGTTAATTCGTTCTAAAACGCTACAAGAGAAGGAACTCGATTACGTTCAGGCATCGAAGACCTTAGGTTCTTCTAATCTTAAAATTATGTTCTCACAAGTGCTGCCGAACCTAAGCTCAATCATTATCGTAACGATGACCTTGAATTTGGCAGCTAATATTGGATTGGAATCCGGCCTATCCTTTCTAGGTTTTGGTTTTCCAGAAAGTACACCCAGTCTGGGTACTCTAGTAAGCTATGCGAGAAATCCGCAAACACTTGAGTTCAGATGGTGGATCTGGTTACCCGCATCACTGCTGATCCTGGTATTGATGTTGAGTATAAATAATGTGGGTCAAGCGCTTAAACGTGCGACCGACGCAAGACAAAGAAAAGGATAATAAGGGAGGAAATGATTAAATGAGAAAACCCATCCGTTCTAAGGCACTACTAGTTTCATTAATGTTTGTAATGTTGTTTGTCCTTGCAGCCTGTGGCTCCAAGAATAACAACGGAGCGGCTGAGTCAACAGCAGCCCCTAGTGCCAGTGCACCTGCGGAAACCGCAGAGGCTACTACAGCACCAGAAGCAGAAGACGGACTTTATAACATTAAAGATTTCAGTAATGTTAAGACAAATCAAGGCGAAGCTATTGATGGAGGCTCGATTACTTTTGGACTCGTTTCCGATAGTCCTTTTGAAGGTACTTTGAACTGGAACTTCTATTCCGGAGATCCAGATGCACAAGTGTTGAATTGGTTTGATGAAGGCTTGTTAACATGGGATAAAGACTATGTATATACAAATGATGGTGCAGCAACGTATGAAGTCTCGGAGGATGGACGTACCTTTACCTTTACAATTCGCGACAATGTGAACTGGCAGGACGGCAAGCCAGTAACAGCAGAAGATTGGTTGTTCGCGCATGAAGTTATTGGTAACCCGAAATATGATGGTCCACGTTACGGTTCTGACTTTACCAATATTGAAGGTATGGATGAGTACCACTCTGGTAAGGCCAAGACCATTTCTGGTATTAAAGTACTGGGTGATAAGAAACTGCAAATTACTTACCTGAAATCTACACCTTCTCTGTTAACAGGCGGGGTATGGATTTATCCGTTAGCCAAACATATCTTTGGTGGTATGGATGTTGCTAAAATTTCCTCTTCTCCTGAATTACGTCAAAAGCCGATTGGCTTTGGAGCTTTCAAAGTGGAAAGCATTGTTCCTGGTGAATCTGTAGTATTCGTTAAGAATGATGATTACTGGCGTGGAGCTCCTAAACTGGATAAGGTAATTCTAAAGGTAATCAACCCTACAACGATTGTGCAAGAATTGAAATCTGGCGGCGTTGACTTGGTGGATGCGTTCCCTGTTGATCAATTCCCGGATAATGCAAAAATGTCAAACGTTGAATTCCTAGGTGCGATTGACCGTGCTTATACGTATATTGGATTTAAACTGGGAAAATGGGATGCAGAGAAAAAAGTTGTTGCTACCGATCCTAAAGCTAAAATGGCTGATGTGAACCTGCGTAAAGCCATGTGGGCTGCTGTAGATAATGATACAGTCGGTAAAAAATTCTATAACGGTCTGCGCTGGAATGCGACTACGCTGATCCCGCCGTCCCATCCTGAATTCCATGATGCTTCCAATCCAGGTGTAGCGTATGATCCAGAAGCAGCTAAGAAGATCCTCGATGACGCTGGTTACAAACTTAACGGTGAATTTAGAACGAATCCAGATGGCAGTGAGCTGAAGATTAATTTTATTTCAATGACTGGTGGAGATATTGCTGAACCGCTGGCTCAATATTATGTACAATCCTGGAAAGCGATTGGTCTGAATGTAACTTTGGAAATGGTAGAGTTTAATACCTTCTATGATCGCATTGGTCAAAATGGTGAGGATGATCCTACAGTTGATGTGTACCAAGGCGCTTGGGGTGTAGGGATTGACGTCGACCCATCAGGTCTATACGGTAAAGATGCGATCTATAACTTCCCTCGTTATGCAAGTGCAGAGAATGATCGTTTGCTCGCCGAAGGGGTTTCCGAAGCTGCATTTGATGTAGACAAACGTAAAGAGATCTATAAAGAATGGCAACAGCTTATGGTGAATGAGATCCCAGTTTTCCCTACGCTTTATCGTGCAGTATTAGCTCCGGTAAATAACCGTGTTCTTAACTTTGCGATTGGTGATGGAACTGGACTTTATTATAATGACATCGCAGTTTCTGCAGACAAAGCTATAGTAGCTCAGTGATAAAGAAATAACTCGGAACAGCAGTTCAGGGAGAGCTTCCTGAACTGCTGTTTTTTATGTATTCTGTTTGGTGTTTCGTTTCTTGTTTCATCTTTCATCTTTTATCTTTCATCTTTTATCTTTCTTTTTAAATGTCTCTTAGCTATTTCTCCGCTCTGAAGCTGGCTAATTGTACTTTGTACAACTAAAACCTCACTCTAGAACTGCAAAGGTAATATAACTGTACTTCATACATCTATTTTCCGGATGTGAAGATAAATAAGGGATATCGGATGATTTTAACTGTACATACTACAACTAAATCGTAAAGGGATTCTCAAAACAAAAAAATAGCTGTATCAAATACAGCTATTTCTCAGGTCTACGTATGTTAGAGTTGATGCAGTTGTATAGAATACAATTTAAGCTTGCGCTGAAGGAACAACCTTTTCAGCATATTCGATCGTACCGCCACCGAGACATTGCTCCCCGAGGTAGAAGACAACGGCTTGGCCAGGCGTTATCGCTTTTTGTGGAACATCAAAGTCTACGTTTATCGTTCCGTCTTCCCGTGCTGTAAGGGTCACGCCTTGATCAGGCTGGCGATAGCGGAATTTGGCGGTGCATTTTAGCGGCTCAAGACCTAGCTCTTGTCCGTTAATCCAGTTTACACCGGAGGCAATCAGACTAGTGGAGTACAGGCTGTGGTGCTTGTCTCCTTGAACTACATAAAGAATGTTGCGGCTAAGGTCTTTTTCGGCTACAAACCAAGGTTCTCCATTACCGGAGCCACCAATGCCAAGGCCTTGGCGTTGACCTAATGTATAGTACATCAGTCCATCGTGGCGGCCTTTGATTTCTCCAGTGGTTATATCTATCATATCACCCGATTGTGCTGGAAGATACTGGCTGAGGAATTCGCGGAAGTTACGCTCACCGATGAAGCAAACGCCTGTGCTGTCTTTTTTCTTGGCAGTATAAAGTCCGGCTTCTTCGGCAATTCTCCGAACTTCCGGTTTCGGAAGATGACCAATCGGGAACATTGCTTTAGAGAGTTGATACTGTCCCAGCGCATTCAAGAAATAGGTCTGGTCTTTATTGTTGTCTACACCACGAAGTAGCTTGTACACACCATCTTCTTCTATAACACGTGCATAATGTCCAGTCGCTACATAATCGGCGCCAAGCTGAAGGGCTTTGTTCAGGAACTCCCCGAACTTAATTTCTCGGTTGCACATGACGTCTGGATTCGGCGTCCGGCCGGCCTTATATTCATCGAGGAAATAAGAAAATACTTTGTCGAAGTATTCCTTCTCGAAATTAACGGTATAGTAAGGAATATCAATCTGCTCGCAGACGCGGCGAACATCCTCTGCATCGCTTTCGGCCGTACATACTCCGAATTCGTCGGTATCGTCCCAATTTTTCATGAAGATGCCGATGACGTCATAGCCCTGCTGCTTGAGCAGAAGCGCCGTGACGGAGGAATCGACCCCTCCGGACATGCCGACGACGACACGGGTGTCTTGTTTTGCTTTTGTCATCGTAATCACCATTTCTGTACCCAAAATACCGGTCATTCATGGAACACCCGGCTCAGAAAGTATTATAACATACCTGTCTACAGTAAACCCTAAATTAAGAGGCTGGGAATAGAAAAATGTCCACCAGGGGTGAACATTCTCGCAAAATGTTTCGTTTTCCATTTCATTTGTGACTTCGAATATGATAACATAAACTAAGAGTAATCATCGGAATACCTTGATATGACAAACGCATGACTTACCGAATCAATAGTATACAATAACTAGAAACTAAACCGAAAGAGGTGCCCCTTTGAAAATATCAACCAAAGGACGTTACGGACTAACAATTATGATGGAGCTTGCACTGAAATTTGGTGAAGGACCGACCTCACTTAAGAGTATTGCTGAGAAAAATGGACTTTCTGAACACTATCTGGAGCAGCTAATTGCTCCTCTTCGTAACGCAGGACTTGTAAAAAGTATTCGTGGTGCGTACGGTGGATACATTTTATCTCGTGAGGCTAGTGCTATCACAGCGGGGGACATCATTCGTGTGCTAGAGGGCCCAATTTCTCCAGTAGATTTTACTGAAGAAGATGATGCAGCAAAACGCGATTTATGGTTGCGTATTCGCGATAGCATCGCTGATGTACTAGATTCCACGACTCTTCATGACTTGATTAATTATAAAGAAGAGAGCTTGGCGGACAACTATATGTTCTACATCTAGGTATTTCACATGGAATAATAAACTTAAAAAAGCCCCCCCTTTTGGGGGCTTTTTTAAGTTTATTAGAGCTTATTGATTATCACCAAACCAGATGTTCTCTGTACCAGTCCGCGTGTCTGTCCATACGCTCACTAGACGGCCTGTTTGGGGGACAATGGCATTTCCGATGTAGTCCCCAATCAGGGGAATGCCGGTGACGTCAAAGGAAGTTGTCGTTATACGGGTGTTTGTATACGTCATCCCTCCATCTCTAGATGTAGCTAGATAAACATCAAGGTTGAGGGGATTGA
The DNA here is from genome assembly GCF_038008265.1 of Paenibacillus sp. FSL K6-2859. Taxonomy (NCBI): domain Bacteria; kingdom Bacillati; phylum Bacillota; class Bacilli; order Caryophanales; family Paenibacillaceae; genus Paenibacillus; species Paenibacillus sp. FSL K6-2859. The sequence goes on along the minus strand of NZ_JBBOYU010000001.1, from coordinate 5,400,789 downwards.
CTCGATTAGTGTAATAAGTAACGAATATTGCACCATCCGCAGGGGATACGGTGATGGCTGGGAAAAAGTTTTGGGAGCCTGCTGGACTGCCCGTAATGGAGATTGGTGTACCCCAATCCACACCAAAATTCGTGGAAGTAGCAAGGAAAATATCGGAATAACCTTCTCGAAAATCTTGCCATACAGCATAGACATTACCTTGCGTCGTCGGGGCATTAGAAATATCCGCTGCGAGGGAAGGGTATGTCAGACATCTAAATGTATATCCCGGCAATGGATCTGGTGGGACTACAACACTGGCGACCATCGTTTCTGGGGTGAAAGTGACCCCGCCGTCTGGGGAGGTGCGAATTTTAAGATCAGTATTACCGGGAGGCTGATTGATCCATCCCACGACAACAATCCCATTTAATGTAATGGCTATACCGGGAAATTCTTCAAATTCTTCGACTGAAGACAGCAGGACGGGACTGAAATAAGTATTACCGCTATCTAGGGAACGATTGAAGAATATCGTATTTCCTGGTATGAATTGTGTGTTGTAATCATGCGTATAACCAGTATAAACATTTCCAAAAAAGGGACTTGATCCAGCCTTGTCGGTGACAACGACCACCTGATCATCATTCACAAACTGTCCAAATCCTTGATTCACGATGACTGGTGGACTGAATGAAGAGGCGTTGTCGACAGAAGTGTAGGAAACAATCGACCCGCTGAGACCGTCTGAATCGAAGGCATGAGCCAATACTACGAAGGTGGTCGGAAAAATATAATCAATATGTGGTGCTTCGATGCCAGCAAATCCTACCGGTAACGGTAATAACGTTGTTGTCCAAGTGGCACCTGCGTCAATAGATTTGTACAAACCTATATTGGGAGGGCCTGCTCGAAGATCTACAGCTACGGCGACCATAACCGAAGGATTAAGCCAATTTACCGCGATGGTGGGCTCGAATTGAGCGCTTGTGCTCGGCGAAAGTTGAATATTAACCATACAAAACTCCTATCGTAATAGAGTTTTCGGTATTTACGGGTTCAGCTGAGCTATGAAAGTAAGTTCGGATAGCAGCACTCTTTGGTGAGGGATGACGTTTCCTGATGAATCTGTTCCGAATACCGTAATAATCGTGTCTGCCGGTGCATTTCCGGTTACGAGAAATTGGACTTCATAAGCTGAATTGCCTGCAATAGTAAAACCGAGAAGCTGGCTGGTGTTAGCATTAACATTTAATGAGCTGGAGTACACTAAAGCCTTACTAACAAAGGTATTCCATACATAAACGTGATAGACTACGTTAGATGAAAAACTTAGGTTATCATTGTCGATATTAATGATCAGATTGGATGCGGGGGTAGTCCCTGTATTCGTAATGATGCCTGTTGTTGTTGCCATGAGCTTCACCTCTTCTATTAGTTTGATATATATATATGAATTAAGATTCGTTGTGTTTGGACAAGGGAATCAGAAAAATGGCGGAAATTGGAAATGTGAGAGGTATGCTATTATTCCATGAATCCCCCAGTCTTCCTGCCTCACAACTATCTGCTTCCGATTGAATAAGTTGATAGTATCCCAAGAGGAGGAGTGAGGAAATGCCTTATACAACAGGTCTTATTACGAATACGAGAGCAACTGGTACTGCAGCAAGTAATGTAGTGGTCAGTGTTCGTAACACAAGTAATGCGAATGCAATGATAATTGTCGAGGTCTTCGGTGTTCCGTATTCAACGCTTGCGCTTACCCCGCTTTATGTCACTGGTTATTATGTTCCAGCAATGAGTTCTGATATCAGAGAGTTCTTCATTGCAGGTAATGTCGCATATGAGGTTCAGATAGATACCTCTTTTCCATTAGCAAATGTAGTATGTTCCGTGTATGGATTGGACGAGTTCGGAAATCTCGTTACCGATCAGAGAGTGCTTCAATCTGAATTAACGCAGATTTCCGCACTTTCTATACCTGTATAAGTGATTTTGGAAATCAAGAAGCAATCACCGATAGAAACAGGTGGTTGCTTTTTTTTAGGCGCAATAAAAGCTCTTAGAGGCATTCACACAGGCACAAAGGTGGAATTTAAATATACTAATTTTATACTCCAATGTAGAGAGAGGTAAAAATAATGGCGGATGTAGGAGTAGTTATGCCTTTGTATACCCAAAAGCCGGAATTCCTCCGGCAAGCTCTGGAGTCTGTTCTGCGCCAAACCTTCACCGAATTTCGACTGATCATTGTAATTGATGGTGCGCCAGAAATGGAACCGCTTGTGAGATCTATAATTGCCGAGGATCCAAGGGTAACTATTATCTCTTATGAACAGAACAGGGGTATTGCATATGCGCTGAATACGGGCTTTGATCTTTTATTTAGCGAACCCAGTATTCAGTATTTGAGCTGGGTCTCCAGCGATAATGTTTATGAACCCCGTTTTCTCGAAATCCTTCGAGGGGCACTAGTGAAGGGGCCGCAGGAGCTAGGAATCGTGTACAGTTCTTTTCAAAGTATAGATAACGAGGGGAACCTGCTTCATAACGAACATCAGCTAGCTACTCAGCGAAATTACCAGTCACAGCCCAAAGAGAGATTGCTGGATTACTCGCTTATTGGTGTTTCTTTCATGTACAAATCGCAGGTTGCGAAGCTTGTTGGGGGGTACGGAATGGAGCCGGTGGAGGATTATGATTACTGGCTGAGACTTGCTGAACATTGTGATATTCGCTTTATCCCCGTGGAGCTGGTGAATTATCGTGTGGACTCTACCTTTAGTGTATCTGCACAGTTACATTCCACTGAAAATCATCGGAGATGGAGATATTCGTACCACTTGACCCGCCATCAGGCGCGATTCCGTAGAGGGATTCCTCCCATGATTACCGTTTTATTTCCAGTAGTAAATGCTGGTGCGGAGGAAATAGCGAGGATAGAGAATTTGTATGAACAGACGTATAGCAATTATGAGTGCCGGGTGCTGGATTTATCACTTACGGGTCAACCATCTGCTCTAATTGGTTCAATCCCTCATCCTGCAACTGAGTTTGTTTACATGCCAGGAGTTGTGGAGTCGCACGCGATTTGTGGAGCGCTAGAGCACTTGTCCACTCCCTACACGATAGTTTTAGGTCCCAAAATTTTCATAGGAGCTCTCGATATTGAATACATGCTGGAGGCTTTGGTTACTACCGGTGGAGACACGATCTCCAATTATTATACGGATGATCATAGCTTGATTGGATTCCGGCATAGACATGTCCCATCGACCAAAACTCACTACTATAATGAGCTGTTTCGAAGCACAGATTTGTATGATTTGTTGAAAATCCATTTTTCCTAAAATAATATGTGAATGAGTGATCGTAATGAAGATTTTGTTCACCTTCTTCAACCCGAGCGGCGGCATGCAAACCCTGAACCGAGTGCGCTGCCAAGCATTACATGATCGCGGTGTAGAGTGTCATTTATTGTACACACACCCTGGAAAAGGGCAACAAAATATCCCTAATATTCAAACCTATATTACCAATAATGATGACGAGATCAGGGGATTGCTCACTCGAGAAGCTTTTGACTTGATTGTAGTGTGTACGGATATTTACTTAGCGGAGAGGTTCAGAGGGTTTGGTTACAAGGGGCCGCTTGTTTTTGAGGTGCAGGGATTGGGGACGTTAGATGAAGCGGAGCAAGTTATTAGTAATTTTAATGAGCGGATTCACAAGCTAACCGATGCGCTGCTCTATCCAGAAACGACCCATTTGCAGACGCTTTTCAAAGGTGGATTCCCATCCATTTCTCAATATTGCTTTGACAATCCGATCGATTGCGATCAGTTTGGATATACCAATTATCCCGCCAAAAGCTTTCCTATCCTCGGCTGGGTAGGACGAATTCAAACGAATAAGAACTGGAGAGAGTTTCTACAAATCGGACAACGGCTGCTGGCGATCCATCCCGAGCTTTATTTATGGATTTTTCAGGATGATACGTTGTTTGAGCCGGAGCAAAAAGAGAGTTTCGAACAATTTGTAGCCGAGACAGGGATTTCTTCACGTTTGATTTCGTATTCCAATGTTCCTCATGGGCAAATGGCAGATTATATGAGCATTATTGGTGACTCAGGAGGATTGCTCTGTTCCACCTCTATTCTCGAGGGATTTGGGTACGCCGTAGCCGAGGCGATGTTGTGTCGTTGTCCTGTTCTTACTACGGATTCGGATGGCATTCGGAGACTTGTCATTAATAATCATACTGGAAAAATATACACAAGAGGGCAGCTGGATGAAGCTGTGAATGCTGCTTTATCTTTAATGCATGATCCTGCACTGCGGGACAGAATTAGGATGAATGGTGAATGGCATATCCGAAACAATCTTTCCTCCGGGCTGTATGCGGATAGATTTCTCCAGATGGCTCATCAATTGATCAGACGCCGATCTAAGATCGAGCGTCGATGGTCTTAACTCTGCGGTTAAGCCGCAGGGTTAAGATGTTTTTTTAATATAAAAATTTATATGCTTACGTTATAAATTATCCTCTATTTCTCGCATAAACACTTACCATCCTCATAAGGACGCCAAAGGCGTTTATGCTTGTGCTTCTTCAATTAATTCCTCAGTATCATTCCTAACATTTCCGACAGCGGTGGAAACTGGATAGGTTCTCATTAGTTGTTGATCATACGGTTTCAGGAGCTTTATTAGAGAGGTAATGTCCTGATTGCCCCGATCCAGCCATTCTGTCTCATTCTCAGGCTTCAAAATAACCGGCATGCGGTTATGGATTTCAGCCATTAGATCGTTCGGAGTAGTCGTTATAATCGTGCAGGTACTTAGTTTATTACCCTCAGGGTCCATCCAAATATCATATAATCCGGCCATGGAGAAAATCCCCCCATCGCGCATCACGATCCGCATGGGTTGTTTGTTGCTACCTTGCACCTTCCATTCGTAGAAGCCATCAGAAGGGATAATGCAGCGGCGTGAGCTTACTAAGCGCTTGAAAGAAGGCTTCTCCAGTAGTGACTCTGCCCGTGCATTGATCATTTTACTGCCGATTTTGTCATCCTTTGCCCATGAAGGAACCAGACCCCAACGCAGTTCCCCAAGCTTATTGCTGGAGCCTGTATGAATGACTGCCGGAATTTGCTGCATGGGCGCAGTGTTATATTTAGGGGCATAGTGGATAATGGTTGAATCATTCGCAAAATATCTGACCATCAACTCTTCCATAGTGACGGTTATTGTATAGCGTCCGCACATGATTTACACTCCCTAGTCAGTAGATTAGAAGTTCACTCCGTTTACAGCTTAATTTCATCATGTTATGCTCGGAATATTTCTTATTATAAACGAAGCGGAATGAATGAAGAAAGAGGTGCTCATTGGTGATTTTGGTAAGCTCTTGTCTAGCTGGCATGAAGGTGAGATATAATGGTACGGATTGTTTGGATGAGAAAATCCAGAAGCTTTTGAATGAGAATCAAGCTATTGCTGTGTGTCCAGAATTGCTGGGAGGATTCGCAACGCCTAGAGAACCAGCTGAAATCATTGGTGGGAATGGCGAGGATGTGCTGGCAGGAACGGCTAAAGTAGTGGATCGATCAGGTACAGATGTTACAGATATGTATTTAGAGGGTGCTTATATCACACTTGCAAAAGCCCAAGAGGTATCAGCTACGATGGTAGTGCTTAAAGAAAACAGTCCTTCTTGCGGCAGCAGTATGATTTATAATGGGGAATTCAAAGGGAAGAAAATAGCGGGAAATGGCGTTACTACAGCTTTACTTAGAAAAAATGGCATTGAGGTAACCTCTGAAGAGAACTGGCTATTATAATCCTAGCTTTCATAGGGAAATGATTACAATATTGTGTTCTTTCGCTTGTGGAAAACTCACTTCTCGCGCGGTATAATTTAATAGTTGCAAGTATAAACGTCTTCGGCGTCCTTTTAAGGACGGTTAGCGTTTTAAGCGAGAATTATAAGAATAATGTATAAGGTGAAACTTATACCTTCTTATATACTTAGAAGAACTAGTTTCCTATACTCTAGAAGCGGAGAAATGAATATGAAATCCATCTATTTGGACCACGCCGCATCAACCCCGGTTCATCCCGAGGTGGCTAAGGTCATGCTGAATATAATGACAGAACAATACGGAAATGCATCTAGTGTACATCAGTTCGGGCGTTCAGCTAAAAGAATATTGAACGGGGCGCGCGATAATATCGCCGCCTTTTTGGGCTGTTCACCTGACGAGTGGGTGTTCACTGGAGGCGGCACCGAGAGCGATAATTTAGCGCTCTATGGAGCAGCAGCTGCAGTTTCCCATAAAGGAAAACATATTATCACCACCCAGATCGAGCATCATGCAGTGTTACATACCTGCGAAGAGCTAGAAAAGGAAGGCTTCAAAGTTACCTATCTTCCTGTGGATTCGACGGGCAGGGTATCTGTTACAGACGTAGAGGCTGTATTGCAGGAAGACACGGTGTTGATCAGCGTAATGTATGCCAACAATGAGGTCGGCACCGTTCAGCCCATCCAGGGGATTGGTCAGCTTGCCAAAGAACGGGGTATTCTGTTCCATGTAGATGCTGTACAAGCTCTTGGTGCCCTTCCAATTACATTGCGGGAGCTTCCAGTAGATTACATGAGCTTTACTGCTCATAAGATCAACGGGCCTCAAGGGATCGGTGGTTTATATGTTCGGAGTGGAGCGCCACTGCATCCAAGACTTCATGGCGGCCTTCAGGAGCGCGGCAGACGTGCCGGAACAGAGAATCTAGCCGGAGCAGCAGGGTTTGCCAAAGCCGTTGAAATAGCGGTTGAGGGTCTGTCAGAACGTCAACAGAATATGAAGCTCCTGCGCAGTAGACTACTCGAGGAGCTGGATTCTCTGATTGGACAGGAGCGTTACTCGCTTAACGGTAATACCGAGCATTTTTTACCTAGTATTCTGAATTTGAGCTTCCCAGGGGCTGGGACAGATATTATGCTGATGAACCTGGATATGGAGGGAATTGCGGCAGCAAGCGGTTCAGCTTGCACCTCAGGATCCCTGGAAATATCTCATGTTCTGAGAGCAATGGGACTTCCTCAAAATATTTTAGAGTCTGCGATTCGATTTAGTATCGGTTTGGGTAATACTACTGAAGAAATCGAGTACGTTGCTCGAAAAGTTGAAACCATTTTGAATCGCCTACGTAAATGAGACTAGTTACTCTAGGTTTCGATCTGTATCGGGGCGATTCGGGCTTTTGGCTTTCTGAGAACTCGTAAGTACACTCAAAGTGAGGGGACCGAGGCAGCCATGAGACTTCAAGATCTGATCGGCTTGGCTGTATTTGAAGTTGAAGAGGGGAATGAAATCGGCAAGATTGTCGATATCCTACTCGATTCAAACTGGAATATTACGGGTATTGAACTGGAAAGCAAATCTTTTTTTGGCGGCCATGTGAAATTTGTGGCATGGAAAGATATTGTGGCCTACGGCGAGGATGCTGTCATGATTCGTAGTAAAGAGTCGATTGATAAGACAGATGCCGATCATATACCTTGTACTTTTCTATTAGGAAAGAACAAACTTAAGGATTTGAAAGTACTGACTACAACTGGAACTATACTTGGACGAATATCGGATGTTTATTTTGACCAAAAGTTGGGAAACACAATAGGAGCGCTGGAAATCAGTGACGGGCTTGTGACTGATTTGATCGAAGGCCGCAAATGGCTGCCTTGTTCTGATGAGATGTCCATTGGTGAGAATGCTTTAATGGTTCCTGCAATGAGCGAAGAACGGCTACAAAAAGCCATTAATATTGTTAACGGATAGGTGGAATGTATTATATGAAGTGTCCAAACTGTAACTCTAAAGATATCGGAAAGATTGGTTCCCACCAGTTCTATTGCTGGGGCTGTTTCATTGAATTGACGGTAAACGGCGAGAAAATGTCGGTGTATCAGGTGGAAGAAGATGGCACTCTCAGCTCTCTGGACGATCTGTTCTCCGGGGATGATATGACTCAGGATTTCCCGCAAATTCATGCGTCGTCTTAACTATGAATCTTGCTTTGTAAGCAAGAATGATCTAGGTACTTAAAGCGTCAATCTCCTTACAGTTGAAACAGCTGCAGGGTTATTGGCGCTTTTTTTGGGGCTCCCTGCAAAGTACCTGAATCAGCATCGAAGAAAAAGCCCCACTTTGTAGGGGTATTTTGGGGCTCCCCGCAAAGTACCTGAATCAGCATCGAAGCACAGGCCTCACTTTGTGGGGTTATTTTGTGTGCTTGATGGTTATTTTGCTGCGGCCATACATATACTTATTTACGAAGCTAGTCCAGGCTACAGTCGCAGGAGGGTACACTCATGGAGCAATGGTCCCAAAGTAAGTGGTTCCGCTGGATGATCGGAGTGCTGCTCTCCTTGATCATTTTGTATTTTGTTTGGTTGCTTCGTCCAATGCTGCAGGGGATATTTGTATTTTTGAAGGCAATCCTTGCTCCATTTCTGGCAGCTATGATTATTTCCTACGTGCTGAATCCCGTCGTTAGTATGCTTGCCGGACGGAAGATGCCGCGTAGTGTAGCTGTTCTACTTATATATGCAGTATTCCTAACGGCGATTGCAGTGATCGCAATTAACCTTATCCCGATGTTTATCGAGCAGCTTGAAGAGTTGAATGAACATTTGCCAGAGATGACGCTGCAAGCCCAGGGGCTGATGCGACATATGAATTCTAGACTAATCCCGCCCGGGGTCGAAATGGGGATGAACAACTGGTTTTTTCAACTGGAAAGTCGTCTCGCCGAAGGGATCTCTAATTTTCTCGATAATATAGGGACAACGATTAATGTGCTGTTCAATGCTTTCATTGTACCGTTTCTAGTGTTCTATATTCTGAAGGATTTTGATGTGTTTGAGCGGACGGTGGTGTCTTGTCTGCCCCGCGCACGCCGTAAGTCGATTGTAACTTTGTTAAAAGATATCGATGATGCACTCGGCAACTACATTCGTGGACAGTTTCTGGTCTGCATTATTATAGGTGTGCTTGCTTATATCGGTTATGCCATCATCGGAATGCCATATGCTTTATTGTTTGCGAGTGTGGTGGCAGTGTTCAATATTGTTCCGTATATGGGTCCCTTTTTGGGGGCTGCACCAGCCATTGTAATGGCTTCGACGGTTTCTTTCCGTTTAGTGCTGTTGGTTGCAGTGGTTAACACAGTGTGCCAAATCGTGGAAAGTAACATAATCTCACCTCAGGTGGTGGGAAAGAAGCTGCATTTGCATCCGCTGCTCATTATTTTTGCACTTCTGGTTGGCGGTGAATTGGCGGGGATGATCGGACTTATCCTTGCTGTACCGTTCTTCGCGGCTGCAAAAGTCGTTATTCAACACTTTATGACGTATTTAATCAAACGAAAGCCCGTGTAAATAGGGTAAAACATTGACTATAGTCAACAGTTTTGTATATAATGTTGGGGAATATTACTGATGAACAGTCGGTATATATAGTTGATCGATGATGAGGAGTATTAATTCTATACCGTTATTGCAGAGAGCCGGCACTAAGGTGCGAGCCGGTTAACGGAACGGAGTGAACTCACCTCGGAGTAACGGCGCAAGTTTCAGGATATCCACTAGATATAATGGATGTCCTAGGTGAACCGTCGTCGCCTCACCCCCGCTAAAGGGTGCAAAGTGAGTGGCAGAATAAAGTATATTCAGCCGCTAACTAGGGTGGTACCACGGGAATTATAACCTCTCGTCCCTAGCGATAATACGCTAGGGATGGGAGGTTTTTTTGTAAATATAAGAGGGTATAGGTTTCACGAAATACTTCATGTCTTATATTTCTCGCATAAACGCTTACCGTCCTTATAAGGATGCCGATGGCAGTTTATGCTTGGTTAAGAAATCTAAGTAGTAACACTCCAAGGAGGAGCAGACAATGAGCGACAATCAAACAAACAGTATACCTGCCGGCGGTTACCGGGCACAGGCTATTGAGCCCAAGTGGCAAAAGTTCTGGGATGAGAACAAAAGTTTTAAGACAGGTGAAGATCCAACCAAACCGAATTTCTATGCACTGGATATGTTCCCGTACCCTTCAGGTGCAGGACTGCATGTAGGTCATCCAGAAGGCTACACAGCAACGGATATCGTATCCCGTTACAAACGGATGCGTGGTTTTAACGTGCTGCACCCGATGGGCTGGGATGCTTTTGGACTTCCTGCAGAGCAGTATGCCATGGATACTGGTCAGCATCCACGTGATTTTACAGATAAGAACATCGATAATTTCCGTCGTCAGATCAAATCGCTGGGTTTCTCCTACGACTGGGATCGCGAGATCAGCACTACAGATCCAGATTATTACAAATGGACGCAGTGGATTTTCATCCAGTTGTACAACAAAGGCTTGGCTTATGTAGCAGAAGTACCTGTTAACTGGTGCGAGGCACTGGGTACAGTACTTGCCAACGAAGAAGTTATTGACGGTAAAAGTGAGCGCGGAGGACATCCGGTTGTCCGCAAACCGATGCGTCAGTGGATTCTGAGAATTACTGAATATGCTGAGCGTCTGCTAGAAGATCTGGAAGAGCTGGATTGGTCTGAAAGCATTAAGGATATGCAGCGCAACTGGATCGGCAAATCCACAGGTGCAGAAGTGAACTTTGAAATTGAAGGTCACGACGCTAGCCTGACCGTGTTTACAACACGTCCAGATACATTGTTCGGAGCGAGCTACTGCGTATTAGCACCAGAGCATGAACTGGTTGATGCCATTACAACAGAAGCACAACGCGCAGCGATTGCAGAATATCGTGTGAAAGCTTCTCATAAGAGCGATCTTGAACGTACAGATTTGGCTAAAGAGAAGAGCGGTGTATTCACGGGTGCGTATGCAATCAATCCTGTGAATGGTTCTAAGACGCCGATCTGGATTGCAGATTATGTACTTGCCGGATATGGAACGGGTGCGATCATGGCGGTTCCAGGTCACGATACACGCGACTGGGAATTTGCTAAACAATTCGGCCTGGATATCGTGGAAGTCGTGCAAGGTGGCAACGTTGAAGAAGAAGCATATTCCGGAGACGGACCGCATGTCAATTCTGATTTCTTGAATGGCCTTAAGAATGACGAAGCAATTGCGAAGATGATTGCTTGGCTGGAAGAGAAGGGCGTAGGTAAAGGTAAAGTAACCTATCGTCTGCGTGATTGGCTGTTCAGCCGTCAACGCTACTGGGGAGAGCCGATTCCAATTTTGCATCTGGAAGACGGTACAATGAAGACTGTTCCGGTTGATCAGCTGCCGCTGGTACTGCCTGATGTAGATGCGATCAAACCATCGGGTACTGGGGAGTCTCCACTTGCCAATGTAACAGATTGGGTGGAAACGATCGATCCTGAGACTGGTATGAAGGCTCGCCGTGAGACCAACACCATGCCGCAATGGGCGGGCAGCTGCTGGTACTACCTGCGTTACATTGATCCGAAAAACGATCAAGAGCTGTGCTCCCCAGAGAAGCAAAAAGCATGGCTTCCAGTGGATCTGTACATTGGTGGAGCCGAGCATGCCGTGCTTCACTTGCTCTATGCACGTTTCTGGCACAAAGTGCTTTATGATATCGGCGTAGTAGAAACGAAAGAGCCTTTCCATAAGCTGGTTAACCAAGGTATGATTCTTGGAAATAATAATGAAAAAATGAGTAAATCACGCGGAAATGTCATCAACCCTGATGAGATTGTTGAAGCTTTTGGTGCAGATACACTGCGTGTCTATGAAATGTTTATGGGCCCTCTGGAAGCAACCAAGCCTTGGAATGAAAAGGGTGTTGAAGGGGTTCACCGGTTCTTGTCCCGTGTATGGCGCCTGTTCGTGAATGAGGAAGGTAAGCTCAATTCCAAAATCACAGCAGATGGCGGAACGGAAGAGTTCAAACGTACTTGGCACAAAACGATTAAGAAAGTTACTGAGGATTTCGAGCATCTGCGTTTCAATACGGCGATTAGCCAGTTGATGATTTTCATTAACGATGCCTACAAGCAAGAAACGTTGTCCCATGAAGCTGCCGAACATTTTGTGCAAATGTTGTCACCACTGGCACCGCATATTGCTGAAGAGCTATGGCAACTGCTTGGTCATGAAGGAAGCATCAGCTACGTGGCTTGGCCAACTTATGATGAAGCATGGACAGTTGATGCTGAGGTTGAAATCGTTATTCAGGTGAATGGTAAAATCGTACAACGCGCATTGATTCCGCTGGATATGGGTCAGGAAGAAATGCAAGCTCATGCGCTGGCACTTCCTAATGTAAGTGCAGCTGTAGAAGGTAAAACTGTACGCAAGATTATTGCGGTTCCTGGCAAGCTTGTAAATATTGTAGTGGGTTAAGCGAAGAACGCAATTCTGCCCGCAGCATCGGAGAAATCCGTGCTGCGGGCTTTGTTGTTCTAACGTTATTTCGGACCTTGATTAATAGTGTCATGTCCGAATAGTTCATCAAGCTTAATAACATCCTCATCATATTTATCATGCGTTGTCGTGATGAGGCGTTCAAATACACCATCTAGACTGGTACGTAAGTGGTTTAACGCTTCTGCGGTAATGCCGCCGCGAACAGCGACCCGTTCTTGAAGCTCTTGCGGGGTAAACTCACCTTCTGTTAGCAATTTTCCTGTACCCAGCAGCATTTCACCAGCAAGTCGGCTGATTAATGACTCTTCAATTCCAGTGGCCTCAACAGCTGCTTCAATCCAGCGCTCAATGAAATAGCTTAAGAACGCAGGTCCACAGCTGGAGAAATCAGAAGCGATTCGGGTATGTGCCTCTTGGATTTCTAAGGGGACACCTATGAAAGACAATAGCTGTAGCAGTACAAGCCTGTCTTCTTTATTAAGCCTGCTGCCAAAAATGCACAGTGAAGTCCCACTCTTGACGCAGTGCGTAATGCTTGGGATAATCTTAGCGATTTTGGACGGCAAAGCGGATTCCAGATGATGCAATTGAACTGGACTTGTAATGGATACGACGATTTGCTCACTCCGGAGACATGAGCCGATCTCATTGGTTAATGTTTTAAATTCAAGCGGCTTTACGCATAAAAAAACGATATCACTTCCTAACGCTGTCTCCCTATTGCTTCCGCAAATGGAAATGCCGGGGTGACGCTTCTCAAGCTCCAGCAGCTTATTCAGACTGCGGTTGCTGGCAAGCACATCACACGGTTCTAGCGCTCCGGAAGAAAGAAAGGCGTCGATCAGCAGGCTGCCCATGCTGCCTGTTCCGATAAATCCTACTTTCACCTGTGGTTCCTCCTTTCTAGCATTGCTTTTTACTAACTGACATGAATTCTCTTCGTTATATGTATGCAGGATAGCCTTGGACAAATGACAGGTTTTGTATGAATTATTAAAGGGAATTCCAATTAAAGGAATGTATGAAGATTCACAAAAAAGTATAGGACGAATTTTCGTGAGGGGGAGTGCATTTTGAATAAAGGGAGTATAGTGCTCGGAGTGGCTGTAGCTTTACTAGGTAGCGGACTGTTATGGGCTGCTGGGAGTAAGGGGGATTCCGGCATTGCCGGATGGGAGACCTTGAATGGAAGCATGGAACAAGCGATTGGAGTCGCTGAGCCAGATGAAGCTTCGGCTACAGAGGGCAAAGTGGGAGGCCAGCAGACGAAGGTAGATAAGCAATGTGCTGGGAAAGTTACAGTGGGAGCCGAAGCCACTGGGAAGACTGATGCTTCTGGGAAAACTGATAGTGCCGGAAAGGCTGAAGTTAGTGATAAGTCTGATGCTGCTCAGAAGGTGAAGGATACTGCACAAGCAGATCATACTGTCCCGGCTCCAGTAGATGAAAAAGGGACAACGGTTACTGGAGAGAATGCTTTGGAGGCGCTTGAGGTTACCACGCCAGTCGCTTCACAGGAAGGTAAAATAAATGTGAACACTGCGGGTGCTAAGGAGCTGATGGATCTCCCGGGCATCGGAGAGAAGAAGGCACAGACTATAATCGAGTACCGCAACCGTGAAGGGGCTTTTCGTAGTCTGTCAGATTTGGGGAAGGTGAAGGGGATCGGGCCCAAAATGCTGGAAAAGCTAAAGCCTTTAGTAATATTTTAAGATATAAGGGTATTGAAGGTACTGTTGAATGTGCTACAACCGTTGTCCTAGTGAATACTTGCGGGGATGTGTTACAATAGTTAACAACTATTTAGAAGGATATGGAGATTGATTATGACTGCTGCTTATCGTAAAGACTGGGATACTTACTTCATGGACATTGCCTGTATGGTCTCCACTCGTTCACGTTGTAATCGCCGACATGTGGGTGCTGTACTGGTACAAGGCAAGAAGCTGCTAGGAACAGCGTACAACGGGGCGCCAATGGGCGTACCTGATTGTTCAGAGGCAGGCTGTATGCTCTCGGAGCAATATGAAATGGAAATCGTGGATGGCGTAGAGACGATGGTGAAGAAACAGCGCTGTATTCGCACGATTCATGCGGAACAGAATCTTTTGCTATTTACAGACCGGATCGATCGGGAAGGCAGTACCGTCTATGTGACAGATGAGCCCTGCTGGACCTGCGCCAATATGCTGGCGAACAGTGGTATCGTGGAAATCGTGTATTACCGACCTTACCGTAAGGATATGGAAAAGGTTGAAGCGATGATGGCTGCCAAGGGTATCATATTTCGCCAATTGGAGAACTATGAGCCGCCAAGTGAAACGATGATCAAAGTATCGGAATAACTGATCTGTATAACACCAATTTAATAAGATGGCTTGAGGAAGAACCTCTCGTGCGCTTTTATGGCGTATGCAGAGGTTCTTTTTTTGTATCCAGTATTGTGAAAGGGGAATGGGCACGTGAAGGAAAGACCCTTGTTAAGCTTTACAGTATGTTGGGTGGCTGGAAGCGCAGCGGCTTGCTTAAGCTCAGGGAGCGGACTGCTATTGGCGTGGGCAGGATTAATACTTTTACTGGTGAGTCTTAGGGTGTGGGGAACAGTAAGCTGGAAATACATAGCCGTGTTGTGTTTATCCATTTCTTTAGCGGCTGGATATTGGAATTGGAACGAAGCTCGAAATATTAGCGGAATACCTGAAGCGCTGGGTAGCACGATTGCAGAGTTGAATGGGAGTCCCGTGGAAGCTAGAGGCATGATCATTTCCGTTGTGGAACGGGATGGGGATCGGGTTGATTTTACAATGAAGCTCTCACATATGAACCTGCTTGCAGAGGGAGATGAAAAAGCATCTGATCCTGTGGAAGAGCAGGATGAAAAGGTAGAGGGTGAGGGTGAGTTAATCGCAGTGCAGATCAAACTTCTGGCCGAGCATGAAATTACTGTTGCTGCAAAGTGGCGAAGAGGGGATGAGGTGCTGCTTAATGGCGTGCTGGAAGAGCCTGCAGTAGCACGTAATTTTGGAGGCTTCGATTACCGTGCTTATTTACATACAAAGAAGATTCATTGGCTATTGAAGGGGCAGGGAGCGGAAAATGTAAGGGTAACTGTGCCAGATTCATGGAGTCCGTTAACGATTTTTCGCTTAAATGACAGCGCGCGGACGGCCCTTGGGGCGGAGCTGGACCAACTTTTTCAAGGACGCCACTCTGGGTACATGAAGGGTTTAATCATTGGGATGCAGGATGATCTCGATCCGGATACCTTTAAGCAGTTCTCGCAGCTTGGTTTAACGCATATTCTCGCTATTTCAGGTATGCATGTAGCGGTGTATGTAGGCGTTCTTTTATTTCTGTTCAGGCGCTTACGGCTGACAAAAGAGACGGCACTAACGCTCACCTTCATACTCGTTCCTGTATATGTCCTCTTGTCGGGTGCGGGCCCGTCCATTGTGCGTGCGGGGCTGATGAGTATGATTGCCCTGCTCGCTGCACGAGTTGGGATGCTGAAGGATGGACTGAATATTTTGGCGGCATCGGCACTGGTTATGTTGATCTGGAATCCTTATATGCTGCTCAGTGTCAGCTTCCAGCTGTCTTTTCTGGTGACCCTTGGCTTAATGGTTTACGTTCCGCTTATGAATCCTCTTTTGAGCATACTGCCACGCTGGCTTAAAGGTGCGGTCTCTGTGACGTTAGTGGCCCAATTAGTTTCTTTCCCGCTCACGATTTATTATTTTAATCAGTTTTCGCTACTGTCCTTTGTCGCCAATTTGGTCTTTGTACCTTTGATTACCTTTGTAGTATTGCCGCTAGGGACGCTTGCACTACTGCTTGGACGACTGTGGGAAGATGCTGCATACGTACTGGCGCATGTTACGGAGCTGCTGAATAACTTTACTTTTTTCGCTGTGGAATGGATCAATAAATTTGCCGGTGGAGTTTTGATTTGGGGCTCACCTTCACTGCTGTGTATCGGGGTGTACTATGTTTTATTGTATGGTCTGCTGTATGTTGCCAAGCTAAGAAAGGAAGCTCGTTCTGCACCGCAATATATGGAGGATGAGACGAGACCATTAACGGAGGCTGGTTTACCTGTGAACAGTCACGGTGGGTTTGGGAATGTGGGGAATTCACAGTTTGCTATTGATGGTTCCAAGGTTGGACGCTGGAGCGGGGCGATTGTTCTACTGTTGGCAGTTGGGCTGGGGATGCTGCTGTATTGGGGTTATCAGTCGGACGGTCAAGCAGGCAGAGGTACAATTAGTTATCTGGATATTGGACAAGGCGACAGCATTCTCATCACTACATCGAGCGGAGCACATATTCTAGTGGACGGTGGCGGAACCTTAAACTTTGGTCAAAAAGAAGAGTGGCGCGTTCGCCGAAGTCCGTTCGAGGTTGGCGCTAAAGTGCTGGTTCCTCTGCTGAAAAAACGTGGTATCCACCGTTTAGATGTCATTATTTTGACACATGGAGATCAGGATCATGCCGGAGGACTTCAAGCCGTGTTGGAAGAGATTCCGGTTTCGGCATTGCTTTTTAATGGGACAATAGTTGATCGCGAGTTTTATATGGGGATGATGCGGACTGCGCTAGAGAGGGATGTTCAGTTGTATGCTGTGCATCAAGGAAAGACCCTTTCCCCGGATGATAAGACGAAGCTGTCCTTTTTATGGCCGGAGGGAAGGGGTGGAGAAGCGTCGGGTAATCCTTATCAGAATGGCATTCCTCTACTGGAAGAGCAGAACCACGATTCGGTAGCTTTTCGCTTAGAGATGAATGGTAGGAACTTTCTATTCACCGGAGATATGGATTTGGAAGCCGAGGAGGAGATTGTAGAGCAGGCTAAGCAAAAGGGGATTAGCACTGGACCTGTCATTGATGTGTTGAAGGTGGCTCACCATGGGAGCAAGACATCCACTGGCGAAACTTGGTTAAAATTCTGGCAGCCTGCAGCAGCGGTGATCTCAGCGGGTGTTAATAATCTGTATGGTCATCCGAAAGCTGAGGTGTTGGAGCGATTGCAAGACAACCAAGCATCTATTTTCCGGACGGATCAGCAGGGGGAAATACAGATGCGGGTGCGGGCAGAGGGGGTTGAAGTGCGATATAAGTTGGTGGAGGCATTGCATTTTGTGCAATAGAACGCACTCCAAGATAGCGGGATCTTCATTCTGTTGTACTTTGTACACTCAAAATGAGGAAAAGCGCCTATTTCTGTGGATTTTAAGAGTATCTATTGCATGAAGTGCAACAGATACTCTCTATGGCGTTGAAAAATCAAGTTCTATTGCACGAAATGCAATAGAACGCTTTTTACAGATATATCTGAGTCCGGAGAAAAGCAAGGTTTATCATTATCCTCCGATTACGGGCGACAAACTTACAAAGAGAGCAACAATCAAGATTCAGATCAGCCCTATCAGATATCCGAGCACTACCGATGACGTTTAGACGTTCATCGGTGGTGCTTTTTAATAGACAGATATAGAGAATATACTGTTAAGTAATGTAAAACCTAATTATTTATTTTATAGGGAACTTTTTCAAGTTTGGAAAGTCATATTAGGCAAGGGGTGAGACGAAACATGCTAAGCGAAGATATGCCATATGCAGAAGCGTATGCGTCGAAATGACCTTGCGGGAAATGATGGAGGCGTATGGATCGGATGTGTGGAATTATGCTTTTTTCTTAACTAGAAGCCGTGAGCAAGCGAATGATATTAGCCAAGAAGTATTTTTGAAGGCATATAAAAATGTGGGGAAGTACCGGGGACAATCGTCGATGAAGACCTGGCTGCTCACGATTACTAGAAATACAGCCTTCAGCTGGAGCAAAAATAGCTTTTGGCGCAGATTCATACCATTTGGAGATCAACCTGTTACTGTAAATGCTCCGTCTGCAGAAAGAGAAGCGCTCGGCAATCAGTATGCGAACCGAATCTGGGAAATTATTATGAACCTACCAGATAAGAATAGAGAGGTGCTTGTACTGGATATTCAGTATGGACTATCGATCGGCGAAATGTCCGATTTACTGAATGTACCACAAGGGACTGTGAAATCTCGACTCGCGCGAGCGAGGGAGAAGGTTAAGCAAGCCATTCAGAAGGAGGAGAGAGAATGAAAGGCAAAGCTGATAATAGTAATCCAGTGATGATCGGACAGACTGATTGGTATGCGCAAGCAGGCAAAAGACCTTTTATTGAAGATGGCTTTACACCTGAGCTGATGATGCGGATTGAGCAGGCTGCTGTGCTAAAAAATAAAAGTCGCGGACGTTATCGAATAAACAAAAGTGTGTTACTGACCAGTGTGGCTATGATTTTGTTGATAGGTGCACTTAACTTGCCTATAGGCGCATGGAAGAGTCATGGTCCAGTCCAATCTTCATCGGTGCAGTCACAAGCCGCAGCGATACTACCTTCTTCTACTCCTGTTACTAATGACAAAGCGTCAGAGCCTCCGACAAGTCCAGCAGAGTTTGAGATTAGCGGTAAGAAATACTACATGCCTTTGCCAATGAGCAGAGATAAGACTAAAGCATATGCCGTTGAGACAACAGCGGGAATCCTTTGGTCGCCGCCCCCTCCGATGGTGGACTACAAGAAGCCAAAGTACACACATCCTACAGAACCGTTCACCCTTTACCTGAGCTCGAAGGACCAGACGGAGCTATCGGCTTCTTCGGCTACTAGGATTTATACATTTCCTCTTTATGCTGGAAGTGCAAGTACTTATCAATATTTGAATGGATTCTATGGAGCGGGAGATTATATCCTGTTAACTTCTTACAAAAAGACTCTTGGTGTAGGTATGTATGAGGATGTTGAAATCTCAATGCTTAATGTTAAAAAAGCAATGGCTGGGGAAACTGTGGTACCGATCGCGCTTAAATCCTTTGATATTACATTATTAGATTACAAGTCAATCATTGCTGTTGATAAGGAGCATGAGCAACTCGTACTTAGTTACTTAGAACATGTAGGGGATAAAAAGTACAAAGAGAAAACCGTACTTTATGATATGGAGACCATGAGCATTCCAACATCTGCTACAGCAATTGGTTTTAAAGAGATTAAGGGAGAAACATTACTCATGGATTATAAAGTGGGCGGAGAACAACGTAAAGCGGATATTCTTATGAAAGCTGGATTGGGGTGGCTGGATGAGAATTGGGCTTTTTTATCGGAAGAGCAACAAAATAAGCTTTATATGGATTATTTGAATTCTACTCCTTAGTAGATAATTCACCCAATAAAAGCTATACTTTTTGATAAAGTAATTTTCTTTTGAGAAGAGCGGAGCCGAAGCGATGAAGAAGTTAACGATTGATGATGTGGCTCAAAAAGCGGGAGTGTCGAAGAGTACAGTCTCCCAATTTTTGAACAAACGTTTTAAATATATGAGTGAAGCGACGAAGAATCGGATTGAGGCTGTGATCGAGGAGCTCAATTATCAACCGAATGGACTTGCGCGCAGTCTGAAACAGAATCGGACGCATATGGTCGGAATCATCGTTGCTAATATCGATTATTCGCTGTCTATTCAATGTATCCGGGCGATCGAGAACGAGCTGCAGCAACACGGGATTCAAGTAATCATATGCAATGCCGATGAGAATGCGGAAAAAGAAAGTAAGTACGTCGAAACCTTAGTCGCCCGACAGGTGGACGGTTTAATTATTTTTCCGACAGGGAACGATCCGTCTGCTTACAGTCGGCTGATCGAGTCTGACTTTCCGCTAGTGTTTATGGATCGTCTAGTAGATGGAATCACCACGCAGAGTTTGCTGCTCGACAATGAAATGGCGGTCAAGATAGGTGTGGGGCAGCTGACTCAGCAAGGACATGAGCGAATCGCTCTCGTATCCCTTCCATTAGGTGAACATGCGATTACCCCTCGTAAAGAGCGGATCAGTGGTTATAAAAAAGCGATGGAAGAAGCCGGCATACCTCTGCGTGAGGAATATATCTGTAGTGTGCCAAAAGAAGAATTAGCTACAGGACTGAAGCGCCTTTTAGCATTGCCGGACCCTCCGACAGCGCTATTGGCTACGAACGATATCACGCTAGCAGAGATTTTGAAATATGCGAATCGAAATGCGATCGCTATTCCGGAACAATTGTCTGTCATCGGTATAGATGATGCGGAATTCGCGCAAATTTATAATCCAGTCATTACAACGATTCGTCAGCCTGCATACGAAATGGGTATGCAAGCCGCTAAGATTATACTCTCTTGTATTGAGGACAAGGGTGCTTCCGTTCCAATCACCTATCGATTCCCGCCGTCCTTGCAACAAGGGCAATCTGTGAAGTTATATAACTGACTACAAGCTATAGAAGCACAAAAAAATGCCGTTCCACAGATCAACTGTGAGACGGCATTTTTTAATAATAAAACTCCCAAGCTACTAGATTATAAGGCTGCAACGTTGTTGTTTCTTCTTATGGTTAATTGTACTTTCTACAACTATTTTAGTTTGTGCTTCCTGAATTGAGAGTTTAATTGTATTTTGTGCAGTTATTTCTGCGGGAAATTGCTGACAGCGATGTTCACCTGGTTGTTAAATGTATAAAGTGCAATTAAAGGTGAGAAGAAACGATTTTGACTCGATATAGTTGTATAGAGTACAGCTATGTTGTGTAGATTTGGTTGCGTTCAGCTATTTATGAGAATTACAGAAGTTTACAGAGATTATGTTGCGAAAGCTGACTCAAATCTATGTGCTTAAACCTCCTGCTGCATAAACTTCGCAAGCTCCTCACGGGTCGGAAGTCCATCCATATCGCCAGGCGACATGACGGCTAACGCACCGATCGCATTGCCGCGTTTGACGGCCTCAACAATCGGAAGCTTTTCCAGCATTGCGCTGATTACACCAACGGCAAACCCATCACCTGCACCTACGGTATCAACGACCTGCGCTACCTTAAACCCGTCTACATAACCTTCTCCTTCCGCGGATTTATAGTAAGCGCCTTCAGGTCCGAGCTTGATGACGACTAAGCTGACGCCACGCGCCAGATAATAGTCCGCAATCTCTTCTGGTGTACTTAGACCTGTAAGAATCTTGCCTTCACCGAGTCCTGGAAGGAACCAATCACAGCGTGTAGCCAGATCATTGATCGTCTTCACCATTGTTTCTGTATCCGGCCATAAGCTAGGGCGCAGATTTGGATCGAGAGAGACCGTCTTTCCTTGTCG
The DNA here is from genome assembly GCF_038008265.1 of Paenibacillus sp. FSL K6-2859. NCBI lineage: Bacteria > Bacillati > Bacillota > Bacilli > Caryophanales > Paenibacillaceae > Paenibacillus > Paenibacillus sp. FSL K6-2859. Next base: position 5,379,157 of record NZ_JBBOYU010000001.1, on the reverse strand, counting down.
CTTCATAAACTCCATAGCATGAACAGAGAATTCATGACAGCTCTTGGATAAGGCGGCGGAGATACTTGTTACGTGTAAATGTCCTGCAGCATTAAAGTATGCCTCGTCAAAATCAACCAGACTAAGCTTGGAGGCTGCGGAATTTTTGCGGAAGTATTCGACTTTAGGATCGCCAGTAACAACCTTTGATTTGATTAACATACCCGTTGAATTTTCTTTAGTAAAAGTAATGTTGGCGGTATCAATGTTTTCTTTCTTCATTGCTTGCGCAATGAAATGACCAAAGTTATCTTCGCCAAGCTTCGTAACATAACCTGTAGGATGATTTAAGCGCGATAAGCCTGTAGCTACATTGCTCTCGGCACCTGCCAACGCTTTGGAGAACGAAAACACTTCATGCAGGGGACCCGTTTCATTCGCATAAAACATCGCCATCGGCTCCCCGAAAGTGACGGCATCTAACTGTTTACTCATTTGAGTTCCTCCTAGGGTAATGAATTTATCCCAGTACAATGATGTATAATTTGAAAGTATCACATAAATCGGTTTTGTACAATAAAAGAATGATTTTTAATTCGTATGGTGTTTTGGGGAAAAGAAAATAATCGACCAAAAAATCCGTATAATACAAGGGTTTATTGGTCAATTTAACAAATTGATATCTCTATATCCATAAAAATGTATTGACTGTTAACCGTATTATTATTACTATCTGATTATAGATTATATCGTTTTAATTAGTAAATTTAATAAAAAAGTTTATCTAAATTAGTATTTCATATTCATCTACGATCGTACCAAGAGAAAGGGAGTCTACTGATGAAGAAAATGAAAGTATTGCAGAATGTGGCGTCCGTTGGAGTTGTAGCCGTAATTCGTGCTGATAGTGCTGAGGAAGCTTTTAAAATGTCCGTTGCTTGTATCGAAGGCGGTTTGAATAATATTGAGGTGACTTTTACTACTCCGGACGCGGATGTGGCGATTAAACGATTGGTAGCGGAGTACGGAGATCGCGCAGTGATTGGAGCAGGAACTGTACTTGATCCATTAACGGCGAGAATAGCCATTCTTGCAAGCTCGGAATTTGTGGTCAGTCCCTCTTTTGAAGCGGAGACAGCTAAAATGTGTAATCTTTATGGGATTCCGTACATGCCTGGCTGCATGACATTAAATGAAATGAAGGAAGCATTGAAGTTTGGTGTGGATGTGCTTAAGCTGTTCCCTGGCAGTGCGTTTGGTCCGGATTATGTGAAAGCGGTTAAAGGCCCTATGCCACATGTGAACATTATGCCAACAGGTGGCGTGGATCTGAATAATATGGAAAAGTGGATTGCCAACGGCTGTATAGCAGTAGGTATCGGGGGCAATTTGACTGCACCTGCGAAGGATGGACGATACGATCAGATTACCGATCTTGCGGCTCAGTATGTGGCAAAATTTAAAGAGATAAAAGGTATTTGATCAGGTATGTTTCTTAATTTCGAATAAATAGATTTATTGAAGGTTGTATAGCTGACACATGTCAGCCGTACAACCTTTTTGTATACTTATTTTCCGACATTCGGATTTTCTTACATTATATGTTTTCATAAAGTATAGAATGAGGACAAAGGCAATAAACTATAAAGTAGAAGAGTTATGATGTTTGACTGACGTCTACGAATTGGAATGGTTTATTATCGGACCGGGAGTGAGTATATGCCTGCTTATCATGATAAAAAGCTGTATCTTGCAGCTGATGAAGAGGATGCGGAATACGTAGAAATTGCGTCGGCATTCCATGGTTGTAAGGTGACGGAGGGCCAGATCTATAGATTAGAGCGGAATTACAATAACCCTCATATTTTTGAGAATGGAGAGGCGTATGTTGTGGATGATGAAACTAGGGACAACTACGCAGTGTTCATGCTCTGCAAGATTGTGTTATATAAATAGAGTTATGTGCTCGATTCTAAGGTTCTTTCTTGTTTACTGACGGCTTCTTTTCCGATAGGAGGATAAGCCGTTTTTTTTGGAAATGGGAGATATTTCTTACCTAAACGCTTGCCGGCCATATTGCGATGCCGAAGGCGTTTATACTTGTGTCATTTTTGTTATAAAGTTATTCAAAAGAGTATTTGAATGATTGAAGTTTCCCCTGTATGCTTAGTAGGAATTATTGACTGTGAAATGCTATGAAATGTGCGATAGCGCTTTATAAAAGATGGCTTAACATGACGTTCTTAGAAAAGTTTGGTATTCTAAAAATATTAATTACAGGGTTGCAACAAATTCGCAGTCTTGCGCGTCAGTAAGATTGCATAGAGAGGGGGAACCTTCGTGGTGGAGCAGGGACTCATCAGAGCCGCTCAAGCGGGCGATCGCGACGCTCTAATCACCCTATTGCGAGAAATTGAAGGGCATGTATATAAAACCGCCTTCTACATTTTGCATAATGAACAAGATGCGCTGGATGCATCTCAGGAGGCCTTGATCCGGGTTTATACCAAAATCGGTTCATATGAGGAAAAGGCCCAGTTCAAAACGTGGGTTCAGCGAATCGTTACCAATATTTGCATTGATAAATTCAGAAGAACTAAACCTACAGTTTCTATTGATGAGCATGAAATGGTGTTTCAGGATAAACACAATGTGGAACGTGAGGTTCTGTCTTCTTATTTAGCTGAGGATATACGTGAAGCGATTGATCAATTGCCCGAGCATCATCGGACAGTCATCGTCCTGCGCTATTTACAAGATTTTTCTTACAACGAGATTGCAGACTGCCTGGATTTGCCTTTGAATACAGTGAAATCATATCTGTTTAGGGCCAGACAGCAGCTGCAGAATAGACTTCAGGAGTACCAGAAAGGTGGTGTATCGGGATGAAATGCGCGGAGGTGATGGAATGGATGCACCGCTATATAGACCAAGACTTGAGCCAAGATGAGATTGTTGAGATGTTCCGTCATATCGATAATTGTCCTTCCTGCGCGGAAGTCTTTGAGCGGCTGACACTTCTCTCCAAAGAATTGGAGCAGTTGCCAGACGTGAAACCCCCGTTTAGTCTGGTTGACTCTATTTTACCTCAGCTTGCAGAATTGGATCGAAGCAGCCGTGAACAAAGCGCTGTGAGAACCGAGGAACCAGTTGTAGTTCCATTTTCACGTGAAAGCTCCCGCGGTAAACCTTCCAAGGGAACTTCTATAGCAGCACGGACAGGCATTGGAGCTATCGCAGCTGCCGTAATATTAGGGATCGCTATTTTTAATATGCCGGATAAAATGCCTGGGGCAGAGGTAGAACAAATGATGCAGGATAGTAGTAAAGCGACCAGCGATAGTGCTGATAATATGGCTATTGAATCGCAAGCCTCTACTTCTGCTGATTCATATGAGGCTGCGCCTGCTAATAGCGGAATCGATTCGGGGGCTCTACCAGCTGCTCCTGATGTGAATGAGGATAACGCTGCATTAGATAGAGCGATGGGGCCGGTAGACCCTGCGTCGATGCCGACTTCTCCAACAGAAACTAATGCTGGATCTGGAGGACGATCGATACCGGAACCAACAAATAATGTGAAGCCCAAACCTACGGAGAAGATTATGACGCCGAAGCCGGATACTGTAACGAAAGTTCAAACTCCGGATACTAGTGCTGGCAGTAATAATCAGTTCAAGGCTGATAAGAAGGATCAACCTGGTTCTATAGATAAAGGAATCGCAGCTGATTCAGCGCCACCTACGGAGGAATCATTAGATAGTGCGAATGATTTTAGGAGAGAGGTTATGGGCTTTAACATTTCTAGTGATTCCAATGATTCTAATGTGCAGACTTGGACTTCCCCTGATGGGCATTATGCCGTTGAGTTTGTTGGATTACAGCTTGTTATTTATAAGAATTTACCCGAAGGTTCTGTGGAAGATAGGACAGCAGTGACTTCTTATCCATTAGAAGGAAATTGGATTTCTGGAGAATGGTCGGCGGATAGCTCGCAGTTTACGTATGTGACGGAGAAAGATGGTGTGAATACCACTAAGGTGTACACTGTACAGGAAGCGTCAGCAGCTTCTTCAACGCCGGTTACAACACCTGGGGCGACACCATCGAAGACTCCGTCTTCAATGTCAACAAATTAAATTGAGGCTGGAACATTTTTCGGAGTTTCAGAATATACTATAGCAACCGGACAGGAACTGGAAAGTATAGGATTTGAAGAACATCGGTATGACCGTCGGATGGGAAGTTTCTAGGGCTTCTCACTCCGGCGTTTATATAGATGCGCCGCTTAAACGGAGGGGCTTTGGCCATGGCTGCCAGAGTTTCTCCGTTTTTGCATGTGCATTTATGTCGTTTTTTTTGCTACAATAGGAATCTGGGCAAATTGGGCTAGATGAATGGAAAAGGAAGTGGCGGAATGGATGCCAAAACGGCGATAAAAGAAATCAAACAAGGGAAAATCTCGCCGCTGTACCTTTTGTACGGCAGTGAAAAATTTCGAATGAATGAATTTTCGGCATTGCTGGAAGACCAGCTAATTGCTAAAGAGGATCGTGATTTCGCAGTTATTCCCTTTGATCTCTCGGAGACGCCGGTGCAGGCTGTGATAGAAGAAGCAGAGACTGTACCTTTTATGGTAGAACGTAAATTATTGCTGGTGCGGGACGCATCTTTATTTACAGCGGGAAAAGAAAATGCCAAACTTGAGCATCGTATAGATATTTTAAGTGATTATTTGCAGCATCCTGTAGATTTCAGTGTGATTGTCTTTATGGTGAATAATGACAAGCTGGACGAGCGTAAGAAAATTGTGAAGACCGTTAAAACGGCGGGTACGGTATTAGCTTTCAACCCGCTAGGGGCAGAAGAGCTGCTGCGCTGGGTAGAGAAAGGGATTCGTGAGCGAGGTTGTACGATGGCATCTGGCACCGCAGAGATTCTTATCACTAATGCGGGGACAGGTTTGCAGGGCTTATCCGCGGAAATGGACAAGCTATGTTTGTTCGCTGGTAAGGGCGGAACCGTAGACGCAGAAGCAGTAGAGAGTCTGGTGCATCGCGGAACGGAACAAAATGTGTTTACGCTTGTAGAGGATATCGCTAACCTGCGTCTAGATAAGGCGCTTGATACGCTGTATGAGCTGTTGAAGCAGCGGGAAGAACCCATTAAGATTGCTGCGCTGATTGCACGGCAGTTCCGGATTATTTTGCAGGTGAAGGATTTATCATCTCATAGTTATTCGCAAGGTCAGATTGCCTCACAGATCGGACTTCATCCTTATGCAGTAAAGCTTGCAGGGGAGCAGGCCCACAAGTTCTCAAGTGAACGTCTGCGGCAAATTTTAAGTGCACTGGCTGATCTGGATTATAAAATGAAGACAGGAGCTATAGATAAAGTGCTTGGTCTGGAGTTGTTTATGTTACGGCTAGGTACTTGAGCTAAGTAGTGGATAACTTTATGACGAATCACTATTATGAAATGAAAAAAGAGAAAAGTTGATCGTTCAAGAAAACTACCTTTCTAAGGTGGTTTTTTTCATTCAACTAACGTCTAAAAGGAGGAAACTATTACTTATATTTATAGAATAGTAGGCACAAAAAAACCCAACCGTATGAAACATAGCGGTCAGGTTCTTCAATTGCTCATTATGAATGTCGTCCTAGGCTTGAGCCTTAAGAGCGTTCAATTTCTTCGCCAAGCGGGATTTTTTGCGGGCAGCCGCATTTTTATGAACCAGACCTTTAGTTACGGCCTTGTCCAGCTTTTTGGAAGCAGCTTGGAAAGCAGCTTGAGCAGTTTCAACTTCCGTACCTGTCAGTGCTACATCAGCAGTTTTCACAGCTGTACGAAGCGCGGATTTTTGGGAAGCGTTCAGTGCACGGCGTTTTTCGTTCGTGTTTACGCGTTTAACCGCGGATTTAATATTTGGCATTGCATTCACCTCCTGTAAGACATTCGAAATCATTATCAAATGATTCACAACTTAAAATAGTTTAGCATGACCGGTAGTAAAAAGCAATACTTAAAGCTTTCAAATTAAACCATTTTAACCTGCATAAACAAGGGCTTTCTCTCGCACACTATCGACAAAAGAGCATAGGCAGAAGCTTGCAATTTGAGTTTTTGTTTGAAGTAACTCAAGGGAAGCGTCTGCTCACAAAACTAAGTATCGCTTACGAAGCAAGTTTTGCTCGAAGTAATTCAATGGAGCGATGCTTACAAAACTTTTAGGAGGCTGGAACAATGGAACCGGATCTGCAGCTATATTCGGTACGCACGGACTTGGCGTTAGAGGCGAAGGAAATGGCTCAAGGGCCACAAAGGACGCCAATTCCTGGTGTAAACGAAGAAGTGGAAGAGTCTGATGGGATAAAAGTTACCCGGCTTGGTGTGGCTAACGCTGCCGGATCACAGGCGATAGGTCGCGCGATTGGGAATTATGTCACCCTTGAGGTGCCGGCATTGCGCGGTGGAGATACTGGCTTGCAGCAAAAAGTAGCTGAAGTCTTTGCTCGCGAATTCGAGGACTTCCTGACTAGGATTGGGATTGGAAAGGATGCATCTGTACTGATCGTTGGACTGGGAAACTGGAATGTGACTCCAGATTCATTGGGGCCGCTGGTGGTGGAGAATGCGCTCATTACTCGGCAATTTTATGAGCTCGTGCCGGATCAGGTCTCTCCTGGCTACCGTAAGGTAAGTGCTATTGCTCCAGGGGTGTTAGGGTTGACCGGTATCGAGTCGAGTGAAGTTGTACAGGGGATCGTGGATCGTACCAAGCCGGATCTCATCATTGCCATTGATGCGCTGGCATCCCGTTCACTGGAACGGATCAATACGACGATTCAAATTGCCGACATCGGTATTCACCCTGGTTCGGGGATTGGCAATAAACGGCGCGGATTAACACAGGAAATTCTGGGTGTTCCTTGTGTTGCTATCGGTGTTCCTACCGTTTGCTATGCTTCGACCATTGTAAATAATGTGCTGGAGATGATGAAGAATCATTTTGGCAAAGGAGCGGGTCATACTAAGGAAATCATGGGGATGCTGGACGATATTTCCGAGCAAGAGCGACTGTCACTAGTGAAGGAAGTACTGGAGCCGCTTGGACATGATTTGATCGTTACCCCTAAGGAAATCGATGAATTTATTGAAGGCATCGCTAATATTGTTGCGAGTGGCCTTAATGCGGCGCTACATGATGCGGTCGATCCTGAGAATGTTGGCGCTTATACCCACTAATTGAATCATAGCTAGCACACAGTCCGGCGGGATGCTGATGTACAGTATCCTGTGCGGGCTTTATGTCAATTCTCTCATTTACGGTTCTACTACTACTCTTTCGCTCATAGATTTGGAGTATAAGAGATTACAGAGGGCTGGAGGAGGACATAAATATAATGAATAAAAAATGGTTTCAGCTTTGGAACATCGGCCGTTTACGTGGAAGAGTGCTGGATGCTTTATCGCTGGGAAGAACGATGCTGCTGCTCGCCGGAGGTTCGCTAGTATTTTTTATGCTGCTTGGAGCTGGCGGTTTGGCCGGACAGAAGTTGAACTCTTCACCCATTCCATCTATGAAGGGGCTTGCGGCCTCGCTATCCAGTGGATTTTTCATGGAGCTGTTGGGGATGGAAGTACCGCATTTACCGCAGGGGAAAGAGCCTTCCGCTTTTTCAGGTGAAAAAGTAACTTCCTTTGTATTTCAATTGCTGACCAGTGTGAATCCAAGTGATCCGAAGAGTTTAGTCTCTCGTGAAGTGCCAGGCTTGGCAGCGGATGATCCATTTCTTTTGCGACAAGGCTCAGGCGGCTCTACAGGAGCACCTGTTGATTATCATCCGGGAACGGATGAACTTGCTGAGGGCGGGGAAGAAGTTGATCCGTCTGCTCCAAACGAAGTGGACAAGCCTGAAGATCCCCCAGCACAGCAGCCTGAAGCGACGATAGCTCCATCTCCTGAGCCATCAGCAGCTGCAGGAGGTACGGATAAGAGTGATCCGCAAAGCGAGACAGATAATCCCAAGGACACCTCGGTTAAACGGATCCTTATCTATCATTCACATCCACGGGAGGCCTTTAACCCTCTACTAGGCGTAGCGAACGAAAATCCAAGCTCGGCGGTTTCTTCTAAAAATGTAATGCTGGTAGGATCATATATTACGAAAAGATTGGAACAACGCGGAATTGGTACCGTTCATGCCAAAGATGATTTTCCAACTAAAATTGCCGACTATAACTGGAATTTTTCCTATAAGTATTCCCGAATGTTGGTTAAATCAGCAATGAGCACAAATCAAGAAATGAGTGAACTTATCGACATTCACCGCGACTCACAGCGTCACGGCAAAACAACTGCAACGATTGATGGGAAAAGTTACGCTCAGGTGTATTTTATTATTGGACATGCGAATAAAGATTGGAAGAAGAACGAAGAGTTTGCAAACAAGATTCATCAAACGATTGAAAAGAGTTACCCAGGAATATCTCGCGGAATATGGGGAAAAGCTGCGGGTAAAGGAAACAACGGGGAGTACAACCAAACCCTCTCACCTAATAGTGTCTTGATTGAAGTGGGCGGTATTGATAATACAGCAGAGGAATTGAAGCGTACGGCTGATATTTTGGCAGATGCTATTGCGGATGTGTACTGGAGCAGTCATGACTCGGAGAAGGTAAATGCTACAGCACCTCAAAAGTCGAACGGAGCTTCTTAAGCTATAGATATTTCATTAGAATAAACAACCTTATTACCAAGTATTTAAGAAGGAGTGGATTACATGTCTCGTTTCGGTAAAAAACTGGTTATGGTCGGTATTTGGGCAGGGGTTGGCATACTGTTAGGTATGCAGTTCAGTGGCAGCGGAGGCGCAACCGTCTCTAAGCTGCTACCAGGCTGGACCGACCTATCGACTACGCCAACCAGTCAAGTGACGGGCATGCAATCTCAGCCGATTAAGAATGGGGTTACACAAGGTGGGCAGACTTATGTGTATGTTCCGATGGTGATCGACCCTATCACAGGTGCATATACGCCTGTTTCTCCATTGCCTCAGAATAGCAATCCTGCGCCAACTGAAGATCTTCCTCAGCAAGTGGTAGATGGGGATAATACGAAAACTCCGGAGCAGATTCTGATTCCCGAGGAACAAAAGCCGACAGTCGATGTGATAGCGGATAAAACGGCAGGCCTTTTGCAGCAGGCTTCTCAGAAGGGCATACGCTGGGTAGTCTCATTGTTCGATTCTGCGGAAGAATCACAATGATTTCAGGAGAAACAGTTATTTCACGGGTACGTGAATAGCTGTTTCTTCTGTTTTACGTAAGGGCGGGATTGATGGAGTAAGCTTGTACTGTTATAATAAGTGGATTAATATCAGGCTGTCTGTGGGGGTAAGGAATGACTGACGTTCAGAAAAGACAACAACAAATTCGCAATTTCTCGATTATTGCACATATAGACCATGGTAAATCGACACTAGCTGACCGCATTTTGGAATACACGGGGGCACTAACCACGCGTGAAATGCAGGAACAGGTACTCGATCAGATGGATCTGGAGCGCGAACGCGGTATCACAATCAAGCTGCAAGCCGTACGTTTAACCTATCGTGCAGACGATGGTGTAGAATACTATCTCAACTTGATTGATACACCGGGGCACGTCGATTTCACCTATGAGGTTTCCCGCAGTCTTGCAGCATGCGAAGGCGCGTTGCTCGTAGTAGATGCGGCACAAGGGATTGAAGCACAGACGCTTGCCAATGTGTATCTTGCGCTGGATAACAACCTGGAAATTCTGCCTGTCCTCAACAAAATTGATCTACCAAACGCTGACCCAGACCGGGTAAAGCAGGAGATTGAGGATGTTATCGGACTGGATACCAGTGAAGCGGTAATGGCCTCTGCCAAAGCCGGTATCGGGATCAAGGAAATTCTGGAGCAGGTGGTGAAGCAGGTTCCTGCGCCATCCGGTAATTCAGAAGAGCCGCTTAAAGCGTTGATCTTTGACTCTCATTACGATCCTTACAAAGGTGTTATCGTCTATGTGCGCGTAATGGACGGGAAGATCCGTGCGGGATCGAAGATTAAGATGATGGCAACGGAGAAGACCTTCGAGGTCATTGAAGTTGGTGCATTTATGCCGCGTATGACCATTGTCGATGAATTGAACATCGGGGATGTTGGATTTATCGTAGCTGGGATCAAGCATGTTGGAGATACCCGTGTCGGTGATACTGTCACTGACGCAAAGAATCCTACTGCTGAGCCGCTACCAGGCTACCGTAAGATCAACCCGATGGTATATTGCGGGTTATATCCTATTGAAACCTCCGATTATAACGATCTTCGTGAGGCACTTGAGAAGCTCCAGCTGAATGATGCTTCGCTAAGCTTTGAGCCGGAAAGCTCGAGCGCGCTTGGATTTGGTTTCCGTTGCGGATTCCTTGGACTCTTGCATATGGAGATCATTCAAGAGCGGATTGAGCGCGAGTTCAATTTGCCGCTGATTACAACTGCACCGAGTGTTATTTATCGAATCATGCTGACCAATGGCGAAATGATTCAAATTGACAACCCGTCACATTATCCGGAAATCGGAACGATTGACTACATTGAAGAGCCTTATGTTAAAGCAGCAATCATCGTGCCTAACGACTTTGTAGGTACTGTAATGGAGCTGTGTCAGAACAAACGTGGCGAGTTCGTAAATATGGAGTATCTTGATACTAACCGTGTAACGATTACTTACGAGATCCCACTGTCTGAAATCGTTTATGATTTCTTTGATCAGTTGAAATCAGGTACAAAAGGTTATGCATCCTACGACTATGAAATTTGCGGGTACCGTCGTTCGAATCTGGTCAAGATGGATATCTTGCTTAACAATGAGCAGGTTGATGCCTTGTCCTTTATCGTTCACCGTGATCGTGCATACAACCGCGGTCGTATCATCTGTGAGAAACTACGTGGGATTATCCCTCGCCAAATGTTCGAAGTGCCGATTCAAGCCTCTGTGGGTACGAAGGTCGTTGCGCGTGAAACCGTTAAGGCGATGCGCAAAAACGTACTTGCTAAATGTTACGGCGGTGATATTTCGCGTAAGCGTAAGCTGCTTGAGAAACAAAAAGAAGGTAAGAAACGCATGAAGCAAGTCGGCAGTGTCGAGGTACCACAAGAAGCATTCATGGCCGTACTGAAAATCGACGAATAACAAATCTGGAGCATCCAGGATGAAGTCTCCCCCACCGTATACCCACCGGAAAGGTGAAATGGTGGGGGAGTTTTCTTATTTGAAGGCTTGCGACAAGGCAATGTTTACGATAAAATGCAGGGGAATATCGCACTGCCGAAGGAGGAAAAGGGAATATGCAAGATCAGTCATCTATCAAGAAGCAAATTAAATCCTGCCCCTCTACCTATAAGACATTTAGCTTAGCGCTTCAAGCGTTGGTGATCCTTGCCAAGGAGAATACAACGTGCACGAGTAATGATATTGCGGGATCGATTCAATCCGAGGCGACACTTCTGCGACGAATTCTATCTGTCTTAGCAGGTGCTGGCATCCTTGAAACGCGTGAAGGACGTGATGGCGGATATAAGTTAAGCCGTCCTGCGGAGACCATTTTGCTCGGGGAAGTATACCATGCACTTCAGATTGCAGAAACACGTTGTCAGATCATGTTAGATGCAACAGGGGAACATTTATTTGGAACTAAGATGAAGTCTATTATTGAAGAGCTGACTGAAGAAATGGACCAAAGTATATACAATACATTGCAGAGATATACGATTCTGGACTTGCTAGAGCGAACTTATGAGCTCTATTGACAGTTTAACTTATCAGGAATATACTGTGCGTAATATAACACAGTTAAGGTCGTAGGTCTTAACTGTGATAAATTAGACACAGTAAAGATAATATTGGAGGAGTAATTTATATGTCTACACAGGTTGAGAAACAACAGGAATTTTTCACGGTATTAGAGGATCGTCGTTCTGTACGTTATTATGATCCAGCCGTCAAAATTTCGAAAGAAGAAATTGAAGATATTCTGAAAGTAGCGATCACATCGCCATCCTCTAGCAACTTGCAGCCTTGGCGGTTCCTGGTTATTGATGAGCAGGATTTGAAGGATAAGCTACTTCCTATCGCTTATAATCAGCAGCAGATTGCAGATGCCTCTGCGGTTATTGCCGTATTCGGTGATTTGGAGTGGTTTAATGAAGGCGAAAAAATTTATTCACGCTCGGTTGAAGCGGGTTTTATGACAGATGAAGTGAAGACCATGATGATCAATTCAGTAGATAACGGCTACCGTAGTATGAGCGAGGAAACCTTGAAGAAGATCGTTCATGTTGATGGTGGATTAGTAAGTATGCAACTGATGCTTGCCGCACGTGCGAAGGGGTATGATACCGTGGCAATGGGTGGCTATGATGCAGTGAAATTAAACGAAGCCTTTAATGTACCCGTAAGCTATGAGAATATTATGTTGATAGCGCTGGGTAAGGCTGCGAAGCCTGGGCGTCCTACGGTTCGACTATCCGTGGATGAGGTAACGAAATGGAATACGTTCTAATAAAAGAATAAGATTAGGTAGAGCTGGGAGGTAATCCCGGCTCTATTTTTTTTAGCAGGAGAAGTTTAGAATAAAAGGGGAGAAGAGCCGCTTTTGGTGAAGACAAAAAGATAGCGCGAGAGCTGCGGCTTGAAAAATTATCAAACGAAGTGTATGCACAAAAAATGTAAGGGGAGTTTTCGTTTGAAGCGATTATATTTGAAACTTACGCCAAGTACCTTTAAGAATCGGATTTTGTTAGCTTTCTTACTGTTAGTACTATCACCCATTGCCATGCTCGTTCTGTATAACTTCAAAGAGACAGAACAAATGCTTCAGGATAATGCGGAAACGAAGAACATAGAGCAGCTTATTGGGATTAAGAATGGTTTTGTTGATCTCATGAGTCTCGTTATGAAAACTGGGTCATTACTTGAACAAGATACAACGATTTTATCGATAATGAAGAATCCCGAGCAATCTGATGAAATCACGAGAAAAAAGCTCGTTGAAAACAAGTTTGGAGCGATTGAAAATACATTCTTCATGAGTGGAGCGACGGTATATTATACTTTAATCGACCTTCATGGAAACGCATACACTTCCTTTATGCCAAGGGAAACCTTGAGCTACGACGAAATCCAATCGGAGGATTGGGTTCAAGCATTGAAGCGAGAAGGAGCGAATCGATATATATGGAATCCGAATGACAAGAATAATGTAGTCCGGGAAAGTACAACAAGTAAGAAAATGCTTAGTCTCTATGAGGTTATGCGTGATAATGGTTTTAACATTTATGCCTATGCAAGACTAAGTATCGATTATGAGGAGTGGTTTACTAGATCAACGTTAGGGAGTAAGCAGGAAGGGGCTTTTTTTCTGCTCGATGCCTCAGGGAGAGTGATGCTTAATCCGGATAAGGATGAGACCTTTTCACCTGATATTGCGCAGAGTATTGTGAAGAGCGCCAACCAGCGGCAGACAGAGCGTGCGGCATCCATCATCGATCCGAAGGAGAAAAGCTTATACACATACAGCTACATCGAAGAGTTGAATGGTTATGTCGTTAAAAAGGTACAGCTAGATCAGCTATTTCTTGAGGTGTACAAGCAGAAGCAACGATTTTTTGCTGTATTTGGAGTCATACTACTGCTATTTGTTCTATTAACTTATTTTATATCATCGACGATTACAGTGCCGCTAAAGAAGCTGCAGAAGAAGATGGAGATGACCGCTAAAACGAATCTCAAAATGAAATTACCCGAGCAAGGGCGGGGAGAGATTCTTGCGCTGACTCAGAGTTTCAATATAATGATTCATGATTTAAATGAGCTGTTGCAGCGACTTCAGCTTGAAGAAAAACAGAAGCAATTCGTTCGATTTCAGGTGTTGCTCTCGCAGATGAACCCGCATTTCCTACTAAATACATTGAATACGATAAAGAGTATCGCCTTAGATAAAGATGATGATGAAATTTATGAAATTTGTGTTGCACTAGGCAAAATATTGGAAACAACATTAAATACGGAAGTGGATTTGATTCTGTTAAAGGATGAGATCGTACTGATTGAATCTTACATGGAGATTCAGCGGCAACGCTTCGGACATGGGATTGAGATTCAATATGATATCAACGAGGAGCTGCAATACGCATTAATCCCTAAATTCTGTCTTCAGCCCTTAATTGAAAATAGCTTGATTCACGGCTTCGGTCAGTCTGTGAAACAAGGGAGAATTGATATTTCCGCTAAGGTGACTGGACAACAACTATATCTGCAGGTTAAAGATAACGGCATGGGGATAGAGAGAGCACAGCTGAATAAGGCTGCACGGAAACGAAAAGGAATCGGTGTTCAGAATATTAGGGAGAGCTTAGAGCTGTTGTTCAAGAATCAACGGACAGGCATGGACATTGTATCATCAGACACAGGAACTGAAGTGATTATCCATTTTCCACTTCTTATTTCAAAACCTTACGATGGAGGTTAGCTCACATGTGGAGAACGTTAATTGTGGATGATGAACAACCCGCGGTTAAAAGTATACGGAAGTTATTCTTAAAGGCTGGAATCCCGTTTGAAATTATAGGTGAGGCGGAGAATGGAGAAGCAGGCTTACAAATGATTCGTGAGCTTCGACCTGATGTGGTAGTGACGGATATCAATATGCCAGTGATGGATGGGGTGAAGCTCCTTCAAGTTGCGCGAGAGGAAGGCTTCGACTGCCGATTTGTAATGTTGACCGCATTGAGTGAATTTGAATACGCTCGGCAAGCAATCGTATTTGGAGCTTCGGACTACATTCTGAAGCTATCTTTAGATCTACAAGGTTTGAAGCAGACCATGGATAAGGTTCATGCCGAGCTGGAGCGAATGGTGAAGATGAAGAAGGCAGATAAATGGTTTCCTGAGAAGCAACAAACGGGACCGACAGACCATGTGGAGATGAACAAAATAATTGCTTACATTGAAGAGCATTATTCTGAGGACATCTCGCTCAAATCCATGTCAGAGCTGATACGAATGGATGCCAGCTATATAAGTGACTTATTCAAGAAAAAGACAGGGAAAACGTTGACGAATTATATCCAAGAGCGGCGTATTCAGGCTGGAAAAATGCTGCTTGCCGAGACGAAGCTAACGATTAGTGAGATTGGTCAGCAGGTGGGCTTTGAGAACGATAATTATTTTATTAAAATTTTCAAAAAGTGGTGTGGCGTCACGCCAAATGAATTTCGCAAAGAACCAAAAAACGTTCTATAGTTTCCCAAATGTAGTTCATCCCCCAGAATCCGCTCTGATGATAAAGTTATAGACGTAGAGCACAACACATAATCCTTCCAAGGGGGAAGATATCGATGAAGAAAAAGTGGGTTCCTGCAGTGCTTTCTGTCTTATTAGCAGGTACGATGCTGGCTGGTTGTGGTACTAGTGGAAGTAATGATGCGCAGGGCAGTGCAAATGGACAAACAGCAAAGGAGAAAATAAAGCTTACGATGTGGGGGGCCGTTCCTGCAGAAGCCGGGCCTCAAGCTGTAATTGATAACTGGAATAAAGATCATCCAGACATTCAAGTCGAGTATATCCGTAATGTAAATGACGATGCTGGAAACTTAAAGCTGGACACTGCCTTGATGACCAATCAAAACATAGACCTTTTCATGAACTACGATCTTGCTCATTTACAGAAACGTATGGATGCAGGCGTTGCCTTGGATCTAAGCACGAAAACAGATTATGACATCGACAGCCAGATCGGCGAGGACGCAGCGATGTGGAAAATCAATGATAAGTACTATGGGATTCCAACAAAGAAAAATATGGCGTTTGTATGGTTGAACAAAGATATGCTGGATGCAGCAGGATTACCGATTCCTGCGGTGGACTGGACCTGGTCAGATCTTGAGGAGTATGCGAAGAAGCTGACGAAGCCTGGTGTGTACGGATTATTGCAGGCAGATTCCTCCTTCTCAACAACGATGGACGGTACGCTTGCTGGAATGGGTGTGAAACAGGCGGATGGTACTTCAAACTTTGGAAATGATCTATGGAAAGAACACCTGGAAATATTGCATAACATGATGTTCGTGGACAAATCCACACCGGAATATGGCGAGCAACTGACCAGTAAGATGCCGGTTGATACCATGTTCCTGCAAGGCAAAGCGGCAATGCTGGCAGCAGGTGAGTTTATTTTCCGAAATGCGAACAACTTGAAAGACTATCCGCATGATTTCAAAACCGCGTTCGCTGCGATTCCAAAAGTGAATAAAGATCAAAAGGATTATAAATATTCGGGCGGTGTGGGTGACATGCTTGCTCTTAATGCGAAATCCAAGAACCTGGATGCAGCTTGGGAGTTCGCAAAATGGTATGCGGATGGCGGTATGCTGCCAATGGCAAGCGGTGGTCGTATTCCAGCCTCTAAGAGTGTAGATAGTAAGGAAGCAATGAGCCTTCTCATGAAGGGTGTGGAAGACAAATATGATACAGATTCAATGAATAAAATTGTATTCGGCAAATTCCCATCCTTCCAGCTAAATGTAACTCAACAAGCCATTGATGCACGTAAAGAAGAGTATGAAAAATACTTCTTAAATAAGCAAGATATTGAAACCACGATGAAGAATATGCAAACCCGTTCGCAAGAGTTATTGAAATAATGAAATAGTTAACACAAAAGAGAAGGAGGAAGATTTCTTCGTTCTTCTCTTTCGTATACCCATTTTTCAGCATACGAAAGGCGGCGATACCGTGAAGCGGAGAAGCTGGATGGACAGACAAGGCTGGATCGGCATGACCTTTATTCTTCCGAATATGATTGGTATTCTCTTATTCTTTATTATTCCTGCAATCTATTCCTTTGTTCTCATGTTTACGAATTATCAATTTTCAAATCCAAATTGGCAATTTACTGGGCTGGATAATCTCAAACGGTTGTTCCATGACGATAATTTCTATGCCTCGATCAAATATACGGTGATATTCCTGATATCGGTTCCAGTATCGATGGTGCTCGCCTTTATTGTAGCGCTATTTCTAAACCGCAGTGTGTATCTTAAAGGCGTATTACGTGGAATGTTCTTCCTACCGTATATCTCCAGTGGAGTAGCCATTGCATTTGTCTGGATGCTGTTATTTCAGCCTTCACAGGGACCCATCAATGAAATGCTTCGCTGGATTGGCATAACATCGCCGCCAGGCTGGTTTGCGGATACGGAAACCGCAATGTATGCCATTGATATCGTACAAATCTGGCTGATGCTTGGCTACAATATGATCATCTATTTAGCAGCACTACAGGAAATTTCGACAGAACAGCTGGAAGCTGCTCGGATTGATGGTGCAAGCACATTCAAAACAACATGGAAAATTGTATGGCCTCTTGTTAGTCCAACAACCTTCCTATTAATGATTACCGGATTAATTATGACGATGAAATCATTCTCGATTATTCAAGCCATTACGGCTGGAGGTCCTAGCGGAAGTACGACGGTCTTATCACTATTCGTTTATAAAACAGCATTCAGTTATTACGATATGGGATACGCTTCAGCCATTTCATGGTTCTTGTTCGCCGTCATTCTCGTCATTACAGTCTTTCAGTGGATCGGCCAAAAGCGCTGGGTTCATTACTAAATGACCCCATAAAGTGGGGTTTTGCGGGGGCCCTGAAACCATAAATTAAAGGAGCAGGCGGTATGAATGAAAATGCAGGAAACATGAAGGTGAAACTGCCAGTAACGATCATCATGTTTATTCTAGGACTATTTATGATTGTGCCTTTTCTATGGATGCTCAGCACATCCTTTCAGACACCTGCCGAGGTGTTTAACAAATGGCTGCCTTCATCTCTCAACTGGAGCAATCATATCCGGGTGTGGACAGGAAGCCATGATTTTGTTCCTTATTATTTAAATTCTCTTAAGATTTCAATGATTGGAACTGTGGGGGCTGTGTTTCTATCTGCCCTTGCCGCTTACGGATTTTCACGTACGTCGTTCAAAGGGCGAGATGGACTATTTGTCATATATCTATCGATGATGATGGTCCCACCTCAGGTGCTTTTTGTTCCAAAGTTTATCATGTTTAACTGGGTGGGGATTTACAATACGCATTGGGCGCTCATCCTGCCAGCCATGTTCTCGATCTTCGGTGTATTTATGCTTCGGCAGTTCTTCATGAGCATTCCTAAGGAAATTACGGAATCTGCTTTTTTGGATGGGGCGGGGCATTACAAAATATTTTTTCGCTTAATTCTGCCATTAGCGAAGCCAGCAATAGCAACGTTTGCTATCCTCGATTTCTCCTGGCAATGGAATGATTATGAGAATGCGCTTGTATTCTTGCAAAGTCCTAAGCTATATACCATTCCGCTTGGATTGCAGAATTTTATTCTTGAGAACAATGTGGACTACAACGGGATGATGGCTGCTTCATCGGCTGCGATAATTCCAATGATTATTATCTTCTTTGTGGGTCAGAAATACATTATTCAAGGGATTTCAAGTTCGGCTGTGAAAGGCTAACTTTAGGAGGGATACTTAACATGAGAACAGAAACGGTTAAATCCGATGTAACAATAGTCGGTGGGGGACTTGCAGGGATGAACGCAGCGATCGCTGCAGCGCGCCTTGGGTTAACAGTATCGCTAGTGCAGAATCGTCCTGTACTTGGTGGTAACTCGAGTTCAGAGGTTCGGGTATGGGTATGTGGTGCAACAGGACATGGTGTAAATCGATATGCACGTGAGACAGGCATTATGGGTGAGTTATTCATCGAGAATCAATACCGGAACCCGGAAGGAAATCCATACTTATGGGATCTAACCTTACTCGAAGCCGTGAAGGCAGAGTCGAATATCAGCTTGTTTCTAAATACCGATGTACGCGAAGTGGAAGCGGAAGGTGAGGAAGGGGATCGTACGATTCGCAGTGTGATCGGTTGGATGATGGGATCTGAGCGGTTGATTACGTTCGAGAGTGAGGCGTTCATCGATTGTACGGGTGATGGTTTGGTAGGCTTTCTAGCAGGGGCTGATTTCCGGTTAGGACGTGAAGCCCGGCATGAATTTAATGAGGAATGGGCACCAGAAGTGCCTGATAACATCACATTAGGCAGTACATTATTGTTTTATACACAGGATACAGGAAAACCGGTACGTTATGTTGCACCATCGTTCGCGAAGGTTATCACGACAACGTCGATCCCGATCCGTCGGGTCATTCGGAGTGGAGATTCAGGCTGTCACTACTGGTGGATTGAGTGGGGCGGTGAGCTTGATACGGTGGATGAGAATGAACGAATACGTGATGAGCTATCCTCTGTTATTTATGGGATTTGGGATTATATTAAAAATTCAGGTCATTTTGATGCCGAAAATATGACGCTGGAGTGGGTTGGCTCGATTCCGGGTAAACGTGAATACAGACGGTTTGTTGGCGACACGATTCTAACGCAAAATGATATTCTCGCGCAGCGTGAATTTGAAGACCGGATTGGATTCGGAGGTTGGTCGATTGATTTGCATCCACCGCAAGGGATGTACGCACAAGAGAGCGGCTCGAAGCATCTGCATGCGAATGGGATCTATCATATTCCATTTAGTTCACTCTATTCGAAGAATGTGCGGAACCTACTTTTCGCGGGTCGGAATATCAGCGCATCTCATGTGGCTTTTGGAACAACTCGCGTCATGGCGACCTGTGCGATCATGGGTGAAGCGGCTGGAACAGGTGCAGCATTATCCGTCATCAAAGGTGTAACCCCTCGTGAAATTCGGAAGCAACATATGCATGAATTGCAACAGGTGATGTTAAAGCAAGATGCTTCGATTATTGGATTGCGTAACGAAGATCCTTTAGACCTCGCGAGAAATAGTGAGATTCATGCGTCCAGTACGATGAAAGGCATATTACTGGATCGTCCAGCTGAAGCATATGAGCTTTCTCATGACGTAGGAATTTTGTTTCCGGTTGAAGGGAATATCCTGGGGTTGAAGCTGCTTGTGTCAGCAAGTACTCAGTCAGAGCTGACCGTTGAGCTATGGACGACTGGGCGTGCGGAAAATTACGTTCCAGCAGAGTGTAGACAGGTTGATGTTGTAATACTACAAGCTGGGGAACAGCAATGGGTTGATGTTCCGGTACAAGAGGAGCAGTGGAGTTCAATCGGTGAATGTAATATCTTCGCTATTATTCGAGCTAATGAGCATATTCAATTGCATATTTCAGAAACCCCAATCACAGGTGTTATTACATTTGAGCGAGGCGTTAAACCTGTAGTCGATTCAGCGCTGGAGGATCATCAGCCAGATCAGCCGGTGATGGAGTGGAGCATGAAACAGCTTGTACGCAGGCATTTCTGCTTTGCGGTTGAAACATCCGCATATGCTGCATCCAAAGTCACTGACGGGTATGTCCGGCCTTTTGCAGGGCCACATAGCTGGGTTTCTGAGCCGATGACTGCCGGTAGAACGGAGTGGTTAGAGGCGCGTCTGCCGGATGCTGCTTCAGTATCTGAAATTCATTTTACCTTTAACGATGATGTTAATGAGGATCTTATTAACTTACATCACCATGAAACGCCATTTCTAGTGATTCCTGAACTAGTAAAGGCTTACGATGTAGAGTTGCTCATTGATGGCGTGTGGCAAGTCATGTTCCGTGTCAAAGACAATCATCGCCGGAAGAACAGACATCGTTTAGAGAAGCCTGTCTTTACGGACGCTGTTCGGATCGTCATTTATGAAACTAACGGAGGAGAACGTGCAGAACTCGTGGAAATGCGGATATATTAAGAAGAAATGGCTTAGCCGTCCCTATAGGGACGGTATCTGTTTCTACGAGAAACACAAAATATAGGATAACGTAAAAACTTATATTTTTTGTATTTTAAAATAGTGTTCATTTATGAATGATCATCCTTAGGGGGAGCCGTCAGGCTTCCCTTTTCTTGTTTTTTAGATTACACTAATCAAACGATATTTTTATATAAAGGAGACAGCTAATGACCACGAATACTAACGGCCGTCCCCCTGAGGCCGTATACATTCATATTCCTTTTTGTACCAATAAGTGCTTTTATTGTGATTTTAATTCCTACGTTCTCAAGGATCAGCCGGTGATGGATTATCTGGAGGCTTTGGATCGGGAAATGGAGCAGACCGTCAAGATCACCCCTCCGGGTGTCATCAAAACAATCTTTGTCGGTGGTGGAACCCCAACTGTACTGAAACCGGATGAGATGGCTTATTTTCTAAAATCTGTTCGAACACATTTCCCGAACTGGGATAAAGATATCGAGTTCTCCATGGAAGCGAATCCGGGAACAACGGATTTAGATAAGTTGACGGTTATGAAAGAAGGCGGCGTGAATCGGGTGAGCTTTGGTGTTCAGGCGTTTCAGAACGAACTCCTTACGGGCATTGGCCGGATTCATAATGTTGATGATGTATATCGCAGTTTAGAGAATGCTAGAGCAGTCGGACTTAACAACCTGTCGGTTGACCTTATGTTTGGTTTACCGAACCAAACAGTCGAGATGCTGAGCGAAAGTATTCGCAAGGCGCTCGAGCTAGATTTACCCCACTATTCTATTTACAGCTTGAAGGTGGAGGAGAACACTCTTTTTCACACCCTATTTAATAAGAACAAACTTCCGCTTCCTAATGAAGAAGACGAACTGCAAATGTACCTCTTGTTGATGTCATCGATGAAGGAAGCGGGCTATAACCAATACGAAATCAGTAACTTCGCAAAACCAGGCAAGGAGAGTCGTCACAATATCACTTACTGGCGTAATGAAGATTATTATGGTCTTGGAGCAGGAGCACATGGATATGTGGGGCGCCAGCGGCATATTAATGTTAAGGGCGTAAATCCTTATATTGAAGCAACACGCAAAGGCCTGCCTCGATTAGACGCATACCCCATCACTGAAGCAGAAGCGATGGAGGACTTTATGATGGTTGGCTTGCGAATGCATAATGGTGTCTCTAATGAGGCTTTTCAGGCGCAATTTGGGCGTTCGATGGAGGATGTATTTGCGAAATCCTTGCATAAGATGCTGCACGCGGGTCTGCTTGAGCACGAAGAGGGTACTTACCGACTCAGCAAGCAAGGAATCCTTTTTGGGAATGATGTTTTCGCAGAATTTGTAGGCGCACTGACAGAGGTTTAATTTTAAAATACCTCTTGAATTGTAATTCACTCTGTTGTATATTTATTCATATTATCAACAGAGGGGTGAATTTAAGTGCTTGCCAAAACGGAAATGATCCGCCATTCGTCTCCTGCAGGAGATGCACAGGTGATTTGCAGAAACGCTGTGATAGAAGATGTTGAACCGTTGTATCTGATGATAGAAGAATACGCACAGCGCGGGATCATGTTGCCCCGTTCCAGGCAGGCGCTGACTCGCCAGATCGATCAATTTGTGATTGCCGAAATCGAGGGTAGATTCGTAGGCTGTGGTTCGCTTTTTAAGCTCGGGAATGATCTCGTTGAGATTCGCTCGATCGGCTTGAATGACGAGGGTAAGGGAAAAGGTATAGGCTCTATGATTTTGGCGAAATTGGTGGAGGAAGCCAGAAACCAGAAAATCCCTAAAGTCATGGCACTAACCTACGCCGTTGATTTCTTTCTAAGAAATGGATTCGAAGTCGTGGAGAAAGAGATTTTTCCCGAAAAGGTATGGACAGATTGCGTGAATTGTAAAAAGCAGCATGCCTGCGATGAAATAGCAGTACTTAAGATGCTGAACTGAGCGTGTAGTCGCTTATTATGAATATAATGCACTTCCATTAGTCTGTTATCCGACTATTGGGGGTGTTTTTTCTGTTATTGTAGAATGGATTATATGAATGGACAGAAAGATGGTGCTACTTTATACTTTAGATTGGGATTTTTTTGAATAAATGTAATGATGAATCTTGGAATGTTGGTTACTTAATCGAATGGAGGGAATTAGGATGAGTCGTACAAACAGAACTGCGGTATATTTGCTAACTCTGTTGCTTATTTTTGTAATACCAATACAAGCTTTTGCCGCGGATAAACCTATTACCATTAATATTGATAACGAGAAAGTGGATTTTTCTGTCCAACCCCAGTATATAAACGGAGTTGTGTATGTTCCGATTAGAACGATTTGTGAAAAATTAGGGATAGCTTATGAGTGGAATAACCAAACCAAAACCGTATCAGGAGTGAAGGGCAATAAGGAGTTTGAACTAAAGTTGGGCAGCAGTGAGGTCATATATAATGGTAAGGCTAGAGCTTTACATGGTCAATCCTTTCTGCAGAACGGAACCATTCTTGTTCCACTAAGATTTGTTGCAGAATCTATACAGAATGCGGTAATATGGGACGGCTCAACTTATACTGCCAGTATTACTACAGACGGAGTATTGGAAGCACAGGAGTAATCGATTATGATTTAAAACTACAAAGTAGTACTTAAGATGCTGAACTCACTTGACAATGTCAATGTCAGTTTGGTATTTTTGTATTAGTGGTTAGCACTCATCTGAGTCGAGTGCTAACGAATCGGAGCCAACAGCCGATAGGAGGGGATAACATGTTAACTGATCGCCAGAGAATGATACTAAATGCAATTGTAGATGATTATATTTCATCCGCAGAACCGGTAGGATCTCGCAGCATTTCTAAACGGGGTGATGTAGGGTACAGCCCTGCGACCATTCGAAATGAAATGGCTGACCTAGAGGATTTGGGTTATCTCGAGCAGCCTCATACATCGGCAGGGAGAATTCCTTCCCATAAAGGATACCGATATTATGTGGATCATCTGGTACCGTGGAATTCCGCCGAAACGGCAGAGATGGGCACGATCCGCGCTTTTTTTGCCGAGAAGCTGAATGCGATGGAGCAGGTAATCCAACATGCGGCGATGATTCTTTCCAATATGACGAATTACACTTCCATCCTTTTGGGACCGGAGGTTTTTCATACATCATTGCGTCATTTTCAGTTGTTACCACTAGATGATAAAACCGCTGTAGCGATTATTGTTACAAGTACGGGTCAAGTTGAGAACCGTACGGTGAACATTCCACCGGAGATATCCGTTTCCGAGATGGAGAAAGTGGTTAACCTACTGAATAGTAAGCTGGTCAATGTACCACTCTATAAGCTGAAGACTCGGCTGTATTCCGAGCTTGGCGAGGAAATGCAGCGTCACATCTCACATTATGAAGAATTAATGCAAGTGCTGGACATTGCGCTGGAAAGTGATCAAGAGCAGCGTATCTATCTTAGTGGAGCCACGAATATGCTTACACAGCCTGAGTTCAAAGACGTTGACAAGGTGAAAAGCATTCTTGATCTGCTGGAAGAGACGCCTACATTGCTCAAAATGCTGGCCCCTACAACAGGCGGCACAGGTATCCAGGTCCGAATAGGGACGGAGAACAATCATGAAGCGTTCGCTAACTGCAGTCTGATCACCGCCACTTATTCTCTTGATGGGCAGGCACTGGGGAGCATAGGTATCCTTGGTCCGACACGAATGGAATATGCAAGAGTGATGGGGATCTTGGGCATTTTATCCCGAGATTTGACAGCGATGCTGGCACACTGGTATAAGTGAACAGAGTCAACATTGATAACGTGAATGATTTTAAGGAGGTGAAGACAACTTGAAAAAGGAACAAGTTCAAGATGCTAATGAATTCAAAGATGATTTGATAAATGAGGAACTTGAGGCTAATGTAGCTTCTGAAACCAACTCATTTACGACAGAAGAAATTAGTGAAGGTGCTTCAGGCACAGGTGCGGAGGTAAAACGTCTGCAGGATCTCGCTGACGAATATCAAGGACGTGCGCTGCGTGCGCAGGCTGATTTTGATAACTTCCGTCGTCGTACTCAGAAGGAGAAAGAAGAGTTGGCTCAATATGCCACCTCCAAGCTCGTGACTGAATTGCTTTCAGTACTGGACAATTTCGAGCGTGCGTTAGTCACTACTCCTAGTAGCCCTGAGTCCGAAGCTTTCGTTAAGGGTGTTGATATGATTTTCCGTCAGCTAGATGGGGTATTGAAGTCCGAGGGACTTACGGCTATGGAAACAGTAGGCCAGCCTTTTAATCCTGAATACCATCAGGCTATTATGCAGGTGGAGAGCGAGGAGTACGAAGAGGGTATCGTAACGGAAGAGGTCCAAAAGGGATATCTCCTGAAAGATAGAGTCCTTCGTCCTGCTATGGTCAAAGTCAGCATGTAATCTGTATATATAGGACGGGCAGTATCTGTCCGCCATCGGTACCAACCGAATTTTTAAATATTTTATTATTTTAATGAGCGAATGCTCCATATACCTTTAGAGGAGGCAAATTATTGTGAGTAAAGTTATCGGTATTGACTTAGGAACCACGAACTCTTGCGTTGCCGTAATGGAAGGCGGCGAAGCCGTTGTAATTCCAAACCCAGAGGGCGCGCGTACAACCCCTTCGGTGGTAGGTTTTAAGAAAGACGGCGAACGTATCGTCGGTGAAACAGCTAAACGCCAGGCAATTACTAACCCTGATCGTACGATCAGCTCGATTAAACGCCATATTGGTACGAACCATAAAGAAAGCATCGATGGTAAAGAATACTCTCCACAAGAAATTTCAGCAATGATTCTGCAAAAGCTGAAATCCGATGCAGAGGCATATCTTGGCCAAACCGTTACTCAAGCTGTTATCACAGTTCCTGCTTATTTCAATGACAGCCAGCGTCAAGCTACTAAAGATGCAGGCAAAATTGCAGGTTTGGAAGTTCTACGTATTGTGAACGAGCCAACTGCTGCAGCTTTGGCTTACGGTCTTGAGAAATCTGAAGATCAAACGATCCTTGTCTATGACCTTGGTGGCGGTACGTTCGACGTATCTATCCTTGAACTGGGCGATGGTTTCTTCGAAGTAAAAGCTACAAGCGGTGACAACAAACTTGGTGGCGACGACTTTGACCAAGTGGTTATGGATTACCTTGTATCCGAATTTAAGAAAGAGCAAGGCATTGATCTGAGCAAAGATAAATCGGCTGTACAACGTTTGAAAGATGCTGCTGAAAAAGCGAAAAAAGAATTGTCAGGCGTACTGACAACTACTGTATCTCTTCCGTTCATCACAGTTGTTGACGGAGTACCACAGCACTTAGAGATCAACCTTACTCGTGCTAAATTCGATGAGCTGACTACTGGTCTAGTTGAACGTACTTTGGGACCTACTCGTCAAGCCTTGTCTGATGCTGGCATGACGCCTGCAGACCTTACTAGAATCGTTCTGGTAGGCGGTTCTACTCGTATCCCTGCGGTACAAGATGCTATCAAGAAACTTACTGGTAAAGAGCCTCACAAAGGTGTGAATCCAGATGAAGTAGTAGCACTGGGTGCTGCTGTTCAAGCGGGTGTATTGACTGGTGAAGTAAAAGACGTTGTATTGCTCGACGTAACTCCGCTTTCCCTCGGTATTGAAACTGCAGGTGGCGTGTTTACGAAGATGATCGAGCGTAACACTACGATTCCTACAAGTAAATCTCAAGTATTCTCGACTTTTGCTGACAACCAACCTAGCGTAGAGATTCACGTGCTGCAAGGTGAGCGTCAAATGGCGAATGGCAACAAAACATTGGGACGCTTCATGCTGAACGAGATTCCACCAGCACCACGTGGCGTACCACAAATCGAAGTTTCTTTCGATATTGATGCCAACGGTATCGTGAATGTGTCTGCAACTGATAAAGGCACGAACAAGAGCCAAAAGATCACTATCACTTCTTCCAGCGGTCTGAGCGACGCAGAAGTAGAACAAATGATGAAGGATGCCGAGCTTCACGCTGAGGAAGACCGTAAGCGTAAAGAATTGGTAGAAGCGAAGAACAGCGCTGACCAACTCGTGTATTCCACTGAGAAAGTGATCAAAGATCTTGGAGATAAAGCGGATGCTTCCGAAGTTGAAAAAGCAAACGAAGCTAAAGATAAAGTGAAAGCAGCACTTGAAACTGACAATCTTGAAGAAATCAATGCAGCTACAGAAGCATTGACTGAGATTGTACAACAGTTGTCCATGAAGCTGTACGAACAAGCTGCTCAAGCAGAGCAAGGTGCTGAAGGTGGCGCTGGAGCTGCTGAAGGCGCTCCTAAGAAAGACAATGTAGTTGACGCTGATTATGAGGTTGTTGACGAAGATAAGAATCAAGGGTAACCTTAAACGATAAGTGTATAGGGCGTAACTGATAAATTCTTATATAGTTAAGAAGGGAAGGTCAAAACCGGGTCATCCCGTGTTTTGACTTTCCTTTTGTAATATCAGTTTGCACACTCTTCGCGAATGCGCCTTCTGATATTGTAAGAATAAACATCTGCTGGAACTGGATGGTCAGAGCCTGGGGTTTTATCGTATAATGGTTTCTTTGACAGAGAATTAGGAATTTGAGTATGTAACGTACGGAGGTGAAAGCAGTGGCAGATAAACGCGATTATTATGAAGTGCTTGGCCTCAGTAGAGATGCTTCAGACGACGAGGTGAAGAAAGCGTACCGGAAATTGGCGCGCCAATATCACCCAGACGTGAATAAAGCAGATGATGCTGAAGCTAAGTTTAAAGAAGTAAAAGAAGCTTACGATGTTCTTAGCGACGGACAACAGCGAGCTAGATATGACCAATATGGCCATATTGATCCTAACCAAGGTATGGGCGGCTTCGGAGGCGGCGGTGGCGGCGACTTCGGAGGACTAGGCGATATCTTTGATATGTTCTTTGGCGGCGGCGGACGTCGTGATCCTAACGCACCACAGCGCGGTGGAGATTTGCAGTACACCATGACCATTGAATTCAAGGAAGCGGTATTCGGTAAAGAAACCGATATTACTATCCCACGTACAGAAACTTGCGATACCTGCTACGGCTCCGGGGCTAAACCGGGTACTAAACCAGAGACTTGTTCCACTTGTCATGGTAGTGGGCAACAGGAATTCGTACAGAATACACCACTTGGACAGATGCGTAATCGTCGTCCATGTTCGCATTGCAGTGGTACAGGTAAGATTATTAAAGAAAAATGTACGACTTGTAGCGGACAGGGTAAAGTTAAGAAGCAACGTAAGATTCATGTGCGTATCCCTGCCGGTGTCGATGACGGCGCGCAGCTGCGCATGACTGGTGAAGGCGAAGGCGGCTTACGTGGCGGTCCTGCTGGAGACTTGTATATTGTTATCCGTGTTAAATCGCATGATTTCTTCGTGCGTGAGAACGATGATATTATGTGCGAGGTTCCACTTACGTTTGCACAGGCCGCACTTGGCGATGAGATTGAGATTCCTACCTTAACGGAAAAAGTGAAGCTGAAGATTCCTGCAGGAACACAGACCGGTACTTTCTTCCGTCTCAAAGGCAAAGGGGTTCCACGTCTACGTGGATCTGGCCAAGGCGACCAGCATGTTAGGGTCATTGTTGTGACTCCTAGCAAGCTGAATGACGAGCAAAAAGATTTGTTGCGACAGTTCGCCGCTCTAAATGGAGAAAACACTCATGAGCATGAGCAATCCTTCTTTGATCGTGTGAAGCGTGCGTTCCGCGGGGACTGATATTTCTAATTTAATTAGTTGAGTAAATAAAAATAAAGCAGAGCAGCGATCCCCTCGTTATTTGGGGATCGCTGCTCTGCTTTTTTGGTTAGTAGAGACGACTTACCAATTTCATGTAGCGCCTTTAAGAAGGTGCTAGAAGCCGCGAAAATCTACGAGCCCGCAAACCCGGCAAACCCGACTGAACTTCAGGACCCCGCACCCCGCACCAGTAACCCGACCCCAGTAAAGCCCGGCTGTGTTCCAGGTTTTTTAACAAACTATCTACTTTGAATTATCTGCACAGGTTATCGGACCCAGACGGCGTTATTAGCGAATTTATCGTCCAGTGCAGCTATTGCCCAAAAAAGTGTTTATTATTGGTGCTTTTCAGGCGAATAGCGACTATGCAGTCCGATAGTGGCATCGGATCGGCAAGGAAGAAATGTGACCTAAAGACGAAAGAATCCCAGCAGCCAATGCCTGCTGGGATTCTTTCTTTTAAAGTGCAACTAGAGGTTGTTCGAAGAACGTAGATCCTCGAGCACACGGCTCAGAATCGTTGCTGCTTGTGCACGAGTCAGAGTACCTTGTGGATTGAAGTTATCTGCAGTAACACCTTTGAGATAACCTTTGGTTACAGCATAGGCTACAGCGTTGCGTGCTTCCGCAGCGATGCTGTCGGCATCCTTAAAGCTTAAAGGTGTTTTGGCTACTGTAAGATCTGCACCAAGGGCCTTAGCAATGATAAGAGCTGCTTCCTCGCGGGTCAGCACATCACGAGATCCGCTTTCCTTGATGCGAGTATTCCAAGTGTCACCTTTTCCAAGTAGACGGTCGAAGAGCGTTAGAAGCTCTGCCTGATTTAAGGTGTCGGCAGGCTTAAAGCTGCCATCGGCTCCTTTGCCAGCAATGATACTATGGGCAGCAAGGACCTCGATATCGGTTTGAGCCCAGTGTGTGCCAATATCTTTAAAGCTTATATTTCTGGATGCTGCGCTGTAAGAACCATCACCAGTAACGTTAAACTGTAGAATCCCATCTTTATTGATAGAACCAGGTTGCAGGTAGGACCATTTACGATCTTTTGATTCTACATAAGCAGCAGTCTTTCGAGCATCATGTAGACTGGCGGCTTTTAGATTAAGCTGAAGGATGATCGGCTTTCCGGTTGTCCAACCATTTTTGATGGTGAGAATGGAAGAACCGATATTTATTGCGGCTGAGCTACCTGCTAAAACTGCTGTGTTGCCCGCATCTGTCAGGCTAATCGTAAGGGTTAAGCCGTTGCTGTTGATGAAATCCGGAAGTGTTGCCGCTGGAATAAGTACATTGAACCCACTACCGTTTAGGCGGAGCGTATTCTCCGATTTTTTTAACTGCTCGGCTTGGGCCGGGGTAAGAGAAATAACCACTTGGCTATATTTATTGAAGCTTACATCGCTTAGATCAAGTACAGAAGTCTTGTCTTTTGCATTCTGGATCGAATTTGCTAATGCAGTATCTAAGATGTTGAATACCGCTGAAGGCTTGCCGCCTGCTGGATCTGCGGTCTCTACCAGCTTCCCTGATTTTAAAGTGGTTCCAGAAGCAGGAGCACTGGTTGCTGTAGGTACATACGAATCAGTTGATGGTGTAGGAGTTGGCCTCGGTGTTTCAGGTGTCTTAACAGTTACGCTTACCGTTCTCAAACCAGATGGGATTGTTGATGTTGTAGCATCATTCCAGACCTGTACATCGTACAGCTCAAAGGAATAGGTACCTGCGTTAGCTGGTTTGAAGGTTATTTGGGCTAGTGAGCCAGAGCCGTGATAAGCACCACCTGACAGATTGACATTATACTGTGTCATTTTGCGGCCGTCTTTTAGATCATAGGTTTGTGAGAATTCTGTAAGTGGAACTCCGGAGAAATGCTCCTCTTGATACGTAGCCAGTTGTACGCTTGGCTGGATCACTGGTTTTTCGAGAGAACCATCGTAGATGACAGCGAATGAAGCCCCATAGACGCCATAAACCTCATCTGTCACGGAATACCCAAGATCAACGGTTACCGGTTGTCCCACATCAATGGTGGCTGCAGATAGAGACGGAGTTACATTGAAAATACCATCTCCTGTGCTATAAAGCAGTCGCTGAGCATAATCATCGTCGTCCGCGCCATTACCTACTTTATCAACCACATAGATTTTGTACTCATTAAGCCCCTCGTTTACAGGAACGTCAATGGAAAAAGCACCGTTATTTGCAATTACTCCACCGAATTTATAAGTGTTTCCATCATAATGTTTACCTTCGGCGTACACGGTAAACCAGTTTCCAATAGGTTTTGTATTAGAAATATAATAGGCCATTAGGTCATCATCAATGAACCCACTAATTTCTGCCGCACCAGGATCGGTTGGCACCTCACGTTCGTACTCCTCAAGTGTGATGCCGGAAACTAATGGTTTCTCGGTATCAATTGTGAACTTGATCTTTTGTGTCTCGAGCAGTTGTCCATTGGGAAGCACAGGAGTGATGTAGTAGTGACCATCTGGTAAAGTGGACTTGGCGGAGGTCTCCAGGTCTGTTAACGCTCCATCCCAATTTGTAATTTCGTACACGCCACGATAGACCTTTTCATCGATAGAATAAACTGCACCTAAAACTGTCGCAGGAGCATCTATTGAAGAGGCTACAAAACTTATGCCATCCAGCTCTTCATTGACAGAGAAGGTAAAGGTGGTATCGTCTAAGCGACCATCCCCATTAGGAGAAATCTGTGGATCTTCAAAAGAAAGTTGATTAACAGGCTCTAAATTGAATTTATCGCCGACAAGTGCATTAAAGGGAAGGCGAAGAGTTTCTGTATCAGAGGTTAGGAACAGGATACCTTCATATGCTCCCTCTTTTGCAGTATCAGATACCTTCAGTGTAAATTGTGCATAATGATCTACACCTGAGGTAATACTTTTTGGTGCAATATTAATACTAATGTCACCAGGCGCTTTTGTAAGCCATTCGGTGGACAGCGTGTAGGTTGATCCAATCCCTTTAAAGTCCTCTACATAAACTGATTTCGTTACGCTAGCCCCTTTTGGGAGCAGGCCAAAGGACAAGGAACCTGTGTAATAAGGGATTTCTACAGTACCTGGAAGACCACTAATTAAGCTCTCCCCGACTTTAGCAATAGATTCAGCTTTTGCTGATTTCTCCAAATTAATTAATCCGGCACCTTGTTGATACAAAGAGTAAGCATCTCCATTACGCTTGAAGATAGGATCCGCATTGTTCATCAGCAGTGCTTTAATTTCATTTGGCTTAAGGTTAGAGTTTTCACTCAATAGCAAAGCGACAGCTCCTACAACATGTGGGGTTGCCATACTGGTTCCGCTTTTTAAGCCATAAGCATGTTCGTAATCCCCAGTCCAGCTAGGTATCGTCGAGTTGATATTGACCCCTGGCGCAACAACATCAGGTTTGATTAGATAATCCGGCATCCCAGGACCCATAGAGCTAAAATTAGCTAACTGATTTACTTCAAGCGCTATATAGTAACTGATTATATCTTTAGCAGCCTTCATCTGAGTTTTTATCTCTTTGCCATCTTCTTGAGTAATTCCGTAGGTAGGAATGTAATTCCCGGGCGCACCGAGGGTGGGACTGAGTTCACCTTCAGCATTATTAGCAATTAGGACAAGCTTGGCTCCAGCTGCTTTGGCATTTAGAGATTTATCTCCGAAGCTCAGCTCACCTCGATCGACAAGGACTACCTTATCTTTGACATCCAAATTTGTGTAATCGGAAGTAGCTCCAAGACCAGCGTAAACGATCTTACTACCGGCGATATTATCAACTAAATCTGGGGAATAAGTGGCTAATGTCCCTGGAATTTTTTTAACATCGCCAATATCAAAGAATGGGGTATTCACTGGGGTAGTAGAAGCACCTACACTAAGTGCAAGTTGAGATCCAGCAGGTTCGCCTAATGTTCCTACATCCGGTCCAGCGTTACCGGCGGCAACAACAACATTTACGCCCGATTTTATGGCGTTGTCTATCGCGATTGAACTTGCGGAATAACTTTGGTTGACATCAGAGCCCAGGGAAAGGTTAATGATATCGGCTCCATCAGCGACCGCTTTCTCAATACCCGCGATTACAACCGCTGTTGGACCGGAACCGTAAGGGCCAAGTACGCGATACGCGTACAAATCCACTTCAGGTGCAACATCCAATATTGTACCGGCTACATGAGTGCCATGCGAGGTTTCATATGGGCTACCATTTTTTGGAGGGAAGTTAGCGTCAGGAGGTGTTTCTGACGGATCATTATCCTGATCATAGGCATCGTACCCCCCCTTATAATTATCCTTTAATAAAGGGTGATTTTTATCGATGCCAGTATCGACAACCGCTACCTGTACCCCTTCCCCTGTGTAACCTAATGCATGTAGTTTATCCGCACCTATAAGATTGCCGCTGTCCGAATAAGAACGTGTAACAGGCAAAGTCGCTAACTCAACACTGTCTGCTAACGCATGGACTTCATCATTTGGATAAACAGCTGCAACGCCCGGAAGCTCTAACAGCTTGTTAACTTGATTGGCTGGCAGAGTAATGGAATATCCGTTAAAAATCTCACTGTATTCAAAACCGATATCGGCATCGATTTTCTGCGCTGAGGAAATAAAACTTTTATGCTCCGAGATAATTTTACTGCGTTGTAAGGAGACTGAGGATCGTAAAGAAGAAGTTTTAGCCTCATTTTCATACACACTGACTGGTTTATTAGTTAATTCCACAATTACGGATACTGGTGCTGAACCTTTGAGCACACCCGCGTAGTTATGAGGGGTCGCACTTTGAGACTGTACATTATTAACTAGGTTAGTTGATGATTCAAGGGATGAGTTCGCAAATGCAGCGGATGGAAAAAGGACAGAAACAGCCAGTCCGAAGCTCGCCGCCCCAATACCAATTCTTTGAATAGAGTGTTTAAAGGTACGTTTCAAATAAGTTCATCCTCCCAAAATGAATTTTTATATTGCAGTGTGTATCTGTAATTCTCCTCCTCAACATAAAATGTAAAAAATTATGAAAATTAAATTTATTCTACAGCTATAACTTCAAATCGAATATACAACTTTAGTACTATATTGCAGGGAAGCGTCGAGGAAAATGTCGAATTCCCAGTAAATAAGTGGAGTATGAGAAAAAAAGGGCATAAAAGAAGTGAAATGAAGACAATATAAAGGAATGCAACAGATATCTGAATTTCAAGCGAGAGCGGGGATAAGATGTCGGAAAGATCTATTTTGGCTTATTTTAAAAGTCCTGAAGAAGCGGAGGGTGTTGCTCGTAAGCTCCGTGCACTTCGGGCCATTGAAATTTCCGTTGATCGCTTCAGTAGATATGGAGGCACGAGCTTTAGCTCAGGGGTAAACCCAGTGACAGGCAATGTTGCCAGAATGGACTCCATGACTGCTGAGCGTGCACACACAGGCATACTAGCTGCTGCTGATACCAGCGCCAGTGGGATGAGTCATGGCGGAGATGGAGGACCGACGGGTAGAGATATTTTACTTACGGTGATCTTGAATTCGGAGTCCCATGATCAAGCATTACGCATAATTGAAGAAGCAGGCGGGATGATTTGAATAATAATTTTCTTAATAAGAAGGGAGACGATCGATACTATGGATAGAGAGAACTCGCAAATATTCTCAAAGACCGAGAAGATGAAAATGCTGTACGAGGCGAAGGCAGAGGACGTAGAGTTTTCAGCAGCGGAGGCAGATCTGGAGGATATCGAAGCCCAGGCCCGGGCTCTAGAAGCAGACAAACGTCAGCTGCATGAAATTATGAAAAAAGAATAGATGCTAAAGTTAGGGCAGATACCTCACATTGTGGGGTATTTTTGCGTACTGGTGTGTATAATTAAGAGAATAGCCCAAGCAGGGGGGAGAATATGGACAACGTTATTTTATGGATAGGTTTAGCACTGCTTATCGCATTCTTAACTTTTATGAATCAGAAGCAACTGTACTCTTCAAAAGTAAAACAGGCCTACCGTGAGCTGCGGGAGCTAACTGAAAAAGTTCGGCTGGAACGATCTGAGGCAAGCGATTTATACCGTTGGGAAGTAGAATTAGCGGAGATGGAGAAACACCCGAACGAACTTAATAAACTGGATGCTGAGATTGGGCTTCGCCAGGCCTTTGTGATGTATTTGGAACGGCATTCTCCTCTGGATGTAAGACTTCCAAGTTTAAAGGAGGCTGCTGCCCATCAGAAGGATTCGGTGTGGGGCATCAAAATGGGAGATTACGGACCCAAGAAATAAATAAGGAAATGTACATAAAAAGAATAGGCACTGGTTCGAACCCTGGCTGGAATTACGGCTGGGGTTTTTGTTATTACATCTAAATCTCTAATATCTAGAAAAAGGCTTAATTTGGTA
Organism: Paenibacillus sp. FSL K6-2859; assembly: GCF_038008265.1. NCBI lineage: Bacteria > Bacillati > Bacillota > Bacilli > Caryophanales > Paenibacillaceae > Paenibacillus > Paenibacillus sp. FSL K6-2859. The sequence continues at coordinate 5,344,105 of NZ_JBBOYU010000001.1, read as the reverse complement.
GAAATTATAGGGAGGTTTTCCCTGCGTATCATCACTTAGGATTATTTCAGGGATCAACTATTAGAAAGGAGTAATACCCGCTCGTCATTGGTCTATTTTAATTACGAATTAATTTCAGCTTAATAAAAATGATGTATTACTCTCTGCGTAATAAGCGCGTATAATTGATCAAATATACTTCAAGATGACGCGAATAACTTATTGATATTCAGGAGGAATTATTATATGGGAATGGTACACTCTCAAGGAGTTACCGATGAGCTTGTTGTCCGATCTTTAGAAAAAAATTTAGCGATTATCAGGTTTGATCTTAATCGACGAGTGGCTTATGTGAATGAAGTTTTTGCTAGTTCGATGGGGTATAGCAAAGAAGAGATGTATGGGATGCACCACAAAGAGTTTTGCTTTTCTCATTTTGTAAATAGCCCGGGCTATGAGTTGTTCTGGCAAGATCTTTTTTTAGGGAAAAGTTTTCAGGATAAAATCGAACGGATGGATGCAAAAGGAAATGCGGTATGGTTGGAAGCTACATATATGCCAGTCTTTGATGAAAACAATGAACAGGTCATTGGCGTATCCAAGATAGCGGCTAATATCACGGAGCGTCAAAATAACATGAGTGTTGTGGTGCAGCGGATGCAAGAGATGTCGGACAACCTGAATCAAAGAGCTGAGAAAGGGATTGAACGCAGTCAAGAACTACTACGGAGTGTCGACAAAATTGCCGAAGTATCGATCGAAAATACACAGACGTTAGCGAATCTGGAGAAACAAGCGGTATCGATTCAGGGTATTGTACAAACGATTCGTAATATTGCTTCGCAAACGCAACTCTTAGCGCTTAATGCAGCAATTGAAGCGGCACATGCCGGGGAGTTTGGGCGAGGTTTTGATGTGGTGGCAAAAGAAGTTAGGAAGCTATCTTCCATGGTGCAGGATTCGATCATTCAAGTGAAAGATAGTGTGGATGCGATCACGCTGGAAATCGAAAAGATCTCCAAAGGAACAAACCAGGTACAAGAAAATATAGAAGATAGTCAACAGCAGATTCAAATCGCATTAGATGATTTCAAGAATATTTCTTCTTCAGCCCAGGATTTAGATACACAAGCGCGAGAGGTTATGAATATTGTTTAGTCTGTTGTATGTAATTTGTGAGATATAAGAAAAAGGGTCAATCTCCTACTTACGGGAGACTGACCCTATTTTTTGTTGGAGGTAGCCGATTTTGTTAATAATCAACACAGGAATCATGTATCGATGATTGGTGATGTCTCCGGTAGCGCCAGTCGCCCCAACATACCCTGATAATTCTGATGATACCAGTCGATGGGGAGCTACTAGTTTCTCCGTGCTATCCTTTCCCCAGAATGATATTTGGATGGGGTTGGTTGGCAAATCTTCGGTTGTGAAAAAAAACTCGAAGGCATCAAAGTCTGCAAAATAGTTTCTAGTTATCACTTGATTGGGCATCACTTTTAGAAGATCACAGACATATTGAACTCTTTCTTCATTCATGTAATAGCCTTCAATTAAAACTGTAGATGCATCCTGACCGCTCCAATTGTCAATTTTGACTGTGGCCTGTTGTGTTAGTCTGGTGTTGTTTTCTGAATTGACATTGTTTTCTATGGGGCCAGTAGTTAAAAGAGTCATTATCTTTCCTCCATTTAATATGTTTTTTGTTGTAAGAAGGATGTGCGAATCTCGCAATAAGTGACTATAAAATGTCACTGTAATATTTATATTCAAGATTAAATTAATAGCTTGTATGTATTTCCTATTTTTTATGGACAGCTTCTAGCTTCTAACATCTAACTTTTTGAGATGAGGGTTTATAATCTTATCTAATTCCTTTATGTCAAAAAAGGTAGCCATAGTTTATGCTCGGAAAAACGAACCTTTTCCAAAGATTGGTTGTCATATAGATATCACAGAACAGAAAGGAGGGCGCATGAGTTGGAGACTAACCGGGAGTTATTCGAAACCTACAACAAGGATGTATATCGAACCTGCTATTATATGCTGCATGACGCGGCGGATGCAGAGGACTTGACGCAGGATGTGTTCATTACCGTATTTCGCACGAATCGTGAGAACGTGGAGCATTTGAAAGCTTGGATTATGAAAATAACGGTTAACCATTGCCTCAATCATTTGAAACGAAAACGAACTTTGCAGCAAAAGATAACGGACAATCTGCATTTCTTTAACAAAACGGTAGTAACAACTGTGGAGCAGCAGATTGAGCAGCGTGAGACGGAAATCGAGTGGGCGCAATATATGAGTCAGCTTCCTATCAAACTTAGAATGGTGATCACGCTCAGGTATATGCATGATTTCACTCTGGCTGAAGTTTCGGATATGCTGTCCATTCCACTTGGAACGACCAAATCAAGGCTGCATAAAGGGTTAACGGTAATGAGGAGAATCCTGCAAGAGGCTGGGGTTGAAGTTGAACTAAAGGAGGGCGAATCTTTTGAAAAAGTTGGAAAATATGCTGGAGCATCGATTAAATGAAGATAAAGGCGTGCCTTATCCGGATTTTGAAAGCATGTGGGGACGCTTAGAGCAAGAAGGGAGTACAATGACTCCCATACAAGCTCGGATGATCAATGGTAGCGAGAATAGAGGGAGAAACTGGAGTAAAATAGCGGTGGTTGCTTCATTTTCAGTGCTTATTGCAGCGGCACCTGTATATGCGGCAGTACATTATAATTGGGATAATATGCTCCATGGGAGAGGTGGCGTTCAAGCTGCACTGGCCCAAAATCTCGGACAACAACTGGATCAATCGGTGACGCTGGATGGAGTAACGCTGAAGCTACATACAGCTATTGTGGATGAGAATCGGACGGTCATCTTATTCACTATGGATGTAGGAAAACGCTTGGAAAATGAAATTTGGAATGTAAAAGGAATGACCTTGAAGGACGCAGATGGGGCGAGTAATCCTAGTGAATTCAGTTATGTGCTTTGGGATGAAAAAAATCAACTTTACAACGGATATTTTGAAAGTGATTGGACGCCGAAGCAGAACAACGTGAATGTCCAATTAGTTGCAGATAATCTGCAAGCCTTTAGCACACAGGAGTTAGATTTAGCGTTGGATATCCGATCGCAGGAGACACAGAATTTTCCGATTGGGCAGGAAGGAATGCGCAGCATAGAGGTGAAACCTTTTACCCAAGGACAAGAAAAAATGTTATTCTCTTCAGCGATTATTTTTGATCAGCCAGAAGCAAAAGAATGGACAAATCCAACTATTGTCGGGTTCAAAAACGGAACGCTAATTAATTCGCTGCCCGGAGGTACTTTCGGTGCACCAGGTGAAAATGGGGAATATACCGCACAGCAATATTTTAAAGCCGAAGATGTTTCCAGTGGTCAGCTCACTTATAAACTTCAGTACATGAAGCAAGAGAAAAATGTTGAGGGGCCGTTGGCTTTCGATCTTCAATTAAGTAAAAAGCAGATGGAGAGCGGAACCATAAATACCTCATTGAATCTGCCACTAGAAGAGGGCGAAACTGACTACACGCTGGAGAAAATGGTACTGACACCTACTCAAATTCGAATCACAATTCGAAGTAAAGAGAAAGGCGACAATTTCCCTTACAAAAAGTCTGCTCTTGAAGTAGAAGGCAAGTCGCTGGAGGGTGATTTCTGGAGATCTCCAGAAGGAGAGCCAGAATTGACAGTGCTTCGTTTTGAGCGGCCAGTTGATCTTGAAATTACGAAAGAGACGCCGATTACCTTTGTTGCTAAATATAAGGTGACCCAGCATGGCAGCTATAAAATTACCAAAAATAATGATGATAAAATACCACTTCTTTTAACAAACATCTCTCAAAAGAAACAGACAATTATCCAGCAACTTGGCGGATACCCTGTGAAGTGGACGTATTATATGCAGGGAGCCGATCTTTATGTAGAAACTGGAAGTGATGATACTCGCTTTGGTGGTATTAATCAGACCCATATCGGACTGGGGAAAGAACGTATTCTAGGTAAGCCCGTGACCGTTAATTTCACTGGCGATGGAAACAACAAGGCGATTGATGTTTATAAGGATTTTAAAGGTACAGAAGCTTCTATTTATAATTTCTACTACACCACTGATGATCCGGAAAAAGAGACGAGAGTGCAGATCCAGCCTTAAGAGGTTGGCAATACGTAAGCTTATAGAAAATAGTAACTTTTTTAGGGATGAACCTTGTGTTCTTCCCTTTTTTTCGTTTACAGTGAATAGATGATGTAAAGGTTCAGCTATGCATAAGCATAATTAAAGGAGAGAAACAGGATGGAAGTCACTCGCTGTGCTTGGGTCAATGATGATCCTCTATATATCGCCTATCATGATGAGGAGTGGGGCAAACCTCTGTACGATGACCGCAAGCTGTTTGAATTACTTATGCTGGAAGGGATGCAAGCAGGGCTAAGCTGGTACACGGTACTAAAAAAACGAGCGCGTTTCAGAGAGGTTTTTGACGGATTTGATCCGGAAAAGATTGTCCATTACGATGAGGCAAAAATTGCTGAGCTAATGAGTGACGCCGGGATTATTAGAAATCGATTGAAAATTGATTCTATCATTCGTAATGCGGGTGTATACTTGCAAATTTGCGAGGAATATGGAAGCTTTGCGGATTATCTCTGGAGCTTTGTCGGAGGTGTGCCAACTATCAATCATTGGAAGACTCGTGCAGATGTACCTGCTTCGACGTCTCGGTCTGATGAGATGAGTAAGGTATTAAAGAAGAAAGGCATGAAGTTTGTGGGTACTACAATATGCTATGCTTTTATGCAGGCATCGGGGATGGTGGATGATCATTCGCTCAACTGCTTTTGTAGGTGTAAAGAGGACGTCGCAGATCGTTGAGCTGTAGTTTGGCGTTACACCAAGAAGAAATGTTATACTATGAAGCGAATGCTTTCGAAGCGAGTTTTGCACGAAGTAAATCAATGAAGCAAATGCTCACAAAACTAAGCCTATGCTTTCGAAGTCAGTTTTGCACGAAGTAAATCAATGAAGCAAATGCTCACAAAACTTTTAGGAGGATTACATAAAGATGTTATGGCATGAAGTGACGATACATACAACAGAAGAAGCACAGGAAATGATTTCGAATTTTTTATATGAAGCTGGTGCAGGTGGAGTTTCTATCGAGGAATCCGGCACACTGAATAAAGAACGGGATACACGTTACGGTGAATTGTACGACCAACCTTTGAATGATATTCCAGAAGGGGAAGCGGTCATAAAGGGTTATTATGCCGATTCCACAGATATGGATGCTGTTATAGAAGAATTGACTCCACGGGTAGCCGAATTACATGAGTACGGGATTGATCCAGGCAAAGCGTTGATTTCTTGGAAGACTGTGGATGAAGACGAATGGGCGCATGCTTGGAAGCAATATTTCAAACCGCTGCGGGTATCGGAGCGTCTCACCATTAAACCAACCTGGGAGGAATATACGCCTGAGAGTCCGGATGAAGCCATCATTGAGATCGACCCTGGCATGGCATTTGGTACTGGGACTCACCCTACAACAGCTCTGTGCCTCCGTGCACTTGAAAAGAATATTAGCGGCGGTGAAGAAGTTATCGATGTCGGTACAGGTTCAGGAATTCTGGCTGTAGGTGCGATGCTGCTAGGTGCAAAATCTGTATTGGCCTTAGATTTAGATCCGGTGGCTGTGGAAAGTGCACGGGAGAATGTAGCCCTTAACAAGCTTGAATCGTCCATAACGGTAAAAGAGAGCGATCTTCTGTCGCTGCTGGGCGGGGAAGGTGTAGCTGATACAGCGGCTGGAGAGATGTGGCCATCCGCTAGACCTGGTCACTCACTAGAAGGAGCCGTTCCTGCTAAGCAAGAGCAAGAAGGCAGCCTTGGCGTGACATTACCTGTACAAATTGTAGTTGCGAATATTTTGGCGGAAATCATCGTATTGTTTACGGATGATGTATACCGCGCGCTTCAGCCTGGAGGCCTCTACATTACCTCAGGTATATATAAAGATAAAGAAGGACTTGTGGCGAACGCGCTGAAAGCGTCTGGCTTTGAGATTATTGAAATATCCCGTGAAGAAGATTGGGTGGCATTTACAGCCGGAAAGAGGTAAAAATGGATATATTGCAAAGTATAATTCGAGTAGATTTAGATCAGCTTCCTTTCCTGCTCATTACAATTTTAATTGCTTTTACAGTACATGAATTCAGTCATGCTTATTTCGCGAATAAGTTCGGGGACCCAACAGCAAGATTACTTGGCCGCATGACGCTTAACCCTGCTGTTCATTTCGATTTCTTTGGTATTTTGCTGCTGCTAGTTGCTGGCTTCGGTTGGGCGCGTCCGGTTCCGGTAAACCGCGATAACTTTAGTCGTCCTCGTCTCATGGGAGTCATCGTGTCGGCTGCGGGACCAATCAGTAACCTGCTCTTAGGAATTATTGGTGCTATAATATACGGTGCACTTGCGGCAACTGGAGTTCTGGATAATATCTCGAATGATCGCATGCTCGAGGCTGTATACTTATTCTTTGGTACCTTCATTCAATGGAACTTCTTTCTGTTTCTGTTCAATCTTATTCCGCTGCCGCCACTGGATGGCTATCGGATTGTGGAAGATATTGCCCCACGTTCGATCCGCGGCAAATTACAGCAATTTGAACAATGGGCTGTATTCCTCTTTTTATTAATTCTGTTTATTCCTGGGCTACGGACGTTTACAATTGATCCGCTTGCAGGCTGGGCTAGTGAAATGTCGAGAACATTTGTACAGCTGTCTCTAAGAATTTTTGGCAGCTAAGGCAAGGAATGAAGTCTGTTCAACCTTTGTCAAACATTGTATTATGTAATTTGATCAAAATTTGATCATTAATTTTCGCTTGACCGAACCTTATATTTCTTGAAGAAACGGGTGACGTCCTTATAAGGGCGACTAAGCCGTTTCTTCAAATATAAGAAAGTATAAGTTTCACACCATAGGTTATGACTTATATTTCTCGTTTAAACGCTTACAGTCCTTATAGGGACGCCGAAGGCGTTTATACTTGTTACTGAATTTATGAACAGGATGATGATGAGATGCAGCGATATTTCGTTACACCGGAGCAGTTTGGTGCGGATACCGTGAGAATTGATGGGGAAGACGCCCGTCATATCGCTAAAGTGATGCGTGGTAAGGCAGGGGACAAGCTTATTGTTAGCGATGGTGTTTCGCGTGAGGCATTAGTAGAGATTGCGCAGATTGAAATTGGGGAAGTCACTGTGAACATTCTGGAGTCCCTGGAGATGACGCATGAACCTCGAATTAAAATTACAGTCGCACAGAGCTTGCCTAAAGCCGATAAGATGGAAACTGTCATTCAGAAGTGTACAGAGATTGGTGCTGTAGGCTTTGTTCCTTTTCTGTCAGAACGCACAATAGTGCAATACGACGAGCGTAAAGAAAGCAAACGACTGGATCGCTGGCGTAAAATTTGTAAGGAAGCTGCCGAACAGGCTCATCGGAACATCGTTCCGTCTGTAGGATCACCTTTGTCCTGGAAGCAGCTTTTACAGACTTTTAGTGAATATGATGCTGTTTATTTCTGTTATGAAAAAGAGGAAGGCTTGCAGCTTCGAAGCAGCGTTGATCCATGGTTAGCATCGCTTTCACCGCAATCTGGCGGGAAAGTTATGGTTGTGGTTGGTCCTGAAGGAGGTTTTACTCCGGAGGAATGCCTCAAGGCAGAAGAAGCCGGGGCAGTATCCGTAGGACTGGGACGGCGAATTCTGCGCTGTGAGACAGCGGGCATGGTTGCCGCTGCTTGTATATTATATGAATCTGGAGAAATGGGAGGAGCTTAAGAGATGCCATCCGTAGCGTTTTATACTTTAGGTTGTAAAGTGAATTTCTATGATACCGAAGCCATTTGGCAGCTATTTAAAAATGAAGGTTACGAGCAGGTTGATTTCGAGGGTCCCGCCGATGTATATCTGATTAATACTTGTACAGTAACTAACACAGGTGACAAAAAAAGCCGTCAAATGATCCGACGCGCCGTGCGCCGTAATCCAGAGGCCATCGTAGCCGTAACAGGCTGTTACGCACAAACCTCTCCTGGGGAGATTCTAGATATTCCTGGAGTTGACCTTGTCATCGGTAACCAGGACCGCGATCAGATCATGACACATGTGAAGAATATTGAAGCCTCACGTCAGCCGGTCAATGCTGTGCGTAATATTATGAAGACACGTGAGTTCGAAGAGATGGATGTGCCAGGCTTTGCGGATCGGACGCGTGCCTTTATGAAGATTCAGGATGGTTGTAACAACTTCTGCACCTTCTGCATCATTCCGTGGTCGCGTGGACTTTCGCGCAGCCGTGATCCAAAAAGCATCGTAGCTCAAGCGCATCAATTGGTAGAAGCAGGGTATAAGGAGTTTGTACTTACGGGTATTCATACCGGAGGTTACGGTGATGATCTTAATAATTACCGACTTTCCGATTTACTGTGGGATCTAGATAAGGTAGATGGTCTGGAACGGGTGCGTATCAGTTCTATTGAAGCTAGTCAGATTGATGAGAAGCTGCTTGAGGTGCTGAACCGCTCTTCCAAAATGTGCCGTCATCTGCATATTCCGTTACAAGCCGGTCATAATGATGTGCTGAAAGCGATGCGCCGTAAATATACGACAGAAGAGTATTACACCAAAATGCAATTGATCCGCCAAGCGATGCCAGATGTCGGGATTACCACTGACGTTATCGTTGGATTCCCGGGTGAGACCGATGAGATGTTCCGTGCCGGATACGATTTTATGAAGGCTGTAAATTACTCGGAGATGCATGTATTCCCGTATTCCAAGCGGACAGGTACTCCTGCAGCACGGATGGACAATCAGATTGATGAAGAGATCAAAAATGTACGTGTGCAGGAGCTGATTGATCTATCCGAAGAAATGCAATTAGCATATGCCCGTAAGTTTGTAGGACAGACGCTTAGTGTGATTCCGGAAAGATCCGCTAAAGGAGCTCCGGGCCGTAATATCCAGCATGGATTCAGTGACAACTATTTGCAGGTCTTCTTTGATGGAGAGGATTCACTTCAAGGAGAACTTTGTGAGGTGAAGATCACCGAAGCTGGTGTGAACGAATGCCGAGGCGAATTGGTCGGGGTTAGTCAGAGCGGTCTTAAGCAGGCTGTCCTTTAAGTAATAGACAGAAGTAAGTAGACAACAGAGCAGCCAACTTCCGTTAGTGGAGAATGGCTGCTCTGTGTTTTTGTTGCTGGGTATGGAGTAGATCAAAAAAACATTCGCAGGATCATAATCGAAACAATCCCCGCCAGCACAGTTCCTAGCAAACTCCGGGTCTTTATAGCGATCCAAAAAGTAGGGATTGCCGCAAAAAGCTCAACGTTATTAGCTATAGGTGAGAATTTTCCATCATTTAAGAGGATCTCCTGACCTATTAGTGCCGCCATAACAGAGATAGGAACATAATTTAACCAGCGCATTCCCCATTCAGGCAATTCGAATCGGCTTAGAATCATTAATGGAACCACCCTTGGAATGAAGGTTACCAAAGCCGCCCCTAGAATAATCAAAAATACATCCCATCTCACTTCCATTTTTCAAGCACCATCCCTACTGTTGACGCAATGACCGTTGCAACAATGACACCTACACTACCGGAGAATACGAAGGAGCTAGCTACAGCGATGATTACTGCTAGGATTGCGACAACTAAATCAAGTTTTATTTTATTACGATCAATCATGGAAATAACAAGGATGCCAATGAACATGGCAGGTAAAGCAAACTGTAGACCGAATTGATCTGGATCAGAAATCCACTGTGCCAAAAAAGCTCCTGCTATATTCGCAATAAACCAATTTAAATAGGCAGTGAGATTAAGGCCATGCATCCATTTTTCACTGATTTGTTGCTTATTCACTGTTTGATTAATAGCAACTCCAAAGGTCTCATCTGTCAGCAGGGTTCCAACCAGCATGTTTCTCAGTGGGGTAAGATGCCGGAAATAAGGTGAAAGAGCTGCACTAAGCAAAATGTGACGAAGATTCACGATAAATATCGTAACAATAATAGCAACAGGCGAGCTGCTTACAGCTATCATTCCAGCAGCTATAAACTGTGCTGAACCGGCATAAAGCATCAGACTTATCAAGGCAATCTCAGCAATGCTCAGCCCGGCGGTCTTTTGAACAACACCTGCTGCAAGTCCAATGCTCAAATAACCGAGTAGTGTGGGAATGCAATCTTTTACCCCTTTAAGGAAGCTATCTTCCTCTTTTGGAGTAGGGATTGTCTCTAGTTGAAAGTTCTCTATACTCATCGTAGCCCCCTTGGTTCAAAAAAAGAATGTAGTAGCTAGCATATTACTTCCTAATATATTGATCAACCCTACACCTGATTATCTAGTCTGAAAGTCCTGAATTTGGCTTTATGGAGTTATAGGGTAAACACTTGGTGTACAATTGTCGATATAAGTAAAAGAGTGTGGGGATAAACCACCAAACGACATTATAACCTAAGGGAGAGAACAAATGACTGTGTACAGGAAAATGACGAAAATGCTCCTCATCATGATATTGTTAGCTACTGCGGTTTTTCCGGTAAGTGTCTTTGCAGCTGCCGGCGATATCAACTCGATTGAGTTTGAAAGCTCAGCCAAAGTGCAGCTTACGGTTGGACAAACGCCAAAGCAACTGAAGATATATGCGAATGTAGAAGGGTCCTCCTCCAAAAGAGATGTGACGGGTGCAGTGGTATGGAATTCTTCTAACACTAACGCTGTAAAAGTAGTAAATGGCTTATTGACTCCGATAGATAGCGGAAAGGCTATTATTACAGCTACTTATAATCATGCACTCGCTACTATAGAAGTAGAGGTATCACATCCGATCAAAGAATTGAAGCTCGAATATAGCTCCGAAGGGAACTATAAATTGGGTGACGAAGAGGATAAACTGTTGGTCAAAGCCAATGCGATTGGTGGCGAAACAGCGACTTCTGCCAAGGATGTAACGGCTGATACCACTTGGAGCAGCTCCAATACAAGCGTATTGACGATTGCAGAAGGTAAGATCACACTAGCGGGTGAAGGTACTTCAACCATTACTGCCAAATACAAGGACTTAACAGCAACCTTTAAAGCGGTAGTGAAATTGCCTTATTCTGAAATTGAGCTTAAAAATGATAAGGGCATCGTAATTAAGGAAATTGAAATGCTCGTTGGTGATAATCCGGTGAAAGTAACTGCGTTTACCAAAGAGACTACAAAGACGACCCCAAATGATATTTCAGAGAAAGCGGAATGGTCTTCTTCTAATACAAGTGTCGCTACTGTAGACAAGGGAGAAATCAAAGTACTGTCCGCAGGAAAAGCTGTAATTACAGTATCTTATCTGGGGATTACACAAACTGTGGATGTATATGTACGTGCTCCTTACGAGGCGTTATTGCTTACTCCATCAGGCGATCAATTCTTGTTTATGGGTGAGAGCTTGAACGTTAAAGCAGAAGTTCGAGATGCTGCGAATTCCACTCCGAATGTATCCAGTAGTGCAGTATGGAGTTCGGACAACCAACTCGCGGCGACGGTTACTGCGGGTACTGATGCTGCAGCGATCACCGCAAAAGCAGTGGGAACATCGGTTATTAAAGCAGAATACAGAGGGATTAGTAAAAGCTTTAAGTTGACGGTATATCCTACGATTACAGAGTTGGAAGCTGATAAAACGGAACTGGACATGTACACAGAGGATTCCGTAAGTTTGCCAAAGGTAAACGGAACTAAGCTAGACGGCACGAAGCTGGATCTCAGTCAAGAAATTGAGTGGACTTCTGCCAATGATGATATTGCCACCATCAAAGATGGCAAGCTCGTTGCTGAAAAGGCTGGTACTGTTAATATTGTCGGCAAAATAAAATCAGAGAATCCTACCTCCTCCAAAGCGGCTATCCGGGAAAAAAGTGTTGTAGTGAGTGTTACAGTTAAAGATAAGGTTCATATTTTGCTCGGACCAGAGGAAAACGTTGTGATTGTTACTGGTGAAGAGAAGGCTGTTCCTGAAGTCAAAGCTGTGATGGAAAATGGGAATGAACTCGATGCTACAGGTACTATGGAGTGGGAGATTACCGGTACGAATGCAATTATCAAGACAACCTCTTCAGGCAAGGTAATCAAAGGACTGGTGAAGGGTTCTGCCACTTTAAAGGGAACCTACGCTAATAAGACTATTAGTATCCCGGTTACTATTGAACAAAAAGTTACTAAAATTGTTGTAGAACCGAATGCGATTGAATTGAATATTAAAGGTTCTAAATCCATAAAGGTAACGGCTTACTACTCTAATGGTAAGACGGGGAATATCTCCAGCAGCATGAATTGGGAGTCCTCGAATGAAGCTGTTGCCACGGTTAAAAGTACATCTGTTAAAGCCATAACAGAAGGAACTGCGACGTTATCAGGTTCTTACCAAGGGCTCGCTGCTAGTGTCAAAATTAATGTAGTTCCTAAGCTAATGAAGTTGACTGTCAACGAGACTAGACTGAAGATGGCTCCGGGAGCTGTTCAGAATGCAGTTGTGATTGCGCAGTATGATACGGGGAAGACCGCTATTGTTACTGGAAGTGCGGCGTGGACTAGCTCTAAGCCTTCTGTAGCTAGAGTATCTGCTAGCGGTCAGATTGTAGCTGTGAGCAAAGGAACGGCATCCATTAAAGGAAAGATTGGTACCAAGACAGTGACGGTTACCGTTACTGTGAAATAGATGAAGCAAATCATATAATAACTCTATAAGTGGTTTGGGTCTGCAAAGCCAACATTAATGTTGCTTTGCAGATTTTTTTATTTTAATCTATATTAATTCCGACTATTCCGATGTATAATTACATAAAATAAAAAGAAGCTTTGGGGGAGATGAAAATATGGCAAAACAAAAGGTGTTATCGATTAAGACGATTGTTGCGATTGGTATCGGTTCTGCTTTATTCGTTATTTTGGGCAGGTTCGGTTCGATTCCATCCGGAATTCCAAACACTAACATTGAGACTACATACGCTTTACTGGCATTGTTTGCACTATTATACGGTCCGTTTGCCGGATTACTCATTGGCCTGATCGGACATACACTGAAGGATGCGATTTTTTATGGTTCCCCTTGGTTCAGTTGGGTGATCGCTTCTGGAATTGTTGGGCTCGTTGTTGGGCTGCTTGTGGCTAGAATTGGGATTCATGATGGGGAGTTCGGACGAAAGGAACTGATTCGTTTTAATCTGGCCCAGATTGTCGCTAACGCAATCGCCTGGTTCTTAGTAGCACCTGTACTGGATATTCTAATCTATGCAGAACCGGCGAATAAAGTATTCACACAAGGACTTATCGCCGGAGCATCCAATATAGTCACTGTGGCAGTGATTGGTTCTCTACTGGCAATAGCATATGCAAAGACAAGAACGAAGCAAGGCAGCTTGACCAGAGAAGCCTGAGTAGCATATAATCCAAACCAAAAGCCGGTGGAGATCACCGGCTTTTTTATGGCTGTAAAACATATAATGAAAGTGAAATTCTTCAAACGAAGCTAAGAGGAAGGTCAAGGATGAAAAAAGCAGTGATTGAATTTAAGGATTTTAGTTTTCAATATCGAGCACAGCAGGAGCCTACACTCACAGATATTAACTTAACGATTGCCGAAGGGGAGAAGGTACTTATTGTGGGACCCTCTGGTTCTGGGAAAAGTACACTGGCTCATTGTATAAACGGACTCAACCCTTTTGCTTATAAAGGTGAAATGTCTGGATCATTGCGAATTATGGGTCTGGAGCAGAAAGAACTTAGTATTGCAGCATTGTCGGATCAGGTAGGGACTGTACTGCAAGACCCGGATGGACAATTTGTTGGATTAACGGTTGGAGAGGATATCGCCTTCAGTCTGGAGAATCACGCGGTCCAACAGGCCGAAATGATAGAAAAGGTAGTGGCTGCAGCAACAGCCGTGGATATCCACGAATATTTAGGAGCGTCACCTCAGGAATTGTCAGGTGGTCAGAAGCAAAAAACGACCTTAGCTGGCGTTCTAGTTGGTGATGTGGACATCCTGTTGTTTGATGAGCCTTTGGCAAACTTAGATCCATATACCGGCACAAAAGCAATTGAGCTTATTGACCGAGTGCAAAAAGAGACCGGTAAAACGGTTATTATTATCGAGCACAGGCTCGAGGAAGTACTTCACCGTGCGGTGGACCGCATTATTGTGATCCATGACGGACGCCTTGCGGCGGATATGCCAGCCGCTGAGCTATTAAGCACGGGCTTACTTTCAGAAGCAGGCATTCGGGAACCTCTCTATTTAACGGCTTTAAAGTATGCAGGATGTACGATTGCATCAGATATGAATCCGCAGCATATAGATGAAATTCGGCTGGACTCTTGCTCCAGCAAGCTTGAGTACTGGTATGATAACAATAATTCGCAGCAGGATAAACGTGAGAGTCTACCTATCCTTGAGCTACGTGATGTTTCATTCGGTTATGAGAAGAGCAGACCAGTACTTCATAAACTTAACCTTCTTATTCATAAAGGAGAAATGGTCTGTATAGCTGGGAGAAATGGGGCTGGGAAATCTACGGTATCTAAGCTTATCTGTGGCTTTTATAAGCCCACTTCCGGTTCGATATTGATGAACGGAAGGGATATTGCCAAGGATACGATTAAGGAGCGGGCAGAGCGGATCGGTTTCGTGATGCAGAATCCTAATCATATGATTTCTAAGACGCTTTTATATGATGAGGTTGCGCTAGGCCTTAAATTACGAGGGGTGTCTGAGGAGCTTATTCGTGAGCGAGTGCATCATGTTTTAAAAATATGCGGTCTATACGCTTTTCGTAGCTGGCCCATCTCTGCGCTCAGCTACGGTCAGAAGAAACGTGTGACTATTGCTTCTATTATGATCCTGGAGCCGGAAGTGATCATATTAGATGAGCCGACTGCAGCACAGGATTATAGGCACTATAACGAAATGATGGAATTTCTTTTGACGCTTCGTGAACAGGGAATGACGGTCATTATGATTACGCATGATATGCATCTTATGCTGGAGTATGCCGATAGAGCTGTAGTGTTGTCTGATGGTGTTAAGCTTGCTGATGATAGCCCTGAACGAGTGCTAACCAATTTAGAAGTAGTGAGGAATGCTAATTTGAAAGAGACCTCACTATTTACATTGGCTATGAAGGTCCAATTGGATCAGCCAGAAGAGTTTGTAAGAAGATTTATTGCATACGACAGGAGGAGCCGGGGCGGATGAAGGCCACAATGTTAACTTTTACGAAGCAGGATTCACCTGTTCACCGTCTTACAGGCGCCACTAAGCTGATTTTATTTATAGTGTGGTCGTTGACAGGCATGATTACATACGATACAAGATGTCTAATAGTGATGCTGCTCTTTAGTTTGATCGCCTTTAGAGTCTCTAAAGTTCAGTTTCAGGATTATGCCTTCGTCCTATATTTTATATTACTCTTCTTTGTGCTTAATCATATAGCTATCTTTATTTTTTCTCCATTGGAAGGTGTAAAGGTATACGGTTCACGGCATGATATTGTTCATCTTGTAGGTCGGTATACCGTAACATATGAGCAGCTATTCTATCAATTAAATATTGCCCTTAAGTATGCAGTGGTCATTCCCATGGCACTGTTGTTCCTTCTAACGACAAATCCTAGTGAATTCGCAGCGTCTTTAAACCGGATTGGTGTGAATTATAAAATTGCATATTCTGTATCGCTTGCGCTGCGGTACATTCCGGATATCCAAAGAGATTATGAGAATATTTCGTTCTCCGCTCAGGCACGGGGAATAGACATCTCTCGAAAAGAAAAGCTGCCTAAACGGCTTAAAAATATTATTTCAATTCTTATGCCTTTGATTCTGACCAGCATTGAACGCATTGAGAATATTAGTACGGCTATGGAATTACGTGGCTTTGGAACACAGAATAAACGGACTTGGTACAGCAGTCGTCCTTTCTCAAGAAATGATTATATTGCTTTGATCTTATTCGCTCTGATTGCAATCACTACGACGATAATCACTTTTTATGATGGATCGCGGTTTTATAATATTTTCGATTGAAGTATAATAGTACAGTTGTGGAAAGCTTGGGTTCAGGCGTTACAGTAACTCGTTACGATAGAAGACGTTTCTCCAGTCTTGACCATACAGGCAGGTAACATAATGGCAGTGCGATTATCGAGCAGATTATATTAAAAATAGTCTGGGCATGGGCGATCTGTGAAGAGGGGCCTCCGCCGATCCAAGCAGCGGTTGCTTGCAGGGGTCCGATAAGTGGCAGGAACAGTAGTGCACCGCCAACATTGAGTGCAACATGCGACCATGCGACGAAGACGCCAGAAGACGAGCCGCCGATGGAAGCGATGACTGCCGTGAGGCAGGTGCCGACGTTGGCGCCGAGCACGATGGCTATGCCAAGCTCTGTGGGCATGGCACCCGACGCAGCAATGCTCATAGCCATGGCAATGACCGCAGCGCTGCTATGTAGCAGGGCTGTTAAGCAGGCGCCAGCGGCGATTCCCCACAAGGCACTTGTGGCCGCATGATCCAAGAACCAAAGGAATAGGCCGCTCTCCTGAAGTGTCCCGCCGATGGACTGCATAACTGCGATTCCCCATAAGACTAAGGCGAATCCTGATATAGCCAGGCTGATGAATTGCAGCGGCTCTGATATTTTCCGGCACAGTGCTGCTGCCCGTGACGTATGAGGTAACTCGCCTGCTATAACAGCTGCTGCCCACAAACTCAGCGAGGCAGCCAGCAATGGTGTAGCCATAGTATTGATCTGAAGTCCGATGAGTTCGGTGGTCAAAGTGGTGCCGATGTTGCTACCTAAGATAATGCCAAGCGTACGAGCATAGGTGAGCAGACCGGCATTTACCATGCCGATCGTTAGTACAGTTACAGCCGTGCTGCTCTGAAGCAGGGCTGACAGTACACTGCTTGCGATCAAGCCTTTGATAGGTGTAGAGGTTGCCTTATTCAGACTTGTTGTTAACAGAGGGCCTGCAAGCTTGGACAATGCTGTCTCCATTAGCTTCATGCCAGCAAGAAAGATAACCAAACCATATATAATAGGAAAAAGCAGATCACGGAACATAGGGCATACTCCTTTGAACGAGGGTTGTACACCAATATATGAAAGTAACGAGTAGGACATGTATAAAATCATTTTTAGAAAAACAGGGAGTTGAAGTCATTGGCATCGGTTAGATTAGAACGCAATCGCAAAAAAAGATTGGAACAGGGCCATCCATGGGTCTATGCAGGTGAAGTTGCATCAGTAGAAGGAAACCCGGAAGCAGGGGGATTAGTTGATGTTCTTAATCATCAAGGCCGTTTTCTGGCGGTAGGATATTACAATCCAGCGTCGCAGATTCGGGTAAGAATTGTATCGCAGGGACCTTTGGCTATCATGGACACCGCCTTTTTCGCAGAACGGTTTACGAATTGTCTGCAACATAGAGAACGTTTCCTGCCTGGGGCGGATGCTTATCGTTTGGTTTATGGTGAAGCGGACTTTTTGCCAGGTCTGATTGTGGATCGGTTCGGCGATATTCTGGTTGTGCAGCTACTTACACTCGGAATGGACAAGTGTCGTACAGAGATTGTTGAAGCACTTGTACAGGTTATGGCACCGCGTGGTATTTACGAACGCAGTGATGTTAGTGTACGTGAACTGGAAGGGCTGGAGCAGACTACAGGTGTGCTGTACGGGGAATGCCCAAGACATGTTACTGTAAGTGAAAATGATCTGATGCTGGTAGTAGATATCGAAGAGGGCCAGAAGACCGGTTATTTCTTTGATCAGCGTGAGAATAGAGCATCCATTGCGCCTCTCATGAAAGGCTGGGGTGGACGAAGCGGAATTACACTGCAAGAAATAGAAGCAGAAGATGGCTCGTTACAAACTTTGCCGGTAAATAAGAGTGGTAAACACGTAACCTTCCCTTATTGGGATGGTGCTACAGTGCTGGAGTGCTTTTCGCATACAGGCAGTTTCACGCTGCATGCTTGCAAGTATGGCGCGAAAAAAGTAACCTGCCTTGACGTTTCCGCTCATGCTATAGAGAGTGCTAAGGTTAATGTGGAGCTAAATGGCTTTACTGATCGAGTGGAATTTGTAGTGGACGATGCTTTTGCCTACCTTCGCAATCAGGTCAAGGGGCTGGAGGAACGTTCGGAGCGGGCGACGGTTGCCAGTGGAACGGAATCAACAGTAACGACTACAAATGCTAAATCCGGAGGCAAAGCCGCCAAAACGGACACCTCCAAGCCTATGACAGCAGGTGGAGGTAGAACTTGGGATGTAGTTATCCTAGACCCTCCAGCGTTTGCGAAAACTAAAAGTGCAGTAGCAGGCGCTTGCCGTGGTTACAAGGACATCAATCTGCATGGCATGAAGCTGGTGAACGAAGGTGGATATTTGGTTACCGCAAGCTGTTCATATCATATGCAACCGGATCTATTTCTTGAGACGATTGCTGACGCAGCTAAAGATGCTGGTAAAGTACTGAGACTTGTGGAATGGCGTGCCGCAGGCAAAGACCATCCGCAGATTCTAGGTGTTAATGAAGGACACTATCTGAAGTTTGCGATTTTTGAAGTGCGGAGTAAGAAATAAGCTGGCTGTTTATATAAGTAAAGGATTTTAATCCGTAAAAGGAGTCTTCGATCGAGGACTCTTTTTACGGGTTTTTTGCTATGTTCTCAAAAGAGCTGAATTCGGGATTTACAAGATTATGATTGTAAATCATTAGAAAATACTAGCAAACGCATGTTCTGATTTGTGCAGTTATGCTATACTGAGGGGACGAGGAACGACTGAGCTTTTTCATTTGAACATTATCAAACGGTGAATATTTCACCTTGTATCTTATACATTTTCTCCGCTACGGAAGGAGTCTATCATTTATGTCGGTAACCTTTTTACTAGGCCGATCGGGCAGTGGCAAGACAACGAAAATATGGGAGTCTATCTCAACTTCATTAGAGAAGGAGCCTCTTGGTGCGCCAATCATTATTCTTGTACCGGAACAAGGCTCCTTTGGAGCAGAACGGGGGCTTCTGACCGTAGGGAATGTGAAGGGAAGCATTCGGGCGCAGACACTGAGCTTTTCTCGGCTTGCCTATCGAGTGAAACAGGAAACTGGAGGTAGCGCTAGTCTGCCGATCAGTGAAGAAGGTAAAAAGATGTTGATTTACAAAATCATCAGTCGCCGTAAAGAGGAACTGAAGTTGTTCGGTGCCTCTGCAGACAGACCGGGTTTTGTGGAACGGCTCAATCAGCTGCATACGGAGATGAAGCGTTGCTGTTTGGCTTCCTCTGATTTAGAGGAGCAGCTATCCGCAATGCGAGGCGCTATTGCAAGAAGTCCAATTCTTGAAGGCAAGCTGGATGATTTACAGCTGGTATTCAGTGAATTAGAGAAGGAGATGTCACGCCTCTATATCGATGAAGAGGATCGTTTAGCGGAACTAGCTGAGCATATTCCTGATTCCTCTTACATTCGCGGGGCGCAGATTTGGGTAGATGGGTTCCACGGCTTTACCCCGCAGGAATTCTTAGTGCTTCGAGAATTAATGCAGCAAGCATCGAAGCTGACCGTGTCCCTTACTCTTGATCGTTCGTATCCCTATGGAGATCAATTAAATGAGCTTGAATTGTTTCACCCAACTGCGGTCACTTACATTAAACTGCGTGGAATAGCTGAAGAGCTGGGCATTGATGTGTGGGACGAGCTGCTGGAGCCAGCGGTTCTTCCGCGTTTTGAAGAAAGTCCTGTTCTTGCTCATCTCGAAAGAGGATATGACCGCCGAAAGGTCTGGATGGGTGCAGATGAACTGGCAAATGAAGCGATATCTATAGGCGCAGCAGTTTCACACAGAGCAGAGGTTGAGGGAGCACTGCGTGAAATGATTAGACTGGCGCGAGATGAAGGTGCAAAATATGGTGATATGGCCGTATTGATGCGTAATATTGGAGATTACGAGCAGCTGATTAAACCGTTGTTCCAAGATTACGGAGTCCCTTTTTTTCTGGACCAGAAGGTAAATGAGCTGCACCATCCATTGGTAGAGTTTGTACGTTCCGCATTGGATGTGGTGCGTCGACGCTGGCGCTTTGAGGATGTATTCCGCTGTGTAAAGACGGAGCTTTTGCTACCACTGGACGGTAGTATTACGCGTGAGGATATGGATGCCTTAGAAAATTATGTGCTGGCTTGTGGGATTCAAGGGTATCGCTGGACGGATGGCCGTTCATGGAAAGGGATTCCTAGCTTGTCGCTGGAAGGCGGCAGACAGATGGATGAAGAACTGCTTGCTACAATGGAGCGATGCCGTGCTAGTATAACGGGTCCTCTATTTGCTTTTGAGAAACGGATACAGAAGAGTAAAAGCGGTCTTGAACTATGTACCGCAGTGTACAAGCTGCTGGATGAAACGGATGTTGCTCGAAAGCTGGAGAAACTTAGTGTCGGTTCTATGGAGAAGGGGCAACCCGAGAAGGCTAGAGAACATAGTCAGCTGTGGGGTGCAGTGCTTGATCTGCTAGATCAGATCGTCGAGATGATGGGCAACGAGAGACTTGAATTTGATGTGTTCACCGGAGTCCTAGAGACAGGACTTGCTGAGCTGAAGATGGGACTTGTTCCTCCCGCGCTCGATCAAGTACTGGTTGGTAACATGGATCGGACTCGACCAACGGGAGTTAAATACGCATTTTTGCTTGGATTTAATGAAGGTGTTGTGCCTGCGCAGTTTAAGGAAGATGGAATTCTCTCGGAAGGCGAACGCTCCGTGCTTGAGAACGCCGGTATGGAGCTTGCTCCTGGTGCTTCTCGTAAACTGCTGGACGAGCGGTTTTTGATCTATAATGCGCTAACGACAGGAAGCCGAAAGCTCTGGATTAGCTACGCCACTGCTGATGATGAGGGCAAGGCGCTTCTTCCCTCTGAGGTAATCCGTCATTTGCATAGAATGTTCCCAAGGGTGCAAGAGCATAGCTTGGCAGCACTTCCCCCAGTAGGACTACCAGAAGAAGTCAGGAATTCCATTCACCTCGGTTACATTGGTCATCCAGAACAAAGTCTTCGTGCATTGATTATGCAGCTTCGCCAGTGGCGCCAGGGGACGGAGATACCTGAATTATGGTGGGATGTGTATAACTGGTTCGCTGCTGATGATATTCGTAGTCTCGAATTGAAACGTCTGCTCAGTTCCTTGTTCTATCGTAATGTGGGAACGAAGCTAAAGCGTGGAACAAGCCTTAGATTGTACGGTGGATCGACACTGCGAGGCAGTGTGTCCCGGATGGAGAAGTTTGTTGCTTGCTCCTTCTCCCATTTTGCATCTTACGGACTTAGACTGAAGGAACGCCAGCTATATAAGCTGCAAGCACCTGATATTGGACAACTGTTCCATGCTGCGTTAAGTGACATGGCTGTAAGACTGAAAGAAGAGGGCCGCGGCTGGGGAAGCTTGTCTCCAGAGGAATGTCGGCGTGAGGCAAGTGAGACTGTAGAACGTTTATCACCGATGCTGCAGGGTGAAATTCTGATGAGCTCTAAACGTTACGGATACATCTCACGCAAGCTAAAAAATATTGTTGGACGTGCTTCTGTAATTCTGGGCGAGCATGCCCGCCGAGGCAGCTTTGAGCCGGTAGGGCTAGAGCTGGATTTTGGACCGGATAAGGAGTTGCCACCTTTAAGAATTACGCTGCCGAATGGCTGTGTGATGGAGGTTGTAGGACGGATCGACCGTGTAGACATGGCCCGTGGAGAGAATGGAATTCTTCTGCGAGTCATTGATTATAAATCGAGTCAAAAAGATCTCAAGCTGCACGAGGTGTACTATGGATTATCGCTACAGATGCTGACCTATCTGGATGTACTGCTAACGTATTCGGAGCAATGGCTCGGGCAACCGGCGCTTCCAGCAGGGACACTGTATTTCCATGTACATGACCCACTGTTAACCTCATCTAACGGGATGAACAAGGAACAAGCAGAACAAGAATTGCTGAAACGCTTCAAGATGAAGGGACTGCTTACAGCAGACCGCGAGGTTGTATCCCTGATGGATACGACTTTAGATAAAGGGTATTCTTCTATCGTGCCTGTAGCAGTAAAAGCTGATGGAAGTTTTTATAGTAGTGCTTCTGTAGCTACACCAGAGCAATGGGGGCACTTATTATCATCCGTTCGGGGAACGATCTCAGATATTGGGACACGCATTACGGAAGGTGATGTGGCGATTGAGCCATACCGGATTGGGCAAGAGACAGCCTGCACATTCTGTTCCTTTAGACCCGTCTGCCAGTTCGATGAAGCCGTGGAAGGCAATGGCTACAATAATCTGAGTAAGCCAGGGAAGGACGTTATCTGGGATCTGCTGTCCCGCAAAGGAGGAACTACACCGTGAGTATGAAGCCTGAAATAGAAGCGAAACCGGAAGGGAGCATATGGAGTGATGACCAGTGGCGCGCCATCGCTGAGAGCGGTGATGATATCCTCGTTGCTGCGGCGGCAGGTTCCGGTAAGACAGCGGTACTTGTAGAACGTATTATTCGCAAAATCAGCAAGGAAGAGAATGGCTTTAGCGTAGATAGATTGCTGGTAGCTACGTTTACCAAAGCTGCTGCTGCCGAGATGCGCCAGCGGATTAGGGAAGCACTAGACCGGGAGCTTGAGGAGAATGGAGAGAATGACCATTTACGCCGTCAGCTGTCGTTGCTCGGGAAAGCCTCGATTACAACACTACACTCCTTCTGTCTGGAAGTGATCCGGCGTTATTATCAGATCATTCCGATAGACCCCGGCTTCCGTATCCTGAACGAACATGAAGCAGAGATGATGCGGCAGGAGCTGCTTCAAGAGCTATTGGAGGAAAAATACGGTGAAGCAGGTGAAGATGGCGCGGATAGCATATTTGTGCAGCTTGCTGACTGGTTCAGTGGTGAACGCAGCGATGATGCGGTACATGCGCTCATACAGCGACTGCATGACTATGCCCGCAGCCATCCTTGGCCAGAGCAGTGGCTTCGGGATACCGCAGCTGATTTCTCATTACCAGACACAGATAGCTTAGGTCGAACTCCTTGGGTGCTAAGTATTCTTGAAGAAGCGAAGCTGACCCTTGCGGGTGCAGCCAGTCAGCTTATCCAAGGCAGGGAGATCGCGCTACAGCCGGGTGGTCCGGCGCCTTATGCCGAGAATTTGACGACTGACCTTGAGATGGTAAGTGCATTGCAGGAGGCTGTGAATGAACGGCCATGGGCAGAATTATATGATATTTTCATGGAAGTATACTTTGGAAAATTGAAAGCTTGTAAGAAGGATTCGACAGATCCTGGACTGCAGGAAATGGTTAAAGAACTGCGCGATAGTGTGAAGAAGAGTGTTTTAGATCTTCAGAAGGCGCTGTTTGGCCGTCCAGCAGATGTTTTTTTGAGAGAACTGAACGAGGCGGCTCCGCTTATGGCAGAGCTTGCGGAGACGGTGATAGCGTTCGGTGAACGTTATCGAATGGAAAAAGCAGGACGGGGTCTCGTCGACTTTAGTGATTTGGAGCATTATTGTCTGCAAATTTTGCGCCATCCTGATTCTCTACCAGGCCTTTCCCTGCCTTCTGATGCAGCGATGGAGTACCGCGCCCAATTCGATGAGGTTCTGCTAGATGAATATCAGGATACGAATAGTGTACAAGAAGAGATTGTGCGGCTGATCTCCCGCGAAACACCTGGTAACCGATTTATGGTCGGAGATATGAAGCAAAGTATTTATCGGTTCCGTTTGGCAGAGCCGGGGCTGTTCCTGGATAAATACCGTAGCTTTGGCTCTAAGAATGCCGGAGGTGGCAGTAATATAATAGGCGAATCCGAGTTAAGTGAGTTATCTGAGAAGTCTAATGAATCTTCCGGCGGTTCGGTTATCGATCTAGCCCGTAATTTCCGTAGTCGTATGGAGGTTGTAAATGCCGTAAATATGATTTTTCGGCAGATTATGAATGAGACGGTGGCTGAGATTAATTATGACGAACGCGCTGAGCTTGTGTATGGTGCGAATTTCCCGGGTGCAGCAGAGAAGGGGCCAGATACTTTTTTTGCACCAGAGCTATTATTGATCGATCGCGGAGCGGCATCGGGTAAAGTAGAAGAGACTTCTGAGGACGGTGAGCTGCCACTTCAGGAAAGCGAAGCTATTGAGAGTGAGACCGCGCAGCTGGAAGCAAGGGCGATTGCCCGGCGTATATTACAGATGACTGGCCTGAACGGCGGATCGCCGTTGTTGATTTATGATAAAGGGCTTAAGATTATGCGCCCAGTGATTTATGGGGACATCGTGATTTTGCTTCGTTCGGCGAGAATATGGACCCCTTTGATTATCGAGGAGCTTCGGATGGAGGGAATCCCTGCTTACGGAGATTTGAATAAAGGATATTTTGAAGCCACTGAAGTAGAAATTGCACTCTCACTTTTAAAAGTAGTCGATAATCCTCAGCAGGACATTCCACTCGCCGGCGTGCTCCGCTCTCCTGTCGTTGGTTTAACGGAAGAGGAACTGGCTACAGTTCGGATGTACAGCCATGGTTCTTTCTATCATGCTGTACAAGTGGCAGCGAGCTTGCAAGATATAAAGGAAGCTGAGGAAGAATACGATCTTTTCTCGGCTCATGTGATAGAAACAGCAAGTGCAGCGGAAGAGAAAGTCACCTCAGATAATAATAATGATGAAATCATTAATGAGGTGGAATCTGAAAGTGGAGCTTTACCGCAAATCAGCCTAAAGCTGAAGCATAAGCTTAAGAATTTTCTGGAACGGCTTGAAAGCTGGAGAGATGCGGCTAGACAAGGCAGTCTCAGTGAGCTGATTTGGCGTATTTATGGTGAGAGCGGCTATCTGGAATGGGTTGGAGGCTTGCCTGGAGGCTCACAGCGACAGAACAATCTTAAAGCTTTGTATGATCGGGCTGTTCAATTTGAGAATGATACTGCGGCGCGTGGGTTGTTCCGTTTTCTGGTGTTCATTTCACGGCTTCGTGAGAATGGCGGAGATCTTGGTGTAGCTGGTGGTGGCGGCGAAGAGGGCAATGGGGTCAGAATTATGACCATCCATAAATCCAAAGGCTTAGAGTTTCCTGTTGTTTTTATAGCGGGTATGGCGAAGCAGTTTAATCGACAGGATTTGCATTCTCCTTTCCTGATGCACAAAGAGCTTGGCTTCGGGCCACGTTTTGTGGAGCGGGAAACACGGGTCAGCTACCCGACGCTTCCTTATTTGGCTATTAATCGTCGTACACGACTTGAATTATTGGCTGAGGAAATGCGGGTATTATATGTAGCTTTAACTCGTCCGAGAGATAAGATGATTCTAGTCGGTACCGTAAGAGATTTACCACGGAAAATTGCGGGCTGGAGCAGTGTACAGAATCGGGATGAGCTACTGCTTGCTGATCATTTACTAGCCCGCGGTCGCAGCTATCTGGACTGGGTTGGACCGGCATTGATCCGGCATCCGGCGGCGGCTGTTCTTCGTAAGCTAGGCGGCTCTGAAGGTACCGTCTCGACAGTGCTGCACAGCGACGTCTCGAACTGGAGCATCAGTGTGCAGCATGCTTCCGAACTGAATTCCGGGGCGTTCCTTCCTTCGGATAACTCAGAGGACAAAGCAGAAGAACGTCAATCTGTACTCAAGGCGCTGCAAAAAGGTGAATCTGTAAGTGTCTATGGATCTGTGGATAGCGATGAAATTGCTAGAAGACTAGAATGGCCTTATCCGTTTGCGGCTGCCTCTGGTATTCCTGCCAAAACCTCTGTTACAGAGTTGAAATCTTTGTTGTCGATGCAGGATCAGCCTTCTTATGATCTCCTAGAGGAAGATGGTTATCCTGTCACCTCAACAGAAAACAATAAGCGTACAGATGTGGCAGGAGCAGACAGTCTGCATTTGCGGCGTCCGAAATTTATGGAAAAGCGCAGTCTAACCCCAGCGGAGCGCGGGACAGCTTACCATACGGTTATGCAGCATATTCCGCTGGAGGGTTCTGTTGATTCTAAAGTTGTGGAAGAAACATTAGCCCGTTTGCAGAGATTGGCTATTCTAACTGCTGAGCAGGTGGAGGCGGTTGCCCCCGATCAGATAGAGACTTTTTATACGAATAAACTGGGTCGTAGATTAATAGATTCTTCTTGGAAGCTTAGAGAAATGCCGTTCAGTTATATGCTTCCCGCAGGCGAGGCTTATGGAGGGCTCGATTATATGAATAAAGCCGTCTCAGAGCTAAGCCATGGAAATAATAATGAAGGCTTTAGTGAAGGAGTGCTGATCCAAGGGGTCATTGACTGCCTGTTCCGCGAAGAGGACCGGATGATTCTGTTAGACTATAAGACGGACTCTGTTTTAGAACATCAGGGTGGGTTAGAAGCGCTTAAAGAAAAATATCGTTTTCAGCTAGAGTTATACAGCAAGGCATTACATGATATTTTGGGAGAACCGATCAGCGAGATTTGGCTGTACTTTTTTGACGGCGGACATGCTGTGAAATTATAAATCTATTCATTACCGCATAGGAGCGGGGAAAGAGGACGAAGATGCGGATATTGCATACGGGAGATTGGCACCTCGGCCGAACGCTGGAAGGAAGAAGCCGGCAGAAGGAGCAGGAGCAGTTCATAGATGAATTGGTGGAAATCGCCGATTTTCATAAGGTGGATTTGATAATGATGGCGGGAGATGTGTACGATTCCGTTAATCCACCAGCGGCTTCAGAACAACTATTCTATGAGGCTGCCGCAAGGCTGACTGCAGGGGGCAGGCCCCTTGTTGTGATCGCCGGAAACCATGATCAACCGGAGCGCGTATCTTCAGTTTCACCGCTTGTATTAAGGCAGGGGATTACATTAGTGGGGCTTCCTACCTCAGAGCCAGTGACTGTTCATGCTGCACGAACGGGTGAGATCGCCAAAATCGCAGCTCTTCCTTATCCCTCCGAAGCGCGTCTCGGTGAACTACTTGCAGGAGATAGCGGAGAAGAGGAGCTTCGACTGGCTTATAGCGCACGGGTAGGCAAGCTCATGCAGCTGTTGGGACGGGAATTTACGCCGCAGACCGTAAATTTAGCGATGAGCCATATTTATGTGCTTGGTGGTGTGGAAAGTGATTCGGAACGTCCGATTCAGGTAGGAGGAGCGTATACCGTTGATCCTTCTGCTTTGACTTGTGGAGCGCAATATACTGCACTAGGACATCTTCATCGCGCTCAGCGTGTCAAAGGGGAAGGAATGATCCGTTACAGTGGATCTCCGTTGGCATACAGTTTTTCTGAAGCGGGACAGGCCAAATCGGTGACGCTGATTGATGTTGCGCCGGGCGGTGAGCCAATCTTCGAAGAAATTTACCTTCGCTGTGGGCGTCCGCTTGTAAGATGGAGCTCCACAGGTGGATTGCAGGAGGTATATAAATGGCTGGATGAAGGCAGAGATGCTTCTGCTTTTATAGATTTGGAGATTCGGCTTAGTGAAGCCATGTCGATGAATGATATACAGCGCCTGCGCAAGTCGCGCGAGGGAATTATTCATATTCGTCCCATTTACCCGCAAATGGAGATGGAGCTTGAACAGACTTCCCGTTCACGTATGCCGGTGCAAGAATTATTCCGTAAATTCTATCAGCGTCAGACAGGTGGAGCGGAACCGGAAGATAGCTTGATAGAGCTGTTCTTACAGCTAACTGAAGAAGAACGGCGTCAGCCAGAGGAAGGAGAGGAGAACTAAGGTGAAACCTATTCTATTAAAAGTTGCAGGATTACAGAGTTATAGAGAAATGCAAGAAATAGATTTTGAAAGTCTGTGTGAGACGGGTCTGTTTGGGATTTTTGGACCTACGGGCAGCGGCAAGTCTAGCTTGCTGGATGCTATTACTTTGGCGATGTACGGGAAAGTGGAACGTGCCGTTAATGGAACACAGGGGATTATGAACCACTCTGAAGATTCACTCAGCGTAGCGTTTACCTTTGAGCTCACTTCTTCCGCGGGGGCACGTCGTTATCGGGTTGAACGTAAATTCAAACGTACGGGAGAGCAAACCGTCAGCAACACGATTAGCCGTTTCATCGAAATTACAGCTGACGGAGATAACGTTATGGCGGATAAGCTCGCAGATGTTACGCGCTGTGTGGAGGAGCATATCGGTCTAAAAATGGATGACTTCACGAGAGCAGTTGTATTGCCGCAAGGGAAATTTGCCGAATTCTTATCACTTCGTGGCGTAGATCGTCGGCAAATGCTGCAGCGCCTGTTCCATCTGGAACAGTATGGCGATCAGCTGGCAATCAAGCTTAGCCGCCGGGTGAAGGAGAATGAGGCTGCGCTCCGCGCGCTGATTGCTGAGCAGCAGGGTCTTGGCAGCGCAGGCAAAGGGGATGTAGAGGCAGCGGCGGAGCGCCTCGAGCAGGCCACCCTTTATGCTGCGGAATGCCGCCAGAAGCTGGAGGCGGCGCTGCAGGTCTCGGAGCGTTTCGCGCGTATACGCGAGCTCCAAGAGGAACGGACCCGCCGCGAGCTACAGCGGCAGGGACTACTCGCCAAGGAGGAGGAGATTCTCCGCCTTGAACGGAAGCTCGGCCAAGCTGACGAGGCCGAGGCTAGGCTTCCTGCGCTGAAAGCGTGGCGAAGCGCGGAAGAAGCCTTTAAGAGCCGATTGGCCCGCGCGGAGGGCCAAGAGGTGCTGGCCGCCGCCGCCGAGCAGGAGGCGGCGCGTGCCGCTGCCGCCGCGGCTGCTGCGCAGGCCGCGCTTGCAGCGGAAGAGCCGGCCCTCCGGGAGGGGGCCGGCACCTACCGCCGCGCGCTGGAGCTCGAGTCCGAGCTCAGCGCGCTAAGGCGCGAACTCGCGGCTCTGCGCGAGCGCCGCGAAGAGGCCTCCCGCAAGCTGGCGGAGCTGCGGGAGGGCATGGCTCGGGAGCGTGAGCTTTTGGCCAAGGGCCAAAAGCGCCAGCAAGAGCTGCAGCAGAGCTTGCAGCCGCTCGGTGTCCGCTCCCAGGAGCGGCAGTCTCTGCAAGAAGCGATGCAGAGACTGCAAGGGCTGCACTCCGCCGAATCCCAGTGGGATAAGGCGGAGAAGGAGCGCCGCGAGCGTGCCGCTGCTCTCGCGGCTGCGCAGGCGCGACTCGCGGAGGCCGAGGGCCGTCGCGAACTGCAGGAAGCTGCTCGCGGGCAACTGATCCGCGAGGCGGCGGTACATCAAGAGAAGCTGCTGGCGACAGAAGAAGCTGCGCGTGCCGCAGCGGAGCACCTGGAGCAACATGTCAGTGCTTTGGAAGCAGCTATGAAGGATCAAGAGCTTCACAGACTGTCTTTAGCGCTAGCTAAGGAGCTGGAAGAAGGACATCCCTGCCCGGTATGCGGCAGCGAGCATCATCCTGCACCTGCATTATTGCAGGATAGCTTAGAGCAACAGGAACTGGAAATGAATCTTCAGCAAGTTCGCACATTGTCCAGACGGGCTTTGGAAGCTCGTCATTTGTTCCGCGGTCTTCGTGAACAGGATCAAATATGGCTGGAGCAGGTATTTGGAAATGAAGTCATCGAAGCGGCAAATCACCCTGCAGCTGCTGGTTCAGAAGTCAGCACTACTGAGGTTTCCTCAACCGATGTGTCCGTTCCAGATGAAAAAGCCTTGGCAGAACTTGAAGCTGCACTTTTGGCATTAAAAGGACAGTCAGGCGAGCTACGCCGAATTGCGGTACAGTGGCAGCAATCGATGCAGGAGGTCCAGCAGTTGTGCCTCAAAGAAGCGGCAGGTGTCACAGGTGAACGGAGCTGGGTAGAAGGAATCGCTGCCAAAGCTGAGGAACTAAGCGCCCAGCTAACGGCTATGCGGCAGAACTGGACACAGCAGTTCCCGGATCTGGCACCTGGAGAAGTGGAACAAGCTTATCGTGATCTGTTAGCGAAGGATGCACAAGCTGAAGAAATTAGATCTCGTCTTGATATCAGCGTCAAGTTTCTGGAGGAGAAAAATGCTTCAGTGCAGAACCTTCAAGAGACCATAACGGGGCTGGATAAAGAGCTGGCTCAATCGATCACACAGATCGAAGGCAAGGAAGAATTGCAGCGTGAAAAAGATCAGCGTTTACTGGAGTGGACGAATGGCCGTGCTGCTGCTCCTCTTCTAGCGGAATGTGAAGGACGTCTGCAGGAATTGTTAACTGCTCTGGAGACAAGCAAGCAGTTACATCTCGCGGCGGCGGAGAAGGCTCAGCATGAGGTTAAGGAAGCAGCAATTACACGCCAGGCTGCAGAATCTGCGCGTGAACATTACGTAGCAGCTTCCAGTCATTGGGAACAAAGCTTGGCTTCTTCAATGTTTAGTTCAGCCGCTGAGGTTGAAGGAGCAGCGCTCACTTCTGAAGAACGGGAAATGGCATCTTCCCGCGTACGTGCTCATCGTGCCGAAGAAACTGAGGTCTCGTTGCAACTGCGTAACATTGAAGAGAAGCTTGACGGGGCCAGCTTAAGTGAAGAAGAATGGCAAGAAAGTCAAAGGACCTTAAGAGAAAGCAAGGCGGAGGATGAAATATCTCTTCAGGCAAGAGCACGTGCAGAGCGTGATCTGGAGGACCTGCGGCATCGGCATATCCGCTGGATGGAGCTTGAAGCAGAGCGGATTGAGCACGCTTCTATGCAAGATCAACTCTCCAAACTACAGACGGTCTTACGCGGGAACGCCTTTGTTGAGTACATTGCTGAGGAACAATTGATGCAGGTGTGTCAGTCCGCTTCTCAGCGGCTTCGATTCCTGAGTAAGCAGCGTTATACATTGGAGGTTGATTCGGGTGGCGGCTTTGTGATCCGTGATGACGGGAACGGCGGGGTGAGAAGACCTGTCTCAACCCTGTCTGGTGGAGAGACCTTCCTAACATCCCTTTCGCTGGCACTTGCTCTTTCAGCTCAGATCCAGCTGCGTGGGCAATATCCGTTGCAATTTTTCTTCCTGGATGAAGGCTTTGGTACTCTCGACCCAGAGCTGCTGGATACAGTGATTACTTCACTTGAAAGGTTGCATAATGACCAGCTGTCTGTCGGTATTATCAGCCATGTTCCAGAGCTTCGTGCAAGGTTGCCACGCAAGCTGGTGGTAGTTCCTGCTGAACAAGGTGGAGGGGGATCTCGTATCCTTTTGGAAAAAATGTGAAGTGTTTTAAACCGTGTGATCGATATCACAGATACAGCATCAACGCACTGTTATAATACAGCTAAGCCGACATTACTTTAGAAACACCTCGGCGGACGTATGACCGGGAATTTAATCCTTTTCATACGTCCGCCGCCGAATCAGCTTTATAAGCTGTGAAGGGTGTTTCTCTTTTTTTTTGCCATTTTTAACCCTACGGGTGTATATATAGCTCCACTTCAATGGTTAATGGATTTCATTCTGTAATAGATACAGCTCTAGCGTGCGGATGTTGAATCTTCTAGCGTCTTTCGTAATTGGTGATTATCCTGTATGATTATCTTATGATGAAGTGAAATTTCACCAATTTTTAGGAGGCAAGCACTCTATGGAGACCGTGTTTAGCAAAATTATTGAGGGTACTATTCCTTCCAAAAAAGTATTTGAGAACGAACGTATTCTTGCATTCTACGACATCGAGCCGGCTGCACCGGTACATGTGTTGATCATTCCAAAGAAGTTCATTGCTTCCATGAATGATGTCACACCTGAGGATCTTCCGTTAATTGCGGAAATTCACAGTGTAGCGCAACAGATCGCTATCGACCTTGGGATTGCCGAGTCTGGTTATCGTTTGATCAATAATTGTGGTCCTGATAGTGGACAAGCTGTGCCTCATCTTCATTATCACTTGCTTGGTGGGGCCAAGCTGGGAGCTCTCACAGGAAACTCAGCTTCTCACGCATAGTACAATCATTAAATGTTGAAGAACTTGCCAGAAAAAAAGAATAACACGAAGGTTGACACCCTATTTCCGTTTGACCTATAATGGAATTTGATAAACCGTGTTATGCTCTTGGACGGTATGGTCGGAGGGAGGGGAAACTGTGTCTGAAACGAAAGTTCGCAAAAACGAGACAATTGATGCTGCACTTCGTCGCTTTAAACGTTCCATCGCAAAAGATGGTGTCTTGGCTGAGGTGAAGAAACGCAAACATTACGAAAAGCCAAGCGTTAAGAAAAAGCTGAAGTCTGAGGCTGCTCGTAAGAGAAAGTTTTAGGAGGATTACCCACGCATGAATCTTAGCGAGAGATTGAACGAAGATATGAAGCAAGCGATGAAGAGTAAGGACAAGTTCACGCTCTCCACGATTCGAATGGTTCGTTCTACAATAAAGTATCTTGAAATAGATTTGAAGAGAACATTGGACGACAACGAAGTGCTTGATATCCTTAGTCGTGAAATCAAACAGCGCAAAGATGCCCTCCAAGAATTTGAATCAGCGGGTCGCGATGAGCTTGCCGCGAGTACGAAGGCAGAAATCGAGATTATTATTAAGTATCTTCCCGAGCAACTTTCCGAAGAAGAAATTAAAGCAATTGTACAGCAGACCATCCAGGAAACCGGTGCTTCTTCGAAAAGTGAAATGGGTAAGGTCATGAGCGCACTGATGCCTAAGGTCAAAGGTCGCGCCGATGGTAAACTCGTGAACCAAGCGGTTCAGCAATTTCTGCAATAATATAGCGCCAGCACCCCTTGCAAAAGGGGTGCTTTTCTTTGTTTTGAAACGTAATTACGCTTACAACGTAATAAAGTGTATGTGTCCCGGGTCAAATTGAAGAAGGGAGGTAAAAACATTGAAAAGATTACGGAAAATTATGTTAGCCAGCATTCCGGTTGTTTTACTGCTACTGCTCTTAACGCCGTTTATCCCGAATGTAAGCGCTGATGTAACCGTGCCAAAAGCACCAAAGGCTGCGAATGGTGAGATGAAGAAAGGCCCGGTGTTTATTATTCCGGTTGATCAAAAAATTGAAAGAGGTCTGCAAAGCTTTTTGGAAAGAGGGTTCGCAGAAGCTGCTAATTATGGAGCGGTTCTAATTGTACTGGAGGTGGATACACCGGGGGGACTGGTGAGTTCAGCAGAACAGATTGGGACGATGGTAAGAGATAGTGACATACCTACCGCAGCTTTTATTAAAGGTGATGCCGCTTCCGCAGGCAGTTACATAGCACTTAACGCAGGTGCAATCATCATGAAGCCGGGCAGCATGATCGGTTCTGCATCTCTAGTAGATAGTGGCGGCCAGAAAGTAGAAGACGCGAAGATGGTGTCCTACTGGAAATCAAAAATGATTGGAGCCGCTGCTTTAAATGAGCGTGATCCTGATATTGCTGCGGGAAT
The DNA here is from genome assembly GCF_038008265.1 of Paenibacillus sp. FSL K6-2859. Classification (NCBI taxonomy): domain Bacteria; kingdom Bacillati; phylum Bacillota; class Bacilli; order Caryophanales; family Paenibacillaceae; genus Paenibacillus; species Paenibacillus sp. FSL K6-2859. The sequence goes on along the minus strand of NZ_JBBOYU010000001.1, from coordinate 5,310,656 downwards.
GGTCGATAGTAATTTGGTTGTGGATAAGCCAGATCTAGGCGTATCTAAAGCGCAGGGCGAAATTATTGCCTTGTCTAGTGACGAAGCTTTAAAAGCTGGTTATGCTGATCAAATTACAACCACTCCAGAAGAGGCAATTACTTGGTTAGGTTATACTACAGATGATATTTTTCGTGTGGAGCATACGGGTGCCGAGAAAATGTCGCAATTTCTGACAAATCCGATTATTATGACGATTCTGCTATTCATCGGGATTACAGGCATTGTGATTGAGTTGATCGTTCCGGGCTTCGGTGCACCTGGGATTATTGGGACATTAGCCTTTGTTTTATATTTTTTCGGAAATTCTGTAGCAGGGTTTGCCGGATCAGAGACTTGGCTTTTGTTCATCATCGGACTTGTCATGCTTGTGCTGGAGCTGTTCGTGCCGAGCTTTGGGATATTGGGGATACTAGGTTCCGTCAGCCTTGTGGCAGGTGTCGTACGCGCAGCATACAGCTTCACACATGCATTGTTTAGTCTCGGTATCGCATTCGCGGCTGCAACAGTAGTCATTGTGATTGTGGCTGTCGCATTTAAAGAACGTGGAATTTGGAATAGGTTTATTTTGAAGGATACGCTCTCCAAAGATCAGGGATTTGTACCTGTTGAAGAGAAGTTAAGCTTAGTTGGAGCTATAGGAAACAGTATTACACCACTTCGTCCATCCGGAACGGCTATGATTGGCGGCGAGCGGGTAGATGTCGTTACTGAAGGCAGCTTTATTAGCGTTAATGCACCGGTCTCTGTTGTAAAAGTTGAGGGCGGACGGATTGTGGTGAAGGAAATTAAGGAATAAGGTAAAAGATAAAAGGTATGGCGAATAGTAGCTCCACAATAATTTACTGGAGGTTGTAAAGTTATGGAAGCATCTTTAATTACTTTTTTGTTGATTGCGGTAGTCGTAGTCATTTTGTTGAGTGTCTTTTTAAGCTTCTTCCCGGTCATGCTCTGGATTTCTGCATTGGCGTCAGGGGTTAGAATTAGTATTATTACGTTAGTAGCGATGAGACTGCGTCGTGTAACACCAAGTCGGATTGTTAATCCTATGATTAAAGCGACAAAAGCTGGTCTTGGACTTAACATTAATCAACTGGAGAGTCACTATCTCGCTGGTGGTAATGTAGACCGGGTGGTTAATGCCCTGATTGCCGCTCAGCGTGCAGACATTCCTTTGGAATTCACTCGCGCAGCAGCAATTGACCTCGCAGGACGTGACGTACTTCTGGCCGTTCAGATGAGTGTAAATCCACGTGTGATCGAAACACCTATTGTAGCGGCTGTAGCTAAGAATGGTATTGAGGTTAAAGTAAAAGCAAGGGTTACTGTTCGTGCTAATATTGACCGTCTCGTTGGTGGTGCTGGTGAAGAAACGATTATTGCCCGGGTCGGTGAGGGTATTGTAACTACGGTAGGTTCGAGTGATTCGCATAAAGATGTTTTGGAGAATCCAGATTCGATCTCACGTACAGTTTTGGCCAAAGGTTTGGATTCCGGTACGGCTTTTGAGATCCTCTCCATTGATATTGCGGATATCGATGTAGGTAAGAACATCGGTGCTTATCTTCAAACCGAACAAGCAGAAGCGGATAAACGTATTGCACAAGCTAAGGCTGAAGAACGCAGAGCAATGGCTGTCGCTCATGAGCAAGAGATGAAGGCACGCGTTGTTGAAATGAAGGCGCTTGTTGTGGAAGCTGAATCTCAGGTGCCTATGGCGATGGCAGAGGCGCTCAGAAATGGTCAAATCGGTGTGATGGACTACATGAACATCAAAAATATCGAGGCGGATACACAAATGCGAGGCTCCCTCGGCAAAATGAATGATCAGGACGACAATAACCGTCCTAACAATAATAAATAAAAGGGGATGTGAATCTCCATGAGCTGGATCTATATCGTTGCGGTAATTATCTTCGCGATTGTATCCAATGTGAACAAGGCTGCGAAGAACAAACCTAAAGGTGCTACACGTGGAGGAATGCCCACTTTTGGTGGAGGAGATGAGAATCCTTTACGTCGTAATAAGGATGTGGATGGGAGCGGAGACCACCCTGAACAGTCTAGGAGTGGGTTTCCAACTCCTGTGACTACATCCTCCCGCGAGTATGATGCATCACCTGCCTTTCCAGAGCCTGCGTACATCCCGACACCAGATTATTCTACTGGAGAAGGTATGTCTTTGGAGCACGCTGATGACGGAGTTGAATTGCGCACGCAAAAAATGCAAGAAGAGGTGCGGCGTATTCAAGCTGCTTTTGATGGAATCGCGGGAGCAGATTCCAAATCGGAGAAGACGAAGAGCACATCCTCTGACACAGCTGTCGAGTCAAATAGAACAGCAAATAGGGGTGAGCTGCGCAATGGTGTGGTTTGGGCGGAGATTCTAGGACCTCCGCGCGCGCGCCAGCCGCATTCCACCCGAAGATCGTAATTTTCGGTCAAAGTAACAATTTTAAGCCTTAGTTTTCTTATCTTAACGATAGGAAAGCTGAGGCTTTTTTTATGTTTTTTATACCTGAATGCTGCTCCTTTATTACTTCTTCTCATAAACAAAAGTGTTGCCGCATAAGGTGTACAGAAGGCAGGAAGGGGGAACGTCTACTTATGACCCGTATTGGCCGCAGGCTGCGGGGATGGACAAACGGGGTGCTCGATTTACCACAGGACTTACTACAGGAAATGCCCCGGATCACCCTGATCGGCAATAAAGAACTGTATATCGAGAATCATCGCGGCGTGCTGCATTTTTCCTCAGGCCAGCTTAAGCTCGCGTTAGCTAATGGATCGCTTGAAATCACGGGCGAGGATCTTGTCATTCGCAATATTCTTGGCCAGGAGCTGGCGGTAGAAGGCATTATCGGAGAGATCAGATATAAAGAAAGCGAGGGGAAATCATGAAGGAACCACCTCTTTCATCATTGCGGGGATCCGTTACACTGCATGTGACGGGGCCTCAGGTGGAGAGATTCATTAATGTCATTTCTGAAGCAGGTATAGTGATTTGGGATGTGAGGCCCGCTGAGGGCGGCGCTTCCCTTAAGCTGCTTCTGAATGATTTTTATGTCCTCCGTCCGATTTTAAAGAAGACAGGCTGTCGGATGCACGTTACAGGAAGAAGCGGACTGCCTTTTTTGATGGCGCGGCTTTGGAAACGTAAATTTTTTGGCATGGGAATATTGGTATTCGGGATTATGCTCTTTATGTTATCCACGATGGTATGGAGCATTAGAGTCGAGGGGAATGAAAAAATTGCTTCTGAGGATATATTGGCAGCTGCTCGTCAGGAGGGGGTGTATCCTTTTCAATGGATATGGCGTCTGGATGAGCCGGACAAGCTCTCTAAGGGGCTCCTAGCCCAATTACCCGGCGTTTCATGGATAGGGGTGCAGCGGACGGGGACGAGCATTAAAATTCAGGTGGTAGAATCTAAACAGCCGGATATTAAACCTCTTCTTAGCCAGCGGCATTTGATTAGCAGAACAGATGCGGTGGTAACTGAAATATATGCGGAGCAGGGCAGACCGGTTGTAGCGCGTAACTCACGGGTCAAAAAAGGGGATATCCTGATTTCGGGTGCTTTAGGCGACGAAGAGAATGTACAGTACGTGGTGGCTAAAGGTGAAGTTAAGGGTCTAGTGTGGCATGAATACAATATAGAGGTGCCTCTTACAACAACAAATAGTTCATATACAGGGGATCGTAAGGATCGAACCTATCTGGTGCTTGGCAAATGGGCTATCCAGCTATGGGGTTATGGCGATTCTCCTTTTGAGAAATCACGAACGCTTATTGAGCACGATCCGCTATCCTGGCGGTCCTTTAAGCTGCCGCTGGGCCTAATGACTGAGAAAGAAATGGAGATTAGTGAAACAAGTGAGACATTAACTCCAGAGGCTGGATTTGAAAAGGGAATAGAGCGAGCGAAGAATGATATTTTGGCGCGTTATGGCGTTGATAGCGTCATCAAAAGTCAAAAAGTTTTGCATGAGAAGAAAGAGAATGGTAAAGTTTATATGAAAGTGATCTTTGAAGTAGAAGAGAAAATTTCCGAAGAACTGCCAATAGTAAACAATTGAGGAGAATGAGGCTACTTGTCAGAACAGACTGCAAGCATTCGTATTACTTTGCAAAATGCGGGAGAAGCGCAATCGTTGTTCGGCCCGCAAGATGGATTCCTAAAAATCATCGAGAGTGAAATTCCTGCTATTATTGATTCCCGTGAAGCAGAGTTAACGATACGTGGTGCGGAGCGGGAAGTAGACATGCTGGGACAATTGTTTAATGTGTTGCTGTCCCTCATTCGGAGCGGTTACATACTTACTGAACGTGATGTGCAGTACGCTGTGGAGCTGGCGAAAGACTTTCGAGTCGATCAATTGCTCGATTTGTTCAAGGGAGAAATTACAACAACTTTTCGTGGAAAGCCTATCCGTGTCAAAACGATTGGCCAGAAACATTATGTGACAACGATCAAGAAGCGTGATATTGTATTCGGAATCGGTCCTGCAGGAACGGGTAAGACCTACCTGGCGGTAGTGCTTGCAGTTACGGCACTAAAAGAAGGTTCTGTTAAGCGTATCATTCTTACGCGCCCAGCAGTAGAAGCAGGAGAGAGTCTAGGGTTCCTCCCAGGGGATTTGCAAGAAAAGGTAGATCCATACCTCCGTCCGTTATATGATGCCTTATACGACGTTATGGGGCCAGATCAGGTGGCTAAGGCGCTTGAACGGGGATTGATTGAAATTGCTCCGCTCGCTTATATGCGTGGTCGTACGTTGGACGATTCATTTATTATTTTGGATGAAGCCCAGAATACAACGCCTGAGCAAATGAAAATGTTTTTGACTCGACTCGGCTTCGGGTCCAAAATGGTGATTACGGGTGACGTTACCCAGATTGACCTGCCTCGCGGCAAGAAATCCGGTTTAATTGAGGCTAAAGCGATTTTATCCGGCATAGAAGAACTCGGTTTTGTTTATTTTGCGGAGCAGGATGTAGTACGGCATTCCCTGGTGCAGAAAATTATCGTTGCCTATGACCGCTCTGCCGAAAACCTCCAATAAAGGGGATTGTCTTCATGGCTTCAAAGCAACCATCTAAATTAAGCGGATTTGTATATACGAACAACGGATGGAAGTATAGCGCGGCGACACGCTATGCTCTTTTCCTGTTACTCGGACTTGTGTTCTACTTTAGTCTGTCGCCCGATCTACTGCCTAAGCGGTACGATATTAAAGAGAATACGCTAAGCGCGAAGGAGATTACAGCGCCCAAGCAAATTTTGGACAAGAAGGCAACACTAAAGGCGGCGGAAGAAGCGGCCGAAGGTGTATCTCCTAAGTATAAAATTATCCCGATGAGGGCTGATAATCTTGTGACATCGCTGCTGGACCGGATTGATCGCCTGAATCAGGATGATTTGATTTCACAAAGCGATAAGACTGAGATTTATCGTGATGAGATCCCGCAGAGAGCCAATGATTTTATTTTGAATTTCATAGCCTCCAATCGGGGCGGAGGCACTTATTCCGATCATCTTTTGGAGGAAATGCAATCTGTCATAAAAGAGCAGACCTATGTCATTCCAGATGAAACTTACATTAAGATTCCGCGACTGACCTCTCAGGACATTATCGAAATGAAGCCTGTCGCTCGTGATATTGTGACTAGGCTGATGAACGATCAAATCACGGATGCCCAGACTGCGCGCGCCAAAGTGGCGGAGCAGGTCAGTATCAGCTCTCTGAGTCAGCGCACGGCGCGTGAGGTTGTGCAGGAGTTAGTCCGGCTTGTTATTACAAGCAATAAGTTCTATGACGAAGATGCAACGAAGGAAGCAAAGGTGCAGGCTCGTGAGAACACACCTGATGTGTTTATTGAGCAAGGCGACGTCCTCGTCGCTAAAGGTCAAAAAATCACCCCTGAGCTCTACGCCCTTTTGGATGAGAATGGCCTGCTAAGTAATGAGGTCAACTATTGGCCTCAAGTTGGATTACTATTACTTTCTACCATGCTATCTGCGGGTCTGATGGTGTTTATCCGTTACTCGGGTGGAACCGCGGGCTTCAAGTATAACAATTCCCAGTTATTAATGCTGGTGCTTGTGTTTGTTATTACGATCATTTCCATGCGGTTGACCGCAATTTTGCAGACGGATGTCCATTCCTATCTCGGGTATCTGGCTCCAGTAGCCATTGGTGCTATGCTGATTACCATGCTTCTGGATATGACATTAGCATATTTCTGTTCTATCCTGATCAGTATACTTGCCAGTATCATTTTGAATGTTCAGCAGAATTCGGTGTTTGATTTTACCTTTGGCTTCTTTTCAATTGTTGTTTGTTATGTAGCTATTTTTGCCACTCATCGTGCAGGCCAGCGTTCCACATTATTAAAAGGCGGGATTATGGTATCCCTTTTTGGCTGTGTGACCGTCTTTATGCTGACCCTCTTAGCTGGTGGTGAATGGAAAGATGTAAGCACGCTGTATGCCGTTGGTTTTGCTTTTGCGAGCGGACTTTTGACCGCAGTGCTTGTGATTGGTCTGATGCCTTTCTTTGAAGCTACCTTTGGTATTCTATCTGCCCTGAAGCTGGTAGAGTTGTCTAATCCGAACCATCCCTTATTGCGCAAGCTTCTTACGGAAACACCAGGAACCTATCACCATAGCGTCATGGTAGGTAACCTGTCAGAAGCGGCCGCAGAAGCGATTGGAGCAGATGGCCTATTGTGCCGTGTGGGGTCGTATTATCATGATATAGGCAAAACAAAACGTCCGTTTTATTTTATTGAGAATCAGAATAATATGGAAAACCCGCATGACTCTATTGAACCGAAGCTTAGTAAATCTATCATTGTAGCTCACGCCCGCGATGGGGTGGAAATGCAACGGGAATATAAGCTGCCCAAACCGATTCGTGATATTGCTGAGCAGCATCATGGCACTACGTTCCTGCATTATTTTTACCATAAGGCTCTGAAGCTGGCGGAAGAAAAAGGTGTTGAGCCTGATTTTACCGAGGAAGATTTCCGTTATCCTGGCCCGAAAGCTCAGTCGAAGGAATCGGCTGTTGTAGGAATCGCCGACAGTGTTGAAGCTGCGGTACGATCCTTACGCAAACCAACCGTCCTTCAGGTGGAAACGATGATTGAGAAAATTATTAAAAGTCGACTGGATGATCATCAGTTTGACGAATGTGATTTAACGATTAAAGAATTGGACATTATTGCACGGACGCTGAAAGAAACGGTCATGGGGATTTTTCATTCACGGATCGAATACCCAGAAGATGTGCGTAAGCCGAAAAAAGAGGAAGGGGCAGCTAATCCATGAGTTTAGAGATCGTTTGGGATAACGAGCAAGAAGAATACGAGATAAAGGACGATCTCATCGCACTGCTGGAGAGTATTTTGAAAAAAGCAGGTGAAGCGGAAGGGATCGATCAGGGGGAGGTTGCGCTTACTTTTGTCGATAACACTCGTATTCATGAGTTGAACTTGGAGTACCGGGGAATTGACCGTCCGACGGACGTACTTTCTTTTGCCATGAATGAAAGCGGAGAGGACGAGCTGGACATTATATACGAAGTAGAAGAGGGCGAAGCACTGGAAGATGTTCCGGATGTACTGGGAGATATCATCATTTCCGTAACTCGTGCTCAGGAGCAAGCGCAGGAATATGGTCATTCGCTGGAGCGTGAGCTTGGTTTCCTCTTTGTGCACGGATTTCTGCATTTGTTAGGATATGATCATCAGGATGAAGCTTCAGAGGCAGAGATGATGTCTAAACAAGAGAAGGTACTAGCTCAGGTTGGGTTGACTCGCTAATGGTGAAGAACACGGCGGTAGGACACAAGAAGTTCTGGCACTCTTTTCGGTTTGCATCGCAAGGCATCGTGTCGGCATTCAAATCGGAGCTTAACATGAAGGTGCATTGCTGTTTGGCTGTGGTTGTACTTGTTGCCGCTGCCGTGTTCAGACTTCCTCTGGCCAGTTGGATGCTGCTGCTCTTCTCCATTACGCTTGTCTTAACTGCCGAGCTGCTCAATACGGCAATCGAGGCGACGGTAGACCTGATCTCGCCGGAGATTCATCCGCTGGCTAAGAGAGCAAAAGATACCGCCGCAGGAGCTGTGCTTCTTACGGCGGTGTTTGCTGTCTTAGTCGGGGTCTATGTTTTTTACCACCCGGTGATGGACTGGATTAGCGGACTTATGTCATAATCAGGTTACAATTCAATTTAGGGGAGAGGCGGACCCGCGTTTTGCGATTCCGCCTCTTTGGTTACTGGATGTTTAGGAAGCGAGTTTTGTACGAAGTAATTCCAGGTTGAGACGCTAACAAAACTAAGTGGATGCTCTCGAAGTGAGTTTTGTATGAAGTAATTCCATGATGTAACGCTAAACAAAACTTTAGGAGGACCCCAATATGGATTCCACTCTTCTTATGCAAGAAGCGATTAAAGCACGTGCTAAGGCATATATTCCTTACTCCCGATTCGGAGTTGGAGCCGCCCTCCTTGATCAGGATGGTCATATTCATCACGGATGTAATGTAGAAAATGCTGCTTTTGGCCCAACCAACTGTGCGGAGCGAACCGCTTTATTCCGTGCCATCGCCGACGGTCATGCTATCGGTTCTTTCAAGGCAATTGCCGTTGTTGCCGATTCCGATGGCCCCGTATCTCCTTGTGGTGTATGCCGCCAAGTTCTGATTGAGTTGTGTTCACCAGACATGAAGGTTATCCTTGGAAACATGAAAGGCGATATTGTTGAGACCACGGTGGGAGAATTGCTTCCCGGCGCTTTTGGTCCCATAGATCTGAAGCAAGGACAAGCTCCGGAATAAAATGAGGGTTTGATTTAATGCCTGATTAAAGGCAAATTTAAGTATAGTTAGACGAAGGTTGCTACTTTAATTGCACAATGTACAGTTACATTGCAACTCTTTCGCACAACAATGAATTTAGTTGCAGATAGTGCAATTAAATTTATGATGTCCGTATTTGGCTCTTAAGACTGGATCTATTTGCACAGAATACAACTAAAACACCAAAAACATAAACTCAAACTCAAATTAGTTGTACAAAGTACAATTAAAAATGCTCCAGTTCTACCAAGTTAGGCTAATCTGGTGCAAACTATGTGTTATTAGAGTAACATTACAAGGTAAGCGCCGCGGCAAAAGCCGCCAGAGATTTTTTGCACATCGTAATTTGAACCCCTGCCTGCAATCTGCATCTTAGTAATCTTTATCCATGGTAAGCTTAATGCGGACTGTGTTCATAAGCGACAGTAAGCGTGTTCCCAATAAGGGACGAAAGCGCTCATGCACGATCGTCTCTCTAATCCGTCGAACGTTGCAGGTATGCCCATTTCCGGGTGTCCAGAGGGCCGGGGCCCATGGGGTCCCCCTTGGCTAAGGGGGATTTAGGGGATCGAAAAAGATCTTGGAAGATTTTTGAACGTAAATTTAGAAGGAAAGTATGGAAGGAAGATAATATGAAATTCAAATCAGGCTTTGTCGCAATTATCGGCAGACCGAACGTAGGCAAATCGACACTCATGAACCAGGTTATTGGACAGAAGATTGCAATCATGTCGGATAAGCCACAGACCACTAGAAACAAAATCCATGGGGTCTATACAACGAATAATTCGCAAATCGTGTTCCTGGACACACCAGGTATTCATAAAAGACAGTCCAAGCTAGGCGACTACATGAACCAAACTGCAATGAGCACGCTGGGTGAAGTTGAGGCTGTGCTGTTCCTTGTGGATGCTGCAGATGGTTTGGGCGGTGGAGACCGATACATTGCTGAGCAATTAAACGGACTTAAGACGCCAGTTATTCTTGTACTCAACAAGATCGATAAAATAGAGCCGGAAGCCTTGCTCCCACTTATGGCTCAGTATAACAAGCTGCATAACTTTGCTGAAATCATTCCAATTTCAGCTAAGATGGGTAGCAATGTTAACACGCTGTTAGAGCAAGTCGCTAAGTACTTGCCGGAAGGTCCGCAGTACTACCCAGAAGATCAAATTACGGATCACCCTGAGCAATTTGTGTGCGCAGAGCTAATCCGTGAGAAGATTCTGCATTTGACGCGCGAAGAAGTACCGCATTCCATTGCCGTGGCCATCGAAGATATGAGGGTTGAGCCGAATGGTGTGGTCCATGTGTCTGCCGTTATTTTTGTTGAACGTGATTCTCAGAAGGGGATTATTATCGGTAAGCAAGGTGCGCTGCTGAAAGAGGTTGGAAGACGTGCTCGGACAGATATTGAGAACCTTTTGGGTTCGAAGATTTTTCTGGAGCTATGGGTAAAAGTGAAAAAAGACTGGCGCAATCAGGATCGCGTTTTGCGGGATTTGGGCTTCCATAAAGACCTTTAAGATCTATATCCGTTCTTCCTCGTTTGGCAGGAATTGCAAGGATAGAACCTGGCTCATCGCACATCCTAATTCTTGAAGAGACATCGTCTTTCCCAAGAAAGGATGAATACGAATGCGAAACTTTTCGTGGAAGTATTTTGCAATGACAGGAGACGTCGATGCTTACCTGCTATACAAGGAAGCTGGCTATCCACTTGAAGACAGTGGATTACAGCTAGTGGAAGAAGAGAAGGTCTGTGATGAAGAAGCGCAATAAGGACTGGTTGCTTGCCGAATGGTTGGGGGAAGAGGCATGCTACACAGGGTGGAAGGGATCGTCATCCGCAGCATGGACTACGGCGAGGGGAACGCAATCATTACGCTTTGCACCGAGAACGCGGGAAAAGTAGGAGTTCTGGTGCGTGGCGCAAAGAAGGTCAAAAGCCGCCATGCTGCACTGATCCAATTGTTCACCGTCGGTGAATTTGTTTTTTTTAGAAATAACGGAGGACTTGGGACGCTGAATTCCGGCGAAATCACGAAGTCTCACCACCCTCTACGTGAGGATTTGATCAAAGCTGCTTATGCATCTTACGCTTGTGAACTGCTTGATAAAGTCCTGCATGAGGAGGAGACGGGAAGCTTCTGGTTTCGCCAGCTTACGGCCTGCTTGAACGCACTTGAAGAAGATAAGGAACCTGGAGTTATCATAAATGTTTATGAAATGAAGATTTTGCAAGCAGCCGGTTATGGTCCAGAGTTCGACACCTGTGTGATATGTGGAGCTGAAAAGCCTGATGAACAACTGCTGATAAGCCCTCGCCTTGGTGGAGCGCTCTGCCGCAGCTGTAAACATAATGATCCTCCAGCAATGGAGGTCTCCGCTCGTGCGTTGAAGTTGCTACGCTTATTCGCCAGACTTGATCTAACTAGATTAGGGAATGTGGATGTCAAAGAAAGCAGCCGAGATGAATTGAAAAAAATTATGCGAGCCTTTATGGATATGCAGCTTGGATTAAAGCTGAAATCACAGAATTTCCTGGACCAGCTCGACAAGTACAAGATTTGACGAAATCTGATTTTTCCGTTACTATAGGAACAGTTTCTTTATAAGATTATCTGATCGCTGTTTTGCTCCATTTCGGGAGAGCGTGCATTGATCGGGAAAGTAGTGAGCGACATTGTTGCGATTCAGCGAGCTGGGGGTAGTGAGAGCCTGGCGGGACAACGTTCATGAACATGGCACCCGGGAGTACGGATATGGCGAATGAAAGTGGATTTCGTTCTTGTCTTTAGCCGTAATATCGCTGAAGCAAGGTATGAAATCAAGTAGGGTGGAACCGCGGGAGAATAAGTTAAACTCTCGTCCCTATGTCTGTTAATCAGGCATGGGGGCGGGGGTTTTTTGTTGCTGTCAGAAGCGAAAAGTGCCGCCTCCATGGTAAGAAGTTTTAAGCAAATGGAGTTAAAAACTTGTAAAGCGAAGGAGACGGTATTATGAACTTTCAGCAGATGATTTTGACGCTGCAGCAGTTCTGGGCTGAACAGAACTGTATTATCGTACAGCCTTATGACACAGAAAAAGGCGCCGGCACGATGAACCCTATGACTTTTTTACGCTCACTAGGTCCTGAACCATGGAGAGTTGCGTACGTAGAGCCTTCACGTCGCCCATCCGATGGTCGTTATGGCGAGAATCCGAACCGTCTGTATCAGCATCATCAATTTCAAGTCATTATCAAACCATCGCCTGATAACATTCAAGAGATTTACTTGGATAGCTTAAAGGCACTCGGTATTGATCCGCTCTTGCATGATATCCGTTTTGTCGAGGATAACTGGGAGAACCCTTCACTCGGTTGTGCAGGTCTAGGATGGGAAGTATGGCTGGATGGTATGGAAATCACTCAGTTTACTTACTTCCAACAGGTCGGTGGGATTGAAGCCAATCCAGTTGCTGTAGAAATTACTTACGGTATGGAGCGGTTAGCCTCCTACATTCAAGATAAAGAAAATGTATTCGATCTTGAATGGGTTAGCGGCATGACTTATGGTGATGTTTTTCATCAGCCGGAATTCGAGCATTCTACTTACACCTTTGAAGTATCTGATGTAAAAATGCTATTTTCATTGTTCAACATGTACGAAGAAGAAGCGCGTAGAGCGATGGAAAAAAATCTTGTGTTCCCAGCCTACGATTACGTGTTGAAATGTTCACATAGCTTTAATCTGCTGGATGCACGTGGAGCCATCAGTGTTACAGAACGGACTGGATTTATTACCCGTGTGCGTAATCTTGCCCGCTCTGTAGCGGCAACATATCTTGAGGAACGCGAGAAGCTTGGCTTCCCGCTGCTGAAGAAAGAAGGTGCTGACCGTGTCTAAAGATATCCTGTTTGAGATCGGTCTGGAGGAAATTCCTGCACGGTTTATCCGCGCTGCGATGGAACAGCTGCAAGATAGAACGTCCAAGTGGTTGGATTCTGCACGGATTACCCATGCTGGAGTTACTGCTTATGCAACGCCACGTCGTCTCGCTGTTTTTGTTAAGGATGCGGCTGAGAAGCAAGCGGATATTAGCGAAGAGGTCAAAGGGCCGTCACGCAAGATCGCACTGGATGCAAACGGAGACTGGAGCAAAGCTGCATTAGGGTTTGCCCGGAGTCAAGGTGTATCCCCAGAGCAATTTACGTTCAAAGAGCTAGCAGGAGTAGAGTATATTTATGCTACTAGAAATAGTGCTGGGGTAGAGACAGCTTCGTTGCTCTCAGAAGGACTTTTAGGGATAGTAAATGCGATGACTTTTCCGAAAAACATGCGTTGGGGAGCTTACGATTTTAAATTCGTGCGTCCGATCCGCTGGTTAGTTGCTCTTTTCGGCAAAGATATTATTGATTTGGAAATTACAGATGTAAAAGCAGGGAATGTGAGCCGTGGACATCGTTTTCTGGGAACAGAGACTGTAATTTCGGAGCCTGCACAATATGTGGAGAGCTTGCGTGCGCAGCATGTGCTTGTAGATGTGAAGGAACGGGAAGAGCTGATCCTGAAACAAATCAATGAATTGGCTGAAGAAAAAAGCTGGACGATTGCGATCAAAGAGGATCTTTTGGAGGAAGTATTGTTTCTAGTTGAAACACCAACCGTGCTATTTGGAACCTTTGACCCATCGTTCTTGAACATTCCGCAAGATGTGCTGATTACTTCGATGCGTGAGCATCAGCGCTATTTCCCAGTTTTTGATGCAGCAGGCAAGCTTCTGCCTTTCTTCGTAACGGTGCGTAACGGAAATGCAGTATCTTTGGATGTAATTGCTAAGGGAAATGAGAAGGTACTCCGTGCTCGTCTATCAGATGCCAAATTCTTCTATCAAGAAGATCAAAAGATGAAGATTGATGATGCACTAGCCAAACTAGAGAATATCGTCTACCATGAAGAACTTGGCAGTGTTGGAGATAAAGTGCGTCGTATTCGCCAAATCTCCGATCGTCTTGCTGTAACATTGGGATTGTCTGATAGGGCCCTTTCTGAAGTAAGTCGGACTGCTGATATTTGTAAATTCGACCTTGTCACTCAAATGGTTTATGAATTCCCAGAACTCCAAGGCACCATGGGCGAAGATTATGCACGCAAAGCAGGAGAACCTGAAACTGTGGCAAAAGCAATCTTCGAACATTATCAGCCACGGTTCGCAGGAGATGCAGTACCTTCGACGGATGCTGGATCGGTTGTCAGCATTGCAGATAAGATTGATACAATTGTAGGCTGCTTCTCCATCGGTATCATCCCTACAGGTTCTCAGGATCCTTACGCACTGCGTCGACAGGCTGCAGGGATTGTTCAAATCGTGCTTGAGCATAAATTGCCGATTACGCTACGCGAAATTTTTGAAGCTGCGATTGAAATTCATAAAAATTCAGGGAATTCGAAACATTCTGACGATGAACTACGTATAAACCTGTACGAGTTCTTCAGTCTGCGTGTTAAACGACTTTTATCCGACAATGTACGCTATGATGTTGTGGATGCTGTTACAGCAGCTGGCTTTGACGACGTGGTAGATGTTGTAGGTAGAAGCCGTGCGCTTATGGGTGCTGTGTTAGACCAAGCAGACTTCAAAATCACCGTGGATTCACTTACTCGGGTTAGTAATCTGGCAGCTAAAGCAACCAGCGAAGGGATTGATCCTTCTTTACTTAAAGAAGATGCTGAGCTAGAGCTGTATAATACATGGCAGGAGTTACACACACCGTATCTTGAAGCGATGTCTGCGAACAATGCCGAAGAAGCACTCCGAATTCTCTCGGGTCTAAAAGATGCTGTTACAGCATTTTTCGATTCCGTTATGGTTATGGCAGAGGATGAGCAGATACGTGCTAACCGTTTAGCTTTGCTTGCTGGTATTGATGCTGATTCCAAGGCGTTTGCTGATTTTGGCAAGCTGGTTTGGTAAACGGCTGAGCACCGGAGTTCCCGGCTGAATTCAAGATTCGACATTTGATCAAAGATCAGCTTTTTGAACAACATCTATAAGAAAAGTTTGTGTCTTATGGTATAGAATGTTGGTTTGGGGTATAAATATACGGAACGGTGCCAATGCGTCATTTGACATCCGTTCCGTATTTATGCATAGAAAGAAGGATTTCTTGCGGTAAGGGCGTATATATATTACACGGGAAATTGGTGATGATCATGGAGAAGAAGTCCCGGTCTAGAACTATAGTCGTGGATGGGGATGCTTGTCCGGTCAAAAAAGAGATTGCTGAAGTAGGCCGCGCTTTTGGCGTGCCGGTACTGATGGTATCTTCTTATGACCATGCACTGAAAGCTGAAGAAGGTGTTACGGTTGTGCAGGTGGACCGGGGAGATCAAAGTGCCGATCTATATATTGCCAATCATATTTCTGCTGGAGATGTGGTGTTGACTCAAGACTATGGTCTCGCGGCACTTGCGCTCGGAAAACGTTGCAGTGTGCTTTCTTTTCGTGGTCAGGAATATGATGATTCCAAAATGGATTTTATGTTGGAAGGCAGGCATGCCAGGGCCGTGGAACGAAGACGGGGACAATACTCGAAGGGTCCAAAACCTATAACGGCAGAAGAAAAAATATATTTTCAACATAAAATGACAAAACTTTTAATACTTTTGCAGGAGAATGTAGAGCAATAGCGAATTATATTTATTTGTTAAGAATTGAAGGTGGTTGAAGTGGCTAGCGGACACGGGAATATTCCGGAAGAAGTTATCGAAAGCGTGCTTGCACGTCATGATATTGTCGATACAGTCGGTAAGGTTGTCCATTTGTCCAAGCAGGGGAAATATTTATGGGGCCTCTGCCCGTTCCATTCGGAGAAAACCCCTTCCTTTACAGTTACCCCCGACCGGGGAGTGTTTCATTGCTTTGGCTGCGGCATGGGTGGAAATGCCATCAAATTTAGGATGGAAATCGAAGGATTAACCTTCCCCGAAGCCGTCAAAATAATGGCTGAAGAAAGTGATATTCCCGTTCCTGAAGGTAAGGGAGGCCTAATGTCTCCTCCTGATCCGGAACGCGATCGGTTGATTCAAGCTTATGAATGGTCTGCAAAGTTTTATCATTACTTGCTGAAGAATACGGAACACGGCAAAGCCGCAATGGAGTATTTAAGAGCCCGGAACTTCAGCGATAAAATGATTGACCAGTTTCAGATCGGATATGCTCCGGACCGCTGGGATACTTTGCTACAATTTTTGGAGAAACGGAATTTTGACCTTGCTGAGATGGAGAAAGGCGGACTCTTGTCTGCCCGGGGTGAGGGTAAAGGCTATATAGACCGTTTCCGTGGTCGGATAATTTTTCCGATTGCGAACCGCACCGGCAAGGTGATTGCGTTTGCCGGAAGAATTCATGGAGAAGGACAACCTAAGTATTTAAATTCTCCAGAGAGTAGACTGTTTAACAAAAGCCGGATTTTATACAATTTGCACCAGTCCAAAGCATCCATCCGCAAAACGCGGCAAATCGTCCTCTTTGAAGGATACGGAGATGTCATTTCGGCCTGGGAAGCAGGTGTGCATAACGGCGTAGCAACAATGGGAACTTCTTTAACTGAAAGTCATGTAGCACTGATGAAGAGCCTGGCGGATGAAATTGTACTGTCTTATGACGGTGACCGGGCAGGACAAGCAGCTGCTATAAAGTCTATTCCAATGCTTGAAGGCAGTGGCCTGCGTGTGAAAGTTGCCTTACTGCCAAGCGGACTCGATCCAGATGAATTCATCTCCAAGCATGGTGGAGAAAGGTTTATGGATCAGGTTATTGATTCAGCGGTTTCATCCATAAAATTTAAGCTTATATATCTGAAAAAAAACCATATACTCCTAGAGGAAGATGGCAAAATTGCCTACGTCAAAGAAGCTTTGGAGGTCATTGCTTCGTTACATTCCTCGACTGAGAGAGAGGTTTACCTAAGGGAAATCGCTTCTGAGCTGGAACTTTCATATGATAGTTTGAAGCAGGATTGTAATTTACTTAGGGCATCGATGCAAAAAAACATCCCTGAAGGGGATAATAACGACAAAAGGTGGAATAATGGTAGGCATAAAAAAGGGCAAGTGCAGACACCAACTTTGCTGCCCGCTTATCATGTCGCGGAACGGCGTCTACTGTCCTTTATGATTCAGGACCCGGAAGCCGCCACGTATGTGGGCGAACGCCTCGGAGAAGATTTCAACATCGATGATCATGCGGCAATTGCCGCTTATCTATATGCCTATTACGCGCAAGGCAAACCACCCGGCATTAGTCGGTTTCTATCATCGCTTCAGGACGATCGTCTAGAGAAAACTGCAACATCAATTTCCATGATGGATACACCTCCGGACTGGAATATGCAGGTGCTGGATGATTGTATCCGTGAAGTACGGAAATACCCACTGCAGCGCAAGATGGATCAGAAGCGTGAAGAGATGATTCAGGCGGAAAAGTCCGGTGACTTTTTGCGTGCGGCACAAATAGCAAGTGAGATTATAGCCCTAGAGAGACAATGAAATGTTGACAGGATGTACCTAGGGAGGAGGGAGTCGAATTATGGCGAACGATCAGCATACTGAATTGGAAGCAGAATTTACTTTGGATCAGGTTAAGGATCAGCTTATTGAGCAAGGCAAGAAAAGATCATCATTGCTATACAAAGATATTATGGAGAAATTATCGCCGTTTGATCAAGACCCCGAGCAAATGGAGGAGTTCTATGAACAACTCAGTGATTTGGGGATTGAAGTTGTAAACGAGAACGATGAGGAGGTTAACAGCCTCCGGCCAAATGAGGACAATGAAGACAAAGAGGGCGATGAGTTCAGCTTTGATGATGATTTGTCACTGCCGCCAGGGATTAAGATTAATGACCCTGTTCGTATGTATCTAAAAGAAATTGGACGCGTTCCGCTGTTGTCGGCTGACGATGAAGTAGAGCTTGCTATGCGTATTAAGAATGGTGACGAGGAAGCCAAACGTCGTCTCGCTGAAGCGAACCTACGTCTTGTAGTAAGTATTGCTAAACGTTATGTTGGACGCGGTATGCTGTTCCTTGATTTGATTCAGGAAGGTAATATGGGTCTGATCAAAGCGGTAGAGAAATTTGACCATAACAAAGGGTTCAAATTTAGTACGTATGCAACTTGGTGGATTCGTCAGGCCATTACCCGCGCGATTGCGGATCAGGCACGTACGATTCGTATTCCTGTACACATGGTTGAGACGATCAACAAGCTGATTCGTGTCTCTCGTCAATTGCTGCAAGAACTGGGACGTGAACCTTCGCCAGAGGAAATTGCGGCTGAGATGGAGCTGACGGTTGAGAAAGTTAGAGAAATCATGAAGATTGCCCAAGAACCAGTATCGCTCGAAACACCGATCGGTGAAGAAGACGATTCACATCTGGGAGATTTCATTGAGGATCAGGAAGCCTTGGCTCCTGCGGATGCAGCAGCTTATGAACTGCTGAAGGAACAGCTGGAGGATGTACTGGACACGCTCACGGAGCGTGAAGAGAATGTACTTCGTCTGCGTTTTGGCCTAGATGATGGCCGGACGAGAACACTTGAAGAAGTGGGCAAAGTGTTCGGCGTTACCCGCGAACGGATTCGCCAGATTGAAGCTAAAGCATTGCGTAAGCTTCGTCACCCTAGCCGCAGTAAACGGCTTAAGGATTTCCTTGAATAGTATTTCATGAACTGGACCTTCTGCTGCTCAGTAGCAGGAGGTTCTTTTATTTGAATTACGACCCTAAAAGTGCTGACCTTGTGTATCTGGAAAGAAGGATGAGCCAGTGAATTTGGAAAAACGCGAAATTATTATAAAAGAGATTCAGTATTGGAGAAATAACAGATTGCTACCAGAGCAATATTGCGACTTCTTAACCAATCTGTATGATGATGAAGCTGCGGCGAAGGATAAAAATCCGATTTCGCTGAAGAATCTACAGCAGGGAAACATCAAAATTTGGCTGTTTGGTTTTGGAATTATTTCCTTGATTTTCTTGATTAGTCTTTATTTTAGCGTTTTTCCCTGGCCTTTGCAACTTGCAACAGCACTATCCGTATTAATTATTTGTTATGGATACTCAGCGGTTTACAAGAACCGAAATCATGTTATTAGTCTTATTCTGGCGGGGCTGGGTAGCGTGTTATCGCTTGGTTTTGGGCTATGGCTGATTGCTTTGCATGATCTTGATCCTCAGTTCTGGAGACCGATTCTGATTGGAGCTTGCGGCTTGGTATGGTGTATTCTGGGATTTGTGCTCCGGATCGGCTTGCTGCAGTACTGCGGGTATGCTTTTTGGGCATTACTATATGCTGGATTCTTCGGTGGAAGACGGCCTGATGCCTCGATGCTAGAGCTTGAGTTCTTATGGCTTCCATTATGTGTAATGATGGTGTGGCTAAGCTGGCTTTTACATCACAGAGTAAAAGGCGCCGCTAATGTATTTTTTGCAGTGGGCGTATCGTTATGGGTTATGCCTGAGCTCGATGCTCTTTTATTGAGACAAAATTTCCCGCAGTGGATTTCGTTTATGCTAATTTTTAAAATTGCGGTAGGCTTAGCCCTGCTGTTCTTGTTTCGAAAAAAATGGATAACGTGGGTGGCAACATGAACAATGTGAAATTATCAGATCGACTTCAGCAATTGCTGAAGCAAATTCCGCAAGGAAGCAGGTTGGCAGACATCGGTTCTGATCATGCGCTGCTTCCTGTAGCTGCTGTAGAAAGCGGTAAGGCGATATTCGCAGTAGCAGGTGAGGTAAACCCAGGTCCTTTTGATGCTGCTTGTAAAGGCGTTGCAGAGGCCGGATTAGGAAAGGTGATCTCGGTGCGGCGAGGGGATGGCCTTGAGGTACTGGAACCTGGTGAAGTTAATTGTATCACGATCGCTGGTATGGGAGGGGCTTTAATTGCCTCGATTTTAGACCGTGGTCAGAGCCAAGGTAAGCTTAAGGATGTTACAACACTGGTCCTTCAGCCGAATGTGGGCGAGGATATTTTGCGTCGCTGGCTACTAGCTAATAATTGGGTTCTTATAGCTGAAAGTATTCTCGAAGAAGATGGGAAGTTATATGAAGTATTAACGGCTGTACCAGAGGATGCGAGTGCCGGAATTACGAATGCCAATGTATATCGAGAGGTAACGTTAGGTGATTCCGCTATGGTTCGTGGTCAGGATACCTTGCTACAGATGGGACCTTTTCTATTACAAGCACCGAATGCTGTGTTTTTTGCCAAGTGGCAAGGGGAGATACAGAAATTGGAAGGAATTTTGACATCATTGTCACGTTCAGAGCTCGAATCTGCAGAGAATAAACGGAAATTAATTCGAGATCAGATCAAGGAGATTACGGAGGTGCTGCAATGCTTGCCAAAGGACAAACAGTAATTCAATATATGGAGCAGCTGGCTCCGAAGCATTTAGCCGAAGAGTGGGACAAAGTCGGTCTTCAACTAGGTTCCTTACAGAAAGAGATAACCAATGTGCTGGTTGCACTGGATGTTAATGATGAAGTCGTTGAAGAGGCAATAAGTCTCGGCTGTAATCTAATCATTGCCCACCATGCGATTATTTTCCGTCCGCTGCAAGGGATTCAAACAGACACTCCAATGGGTAGAATGTATGAAAAACTGATTAAAAATGACATCGCGGTATACATCAGTCACACTAATCTGGATGTTACCGAAGGTGGAATGAACGATTGGATGGCGGAAGCTCTGGGCATAGAGAACGGAGTACCCATTAAAGACATTCATTCAGAGCAATTGTCTAAGTTGGTGGTATTTGTACCAAAGGATCATCATCAGAAGGTATTAGATGCCATCTTGAATGCAGGAGCAGGGGCAATCGGCAACTATAGTCATTGCAGCTTCAATATTGAGGGATACGGGACTTTTATTCCGGGAGAAGGCACAGATCCTTATATCGGGGAAAAAGGGAAGATGGAGCGTGCTGAGGAGATTCGTATTGAGACGATCGTGCCACACAGTATCCGCAATAAAGTGGTACAGGCTATGCTCAAGGCTCATCCTTATGAAGAGGTTGCCTATGATTTGTACACGATGGATCTTAAAGGCCGCAGTTTAGGGCTTGGGCGGGTTGGAAAGCTCAAAGAACCTACAACACTTGGGCAATTCGTTGAGACGGTAAAAAAAGGTCTGAAAGTAGACCATGTACGTGTTGTGGGTGATTTGGATCGTCCGATTCGTAAAGCCGCTATTCTCGGCGGTTCGGGTGGAAAGTATTATAACAGTGCTATTTTCCGCGGTGCAGATGTGCTGGTTACAGGAGATCTTGATTATCATACAGCACAGGATGCCGTGCTCGCTGGGATCACTCTGATTGATCCAGGACATAATGCGGAGAAGATCATGAAAGAGAAAGTAGCAGCGTGGATGACTGGGAAACTGGTGGAGCATAGGTATGATACAGCTGTACATGCTTCGCAGGTGAATACGGAGCCATTTAAGTTCCTATAAAAATTCCATTTAATAATGCTTGTGCCAGACATGCGATGTCTGTATAATATATAATGTTGTTCGGAAAGTTTGACAGACAATCGCCGGTGACGTGTAGACGTCACGGGAGGAAAGTCCGGGCTCCATAAGGCAGGATGCTGGATAACGTCCAGTCGGCGCGAGTCGAAGGATAGTGCCACAGAAATGGACCGCCGATGGCCGCCTTAGGGCGGCACAGGCAAGGATGGAACCGAGGTGTAAGAGACCCCGAGGAACGCTGGTGACTTCGTTCCTGGTAAACCCCATCTGGAGCAAGACCTAATGAGACGCAGCAAATTCCTGTATTGGAATAGGCAGCCTTAGCCTGAGGCGCGTCTAGGTTGGTCGCTGGAGCTGTGCAGTAATGTACGGCCTAGATAGATGATTGTCGCTTATGGTGGGAGGGTAGTTCCCGATTGAACCACGACGAGCACAGAACCCGGCTTACGGCAAACTTTCCTAACTGCAACGTTATGATAAACAACAACAACCATACAAGCGGCGGCGTATCTCGGGAAACCGGATCACGTCGCTTTTTTAAAATATAAGAAAGTATAAGATTCATTTTATACATTATCCTTATATTTCTCGCAACGCTTACCATCCTTATAAGGACGCCGAAGGTGTTTATGCTCGAGGCAAGAAGATATGTAGAAAGAGGGAAATGTATAACATGGGTAATTATCAGATTTGCGGGTTCTGCGGACATTTATATGAACGAAACAATAAGAGGATGTGCAATAGTTGTGATGAGATGTATCAGAGAATCAGGCGTATCGTAGAGACTTCACCCGACACGATGGTATTAAATATATCCCTTCAAACAGGGGTAAGTGTCAGTCGAATCATGTCTTTCGTTGAAAATGGATATTTTAGGCTCAATAAAGATAGCATAGAAGTATCTAAGAAGTAAATTACGCTAAGCATGGCTGATAAATAAAAATAACCCGGCTTCCTAATCCCATACAGGATGAAGAATCCGGGTTTTGTCATGCTTATGAACGAATGCCGGCCTGACTCTCCCGCCATTGTACCAACGCCTTCTCCAGACGCTGAACAGCAACGGGTACAAGCTTAGGTGGCGTATGGGTGAAATTCAGACGCATCTTATTCTTGTGGGGCTGTGATGAATAGAACACTTCACCGGGAACAAAAGCAACACCGTTCTCTACTGCTAGAGGAAGTAATTCCTTCGTGTTGATCTCTTGGGAAAGTGTTAGCCACAGGAACATACCGCCTCGTGGCTCCAGAAAATGAGCGCCTTCCCAGTTCTGCGATCGGAGTTCCGCGGATAAGAGCTTCATTCGAGAATAATATTCTCGTGAGATGACGCGGATATGCTGCTCAATATCGAAATGCAGCAGCAGTTGATCTAAAGCGCGTTGGTCAATGGTGCTAGAATGCAGATCAGCGGCTTGCTTTGCTTTGGCGATGGTCTTGATTAGATTGGAATCGCCGACAATCCAGCCGGTACGCAGGGCAGGGGCTACGATTTTGGAAAAAGTTCCAGTGTAAGCGACACAATAATCGCCGCCATAGCTTCTGTCGATGGATGCTAGTGAGGGTGGATAAAGATCTTTATTCTCCTCAAAGGTTATTTCGCCGTAGGGATTATCCTCCAAGATAAGAACATTGTAGCGGCGGCAGATTTCCACCACTTTCTCACGGCGTTCCTTACTCCAGGTTGCTCCTGAAGGATTGTTGAAGGTCGGAACTGCATATAGGAGTTTGGGCCGTAATTTTTGTATTTGATCTTCCAGGTGATCTGGCAGTATGCCTTGCTCGTCATTATTTATCGTATGAATATCAGCCCGGTAAGAGCCGAGTACCTGTAAAGCTGCTAAATAAGTGGGGGCTTCAACAAGTACAGCATCACCGGGATCAAGTAGTATTTTACATAATAAATCAATGGCTTGCTGGGAACCTGTAGTCAAGATCATCTCAGATGCTGTAACAGGGATTCCTTGCCGAGTAAGTCTTTCGGCGATTTTATCACGTAGTGGAGTAAAGCCCTCGGTTAATCCGTATTGAAGCACTGAGGTGTCACTGGAGAGTACACGGTTATAAGCGTCTCGTACGGCCTCCAAGGGAAACAAATCCTCCCCAGGCAGCCCGCCTGCAAGTGAAATGATGTCATTGCCCTGTGTAACTTTTAGAATCTCACGAACGGCTGATGATCCTAGATGATTGGCTGCGGTCGAGTATTTGATATCCATAAATGAGTTCTCCACCTTTCAATTTGGTGCTATCATAATAGGAGTACTGTATAACAGTAAAGCGTTGAATATAACAGTGGAGGTGGAGGGTTCATGCACATCGATTTGATTCGCAATAGCAGTAAATCTCTGCCTCATCAAATCAGTGAAACCCTAAGTCAGCGGATCTCATCAGGATTGCTCCAGCAAGGTGTCCGGCTGCCCTCCGTAAGAAGTTTGGCTACAGCTTTGAGAGTAAGCCAGGTTACAGTAAGCAAGGCATACAATGTGCTTGAGAAGCGGGGACTTATTTATTGCAGGCAAGGAAAAGGCTGCTTTGTAGCCGACCCTGAACACACCCGACGTCAGGAAGATGGCCGCTGGCAGGATATATATGATGATTATTTGCCGCGAGCTCAGCTTTGGCGCAATTTTGATTACTCTGAAGTAAAGTATCCCTTTCATATAGCTGCAATTCATAGTGAGTTACTTCCTCTAAAAAATATTGGTGACTCCTTCGCATCTTTAGTTATGCAGCAGCCGGAGCTTATGGCAACCTATGGGAACTTCCAAGGTGATCTGGAGCTGCGAGGAATTATGAGCGATCATTTAAAAACACGTGGAATTGCACTTACTTCCTCTGATGTAATGATCACAAGCGGAACTCAGCAAGGCATTGATCTGGTGGCTCGTACCTTTGTCGGACCTGGGGACACCGTGTATCTTGAGGCTCCTAGTTATACAGGGGCTATAGATGTTTTTGCAGGACGAGGTGCAGAGATGATTTTTGTACCTACGGACAGTGAAGGGATGCGGGTGGATATTCTTACAAGAATGTGTGATCAAAGACCGCCTAAGCTAATTTATACAATCCCTACTTTTCAGAATCCTAGCGGAGTAACCATGAGTATAGCAAGAAGACAACGTCTGCTGGAATTAGCCCGCAGTTACCGTTGTCTTATTGTTGAGGATGATCCATTTAGTGATTTATATTTCCATGCGCCTCCGCCGCCTACGATCAAATCGATGGATTCCAAAGGGCATGTAGTTTATATGAAGAGTTTCAGTAAAGTTATTGCACCCGGCTGCAGAATTGCCTGTGTAGCCGCTGGTGGGAATATTCTGTCACGGCTTATCGCCGCGAAGTCCGCAAGTGATTTAGGGAGTCCGCTGCTCACACAAAGGGCGGTATTGCCATTCATAGCGGGCAAGTATGAAGCCTATGCTGCTCAGTTACGAGTTACACTCCGTGCACGTATGGAAAAGGCGGCGAAGCTTCTGAAGCTTTACGCGCCGCCTGGAGTAAAATATATTCTCCCAGAGGGTGGTCTTAACCTCTGGCTGGAGTTGCCGGCTTCCCCTGATATCGGAAGGCTACATGAGCTGGCCGAACAGGAGAGCATTTCTTTTTTACCGGGTGATGTTTGTTACTCCGCGGAGACCCCTTCCCGGTATATCCGTTTATGTTATTCACAAATGAATGAAACAGATATGGAGGAAGGCTTACGATTATTTCTCCGTTTGCTTGGTAGATTTTTGCAGAGTGGTGGCTAGGTGTTACTTAGAGTTACTTAATCTTTGTTTCAAATGATTCATTTGCTTTTGTACATGCTGTGGCCATAGCTGAAGGGGAACCTGATTGCCGCTAGCGGCTTGCAGGGTTTTGTAGATATCGACCTGACCCCAGCCAAAATATTTGTCATGCCCGGGAGTACCTAAATCAACAGCATTTTTGGTCATAAGATCCATAACTTCCGTATTCGTCAGATTCGGATTTAGTGAACGCACCAGACCCGCTAGCGCAGCGACATGAGGACTGGCCATCGATGTACCGGATAAAGCGGCATACTGGCTATCTGGGTAAGTGCTTGCTATACTTTCTCCGGGCGCTGCGACATCAATATAATCGCCGTAGTTGGAGAAGGAAGCTTTTTCCCCTGAAGCATTTGTTGCAGCTACTGCAATCACTTCGGGATACGCAGCAGGAAATCCTGGTCGTTCTGTATTATCGTTGCCAGCAGCAGATACGAGGACGATATCTCGGTCGTAGGCATATTTGATCGCGTCATGAAGAAACTGGGAATCCGCATAGTTCCCTAAACTTAAGTTTATGACTTTCGCACCGTTGTCCGCTGCCCAAATGATTCCTTCTGCAACAGAATAAGTGGTACCTGCTCCTGAATTATCAAGTGCTTTTACCGGAAGGATCTTGTTATACCAGCTGATTCCAGCTACTCCCTCTCCGTTATTGACCAGGGCGCCTATAATTCCAGATACATGTGTGCCATGTCCTACATCATCTTCTGGAGTGGAACCATTGGTAATCGCGTTATACCCTGTCAAAAGCTTCCCCTTCAAATCAGGATGATTGATCTGGACTCCGGTGTCCACTACGGCCACGATCACTTCTTTACTTCCCTTAGAGAGATTCCAGCCCAGCTCCGTTTCGATCGCCGGCAAATTCCATTGATAGGTGGAGAATAACATGTCATTTGGAGTAACGGTTCCCTCTGCGTTTTTAGATATCGTGTCATTGGTTAAATACATATAGTGAGGCTCCGTATATTCGGGGTGCCATTTATTGGTGAAATAGTCTTTGAGCTCATAATAAGTCAGCTTCTCTGAACGGAAAATATAGGAATACCCAAGCTTACGTGGCTTTTTGCCGTTGATATCAGCGGTTATTGTTTGAAGCTGCCCCGGCGTAGGGGAGTTATTGCGGAAACGGACGACAATTTCATTCTCATAAAAATGGCTGGCGTTTTCGTTATCATGACCGGTCTTAACGGTAATATCTTTTAAATTATCGGTATGGACGGATTCTACACGGTACTTCCCTTCCTTTGGATAAGGGATGAGCCGAAGGTTCTTCAGCTGATGGTCTGCCACACGACCAAGCACCTTTTGGTTGATAAGTGCAATGATGCCTATATTTTTTTCTTTGTTCCGCTGAGCGATAAAGTAATATTTCTCTTTACCGATTGTAAAGGTTGGAGATTCATAGGATTGATGACCATGGATCGCTGATTTCGCCGTCTTAAGATATTTTTGCAGCTGCTGATTCTCCTGTTCGGTTCCTTGAGGAAATGAAGAAGACTTAAAGGTTTCCGTTTTATGCTTGCGAAAATCAATCCACATAAGCATAGTGATAAATCCGTGGTTCTGCTGCAACCGTTTCGCATACACTGATTTATCATGAAGCGAAGACATTCCATCCGTTTCAGAGAGGAGCTTAGTCAAATGTCTGCTGACATCCACTCTATTCAGATGATCCGTCGCATCAACATCTTGAGATAAGGAGCTTTTCTTTAATGATTTTTCCTGTGATGGGTTTGGTGCTGAATGTAGGGCTGAAGTTGGAGCAGGATTTGGTACAGCAACATTAGCGACTTCTCTGGTCGTCGTCCCATTAGTGGCAGGACGTAGTGCAAAGGTAAGCAATACAACTGTGAACGCAGCTGTTACCAAACCTGCAACCGTTAGATTTTTACGTGACATGATTTCCGCTCCTCTACGCATTGTAATGGCTATAGGTTTAGAAGAGAGCGTATGTTTTATGCATCTTAGAAAAGGATACCTTCCAAACGTTTTTTATGATAATATCAGAGAGAATAAGCATCTTGAGTTCGCATCCTGATATTGCAGGAGATACGTCGATAGATGTTCTTTTAATTTTCAGAAGGTTAGACTTCTCTGTGTTTGCATCCTGATATTGCAAGAATAAAGAGATATGTCTAAAGACTATTTCTTCATAAGATTAACTTTATTGACTACAAGAGCAGGGAATAATAAGGGGGAGCAACCGCCATGTCAGCAGCCAATGTGCAGAAATTATGTGAATCGACGAGAGACAAACTTAAAGATGTAATTGATAAGATGGAGATTTTTCTGAACGAGCATGCATTGCCTCAGCTTGTAACAGAAGATGATGAAGAAACTGTACAATTTTATCAAGGATTTCTGTCCGATGTTCGTCATCTGTTAGTGTTCTCGGAAATGTCTTATGAGAAGCTGGGAGTTGCGCTGCGTCGTGCTACATTCGATGAATCTTTTGCGCAGAAAGCGCTTTATAATGTATATCACTATGGCGTGAATAACTTCTTCTATCCAAAGAACGAAAGCTATTCTGAAGATGGACGTTATGCTTATACTGGACAGGATGCTATCCGTTTCCGTAAAAAGCCAGTTCGTCCGGCTCGTGATATCATTCTAGAAATTACCAAGACCTATGAAGAGCTACGCGATGACCTTACTTATTATGAAAACGACTATTTGACTGAGAAACGTATGCAAAATCAGGTTTAACAGTTAACTAATTCCTGTAAAGGATCAGCACTTCGTCAATTTATAATGACGAGGGCTGATCCTTTTTTGACTTATTAGAATTTATATATTTGGGGCCCCCACAAAGTACCTGAATACGCATCGAAGCACCCCCCCACTTTGTGGGGATATTTTGCGTGGGCATCGTTACATCAACTGGAAACTGTCCTGTCGAATAGGGGGTAAATCGTGCGGACATAATGAAGCCGAGGTGATAAATATGTCGAGTGTAAAGCCATTAGTCAAATGCAGTGTAAGCAATTGTCATTATTGGGGCGAGCATAATTTATGCCGGGCAGAAGAAATTATTATTGAGATCGACAAGCACGCAGGTAGTGGATTTAAAGAAGAATATGCTGAAGAAATGACGAATGAAGGTCACCACGATCAAGTCGCAACATCGTCTGCAACATGCTGTTTAACATTTAAGCCGAACTCCTAGGAGGCCGCCCTAATGGACAGAGAAAAGGAACATGAATCAAGTTCATCAAATGGACCATCCGGTCCGAGAAAAGTTATTTTGCGTCCGCGCAGAGTAGACTATCCACGCCGGGACAGAGAACATCAAGAGGAATATGCTGCAGAGGTGAATCCGGTTTCGATGCCGATCCGGGATACAACACCACGTGTGGCGAGTGAAACTAAGGAGAATGAAGAGGAATATAGTGGAAGCAAAGCGATGGGTTATACTGGGCTTGCTATGGGTATTGCCTCCTTGTTTCTCTGGTCCATCATTCTTGGGCCCATTTCAGTTGTGATTGGTTATTATGCATATGCCAAGGAGCAAAAAACGCTTGGGGCATGGGCGATGGGCTTAGGGATTGTATCCACACTTAGTTACTTTGTGATGATACCCTTTGCTCGTTAAAAATGAACTGGTAAGTTTGAATTATAACAGGCTTTAGACCTAAATATCAGGGTCTGAAGTCTGTTTTTCATTCCAGCATATAGCAATAATCTCGGATAAAATGTAATATTAAGCCGTAATTCATCGAAATCTAAGGTTAGACCAATAGATATGATTCAACAGGATCAAAGGAGTGCGCCGGTATGGAGATTAATCCCGCTGTAACCAATGGGTTAGGGCAGCTTAAATGGGTAAGCTTAAAGAGTGCAACCGACAAAAGTAGCTCAGCGAATGAAACGGAAAGATCGGGCGCGTCGGCCTCTCAATTTGCAGCTATGCTTCAAGCTTTATCTTCTAACTCCTCTAATGACGGGGATACAAACTTCTTGACGTCACTTCCGGATGCATCCTCTGTAAGTAGCCTGTTATGGCAACAGATCGGCGGAATAGCTGAAAACATCGACAGTGTAATTTCCGGGGAAATAACGGATACTAAACCAACAAGCTATGATGATCTGATTCAAACGGCAAGTGCTAAGTATGGGGTGCCAGTCGATTTGATAAAAGCTGTGATTGATACAGAATCTTCCTTTAATCCAAATGTTGTCTCTTCGGCTGGTGCTAAAGGATTAATGCAATTAATGGATGGAACAGCGCGTGGTTTAGGGGTTTCTGATTCATTCGATCCTGCTCAAAATATTGATGGTGGTGTACGCTATCTGTCTTATCAGTTGAAGCGATTTGACGGACAGGAAAAGATGGCATTAGCAGCTTACAATGCAGGGCCTGGAAGGGTAATTAATCTAGGGGTAAGCAATGATCAGGAATTATTGGAGAAACTTACACTGCTCCCAAAAGAGACGCAGTCTTATCTCACTAAAATAGAACGCGCTCGCGCGGAATACGCTGTATAATAAAAAGGATCAAACGGGTAGTTCCCTTAAACCACATGCTGGTATTTGGGATCACCGTTTGATCCTTTTTCAAAATTTAAAAAAGAATGATTCTGTACTTTAAAGAAGTAAAGGAGACAATCGATATATGCTTTACTGGGATTATGCCGCCGCCACACCACCCTATGAAGACGTGGTGAAGACGATGGAACAAATTATGAAGCTGCATTATGCTAACCCGTCCTCCTTACACCGCGCCGGTAATGAAGCGGCAAAGCTGATCAGGCGCTCACGAGAAGTATGCGCGGCTGCGTTATCTGTACAACCAAAGGAGATCCTATTTACATCTGGGGCTACGGAGAGTAACAATTTGGCCATTAAAGGTGCTGCTTTGCAATATCAGTCAAGAGGACGTCATCTGATAACTACGGAAATAGAACATCCCTCTGTGTATGAAAGTTGTCTGCAGCTGCAGCGAAATGGCTGGGAGATTACTTTTGTAGCGCCTGACAGCACTGGAATGATTGATCCAGAGCGAGTGGCTGCTGCAGTACGGCGTGATACCGTACTCGTAAGTGTGATGCATGTAAATAATGAAATTGGAACAGTACAGCCGCTAATGGATATTGGCAGGCTGATTAAATCCGTAAATCCACGAACTTTATTTCATGTGGATGGCGTTCAGGGATATGGTAAGCTTGCTGTTGACCTTAAAGGATGGAAAGCGGATCTTTACAGCTTGTCTCCTCATAAAATCCGAGGTCCTCGCGGAGCGGGGCTTCTCTATATTAAAGAAGGAATCCAACTGTTTCCCTTACTTTCAGGTGGTTCTCATGAAGAGGGACTACGTGCCGGAACTGAGAATGTACCTGCAATTGTTGCCTCTTCCAAAGCAGTGCGGATGAGTGGTGAACAACGCGAATCCTTCCATGCCCGAGTATTGGCACTTCGAAATCGACTGTTACGCTTCTTGCACAGCGTTCCTGAATTTGTTATAAACAGCAGAGAGGATGGAGCCCCTCATATTGTGCATTTCTCATATCCTGGCATGAAAGGGGAAGTGTTCGCCCGTAAGCTGGAGGAACTGGGGATGGCTGTTTCTACCCGATCGGCTTGCTCATCCCGGCTGGCAGAACCTAGTCGTGTTCTATTGTCTATGGGGAAAGATATCTCTGTAGCTTCAGGAGGCATCCGCATCAGTTTCGGTGATAGTCATACTGAAGAAGATGTCGCGGCGCTTGAGAAAGCACTAATTACTGCGGTACGAGCTTTAAAGATTGCTGAAGGAGGTATGAAGTAACTAATGAGTGTGATAAATCAGGAATCTGCTAAAGGCAGTGCCAATAGTATTGATTATGCCGATATGCTGCTTTTGCGTTTCGGAGAGTTTATATTAAAGGGCAAGAACCGTGCCAGATTTGAGAAAACGGTACTACGTCATGTGAAAGAAATGATTAAGCCTTATCCAAAGGTGATTCTAACCAAAGAGTTTGGAAGAATTTACGTGGAGCTGAATGGAGAACCTGCGACCCCATTGGTAGAAGCGCTGAAGAATGTATTCGGAATCGCTTCTGTCAGTCCGGTTAAGGTGGCTAAGTCAGAGCTCGAGGATATTGTGGCTGTCGGCCGTCATTTTTTGGAGATCATCGCTCCTGCACCGGGAACTACATTTAAAGTTAATGCACGCCGGGTATGGAAAGAGTTCCCATATGGCTCCATGGAGATGAATAAGCTAGTCTCGACACCCCTGCTGCAAGGCTATTCCGGACTTACTGTGGATGTAAAGTCACCTCAATTGGAGCTGAAGGTCGAAATTCGTCAAGGCCATACTTATATATTTTGCGAAAATATTGCAGGTGTGGGTGGATTTCCGCTAGGTACGAATGGAAAAGCGATGTTATTGCTGTCCGGAGGTATTGATAGTCCTGTAGCCGGCTGGTCATCCATGCGTCGTGGACTCGAGGTGGAGTGCGTTCACTTCTATAGTTATCCTTATACAAGTGAGCTTGCCCGGCAAAAGGTGGTTGATCTTACTCGGGTATTGTCACGATATGCGGGAGTCATCAAGCTACATTTAGTACCCTTTACAGAGGTGCAGACATCTTTTACTGGAATTGGTCAGGATAATCTGATTATTACATTGATGCGTCGAGCGATGCTGAGAATTACTACACAGCTTGCTGAACGTGAGGGGGCACTCGCGATCGTAACCGGTGAAAGTCTTGGGCAGGTCGCTAGCCAGACGCTATCAAGCATGAACGTGATCGGCCGTGCTACACAACTTCCTCTACTGCGTCCGCTGGTAATGATGGACAAAAGTGATATTGTGGAGCTGTCTAAGAATATCGGTACCTATGATTTATCTATCCTTCCTTATGAGGATTGCTGCACTTTATTTGTACCAAAATCACCTGCAACGAACCCGAATTTACGGATTGTAGATAAGATTGAAGCTACGCTTCCTGGATATGCTGCATTGCTGGAAGCAGCGATCGAAGCCACGGAGACTGTACTGATCACTCCGTATGGAGATGAGAAGCCTAGAGATGTAGTAAGTGCTCAGGCTGGATTACAGGAAGAATGGTTCTAATATTATAAACAAAAGGCTGTCTCGTTCGTAGCAACATCTACGGTTGAGGCAGCTTTTTTGAATTATTATGGCTTGATTGGCGTCTCCAGTGTCCTCCAATTAAGATGCCAACAATGATCACGAATATAAACAGAGCTCTCAATAGTGGATGCTGCTCAAAAAATGGGGATAGCTGCTGCTCATCTGTAATCATGCTTGAGGCTGTAAACCCTAGGACTGCTGAGCCAATATAAATAATCCATGGATATTTGTTGATTAATTTAATAAAAAGAGTACTCCCCCAGACCACAATTGGAACGCTGATTAATAGTCCTATGACAACTAGAGAGATATTGTGCTTAGCGACTCCCGCAATGGCGATGACATTATCCAGTCCCATCGCAGCATCGGCTAGAATGATTGTACCCACAGCAGCCCCTAAGCTTTGACCCGCCTTGATATTCGCTGAATGGTTCTCATCTGTTAACAGCTTATAGGCTATTAGAATAAGTAAAATCCCGCCTGCCAGCAGTAACCAAGGGATTTTTAATAACCATACGACCAGAACCGTTGCGAAAATCCGTAATATGACGGCACCTGCTGTTCCAAGCACAATTGCTTTTTTTTGAGTGCTGTTCGGTAAATTACGTGCAGCAAGCCCGATGACTATGGCATTGTCTCCCGCCAGAATCAGATCTAGGAAAATAATATTGAGCAGTGATAATACAAACTCCCATATGGATGTATTCAAGGCGCAGTCACCCCTAAAATTTGTTAAGATGAGCACGAAGATATGCTTAGTTTTGTATACGCAAAAAAAAGAGCATACATGCTTTTATCCTCAAAAAAAAGTTGGACAGGAAGCATAGCTTGTCACTTCCGGACATACATGTAGTTACATGTGATTCGGGGAGGTAAGAGCGAATGGAATCATTATTGCTCCTTGGTGAAATATTGATGATCAATCTTGTACTGAGTGGAGATAATGCTATGGTCATCGCAATGGCCAGTAAGGACCTTCCGGAGAAGCACCGGAAGACTGCGGTATGGTGGGGAGCTGCGGGAGCCGTTGTTCTGCGCTGCTTGCTTACTTTTGTCGCGGTATTACTGTTGAAAATCCCTTATATCCAGGCTGGAGGAGGAATTTTGCTGCTATGGATTGCGTTCAAGCTGCTGCTGGAAGAAGAGGAGGACCTTAGAGTCGCGGAAACGTCCTCCGTTTGGAAATCCATCCGAACGATTCTCGTGGCTGATTTTATTATGAGTCTTGATAACGTTCTGGCGATTGCCGGTCTAGCCAAAGGGGATTTGGCTTTAATTGTCATCGGGATTGCGCTCAGTATTCCGATTGTAGTATGGGGAAGTGGCCTCATTGTGGGGTGGCTGCATAGATTTCCGATACTCGTATTTATCGGCGCTTATATTTTAGCCTTTACAGCAGGTGATATGATGCTTCAGGATGCAAAATTAGGGACAATGCTCTCTTTTTTACTCCCATCCACACATTCCATACTGCCGATCGCTTTAGGGATATTAGTAGTTGTTACAGGAGCAGTTAAACGAAGAACAACATCATTAGGTTAATAAATTGCAATAAAAGGCAATACTAAAGGGACATCTCCATAAATTGGAATTGTCCTTTTTTTGCGAGGTCAGTGATGGCATTTTGTGTATATTTCAGATAATATGAATGAGAAACCTGTCGTTTTCTGGGTAAGTGAGGACAAGGTAGTGAGGTAGACGTGAATTTGAAGGGATGGGTGAAGGATGTCTTCCAAGAATGACATGAGACTAGGTATATTCATTGTAGCTGCGGGCGTCTTGATTTTATTCGGTAAGCTGGGCGTCTTCGGATTTTTGGGACGTGCCCTTTGGCCGTTAGTGATTTTACTTCCAGGATTAGTTCTACATATGTTATTTTTTAGCCGCCGTGCTTCGGCAACGGTATTGATTCCCGCTGGAATATTAACGGTATATGGTTTACTGTTTGGTCTTTGCAATATATGGGGATGGGGGCTTATGAAATATTTATGGCCTGTGCTTCTGCTTGGCATTGCCGTAGGTCTGTATGAATATTCCATTAATTCTCCAAGACGGACAGGGGGATTATCTGCAATTGCTGTTATATTAGGCGTTCTAAGCATAGCGCTTTGTATTTTCAGTCTCATGGGTACGGGTGTAATCTATCTGATTGGTATTGTATTCATCGCTGCAGGGATTTGGCTGATTACAGGCCGGGGTAGAACTCGTGGCCGAAATAGATGGTATCGAAGTTAATTAATGTTGGATCTTGTGAAAAAAAACGGAATTTGGTAACTGTTTTTTTCATAAAAAGACTTGCTTTTCATAGTGCTTTCACTATAATATTAATGTTATGTTGAAGCGTCGGCTTTCTGCCTGGCGCTTCTTTTGTGAGACTGCCGTGACATGCTAAGAATTTTAACAGTTTTAATTTGATAAATGAGAGGATTTGGATACAAATCATGCATTCAAGAAAAGATATTCGCAACATTGCGATCATTGCCCACGTTGACCATGGCAAAACAACACTCGTCGATCAGCTTCTTCAGCAATCGGGGATCTTCAGCGCACACGAACACGTACAAGAACGCGCTATGGACTCTAACGATATCGAGCGGGAACGCGGAATTACAATCCTAGCTAAAAATACAGCAATTACTTATAAAGAGTTTTTGATCAATATTGTGGATACACCTGGACATGCTGACTTCGGTGGCGAAGTAGAACGGATTATGAAAATGGTTGACGGTGTATTGCTGGTTGTTGATGCTTATGAAGGCTGCATGCCGCAAACGAAATTTGTATTGCGTAAAGCTTTGGAGCAGAAGCTGACTCCAATCGTTGTCGTGAACAAGATTGACCGTCCGGCTGCACGTCCGAAGGAAGTTATTGATGAAGTACTGGATTTGTTCATCGAGCTTGAAGCTAACGATGAACAATTGGAATTCCCAGTAGTTTATGCATCTGCTCTTAACGGAACATCAAGCATGGTCCCTGAGAAGCAAGATGAGACAATGCTTTCACTTTACGAAACAATCGTTGAGCATATCCCAGCTCCAACTGAAAGTGTAGAAGACCCGCTTCAATTCCTCGTAACGTTGATGGATTATAACGAATACTTGGGTCGTATTGCTATTGGCCGTGTAAACCGCGGTGTGATCAAACAAGGTCAATCTGTAACTGTAATTATGCGTGACGGTAAGAGTAAAACCGCACGTATTGAGAAATTGTTCGGGTTCCAAGGTTTAAAACGTATTGAAACAGAAGAAGCGGGCGCAGGGGATATCGTTGCTATCGCAGGGATCAAGGACATTAACATTGGTGAGACCATTGCTGATCCAGCGAATCCAGAAGCATTGCCTGTTCTTAAGATCGACGAGCCAACAATGCAAATGACTTTCCTTGTAAATAACAGTCCTTTTGCTGGTAAAGAAGGTAAATGGGTAACTTCCCGTAAGCTTCGTGAACGTCTCTTTAAAGAACTTGAGACAGATGTGAGTTTGCGTGTGGATGAAACAGATAGTCCTGATGCATTTATCGTTTCTGGACGCGGTGAGCTTCACCTTGGTATTCTGATCGAGAATATGCGTCGTGAAGGTTATGAAATGCAAGTTTCTAAACCACAAGTAATCATTAAAGAAATCGATGGTGTTAAATCGGAGCCACTTGAGCGTCTTATGATTGACATTCCAGAAGAAAGCATGGGCTCTGTTATGGAAAGTCTGGGCACTCGCAAAGCCGAAATGGTCAACATGATTAACAACGGTACGGGTCAAGTACGTCTGGAGTTCCTGATTCCTGCACGTGGTTTGATTGGTTACAACACTTACTTCTTGACTTTGACACGCGGTTACGGCGTTATGAACCATGCTTTTGACAGCTACGCTCCACTGGTTGCTGGTCAAGTTGGCGGACGTCATCAAGGTGTGCTTGTTGCCAGTGAGACTGGATCAACAACACAATATGGAATTGTGGGCGTTGAGGATCGTGGTATTCTCTTCTTGGATGCAGGTACAGAAATTTATGAAGGTATGATCGTAGGCGAGCATACCCGTGATAACGATATTATCGTTAACATCTGTAGAGAAAAAGCACTTACCAACATGCGTACCTCAGGTAAGGATGATACTGTAAAAATGAAGACACCACGTACCTTCTCTTTGGAAGGCGCACTTGAATATTTGAATGATGATGAATATTGTGAAATCACACCTAAATCCATTCGTTTGCGCAAAAAGATTCTGAACAAAGGCGAACGCGAACGTGTAGAGAAGCAACGTAAAATGGCACAAGCAAACGCGTAAGATCAGCTTATCATAGTAAAGAGCCGTCGGAGGTTTAACTTTCGGCGGTTTTTTTTATAACAAAAACTTCCCTTACTGATGATATAATGTAAACGTATCTTAAATTTGGGAGGAGTGCGGTATCTATGCAAGTCTGGTTTGCTGAGCATCCAATCGTCGCTTATATTGTTATTTTTATATTGCTTACATTTGTGTATAATCAGGTATTTCGTGTGAATCAAAAGTTATCGATTGGCAAAGAGATTATGCTGTACATAATGATCGCGATCGGTTCCGGCATGCTCCTCATTTTTCAACATGATAAGCTACCGATCATTCAGTGTCTGCTGGTCGCTGTCGGATTAATGCTGATGGTACGGATACGTTATATCGTAGAAGCTCGACAGAAGAGAAAGGCTGCAGCTGCAGCAAAAAGACAGTAATCGAAACTTTTACTGCTTATGGAACGTCTATTTAAGTGTAGCAATTTTTTAAATTCCAAATGAAATGAAGAGGACTTTATTCTACTATGAGTACACGAAACAGCAGTTTACCTCCACGAGCAAGTGGTCAACAACCGAATAATAGAAAACAGCCTGTGAAGGGTGCTCCTAAGAAAAAAAAGAAAAAACCGCAAAAGAGAGGCTTTTTTGGCAGATTAGTTAGAATCCTGTTAACCTTACTCATTATTGCGATTCTTGGTGTATTGAGCTACGGGGGCTATCTGTATTGGAAGCTTGAAAATGGGGTCTTTAATGCAGGTAATAAAGGAACGGTTGCTCCAGGGCATTCAGCTACAGAAAAACCACTGACAATGCTTATCCTGGGTACGGATAATAGACCAAAACATCCATCTAGATTAACAGATGTTATTATGGTTGCAGCGCTTAATCCTAAGACAAAATCAGCAACCATTGTCTCTCTTCCACGCGATACCTTAGTTGAGCTCAATGGATACAAGCAAACGAAGATTAACGAATTCTATGCTCGATTTAAGGGAAAAGAAGATTCCTCTGGTATTTTGGCAGAAGATGAGATGAAGACCATGATGGGGAAATATCTAGATATTGACGTAGATTATACAACGATCCTGGATTTTCAAGGCTTCCGTGATGTGGTGGACGAGCTTGGCGGAGTCAAAGTCAACATTAGCGATAATATGTGTTATACAGACAGCGTAGATGGTACGAATATCAATCTGAAAAAAGGTCCGGCGGAGCTTGATGGAGATAAAGCGCTAGATTATGTGCGATATCGTAAATCTAATTGTAAGCCTAAGACTAAGGCTTCAGACGATTTTGATCGGAACAAACGTCAGAATGAGGTCCTACATTCACTGGTGGATCAGATGCAATCGCTTGGTGGAGTATTAAAAATAGGCAAGGTTCTTGACGCAGTGGACAGTAATATGAAGACTGATATCGAAAATTCGCAGATTAAAGATATGATTGCGACTTATTGGAAGATTTCCAAAGATGATATCGAATTTAAACCCGTGACTGGAACATGGCGAAGTCCGTATGTATATATTAATGATGAGGAGCTTGAGGCGGCCAAGAAAAGCTTGCAGGATCGATTAGCAGGAGTTTCTGCTAGTTCCACTTCAGAATCCACTGAGGCGCCTTAAAGTCCTTAATAACACTTCACCTTAAAATTGAATGCAAGTTTCAGCCTGTGCTATAATATAATAAATTGAATGAATTTACGCCGCATAGGGGGCCAGTACTTATGTCCGAAGCCGTTGCTCAGCTGAACGAAACCTTGTTATCGATGCTGCAATCGGAAACTTTTGTTCTTCTCAACACAGTTGATGCGGAATCAGGAGGTCCAACATCCACGGCCATTTCGTGGATTTATGCAGTTAGTCCTAGTACTGTGCGTCTGGCTGTAGATCATCGTTCCAGACTCGTGAATAACATGAAGGTAAATCCGTTAGTAACTGTCACTGTGTTCGGTGAGGGTACTGTGTATGCTATCAACGGCAGTGCCGTTGTAAAGCAGGATCCACTTCAGGATGTACCTTTCAAGATGTGCTGCTTTGATGTTGAAATTATGGCGGTGCGTAACGCGCTTTTTTATGGAGCGCAGCTTGAATCCGCCCCAAGATATGCAAAGGTTTATGATGGACGTGCCGCTGAGAAGCTGGACGGACAAGTATTTGCTGCCATGAAAAAAGCCTAGTGAGAATATCACTGGGCTTTTTTTTAACCTCTACTGTGCATTTTTAATCGGTTTAGTATCTTCTGGCAGCTGCGGCATGATTCGACCGATGATATCAGCCAGTTCGGATGAGAATCCGGAAATCGGATGTCCCTGAGAGATATGGCGGCTCATGTCCGCTAAGCGGCTGGAGAGATCCATATCGGCTGTGACAAGTGCACGTACACTTCTCGGGTCTTTGCGGATAGCTTCCGCTACAGAATATTTAATGCTTCCGACACGTGATCGGTCTAGAGAACCTTCTACGTCAAGACCTACAATGGCTACTTTGTTCATGACTACACAGTGTGCGCCATTCACACCAGGAACTCTTTTGGCCAACTGTTCAAAATGATCCTTAAGTGCAATTTCACTTTCGCCCTTAACACTGACGGTGTGACCAGCTTTTGAGGTGGCCTTAGGATTAGTTGCACCATCGTTGGCCAATTGCCGGACCTCATGGTTTCCCGTACCCTTTACAGCATTCGCAGATTGTTTATTCTGAGGAGAGGGTGATGTCTTTTTATTAGCGATACCGCAGCTTGTCAATAGCAGCAGTACCAGCAACAGACATATTGATTTTCTCATATGTGATTACTCCTTTCAGCCAAGATCGTTTCTGTACCTTATCTTTTCCCTTGGCGGAAAGAGTTATGTATGATCAATCAAACCAGGCGCTGTGGAGGGGATAATATGAACAAGATATTTGTGCTAGATACCAACGTGCTTTTGCACGACCCCAATTCGATTTTCTCTTTCAAGGAGCATGAGGTGGTTATTCCAGCAGTTGTGCTGGAAGAAATCGACTCCAAAAAGCGCAACGCTGACGAAATTGGTCGGAATGCCCGCACGGTTTCCCGATTGCTGGATGGACTTCGTGAACTAGGACATCTGCATAGTGGTGTGGAGCTGGAGCATGGAGGCAAGCTGAAGGTAGAACTTAACCATCGCAGTTTTGTGAAAGTACAGGAAATGTTTGGAGAGGTGTCTAACGACAATCGGATTTTGGCTGTAGCGCTCAATTATTTAATTGAAGAGAAAGAGAAGCCTGATCCGCGTCCCGTAGTGCTTGTGAGTAAGGATGTGCTGGTCCGTATAAAAGCGGATGTGCTAGGAATTACACCAGAGGATTATTTATCAGATCGTACTGGGGATTTAAATGAACTTTACACCGGTTACCAATCTTTGCAGGTTCATCCGGCATTGATTGATGAATATTACAGTCACCGTTCTTTAACGGTTAAACAGCTCGCGCTGTCGTACCCGCTCTACCCTCATGAATTTGTGATCCTTAAGGATGAGATAGGCACGGGCAAATCAGCTCTTCTCAAGGTGAATAGTGAGGCAACCCGTCTGGAGCCGCTCTATCTGGGCAATGATTCAGTTTGGGGGATCAGCGCGCGAAATGCTCAACAACGAATGGCATTGGAGCTGCTTCTCAATGATGAAATCCCGCTTGTAACCATTACAGGCAAGGCAGGTACAGGAAAGACATTATTGGCACTTGCTGCCGGACTATTCAAAGTTGAGGATGAGCATAAATACAAAAAACTGCTCATTGCCCGTCCAGTCGTTCCAATGGGGAAAGATATTGGATATTTACCTGGAGAGAAGGATGAGAAGCTCAGACCTTGGATGCAGCCTATTTATGATAATCTGGAGTTCTTGTTCGACACCAAAAAAGCTGGCGATATCGATAAAATATTAATGGGCTTAGGCAGCATACAGGTAGAAGCCTTAACTTATATTCGTGGCCGTTCAATCCCTGCACAGTTCATTATTATTGATGAAGCTCAAAACCTTTCCCGTCATGAAGTGAAGACGATCGTCTCCAGAGCGGGTGAAGGGAGTAAAGTCATTCTTATGGGGGATCCGGAGCAAATCGATCATCCGTATCTGGATGCTGCGAGTAACGGACTTAGCTATATTGTTGAGAAGTTTAAGCAGCAAGGGATTAGCGGACATATTACTTTGGAAAAAGGCGAGCGTTCCCGTCTGGCCCAATTGGCCGCGGATCTTCTCTAACTTACTTTCAATCTCAGCCGGGAGCAGCAGACCTCCCGGCTTTTTCCTGCCGCCCAGAAACGGCGAGGAATCTATTAGGTTATGGTTATTAGATGAAGAGCGGAAAGCGAAGGGGGAGGAATTGTTCTGTAGAAGCGCTAGCGTTCGCCTTTGTCTCTGGATTTATACCGCTTAGGAATATAATCCATAAATCTGGAGACTACAGCGATTGGAAGAATAATCCGCACACGGAGGCCCCTCGTACTCAGAGAATCATGAACGTTTTAAATTTCTCTATCATTTCACCTATATAATAGTAAGAGAACGTTTTCACATTCTAAAGACAAGCAGCGGCGGGTTTGGTAAAATAGGGGTGAGTAATCATGGGGAAGGTGGGGAAATGTGCTGAAACGCAAAAATTATTGGCTGCTTTTTGCAATTTTACTACTATCGCTGACAAGCTTGTCACCCAGTATGGAATTGAGTACCAATAACGACCCACATCCTATGAAAAAACCACAAAGTCAGTCGACAAACCCCTCTTCAGGGGAAGAGGGATCTATAGATAGCCTGCGCATAACAGTATCCTTAAATAGTGAGGAATTCAGTGAACTGGAGCTTCTAAGCAATCGTTATACTTTAGAAAGTGGAGTAAAGGTAATATTAAGAAATATTGATAGCGAGGATGCAGACGAAGTTTTGAAGCGTGATCTAACCATCGGGGATAGCCCGGATATCGTTATGGCGGATGGACGAAGTATTCTCGACTGGGCTACACGTGGATATTTATTGCCGGTGGATGTGTATCAGAGCATTCCGGGAACTGCACCGTTAACTCAGTTAATCCCCTGGATGCAATGGAACGGATATAATTGGGGAGTGCCGCTGGATATCGACCCTTATGTACTTGTTTATTCACCACAGCGGCTTGCGGAACTGGGATTCACCACCTTACCAAGAAGTCTGGAACAGTGGAACACATTACTTCAGAATGTGCTCAAAGAGCAAGGGAAATATTTACTCGCGATGGATACACGTAATCCATATGGATTGTCCGCCGTTATGGAGAGTATGAACAGCAGCTTGCTATCGGATAACCAAGAAGTGATAAATTGGACTCAAAATGCCCGCAGTTATTTTTACCTTACCAGTCGATATAACAAAGATGTTTGGGATATGATTCAGAGCGGAAGCGTTGCTGTTGCTGCTCTACCGCTTTCTGAGTGGAAAAAACATGGGAATTCATCTTTAGTTGCTGAAGCACCGCTGACCGTAAGTAACGGGAGAGGACTTGAATCCTATTACAGTCGTTCCTTTGCACTTCCAGCTCAATCCCCAAATCCAAAGGAAGCCGTGAATTGGCTGACGTTTATCACCTCTGAAGCTTCTCAGATGGACTGGCTGGAGAACACGGGGAGCTTGCCTGCGCTGGATGTCCTATATCGTTCGGAAAATGATTTCAAATATAGGCTTCCTTTTGGAGTCGAACTTTTACTGACAGAAGAAACCGCCCCGGAGGTCGAATTCCAAGGCGGCTGGAGGAAGATTGTTGAAGCAGTATCCTTACTGCTTACAGGAAAAATTGATGCGGCCGGGTACAAAGATTTCATCAAGGAAGGCTTAGAATGAGATAGATAGTTTAACCTGGAGGACGCCTTCTTTGCTATCTACTTCTGTGGCACGTAGGAAAGAAACAATTTTTGCAGGGTAAAAGCCTAAATCAAATTCCTCCTCAAGTGTTCTTCTAGTGGTGTCAGGTAATTCGAGTCCATTAAATACAACATGATCGACTTGGAATATAAGTCCGTTGATGGGTTCTTCCTGTATGACGTAGTGGCCGGTTAATGAAAGGGCTAAAGCTCCACTTTTTCCTGTAGCAGTAATCGTTCCGTCATTAAAATGAAATGCGAAATCGTTAAATAGCTTATTCTGGGACTGAAGGAATTCGTTTAAATCCTCTTCCTTCAGATTCAGAACATAAGTCATCCCCTTACGAGTAAGAACACCCTCTCGATTCTGGACAAACTGCGGTAATTTATTCATTGCGGTAGATAATGCTTTGAAGTAGGTCTTTACCTCGCGCAAACCAATATTCTCCCAATATAATGTGAATTCTTGAAGCAGAGCGCTCATATTATCAGGATCACTACTGTCTTTAATCCCACCTTCAATTTCTTTATTGAGCGCGGCTACCCGAATTTTCTGTTCCTCCAGAGCGGTTCGCAGCTGTGCAAGATCCTTCGAGCTGCGCCGTGCAGTCTGGAGGGTCTTCTTTAGATCCTTATATTGGTCCTCGTATTGTGTGAGAATGTTGCGGTCATTTCCAATAATTATTTCATAATAATCGAATAGTGCCAGGAATCTGCTAATGCTCTTCGCGGATAGAAATGCGGCTAAGAGACCGTCTCTATCCCCCATATAATAAGAACGAAGGACCGCACCTGCACGCTCTTGTTGATTTACGATGGCGGATTTTTTCTGGATAGCTTGCTCTTCTAGGTAATCTACCTTTTCTTCAAGTGCTTTTTGTTCGGCTGTAATCTTGATGATCTCCCGTTCAATTTCTGCGGAAGATAAGGTCTGCTCCAGAAGTTTACGGGTTTCTTCATTATCTGGTATAGAGGAATTGAAAAAAGAACGGCTAGGATCGGCAGACAGGTACATCGTAGATTGTAACGGAAATAATGTACAGCAGAAGAGAATTAGTATGGTTGCCATCATGCGGCTTTGGGCATTGCGGGAGCGCACCACACCACCACCTTTTTTTGAAATTTAAGAAAATAATTTATCTGTTTTACTCCATAGATCATCCTTCTATTTCTCGTAGAAATGGAAACTGTCCCTAAAAGACGGCAAAACCGTTTCTTCTTGAATGGATATATGTATGTACTAATAATATGTTTAACCCTTCTAAAATAGCATACATACAAAAAATCCCCACAAAGTGAGGCTATCCTTCAATGCGTACTCAGGTATTTGTGGGGCCTCATATATATACTAACTGATAAACAAAAAAACGGAAGTGATCCTTATTAAATAAGGACCTCATCCGCTTCAAGAGTGTACTGCAATTTATAGTGGAAGACCCATTTGAAAGATCGTCCAATAGCTGAAACCGGTGAAAGTCAAAATCATGTATGCCCAGAAAAGT
Source organism: Paenibacillus sp. FSL K6-2859 (assembly GCF_038008265.1). Lineage (NCBI taxonomy): Bacteria > Bacillati > Bacillota > Bacilli > Caryophanales > Paenibacillaceae > Paenibacillus > Paenibacillus sp. FSL K6-2859. Next base: position 5,266,737 of record NZ_JBBOYU010000001.1, on the reverse strand, counting down.
AGGACATAAGTTTTTTCAGTAAATTTCAAATAACCGAGAATTACGAAAAAAGCGGTTTGCAAAAAGAAAAGCAAGGCCATTTCTGTCAGACCTCCGGCGAAAGCCATCAATCCTATAGCCAATGTAAAAAAACCTAATACCCGAAACATGCGGTCCAAGAGAGAGTCCCCCTTCCAGTATGTATCTCACGAATATTCCTTCGACTTATTATACCCGTTCAGTAAAAATGTGTAAACGAATTCATTGAAAAAAATACACTAATCTTGAAAAAATGTGATTTTTATAATTGACTGAAGTGTTTAGTGCTTGAAAAAAGAGAATTTATTACTTAAAGCGTATGATGTGGGCAGATAATGGAAATACAATTTAGTATCAAATAGATTCTATGAACTCTATGAGAAGCATAGAAATGGAGTAAGCAGCTTTTATCCCTATTCACTACCCGGCAGAGCTGTCGGTTATGGAGATGGTTATTTCAAGATGTTGTTAGGAGGTTTGGTTGGATGACAGCCGTTAGACAGGATGCTTGGAGTGCAGAAGATGATCTAATACTGGCAGAAGTAACCTTGCGCCACATTCGGGAGGGCAGCACACAACTTGCTGCTTTTGAAGAAGTGGGTGAGAAAATCGGCAGAACGTCGGCTGCATGCGGATTCCGCTGGAACAGCTGTGTTCGAAAAAGCTATGAAGGTGCAATTGGAATCGCTAAAGGCCAACGTCAAAAGAGAAGTTACCTGAAAAAGCAACCGTCAGTAAGAGGAGCGCAGGTAGCGGGTCTGATTCTCGGGGATACCGATGAGGAGTTCGGACGAGGCGAAGGATTAAGTGAAAACACATTATCCATTGATGCGGTTATACGTTTCCTGAGACAATGGAAAGGTACAATCCAGGAGGCAGGACGCCAGCTGAAAATGCTGGAGAGAGATTTGCGCGAGAAGGAAGATGAATTAACTGAATTAAGATCTGAGAATGAGCGGTTGTCAAAAGAGGTTAATCTTGCTCAAAGTGACTACCGGGTAGTCAATGATGATTACAAAGCTTTAATTCAGATTATGGATCGTGCGCGTAGGCTAGCTTTCTTAAACGAAGAAGAAGAAGAAATGAAGACTCGTTTCAAAATGGATGGGAATGGAAATTTAGAACGTATTGAATAAAAGATAGGCAAACTAAAACACCCGTAAGTGGTTCGCTTTATTAGCGCCATTTGCGGGCGTTTTGGTTTTGTATTGTCATTTATGGAGGACGACAACGGTGGTTCTTCTTGGTATATTAAGGCTATACTTAGAAAAATTGCGTTTGAGATCAACAGGAGGATCAGATGAAAATCGATATAATCGGTGCGGGTTCACTTGGGCTGCTTTTGGCAGGGAGACTGACCCAGTCCGGGAATGAAGTGAGATTGTGGTGTCGAGGGGTAGAGCAGTGCCGGAAATTAAAAGATGCGGGCTTAACTGTGAGCTATGAGGATGGCCGCGATCCGATTTCGATTTCAGGGGATCGATTTGTGTCCGCACCAATAGAGGGATTTGCAGCTGCCTATCTTCGTGAGCCCAGTGATTGGATCATAGTAACGGTTAAACAGGACATACTACATAATGTTTTACCTGAATTTCTGTCCCCTCTTAGGGAACTACAGGTACACCTCATTTGTTTTCAAAATGGCATTGGACATATGGAGATGCTCAGTAACTTGCTGCCGAAAGCTAATTTATATGCTGCCGTAACAACAGAAGCTGCGAAGCGAAAGTTTTTAACTGAAGTCATTCATGCAGGTGCGGGTGAGGTATGGGTAGGGAAATGGAGCTTAAAGAATGGACAAGCCCACAGTATACATACTGATTTACAAGTGAATTATTTAATAGAAGTTCTCATTATGGCAGGATTCTCAGCCTTTTTGTCGAATGAAGTGGATACCATGATTTACCGGAAGCTCCTAATCAATGCCGTTATTAATCCGCTCACAGCGATTTGGCGTATTCCAAATGGTGAACTGCTTGCTTCAGAAGAGCGCCTGCAGTTAATGAGAGAACTTTTTAGAGAAGCTACTATGGTATATGATGCCTGCGGAGTTACTTATGATCATGATGAGTGGGATAACATTCTTAAAGTGTGCAGGACAACGGCGGGCAATACTTCATCCATGCTGGCAGATGTTCTAGCTTCAAGGAGCACAGAAATTCATTGGATCAATGGGAGTCTTGTAGAAATGGCAGAACGCACTGGAACATTGGTTCCTTTACATCGCTTGATCTGCCAATTAGTAGAGGGAATATAGGTATGATCTCGGAGGAGAGGTGAAGCTATGGGATTGCTGATGAATTCGGTCGTTACTTTAAGCTTGATTCCAATAATACCGTTTTTAATTGTTTATTTCATTGGAAAAGGCTTGAAAAAAGATAAAAAGAAAACTTTTATGCTCGCTATGGACGTGACTACATTTTTTTTATTATTGTCGGTCTCTGCATTATTTAACAACTTGTTTAATAACGGTTTTGGGTTTTATCTTATACTACTTATTGTATTAATATCCACTGGACTGATTGGCGGCGCTCAGAATCGACTAAAAGGAAAAGTAGATGGGAAGCGGTTATTTCGGGCAGTTTGGAGACTTTCCTTCTTTTTTATGAGTGCCGGATATTTATTATTTATGTTTGTAGGGCTAATTAAGTACATATCACAAGCGATGTAATGTTCCACTGCTCCGGTGAAGCGGCAACGTCACAAAAGTTTAAAGTTTTAATAAAAAAAGAATTTTCTGAAAACATACCACTAGATTTTTTTGACCACTGGTTGTATAATCATAAACCATATACCACATTCTATTTAGGGGGAACTGCTAGATGAAGAAGAGTAAAAGTCTATTGCTAATGCTTGCATTAGTACTTGTTATCGGCACAGTGCTTGCTGGCTGCGGCGGAAACAACGCGAACAGCGGCAATAAAGGTAACGCTGGTAACACTGGTAACACGGGAACTGGTAATGCGGCTACAGAAGAGAAATTGGCTGCGGACCAAACACTGAGAATTAACCTAAGCTCTGAGCCTCCAACATTTGACCCAGGATTGGCTCAAGATAGCCAAGCTCACACTGTCCTGACAACAATGTACGAAGGTCTAACTCGCATGAATGCTGAATCTGGTCAAGCTGAACCAGGTGTTGCTGAAAGCTGGGATGTTTCCGCTGACGGTCTGGTATATACTTTCAAACTCCGTGATTCACAATGGAGTAATGGCGATCCTGTAACAACAGAAGACTTCGTTCGCGCTTGGAAACGCGTGCTCGATCCTGCTGCTGCATCCGCTGCACCTTACGCTTATCAATTGTACTACATCAAAAATGCTCAAAAGTTCTACAACAAGGAAATTACCGATTTCAGTCAAGTAGGTATCAAAGCGGTTGATGAGAAAACTCTTGAAGTTACTCTTGAAGCCCCAACTCCTTACTTCCTTGGATTGCTTTCCTTCTACACTTATTACCCTGTACACAAATCCATTGAGAGTAATCCAAAATGGGCAACAAGCAAAGATACTATGATCGTTAACGGTGCTTTCACTCTTACTGAGTGGACTACAGGTCAAACACTTGTTGTAACTAAAAACGATAAATACTGGGATAAAGATTCCATTAAACTTAACAAAATCGACTTCTCCCTTGTAAACAGCGGTGCAACTGAACTGCTCAGCTACAAGAACGGTGAATACGATCGTGCCGGTGGACCAACTGGTGAAATTCCATCAGAACAAATTCCAATCGTGCAAAAAGAACTTCCTAAAGAATTCAGCCGTAAAGGTATTGCTTCCGTATACTACTACGAATTCAATATCACTGAAAAACCATTCACAAACGCTAAAATCCGTAAAGCTCTTGCAATGTCCATTAACCGTCAAGCTTTGATTGACAATGTAGTACAAGGTGGACAATTCCCAGCATTCGGTTATGTACCTCCGGGTATCGCTGGTGCTGATGGTGAATACCGTGCAGCAGTTAAAGATAGTTACTTCACTGAAGATCTAGAACAAGCTAAAACTTTGCTTGCTGAAGGTCTGAAAGAAGAAGGTATGGATAAACTGCCTACATTCTCTTTGACTTACAACACAAGTGAAGGTCACAAGAAAATCGCTTTGGCGATTGCTGATATGTGGAAAAACAATCTTGGTATTGACGTACAAACCGTTAACCAAGAGTGGGCTGTATTTATTGAAAACCGTCAAAACCTGAACTACCAAGTTGCACGTGCTGGTTGGACTGCGGATTACAATGATCCAATGACTTTCCTTGATATGTGGGTAACAGGTGGCGGTAACAATGATACTGGTTACGCTAACCCTGAGTATGACAAATTGATCAGCGAAGCTAAAGCAAGTACTGACTTGAAAGAACGTCAAGACAAGTTTGCAGCAGCTGAGAAATTGCTCATCGAGCAAGATCAAGTTTTGATTCCATTGTACTACTACACTAACAACTCCCTGACTAAAGAGTACCTCAAAGGTGTTACTCTTGACTTCAGTGGTGCAATTGACTTGACTCGTGGATACTTGCTTGAGCACTAAGATTTAGCTCATGTAAATTAAACAGAATAGTTAGTTGACTGAAGTAACACAATACTTCGGGATATATATGTGGAACTCCATATATATCCCTTTTTTTTGTATTTCCGTCTATTTGTTATTTATTGTTATTTATAACATATTTAGAAAATGGACAAAAATCCGTTTTTTTCATAAAATCAATATAATGCTCTCAAAAAAATTGTCGGAGGAGGTGTGATGGGGATGGTTCGTTATGTCGCAAATAAATTCTTCTATATGTTGGTTTCATTATTTGTACTGATTTCTGCAACTTTTTTCTTGATGAAAGCTATTCCAGGGGATCCGTTTACTTCTGAGAAAAAAGTACCGCCAGAAATTAAAGCGCGTTTGATGGAGCAATATGGTCTGGACAAGCCGCTCTCTCATCAGTATTTTAAGTATTTAGGTGATATTGTCCAAGGTGATCTGGGTGTATCCATGAAACGCCTGAATCAAGATGTATCACATTTGATTGGCCAAACCTTTTCAGCGTCGCTGAAGCTGGGACTCGTCGCAATTGTTGTGGCGGTTATTGTTGGGGTTCTTCTCGGCATGTTAGCGGCACTCTATCACAGAAAGTTTCTGGACAGCGCCGCGATGGTGTTGGCAGTTCTGGGGATTGCGGTTCCGAGCTTTGTAGTCGCGTCATTATTACAGTATGTGTTCGCTTTCAAATTGGGTTGGGTACCGGTTTCAGGTTTTAAAGGGCCAATCTATTATTTCCTTCCTGTAGCAGCGCTCTCGGCTCAGCCGATAGCATTTATAGCGCGCTTGACACGTTCAAGTATGCTTGAAGTTCTGAATGCGGATTATATCAAAACGGCTAAGGCTAAGGGATTAAGCTGGATGGCTATTCTAAGCCGTCACGTACTTCGTAACGGTATCCTGCCGGTTGTTACTTACATGGGACCTATGACAGCTAACATCGTAACAGGTTCGGTTGTTATCGAGCAGATCTTTGGCGTTGGGGGTATTGGTAAACAGTTCGTGGAAGCGATTGGTGTCCGTGACTATACCGTTATTATGGGGATTACCATTTTCTATGGTGTACTACTCATGGTAGCCCGTTTCATTACTGATATTGCTTATGTATTGATTGACCCACGTATGAAATTAAGTGGAGGAAAGGAGGGCTAAAGAGTGGCATCTGATAATAACTTGTTAAAGAACATGAATCTAAAACCGGAAGACTTTCAAAAAGTCGGTGTAGATGAAAAAGAAGCCGAGGTAATTCAGCGGGAGAGTCTCTCTGCCTGGAAAGATTCTTGGCAACGGTTGCGTCAGAACAAAATGGCGATGACCGCGCTTGGGATTCTAGGCTTGATCGTGCTAGCAGCGATTATCGCTCCCTTATTCTCGAAATATAACTATTATTCCAATGACTTGATGAATACCAATAAGCCCCCTTCCTCCGATCACTGGTTTGGAACGGATGATCTTGGACGTGATATTTTCGTTCGTACTTGGTACGGCGCACGGATCTCCTTGATCGTTGGTCTAGCTGCGGCAGCCATCGATTTGTTCATCGGTGTTATCTATGGAGGTATTATGGGCTTCTTCGGCGGCCGTGTAGATAATATCATGAACAAATTCTCCGAAATTTTGTACTCTATTCCTTATCTGCTTGTTGTAATTTTGCTCTTGGTTGTGCTTGAACCAAGTCTTGGTACCATCATCCTAGCCTTAACCATTACGGGTTGGATTACGATGTCGTGGATTGTACGCGGTGAAATTATGCAGCTCAAGAATCGCGAGTTCGTATTGGCTTCCCGTTCCATGGGTGCCGGTTCTGCGAGACTGTTGTTCAAACACCTTCTGCCAAACGCAGTGGGTCCGATTATTGTAACGATTACACTTTCTGTACCAAATGCAATTTTTGCCGAGGCTTTCCTAAGCTTCTTGGGTCTTGGTGTACAAGCTCCTATCGCTTCACTTGGATCTATGATTAACGATTCTCTCACCGGTTGGTTGTACTATCCATGGCGCTTCCTGTTCCCTGCCATTCTGATCAGTTTAACCATGCTTTCTTTCAATATTTTCGGTGATGGTCTTCGTGACGCGCTTGATCCTAAGCTGAAGAAGTAGGAGGGTTATGGATGGAACCTATTTTACAAGTCAAAGATTTGCATGTTTCGTTTTTTGTTAAAGGCGGAGAAGTGCAAGCTGTCCGTGGTATGAATTTTGAAATTGGCAAAGGTGAAACGGTTGCCATCGTCGGCGAGTCCGGCAGCGGTAAGAGTGTAACTGCACAATCGATTATGCGGTTGATCCCTTCCCCACCCTCAAAAGTGAAAAAGGGAGAAATTATTTTCCAAGGACAAAATCTGCTAGACAAAAGCATGAAAGAAATGGAATCCATTCGCGGTAAAGATATTGGCATGATTTTTCAAGACCCGATGACTTCTTTGAACCCAACCATCAAAGTGGGCAAACAGATCACTGAAGTTTTGATTAAACATCAGAAAATGTCAGCGGCCGAAGCGAAAAAGCAAGGTATTGAGATGCTCAAATTAGTTGGCATCTCAAATGCTGAGGCTCGCTTTAACCAATATCCCCACGAGTTTTCAGGCGGTATGCGCCAGCGTGTAATGATTGCAATCGCGCTAGCCTGCCGTCCGGCTTTACTCATAGCGGACGAGCCTACAACGGCTCTTGACGTAACCATTCAGGCGCAGATCATGGAAGTTATGAGAGAGATGCAGCAAAAACTAGGTACCTCCATCATTTTGATTACCCATGATCTTGGCGTCGTTGCCGGTATGTGTGATCGGGTTATTGTAATGTATGCAGGTGAAGTTGTGGAGACCGGAACAAGATGGGAAATCTTTAAGAATCCACAGCATCCATATACCAAAGGTCTGCTGCGCTCAATGCCGCGTCTGGACCAAAAGAAAGGCGAGCCGCTTATTCCGATCATCGGCACACCGCCAGATCTGATCAAGCCGCCGATCGGATGTCCGTTCACCGCGCGTTGCAATGAAGCAATGCATGTTTGCGAACAAATCGATCCCGGCGCCACAGAATTCAGCGAAACGCATATGGCGCGTTGCTGGAATCTGCATTCGATGGCCAAGGAGGTGCAGTACTCTTGAGTAAGAACCTAATAGAGGTAGAAGGTCTTAAGAAATATTTTAATGTAGGTCAAGGCAAGGTTCTTAAGGCTGTTGATAATATTAACTTCACGATCCGTGAGGGCGAGACGCTTGGAATGGTAGGAGAGTCCGGTTGTGGTAAGACTACTGCTGGACGTACAATTCTTCGCTTGTATGAGCCAACTGCCGGAAGTGTGAAATACAATGGTACGGACATTTACAAATTGCCTTCTGGCAAAATGAAAGCTATGCGCCGTGACATGCAGATGATTTTCCAAGATCCGTACGCATCACTTAACCCGCGTTTTACGGTTTCTGATATCATCGGCGAGGCTCTGGACATTCACGGAATGGCTGGTAGCCGTGCAGAACGTAAAAAACGGATCGAAGAGCTGCTCGATATGGTTGGTCTTAACCATGATCACGCTACTCGTTATCCGCATGAATTCTCTGGTGGACAACGCCAACGTATTGGGATTGCCCGTTCGTTAGCGGTAAATCCTAAGTTCATCGTTTGTGATGAGCCGATTTCCGCGCTTGACGTATCCATCCAGGCTCAGGTCGTAAACTTGCTTAAAGAATTGCAAGATCGTCTGGGACTAACTTATCTTTTCATCGCGCATGATCTGTCCATGGTTAAACATATCAGTGATCGCGTAGCAGTTATGTACTTGGGTAAAATGGTAGAATTGGCGGAAAGTGAAGAGCTTTATGCAAATCCTATCCATCCTTATACTAAATCTCTCTTGTCAGCTATTCCAATTCCGGATCCGGAAATTGAAGTGAACAAGAAACGTATTCACTTGCATGATGAGCTTGGTAGTCCTATTTATTCTGCTAACGAAAAGAGCAATGATAGTGACTTTGAATTAGTAGAAGTATCCAAAGGACACTGGGTAAGTAAAAAATTCGCTTAAATCTATAGCGAGTATTAGACAGGCGGGAGCGTTATGCTCTCGCCTCTTGTATGTAGTGGGGATATTTAATAATCATTTTAAAGGAAAAGAAAATAAAACGGCTGCTCTTGCATTGCTTTTTTGCAGGTATGTAATTCTTTTGACGCGGCCCCTGACTTTGGATACAATCATATAGAGTTTACGAACTTGGATTTACATATAACTGCTCAGTAGAACTGGAGGCACTAGCAAATGAATATTGTTAAGGAACCGCTCCCGGGTGGATCTGCACTCGCGCGCGACTATATAGAAAATTTTGAGAAGGTTAGTCATTTGTATGGTGGGGATTTCCGAAGTAAAGAGAGTAGAAGCATTCGGGCAGAATGGCTGGATCGTAGTGAGGGTCTCCGTGCGGACCGGACACAAGTTGCTGCATGTCTGCGACAATATAATGAAAAGCATAACTCACATGATGCAGTGATGGCTTCGCTGGCGCTTTTGGAACAGCCGGGAACATTAGTGGTTACTGGTGGGCAGCAAAGCGGACTTTTTACAGGACCACTGCTTGTAGTATATAAAGCAATGACAACCATTATGGCGGCAAAAGAAGCAGCAGAACAGCTCGGTCGGCCTGTAGTCCCATTATTCTGGATTGCAGGAGAGGATCATGACTGGGACGAAGTGAATCATACGTATGTATTGAATCGTACGCAAGAGATTACAAAGATTAAGATAGAAAAATCAGAGGAGAAACGCTCCTCGGTGAGTAATATTCACGTAGAAGAGGAAAGCTGGCAGCAAGTAGTGGAGCAGCTGGATGCGCTACTTCAAGATAGTGACTTTAAACCGCAAATCATGGAATTTATTCGATCTTCTTCATTTAGATCAGACAGTATGACGGATGCTTTTGCCAAGCTGATGGGTTCTTTATTTGGTAAATTCGGTCTGATCCTGCTTGATTCTGCTGATCCTAACCTTCGTAAGGTAGAAGAGCCTTTCTTCACTTCGCTAATTATGCAGAATGATGCACTGGAAACAGCGTACATGAATTCTGCTTCTGATATCGTAAACGCAGGATATGAGCTTCAAGCTGACGTTACGGCAGGCAATGCCAACCTCTTTTATATACATGAAGGTGTACGATTATTGCTTCATAAGAAAGATGGCGATTTTTCCGATCGCAAGGGCCAGGTATCGTTCACCCGTGATGAACTACTGGAGGAAGTGAAGGTTTATCCGGAACGATTCAGTAACAACGTGCTGACACGTCCGCTTATGCAGGATTATGTGTTGCCGGTTCTAGCTACGGTGCTAGGTCAAGGTGAGATTGCTTATTGGGCCATTCCGCATCATGCGTTTGAGACCATTGGAGGACAAATGCCCCTGATCATCCCGAGAATGTCTTTCACAGTGGTGGAAGGTACGCTTCATAAGCATATGGATAAATACCAACTAAGCTTTGAGGATGTAAGACAGGGTTTAGATCGTAAAAGACATGAGTGGTTGGCTGCACAGGATGAGCTGGGGATTGAACTACGTTTCGAAGAAACTAAAGCTACTTTCTCCGCCATGTACGAACCACTGATTGAGCAGCTTGGAACCATTCAGGCAGGTCTGCTAAAACTAGGGAATAACAATAAAGATAAGATTTTAGATCAGATTACTTTTTTACAAGCGAAAGCTCAAGATGCAATGGCAAAACAGAATGAAGCTGCAATCCGTCAATGGGAGCGAATCGAGCTGTCGTTAATGCCACTGGGTAAACTGCAAGAAAGAGTGTACAATATCATGTATTACTTGAACCGCTACGGACTTCCATGGTTAGATGAGCTGATGGCTATTGAACCTGATTATAGTGGGACGCATCGCATCATTTATATGTAGAGAAGTATTGCTCCATAAAACAAAGTGTATGCTTACGAAGTAAATTTTGTACGAAGTAGATTCAAGAAGTAATGCTCACAAAACAAAGTGTATGCTTACGAAGTAAGTTTTGTACGAAATAGATTCAAGAAGTAATGCTCACAAAACAAAGTGTATGCTTACGAAGTAAGTTTTGTACGAAGTAGATTCAAGAAGTAATGCTCACAAAACAAAGTGTATGCTTACGAAGTAAGTTTTGTACGAAGTAGATTCAAGAAGTAATGCTCACAAAACTTTTAGGAGGTTTCATTATGAGTTCATCAAAACAAAATAGTATCGTGGCGGATATGTCACTCGCATCCGAAGGTCATTTGAAAATCGACTGGGTTCGTCAACATATGCCGGTATTGAACCGTATCCGTGAGCAGTTCGAAGCTGAACAGCCGTTCAAAGGACTGAAAGTCTCCATTACGCTTCATTTGGAAGCTAAAACCGCTTATCTGGCGAAAGTAGTCAAAGCAGGCGGTGCAGAAGTAACCATTACTGGATCCAATCCACTTTCTACACAGGATGATGTATGTGCGGCGCTTGTAGAGGACGGAATTACCGTATTTGCTAAATACAACCCTTCTCCTGAAGAGTTCAAAGCCCTTAATATCAAGGCGCTGGAAAGCAAACCGGATTTGATTATTGATGATGGTGGGGATTTTGCTACCTTGCTACATTCGGAGCGTCCTGATCTAATGGAGAATATTCGTGGGGGTGCTGAAGAAACAACCACCGGCATCATTCGTCTAAAAGCTCTTCAAAAGCAAGGTGTGTTGAAGTTCCCAATGGTCGCAGTAAATGATGCTTATTGCAAATATTTGTTTGATAACCGCTATGGCACAGGCCAATCCGCATGGGATGGAATTATTCGGACGACCAACCTGATCGTTGCTGGCAAAACTGTAGTTGTTGTCGGATACGGCTGGTGTGGTAAAGGTGTTGCTATGCGTGCCAAAGGGTTGGGCGCAAAAGTGGTTGTGACAGAAGTGGATGCTATTAAAGCCGTTGAAGCACATATGGATGGTTTCGAGGTTATGCCTATGCTGGAAGCTGCTAAGGTTGGTGATTTCTTCGTTACAGTAACGGGTAACCGTTATGTCATTCGCGGTGAACATTATGATGTGATGAAGGATGGCGCAATCATGTGCAATGCAGGCCATTTCGACGTTGAAGTGAATAAGCCTGAATTGTCTGAAAGATCCATATCTCAGCGTACTGTTCGGAAAAATATCGAAGAGTACCAGCTTCGCGATGGACGTAAACTATATCTGCTTGCAGAAGGCAGACTTGTAAATCTGGGTGCTGCGGATGGACACCCTGCCGAAATTATGGATACGACTTTTGCGTTACAAGCACTGTCGTTGAAATATGTTAATGATAATTATAAGAGCATAGGCGTAAAAGTTGAGAATGTTCCTTATGAGCTCGATGAGCAGGTAGCACGCTACAAGCTGCAAAGTCTGGGCATTAACATTGATAGCCTGACTTCAGCACAAGTGGATTATTTGGACAGCTGGAATCTGAACGATTAATTACGGAATGCACAACAATAAAGTATATTAACCAAGAGTACCTTGAACTGAAGCAACTTTTGTAAAATATAAGAGAGTATAAGTTTTACGCTATACATTATCCTTATATTTCTCGCATAGACGCTTCGTTGTCCTTATAAGGACGACGAAGGCGTTAATGCTTGAAAAGCCATGCAGCGGACAGGATTCCGATTGCATGGCTTTTTTTATGTGGCGAATTGTGAATTGGGTAATGATCTATTTGATTTAGCAAAAAATTCCTTTCGCCAGAAAAAGGTTTTTGATTTTTAATGGCGAATCTATTATGCTTAAGTGGTGAAAAGTGGGGTAAAGTGGGGATTCGGGGATTAGGGGTGGGAAAAAGGATGTTCATGGGAGAGTATCAACACAGCATTGACGACAAAGGCCGAATTATTATTCCGGCTAAACTCCGTGAATTGCTTGGAACCTCCTTTGTGACGACCCGTGGTCTAGACTCCTGTCTATTTGTTTATCCCATGGAAGAATGGGCAATCATGGAACAAAAGCTAAAAAGCCTTTCACTGATGAAATCAGATGCCCGTGCATTCAGTCGCTTTTTTTTCTCAGGCGCAACAGAATGTGTATGGGATAAGCAGGGAAGGGTAAATCTGCCGGCCAATTTAAGGCAGTATGCCAAACTGGACAAAGACTGTGTTATTCTGGGCGTTTCGAACCGGGTGGAAATCTGGAACAAAGAGCTATGGGAGCAGTACTTCGAACAGTCCGAGGAATCGTTCAACGAAATTGCCGAAAAATTGGTGGATTTCAATTTTGATCTATAAAAACACAATATCGAATACTGTCCTGGAGGGATGCAGCTTGTTTCACCACATCACGGTGCTTAAAGAAGAAGCGACAGAAGGGCTGCACATCAAAAAAGACGGAATCTATGTAGATTGCACTCTCGGTGGAGCAGGCCACAGCGCACTAATCGCTTCCAAACTTAGCGGCGAAGGCCGATTAATCTGTTTGGATCAAGATGATTGGGCTCTGGAGAACGCAAAAGAAAGACTAGCTGAATACGGAGATAAGGTTGTACTCATTAAGACCAATTTCCGTGATCTGGAGAGTGTACTTAAGGATGTGCCCTTTGTACCACAAAAAGATGGCATTCCCCAAGTGGATGGAGTCCTCTTTGATCTTGGCGTATCCTCTCCCCAGTTTGATGAGGGAGAACGCGGATTTAGTTACAATCATGATGCTCCGCTGGACATGCGGATGGATCAGACAGCGCTATTAACGGCTGCTGATATTGTGAATACGTGGTCTGAGCAGGAGATTGCCCGTGTGCTTTTCCAATATGGAGAAGAGAAGTTCTCGCGGAGAATCGCTAAGAAAATTGTAGACAGAAGAGAAGAAAGTCCTGTGGAGACCACAGGAGAATTAGCTGAGCTTATCAAGGAAGGTATTCCGGCGGCAGCACGAAGAACGGGAGGACATCCCGCTAAACGCAGCTTTCAAGGTTTACGGATTGCTGTAAACGACGAGTTGGGTGCTTTTGAAGAAGGATTACATAGCGCAGTACGTTGCCTTGCACCAGAAGGTAGAGTATCCGTTATCACTTTTCATTCGCTCGAGGACCGAATTTGCAAGCAAATACTAAGCAGCTATTTAAGCAGATGTACATGCCCGCCTGACTTTCCGTTTTGTGTATGCGGCGCGAAAGGCACGCTTAAGTTAATCAACCGCAAACCGCTTGTGCCTTCTGAGGAAGAGCTTGAGCTTAATACTCGAGCCCGCTCAGCTAAGCTGCGCATTGCAGAAAAATTGTAATTGACGATAAAGGAGAGTCAGAGATGGCCTATACCCGCGGCAATTTAGCAGTTCAGCCCAAAAGAAAAGAAGAAGTAAACCCCCTTTACCGCGAGAAGACAAAAGTAGTTACCAAACGAAGAGTACTTCCGCTGCAAGAGAAACTTTTGTATATGCTGACGCTAGGAGTATGCGTTTTAGTGGCTATCACCCTGATTTCACGTTACGTTCACATTTATGATTTGAACTTGCAGGCTCAGAAATTAGATAAGGATATAGCGACCGCTAAGAAGCAAATTTCCACGTATGAGATGGAGAAGCAGAATTTGGAGCAGAAGGTTGCCCAAAAGGCAAAGGATCTTGGATATGTAGCACCGGATGAAAATGCTACCATCTTTATTCCGGCGAATCCGATATCGACAGAAGGCGATAATTAGTGAGCGATTGGCAAGATCGCAATAAAAAAATTGTGAGGTTCGCTTATGGTAAAGAGAATAAAACTTCGCACGCTGTTTATAGGAGGGTGTATTACCCTCTTTTTTCTTGTTTTGATAGCTAGAGTCTTCTGGATTCAAGTTATGGAGGGTTCAGAATGGCAAGAAAAGGCTGCTACACTTTGGGCGCACACTTCGACTATCAAAGCCGAGCGAGGAACGATTTCTGACCGTAATGGGAGTGTGCTCGCAAGTGATGTCCCTGCTTATACTGTAGTTGTAAACCCGGCAGTCATTGCTGAAAAGGGAATTGGTGATGAGGTCGTCAAGGGATTGCATGAGCTACTCGGCAAGCCAGAAGATGAGCTGCGGAAGCTGATTGAGGCTAAAGGCGAGGATGGCAAATACCTCAAGAATCGTGAAATTCGTAATGAAGGCTGGAAGATTGATCAGGAACTTGCTGATAAGGTGAAAGAGTTTTATGTAGCCCTGGGTAAAGAGCATAAAATTCAAGAGACCGGGATTGGTCTGGTTAGAGAGCAGAAACGATATTACCCTAAGGGTTCGCTTGCTGCACATATATTAGGCTACACAGATCGGGATGGCAAGGCGATTATGGGTCTGGAAAAGTCCCTGGATGCACAGCTTAAGGGTGCTGATGGCAAGCTGCTTTATCAAAGTGACGGTCAAGGGGTTAAGCTGCCGGATTCAAAAGATACCTATAAACCTGTAGTAAATGGCAGTAATTTCAAGCTTACCATCGACAGTACGATCCAGCAATATATACAAGCGGCCATGGAAAAGGCATATGCGCAATATAAGCCGAAAAGTATGAGTGTCATTGCCGCTGATCCGAATACGATGGAGATTTTGGGGATGGCGAATATGCCCACCTTTGATCCTAATAAGTATATGGATACGGGTGCTGATGCAGCGGGTTTCTACAACCATGCTATCAAATCAACTTATGAACCTGGTTCCACCTTCAAGATTGTTACACTTGCAGCAGCTGTAGAAGAGAAGCTTTTTGATCCCGTAGCAACATTTCTGTCAGGATCTATCAGAATTAAGGGCTACAGTAAGGCATTGCATGATATTAATCGTTCCGGTTGGGGGCAAATCAGCTTCCTGGAAGGTGTGAAGCGGTCTAGTAACGTTCTTTTTGTAAAACTTTATGAAATGCTCGGACAAGATAGACTTTTACAGTATATTGATGATTTTGGCTTTAATGGAAAGACAGGAATCGATTTGCCAGGGGAAGCCAGTGGGGTCGTTAACCCTAACCTTGGGCGTCCTATCGAAATTGCTACACTCGCATATGGGCATGGTAAAGTGCTAGTTACCCCACTTCAACAATTGGTTGCTGTATCTGCGATCGCCAATGGCGGGAAACTGATGACTCCATATGTGGTAAAAGAGGTTACGGACCCAAACACCGGAAATACTAAGGTTACTCAGCCTAGTGTAGTGCGTCAGGTGATTGATGAGGCAAGTGCCAAGCAAACAGGTGAATACTTGGAGCAGGTAGTTGCCGACCAAGTCAAAGGGACAGGACGGAACGCTCACATTGAAGGTTACCGTGTGGCGGGGAAGACAGGAACGGCTATTAAGGTTGAAGGTAAGGACTACGTGAAGTCCAAAGTATTGGTCTCCTTTATTGGTTATGCGCCTGTGAATGATCCGAAAATCGCTGTTATTGTTATTATTGATGAACCGAACGTTGAGGTTGGCGGCGGTAAAGCTGCAGCTCCTGTATTTAAAGAAATCGTATCGCAGTCACTGCAATACATGGGAGTTCCTAAATTAGCAACTGAAACTAGTGATAAGGACAGTAAAAAAACAGTTAAATCGGATGCACCTGTGCTCCGAACTACACCTGATCTGAAGGGAAAAACGATGAAGGAAGCAAGAGAGACGCTTCTGGATCAAGGATTTGATTTTGCTGTTGTCGGTGAAGAAGCTTCTGTGGAAACCCAATATCCAGAGGCTGGAACGAAGCTTTCTCCTGGCCAGCGTATATACCTGTTAAGCAAGCAAGGGGACAAGCCTACTATTCCCAATTTGCACGGAGAGTCGCTGCGCGATGCTCTTGAGGTTCTAACCCTTCTAAAAGTGGAGATAGCGGTAGAAGGCGAAGGATATGTGTCCGAGCAGATTGAAGGAACAAAAAATGGAAAACCACTACTTACATTAAAGCTGAAACCATTCAATGATAATAGTGAAGATGTTCCGGCAACTTCGTCTGCTGATGAGGGTACGGAATCGCAGAGTGGGCCATAGGCTTGTTCTAACCCCAGTTTGTCCCGAATAGTCATGAAGATAAGAG
The DNA here is from genome assembly GCF_038008265.1 of Paenibacillus sp. FSL K6-2859. Classification (NCBI taxonomy): domain Bacteria; kingdom Bacillati; phylum Bacillota; class Bacilli; order Caryophanales; family Paenibacillaceae; genus Paenibacillus; species Paenibacillus sp. FSL K6-2859. The sequence goes on along the minus strand of NZ_JBBOYU010000001.1, from coordinate 5,250,205 downwards.
CTCATGTCTATAGGTGAAAGCGGGGGAGAACGGAATGAAGGTTTCGAAGGTCGTAACACGGCGGAGAATGCTATGGACGCTGCTGGGACTGGCAGTGTTATTCGGTTCGCTGGTCGTACGTCTTGCTTACGTGCAATTATCCCAAGGCGAGAAATTAAGTGACAAGGTAGAAGATTCCTTGCGCCGGAATATTCCTTTTACAGCCAAGCGTGGTGAAATTTTGGATCGTGAAGGTATACCGCTGGCCTATAATATCAGTACGCCTACGGTTTATGCGGTGCCTGTGCAGGTGAAGGAGAAGCAAAAGACAGCGCAGCAATTGGCGCCTCTACTTGGGATGACCGAGGAGAAGCTGATGAGCTTGCTGACTAAAAAATCAATGTCGGTGAAACTACAGCCCGGCGGCCGCAAAATTACGATGGAACTTGCCGCGAGCATCCGTGATTTGCAGTTGCCGGGCATCGTTGTCGCTGAGGATAGCAAAAGATATTATCCTTACGGCGATCTTGCCGCGCATATACTAGGCTTTACAGGTATTGATAACCAAGGGATTACCGGCGTCGAGAACATTTACGATAATTTACTTAAAGGAATAGCAGGCAATATTTCGTATTTGTCTGACGCAGGTGGAAGACTCATGCCTGGATCATCGGAGAAGTATTCTGCCCCTCAGGATGGGCTTAATCTGCAATTGACGATTGATAAACAGATTCAATCCATTATGGAACGTGAGCTGGATCAAGCTATGGTGAAATATCAGGCGCAGGGCGCTTGGGCTATAGCGATGAATCCGAAGAATGGTGAAATTCTGGCCATGGCTAGTAGACCGGGTTATGAACCGGGTCTATATAAGGAATATGATCCGCAGATCTATAATCGGAATTTGCCCATTTGGATGACCTACGAGCCTGGTTCGACGTTCAAAATCATCACACTTGCTGCAGCATTGCAAGAAGGTAAGGTAGACCTGCAAAACGATCATTTCTATGATCCTGGGTTTATCGAAGTGGCGGGTGCGAAGCTGCGCTGTTGGAAAAAAGGCGGCCATGGCAGCCAGACCTTCCTTCAGGTGGTTGAGAACTCCTGTAACCCTGGTTTTGTTGCTCTTGGGCAACGGCTGGGCAAAGAAACACTCTTCAAATATATTCGTGATTTTGGTTTCGGCAGCAAAACGGGAATTGATCTAAACGGAGAATCTAATGGGATTCTGTTCAAGCTTAGTCAAGTAGGTCCGGTAGAGCTTTCAACTACGGCCTTTGGCCAAGGGGTCTCGGTTACACCTATTCAGCAGATTGCTGCGGTGTCCGCGGCTATCAATGGTGGTAATCTCTATAAACCACATGTAACAAAGTCATGGGTTAATCCGGAAACGGGAGAGACGGTATCAGAGGTGAAGCCTGAGCTTGTGCGGCAGGTGATTTCGGAGGAGACATCCAAGAAGGTGCGGGCAGCACTTGAGAGCGTGGTTGCCAAAGGCACGGGACGGCCGGCTTTTATCGACGGCTATCGTGTAGGTGGCAAGACGGGTACTGCACAGAAGGTTGTAAATGGACGTTATTCTCCGACAGAGCATATTGTTTCTTTTATTGGCTTTGCGCCGGCGGATGATCCACAGATCGTTGTCTACACTGCAGTGGATAACCCGAAAGGGATTCAATTTGGGGGTGTAGTTGCAGCTCCAATCGTGCAAAATATTTTGGAAGACTCGCTGCACTATATGAAGGTTCCTGAGCGCAGTGATCAGCTTCCAAAAACCTATAAATACGGTGAAACTCCGATTGTGACCGTGCCTGACCTTACAGGTGCAACCGTACAAGATATCTATGAGGATTTAAATATGAATTTTAATCTGGCGCGTTCAGGCTCTGGCAATACGGTCATCAATCAGGCTCCGAAAGCTGGGGCAAGAGTAGAACAGGGCTCAACCATCAGGATTTATATGGGAGCTTCTAGTGAATAATGATAAAGATATAAGGGTTCAGTTTGTATCCGAAAATGTAGAGTGAGGGATTACTATGAAAGTTAATGAATTATCTGCTTGTCTTGCTACTTCGCGTCTATACGGGGACGGGGAGGTGGAGATTACTGATCTTCAGATTGATTCCCGCCGTGTAAGTCCGGGTGATCTGTTTATCTGTTTACCGGGTCACACCGTAGACGGACATAAATTTGCGCCGCAAGCCGTAGCCTCTGGAGCATCTGCTATCGTATGTGAGCATAAGCTAGAGCTTGATATTCCACAGATCGTTGTGGATGACTGCCGTTTTGCGATGTCTGTCATGTCGAATGCCTTCTTTGGCTCACCTAGCAGCCGAATGAGAATGATCGGGGTTACGGGTACAAATGGGAAGACAACTACGACTTATCTTATTGAGCGAATTATGCAAGACCAGAATATGAAGACGGGTCTGATTGGGACCATTCAAATGCGCTATGACGGCAAAAGCTACCCTATGTCAGGGACCACTCCAGAATCACTAGATCTGCAGCGCTCGCTTCATGATATGGCCTCCAAAGGTGTGGAATGTTGCATAATGGAAGTCTCCTCCCATGCGCTTCAGCAAGGACGTGTGAAGGGTGCAGACTTCCGTACAGCAATATTTACGAACTTAACCCAGGATCATCTGGATTATCATCATACAATGGAGGAGTATCGGGCGGTTAAAGGTCTATTCTTCTCTAGACTAGGAAATGTGATCTCTCCTTGGAAAGAAGAACGCAAATATGCGGTGCTTAATGCTGATGATGAGGCGAGCCACTATTTTGCAACCCAAACTGCAGCGGAAGTGATTACATATGGCATTGATAACAACGCTAATGTCCGAGCTTCGCAAATCTCGATCACTGCAAAAGGAACTTTTTTCCATGTAGATACGTTTAAGGGTGAGACGGACATTTCACTTCGTATGGTTGGTAAATTCAATGTCTATAATGCACTTGCGGCGATTACGGCAGCGTTGTTGGAAGATGTGTCACTGTCAGATATCAAGACTAGTCTTGAAGCGATTGATGGTGTAGCTGGACGGGTGGAGTCAGTAGATGAGGGGCAAGACTATGCCGTTATCGTTGACTATGCACATACACCAGACGGGCTGGAAAATGTATTAAAAACAGTCTGCGAATTTGCTACAGGTAAAGTGCTTACTGTGTTTGGCTGTGGAGGAGATAGAGACCGCACGAAACGACCTTTGATGGGTAAGATTGCCGCAAAATATAGCGACATGGTATTCATAACCTCTGACAACCCTCGGACGGAGGACCCTGGGCTCATTCTGAAGGATATAGAAGCAGGGCTAGTAGAGGATGGAGTCACCTCTGACCAGTATCATATGATTGTTGATCGCCGAGAAGCCATTGGGAAGGCTATTGAAATGGCAAGCTCTGGCGATGTAGTATTGATTGCGGGGAAAGGTCATGAGACCTACCAACTGATTGGCGGAGTGGTTCACGATTTCGATGACCGCATCGTCGCTAAAGAAGTTATAAGGGGTCGAATCTATTGATTACAAGAACACTAGGACAAATTGCTGTGATGTGCGCAGGTGAAGTTCCTGCTGCTGAAACTGTGAATATAACTGTTACGGGCGTCGTTACTGACTCCCGTAAGATAACTACAGGTTGCCTGTTTGTTCCTCTAACGGGAGACAAATTCGACGGTCATCATTATGCAGCTACAGCGATTGCTGACGGTGCTGCTGGGACCTTATGGCAGCGTAATAAAGGTCCTGCACCTGAGGGTGGCGGAGTCATTATTGTTGAAGATACGCTACAGGCGCTTCAGAAGCTGTCCGCTTCGTATTTAAATGAGGTCGCTCCGAAGGTTGTCGCTGTTACGGGGAGTAATGGCAAAACTACGACAAAAGATATCATTATGGCCATGCTCGAAATGCAGTACAAGGTGCACAAGACAGAGGGAAACTTCAATAATCATATTGGTCTTCCGCTCACGATTCTATCCATGGCTGAGGATACAGAGATTGCAGTGCTTGAAATGGGTATGAGCTCGCGGGGAGAAATTGCTCTGCTGGCTTCTTTGGCTGCACCAGATGTTGCAGTCATTACTAATATAGGTGAGTCGCATCTGCTGCAACTGGGATCCCGCAAAGAAATCGCCCGTGCCAAGCTGGAAATCGTCGAAGGGCTAAAGCCAGGGGGATTGCTAATTTATAACGGTGATGAACCGCTGCTGACTGAGGTAATGCAAGAGTCCGCTTTTGAGGCTCCGGAGGGGATGGTGTCCTTCCGTTTCGGCCTGAACGGAGATAATGATGATTATCCGACAGGGATGATGTCCCATAATGGTGGTATGACGTTTACGTCAAGCCTTCATAAGGAACATGCTTTTACATTACCGCTGCCAGGCCAGCATAACGTTGTCAACGCGTTGGCTGCACTAGCGGTTGCTCGCCATTTTGGAGTTACAGAACAAAATGTAGAGAATGGGTTAAGTAAGCTAAAGTTGACAGGTATGCGGATTGAAGTGATTCAAACTTCTTCCGGGCTTACCCTTTTGAATGATGCTTATAATGCCAGTCCGACTTCTATGAAGGCGGCCATTGATGTGCTTCAAACTATGAAATGCAGTGGCAAAAAAATCGCAGTACTGGGGGACATGCTGGAACTTGGGCCGGATGAAATAGAGTTTCATAAAGAAATTGGCTACTACCTAGACCCCGCAGTGACTGATTTTGTATATACCTATGGCCCATTGTCAGTCCATATTGCAGAAGCTGCAAAGGAAAGATTCGGAAACGAGCGTGTGCTGGCTTTTACGGATAAGTCAGAATTAACAGCCGTCCTTATCGAGAAAAGCAGCTCCAAGGATATTGTACTATTCAAAGGATCCAGAGGGATGAGGCTTGAGGAAGTTCTTCAGAGCCTGAGTAAAGAGATTAAAGAGACCTAAATAAATGGAGGGGGTGTACCCATGGATTATCAACTATTGTTATTGACTATTGCTGTTTCCTTTATCCTTGCGGTCATTGCCGCTCCGCTCTTCATTCCGCTACTGCGCAGGATGAAATTCGGACAGCAGGTGCGAGATGACGGACCGCAATCCCATTTAAAGAAAGCGGGAACGCCGACGATGGGCGGTATCGTAATCATCGTGGCTTTTACATTGGCTTATCTGAAATTTTCTGTGGTGAATAACGATTTCTACGTACTACTAGTGGCTACGCTTGGTTTTGGACTGATCGGATTTTTGGATGATTATATCAAAATCGTATTCAAGCGTTCTTTGGGCCTTACGGCGCGTCAAAAATTGTTCGGGCAGCTGTTGGTAGGTGCTGTGATGTGCGGTCTGCTGATTTCTGCAGGACATAGCACAAGCATCAGCGTTCCGGGTACTGATTTCAGCTTTGATTGGGGCGGCTTTTTCTACTATCCGTTCATTATTATTATGATGATGGCCGTAACGAATGCTGTTAACTTTACCGATGGAGTAGATGGTTTGCTGTCTGGTGTAAGTGCTATTGCATTGGCAGCTTATGCTGTTGTAGCGATGCAGGCTACGTCAATTGCAGCTGGAGTGTGTGCAGCGGCTATGATCGGGGCCGTTCTTGGATTTCTGGTCTTTAATGCCCATCCTGCTAAGGTATTCATGGGAGATACCGGTTCATTTGGTATTGGCGGTGCGATAGGTGCGATTGCTATTGTCACAAAGAGCGAACTGCTGTTTTTAATTATTGGCGGTGTGTTTGTGGTGGAAATGTTATCAGTCGTGATACAGGTGGTTTCTTTCAAAACCCGTGGCAAACGTGTATTTAGAATGAGCCCGATTCACCATCATTTTGAACTTGGTGGCTGGTCGGAATGGCGTGTGGTAATTTCGTTCTGGGCGGTAAGCTTGATATTAGCTGCTGTTGGACTATTTATTAGCAAGGGGTTGTAGCAAATGAAACATCCAGATATGTACCGTGGTGAAGAAGTTGTTGTGCTTGGACTCGCAAAAAGCGGTGTCCAGGTTGCTAAAGTGCTGCATGATCGAGGCGCTGTAGTTACGGTGAACGATAAAAAGGAAAGAGATCAAAGTCCCGAAGCTTCCGAATTGGAATCTTTGGGAATTTGTGTTATAAGCGGTGGGCATCCGGATGGACTGATTCATGAAGGCGTAAGTCTGGTCATTAAGAATCCAGGCATTCCTTATTCTGCACCTCCTGTACAAAAGGCTCTTGAGCTTGGCATTGAAGTAGTTACAGAGGTAGAGGTTGCATACCGTCTTTGTGCAGCGCCGATAATTGGCATCACGGGATCCAATGGCAAGACGACAACGACGACCTGGGTAGGTCAAATGCTGGAAGCTGCAGGTATGAATCCGATTGTTGCAGGTAACATTGGCACGCCTCTCTGTGAGGCGGCGCAAGAAGCTACAGAGGATAACTGGATGGTGGTCGAACTCAGCAGCTTCCAGCTCAAAGGTACGGAGACTTTCCGCCCCAAAATAGGTTGTTTGTTGAATATTGCGGAGACCCACCTGGATTATCATGGCAGCATGAAGGATTATGTCGATTCCAAATCAAAGCTGTTCGCCAATCAAGTAGCTACGGATACGGCTGTGCTGAACTGGGACGATCCTTTTTGCCGGGAACTGGTACCATATGTGAAGGCTTCGATTCTCCCATTCTCTAGGTCTGAGGAGCTGACCTACGGCGTATTTGTTAGCCCGTCCTATATTACAGGTCAAGATGACGATCTGATGCGTCGCATTATCTATCGCAATTCTGCAGGCCAAGAAACAATCATTGCTGATGTAGATTCCATTAGCCTTCCGGGGCGTTTCAATGTGGAGAATGCACTTGCTGCATGTGGAATTGCCATCGCTGCTGGAGCAGACCCCTCTTTATTGGGTGATGTGCTTGCTTCATTTCGCGGTGTGGAGCACCGGCTGGAGTATGTAGCTGATAAGGCTGGAGTCACTTATTATAATAACTCCAAAGCAACTAACTCCAAAGCGACGATTATGGCACTAACATCCTTCCAGCGTCCCGTAGTGCTGATCGCTGGTGGATTAGATCGTGGCTCCGATTATATGGAGCTGCTGCCAGTCCTGAGCGGCCGAGTCAAAGCGATAGTGGCGTTAGGGGAGACTAGGGACAAGCTAACAAATGTAGCACAGTTGGCAGGATTAAAGCAGATTATCTCCGTCGATAATGGGGAGAGTGCCGCTGCCGTGCTTGAGCAAGCTGTGCAGGAAGCTTCCGCTCTGGCGGAAGAAGGAGATGTTGTTCTTTTGTCTCCTGCCTGTGCAAGCTGGGATATGTTTACATCCTATGAAGAGCGCGGGTGTATTTTTAAAGAGGCGGTGCATAACCTTTAAGTAGGGGGGTGGATAAGCCCCATCCCTACTACGGATGCAAGAGGTGTGCTCCTGATGAACAAAACTCGTCATGCTCCCGATATTTGGTTGCTGATTCCTATTCTATCTTTGCTGGTGATCGGCATGGTGATGGTATACAGCGCCGGGTCCGTTCTGGGCTTCCGCAATTATGGAGATTCGTTTTACTTTGTAAAAAGACAGCTTTTGTTTGCAGGACTAGGCCTAGTCGCAATGTTCGTTACGGCGAATACCGATTACAGGGTGCTGAAAAAGCTGGCTAAGCCGGCACTTCTAATCTGCTTTTTCTTACTTGTTATTGTGCTTATCCCGGGTATTGGTGTAGTACGCGGGGGAGCGCGCAGCTGGCTAGGAATTAGCTCCTTCGGGATCCAGCCTTCTGAATTCATGAAGATGGGGATGATTCTATTCTTAGCCAATTGGCTAGGAAAAGAGGAATACGACATCACTTCCTTCACACGCGGCCTGCTCCCACCGCTTGCGCTCATTGGGTCAGCCTTCGCGTTGATCATGCTCCAGCCGGATTTGGGTACAGGTACTGTCATGTTTGGTGCAGCCTTGATGATGGTTTTTACAGCAGGGGCTAGAATGAAGCATTTACTTTCCCTTGGAGTAGCTGGTGCGGCAGGGTTTGTTGCTTTGATTGCAGCAGCGCCTTACCGGTTGCAGCGGATTACCGCTTTTCTTGATCCATGGTCCGACCCCCTTGGTGCAGGTTACCAGATCATTCAGTCGCTATATGCGATCGGTCCTGGGGGGCTCGGTGGTCTTGGATTAGGAATGAGTCGGCAGAAGTACAGTTATGTGCCTGAGCCACAAACAGATTTTATTTTTTCTATATTGGCCGAGGAGCTGGGGTTTATCGGTGGTTTGGCTGTGTTGATCCTATTTCTTATTCTAATCTGGCGCGGGATGAAGGTGGCGATGAGTCTGCCTGACCGTTTTGGAAGCTATCTGGCCGTTGGCATCGTCTGTATGGTGGCTGTGCAAGTCATTATTAATATTGGTGTTGTTATTGGTCTAATGCCTGTAACGGGCATCACGCTTCCTCTGATTAGCTATGGCGGATCTTCACTTACATTAATGCTAACATCCCTTGGCATTCTATTGAACTTATCCCGTTTTGCGAGGTGAAAGAGATGCGTATCGTATTAAGCGGCGGAGGCACGGGTGGGCATATCTATCCTGCGGTCGCTGTTGCTAGGCAAATGGAGTTGGAAGATAGCAAATCTACCTTCCTGTATATTGGTGGAACGCGCGGCTTAGAGAGCAAGCTTGTTCCTCAAGAGAATATCCCTTTCAAATCTATTGACATCACTGGTTTTCGGCGCAAGCTATCCATAGACAATGTCAAGACCGTGATGCGTTTCTTGAAGGGTGTTAAGGCATCCAAAGAAATGCTAAGAGAATTCAAACCAGATGTTGTGATTGGAACAGGCGGTTATGTGTGTGGTCCAGTCGTTTATGCTGCATCCCGGTTGGGCATCCCTACTTTGATCCATGAACAAAATGCCATACCAGGTCTGACCAATCGCTTTCTGAGTCGGTATGCGAGTACAGTTGCCGTAAGCTTTGAAGGAACAGAGTCCTCTTTTCCGGGCAGCAAAAATGTGATCTATACTGGTAATCCACGTGCTACAACAGTTACTACAGCAAGCCCACAACGTGGGTTCGCATCGCTGGGGATTTCGGATGGCAGTACAGTGGTTTTGGTGGTTGGTGGCAGTCAGGGGGCTAAGGCTATTAATAGAGCCATGATTGAAATGGCCCCTAAAGTGGGTAAGGGTAATGGTGTTCATTATGTGTATGTTACAGGTGAACCCTATTTCGAAGAGACACGGGCGGAATTACGTCAAAAGCTGGGTAGCTTACCAAACTGGTTGCATGTCCTTCCTTATGTTCATAATATGCCAGAGGTGTTGGCTTGTACCTCCTTGATCGTTAATCGGGCGGGAGCATCTTTTCTCGCTGAGATTACAGCGCTGGGTATTCCCTCTGTACTTATTCCATCTCCTAATGTGACGAATAACCATCAGGAGGCGAATGCAAGACAGTTGGAACGTGAAGGTGCTGCTGTGGTACTGCTTGAGAAAGATTTAAACGGCACGGCTCTATTTGAGGCGGTTCAAAAAATCATCGGAACTGAAGCCGTGCGTGAGGAGATGTCAGCGGCCTCCAAACGACTTGGTAAAAGAGATTCTGCGGCAGTAATCACAAGCGAGCTCCGAAGACTTGCAGGTAAGAAGTCTTAAGATATCATCGTTTTCCATACGGGTTTTCCTTATTGGCAGCTCTCTGTCACACACTTGGAGGAACGAACATAGGATAATCCTATAATCGTGACAATCACCCAGGACACTTCCAAACCTGAGATGTAGTGCAGGATATTCTTGAAATATAAGAAAGTATAAGTTTCACGTTATACATCATCCTTATATTTCTCGCTTAAACGCCTATCGTCCTTATAAAGGACGCCGAAGACGTTTATACTTGTACATTTCATATGAGCTTGTAACGGAAGTGTTTGTGGTGGGTGAGCGGTAATCTCGGAGGTGATACATTGGACAAATTGGTGATTGAGGGTGGAAGTCCCCTGTCAGGCACCATTCGTATCCATGGAGCAAAAAATGCGGCGCTGCCGATTCTAGCGGCAAGCCTGCTGGCCGAAGGAGTTCACTCACTGCATAATGTGCCGAAGCTGCTGGACATCGAGACTATGCTAGACATCCTAGATCGGCTGGGCTGCAGGTGCGTGCATCAAGAGGATACGGTGACGATAGATACGTCTGCCGTCGGGACATCTCATATCCCTGAGGATTTAATGCGGCAGATGAGATCTTCTATTTTTCTAATGGGACCGTTGTTATCCAGATTTGGAGAGGTAACGATCTATCAGCCCGGGGGCTGTGCGATCGGAGAGCGTAAAATAGATCTTCATCTACAAGGACTTAAGGCGTTAGGGGCGGAGATCGAGGAGAGCAACGGAAGAATATTCTGTCGGGGTTCTAAGCTTATAGGGAGTGATATTCATCTCGACTATCCAAGTGTAGGAGCAACGGAGAATATTATGATGGCTGCCGCAAAGGCAGAGGGAACAACAACGATATCGGGGGCCGCGAGAGAGCCGGAGATACAGGACCTACAGCAATTTCTAAATAGTATGGGTGCTCAGATTATCGGTGCAGGTACGGACACCATCACAATTCAAGGGGTGAAAAACCTATATCCCTGTACGTACGAGGTGATACCTGACCGGATTGTGGCTGGAACCGTAATGATTGCTGCGGCAGCTACACGAGGAAATGTGACTTTGACACATGCCAACGCGGGGCATCTGACTTCGCTTATTCATGTGCTCAAGCGGGCTGGTGTTCAAATCACAGTGTGCAATGATATAATTAATATCAGTTGTATGGGGCGTCCACGTGCTGTTGAGAGAATTGTGACTTCTCCTTATCCTTCTTTTCCAACCGATCTGCAATCTCAGGTCATGGTGCTGTTGTCACTCGCTGATGGCTTCAGTGTAATCAAGGAGACGGTGTTTGAGGGACGATTCAAGCATGTTGAAGAAATGGCGCGGATGGGCGCTGATATTTCTATTGATATGAATCGTGCGTTTATTCGCGGCGTTCAGAGATTGTATGGTGCTACTGTGGAAGCTACTGATTTGCGTGCAGGTGCGGCTCTGGTCATTGCTGGGCTTGCTGCACAAGGGACTACAGTCGTTGAGCAAGCACACCATATTGACCGCGGGTATGACGGAATAGAGAAGCTGTTTCAGAAGCTTGGCGCGCGTATAAGCCGCAAGGTACCCGTACCGGATCCACTTGATTTGGCCAATTAAAGCTCCCTGTCTCCTTCAGTTCTACCAAGGAAGGAGACAGGGCCTTATTACGGAGATATGAGAATGACAACAACCCGATTACCTCTTCTTAAAGAGGACAAGCCTAAGAAAAAAATGAGCCGTAAGATTACGGCGATCCTTCTGCTACTGTTCACTGCACTTCTTGCTGTGATTTTTTTTAGATCGTCTATTAGTCACATTACAGTGATAGATTTTCAGGGAAGCAAGTATTCTACTAGTGAAGAATTACTCTCGCAAAGTGGAATTCATATAGGTGGACAATTCTTTGCCGTTTCTACGAAGTCTGTGGAACAATCTCTGCTGGAGCTTAAGACGGTTAAGGCCGTGGCCGTAAAGAAGGATTTTCCCGGGGTAATCACAGTGAAGATTGAAGAATTCCCTGCGGTGGCCTATGAACTGGAACAGGGTGGCATCTTGAAGGCGATTCTGTCGAGTGGAGCTGCAGTGCCAGTAAATGATACGGGGATAGCCGTTGAGAAGCCCATATTAACTAACTGGGATCCGGACGATCCGAATAAGGCTAAGCTATGTCAAGCGTTAGCAAGCATTACTAATGAATTGACAAGTGATATCTCTGAGATTGTTCCGTCGCCAACTTTGTCATTTCCGGATCGTATCAAGCTCTATACTAGATCCCGTTTCGAAGTGATCACATCCATCTCTTTATTGAAGAGCAAAGTGTCATACTTGAATCAGGTAATAGAGACAAAGGAGCCTGGACTTATCACGATGCTTGAAGCCGATTCGTATGTTCCTTTTCAGGTCGAAAGTGAGGAGCAAAAGGGCGATGAGCAAAAAGATGTGCAAGAGTAGAGTAGAGGTCAATAGTCCCTACTAATAGAGTTCAAAAAATGCTACAATCGGATTTACGGGCAAGAAGCTATATCCCTCTTTTTTCTTCGATTTTTTTGAAATATAATACTATATATGGTTAGTAATAACCAAAAAGGCTTATATTTCTTGTGATAATTATCATTCTTATAAAAAATTATGAGTAACTAATCACATTTAGGGATGTTGGAATATTATTCCGTTCAAAAAATTTGTAGAAAAAAGAGGGAAAGGGTTAGGTATGTTGAATATGTACAGAGAAGTTTCCCGGGACCGGGATAAGGTTATGCAAATTATTTCGATTATAACAGGAGGTGCCATAGGACTTGAGCAACAATGACATCATTGTTAGTTTGGACATCGGTACATCCAAAGTTCGGGCAATAATTGGGGAAGTTACCAATGGAACCTTTAATATTATTGGCGTTGGATCTGCTGATTCGGAAGGAATACGTAAAGGCGCGATTGTAGATATCGACCAAACTGTGCAATCGATCAAAAGTGCTATAGATCATGCAGAGCAAATGGTGGGTATTCAAATATCAGAGGTTTATGTAGGCATTTCCGGTAATCATATTGGCCTGCAATCCAGCCACGGTGTCGTGGCCGTTCAGAATGAGGATCGTGAAATCGGTGAGGATGATATCGATCGCGTTATTAAAGCTGCGGAAGTCATCGCTATGCCTCCGGAGCGAGAAGTGATTGATGTTGTTCCTAAACAATTTATCGTCGATGGTCTCGAAGGTATTCAGGACCCGCGCGGAATGATTGGTGTTCGTTTAGAAGTGGACGCAACCATCGTTACGGGTGCTAAGACGCCAATACATAATCTACTGCGCTGTGTTGAGAAATCAGGGCTGAAAGTGAAGGATCTTGTGCTGATGTCTCTTGGTGCTGGTGGATTGGCGCTTTCCAAGGACGAGAAATCGATGGGATCTGTTCTGGTTGATATCGGTGCCGGGTCGACAACGATAGCCATATACGAAGAAAGTTCCCTTTGTGCAACCTCTACGATTCCGATCGGCGGAGAATTTGTAACAAATGACATTGCATACGGACTACGTACACTTACTGATCAAGCGGAGAAAGTAAAGCTAAAGTATGGTTGCGCATGGATTGACGATGCAGCCTCTGACGTTGTCTTCAAGGTGCTGCGCATTGGCAGTAATGTAGAGAAGGAATTTAACCAAGAGGATTTAGCGGCAATTATCGAACCACGGGTGCAAGAAATCTTCCATCTGATTAAACAGGAAGTGAAACGGCTTGGTTACAGTGAACTACCTGGAGGTTATATACTAACGGGTGGAACTGTTTCGATGCCTGGCGTATTAAAGGCGGCCCAGACTGAATTGGCCGCATCTGTACGCATCGCTGTACCGGATTATATCGGTGTACGGGACCCTGGGTTTACCGGAGGTGTTGGTATCCTGCATAATGTTGTCCGTAGCTTCCGTGGAAGAAGCAGTGGTGGAAGCAGCAACAAAAAGACGGTCAACCGGAGTAAGCAGAACGCCACTCCAAATCAGGAAACGGCTCAGAAGACCGGGTTTGTCGAGCGTCTAAAGAACATGTTCAGCGAGTTTATATAAGTGTAAGTCCAGATATACTTGGACCGGCCATCCAAGCACATTGAGGGGGAGATGGAACTATATGTTAGAATTTGATTTTGAAATGGAGAGCTTGGCGCAAATAAAAGTCATCGGCGTAGGCGGCGGAGGTAGTAATGCTGTCAACCGGATGATTGAAAACGGCGTTCAGGGTGTAGAGTTTATTACGGTTAATACAGACGCCCAAGCGTTGCATATGGCCAAATCGGAGCACAAGCTGCAGATTGGGGACAAGCTAACCCGCGGTTTGGGTGCAGGCGCCAACCCTGAAGTCGGTAAGAAAGCAGCGGAGGAATCCCGTGATCTGATTTCGAATACCCTTAAAGGTGCAGACATGGTGTTTGTTACTGCAGGAATGGGTGGCGGTACCGGTACAGGTGCTGCGCCAGTTATAGCTGAAATTGCTAGAGAGTGCGGAGCCTTGACTGTGGGTGTAGTTACTCGTCCGTTCACCTTTGAAGGAAGAAAACGTTATAACCAGGCAATGCTTGGTATCGAAGCTTTGAAAGAAAAAGTCGACACGCTAATCGTCATTCCAAATGACCGTTTGCTTGAGATCGTTGATAAGAAAACACCGATGTTAGAAGCTTTCCGTGAAGCAGATAATGTTCTCCGGCAGGCTGTTCAAGGTATCTCTGATCTAATTAAGGTTCCTGGTCTAATTAACCTTGACTTTGCGGATGTGAAGACCATCATGACCGAGCGCGGTTCAGCGCTCATGGGTATTGGTATCGCAAATGGTGAGAACCGTGCGTCAGAAGCCGCACGCAAAGCCATCATGAGCCCACTCTTAGAAACGTCTATTGAAGGTGCTCGTGGCGTAATTATGAACATTACGGGAGGATCCAACCTCTCTCTATACGAAGTGAATGAAGCGGCTGAGATCGTTACATCCGCCTCTGACCCTGAAGTGAATATGATCTTTGGTGCGATTATAGATGAGGATCTGAAGGATGATATCAAAGTAACAGTAATTGCTACTGGCTTTGAACATAAACCTTCGCCTGAAACTCCAGGACGTCGTCCGGTCTCGACGAATAACGAGCCTGCGGCAGCACCGGATAAGAGCGCAGCAAATTTACGTCCTTTCGGCAATCAGAGTTCTTCTGACCAGCTCGATATTCCGACGTTCCTGCGTAATCGTACTCGGGGCAACAACGATTAATTAAAGAGAATCAAGTTAATACGAGAACACCGTATCGCTTAGCTAATTAGCTATGGCGGTACGGTGTTTTTTTTTTGAAATAAAAGATCCGAAAATTCCATGAAGAAGGAATAAATCCTCAGGCGCTATAACTCGACAAAAAAACCGCAAGAATGCCCCCCAAGTTTAGACAGACTTTGAAAGCGAGACTTTCTATACTAATCATATCGTCCAAAAAACAGAGCCTGATCCAATTTGGCTAGAGGATAGATTCCGCCATTAAGCAGGTGAATGCACTGGTTGTTTATATTGACTTGATATTCGCCGCCAATCTAGTGATCGACGGAATTCTTTTGTGGCTGACAGGCTGGATGGTTAAGCTGAGAATCTCATGGTGGCGTTTAATCGTCTCAGCTCTCGTTGGCGCACTGTATGTAGTGATGATGTTTGTACCGGAGCTGTCTTTCATGTATACCTTCCTTATCAAGTTTGGATTGTCGGTAGTTATGTTATGGATTGCCTTTGGTTTTGGGAGTCTGCAAAGCTATCTTCGCACTATGGGAGCTTTCTATATTATCAATTTTGCAGCCGCAGGTGGAATTGTTGGTATTCACTATTTGCTGCAGAGCTCCAGCGACATTTGGAATGGTATTATGTTCACTGCTTCAGGAGGGCATGCCTACGGCCTAAAGATCGGCTTTTGGTTTGTCATTGCAGTATTCCCCCTGGTGTTAATCTGCTTCAAGGCAGTGCATTCTTCACGAATCAGAAGGGAGCAGCTTGAAACCTATATCGGTGAGGTGGTTGTTGAAATTGATGGTGTAAGTGTTTCCTGTCCTGGCCTGTTAGACACAGGTAATCGTCTCTGTGATCCTTTGACCCGCATACCGGTGATGGTGATGGAATCGACGCTCTGGGAGGGGCATCTGCCTGCTGCATGGAAAGGGAGACTCACTCAGGATGGTGCGGACAAACTTTTGCTAGAAACGGACGGGCAGTCGTTTGCTTGGCAGGATAGGATGCGACTAGTACCTTACAGGGGGATTAACCGAGGGGCATCATTTATGCTCGCACTGAAGCCAGACCTTGTGACGATAAAGCTCGGTGAAGATATCTTTTATAGTAAAAGAGTCTTAATTGGGCTGGATGGCGGGACACTCTCAGGAGATGGAGCCTATCGGGCGGTCATACATCCAGATTTAACTCAAAAAGAGAGCGCCACTGATGCAGCACTACCTTCCTAATCTTTAAAGCTAGCTGAACCAAACTTCTGATGGCTGAAAGCGGGAATTAAAAGCTTTATACGCTAACCGTGTACTTCTTGGAGGAGGAACAATAATGGTCAAATGGAAAATTGCTCTGCAGCTGCAATATTACCGCATGCTGTTTCTACTGGGGTTGAAGAGTCAGGAAATCTATTATATCGGCGGGAGCGAGGCTCTACCTCCACCGCTGACACGGGAAGAAGAAGAGTATCTGCTTCAGCGGCTATCCAGCGGCGATGCAGCTGTTCGTGCGATGCTGATTGAGCGTAACCTGCGCCTCGTAGTGTATATCGCTCGTAAATTTGAGAATACCGGAATCAATATTGAAGACCTGGTTTCGATAGGGGCTATCGGATTAATTAAGGCGGTTAACACTTTTGATCCCGAGAAAAAAATAAAACTAGCAACTTATGCATCACGTTGCATAGAGAATGAAATTTTGATGTATCTGCGGCGTAATAGCAAGACACGGAGTGAGGTTTCTTTTGATGAGCCTCTTAATATCGATTGGGATGGTAATGAATTGCTGCTCTCAGACGTATTAGGAACGGAAAATGATACCATTTATCGGAACATTGAAGAACAGGTCGATCGCAAGCTGCTGCAAAAGGCGCTGGAAAAGCTGAGTGAACGGGAAAGACTCATTATGGAGCTGCGTTTCGGACTGCGTGGGGGCGAAGAAAAGACACAAAAAGATGTGGCGGATCTGCTCGGAATTTCCCAATCTTACATTTCTCGTCTGGAGAAACGAATTATTAAGCGGCTGCGTAAGGAGTTTAACAAGATGGTATAAGGTGAAATTAGCAAGGAATAAAATGGCCAACCCGGGAGATAATGTACAGTAATGTTTCTCCTTGGGAGGTAAATCATCATGACCCGTAATAAAGTCGAGATTTGCGGTGTGGATACTGCTAAGCTGCCTGTTCTAACGAATGTGGAAATGCGGCAACTGTTCACTTCGCTGCAGCAGCAGGGCGAGCGATCCGCCAGAGAGAAATTGGTAAATGGTAATCTTAGGCTTGTTCTAAGTGTTATCCAGAGGTTCAATAATAGGGGGGAATTTGTTGACGATTTGTTCCAGGTAGGCTGCATCGGTCTGATGAAAGCCATCGATAATTTCGATTTATCACAAAACGTTAAGTTCTCCACATATGCGGTTCCGATGATTATTGGTGAGATCCGCCGTTACTTGCGTGATAACAACCCGATTCGAGTATCGCGTTCACTCCGAGACATTGCTTACAAGGCGCTTCAGGTACGCGATAGTCTGACTAATCAGAATTCGCGGGAACCGACGATATTCGAAATCTCTGAAGCACTTGGTGTACCGAAGGAAGATGTAGTGTTTGCCCTTGATGCTATACAGGATCCAGTGTCCTTATTCGAACCGATCTATCATGACGGTGGCGATCCTATTTATGTAATGGACCAGATTAGCGATGATAAGAATAAGGATGTGTCGTGGATCGAAGAAATCGCCTTACGTGAAGCGATGCGTAAGTTAGGTCAAAGGGAGAAACGAATTTTATCCATGCGGTTTTTCGAAGGGAAAACACAGATGGAGGTCGCAGATGAGATTGGTATCTCACAGGCACAGGTCTCACGTCTAGAGAAATCTGCGATTCAGCAAATGCAAAAACATGTGAAGTCTTAAATTGTCTGAATGAGGAGATATCCAGAATCCGTGATAAGGATTTTGGATGATCTCCTCTTTTTATTGTTTAAGCTTAGCCTCACTTTGCAGGGATATTTCAGGCATGTGGCCAAGCTTTCATAACATATATTGGACTATAGGTCTGATTGTACAGGGGTGGTGAAATGAACGAGGATTATTTAGGATCAGCTAAAAAGATGAAAATCTCTGATTTTCAGACTAAAGACGTTATTAATATTGTGGATGGCAAACGACTAGGCCAAATCAGTGACTTAGAGCTTGATTTACGCCGAGGTGTCATCGATGCCATTGTAATTCCCGGCTACACACGGTTTATGGGTTTGTTCGGAGGAGGAACGGATCTGATTATTCCATGGCGAAATATTGTCAAAATCGGGTCTGATGTAGTGCTTGTGAAGATTGAAGAATCAAGAATGCCTCAAGGGCAGGATGAACGAGAAACGATGTATCTGGAACGAGGGGACCGAGGCGAACGGCGCACTTATTAATTAGGTGCGTTTTTTGTTTTTTATAAAAGAATTGGAGTGCATCGCATAAAAAGCTGTTAATTTGAGGTTTTAAGCTTAAACGCATTTTGTGGGGGTATTTACATGTGGTACACTTAGGCGGAGGTGAGGATATGGAACCGTTTGTGCAGGGGAAGGAAACACTTATGCTGCTCCATCTGGAGCCTTGGTGTGTGGAGCATAAAGAAATTACAGCAGGGTTTACAGGTAGACAGGGAGGGGCTAGCAAAAAGCCTTATGACAGCCTGAATTGTGCATTTCATGTTGGGGATGCTCCGGAAGATGTCTTAACGAATCGTAGGACGCTTGCGGAAGCTCTTGATTTCAAGCCGGAAGCTTGGACTTGTGGGGAACAAACCCATGGAGTAGAAATAGCAGTGGTAAGGGAAGCCGATCGTGGTCGGGGCCAAAAGGATAGAGCCTCGGCATTTCAGACAACCGATGGCTTGCTTACAGATGTGCCGGGTGTATTGCTTACTTCTTTTTATGCGGATTGCGTGCCTCTTTACTTTTATGATCCAGTGCACCGAGTCGTCGGTCTTGCGCATGCTGGCTGGAAGGGAACTGTGGCCCAGATTGCAGCCGCGATGGTGAGTAAAATGGAGACCGTTTACGGCAGCCATCCGCAGGATATCATTGCAGCGATCGGACCCTCCATTGGGGACTGTTGTTATGAGGTGGACGATTATGTGATGAAGCATGTCCGTCAATTGGAGGGTGATTTGAGCAAGCCGACAGAAACAGCCGATTCTGTAGGGCTATACAGAACATCTGACACAGATGAGAACAAATACATGCTAAACTTGAAAGAAATGAATCGACGCATTATGATTAAAGCAGGAATATTGCCGACTCATATCGAATGTACTTCTTGGTGTACAAGCTGTAATCAAGATTTGTTCTTTTCTTATCGTAAAGAAAATGGGGTTACAGGCAGGATGACGAGCTGGATCGGAATAAAGGAGAGTTGAAAGTTGGCTTTAACACTGCAGGAGAGAATTGCTGAAGTAGAGGAACGTGTAGCACGTGCCTGCGCGGCAAGCGGCCGGGATCGAAATGACGTCAAGGTAATTGCAGTGACGAAATATGTTTCTCTGGAAATGGTGTCCTCCGTATTGGAGGCAGGCCTAGAGCATATTGCCGAGAGTCGCTGGCAGGATGCTGAGCACAAATGGAAGGTTTTAGGGGACCAAGGGACATGGCATTTTATCGGGCATTTGCAGACCAATAAGGTTAAAGACGTTATTGGCAAGTTTCAATATATACACTCTTTAGACCGGATATCCCTGGCGCAAGAATTACACAAAAAGGCGATTGCCGCAGATCAAGAAGTGAATGTCTTTCTTCAAGTAAACATCTCTGGAGAAGATACGAAATTTGGTCTGTCGCCTGAGGCGGTACCGGGATTTTTGCGTGAAATTGCCAGTCTCGACCGTGTAAAAGTAATTGGACTAATGACGATGGCACCTTTAGAAGGTGATCCGGAGCTTACCCGCCCTGTATTTCGCGGACTTCGTGAGCTGCGCGATGCGCTCAATCAACTTGCTTTGACACCTGAGCCGATTACGGAGTTATCCATGGGAATGTCGAATGATTTTGAAGTGGCGATACAGGAAGGAGCCACCTGGGTACGCCTAGGTACGGTGTTAGTAGGCCATTAGGAGGGATCGTGATGAGCGTTATGAACCGATTTATGAGTTTTTTGGGCTTGCAGGAGGAAGAGGAAATTGTGGAGCGGGAGCGTATTTCCCAAGATGAGGATGAATATGAGCCAGCCCCTGTCGAAACCCGCAAAAATCAAAGGGGCAACGTTGTCAGTATCCATTCGCAGAAGAATGTAAAAGTTGTACTCTATGAGCCGCGTTCGTACGATGAGGCACAGGAAATTGCGGACCATCTCCGTTCTCACCGGACGGTAGTGATTAATCTTCAGCGTGTCCGTAATGATCAGGCAATGAGAATTATTGATTTTCTTAGCGGAACCGTTTATGCCCTTGGGGGAGGAATCTCTAAAATTGGGGGCAATATATTTATGTGCACGCCAGATACCGTTGAAATTCAAGGTGCCATTACAGAAATCCTAGGTGACGATCCAGACTATAACAGAATGAGGTGAATGAGCTTTGCTCCAAATTGATTACATTATTGATATGCTGTTTAATATTTATTTTTACATGATTATTTTCTACGTACTGATGTCGTGGTTACCAAATGTTCGTGAGAACTTTATCGGAGAACTGCTGAGCAAGCTTGTTGAGCCGTATTTGACACCATTTCGTCGGTTTATTCCGCCACTCTTTGGTACGCTTGATATTTCCCCGATCATAGCACTGCTTGTCTTAGAATTTGCGGCAGGTGGACTCAAATCCATTTTGCACTTAATTTTTTAGGCAGAAGTGATGAAGACAGAAGTTTACGGGCATTTTCATCCCGATGAAAGACAATTTGTGGACAAGGCTTGGGAATGGGTTACCCATGCTGGAGAATATCATGAGACGAAACTGACCGAATTTCTAGATCCGCGCCAAGGATTTATTCTGCAAAGTCTCGTCAATCGGCATCCAGATGTTATCGTCAGATGGGAAGGCGGCCACCCTGAGGCAGAGCGGAAGCGAGCACTCATTGCGCCTGATTATCGTGATCTGGAACATGAGGACATGGAGCTGAAGGTTCTTGCGATAACCTCTGGTGAGCAAAAGTTTCTGGCGCTAGAGCATGGGGACTACATGGGCTCTATTCTGGGTGTTGGAGTAAAACGTGGCAAAATCGGTGATATTCATGTTCTGGACGATGGTTGTCATGTGGTAGTAGCTGCTGATATTGCAGATTATTTAGCCATGAATTTAACTGGAGTTCATCGAATACAGGTGAGCACGGAGGTACTGCCACTTTCTGCCTTGCGTAATAGTGAGGTGAAGCTGGAAATGATGGATTTGACTGTAGCGTCCCTACGATTGGATGGCATTGCCGCAGATGTAACACGGCTTAGCCGAAGCAAAATTCTTGCTCCCATCAAGGCTGGACGCGTTCGGGTAAATTGGAAAGTGGAAGAAGACCCTTCCTGCGGACTTAAAGATGGTGACATGGTATCTATTCAAGGATTTGGTCGATTCAAGGTTCTAGAGGTCGGTAGTTTGACGAAAAAGGGCCGATACCGTGTTCAGGTTGGTAAATTTGTGTGAATCCCTTGCAGGAATCCGGCTTTACTTGTCGAAATTGATTATTTCGAGGGAATCAAACATTTTTAAAGCAGGACGCCGATATTTTATAGAAGAGGCGAACCATGAATGGCAGTTGGAGCGTTGATATAATCCTCTGCCTTTACTTGAAGTACAGTCTTGCTTCTTTGTCTGCTGCGCAGGGTTGGTTCAGAGACTTAGAAGGTCCGAAATTTCTAGGAGGTGCACAGCATGCCATTAACACCGCTCGATATACATAACAAGGAGTTCTCTCGGAGACTTCGCGGTTATGATGAGGACGAGGTCAACGAATTTCTGGATCAAGTCATTAAGGATTACGAAAGTGTCATCCGTGAGAACAAAGAGCTGCAGAATCAGCTTTTGTCCATTCAAGAGCGTTTAGATCATTTTGTGAATATTGAAGAGAGTTTATCGAAAACGATCTTAGTCGCTCAGGAAGCGGCGGATGATGTGAAGAACAACTCCAAGAAGGAATCGCAGCTCATTATCAAGGAAGCGGAAAAGAACGCGGATCGGATTATTAACGAAGCGTTATCCAAATCCCGTAAGGTTGCTATTGAGACTGAAGAATTGCGCAAGCAAGCTTCGATCTATCGCACTCGTTTTCGCACATTGGTGGAAGCACAGCTTGAGCTGTTGTCTCAGGATGACTGGAATGCCTTGGAGAGTCGTGAGGCAAGCGAGAGCGTAACTTTTAAGGATGATGTTCTACATCGTATCTGATGCATTATGACGATTGAATGCTGATTTGGTGTGTGATTAGGCCAGATCTGGGGCTTAATGGTCTTCGATCAGATTAGAGGGAATTCCCTCTAATTTATAATTTCATGCTAAATCGGCTAAATAGAGGGAGTTATTCCCTCTATTTTTATTTTCCGCTAAAATCGATCATAATAAAGTATTCAGCCTACACTGGTATACTCCTAATTGCGGATTTCGCTAGCGGTTGTTGACATTTAGACTTAAAAAGTCTATAAATAGAACATATCTGTATAATGTTTATATGTATTCGATGACGGGACAAGTACGACAAGGTAACGTTCTCCAGAGAGTCGGCGATTGCTGAGAGCCGATTGTTCGAACCCTGCCGGAAGATCTTCCCCTAGAAGTTAAGCTGAAGCGTTGATCGTGCGTAAGCTTAGCCGTCTGCCGGACGTTACACCGGACCTGTGCATGAGATTTACGCACAGGACTGAGATTGTGCTGAATACATTCCCCTTAAGGATGTGCTCATGCGCAGAATTAGGGTGGTATCGCGAGCGTTGTCTCGCCCCTTTGGGGGTGGGATGACGCTTATTTTGTTGTTCCGGGGTGGCCATCCCCCTAAATCCCCCTTTCTAAGGGGGACCCCAAGGGCTGCCGCCCTCTGGACACCGGCAATGTAAAGCCTCGTGCATATAGGTACGGTGGTGGAAGCGAACGGACTCATGTGGCTGAAGGAGCGGCCCTTCTTAGGCTCCCCTGGCGGGTTAGCCTGCGGGGCCTTCACTGCTAGAGCAGACCGGCGTTTCACTCGCCGCTCCATGTGGCACCCCGAGCCAGTGCTGCCCTACGGGATCGCGGCTCGGATGCCTGAGATAAAGCGTGCCGCTTACGGCTTTACAGACTAAACCATGAAAGGATTGACCATCACATGCAAAAAGTAGATGTCAAAGAAAAAGCGCGGGCAAGAGATGTCCGCATACTGAAGAAATGGAGCGACGAAAATACGTTCCGTAAATCCATGGAGAATCGTGAAGGACGTCCGAACTATGTATTTTACGAAGGTCCTCCTACAGCCAATGGTGCTCCGCATATCGGGCACGTGCTGGGCCGTGTAATCAAGGATTTCATCGGTCGTTACCAAACGATGAAAGGCTACCGCGTGGTTCGTAAAGCCGGCTGGGATACACATGGTCTGCCAGTAGAACTAGGTGTACAAAAGAAGCTTGGCATCTCCGGCAAACAAGAGATCGAGGAATATGGCGTAGAAAAATTCATTCAGGAATGTAAAGACAGCGTCTTTGGTTATGAGAAGCAATGGCGCGAGTTTACTGAGGGTATCGGATACTGGACGGATCTGGATAATCCTTACGTAACTTTGGATAACACGTATATCGAGAGCGTGTGGAACATCTTGGCTACTGTGCATGACAAAGGATTGCTCTACCGCGGACACCGCGTTAGTCCTTACTGCCCTAGCTGCCAGACTACCCTAAGCTCCCATGAAGTAGCCCAAGGCTACAAGACCGTCAAGGATCTCAGTGCGACTGCAAAGTTCAAACTGGATGACAGTGGAGACTACGTACTAGCTTGGACGACTACACCTTGGACGCTGCCAGCGCATATGGCATTAGCCATGAACCCTGACATGGACTATGTACGTGTACAACAAGAAGATGGTATCTACATTGTTGCCAAAAATTTGGTGGAGGAAGTAATGAAAGGCGAGCACACAGTCCTTTCTACACATAAAGGTTCCGAGTTTATCGGCAAAACTTACGCTCCTCCATTCGGATACATCAAGGCAGAGAAAAGCAATGTCATCGTAGGTGCTTCCTTCGTTACAGATTCCAGTGGTACAGGGATTGTTCACATGGCACCAGCGCATGGCGAAGATGACTACAAGACTTGCCGCGAGAACGGCATCAGCTTCGTGAACGTGGTTGATAACTCCGGTAAGTATACGGATGTAGTGTCTGATTTTGCTGGACGCTTCGTGAAGGATTGCGATTTGGATATCGTTAAAGCTTTGTCTGAAAAAGGACTGCTTTACGGCAAAGAAAAATACGAGCACAGCTATCCGTTCTGCTGGCGTTGTGATACACCACTCTTGTACTACGCAACAGACAGCTGGTTCATCAACACTACAGCGATCAAAGATCAGCTGATTGCTAATAACAACAGCGTAGATTGGTATCCTGAGCATGTACGTGAAGGCCGTTTCGGGAAGTTCCTGGATGAACTGGTGGACTGGAATATCAGCCGTAATCGTTACTGGGGGACACCGCTTAATGTTTGGGTATGTCAAGAAACGGGCAAAGAGTTCGCTCCACACAGCATTGAAGAACTAAGAGCGATGGCGATTGGCGATGTACCTGAGGATATCGAGCTGCATAAGCCTTTTGTAGATAAGATCAAGCTGCGCAGTCCTTTCAGCGAAGGTGCAGAGATGGTTCGCACACCGGAGGTTATCGATGTTTGGTTCGATAGTGGTTCGATGCCATTTGCGCAAAGTCATTATCCATTTGAGAACGAGGATAAGCTGAATGATCAATATCCAGCAGATATGATCTGTGAAGGGATCGACCAGACACGTGGATGGTTCTATAGCTTACTAGCTGTATCTACCTTGTTTAAAGGTAAAGCTCCATATAAAGCTGTTATTGCTCACGGTCATATCCTTGATGAGAATGGTCAAAAAATGTCCAAATCAAAAGGCAATGTTATTGATCCTTGGGATATCATGAACGATTACGGCACGGATGCTTTCCGTTGGGCAATTCTGTCCGATAGTGCACCGTGGAATAACAAACGTTTCTCTCGTGGTCTTGTAGGGGAAACCAAATCCAAAGTTGTAGATACACTGGTGAATACGCATGCGTTCTTGACGCTTTATGCAGGCATCGATGGTTATGATCCTGCCGATCATCCTTTTAAAGTGTCGGAACATAAGCTGGACCGCTGGATTTTGTCCCGTCTGAACAGCTTGATTCTTTTGGTAGACAAAGGACTTGCAGTAAATGACTTCGTGAATACATCCAAAGGTATTGAGAACTTTATAGATGAGCTGAGCAACTGGTATATCCGTCGTTCCCGTGACCGTTTCTGGGGTAGTGGTCTAGGTGAAGATAAGCTGGATGCTTACCGTACACTGACTCATGTGCTTTTAAAGACCGCGTCTTTGATGGCTCCATTTACACCGATGTTGTCTGAAGATATCTTCACGAACCTTGGCGGCGGAGAAAGTGTGCATTTAGCAGATTATCCGGTTGCTGATGAAAGCTTGATCGATAAAGAGCTGGAAGAGGATATGGAAAGTGCGAGACAAATCGTTGAGCTGGCGCGTAATGTGCGTAACGAAACAGGCATTAAGAATCGTCAACCGCTGTCTGAGCTGATCGTTTCGATGAACCGCGACTTTCATTTGGCTGAGTATGAAGAGATCATTAAAGACGAGATCAACATCAAGAACATCGTGCTAGAGACTAGCGACAGTGGATTTGTTGACTTCACACTCAAGCTGAATCTTAAAGTTGCGGGTAAAAAATACGGTAAAAACGTCGGCTTCCTGCAAGGCTTCCTGAAAGCTTTGGATAGTGACTCCACCCGCAAAGCGGTGCAAGACGGCTCAATCGCGATTGCGACACCAGAGGGAGAAGAGCTGGTGATCACTTCTGATGAGCTACTCGTTGAAAAAGAAGCTAAAGCAGGTTTCGCTGCAGCTTCCGGATATGGAATTACGGTTGCGCTCAATACTGAAATCACACCTGAGCTTGAACAAGAAGGCTGGGTTCGTGAGATCATTCGTGCGGTTCAAGATTACCGTAAACGTTTGGATCTGCCGATCGAGAAACGGATCGCACTCACGCTGAATGTAGACGATGAGCTTAAAGCAGCAGTTACAGCCTTTGAGAATGTATTGCGAGACAATGTACTTGTAACTACGGTTGATTTTGGCGGAGAACATGCTTTTGAATCGGTAGATGTCGGTGGTAAATCCATCGGTATCCATATTGGAGCGTAAATCTGCATTACCTGTCCCAAAACAGCATATACTAGCGGCACAAGTGTAAACAGAGAACTTCTGTTTATGCGGGAAATATAGTCTTTATATTTCGCCCGCAAAAATAACGAGCCCCGTGCTCAAGGAGATTCATTCTCTTTGACCGGGCTCGTTTACTTTGTGGCGAATATAGACGTATGAGAGGAGCTGTGGCTGTGGAGGATCAGAAGAACAGAATCTCCGTCAAGACATCCGACAACAAGAACAGCCCAGATAAGGGAGCGGAGAAAAAGGTTATTCCTGAGGAAAACCCTGAGCGTTTAACAGCAGATCATCGTAATCCAGAAGATATTCCACTGGAAGAAAAAATGAATACGATGTATCGATTAACCTTTGAATGGGCTAATATATTGGAGAAATCACGAATTTATCAATATACAGAGCTGTTACATTCACCTTGGACTTTAATTTGGAAAAATATCTTATATGGAACGGCTCGTGGCGTTGGGATCGCGCTAGGCTTTACTTTTTTTGCAGCAACGATCATTTATGTCCTTCAGGGGCTTGGAGCCTTGAATCTGCCGATCATCGGAGATTATATTGCGGATATTGTACGAATTGTACAGCGTCAGCTGGAATTCAAATAGCTTTTAAAAGTGGTCTTTACTCCGGTTGTAGGGTGATTAGGGTTCGGTCTATTTTCTTAGGTGGATTTACCCAGCCTTGGGCTTCTACGTTTCTCCTCAGTCCGTATCTTTCGTTCTTTAATCTTTGGAGAGGGCTGCACTGCTTTTTTTTCTTGTGTATGATACGCAAACCTCTCATTAATAATAAATATCGTCTATCATCTTCATGACTGAGTTTCTGTACATTTTTAAAATACTCCTGATTCACTTACGTTACACTCCTTGTATGTCGATTTCAGCATCCGTTAGATCAGTTTACCAGCTGAATCTGAACATTTTCTTAACAAAATGACATAGAGCAGAAAAAATAAAAAAACAGCGGGCCATTCCATCATGATACTGGAACCGCGCGCTGTTCATTTTCTTGTAGCGACAATGCTTTTACTCCTCGCCTTCGAGTGGATCAAGCATGAAACTTCCCTCGTCGCTATCCTTATAACGCTCGTAGCTACGTCCCGGCACTACCATTAAATGATTACCTGTAATATCGGTAGCGATAAAGTTCTCCCAAGGCTCCACACAGCCTTCCAGCTCATCCGCTTCAATTTCCATATCATTATAGGAGTCAATATTATTGCCCTCCGCCATAGCGGGGGAATTGGAGCTGCCATAGCTTTCTACAATCTGCCAGGCATCCTCACCATCAAAGCCATTTTGATCCTCTCGTTCATCGAGACTAGTCCGCCCAAATGGAGGAGATAAAAATTCTTCTTCAATGGGCCGAGTAAAGGGTGCATTTTGACGTGGGGCGTGCTCTTTAGAATAAAGTGTGGAGGGAATGGCGGATAGACGCTCAAAAGGGATCGGTTGACCGCTAGCCTTACATATCCCATAGGTGCCTTCATCCATAGCGTTGAGAGCAGCTTCAATATCATCCAGCTCATGCTCGTCCCGCTCTAGCAGTGAAATATCCATGGAGCGGTTATACAAATCGGTGGCTGCATCTCCTGGATGGTTGTCATTCTCGGAAAGTTCTCCGGTGCCATCCCGCATGGATTCCTGTAAGCCGTAATTTTCATTATTCTGAAGCCTGTGCTGAATAGTATCACGGTCTTTTTCTAATCGGGCGCGCAGCTCTGAGAGCTGCTGTACTGTCAGGTGCGTCATGATGAGTAAGCTCCTTTCTGTACTTTTTCTAAGAATCCTTCCGACTAACCGATTTGCACCGGATGGTTCTTTGTTAGGTTGACCTGAGAGGCGTTATTTTAGCGATGGAAAATAGTCCCCAAGATTAAGCGCCCGAGAGGTGTCACGCAATAGACGATCTTCTAAGGGCTGTGCTACAATATACAAGTCTTATAACAGTATTTGTACCGCATTTGGCGGGAAAAATAAGAACGGAGTGACAACTTCTGTGGTGTACTATTTGATTGCTCTTATTGTATTTTTGGTGGATCAGGGAACGAAGTATCTCATTGCCACACGTCTGGAGCTCGGGGAACAGATTCCGGTCATCGGGAATTTTTTCCTAATTACCTCACATCGTAATCGCGGAGCTGCTTTTGGGATCCTACAAGGTCAGCAATGGTTCTTCTTTTTAGTTACGGTTGTAGTGGTTGCAGGTATCGTTTGGTACTTGAACAAAACTAGACATTCGCGGAAGATGCTGTCGGTTGCCCTTGGACTTGTTCTGGGTGGAGCGATAGGTAACTTCCTCGACCGGATGATTAGTGGTGAGGTTGTTGATTTCCTTCTGTTTAATTTTGGAAGCTATAGCTTCCCGATTTTTAACGTTGCAGATTCGTGTATCGTCATTGGGGTTGGTTTAATTCTTTTGGACTCCTTCCGCGATCTTAAGAACGGTGAAGAAATTACGGAAATTAAAGAAGTAAAAGAAGCAAAGGAAGTAAGGGAAGGGAATGAATGATTTGAATAAAGACGTCAATCACCAAGCGGCAACTACGAGCGAAGAAGAGAGGGACGTCACGGAGTGGACTGTTTCGGCGGAGAACGCGAAGGAGCGTATCGATAAATATATTACGGAATCTTGGGAAGAGGATGTTTCACGTTCTCAGGTGCAGCTGTGGATCAGTGGTGGCCATGTTATGGTTAATGGAGCACCCGTGAAAGCTAATTATAAGCTCTCAGAAGGCGATGTAGTTTCCATCATCGTTCCTGAAGCAGAAGTGACCGATTTGATTCCGGAGAATATCCCCCTTGATGTTGTCTACGAGGACAGCGATGTCATTGTGATTAATAAACCGCGTGGTATGGTTGTGCATCCGGCTGCCGGGCATCCGTCTGGCACCTTGGTAAATGCACTGATGTATCATTGTAAGGATCTATCCGGTATTAATGGTGAGATTCGTCCAGGTATTGTACATCGTATTGATAAGGATACCTCTGGTCTTATTATGGTGGCTAAAAATGATGCCAGTCACGCGTCGCTCGCAGCACAGCTTAAAGAGCACAGTGTAACACGCCGCTATATAGCTGTTGTACACGGCAACTTGTCGCATGACAAAGGTACGGTTGATGCTCCGATCGGTAGAGATCCACATGATCGCAAACTATACACTGTCACGGAAAAGAACAGTAAGAAATCTGTGACCCATTTTACGGTGATGGAGCGCTTTGGTGAATGTACTCTACTGGAGCTGCAACTGGAGACTGGCCGCACGCATCAGATCAGGGTGCATATGAAATTCATTGGTCATCCGCTTGTAGGTGATCCGGTTTATGGACGCAGCAAAGGAACAGCTATGAATGGACAGGCGTTACATGCAGCGGTGCTTGGATTTATTCATCCTACATCAGGTGAATATAAAGAATTCAGCAGACCTATTCCGGAAGACATGGAAGAGGTTCTGTTCACATTGCGCAGCAGATAAGTACAAATGAAGTGATAATTAGTCTATGGAATTGAACTCTGCTTTCCATCATATTTAATAACATAAGGATAAAGAGAAGGTTATGCCTTATTCTTTATCCTTATTTTTATAACTGAAACGGATCTCTAGAAACATAAGCCATCCAAGGGACGGCGAAGCCGTTTCTTCTAAAATGAGAATAGATAGCCAGGAGATGAGATGAAAGTATGAGTATTGAACAATACCAAGACAGCTTCATTCAGACTAATTTTGCAGACCGCATCGGCGGTGCGAACTACGGCAAGGACACTTCGATTTATAAATTTGAGAAGATCAAACGTGCGAAAGCATCCGCAAAACAGGATTTTCCTGATATTGAATTGATCGATATGGGCGTAGGAGAGCCAGACGAGATGGCTGATGCAGGTATCGTGGCTAAGCTGGCGGAAGAAGCAGCTAAGGAAGAAAATCGTGGTTATGCGGACAATGGAATTGCTGAGTTTAAGACAGCTGCAGCTGATTATTTGCGGGAAGTATTCCGTGTTGAAGGCATTGATCCCGTTACGGAGGTAGTTCATTCTATCGGATCTAAGCCTGCGCTGGCGATGTTGCCTTCTTGCTTCATCAATCCTGGGGATATTACGATCATGACGGTGCCGGGTTATCCAGTGCTGGGTACACATACTAAATACTTGGGTGGACAAGTGTTTACGGTAGAGCTGAAGAAGGAGAATAAATTCCTTCCAGATTTGAACGAAATTCCGGAAGAGGTTGCTCATAAAGCTAAGCTTCTTTACTTGAACTATCCAAACAATCCGACGGGCGCTAGTGCGACGCCTGAGTTTTTTGCTGAGGTCGTTGCATGGGCTAAAAAATATGATGTAGTCGTAATTCATGACGCA
Organism: Paenibacillus sp. FSL K6-2859; assembly: GCF_038008265.1. Classification (NCBI taxonomy): domain Bacteria; kingdom Bacillati; phylum Bacillota; class Bacilli; order Caryophanales; family Paenibacillaceae; genus Paenibacillus; species Paenibacillus sp. FSL K6-2859. Next base: position 5,219,673 of record NZ_JBBOYU010000001.1, on the reverse strand, counting down.
CCATATGCTGCTTTGACCTATGACGGTTTGAAGCCACTTAGCTTCCTCTCTGTGCCAGGTGCCAAGGACGTAGGGGTGGAACTGCATTCCTTGTCCAAGTCCTACAATATGACGGGTTGGAGAATCGGCTTTGTTGCCGGAAATCCTTTAGTGGTAAAAGCCTTCAGTGATGTGAAGGACAATAACGATTCTGGTCAATTTATCGCGATTCAAAAAGCTGCTGCTTACGGTCTTGCGCATCCAGAGATTACAGAAGCAATTGCTGCCAAGTATTCTCGTCGTCACAACCTGTTGGTGGATGCACTGAACAGCCTCGGCTTCCAAGCTGAGAAACCAAAGGGTTCCTTCTTCCTTTATGTGGCTGCACCGAAGGGTGTCAAGGGTGGCCGCCGTTTCGAATCCGGTGAGGATTTCTCGCAATTCCTGATCCGTGAGAAGTTAATCTCTACCGTGCCTTGGGATGATGCAGGTCCATTTGTACGTTTCTCTGTTACCTTCATTGCTAAAGGGGAAGAGGAAGAAAGACGTGTCATCTCTGAGATCCAAAGACGCTTAAGCGATGTGGAGTTTGAATTTTAATCATTAGTTAGACATTGAAGCTGCCTAGGGGAAACCTTGGGTGGCTTTTTTGCGTTGAGTTTAGATCTAACAAATCTACAGGAAAAATAGGGTAACCTTCCCTATGAATCTGTGTTTAGGAGGAATCAGTTCAAATATAGGGAGGTTCTTCTTTTATTTCTAAAGAAATATTCAGCATTACCGCCTTCCTTTTGTTGTTAATAGAAGCAGGCTTGGAAAGTGTTGTAGTTTAGGCAGATAAAGTTGACATGCCGTGTTTGTTCTGTCATAATTCTCATTAAATGAATAGCGCCTTTAATTCAGTCCTGTGAGGCTGGCAAGGTAACGTGAATCGAGGTTCGCGACTCTTAGAAAGGTACCCGTGTGTATACACCGGACTGTCTTTTTATGCGCGCGGCCACCATCTTCTTCATCTGCGGATTTCACTCCTTGCCTGTTAATAGGCAAGGAGTTTTTTGATTTCCAGGAACTTGAACAGGCGAAACAAGTGGAGGGTGACAAGATTATGGTTACTGAGAAAAATGTAATTATGGACGAAACGGCGATCCGCCGGGCATTATCGCGTATTGCTCATGAGATTTTGGAGAAGAACAAAGGGATTGAGAATTGTCTGCTGGTCGGTATCCGGACACGAGGCGTGTACCTAGCACAGCGCATCGCTGAGCGGATCAAGGAAATTGAAGGCGTCGAGATTCCTTACGGCGAACTCGACATCACGCATTATCGGGATGACCGTGAAGTAGGAGGCAGTGAAGCAGTAGTGAAGAGTAACGTCATTATTACTTCCGGCAATGATGGCATCCATGATAAGAAGGTCATTTTGTTCGACGATGTGCTTTACACCGGACGCACCATCCGTGCGGCGATGGACGCTTTGATGGATTGTGGACGCCCACGAATGATTCAACTGGCAGTACTGGCTGACCGTGGACACCGTGAGCTGCCGATCCGACCAGACTACATCGGTAAGAATGTACCTACCTCAAAGCATGAGCAGATTGAAGTGGCGCTGAAGGAATACGACGGCAAAGATGAGGTCTACATTATTTCAAACCGGGAGGAACGATAACATCATGACACTTACAAAGGTAAAGGAACGTAGTCTGCTGGGAATAAAAGAGCTTGACCGGTCGGAAATCACTGGGTTGCTGGACAGAACAGCGTACTGGGACAATCAGAGCAAGAAGCTAACTCCCATTTTGAACTCGCATTTTATTTCTAACATGTTCTTTGAGAACAGCACACGCACTCGTTTCTCCTTTGAAATGGCAGAGAAACGACTGGGTGCACAAGTACTGAATTTTACGGCTGCAGCTTCTAGTGTAGAAAAAGGGGAGTCGATCTACGATACAGTACGCACACTGGAATCGATGGGGATCGATGCCGGAGTTGTGCGTTTGAAGCCTGCAGGTGTGCTGCAGCAGCTAGCTGAGAAGGTGAACATACCGCTTATTAACGCGGGTGACGGCAACAATGAACATCCAACACAAGCGCTGCTTGATCTTTACACCATGACCAAAACGTTTGGAAATTTAAAGGGTCTCACGGTTTCTATTATCGGGGACATCATGCATAGCCGGGTAGCACGCTCCAATCTGTGGGGACTTACAAAGCTAGGGGCTAAAGTGCAATTCTGTGCACCGGAGAATATGAAGGCTCCTGAGCTTATGGAATATGCACCTTATGTAACCATAGAGGAAGCTCTTAAAGCAGATGTAGTTATGATGCTTCGTGTGCAGCTGGAACGTCATTCTTCTGGTATCGTACTTTCTGCGGAAGATTACCGCAGACATTATGGTTTAACGGAAGAGCGCGCAGCTAAGCTCGCAAAAGGTACAATCATTATGCACCCAGCTCCGGTTAACCGGAATGTCGAGATTGATGATGCAGTTGTAGAGAGCAGTCAATCAAGGATTTTCCCGCAAATGTCTAATGGAGTTCCGGTTCGGATGGCGGTTCTCGAAAGAGCTTTACTATAAAGATCAAAGAATGATGATGAATAAGGACTAATAAATATACACAAACATGAATTTTTATTATATAATAATGAGAGGGCTCACAGCCGGGAACTGTGGGTAAAGGTAGAATCATGACAGTGATTATTAGAAACGCCAGCGTATTGAATAAGGAAGGCTTGTTAGAGCGGAAACATATTGTACTTGAAGAAGGTGTTATCTCGGCCTTCATCGATGGAAATGAAGCTGCTCCAGAAGCTGGAGAGATCATTGATGCTGAAGGCAAACTGCTCATTCCAGGACTCATTGATATGCATGTGCACTTACGCGAACCGGGATTTGAACACAAGGAAACCGTGGAAACCGGAAGTCGTTCGGCTGCCAAAGGCGGATTTACAACCATCGCTTGTATGCCTAATACCCGTCCAGTAACAGATACCCCGGAAATCGTACAATTTGTGAAAGACAAAGCGCGTGAAGCAGGACTCGTAAAAGTACTTCCTTATGCAGCCATTACGAAAAATGAGCTTGGACGTGAGCTGACTGATTTTGCAGCGCTTAAAGAAGCTGGAGCGATTGGTTATACCGACGACGGCGTGGGCGTGCAAAGTGCTCAAATGATGAAAGATGCTATGAACATCGCCGCAGCATTGGATATGCCAGTCATTGCTCACTGTGAGGATAATTCACTGGTTGAAGGCTGCTGTGTAGCCGAGGGTGAGTTCGCAAGAAAGCATGGCCTGAAAGGAATTCCAAATGAGTCGGAAGCGATCCATGTTGGACGCGATATTTTGCTGGCTGAAGCAACAGGCGTTCATTACCATGTATGCCATGTAAGTACTGAACAATCGGTACGCCTGATACGCCAAGCGAAAGAAATCGGCATTAAAGTGACTGCTGAGGTGTGTCCGCATCACTTGCTGCTGTCTGAAGAAGATATTCCAGGCCTTGATGCCAATTGGAAAATGAACCCGCCGCTTCGCTCCCGCCGCGATGTTGAGGCATGTATCGAAGGTTTGCTAGACGGCACACTAGATATGATTGTTACTGACCATGCGCCGCATAGTGAAGAAGAGAAGGCTAAAGGCATGCAGCTTGCACCTTTTGGTATCGTTGGATTCGAAACAGCCTTCCCACTACTATACACAGCGTTTGTAGCAACGGGGAAATGGGATTTATCCTTACTGGTACAAAGAATGACAGCTGATCCTGCACGGGTATTCAGACTGAACACCGGTGTGATGGATATCGGAGCTCCTGCAGATTTGACACTGATTGATTTGGAGCAGGAGAAAGAAGTAGACCCAGGATCTTTCGCAAGTAAAGGACGGAATACTCCTTTTGGTGGCTGGAAGCTTAAGGGCTGGCCAGTAATGACATGGGTAGACGGCAAAGCCGTATGGACTGAGAAAAACTAGCGGACTGGTGGGGCGGAGTTGCTGATCTTTACGGAGCAGTGATTGTGTACACGTTCACTCCGGAAGGCTTGTAAGGCATAAGCATTAGACTACAGAAACAAGAAGGAGTGGAATGGAATGCAGGCGAGATTGCTGCTGCAAGACGGAACTTTATTTACAGGTACCGCATTTGGCGCTGAGGGCGAAAAGACAGGCGAGGTTGTTTTTAATACAGGAATTACAGGATATCAAGAGGTGCTGTCTGACCCTTCATATTGCGGACAAATCGTTACAATGACTTACCCATTGATCGGGAACTACGGGATTACTCGGGATGATTTTGAATCTGTTCGACCTTTCGTACACGGCTTTGTAGTGCGTCGTCATGAAGAAGTACCTAGTAACTGGCGTGCTGAATATAGTGTGGACGATCTGCTAAAGGAATACGATATTCCAGGGATCAGCGAGATTGATACTCGGATGTTGACTCGGATTATTCGCCACTACGGAACAATGAAAGCCATCCTAACCACCTCTAACAAACGTGTAGAGGAACTGATGGAAATGATGGGAAATACTACGATTGAGGAATTGCGCAATCAGGTAGCTCGTACATCAACTGCAAGTTCGTATAGCAGCCCAGGCAACAAAGAAAGAATTGTACTTGTGGATTACGGTGCGAAGGCTGGTATCCTGCGTGAGCTTAACGAACGTGGTTGTGATGTTGTTGTAGTGCCACATGATGTAAAAGCGGAAGAAGTTCGCCGTCTGAACCCGGATGGTATCCTGCTGTCCAATGGCCCTGGGGACCCGAAAGATGTGCCTCACGCTGTTAAGACCATTTCTGAATTGCTTGGCGAATATCCGATCTTCGGCATCTGCTTAGGTCATCAGTTGTTTGCACTGGCTTGTGGAGCGGACACAGAGAAGCTGAAATTCGGTCACCGCGGTGGCAATCATCCTGTGAAGGAACTGGAAAGTGGACGCTGCTTCATCACTTCTCAGAACCATGGTTATACCGTAAATGAGGAATCTGTGAAGAACACTGAACTAGAAGTTACTCACATTAATAATAATGATAAGACGGTTGAAGGAATTAAACATACTCGTTACCCAGCATTTTCGGTGCAATATCATCCAGAAGCAGCGCCAGGACCACATGACAGCAGCTACTTATTCGATCGCTTCCTTCAATTGATTGCAGATCATAAAGCAAAGACACCTGTTATTTCACGTCAGGCACAACTTGCGGCAAACGCCAGAATCACGGCGCCAAAAACTAACTTACAGCTTGAAGCCGTGAAAGGAGCTCTATAACATGCCAAAGAACGATAAGCTTAAAAAAATACTAGTGATCGGTTCCGGACCGATCGTCATCGGTCAAGCAGCGGAGTTTGACTACGCAGGAACTCAGGCTTGCCAAGCCCTTAAAGAAGAAGGCGTGGAAGTCGTACTGATTAACAGCAATCCAGCAACAATTATGACTGATACAAATATTGCTGATAAAGTGTACATCGAGCCTATTACGCTTGAATTCGTAACTGCGATTATTCGCCAAGAGCGTCCCGATGGATTGCTTCCAACGCTAGGTGGTCAAACCGGCCTAAATATGGCTGTAGAATTGGCTCGTGCAGGTGTACTTGAGCAAGAGAATGTTAAGCTTCTCGGTACACAGCTTGATTCCATTGAGAAAGCAGAGGATCGTGATTTGTTCCGTGACCTAATGCGTGAATTGGAACAACCTGTACCGGATAGCACCATTATCACTACTGTAGATGAAGCAATGAATTTCGCTGAAGAGATTGGTTTCCCTCTGATTGTACGTCCAGCTTATACACTTGGCGGCACAGGTGGCGGGATCTGCGATAACGCAGAAGAACTGCGTGAAACCGTCAAAGCAGGTATTCGTTATAGCCCGATCGGACAATGTCTAGTGGAGAAAAGTATTGCCGGCATGAAGGAAGTTGAATACGAGGTTATGCGGGATGCTAATGACAACTGTATCGTTGTCTGCAACATGGAAAACTTTGATCCTGTAGGCGTACATACAGGTGACAGTATTGTTGTGGCACCTAGCCAAACGCTGTCAGATCGCGAATACCAAATGCTGCGTACAGCTTCGCTCAAAATCATTCGCGCCCTGAATATTGAGGGTGGATGTAACGTACAATTCGCACTTGATCCACAAAGTTATCAGTACTATGTAATCGAAGTAAACCCGCGTGTCAGCCGTTCCTCGGCTTTGGCTTCCAAAGCAACTGGATATCCAATTGCCAAAATGGCTGCTAAAATCGCAATGGGCTACACGCTGGATGAAATCGTCAATCCGGTTACCGGACAGACTTATGCATGCTTCGAACCTACACTTGACTATATCGTAAGTAAAATTCCACGTTGGCCTTTCGACAAGTTCATTCATGCGAACCGTAAGCTTGGTACGCAGATGAAGGCAACTGGTGAAGTAATGGCAATCGGCCGTACTTTTGAAGAGTCCATTCATAAAGCAATTCGTTCCTTGGAGATTGGTGTTCATCGTTTCCGTCTGCCAGGTGCAGAAGCATTGGAAGAGAATGTGCTGCGTGAACGTCTTGCGAAGCCTGATGACGAGCGTCTGTTCCTGGTTGCTGAAGCTTTCCGTCGTGGCTATGAGCTGCAAGAAATTCAGGATATTACGAACGTGGACTGGTGGTTCCTCTCCAAAATTGAAGGTTTGATTAACTTTGAAGATGTGATTCGCGGAGAAGAAACCTTGTCAGCGGAAACGCTATACCAAGCGAAACGCAAAGGCTTTACAGACCGTGCGATTGCTGAGATTCGTGCAGAAGGACAAGCGGACGGCAAGTATACTAAAGAAGCAGATGTGCGCGCGCTACGTTTGGAGCAAGGATTAACACCTGTGTTCAAGATGGTAGATACCTGTGCGGCTGAGTTTGAAGCTTCTACACCTTACTATTACTCGACTTATGAGACTGAGAATGAGGTCATTCATTCTGATAAGCAAAAAGTTATCGTGCTGGGATCTGGTCCAATTCGGATCGGTCAAGGGATTGAGTTCGATTATTCCACAGTGCATGCGGTATGGGCGATTCAAAAGGCTGGATACGAAGCGGTTATCATCAATAATAACCCTGAGACTGTATCTACAGACTTCAATACTTCGGACCGGTTGTATTTTGAACCTCTATTCTTTGAAGATGTTATGAACGTAATCGCACAAGAGAATCCGATTGGGGTTATCGTTCAATTCGGTGGTCAGACCGCGATTAACCTTGCGGCACCCCTAAGTGCTGCTGGTGTGAAGATTCTCGGAACTAGCCTCGATAGCATTGATGAAGCTGAGAACCGTAAGAAATTCGAAGCTTTGCTGGGTCGTCTTGATATCGCTCAACCAAAAGGTAAGACAGTTACCGATGTGGATCAAGCCGTAGAAACTGCACAATCCCTTGGATATCCGGTACTGGTTCGTCCTTCCTATGTACTAGGCGGACGCGCAATGGAAATTGTATATAACGATACTGAACTGCTTAGCTACATGGTAGAAGCGGTTAAAGTGAATCCAGAGCATCCGGTATTGATTGACCGTTACATGTTAGGTAAAGAGGTTGAGGTAGATGCGATTTGTGACGGTGAGACGGTAGTTATTCCGGGCATCATGGAGCATGTTGAGCGCGCAGGTGTTCACTCCGGTGACTCTATCGCTGTATATCCTCCGCAATATCTGGATGAAGGTCTAAAAGCAAAAATCGCTGAAATCACTATCAAGATCGCTAAGGAACTGAAGACGATTGGACTGGTCAACATCCAGTTTGTTATCTATCAGAACGAAGTATACGTAATCGAAGTAAATCCACGCTCCTCGCGTACAGTTCCTTTCCTGAGTAAAGTGACTGGAATTCCAATGGCGCATTTGGCAACCAAAATCATTCTCGGCAGCAAGCTGAAGGATGACGGTTATACAGAAGGTTTGTGGCCGGAAAGCGATTATGTATCGGTTAAAGTGCCAGTGTTCTCTTTTGCTAAACTGCGCAGAGTAGAACCTACGCTTGGACCTGAAATGAAATCAACCGGTGAAGTTATGGGCCGTGATAAATTGTACGCAAAAGCTTTATACAAAGGTCTGGTAGGAGCAGGAATGAAAATTCCAGCTACAGGCGCTATCATTGTTACGGTGGCAGATAAAGATAAAGCAGAAGCTGTAGAACTTATGAAGGGCTTCCATTCCATGGGTTACAAAATCATTGCTACTGGAGGCACGGCACAAGCACTTGAAGATGCAGGCCTTAACGTAATGAATGTGAATAAACTGGATGAAGGTGCGCCAAACATTCTCGACTTGATTCGTGGTGGGCAAGCTAACTTCGTCTTTAATACCCTGACTAAAGGTAAAACGCCAGAACGTGACGGATTCCGTATTCGCCGTGAAGCGGTTGAGAATGGCGTCGTATGTATGACTTCACTGGATACAGTGGCGGCACTTCTCAGAATGCTGCAGACGATTAACTTCTCGTCACAGTCCATGCCTGCTTTTGTAGGACAATTGAACTAATCTCATAAAGATGCATAGGGCGGTTTGCGTTTACGCAGACCGTTCCGCTATGCCTAGGGTCAAATAAATAAACAGTGTGGATGTAGTCTGCACTGGATAGGAGCATGGTTATGGGAGTTGAAGAAGTAGAGTGGAAAGCAATGGCGAATCGTCTGATGATCGCTTTGGATTATCCTGATGTGACTAGAGCAAGAGCCTTAATCGATAAGCTGGAAGGAATTCCTTGCTACATGAAGGTAGGTATGCAGCTGTTCTATGCGGCAGGACCAGACTTTATTCAAGAGCTGAAATCTCGTGGCTACTCTGTGTTCGTTGACGTGAAGATGCATGATATCCCTAACACGGTAAAAGGTGGCGCTCAAAGTCTTACGAATCTTGGCGCTGATATGTTTAACGTACATGCGGCAGGGGGAACAGCTATGATGGCGGCAGCGCGCGAAGGAGCGGCTTCAGCAGTTAGTACTAATGCAGCCCTGAAGATGCCTTTGATTATTGCAGTTACCCAGCTAACCAGTACGAGTCAAGAAGTGATGAATAACGAAATTGGGATCGCTGGAGAGGTAGCAGCTACTGTGGTAAGATACGCCAAGCTGGCTGCCGATGCGGGTCTAGATGGTGTAGTAGCATCGCCACAAGAGTCTGCAGCTATCGCAGAAGCTTGCGGCCCGGCATTTTGCACGGTTACACCGGGTATCCGGCCAGCAGGTGCTTCCTTGGACGATCAGTCCCGGGTTATGACACCTGGAAAAGCCATTCGTCAGGGTAGTCACTACCTTGTAGTAGGACGGCCGATTACAGCTTCACCAGATCCACGTCAAGCAGCACTAAACATTATTGAGGAGATGACCCTAGCATGAGCTCATTAAATAGAAGTGAACAAGTAGCAAGTTATCTGCTGGAGATTGGAGCAGTAGCACTGCGTCCCCAGGAGCCTTTTACATGGACCTCTGGTATCAAATCGCCGATCTATTGCGACAACCGTCTGACTATGGCTTACCCGGAAGTTCGTAACTATATCGCAGATGCCTTCGCCCAGCTTATTAAGAGCGAGTATCCGGACGCTGAAGTGATTGCAGGTACAGCAACCGCGGGTATTCCACACGCGGCTTGGGTAGCAGATAAGCTCAATCTGCCTATGGCTTATATCCGTGATAAAGCTAAAGGCCACGGCAAGCAGAATCAGATCGAAGGTCTGATTAAGCCGGGACAAAAGGTTGTTGTTATTGAAGATTTGATCTCCACAGGTGGAAGCTCCATCAAAGCGGCTCAGGCCGTGCAAGAAGCTGGCGCAGAAGTGTTGGCTGTACTCGCAATCTTCAGCTATGAGCTGGACCGTGCAGTGGATGCTTTTGCTGCAGCTGAAATGCCATTACAAAGCTTGTCCAACTACAGCACATTGATTGATGTGGCTCTTGCACAAGGTAAAATTGAATTGACGGACGTAGAAGCACTGAAGTCTTGGAGAAAAGATCCGTCATCATTTGGTGTTTAAGCTTAAATAAATGAGCCTGGTTTGGGCGAGCCTCTCACTTTTCAGTGAGGGGCTTTTATTTTTTAATTGCATAGAGTGGGATTAAAAAGAGAGACACAACATACTCAACTGCCATCCAAGACACGAATAGTTGTATTTTGTACATTTAAACTAACTTTTCTTAGAGGAATTGGCACTATAGTTGCACTTTGTGCAATTATCCAGTCGTAAAGGGTAGGAATGTTCGCTCATAGGAAAGGTAGTAAGGAGTGGTAAAGTTGAGATAAGTATCTGCAAAAGCTCCTAGTAACATTTTTATGAGAATAATATGAAGAAATCGTAGTATAACTTTAAACGTCCTGTAACTTCCCTTCTTGATTAAAGCATTATACTGTTACTAGAATTATGGATTATTTATCCATTCGATGTAGAAGAATCAAGTATTTTATGGGAGGAAATAATAATGAATCATATAAACAACAATAAACGGCTGTGGCGCCGCTGGTTAAGCTTTGGGGTATGCGCTGCGCTGATACTACCACTAATCTCTGATGGGTGGAATACGGCTTGGGCTGAGCCTTCTAAGTCTTCAGTGGAGCAGCGTGTATTGCGTATTGGGAGTCTATGGTCTGGGGAGGACGATACGTTTTTTCGTCAGCAGTTTACGGATATGTATGAGTTGCAGCATCCAGAAATCAAATTGGAGATTATTCCGGCTATAGATACGAATGACCTTCGATACAATAACAGCTCCTCAGACGTAAGCTCTGACAATTTGGAAAATATCCGAGCGATTATGGGCGGGGATAAGCCTGTTGATGTGATCGTCGGTGATAGCGCATTAGTGAAGAGTTTGGTGGATCATAATCTTGTCCAATCGCTGGAGCCGCTTATAGCGCGTGATCAGTATGATTTAAGCAATATGGCGCCTACAATGCTGAATGGAGTTCGTGAGCTGGGTAGAGGAAGTCTTGTTGCGTTGGCGCCGATCTTCTCGTCTAGTGCACTTTTTTATAACAAGGGAATCTTTGATGCTGCTGGTGTGGGCTATCCAACGGACAAGATGACTTGGAATGAACTTTTTACGCTGGCAGATAAGGTTACGAAGAAGTCATCTAATAAAGAAACTCGGATATACGGGTTCTCAATGAACCGTTACTTAAGTGATCCATTTTGGGATATGCAGAGCTATGTCGCACCGTTGGAACTTACGATGTACGATAATAAGGGTCAGCACATGACTGTAAATACTACACAGTGGAATCAGGCTTGGACTACTTACAGCCAGTTGGTTAAGAAACAAATTGTACCTGAGTTCAATGGGTTGGATTTTGCAGGAACAGAAGGGAATGCCTACAGTCCAATCCAAGGCGATCTGTTCCTCACAGGAAAAGCAGCAATGGTCGTGGGAGAATATGGTTATCTCAATGAACTGGCGGGAGTGGCCCGTAATGCTGCTAAGATCAAAAATTATAGTCCCATCAATTGGGGCGTGGTTACTGTACCTACCTTTCAGGAAAAACCGGATGTTGCTATTGGAACATGGCTTGGCAATATGATGGCTATTAATTCTATGGCTACTAATAAGGAAGATGCTTGGGATTTGATTAAGTTCGTCAACAGTAATGAGGTTGCGAAAATTAAAGCCCATAACAAGAGTGAACTGACTTCCCGTAAGGATTATATTACCACTCAAACCCCTTCTGTAAATTTGGAAGCTTTTTATACGCTTAAGCCTTTACCTGCAACGGATCCTTTATTGATCAATTTACAGATGCAGAAGCCTGGGATTAGCCGGATTAGCGATGTTGGACGTCAATTATTCATTGAAGTTTATCAGGGGAAGAAAACCGTCGAGAATGCACTCAAAGCTTGGGAGAAGCAAGGGAATACCATGCTGGATACACTTGGAAAAGATCCGACGGTCTATTTCGACTCAATCGGTGAATGACTCTGAATATGCCCTTAGCCACCAGTTTTCTGGTGGCTTATTTTGTGGAACTTGGGCATGATAAGTTCAGAGCGGTGTATCATAAATTTGCGAAAAGGAGAAGAGGGCATCATGAATTGGATATACTTCGCGAAACTGTTCAGGACCAGATTTCAAGCAGGTTGTTTGGCTAAAAGATTGGAACAAGATGGCTGGATTTACGGTTATCATGACCCACGTTTTGTAGAAATTTATCGTTCCCGTAAGGGAAGATACGGAGTTAGATTTCTGCCTTGAGAACTTTTATAAATTCTTCCTTGACGTAGACCCAATTTGTACTGTATATTATTTATTGTCGCTGTTTGAATATTTTTTCTGACGCGGGGTGGAGCAGCCCGGTAGCTCGTCGGGCTCATAACCCGAAGGCCGCAGGTTCAAATCCTGCCCCCGCAACCAATTTATTTACAACAGCAATTGTACATTCGGATATTTTTAGATCCGGGCCCTTAGCTCAGTTGGTTAGAGCGGTCGGCTCATAACCGATTGGTCGGGGGTTCGAGTCCCTCAGGGCCCACTTATCAAAAACCCTTACTTTGTAAGGGTTTTTTGCTGTCTGTAGGATTAGTGATATAAAGAAAATAGGATGGGGAAAGGCCGGGATTTTAAGTTTGCTAACGGATTTGCTAACGGGAATGATATATCCACAGGTTCGAGTTGTTTTTCAGCGTATTTTTGCAGTTCCGCTTCTATTTGTCAACGGCTTCTTCTTGCATGATCGGGAGTAGGTGTGAATATCGTTCGTTGAACATCGCTGGAGTCATACCCAGTCGCCAGTCGTTCCGCAGCTACTTTTGGATTTATTCCGATCGCCAACTAGAATGATGGATGTGTATGTCGCTGTCGCTGATGGTGGAATCTAATTTTTTTGACTCTTGCTTTTCGCACAAGTACAGTAGGTTCACTAGCAGGAGGTTAAAACTGAGTTGCTACGCCGTCGACGCAAACTGCTCACTATCGAATTCCAAAAGAGCTCGTTTTAAGGGTTCAAATTTAAAAAACCAACAGCTGTCTAAAACTGAGAAATAAATCCTAGACTGCCGTTGGTTTAATGATCTAAACGTTTCACTTTAGGTTAATGCATGACTATATATTGTGATGGTCATTGTGAAGAAGATCCCCATATTCATCCTTTGTTAAACCGAACAAGATGGAATCGTGATATCTTCCATTTATGTAAAACACTTGACGTCTGACTCCTTCTTGAACGCATCCTACTTTTGTAAGCATAGCAGCCGATGCCTTATTTCCTTCAAGAACATAATCATTAAATTTATTAAGTCTGCGCTCGAAGAATGCATATTTTAAGAGCATGTGCACTGCCCTGGTACCATACCCCTTACCTCGATAGGGATGATCAATTACAATGCCTATGCTGAATGTGCCATTCCTCTCGTCAATGCTGTTTAAATTAATACCACCTACAGCTTCACCGTTCAAATTTTCAATTGTAAACATGATTCGACCATTAGTGGAGGAAAATTCAACGTTTTCTTCTACGAATTTCTTCGCACCTGAGATTGTAGGTGGTAATTCAATAGAACATTCTAGAAAACGTCGAGCAGGGGTATCGAATTCACTTAGATATGAACTCTCCCAATCTTCAGCCTGTATTGAGCGCAATCTAATTTCATCATCTTGCCAATAATAATCTATATAATCTATATTTCGCATAAGCACACCTCCAAGTGATATCAGGACTCTATAAGTTTATATTAAGAAATATATATTTTGGGGGTACTTTTTGATTATAAGCAAACTCTCCATGATGATATTACTTAGATGACGTAGTTCTTAAATTATTCAGGAAGCTTAATGCCCTCGAATGTCTAATACTTTTTTCCTTTTGACAGAAATGGTTCCGTTAGATGTTGCACAGTACGAAGAAACACCACAATACCAATCTATTAAGGGGTGAGAGGATATGGATCGGGCGTGATAGTTTTCGAAATCGCGTGGAACTCATGAGAGAGTTTGGCAGTATATTTTCTCGGATAATGGTTACTGCAACCGTGAGTGTTCGATAGGTGGACTGCTGCAGCTGCGAGGTAAGGAGTTGTAAGGGAAGGATGCGGTGAAGCAAATCATCTATGTGGTCGTAATGAACCGGAAACATCTAGCCGAACAAGCAAGCAGTCTCACTTTTTGGGTAACGGGCAGCATAGTTTAAGATCATACTCGGTGAACTGTATCACAAGTTGTGGTAAGCAGAAAGTTGAGTTGAGAGTAAAAGCAGCAATGTTAAAAATTGCAGATTGTTGTTTAAGTTACGGGAGTCGACACACATTAAATGCTACGTGAGGATTGAAAGACTGAAAGATTGATGAATAAAGGGATGCAAGCGATTCGCAAAGCTAATAATTTAGAGAGATCCTAATAAAAGATGAGGTATATGTGATGCCAAAAAACGATAATATGCTGGCAATCCTATGGATGCTGAATTCGGGCGTTAAAATGACCGCAAAACAAATATCCGAAAAGCTAGAAATAAATATAAGGACAGTCTATCGGTATATTGATGCGCTAGGTGCCAGTGGAGTGCCTATAATATCCGACACTGGTCATAATGGCGGGTATAGCTTGCTGAATAATTTTATCAGAGCACCTCTGCTATTTGATATTGAAGAAAAAAAAGCACTTCTTCATGCTGCTGTTTTTGCAAAAGAATCCGGATACCCTTTGAGTGAGGCATTAGGTAATGCGACATCCAAATTGAAAATGTATTCGAATCAGGAACAGGAAAGTGTTCTCAGCCGTCATTTAGCCGGATTTGAAGTTATAAACCGTATGGGAGACCCTTCTATTCAGCCAGTATTGGTGGAATTGGAGCAAGCTGTAGCAAACGAATTCTCTGTAGAAATTGATTATCGCACACGCCGTGATGATCAACACAAGACTAGGGTGATAGATCCCTATGGAATGGTTTACTGGAACAATAAATGGTATATTGTTGCATTCTGCCACCTGAGAAATGAGATCCGCAGCTTTCGGGTAGAACGGATTTTACAAATCAAGCGTACTCAAAACATATTTAAGCGTTCCGAAGCTTTTTTGGCTCGGGAATTTTTTTTGCAAAATCTATTACCTGATTTAGTCGGCAAGGACGGGTTAATTGCTTTAATTATCGAAGGTAGGTCAGAGGCGTTGGATGACTTATGCCTGCATTGGTTTTTGGGGCATCATCTGAAAGAGCGTACATCAAATCAAGCAATCTTTTTACTTGAGGAAACATCAATTCATACCTATGTTCCTTCATTTCTCTTATCCTACGGGAAATCCATTCAAGTAATTGAACCACAGAGTTTGAAGGAAAAACTTGTTGTTCTTGTGTCGGAGTTAATGGAATATTATCAACTTTAATAGCTTCACTGACAGGGGATGTCAGTGAAGCTATTTTATAATGATGATAATCATTGATTACCGATGGATGGTTGGTATCACTTGATGAATTGTAAAATAAGGAGAACTTGCAAATGAATAATACGGTATATCTTTATGTGTTTGACACAATGGCAGACTGGGAAATAGGCTACTTAACTGCCGAACTGAACTCGGGAAGATATTATAAAAAGGGGCTGGCCCCATCAAAAATAGTTACCGTGGGAATTGATAAGACTCCAGTAACTACAATGGGCGGACTTACAATACTGCCTGACATCAAATTGGATGAGTGCAGCATTGAAAGATCAGATCTATTGATTTTACCCGGTGGAGATACATGGACAGAAACCATTCACCACCCCCTCTTAAAAATTGCTGAGAGGTGTTTAAGGGAAGGTATATGGGTTGCAGCGATTTGTGGTGCTACAATGGGACTTGCCCAGACAGGATTGCTGAATTCACGTGGGCATACAAGCAATGATCTGGAATACCTTAAAATGATCTGTCCCACTTATACAGGAGAAAAGTATTACAAAATGGAGTCTGCTGTAACTGATGGAAAACTGATCACAGCATCTGGAATAGCTCCGTTGGAATTTTCTGCACACATCTTGAAAGCTTTGGATGTGTTTTCTCCAAAAACATTAGACGCCTGGTATAGCCTTAATAAGACTAATGATTCTAAATATTACTATGAGTTGATGAATTCAACACAATGAAGGTATCAGCATTTAAGGAGGAGTAAAAATGACTGAAAGCATAAAAGATATGGGAGTGTCAGGTAAATATACTAGAATGGAACATCCAAAGACTTTACATCTATTACACCATTTAGAACAGTGTGTTGTATATGGATATGGATATGGACAAGATGCCACATGAGTAACAATGTGACTTAAAATATTCGTTCCACAGGAATTCTAACGGAGTACGATAATTAAGCATAAAGGGTTCCACATATTAGTCATGTATAATATGTGGAACCCTTTATTATATCTGACTTTCCTAAAATCTAGGTCTTGATAAACACGGGAAAAAGATACTAGATTGTCAAGGGCACTAAGCTAAGGGGCAGGATACATAAATAAGTATAATCATTCTCTACCAAAAAAAGCATTGGCATTATGGTAAAATAAACCTATTACTAAAGGGAATTTAACAGTTTGATGCCGAATATTTTTGGGGGGTTAAATTGATTAATGATCTGAATATAGGGAGTTTGTTACATGAAATGCTAGCAGATTTCGTAGAAAATGAACAGATTCCAGGTTTAGCAGTCGGAATAGTGAGGGACAACCAGATTTTATTTACTGGTGAATATGGAACAGCAAATGTATCGACAGGTGATCCCCTTATCAGGAGTACCTTATTTCACCAAGCCTCAGTTTCTAAAACCTTCGTTGCTACAGCCATCATGCAATTAGTTGAGCGTGGCAAAGTAGATCTAGATTCACCGATAACCCATTATCTACCGTATTTTAAGATGGAGGACGAGCGATTTCGCATTCTTTCAATAAGGCAGCTTATGAGCCATACCTCGGGGATGCCGGATGAAGAAGATTACGGATGGGACCGTCCAGAATATGATGAGCAAAGTCTTGAAAGATATGTAAAAGGTGTTTATCGTCACAAGTTATTGAGCGAGCCTGGCGATAACTTTGCCTATAGTAATATCGGATATGAAATTTTGGGAGACATGATCGCAAAAGTTAGCGGAATGAGCTTTGAGGAATATATGAAAAACAACATTCTTACACCAATTGGAATGCGGTCCAGTTCATTTCTGAAACTGGAAATTGAAACTCATCTAGCTGCACCTCATATTTTGGGTACTTCCAATGGTTATGGTGGCTATGTTAGTGATGTGTTTCCGTACAACAGGGCACATGGCCCCAGTTCAACCTTATATACTAATGCTGGAGATATGTGCCGATATCTGCTAATGCATCAAAACCGCGGAACTGCAGGAAATGGCTATCAATTATTACAATCCGGCAGCTATGATGAAATGTGGAAGCCACATACAACAACTAGTTACGGTCAAGAAAATGCACAGATTGGATTAGGCTGGTTTCTGGGAGAATATAAGGGTTTGCGTATCACCTCGCATTCAGGATGGGATACCGGTTTTTTGAGCAATCTGTTCCTTCTTCCCGATGAAAATATTGCGGTTTCTATTATGACCAATTGCGACTATGTTTGGCTGGGGAGCGCTCTCTATCCAATTCTGGATCTATTGCTTGGTTCGAACATTACCCACATCAAGCGATCTATTGCTCAAAAAGTTGCAGCTTTAGCTGTATCTAATGGAGTAGACAATGCGATGGAAGAATATCACCGCATCATGAGGATGGAACAAGATAAACACTATTTAATGGAATTTGAATTTATACGAATCACTGAAGCATTAACGTGGGGTGGCCATAAGGAAGACGCCTTCCGAATTCTGAATTGTACCTCTGCAATATTTCCTGATAGTATCTCAATTTCTAGTAGGTTACAGGAATTTCAGGCAATGTTGTAGTTGGTTAACAACAAAAGCTCAAATTCATTTGGTGTTCGGATCGTTCAACTAACGGGAAATGTTAGTTCAATAAACCAACAGTAGTCTAGGACTTTTTATTACTGATAATATATACATAATGTTCCAAATAATTTATATTAAGGTTATAGGGTTTGGAAGTAATGGCATTGCAATTTGGAAAAACCTCGCCGGCATTGGCGAGGTTCTTATATTAATGGGGGTTGCTGGTTGACAAAAATGATAATTTTGTTGGTTATTCTTGCTATCATTACTGCTGTTTTTGTATTTAAAGTTTTATCAAGGAAGAAGAGCTGTCCTTCCCAAAATATAGTAATTGATCCACTTAAGATTACGATCCAGGACATAGACCAAATGGAAGACGGAACTGGCTTTATAGAATATCTGTATCGTTTATTTTTGGCCATGGGTTATAGTGATACATATAAAACGAGAAGAGGCAGAGATTTTGGATCTGACTTAGTGTTTACAGACGGGGAGGGGGTTCGAAATGTCGTTCAGGCAAAGCGTTATTCCTATCCAGTAGGGTTAGGAGCTGTTCAAGAGGTCTATAGTTCCATGAGATATTACAAGGCAAAGAAGTCCATGATAATATCCTCAAATCAATATACCTCTGCGTGTGAAGAGCTTGCTAGTTATAACGCCGTAAGATTACATAGTAGAAGTGACCTTATAGAAATTATAAACTTTTTCAAGTCAGGGCAGATTGATAAAGCGAAGGATATCCTTGAGTCAGAGCCCAGGATTATACTGGAGTCATGGGATAATTACATGAATAGCAATAAAGTAATTAAGAAGGACTTCAAAGTTGAAAAACGATGGGTTGCGAAGAAATAGATAGTTCTGAGTACAAGGAGTTTTTATAATGATGAACAATGAAGATTTTCAATACAGAAATACATATTTTTTCGTAGGGAATCCAATGATTCTATGGATCACCATACTTGGCTTGGTATTGTTAGGATTAGTTTTGTTTTATTTGATTAAGAAATACATGAAGCGGAGAAAATGAGATCAGGTATTTTAATACATAGGAGTACTGTAATGAAGAAAATCTTCAAAGAATTTGGTGTCCATTTTTGTGCGGCAACTATTCTTCTAGGTATTTCATTATTGTTCAATAATTATGATGTTGCGAATGAGAAACAACAATCTTTGATGGTTGTAATGATGTGTGGAGCCCTCATATCTATTGGTGGATATAACTATTTGGTAAACAGAAAAGGTGTTGTTGTGATAATTGTAGGAGTTATTGTATTAGGATTAGCGCTTTGTACCTTATCTTTTTAGGAGTGATCAAATTGAGCAATATTTACAAGTCCTAAAAACTGACTTTGAATTCTATCTGCTGCCTTAAAGCAATCTCACGTGGATATGCTTGAACGGCGTGGCGAACTGGCCGACTGCGTAATTAATTGTGAGGGTCCAGTACAGAAATTGGAGCGTTAAGGTTGCTGATGTTTATTACATGAGAAATGAATTTCAATTTAGGATGGTTTTAGCATAAATGTGTACATTAAATACCCCATCTACCTTAATTGGTTAGCGGGGTTAATTTCATCTCTCAATACCCAAGCACGATCAGAAAACTGGCATATCCTACATTTGTATTCAATTACAAAGGAGGAATTCACGAATGGGCGAATTTGTTGGTGGATGCGGTATTGGAGAACGTGAACGTGAACCTGAACGTTTTGTTGGTGGAGCCTTTACATCCACAGGTGCAATCTTGGTGCTCTTTATCCTGCTGGTTATCATTACTAAGGCCTGTATATTTTAAGTAGCATTCATTTACAAAGGAGGAATTATGATGGGTGAATTTGTTGGAGGATATGGCGGTGGTATCGGAGGAGCCTTTACATCTACCGGTGCAATCTTGGTACTGTTTATCCTCCTTGTAATTATTTCTAAGACTATCTGTTTATAAAATGTTAGTCTAACTATATATTAATCGACAAAATCATCCTACCAATGCAAACCATACAGCTAACACAAAAAGGCGCTGCTGCAAAGCCATGAAATGGTTTTGCAACAGCGTCTCTTTTTTTGTATCCAGCTAGACTTCTCTAATGGGTATAGTGTCCGAAAAGTTGTCACAAATCGTTGTCGCAATCGCTGTACTCTCGGTTTTCGACCATCATCCTTATGGTTTCATACTATCCCATAGCTGCTGGAATGCCCCGGACTCGACTTCGAAGAATACAGGTGCCTGGCCGTAATGTACTAGCCCTTGACCAAACAGCGTCAGCTCTACCCGGGCGTTGTCTTCCAGCTGGAGATAGAGAACCTTGCGGTCTTCGCTGTCGTAGATGCCTTGCGCGATAAGAGGCTCTGCTGCCAGCGGTTTGGCTGCTTGGAGTGCCTTCAAGAAGCCATTAAGCGCCTCGTCGTCAGCGAGCGGTGTGTACTGCTGCTGTCCGTTGTTCCAACTGTCGAAGCTTTCCCATTGTACGGAAGTAATTCGGCCTTCAATATTTAGCTTGCCAAATAGATCAGCGCCGCTGTTTACAGTGATCCCGTTTGTATGCTCATACAGTTCGGCGAATACCTCGCCGTTGATTTCCGAATAGGACATAATCAAGAAATCGGAATCATAGCCCTTTACGGAATAGATATCCGTTTCTCCGATGTTAGAAGCTAACTCAATATATTTGTCTTTACCGCTCCATTCATCGATGCCACCTGTAGTACGACCAAGCTTGTCACCGCGCAGAGCGGCAGCATCAGCTGCGTTGATTCGAGTCGCAGACTGTGTATAAATGTTATCTTTATATACGACTAGAGCGATCATATCTGCCATAACGCCAGATTTGGTATCCGGAAGTTCCAGCTTGGGAATGACAATGCCTCCGGACGCATTTGTGCCAGAATTGTCTGGTTGCTTTGGACCTGGAGTTACCTGAGCGATTTGCCCCTGAGTACTCTGGTTATTTAACTGCTGCCATATATTAGGTGCAGCTAAGCCGATCCCGGCGGCGAGGATGATACTTGCCGCGATATAAACCGTCTTGCGCGGACGCTTCCGCTCCTGCTGTTGCTCCAGTTTGTCGATCAATTCTTTTTTCATCTCTTCACCTGGTTTCATAGAATCCACCGCTTTCTTGTATAATGTTCGAAACTGATCTTCTTTCATTGTGATTCCACTCCTTCCAGCTCCAGTTTTAACAGTTGCCGTCCCCGCTGAAGTCTCATCTTTACGGCAGACTGACTAATCTGCAGAATTTTGCTGATTTCCTGGATGGGATAGTCCTCGTAATAATAAAGATGGATTACGGTTTTATACTTCATAGGCATCCCCATAACTAACTGCAGCAGAGACAAATCCTCGGGGGTGTCTAACGAAATCGGCTCAGCATTTTCCAGTTTGACCTCGCGCTTGCGCCAGCCTCTGCCTAGTAATGTTTTACAATGATTGGTGATTACCCGGATCAGCCATGCTTTCTGATGTTCAGCGTCTTTGAACTTTGGTGCTTTTTCTATCAGTTTGATGAAGGTATCCTGAGTGGCTTCTTCGGCATCTTGGCGGCTGCCTAAATGGACCAAAGCAATCCGGAACAGCATATCTGCGTAGATTTCGTAACTCTTTATCACATGATTTCCCGGCCGGGTCATGGATCGTTGCATGATTCTATGCCCCCTTTACCTTTAACACCATTTAGGACGGCATTTGGTCACATTATGTTCCTGAGAGAATTTGTTAGCGTCTAGATCAAGGGTTAGAATCAAAAAAAAGGCGCGATAGCCCAGCAGCCATATCATGACTGCTGAGACAATCGCACCTTTATAATAGAAGTTCCCCTTTACGGGAGGGTCTCCTCACTATGTTTATATGTATATTTTGGATCAAACCCTTTTACAAGAGCCATGCTATATTGATAAATCCGATCCTTCTCTTTTCGATAAAAGTATCTTGCGTTAGGTTCATCTGCAAAAATCACCGTTGTACTTACGACGGGAGCCTTACTAATCTGGGTGTGTACTTTATAAAGATCTTCATTTTTATAATCTCTCGTGGCTACCAAATAATGAATCACTTCATTGTCCATATGATTTCGGAAGGCCTGAAGCGCTAAAGAAGCGACTCCATATATAATAACGAAGGTAATAAGAATTATTGTTGTTCTTTTCTTCATTAATTCCCTCCATTTAGCTAAAATGTATATATTATAAGATAATATATTGTGACTGGTATGTCATATCTATTGTATCTTGTAATTTACACATTAGAAGGGAGGAAGAAAATGATGCAACAAGAAGAAAAGAGAATCATGCTAGTCCCAAGCTACCAGGTCTCCGAATTTTATGGTTTATTATTTGGGGAGTTGTGGGTATGTTCCTCATTCTAACTCTTATTGGTGTGATTCAGTTTGTATCCGCCTAACAGAGTTTTATTACAAATAAGGCAGCAAATTTCCCGCCGATAGTTAAACCCGCGTAGGTAAAGAATTGCCTGGGTATACTATACTTGCTGCCTTTTTATTATGAACTTACACAAATCAGCTTCAGTCGTCTTTGGGTTCTTGCAATAAAATGGAGAAGGTTCCCGTTTCATGATCCACTTCAATCGACTCGATCCCAACAAAATCCGGAATTTCGGGGTGCACTGCATCTACGTTATAATCTGGATGAGTCATCAATAATTCAATTACTTTAATGGCTTCCATATCGATCCCCCTTGCGAGAAATTCCACCATAATAATGGTCCTTCATTGCGACTCCCTTATTATCTCCGCAGTCATTATTGAATATGTGTTAATCGTTCTTCGTTTCTTCCCATCACGGCCAATAATTGCCCCTGAAAAACACGTCTTTGAATTTGATCAATCCGCTGTAAAGCCAGCTCGTTTGGTACTTGAAATTCTGCTGCAAGATAGCTGATTGCATCTTCCCGTTGCTCAGGCAACGTCATGCGGGAGATCATGGAGTAGGGCATAGCTGCATAAAGAATAAATCGCTCAGATTCATCCTCCTGTGCCCGCGTGAAATGTTCTGGCATCAATATTTGATCCGTACCATGGCGGAGCAGGTGACAGAGCTCATGGAGAAACTCTAGCCGCTGCAGACTGGCTGGAAGCCGGTTGTCAATAAACATGGTGTACATCCCCGCTGATGCTTCGATGCTCTTGCTTCTTACATCCAAATAATGAACCCAAATATTAAGCCGTTCTGCAATATAAGCAATCGAAATTTGCGAAGGCTGAGTAAGGTTCAGACGCTTGTATAAATCTTCCGTCCACTTCTCCAGCGCAGTCATTTGATAATAGGATTTCATGTTATTCACATCATTCACCTCATTCAGAATCGATTATAGGATCGTATGTTCGTATAATAAGACAAAAGAAAAGCCCAAGGGGCTATGTAGGGTAAAAATATAAGGACACATAAGAACGAGTGTTCTTGTGTGTCCTTAGCATAATGCAATTAAACACTAATATCAAGTGTTTTTCCTAAATTCGGAGCAACGCTTTTGCCCAGCATTTCCACCATCGTCTGACTCTGGGTTTCAGCCTGATTTTTGGCAATATTCATGACTTGTATTCCTACATTTTGAGCTAAGGATGCCTGGCTCATTGCTACTGATAACGCGGCTATATCCATATTGCACCTCCTTTGTGTATATCCTGTTTATCGACTGCACCTACCTAATTCATTAGGTGAATAGCATTTGTTTGCCAATTCGCCCAAACGGCTTATCTCCTTTTTACATATCTTGTGCTGTAGTCATTAATCATTAGGAGGAATTGAAAATGGGATTTGAACATGGTTGTGGATGTAACGTAGGTCCGGTAGTAAGCCCAGCAGCAGTAGGTCCGGTGTGTAGCCCTTGGACTTCAACAGGAGCTATTCTGGTACTCTTCATCTTGCTGGTTATCATCACTAAAGCTTGCTTATTCTAAGCTAGCTGATGCACATTGTAGCCCCATCCGGTATACCGGATGGGGCTACTTTTTTTGAAGCGCTGTTCTCGTTAGCTCATTATTTAAACATAAATTCTACGCGGGTTCCATCCGCATAATCTTCTAACTGATTGCCAACCCAGCTACCTGCGCCGCGGTTATCTTTTGGGGTTATGTATTCAATATCGGCCCCTTTTCCGCCTTCATTACACATGGCCATGGGCCATTCATCGCGGTCGTAGCCTTTTTTGGTGGGGATCCCTTTTAAGGATTCTTTGCGGTTGTCTTCAGCCTGCTCACGGTTAATCGTGCACGTCGCGGACTCCCCTTTGGCAATCGCGTCCTGAATGTGCTTAGCGGTTTCAGGATAACGATCTGATGGGAAGATCAGCTGAACAACTTCTGAATCGGATGTGGACGAGGGGGCTGCCGGATCTCCGTTCTGTTCATACCAATAACCGCCCAAAGCAAGTAACACAACAATGATGAGACTGGTGAGTAGTTTCTGTATTTTCAAATCTGCTCCTCCTTTTTTGGAACTTAAAATAGTATATCTTATATCATAATGCAGTGCGATTTAATATACTTAGGAAAAATAAGAGGAGGACGGTATTGGATATGGAGTATTTGATTACGATTGAAGATCAGACGCTTATAGCCTCTGCTGAAGATATTATAACTAGACGCTATGAATGGGAAAGGCACCATGTAGGGGCGGCGCTCCGTACTAAGACGGGGGAAATCTTTACAGCGGTACATGTAGAAGCTAGCATGGGACGAATTACAGTCTGTGCAGAAGCGATGGTGATTGGAAAAGCGATATCCGAAGGCTACAAGGAATTTGATGCGATTGTTGCGGTAAGGCATTCTGATCCGGACAGCGAGGAAAGAGAAATTAAAGTAGTTTCTCCCTGCGGGATGTGCCGTGAGTTAATTGCTGATTACGGGAAGGACTGCAAAGTTATTGTATCCGAGGACGGCCGGTTAGCTAAATATGATATTTCTGAATTACTACCGCTGAGATATACGAGGTAAATTGGAGAGTTTGCTCGGGAGCCACTAGGCTCCTTTTTTTATGGAGCCGTGAATTTATTCAGCAGTTCCTTACACTGACCTAAATTAATTTACAACTTCATGTCCATTCGCTGAGTTCATGTCACTAGTATCCCCATACTATAACTTAAAAAAGTTAAAAGGATGTGAGAGTGGATGGAACAGCGCAATCTTCGAAATATGGTTGATTCGGCATCGAGGTTTGTGAGCGATGTTCAGTGGCAAATGGCGTATCGTAAATTGCAAATGGCTCCGGCAGATTCGGAAACGGTGCCTTCTGCTCAGAAATTGTTGAATACCCTTTATTTTCTGCAAGGAAAAGGATGGATTAGTGGACAACATGATTATTTGGAAAGCGCGGATGAGTTCAATGGAGAGCTGAAAAATACTAGCGGGCAATATGCGGCCCTTCACGGCTATGAGCTGGGCGCAATCAATAATCAGACGGCAGCACTAATAGACAATCAGCGGGATTGGGTCGTTAGCAGTGCTATTCGCTGGTATAATTCCGGTGGAATCGTAACGATAAGCTATCACGCTCAGTTGCCAGGGACAGCTCCAGCTTGGACTAATGTTTCTACGAGCATAAGCAACGCTGATTTTGACAAATATATAACCCCGGGTACCACTCAGTATAATGCACTGATTGCTGATCTGGATAAGATAGCTCTTTCTTTAAAAAAACTAAATGATGCAGGTGTTCCTGTGCTCTGGCGGCCGTATCATGAAATGAATGGCGGATGGTTCTGGTGGGGGAAGAAGAGCAACTACGTGGGACTGTGGAACCTTATGTTTGACCGTTTCACCAGCTATCATAAGCTGCATAATTTATTGTGGGTCTGGAGCCCAAATGCCAAAAATCAGTGGAGTGATGACCCTGCCGAATACTACCCAAGCGGTGATAAAGTAGATGTGCTGGCACTAGATATCTATGATGGGGATTTTAAGGGAAGTCACTATGATAGTCTATGGGATCTGGGTCGTGGAAAAGTGATCGCGATTGGAGAAAATGGAGAGCTACCGTCCCCTGCACTACTATCTAAATCACAGCCCAAATGGTCTTATCAGATGACCTGGGGCAAGCTTCTTTATGAGAAGAATACCGATGCGGTAATTAGAGCCTTTATGAACGACAGCTTTGTATTCACACGGGAAGAGTATGCTGCTGAGGCGGCAATTGTGGAAGCTATGGGAGATAGTGTGCTGCAGAGTGGACTATGGGGACAATATTACAATAATATGACCCTTAGCGGCGCTCCTGCGCTGACGCGAACGGATGCTAACATCCAATTTTCGTGGAAACAGGGTTCGCCTGATCCAGCCATTCGCATCGACGCTTTTTCAATACGGTGGAGTGGTAAGCTTACTGCAGCCTATAGTGAAACCTATACCCTTTACACCTCCTCTGATGACGGGGTGCGGGTGTGGATTGATGGTGGGCTGATCATTGACAGTTGGGTGAATCAGAGTGGGCAAGAGCGAAAAGGCAGTGTGAATCTGATTGCAGGCAAGCTGCATGAAATAAAAGTGGAGTACTATGAGAATGTGGGAGACGCGCGGATTGTATTGCAGTGGGAAAGTCCTAGCCAACCCAAAGGGGTTATTCCAGCTGGAGCATTTTATCTTCCTTAAGGCGATATCCGAACGGATTCGAGCATCCGAATATTAGCAAAAAAGCCCCGGATTCCGGGGCTTTTTTTAATGTGAAAAAATCTCAGATTTGTTCACGGTAGCTAATGTTGTTGGCGATCTTCTCGTCACGAACAGCTTTGCGCAGAACATCTTTGACGGTTTGAGCATCATGAATTTTTCGGAAAAGAAGCTGAGGTGCTGAGGCATCATCTGAAAATACAGTTAATGTACCGATGCCGAGCATCCGGTCCATGATAGATTGTGCTACGGATAAATCGCGTACACGCAGTAATTCGATCTCTTCGACATTTTTACCGATAAGTCCGGTCTTTACCATAATGCGCTGGCTTGTAATGGTGTACGTAGTAGTGTTTAGGCGTACGATTCCTTTGAGGCGATCAGAGATACTGGCTGGTTTGCCTTTCCAGAGAACGACTTCTTGAGTAGCATTTGGATTTGCTGATGGACGGCGGGCGGTCACTGGAGCGGTGCCGTCCATGCTAGTTCCGCATTCTCCACAAAATTTAGCGCCCTGCTTATATTCTGATCCGCAGGTTGTGCAATAAGGCATAAATACCTCTCCTTCCCTGATTACAATTAAAATAATTATAACATAATAGTCGTTTTACATAAATTTCATTTGCGCTTTACACAAACCGACATTATTCTGTTAAGTGGAGGGATAAATAATGAAAAAAGTGTTACTAATAGGAACGCTAATGCTGACTGTCATCCTTAGCGCCTGCAGCAATAATAATTCAACTTCATCGGCACCTGCCTCGGAAGAAGAAGTGCAGGAAACCGTGCAAAACTTCTACAATGAAATGTCTAAACTTGATGAATTAGGAAAATCATCTTTAGCGGAGTTCAACGAAGCTATTGCTGCTTATTCAGCAGGAGACCTTTCGGACAGGCAGCTGGAGAAGAAGATTAACGAATTCCAGAAGACCGCAACAGACCTATCCAATCAGGCTGAAAAAGTGAAAATTTCCTCTAGCTTGCCCGAAGACATTCGTAAGCTGCTTGATGAGTCTAAGATTGCTTTTCAAAGTGCTTATTCTCTAAAAGAACAGGCCTCTCAAGGTGCTGATTCCGCAGAGGTCACTGCTGAGAAGTTCGAGGAATTGAATCAGAACGCTGACGTCGCGATGCTATACGGCATTTCCAAGCTTAATGAAGCAAGAGAAGCAACAGGACTCATCGATGCTGATGGTCAATCCACCGCTGAATCAGAGAAAGTTCAAGAATAGATCGGAAGTTAGACGCTGAACAGTTCAACTGTCAGCGTCTTTTTGATGCGATGTTGAGCTTGAGTAGAGGTAACACTGATAATCCTATAAATAAACCAGCTACGATTCCTTTTGTGAGGTCTGAGAGGGTACTGCTTCGATATACGAGGGGGTATAGACACAGGAATAATACAGGGATTAGGATGAGCAGGGCATTGTTTTTTTTCAAGTGGAAAGCTCCTCTCAATTAGATATACAGTATTATACAACTTTTAAATGAAGAGGAGGATTTATAAAAGGTATCTTTTTCCTGATTATTGATTATTCAGCGAAGGTGTGGATATAATACAAACATACGTTCGTGCATAGCGGAATAAGTATAGAAATTAGGGAGGGGATACCATGGGCAAAAAGCTGGAGAAAAACGGACTTTGGGAAAGCAGTCGCATGATGCTGCCGGAGCACAAGGTAAGAATTATTAGGGATGAACGGGAGACGCTGCGCCGCATCAAGCCTATTCTTGATGAGCAGAAGCTGGAGGAGATCGAATGTACACTGGCCTTATCGTTACGGAGTCATGTGCGCGTCACTGCTGTGCTGTTTGATCCTTTTGAGAATAAGACAATAAGTGGTTTTGTGACTTCCATTCACACCCACTCGCGTGAGTTTAAGCTGCAGTGGGCGGAGGAATGGAAGTGGATCAATGTAGATGACCTCGTGGAGGTTTACATCGTCTAATGCTGAGAACCGCTGACTTCACTTTTTTCATAAGCAATTAGGGTCACCGTTGGGTTGCCGGTCAGATGTGCAATGGAAGCTTCGGCATTTCGAATAATTTCGAGCGCTTCTTCCTGCTCGCTCAGGGCAGCAACTTTATAGCTATCGCTATGAATGTCCATATGTGTTCCCACCTTTCGCTAATATTTTGCCCTTTTTTGTGGAATTGATCCAAGGTGGAGAAGCTATGAATAAGTGCTTTTCAGGGGAGATCTCGGGGATACCGGGGTCTTTTTTTGCTGATGCAAGCAGGGGTATTAGTACAAGCGAATGGGGGAGCGGGATCATTGATTATACCAAGGGGTGATTCTATGCTGACTTTAGATCAAGTGAGGGACAAATCGGCGGCGAGGCTTGTTGGGCTTCATCCTGTTTTGGCAGCAGGGGCGAAGGCTTTGATTCAGCAAAGCTATGCCAGAGGAGTGCCCATCGTTATTACTCAGGGGTTACGGTCGATTGCTGAACAAAATGCCTTGTATGCGCAGGGGAGAAGTAAGCCTGGACCTATAGTTACCAACGCCAAGGGTGGAACCAGCTATCATAATTATGGCCTTGCGTTTGACTTTGCGCTTTTGCTGCCGGATGGAAAAAGTCTTTCCTGGGATATGAATCGTGATGGTGATAAAGATAAAATTGCGGACTGGCAAGAGGTTGTACAGGTGGGAAAACAGCTAGGGCTTGAGTGGGGAGGAGACTGGACGTCTTTTAAAGATTATTCACATCTGCAAATGGCCTTCGGCTTAACCACGACTCAACTTCGGGCAGGTAAACGTCCTACGACGGATCAGGTCAATGAAGCTTTAAAAAGGATTACTGGGGAGGATGAGCAGGTGAACAAAGACGTTAAAGTAACAATAACCTTAAACGGTTCTAAACTTACGGATGGTGTTCTTGATACCGGCATAACGTATGTACCCGTACGTGCTCTAGCTGAGGCGCTTGGAGCAAAGGTTACGTATGACGCAGCGAGTAAGACAGTGAACGTAGTAAAAGAGTAAAGCTAATCATGTATAGACAGTGCCACCCAAGGGGAAGTTATCAATGATAACTAACCATAAAGGGAGGCATAACGTTGTGAATAAGCTAATAACAAGCCTTGCATGCTGCACTGTACTGTCATTGAGTATAATGGGAGCTAGTTACGCTAATCCAATCGGGTCAGCCGCATTAGGCGGTATCCCGAACGCGAATACGGGCATGGATGGTACCATGAATAACACTCGGATGATGAATACGGAAGGCAATCTAATGAACGGTACTACGGGAACGATGAATCAGCATGAGAGCATTATGAGAGATAAGATTCGCACAGGGGAAAATTATAGACCTAACACCACTAACTACAATGACAACTACACCCGGGATAACTACAACAGAAATACGGTAACTCCACTATCCAACACTACAACAGACGGTAAATATCGGGCAACCAGCACAACTACGAATACTGGAACTACCAGCAGAGGATCTAACTGGGGCTGGCTCGGATTGTTTGGACTCTTGGGTCTTGTCGGAATGAGAAGCAGAAGTGACGAACGCAGATAAACGACATGCTTAATAACCCGTGTCGGCATATGCTGGAACGGGTTATTTTTATGGCATAAATATTTTTTCGAAAAAGTATTGCACGTTATCGAAATTCGTGATATTATATTTCTTGTCGCTTAATACATAAACAACGTATGGAGCAACAACACATAATATGCCGGGGTGGCGGAACAGGCAGACGCACAGGACTTAAAATCCTGCGGTACGTGAGTACCGTACGGGTTCGACCCCCGTCCTCGGCATCACAGTGAAAACCTTGAGAAATCAAGGTTTTTTTGTTTTTCTTAAAGGAAAGCTTCTATAATAAGCTAGGGTTCTGTGTGTCTGGAAATAACATTCGAGTATACAGGACTCAAGGTCATAATACTCCTTTTCAGTGCTTGTATAATAACAAGTTCTAGAAGGGGGTTTTTATTATGGTTAGAATTAAACAAATTAAGAACAACAAAGCAGTGGTATAGACAGAAGCGTTGTCGCAATTTTTGTTCTGGAAGAAAGAACAGGAAGCCAGCGAACAAACAAGGATTATGAATAACATGTGCGGCTTTTCTTCAAGAGGTACAGCAACTCATTCGAGACTGTAGAACATCTGAAAAACAATCTGTTTGAATATCTTGGGCAAGAAGGCATTAAGCCATGTACCTATAACAATCGTCAAGTTACGAACCTGCCCTGCAGCGAAAGGAAATACGCCAGTGTTTGTCGAATCGGTAAGGGAAAAGCAATGGCTCGGCCGGCGTTTATTATTAGGCGGTACGCTGCTGCAGGTGACAGTTATTGTGACCGCTGTGTTATGATTACACTGCTCAAACCAGATATTTTCTGATTAAAGCCGATTTAATGAGGGGAATGTTGTATTTTGTGCAGGAATTTAAATCGAAATAGTGAATTTGCTTTCTTCCCGTTCCATCGCAGTTACATCATTGCCAAAAAGGGGAAATAAGAGTTCAAAAGTTCAATGTTATAGTTCAAATAGATAGCAAAGCGGAGTGATCGATATTCTGGAATTATCCATGGAACATCTTGATGATCTGGTGAAAGTGACACATGCGCTGTCTACGGAGCTTAGATTGAGAATGCTGGAGTTGTTGAACATCCGAAGAATGAATGTAGTGGAGCTGGCTGAAGCGCTGGAG
Source organism: Paenibacillus sp. FSL K6-2859 (assembly GCF_038008265.1). Taxonomy (NCBI): domain Bacteria; kingdom Bacillati; phylum Bacillota; class Bacilli; order Caryophanales; family Paenibacillaceae; genus Paenibacillus; species Paenibacillus sp. FSL K6-2859. The sequence continues at coordinate 5,188,543 of NZ_JBBOYU010000001.1, read as the reverse complement.
ATACCGGTATCCACCGCCGCTTCGAATGTGAAGGTGCTGGAACAAGCCAAGCTGATTGAGACCGAGCTGCTGCCTGCTTCGCGCGGAGCCATGAAGGTCTGTAGCCGCATCTATGATGATATCAAGATCGTCATAAATGTACCGGAACGTCGTGCGCAGGCGGATCAAGGCGATTATTGCTATGAAATTGAGATGCCGATCGGTAACTTCACAGCTTGTGAAGCAGCGCCAACCTGCGGCATGGTTAGTGAGACAGGGCCGATTATTGTGGAGGACTCGCCGGCGGGCTTTTTCCATCCTGACAAGGTTCATGCCCAGCTACTCTGGCTGCGCAAGGGCTATCTCGAGTACCGCTATCCGCTGGAAATTCCGCAAGGGGCTGCCATCCGCCTGATTCAGTTCTCGATGGAAATCTGTTCCGAGGCGCCGAATTATGAGAATGACTGGCCTTCGGATATTACGCTGTGGATCAATAATGTGGAGGTTGGTACCTGGACGTCGCCCGGTGATTTCGGCGGCAGACGCGGGAAGCTGAATCCTTCCTGGTGGCTCGATACGGGAACGCAATTCGGCTCGCTCAAGACCTGGAGTGTAGACAACACCCGCAGCACCATTGACCACCAAGAGATATCAACCGTCAATCTAAGCCAACTGAGGCTTACTAAGCAGAACCATGTGGATCTGCGGGTGGGTGTGAAGGAGAATGCGGTATTCAAGGGCGGAATGAATCTGTTCGGCAAAAAGTTCGGCGATTATGAACAGGATCTGGTGATGAAGATTTTTTATACCGTACAGTAATCAGCAGTAATTGATTCTGACAGCAAAGTGATGAACATGCGAAGAACCTGATGCCATAGGCAAAGGTTCTTTTTTCTATGCATTCTACGATTGACATTTCAGAAGATTCTGTAATAATTAATACATAATTATTGTAATAAAACAAAAATATTGTTCATAAGGAGCGTGTGCAGTTTAATGGCAACCCAGCACTATATCAAGGATTATCCGCGGCCGCAGTTCGTCCGTAACGACTGGCAGAGCCTTAACGGGGAATGGGATTTCCGGTTTGATAATGACAACATTGGCGAGCGGGACAAATGGAATGAGCATCTGCACGGGGATTTGAAGATACAGGTTCCTTTCACTTATGAGACGCAGGCCAGCGGAATCGGCGAGACCGCCTTCCATCCTTATGTATGGTATGAGCGGGAACTGAAGCTTCCTGCTGATTTGAACGGTAAGCGAGTGATACTCAATTTCCAGGCAGTCGATTATACCGCTAAGGTATGGGTTAATGGCTGCTTCGCCGGTGGGCATCAAGGCGGTTATGCGGCCTTTTCGCTGGATATTACCGATTATGTGAACACTGGTGCAGGAGTGTACAACCGGCTGATAGTCAAAGCGGAAGACAGCCAGAGCTGTACACAGCCGCGGGGCAAGCAGCGCTGGGTGGATGAGAACTTCGAGTGCTTCTATGTGCAGACAACGGGAATCTGGCAAAGTGCGTGGATAGAGTATGTATCGCCCTCCTATCTCAAGGCTGTCAAAATCACGCCGGATCTTGATAACCGCTCGGTACGTTTTGAATATCAGACACAGGCAGCGGAGGATAATCTCCGCCTGGAGACCCGGATCAGCACGCAGCAGAAGACATTTAAGCAGGTCTCGCTGCATGTAGACCGGGCCTGGCTGCAGCTGGATGTGGAGCTGACCCATGAAGCGAATGGCCCGTGGAAGCTGCAGTCATGGTCACCTGCGGCACCGGCGCTGTACGAAGTGGAGTTTATTTTATATAAAGATGATCTGGTCATTGACCGGGTATATTCCTACTTCGGCCTCCGCAAAATTTCCATCGAACAAGGCAAGGTGCTGCTTAACAATACGCCTATGTATCAGCGGCTGATTCTGGATCAGGGCTATTGGCCGGAAAGCCACTTGACCCCGCCGTCAGAAGAGGCGCTGATTGCCGATATCGACGCAATTCTGGCTATGGGTTATAACGGCGTGCGTAAGCATATGAAGATCGAGGATGCCCGGTTCCTCTACTGGTGTGATGTGAAAGGCCTGTTGGTTTGGTCGGAGATGGCGGCGACTTTCGAGTTCAATGATGAGGCAGTGGAGAGCTTTACGAATGAATGGACAGAGATTGTGCGCCAGCAGTATAACCATCCTTCAATTATCACCTGGGTGCCTTTTAACGAATCCTGGGGTATTCCGCAAGTCTACACGAATAAGCAGCAGCAGAAATTTACGGAAGCCATTTATCATCTGACCAAAGCTATTGATCCTAATCGTCCGGTCATTGTGAATGACGGCTGGGAGCATACAATCAGTGACATCATCACCCTGCATGATTATGAGCAGAGCGGAGATGCCTTGCTAGAGCGTTATGCTGACTCCGGCAGCGTACTAGGCGGAGGATTATCTTTCAACAACTGGAAATATGTGATGGCAAAAGGCTATGAATACCGCAGCCAGCCGGTGATGGTCAGTGAATTCGGGGGCATTGCTTTTAATTCCGACGAAGGCTGGGGCTACGGAGAGCAGGTAAGTAATGAGGAGGCGTTCATCGGGCGGTTCAGCAAGATTACGCAGGCAATCAAGGACACGCCTTATATTTGCGGATACTGCTACACGCAGATTACGGATGTCCAGCAGGAAGTGAACGGACTGCTAACAGCGGACCGGACGCCGAAAATTCCTCTGGAAGTGATCCGGAAGATCAATTTGTCAGCAGCAGAATAATCATAACTTTGTTGCCTAAAAAACGGTCAATTATCGGTTCAATGACAAGGTGAAGCAGATTAGAATCTTGTTTGAAAGCACTTACATATGAGTGCGTTCAACAGGTTTCATAATTGAAGATCAAGAGGAGGGGCTTATTTGTTGAAAAAATTATTCACCTCGCTGTCTGCTTCCCTGTGTCTGCTTCTGGTCCTTACAGCCATCCCGGCTTTTGCAGCGAATGGCCCGGTAGTGTGGGGCACATCATCCACGATTACCGATATTAACACCTTCACGGATGCGGGCACCGATGCCCGCGGGCTCAGACCCGGAACCTTTGGGGCTGAATATGCTCGGATGATCAAGCTGGCGAACGGGGATTGGCTGGCGGTGGCCGCCATTTACGACAACAACGGCTACACCAAAGTCTCCTGGGGCGGCACCCGGCTACAGGTCTTCCGTAGTACAGACAACTGCCGCACCTGGTCGCTGATGTCCACTCTATGGGAGGACGGGCGTGACCTGGACAACGGGCAGTTTGTACAGTTGGCAAATGGCGACCTTCTGCTGGCGATGCGTTCTGTCCGCTGGCAGGAATCGTATAAGCTCAGAGTGTATAAGAGTGTGAATGGAGGCGCGAATTGGAGCTTCTTGAGTACAATCGACGAGAATAACGGCACCGCAGGTTCTCTTGGAAACCCGGATAAGGGTGTATATGAGCCGCATATGCAGCTACTAAATGACGGCTCGGTAGCTGTCATGTATGCGAGTGAGAGGCATGTAACTGAGAATCCTTCCTACAGCCAGATCCTCTCCGAGAAAATTTCCACCAATGGCGGAGCCAGCTGGGGGAATGAGATTTATGTAGCCTGGGACCCATCTAACGCCGGAGCGCGTCCAGGTATGCCGGTTTGGAGCAAGATGACAAACGGACAGTATATTGTCGCTTTTGAAGTCTGCGGAACGCAGAACTGCAAAATTTTCACTAAGAAAAGTACGGACGGCAAGACCTGGTCCAGCGGCATCGGCACCCAGGTATCGACCAATCAGCAGGGCGGGCCTTATCTCCTCTCCTTAACTGATGGCCGTCTGCTGCTCAGCTCCAACTCCAATGTGCTGTCTTTAAGCAACGATTACGGCAATACATGGGTGGATAACGATGTACCGGCATTCGGGAATTCGTGGTGGACTGCAATGTACCAGACGGGTGCAAATGAAATTGCGATGGTTGATTCTGTGGAGCGGAGTGTCGGCGGGCATAATGTCCAGGTCCGTTTCGGTACACTCAGCGGTGCGTACAGCAATGATTTTTCTGCGAATGACAGCGGATGGGTTCGTTATGGGGGAACGTGGGCTGTGAGCGGCGGAACCTACAACCTGAGCTCGGTCAATGCGGATAAATCGGTCCTTACCCCATACCCTTCCAAAATGAACTACACGTTGGAGGGCGACATCAGGCTGAATAATGCGGGCCAGGGCAGTCTGATCTTCAATCTGACCAATCCGGGCACTGGAGCCGATTTGCAGAAAGGCTACGCCGCAGGTATTGATTCCGCAGGCCAGGTCTGGCTGGGACGCTTCAACAACGGCTGGACACCGCTGCAGACGGTAGCAACACCTATTGCAGTAAACACCTGGTATCATATGAAGGTGGTTGTGAACAGCGGGAACATTAAGTTATACGTCGGAGATATGACCACGCCTAAGATCAACATGAACGATGCAGTATATACCTCTGGTACCATCGGGGTGCGGGGCGGCTTTAACAACAGCGTCAGCTTCGACAATATTACAGTGAACTAATCTGAAAATTTTGGAGCCCTTAAGGGCTTCTTTTTTTTTGATAACGCAAGTCTATCTCTGCACCGTACGATTCTCCACCTGCCATACGATCGTCTACCTTTTGGGGTTCCCCTCGTTATTAATATCTTTCGTTTGTTCACCAATGAGCGGCGGTTTGTCGGTTCAACACATGCGGTATTCCCTGTAGAGTAAGAGTCAAGAAAGCCCTTACATAAACGCAGAGGGGCTCTCGCATACAAACTTTTTTGACGAGAGGGTTGTTCAAATGAGGATGAATAAGAAGTTCACAAGTTTGCTGTCGGCCGGGCTGACGCTGGCCCTGATCCTGCCGGGATGCTCATCCGGTAACAAAGAGAACGGTGAGCAGGCCAAGGCGGTAAATGAACCGGCAAAAACAGAGAATGCAGGCGGCAGTCCGGTAGAGATATCTTTCTGGAACATGTTCGGGGGCGGGGAAGGGGATTTCGTAGACCAGATCATCAAGGGCTTCAATGACTCCCAGCAGGAAGTAACGGTCAAGCAGCTCCGTCTGGAATCCAACGAGTATTATGCGAAGCTAAGTACGGCGCTGTCTTCCTCCAAAGGCCCTGATGTTGCCATTGCCCACGTGGATCGGATCTCCCCGTTCGTGAAGGCACAGCAGATTGTGTCTGTAGATGAGCTGGCTTCCAAGGTCGGCTTTGACCTGAAGGAGATCTCTGAATCCAATATTAAGAGTGTGACCTACGATGGTAAACCTTACGCTGTCCCGCTGGATACTCACTTCCATATGTTCTACTACAACAAGGATATTCTGCAGAAGGCGGATCTGCTGAACGAAGACGGCACCCCTAAGCTGGGCGAAATGACACCGGCGGGCTTCGAGCAGACGCTGGCGGATATTCAGGCCAAAGTGCCGGATGTTCAGGCGATGGCGATTAACACTCCTTATTTTCAAGAGCCGTTCCTGAATATGTACTATGAAGCCGGCGGGGATATCCTAAATTCGGATATGACCAAAGCAAGCATCAACAATCCGCAGGCACTGGATGTCCTCAAATTCTACCTGGACATCTATAACAACAAATACTCCGATCTTAATGATAAAACGCCTTGGGATACCTTCCATAACGGCAAAGCTGCCTTCTGGTTCGGAGGGGTATGGGAAGCGGGACTGTTACTAGGAGATGAGTCACTGCATATCGGCGCTATGCCGCTTCCTCCGATCTTCGGCAGCCAGACGCATTGGGCCAGCTCCCATACGCTTGTAATCCCGTCTTATGTAACTGCTGAGAAGCAGGAGGCCGCAGCCAAGTTCATGAAGTATTTCTCTGAAGTTGGTGGAGAGATCTGGGGACAGGCAGGACATGTGCCTGCGAATAGTAAAGTAACCACCGGCGATGCTTATAAGAGCCTGCCTTACCGCAGTGAATTCATCGAAGCGCAGAAGACCGTGAAATTTGCTCCGCCGACAGATAAATACACAACAATCATTACTACTATTTCCGAAGAACTGCAGAACATTATTTTCGGCAGCGAGACTCCCGAAGACGGGTTGGCAAAACTGGAGAAACAGATTAACGAAGTGCTGGAGAACTAACTCATTCTGCCGGAAAGGGGAGGTCCCTGCCCGTAAGGCGGGGGCTGCCTCCAGGCATAAGCGCCATTTTGATTGAAGGAGAGTATGACCGATGGAGCGGACTTTAAGAGAGAATAAGGCTGCTGCGCCTCTTCGCAGGGCAGAGCCTATACACCTACTGAAGGAACTGAAAGCCATTTTGTACCTGATTCCGTTCCTGGTACCATTTGCGGTGTTCTATCTGTGGCCGGTAATCCGCGGAGCCTGGATGAGCCTGCATGTTTGGGGCATTCAAGGGATGCAGAAGTACGCCGGTTTGGCTAACTATAAGAAAATTCTGGGGAATTCGGATTTCTATTCGTATTTGTGGAACTCTTTCTACTTTGTATTGCTATGCGCACCTACCGTACTCGTACTGGGACTCATACTGGCACTGATTATCAATCAGAGAATTTGGCTGCGGACCCTGATACGCTCCGTGTTCTTCCTGCCGTATGTCCTGTCGGTCTCCGTGGTCAGCTTCATCTGGCTGAAACTGTTCGACGCGAAGAACGGTCCAGTGAACGCAGCTCTGGATGTACTGGGCATCCATGCAGATATCAACTGGCTCACCGATCACAGATTTGTGTGGTGGGCGATTACGATTGCGACAGACTGGTGGAGCGTGGGATTTGTGATGGTGCTGTTCCTTGCCGGACTGCAGGAAATCCCCACCGATCATTACGAAGCGGCGAAGATTGACGGCGCCAATGCCTGGCAGCGATTCTGGAGCATTACACTGCCGGGGCTGTCGAGCGTAATGAAGATCCAGATCTTTTATCAGATTATCAACTGCCTTAAGCTGTTCGGACAGGTGCAAATTATGACCGGAGGCGGGCCGGGGGATTCCACCAATACCATGATCCGGTATATTTACGTTACAGGGTTCAAGAAAGACATGTTCGGCCTGGCCGCAGCGCAGTCGATGATCTTCTGCTTCATCATGCTGTTGATCGCCGTGGTTCAATTTAAAATCACAGACCGGAAAGACGGATAGGAGGGAGACATTCATGAAAAAGCTCGCTTTAAATATCGCTGCTGTTCTGCTTGCGCTGCTGTTTATTTTCCCGCTAATCTGGATGTTCCTCACCTCCCTGAAGCCTGATGGTGTGAACGTATATACGCTGGCTGATTGGGTGAAATGGTCAGATCTGAATACCGATAACTATGTCAAAGTCATCCGGGACTCGCAAATTCTGCACTGGACATGGAACAGTCTGGTCATTGGTGTCCTCACGACCGTAATCTCCCTTCTGCTTAGCTCGCTGGCTGCATTCTCGTTCTCCAAGCTGCCATTCCGGACACGGGGAATATTCTATGTGCTGATCGTTTCAGGTCTGCTGATTCCGACGGAAGCAATACTCATTCCGCTTTATGAAACTGCGCTGCATCTGCAGCTGATTGATAACATCTGGGCGATTGTCCTGCCTGGACTGACCAACCCTATCGGCATTCTGCTGCTGAAGCAATTCATGGACGGGGTACCCAAGGATTACATTGAAGCCGCGCAAATCGACGGTAGCCGCAGCTTCCGGTTATGGTGGAGCATCTGTCTGCCGCTTACACGCTCAGCCATGGTTTCTGTGGGAATCTTCTTCTTTATCCTCTCCTGGAATAATTTCCTATGGCCTTATCTGGCCATTACTTCTGAGGAAAATATGATTCTTTCGGCAGGGCTGCCCACCTTTTTGTCGAATAATAACATGTCGCTCAATCTGATTATGACGGCAAGTACAATCGCGGCGGTTCCGACAATCATTGTCTTTATTCTGCTGCAGCGGCATATTGTCCAGGGCGTGGCGATGTCCGGCGTCAAGGGTTAATCTTTAAGATTTCCAGTCTCAAGACTCTACAACGAGAAAGGATATAGGGCATGCTTAAATCTCCAGAGAGTACTGCCAGGCCCTTGCGCTTCCGCTTGATATCCTGGATCAAAATAATGAAGAGCAGCATGCGCTATAAGTGGATGCTGCTTCTCGTTCTCTTCTCCTTGACACCGCTGGTGGTCATGGGGATTATTTCATTTTCGATCTCCAAATCAACGATTAATCACAAAGTAACGGAGTATTCCGAGCATCTGCTGTATCAAACCGCCGACAATCTGGATACGCGGCTGGGTGTCTACAAGGACATGATGATGCAGGTGCTGAACAACAACGAGATTGTGGGTATGCTGCGGACTCTTGATCGGACAGACGCGGCCAGCTATGATGTGGATAGTCTGTCGCTGACGACAAAGCTGTCCACGATTGTAGCGATTAATCAGGATGTGCAGTCCATTTCTTTTGTATCCGGGAAACATTATATCAAGGGAATCTACCGCTGGAACAAGCGGATCCCTGCCGAGGTGGAGCCGTTCCTGCAGACCCTTGAGGGCGGCAGTAATTTCCGCTGGTATCCGACCCGTTACGGGACCTATGTGGACAGTTTGAATTCCCAGAGTACACACGTCTTCTCGGTAGCCAAGCAATTGTATAAAATATCCGATGACAGCCCACTGGGAATTGTTGCTGTCCTAGATATCCGTGAAGATGTCATAAAGGAGCTGATCTCGAAGGCGGTGAGCAACAACCGGGATCTGCAAAGCTTTGTAATGGACGGGCGCGGTATGCTGGTCTCGTATCCGGACAGCCGGCTGATCGGCAAAAGTGTGACTGAGGTGCTGGGTCAGGCGGGTTACGAGAGGCTCATTCATTCTGGACCGGAGGAAACGAGATTCCCGCTCACTTACAACGGCGACAGCCTGATCGTGAATGCCAAGAAGCTTCACACCAATGATTGGGTGGTTGTGAATGTCATTTCTAAGGCTGCGCTGTACCAGGATTCGAACCGTCTGCTGCAGATCTTTATCTTCGTCGGGCTGCTTTGTATATTTTTCTCGGTTATTGCCGCGCTTGTGCTGGCGAATTCCATCACCAATCCGATTCTGAAGATGATCCGTTTGATGCGGCAGGTGATGTCCGGCGAACTCAGCGTCCGCTACAAAGCCAAAAGCCGGCATGACGAATTCGATATCCTTGGTGATAATTTCAACTATATGGTTGCGCGGATAGATGAACTATTGAAAGCGGTATATCTAGAGCAGGACCAGAAACGGATGGCCGAGCTCAAGGCACTGCAGGCGCAGATTAACCCGCATTTTCTCTACAACACGCTGGATATTATTAAATGGACGGCCCTGATTCAGAAAGCCAACAACGCGGCAGAGATGGTCAGCTTATTGTCACGGCTGCTGCGGATCAGTCTGGGCAAGGGTGAAGAAACCGTTACGCTGGAAGAGGAAATTGAGCATGTGCAGTGTTATCTGGGCATTCAGAGATTCCGCTTCAATTTCAATATTGAGACATTCGTTGAAATGGACGATGAAGTCCGCCACCTGCGGACGCCCAAGCTGATCTTGCAGCCGATTGTCGAGAACGCGATTATCCATGCTTTTGGGGATATGGGGTCCGGCGGCAGCATCCGCATATCCTGCCGCAAAGCGCCGGGAAACCTTGTATGGTTCGAGGTGGCAGATAACGGTAAGGGGATGGACCCCGCATTTGCCCGCAGTCTGCTGACCGAGCAAGCGCCGGATGAGGATAAATCGGGAGGCATAGGATTGGCGAATGTGGATGAACGAATTAAGCTCATTTGCGGAAAAATGTACGGTATCGAGATCCAAAGTGAGCCCGGCACAGGAACGTCAATACGGATCAAGCTGCCTTTGATGACAAATGACATAAGGGGGAATCGCTGAGATGCACCGGGTCATTATCGTAGAAGATGAATTTATCGTGAGATATGGTATCCGGTCGATGATTAATTGGGAGACCATCGGGATGGAGGTCACCGGTGAAGCGTCGAATGGCCAGGAAGCGCTGGCGTTGATGGCAACCGGACTGCCTGATATCCTGATTACCGATATTAAAATGCCGGTGATGGACGGCATTGAGCTGATAGCCGAGGTGCGGAGGCTCTCAGCGGATATTAAGATCATCATCCTCAGCAACCTCGAAGATTTCCAGTATGCGAAGGAAGCAATTAAACACAGTGTATCCGAATATATGATCAAATCGGATATGATGCCCCGTGACTTTGAGTTAGTATTGCTTAAGCTGAAGGAAAGTCTGGAGGCAGTGCAGAAGAACACGGCAGTCCATTCTCAGGGTGTTCACCCGGAGCCGGTACATAAGGAAAGTTTCCTGATGGATCTGATTGATCGGGGGCCGGTTCAGGGTCAGATAGACAGACATAAACTCACGCAGGCGGGACTCACTGATTCACGGCCGCTGTATTTGCTACATATCAGCCTGAGCAGCGGCGTTGAGCCAAGGTATGGGCAAGGACAGACCGTGATCCGCAGTATGCTGGAGCAGATTTGGAATGAAAATACCCTCGGCTACGAAATTTTCCCTGACAGGCAGGGTGAACTCAATATTATAGTTACCACAGACCTCACGGCAAAGCCTGCAGTTGCTGATCGGATAGACCTCTTGCGCAGCCGCAGTGAAGAGCTTATTCAATGCTTATCCAGACGATGCGGCTGGACGGCGACTATAGGCATTAGTGGTGTAACCAGGCAGTGGACAGAGGTGAAGAATGCCTATGCTCAGGCCGTGGATGCAGCCAAGCAAAAGCTGTTTATGGGAAACGGGCGTGTCCTGATTCACGGGAGCGATGAGCTGCTGGCGCAGGTGGCGCCGCCTCATGCGCTCCAGATCAGCAGCCACCAGATTCAATCCATGGTGTACGCTTTCCAGTCCAGAGAGCTGACGGAATATCTGGAGCAGCTGTTCGGACAGCTTGCCGTGCGCAGGGATGCAGATCTTGTGCAGATTATTTCACTTGAGTTGCTGATGATATTAACGACCCTATGGCCCGATGTATCCAGGGATGCTGAGCAGGTTCTGGAGCTCAAGAAGCAGTATTTTGACGAGCTGGCGATGCTGGAAACGCTTGAACAGAGCCGGTTATGGTTCATGCAGGCGTTCGAAGCGCTGGTACAGCATATGAAAGATATGTATCATAGCGACCGGAACAGCATTATTAAGGCAACCCAGTATATCCAGCAGTATTACTATCAGGAAATCACGCTGCAGTCGATCAGCCGGCTTGTACATCTGAGCAAGAACTATTTCGCCAATCTGTTCAGGAAGGAGGTAGGGGAGAGCTTTCTGGAGTACCTGACCCGGATTCGGATTGAGAAAGCCAAGAACTTGCTTACTGGAGAACTGAAGGCAGGGGATGTTGGAACCTTAGTCGGGATTCAGGACCCAAAATATTTCTCCAAAGTGTTCAAAAAAATCACTGGCGTGTCCCCGTCGGAATATCGTGGGCTGGTTCGGAAGATCAGCAAATGAACTTCGTGGAAGCTTCTGTAAACGCTTACGTATATTAGCCGAACTGGATTTGAACTAAAGGGGGTGAAGTGGGATGAAAAATATGGGTCGGATGGTACCGGTTCTGCTACTGTGTCTGATCCTGCTGCCGGGCTGTGCGGATCTCTCTCCCGGGAATCAAAGCCTGCGGGAAAGTCCGGTACCTGTTGAAGTGTCCTTCTGGAATCCTTTTGGAGGCGGAGAAGGTGAATTCGTAGAGAAAATCATCAAGGATTATAATTCTTCCCAGGAAGAAGTATTTGTGAAGCAGCTCAGACTGGAATCTAACGAATATTATGCCAGGCTCAGCACTGCTCTGTCCTTCGGCAAAGGGCCGGATGTAGCCGTAGTCCATGCGGACCGGTTGTCGCCGTTTATTAAAGCCAAGCAAATCGTACCACTGAATGCTCTGGCGGAACAGGGCAGGCTCCAATTCAATAAAATCGGTGAACAGAACCTTCAGAGCGTCAGTTACGGCGGACAATATTATGCGGTACCGCTGGATACCCATTTTCATATGCTCTATTACAACAAGGATATACTGGCCAAGGCCGGATTGCTAACTCCCGAAGGAACGCCGAAGCTCGAAATGAACACCCCCGAAGGGTTCATCCGCTTGCTGCGGCAGATTGCTGCGCGGGTTCCGGGAGTACAGCCTATGGCGGTCAATACCCCTTATTTTCAGGAATCTTTCCTGGATCTGTATTATGAGTCAGGCGGGGAGCTGTTCAGTCCCGACATGAAACAAGCGGTGATTTATAATGAGAAGTCGGTGCGAGTCCTGACCTTCTACCAACAGCTGTTCGAAGAGGGATTAAGCGATCTGAATGACAATACGCCATGGGATTCCTTTTATAACGGCCAGGCTGGTTTGTGGTTTGGCGGGGTATGGGAAGCCGGGCATCATCTGAGCAATAATGCGCTTGACATAGGAATTATACCTATCCCGCCGATCTTCGGCAGCTCAGCCCACTGGGGAAGCTCACATACGCTGGTTATTCCGGCTTACGTCAGCGAAGAAGAGCAGGAAGGCGCCATGGACTTCGTGAAGTACTTCTCGGAGGTTGGCGGTAAAATCTGGGGGGAAGCAGGTCATGTCCCGGCGAATCTTGATATCGCAGAGAGCCGGGCTTACCGGGAGCTGCCTTATCGGGATCGGTTTATTCAATCTAGGGATCAGGTGAAGTTTGCCCCCAAAACCGATAAATACGCGACGCTGTTCACGGCAATGTCTGAGGAGCTTCAGAATATTGTCCGGAACCGGATCGAGCCGGAAGCAGGACTGAAAGTGCTGGAGAAGAGTCTGAATCTAATTTTGGCGAATTAATAGTTGGTGAATGGCGCCGTGCCTTCTTAGTCTCGATTCAGTATCTTTAGGTTTCCATTCTTTTATCTGTTTTTTCAGTATATGGTATATTGAATTAAATGAAAAAATAACTAAAGGAAGGTTCTCGAATAATGAATTCAGATATTAACAATTTGGTTATCGTAACAGAAAAATTAGAGCAATTCGGCATTAACTATTCCTTGGGTGGGAGTGGTTTATTACTAAGTTTGGGTCTAATCAATTCCGTTCATGACTGGGATATTATGACTGACGCACCTAAAGAAACTGTCATAGATGCTCTACGAAACTTCAAAGTTGAGGAACTAAAGAGTGGGGATTATCCTTTCGGAAGTGAGTATAAACTATTAATTCACAAAAGAAACCCTCCGGTTGAAATATTAGGAAACTTCTCGATTCATTCTACTAAAGGGCTTTGTAAAATGCCAACAGTTCCGACTTCGAGTTGGAATAGTGTTCAAGTGTCTGCTCCTGAAGTATGGTTTGTTGCCTATGCTCTAATGAATCGTACGGATAACGCAAACCTGCTATTCTCATTTTTGAAAAACAACGGAGCAAGGAATGAAATACTTAACAAACTAATGAAAGAGCCACTACCTGATGAATTATTGCACAACTTAAAGTCTCTTTTACATTAAGCGCAATGAAGGATTCCAATATGGAAAAAACTATTTCTCGAAGTGAATTTACTCATATTTATATTGAGCCAAACTTTTTAAGATCTTCAATAATCACGTATGAAAATACTCTTTTTCAGTGCTTGGCAATTCTCAAGTTCTGGAGAAGAGTTTTTTAATATGTAATATTTCATGAATCATCGTATATCGAATGGGACGTACAGTGGTGTGAGAGATTGGAGATCACTGTCGAATAACATCTTAATTTGTTGTATTATTGATTGAGCTAGTTTTCAAGATTCAAGGAGGGTTATAGTTTGCTTACACTGAGAAGAGCCGAGCCGCGTCAAAGTAAAAAGCTCAGTCTCACATCGCTGCTTACGGGCTTGGTTACGCTGGTGGTTCTACTAACCTCAAACATTCTTCTGATCGGTTCTTACGAGTCCAAGAAACAATCATTGATGGAGACTACGCTCCATTTGAATTACTACAATGCTGACCGAATGACCAAGACAATGGATTCCTTATTTCAGTCCATGCGCAGCAGTTTGGAATACAGCGCTGCCACACTTTCCGAAGACGGTGGCTCAACGCCGAAGCAAGTAGATGATAATTTGGAACTGATGCGCAATAGTAGCAATTACTTCAATTCTATCGCCGTGGTCGATGCCGACGGGCTGGTCCGCAACGTAGTACCGACTAGTTTGGGGACAACAGGCGACCATATTACTTCTAAAGTCGGTTTGGAAGCTCTGGCGTTCAAAAAACCTTACATATCCTCCCCCTATATGACCCAAACCACCAAGAGACTAATCGTTTTTATGAGTCAGCCTATCTTCAGCAACAAGGGTGCATATCGCGGTATTTTGAGCGGCACATTTTATTTGCAGGAGAACAATATTTTGTCTATGATTTTTGGCGACAACAACGTGGACGATTCTGGTTCTTATTATTATATTGTGGATGCAAGCGGGCATCTGTTGTACCACCCTGATAAACAGCTTATTGGGAAGGATGTCAGCAGTAATAAGGTTGTGCAGAAACTTATGAAAGGGGAAAGCGGAGAACAGCAAGCGCGCAACACCCGCAGCATTGAAATGCTTGCCGGGTACTCCAGCGTTCCGGCCAACGGATGGGGGATAGTAGTCGTTTCGCCGATTAGTGTCATCCATCATCAACTGATGGGCCACCTTCGGACAATTCTCGGGTATTCGTTATTTCCCTTCATTATACTCCTGATGGGCGTCATTCTCGTAGCGCGCAAGTTGGCCCGGCCTTTTGTCTACCTGGCAAACCTGGTTAGCAGGATGGGCAAGGAAAAAATTGTATTACCAGAAGCAAAGCCGCAATGGAGCCGAGAGGCAGATCTGCTGACCAAGGCTGTGTTGCTTGCCGTGACGGATATTCAGAAGCAGACGGATCAACTGACCCAAGAAGCAGTGACCGATGCTCTGACCGGTTTATTGAACCGTAGATCGTTAGAGTATACGATGAACCAGTGGATTGCCGCAGGTCAACCGTTTTCGCTCATTGTGCTGGATGTAGACAAATTTAAACTGGTGAACGATACCTACGGCCATCTCATTGGCGACGAAGTGCTGAAACATGTAGCCAAAGTTATCGTTGCCTCGTTTCGCCCAGACGATGTTTGCTACCGCTACGGCGGCGAAGAGTTCGTCATCTTACTGGCCCACACTAGACCTGAGGAAGCTTTCAACGTAGCTGAAAGAGTCCGGCGGGCACTGGAACAAAGCGGGGGTCCAATCCCGACACAGGTTACGATCTCCCAGGGAATCGCCCATTATCCTTTTCATGCATTGGAGCGGGAGGGGCTGCTGGAGAAGGCCGATCAGGCGTTATACCTGGCAAAGAGCAGGGGAAGAAACCAGACGATGGTCGCTGATGTTTGAAATAATTGCTTGGCAGCACAGTGAAAACCTTGAGAAATCAAGTTTTTTTGTTTTATATGGAGCATGTAGAAGTTGAAGTCCTGTAAAAAAATATTACTCTCAAGTATAGATTGAGGAGAAATTGACGAGATACAATAATAAAAGCTATAATTTCTCTAATGCGCAAAAAATTTCCTGAAGATAGGAGGGAGAGCAAATTAAACTAAAAGAAATTGCGAAAAAGGCAAACGTGTCAATTAGCACGGTGTCCAGGATCATGAACAATCAGGGGAATTTCAGCGAAGAGACACGCAGGAAAGTACTGGAAATTGTTAATGAACACCTAAAACCAGGTGTCGCTCCCTCCAAACTGGCAAACATATCTTATAATATAGTCGTCATCGTTCCAGGGAATAATGACTTCTTCGACAATGATCCGTCTACCTCTGCCGACTTAAATCATTTAAAGGAAGAATTTGAGGATTATGGTCATCAGATTCATATTGTGAAGCATAATACGGACTTGCAGTCCTCGCCAGCGTATAAGCTGTTAAGTGAGGAAAAAGTGGATGCAGCCATCATTTTTGATCCATTTGTTAATGACAAGGTGTTTGAAGAGTTTGAGAAACTCGGCATTCCGTATTTGCTTACGAATGGAAGAACCTATAAGATCGGTCATAACTATATTGACTATGATAACCGTAAAGGCGCTTATAATGTGATTCGATATCTGCATGAATTGGGGCATCAAAAAATTGGAATCATTGCCGGGCCTAAGCAACATCTGGTGAATTTAAACCGGCTGGACGGATGCAAAGATGCATTTCGCGATTTTAAAATGCCATGGTCCGACACTAATGTCCTAATGGGTGCATTTGATCCTGCACATGGATATGAGGCGGTGAAGCAATTGATGAGTGAGGATCCGTCCATAACCGCAATATTTACGTTTAACGACATCATTGCTTTTGGTGCGATGAAAGGATTGGCTGAGATGAACATCCGTATTCCAAAGGATGTCTCGTTAGTTGGTTTTGATGATTTAAAGCTATCGGAGTTTATGGTTCCGCCATTAACTACTGTCCGACGGTTTAGATACGATATTAGCTCTATCATTGTAAAAGTGCTGACCGAGCTGATTATGAACAAGAATATAGCGGAAGTCCAAATCAGCCTGAAGACAGAACTAATTGAGCGGGAATCATGCGCAAAAGTGGCAAATAGGGGGTAGAGGCAGGCACTCTACGCTCGATCTGAACTAGCCGTTCTTTAAATGACTACAATTTGAGGACGGCTATTTGGCGTGTCTAGAGCACACGAAAGTTGCGAAGTTGTTGCGCGAAAAATTGCCTTAAATTTTTATCCGAACGGAGGGGAACAAAGTTGGCGACGTGAAAGAAGACCGGCCTGCAGTTCTGCGAGCCGGTCTTCATAATATTACTTACTAGGATGTTTGAACATGTTGTGTGCCGTTTGGGGAGGTTGTTGTAAGAGATTGGCGGAAGAGCTTCATGTCTATAACGGCGCCCTCCCTTCGTCTCGATTCCTCAGCGGCGAAGGCCATGAGATGACTTTCCAGAGAGGCTTCCGCAGAAGTCAAGGTATTCATATATCTTTCATTTCGGAGGTCGGAAAGGAATTGTTGCATGATCCCATCGTCGCCTCCTTGATGACCACCGTCACTGGTTGGGGTATGAATGATAGACTGTGTCCCTGATGAAAATTCGAATAGATCGATACAGCCGCTTAGTAAATCACCGCGAATTTCCCCTTTGGTCCCCATGATTTGAATGGTGCGATTTATATCGCGCGTAAACCCGCACATGCTGAAAATCACGGTAACTCCATTCTCGAATTCCATATTTACCGTTTGATGATCCACTACATTATTATCCGTCCGATAGACACATTTTCCATAGGGACCATTCAATATCGCGTTCATTCTATTCGTTTCGGTAGGCGGATCTGTTATGAGTGCTGCAAAGTGATTTAATGTAGGGTCTTTCATATAAAAGCGTAATGCTGAATAAGGACAAGTGGATTCCACCTCGCACCCATCCGTACATCGGTTGGTTGATCCAGCAGGTGCATTTTCGACACGAAAGTGGCCTAAAGAACCAAAGGAACTAACTCTCTTGCAATCTGCATCGGCAATCCAACGGATTAGATCCATGTCGTGACAAGACTTGGCCAGTATCATTGGACTTGAGTGTACATCATTCCTCCAATTACCTCTGACAAAGCTATGGGCATAATGGAGGTACCCCACGTTTTCGTTATGTTGAATGGACATTAGGTTTCCGATGAAACCTTCATGAATGAGTTGCTTTATTTTTTTCCAAAAAGGGATATACCTCGAGACATGACAGATTGAAAGCAACCGCCTTTCTTCACGTGCGATCCTCTCCATTTCAATGCACTCAATCGGGTTGTTGGACATAGGTTTTTCCAGAAGAACATGATATCCCTTCCTGAGAGCGGCAACTGTGGGCAGGTAATGATTCTGATCCTGTGTGCAGATAAGGAGCGCATCACAAAGCTTAGGCCCGTTCAATAGATCTTCCCATGTTGAATAAATTTGCTCCGGGATTAGGTTGAATGCTTCCGCAAATCGCGTTCTTCTCTCGTCGTTTGGTTCGGCAACTGCGACTACCTCCGCCTCGTGGGGAAACCTCTGGACATAAGGCATGTAGGATAAAAAACCTCTTGCTCCTGCCCCTATTACAGCTAATTTGATTTTTTTCATAGAATTATCTCCTGAATGTAAGTATTTAGATTTTTCGATACCATGGCAATCGGGAAAGCGGGGCATTCACTTCGACCTGAGCCGGGCCTTCAACGATGCTTCCGTCATCACCCAGCCATTGGCCGTCCGGGAATTGTATCCTTCTAGCTGTTTGACCTTTATTCATAACTGGGGCTACCAGAATGGTCTCGCCAACCATGAATTGATCTTGAATCGTATGGAAGCCTTGATGCGGAAAGACGAATTCCAGACTACGCAGAATTGGAAGCCCATCCTCTGCAGCTTGGCTGGCAAGTCCGGATAGCAGAGGCCCTAACTCTGATCGTATCCGTACGGCGTCCATACACCAGGACAATTCAGCACCATTCAAAACCCGCCAGGGCGCCATAGAAAACTGCATCACGGGAAATAAAGCGGAGCATTGAACAAAACGGATAAAAAGTTCAGCATCAAAACGGAAATCGGGTGAATTAATGTCCCCATCCATTCCTCCGCCTACCATATCAGGGCAGTTGTAGGCATATCCCATCAGGCCCTGGGCAATAGCATTAGGGATAAGTCCGCCCAGCCCGGTCGTAGCATTCCATGTGTGCGTTTTATCGCGTTGCCGCTGAATGAGCGCCTGTCCCCCGAGTTTCCAGCACATGCGCAGTTCACTAAGCGCGTATCCGATTCCTAATCTGGCATATGACTCACAATCTTCCATTGGGCGAACAGGACGTGACCAAGCGATCTCTTTTGTAATGTCATCCATTAGGTCAGGTAATAGAGGTTCTCCTGCATCGAGTTTGAATCCGTCAACTCCATAATCTTCAATCAGCCTGTCTAACTGCTGCCTGAACCATGCCGAGCCTTCTGTGCTTGTATAGTCAACGATTGCGCTGTACCCATTCCACCATCTCCTCAGGACAGGGGCACCATCAGCATGCTTCATCAAGATGCCGAGTTCCAGTAATTGACGGAATTTAAGGCTATCGGGACTTACATACGGGCACACCCAAAGCATGATCTTAAACCCTAATTCGTGTAAGGATTTGATCATTCTAGCAGGATCGGGGAATCGGTGTTTATCAAAGTCCCATGTTCCATAGTCTTGCATCCAATTATCGTCAATGATTAACACACCAGGGGGCATGCCATTTTGAATAATGGATTTTGCGTAATTGAGGAGCTTTTCCTGTGTCGGTTCGTAAAACATTTCCACCCAGGTACAATATTGCGGTGCCGTGAAGGCTAGTTTGTCAGGTGTAACGCCGGAAGGGGGAAAATGGTTTTTAGATGCATGCTGGTACGCACCTTGAAGGGTTTCGTGTCCATCTTCAAGGCATAGCTTCTGTTTGTGATCGATGGTAAGACTGCTCTCATTAAACGAAAAGGCAAACGGCTCTTCGCACCAAATATACCTTCCAAGATTAGAAATTAATAAGGGAGAAGCTTGATTATCATCCGTCAAACGTAAGTCACGTGTATGTGGCTGGTCGCCAAATGGCATTAAATGCCCTTCGTTTATAACACCTCCCCACCAGAACTCTCCGGTTTTTTGAGGTAATACAGTAATTGTCATCGCAGACACTCCAATCTAAGTTATGAAATAATTTGCGCAATTATTTACTAACATTATGGATTAATCTATATTTCAATGCAAACCTTTTTTATCTTAATATTTAGGCATCAAATCTTTAAAATGAGGCATTTAAAGGGGAGGTAAGATTGAATTAAAATCAATATGTAGGGAGGCAAAGTGATTCGTAGTGAGAATTTACGCAAATATTTGCCTAAATAACTAATTAGGGGGATGTCATTATGAAGAAAAGAAACAAGTTTTCATTTCTGTTTCTAACTGTCTTAACTGTTTTTGCTCTGGTCACAGCTGCCTGCAGCAGCAATACTAACAATACAGCAGATAATAGTCCGAAAAGCAATGCTGGTAATGCTGAGAAAGCGACTGATAAGCCTCAAAAAAACGTAACGCTTACCTATTCCATATGGGATAAAATTCAGCAACCGGCAATGGAAGCCATTGCAAAGGAGTTTACGGCAGAAAATCCAAATATCAAGATCAAGGTCGAAGTTATTCCGTGGGGTGATTATTGGACAAAGATGTCCGCTGCCGCTCCTGCCGGTACACTGCCTGATGTTTTCTGGATGCATGGTGGTCAATTTGTCAAATATGCAACAGGTAAATTCATTGAACCGATCACAAGCAAGATACAGGCTGGAGAAATTGATCTAAATAATTATGCGGCAGACCTTGCTTCCATATATACACTGAATGGTGAAAATTACGGCATACCGAAGGATTTTGATACGATCGGTTTGGCGTACAACAAAGAGCTCTTCGACCAAGCTAAGATTCCCTATCCAGACGATACTTGGGATTATGCCAAGCTTGCCGAGGTTGCCAAGCAATTAAGTCAGCCTGATAAAGGCATCTATGGCTTTGGGGCGAAAATGGACACTCAGACCGGGTATTGGAACGATATGTTGGCTAATGGCGGGAGTATTTTATCGGCTGATATGAGTAAGTCAGGCTACGATGATCCGGCTTCCATTGAAGCTTTACAGGCCCGTTATCAAATGACTCTCGACGGCGCTTCTCCAACTCATCAGCAAATGACAGATACGGAAGCCACCGAAATGTTCAAGTCCGGCAGATTAGCGATGATTTTCGACGGATCCTGGCGGATCAGCGACATTGACAGCAGCGAAATTATTAAGGGCAAATGGGATTGGGCTAAATTGCCAAAGGGTAAAGTGAAACGAGCTAATATCATTAATGGTCTGGGCAATGTCATGTCCGCAAGTGGTAAAAACAAAGATGAGGCTTGGTTATTCCTCAAGTTCCTTGGATCTGAAAGAGCAGCGCAAATTACGGCGGAAATGGGTGCGGCTATACCGGCATTCAATGGCACTCAGGATGCGTGGCTAACTTCGAGACCTCACTTGAATCTGAAAATATTCACGGAACAGGTGGCTGATGCGACTCCGTATCCGAGCGGTTCGTTAGCTTACCCGGTATGGTTCGCGAAAGAGCCTGAGATTATGTCGCAAGCGTGGGGCGGAGCAATTTCGGTTGAGGAAGCTGCGAAGAAGGTCGCTGAGATGATGAATCAAGCGATAGAAGAAACGAAATAAGCCATTTATTTAAAATAAAGTGATTCAGGGGACGTTCTTGGAGATCAGGAACATTCCCTGATGAATAGGGAGTGGTCAGATTGAATTCCAGAAGCAGATATGTATGGGCTTATTTCATGATCGCGCCGACTCTTCTAGGCACATTGGTTTTCTGGGGCTGGCCGGTTCTTCAATCGATTCTGCTGGGATTCCAGCAGTCGGAGAATTTCGGACTCGTTAATCATTGGGTTGGATTTGATAACTATGTGAAGTTATTTAGTGATGGAGAGTTTTGGCAGAATCTGCGCAACACTTTATACTATGTAGTTCTGTTTGTACCAATAACACTTGCCCTTTCTACTTTTTTTGCTGTATTGCTAAATACGAAGATTAAAGGATTATCCGTTTACCGGGTCGTTTTTTTCTTGCCTCAAGTCACAATGCCTGCAGCGGCAGCGATGGTTTGGGTCGTCTTGTTCGCTCAGGACTTCGGGCTCATCAACCATATATTGGGAACTCGTGTAGCCTGGTTGTCTAATCCCAATTATGCCATGTTTGTGTTGGTTATCGTTGGCGTGTGGGGGGCAATTGGCTTGAATATGCTGTTGATTCTTGCAGGTTTGCAAGGGATACCTAAATCACTCTATGAAGCTGCCGAGATTGATGGTGCCAAGAGAATGGGGAAGTTTCGCTATATTACACTTCCCATGCTGACACCAACACTTTTTTTCACGAGCATCATCCTTTTGATTGGAGCAACGCAAATTTTCGACTCCATCTATCTGATTATCGGGAAGACGAATGTAGCACTTCCATCCGTTCGTTCACTTGTTTATGCCTATTACCAAAACACTTTCGTTTATTTTAATCCTAATTATGGCGCAGCAATTATCAATGTATTGTTGTTTATTAACGTCATACTGACAGGGATCCAATTTGCTCTTCAAAAAAAATGGGTCGTCTACGACTAAGAAGGGGGGAAGACAGAAGTGCAGATCACATCAGCGCGGAAGATTAACTCGATTGTTCATGTCATTCTAATGATTAGCGCTATTGCTATGCTCGTTCCATTTATATGGATGGTGCTAACTTCGCTAAAGTCAACGACGGAAGCCACGCAAATTCCGATCCGTTATTTTCCGGAGGCCCCCAACTTAAGAGGATATATAGAGGCGATCAAGCAATCGGCATTTCCGCATTATTACTTAAATACAATTTTTACGGCATTAATGAAAACCGTGTTTCCAGTTATATTTAGTTCGATGGCGGCGTATGCCTTTGCACGGATTAGATTTCCAGGAAGTTCATTTCTTTTTGCATTGATTATATCGGTCATGATGGTACCTAATCCTGTTTTCTATACGCCGCAATACATGATGATGAGTGACTTGGGCTTAGTCAATACGGTGACTGCTCTTTGGATTACCTCGCTGATCAGTCCTTTCGCAACTTTTCTTTTAAGGCAATTTTTCCTAACTATTTCTAAGGAATTGGAAGAAGCGGCAGTATTGGACGGTTGCAATCCATTTCAAATTTATTGGCATATCATGCTTCCTTTAGTCAAGTCGGCTTTAGTTGCGATTGTTATTATTCAATTGCAGTGGGCATGGAATGAACTGCAATGGCCCCTTATCATTAACAGCTCACCTGAGAAGATGACTTTGTCATCGGGTATTGCGACGTTAGTCTCCATGTTCGGAACGGATTACCCGGTATTGATGGCAGGCGCCTTCATGGCAGTGGTTCCGATGATCGTCCTCTTTTTTATATTTCAAAAGCAGTTTATCGAAGGAATTGCATTTAGTGCGCACAAAGGATAAACCGACTGTTTCCATTTGGCATTCTGAAATCGTTCACACTGATTGATAACAGCGTTAACGAGGAGGTTCTATGAATCTATTATCTGTTCAATATACTAGGAAGGCATCATTTAAAGTATTGCTCATCGTATGCTTGTTACTGAGTACGTTCTTTGGGAATGCTGCCGGCACAGTCAATGCGGACCCGGAGCAGGCGCGTGTACCCTCTAATCCATATCCCAGCCCTGCAGTGGATAGTACACTAACCAAGCATGACTTGATGTATGCCCCAAGTCCGCTCGACAATCCGTTGAAAGGGTTCGCACCTTTCTATCCTTGGGAAACGGAGACCTCATTCCCCCACAGCCTGGAATGGTATTATGTCCCTCTGAAAGCAGTGATGAACGGCCCTGATTCATACACATTTGATACCGGTATAGAGCCAGCGCTGAATGCGATTGCAGCAAGAGGGAATCAGGCAGCGATCAGGGTATATCTTGAATATCCGGGCAAAGAGGATGCAATACCGGATTTCATTCATGACAGTGGAGTGACAATGCGTCATAACGATACCTTTAACCAGATCGAGCCTGATTACGATGACCCTGCTATGGTAACTTATTTGACGAACTTTATCCGGGCTTTCGGTGCAAAATATGACGGAGATCCGCGTATCGGATTTATTCATATGGGCCTCGTTGGGCTATGGGGAGAGTGGCATACTTACCCTTATGATGAGGATGAAACGGATGGTTTGCCGAACTATATGCCTAATGCTGAAACCATCGGAACAATCTTCAATGCCTATGATTCTGCTTTCAATCAAACCAAGCTTGAGGTCCGGTATCCCGGCTTGCCGGGCGCATCGGAGTTCAATATCGGATACCATGATGACTCTTTCGGGTATAAGGAAGGTGATCCGCTGCAGAGTGTAACCCAGCCGGAGAGTATGGGCGGAACCTATTACTCGTTTTTGACCAAAATGCTGGGAGCTGGTTCGGAGAATAAATGGATCACGCAATCTGTTGGCGGAGAAGTACGGCCGGAAATTCAGAACAACTTCTTCAGCGGCGGCACTAATGTGGATAATGCAATGGATGATATTGAACTGACTCATGCAACGTGGATGATTAACCAAGGCGGTATCAGCAACTATAATGCCAATGATCCGGCCGTAGCCGCAGGCGTGAGAAAGATGGGCTACGATCTAAATGTGACGAGTGCCTACTATAATAATGTTGCCCAAGGTGCTCCGCTTAAGGTCGGAGTAGCCATTCAGAATAATGGCGTTGCTCCCTTCGCATATCCTTGGAAAGTAGAACTGGGAGTAAAGAATTTATCCGGGAAGCTTATTAAAGAGTGGGATACCTCATGGGATATGACAAAGGTCATGCCATTGCAAATCAGGACATATCCTGAATGGAATCTTCCTGGTGATCCTCAGTACACCCCATTTGGTGAACCCTATTATTTCGATACTTCTATTTCTGCTCCGGATTTGAATGATGGCTATTATTATTTAGTGATGAAGGTCGTTAATCCGTTAGAGGCCATTAGCAATAAGGCTAAAAAGGTGAGATTTGCGAATACGGACCAAGACACAGAAGGCTGGCTCAATTTGGGTCCCGTATTAATCGGGGAGAGTCATTCAACAACACCTCCGACTTCACCACCGCTGCCGCCAAAACGTCTGCTTGTGGATGATTATGATGGTACCCGGACGTGGTCCGGAAGCACCCAAAATGATCTGAATCAATGGACAGGTTCGAGCGGTTTCGCCAACGGGAACGGCGCTGGTGTTATCGAAGATGGCGCACTGGTCCTGCAGTATAAGAATATGTCACGGCTAGAAACCAACATCGGCCGGAATCTTTCAGATACGGGGAAACTGGTCATCCGCGTGAAGGGAGCTGCTGGCGGCGAGGAGAATCAGGTTAGTATCAGTATCGGCGGCGTAACAAAGACACTCGGCCAATTCAGTGGAGATACGATAACAACCAGCTATAAAGATATCGTTATCGACTTGGCTGCCCATGGAGTGGATTTATCGCAGACGATCTGGAGTGTGGCGATAGCACAAGCTACTTGGGATACTACAGGTACCATATATATTGATGAAATCTACTTCACTGATAAGTATGACTCAGATGATGATCCCGGTACTGGACCTGGAACTGACCCTGGTACTAATCCGGGTAATGGTACAGAAACACCAGGACTGATTGAGAATTTCGAATCTTATGGGGATAATGCTGCTCTTGGGCAAGCTTGGACAGAAGCGTGGAGCGATATGCCAGGCTCGGTTACACGGGCGCTGGGCCAAGCGAGCGGAAGCAAAGGCCTCAAGCTTTCGGTCGCAATCCCGGATTCGGATTGGTCGAATATCATTCATGCCATCCCTGCGGAGCTAAGAGATTGGTCCGCTTATGACGGATTAAGCCTCTGGGTGGACAATACAACAACGGATAACAAGAATTTCAGCTTAAACGTTGCGCTGCAGACGCCTGTAGCGAATGGAGAGTTCGGGCTGAAAGATGGCGGGGCTGCCTTGAAGATGGCTGCGGATGGAAGCTGGCATTCAGCGGCATTTAATGGAGGCTCGCTTAATGTTCCGGCCGGATTCAAAGGCGTTGTAAGAATCCCGTGGGATCAATTCGTACAATCTGCTTGGCAGTGCGATGGTGTTCAGGCCGACTGCGCTGCTGTGCTGGATCCTAGTGAAGTAACCGGGCTTCAGTTCGGATATCCGCCAGCAGGATATGTTCATAACGTGATCACAATTGATGACATCAGACTCTATCGCGCTGATAAAGTATTGGAGGATTTCGAATCGTACACAGATGATGCCGCTCTGCAGAACGTTTGGAGAATAGACTGGGAATCCGGTGAACCTTCTACACTTCGCACGCTTGATAAGGTTCATTATTCGAATGGCAGTCAGGCGATGAAATTCTCTGTTAAGCCTCCACCGGGCAAAGCTGCCTCCGACTGGGTCAATATCAAACGCGCAGCGTTTACCGGAACGGATTCGGATTGGTCGGTCTTTGATGGACTTACCTTCTGGATCAACCATACATCATCAAGCAATAAAAATATGGATTTGAATATCTCGCTTGTAACAGATGCGCCGAAAGGTGAGTTCTCGTTAAAAGCAGGAGGCGTCGTCAAACTCTACAATGCAGCAGAAGGCTGGAAGGCATCCACTCTTGGTGGAGGTTCCCTGTCGATTCCCCCAGGCTACACAGGAATGGTGAGAATCCCATGGAGCGCGTTTGCCCAGTCCGAGTGGCAAGGCTGCGTTGCCTGCGATGCATCGTTCGACGCAAGCAAGGTGCTGCAAATTCAGTTTGGTTTCGGTCCTGGCAATCAGGCTGATAATGTCCTCAGCATCGACCAGATTGGATTATATGCATTAGCGGGCAGAACAGGCGGATCTGGAGAAGGGCCGGAGAACCCTCCAGTTGATCATCCAAGTCAGCCAGATTGGGTAACATCGGCCGGAACTCATATCTTAAAGTATGCGCAGGCACCGGTTGATAATCCGCTCAAGGGGTTTCTGCCATTCTACGATGCTTCAGAGGAGGCTTATTTCAAAGTAGGCGATGATTGGAGAGATCGTCCTACACAGCTGCCTTACAGCTTGGAGTTCTTCTATTTGCCGCTTAGCAAGCTGATGAACAATCTGAATGACTTTGATTGGTCTGAGCTGGATAAACGGCTAGCAGCGGTAGCCTCCAGAGGTAATCAATCCGTGTTCAGGGTGTATTTGGACTACCCGAACAAACCTTCAGGTATACCGAAATTCCTGCTGGACGAAGGGCTGAAGACTTATGCTTATGATGAATTCGACAATGGCAAAGATGCCACGAGCTTAGCGCCTGACTATAATGATGAGCGTTTACTGGGCGCTTTGGATAATTTCATTAACGCGCTTGGAAATCGTTATGACGGCGACCCGCGGATCGGATCTGTGATGATCGGATTAATTGGCTTCTGGGGCGAATGGCATACGTATCCGTATGACGGGAATCTGAAATCGCCTAACCTGATGCCAACCGATGCTAACCTGAAGCGTGTTCTTACCGCTATGGACAATGCCTTCGACCAAACACAGCTCGTCCTAAGATATCCGATGGACAACAGCACACTTAAGACCAGAAATTTCGATGTCGGTTATCATGATGATTCTTTTGCCTTCCAGACACTCCCGCCAAGCCTGGGCGGACAGGGCTGGCATTTCTGGGGCAGAGTGAATGACGCAGGAGTGACTGAGTTCTGGAAGAACAACGTTATGGGTGGCGAGATGAGACCGGAAATTCAGGTGAAGATGTGGAATAATGATCCGCCAAAATACAATGAACCGTCAACTCCGATCGAAGGGGCGCAGGGAGAGGATTATTACACCAGCCTGGGCTTGACCCATGCATCCTGGCTGATTGCCCAGGGGATATTCCAGACTCCGTTGGATGCTGCATCTTTGGCGAGAGCCACTGAAGGTTCACGCAGGATGGGATATGAATATTATGTGCCCACCGCTTATCTGGACGCTTCAGATGGAAAGCTGAAAGTGGGAGTAGAGCTTGAGAACAAAGGAATAGCGCCGTTCTACTACAACTGGAAGGTAGAGCTTGCAGCCAAATCAGGAAATGACATCATTAAAATCTGGAATCCGGATTGGGATCTGAAAGACATTCTTCCGAATACGAATGGATTTGATAACAACAAGCTGTTTGTATCGGCTGATAATCCGCAATTAGGTAATGGAAGCTATGAAATATTGTTACGCTATGTGAATCCACTTGAGGAAATTAATGCTGATGCCAAAACATTCCGCTTCGCAAATGCTGAGATGGGTGAAAGCGGCTGGCTGAGCTTGGGCAGCGTAGATGTAGCGAATAGTTCTGCCCAAACCCCAGTAAGGGTTACAGGCTTAACGGCGAATACGCCGGAGCAGTTGCAATTGGCTCCAGGTGCAAGCAAGAAGCTTGAGCTCAGTGTAGTTCCGGCAGAAGCTAGTAATTCAAGGGTCGTATGGTCATCGGCAGATCCTAAAGTTGCTTATGTATCCGCCGCAGGCCTGGTCACAGCAGTAGGTGTCGGCCAAACCGTTATTACGGCGAAGTCTTCCGACGGCAATTTAGAAAAGCAATTTAAGCTGACGGTTACAGCGGATACGAACCCGCCTGCTGGAGGCGAACCGACGCCGACACCTGAAACGACTTTGACACCAGCCACATCAACACCGCCGCCAGCAGCGACATCAGCAGTACCTGTATCTGCGACGCCAGTTCCTGCAACACCAGCACCCGTAATCCAGAATAATGGAATCATTCTGGAGCTGGATGGGGCAACGTTTAAACGGACAACGAATAAGGATGGTGTAAGCGAAACAATAGCAGCCATTGATGTGAAGAAGCTACAGGATGCCTTCCTAGCCCTTCAGAACAATCCGGCTGCAGCCAAATCAGGATCAGTAATCATTAAACTGAGGAGTGACGGCGGAAGTGTGAAGGTTAACATTCCATCCTCTGCGTTTGCAGGTGTGGTGGATGAATTGCCGGAAGCATCCGTTGTGATTCAGACGGATTTCGGAAGCTACAAGGTTCCGGTCAAAGTTCTGGGAGTAGCGGCATTAGCGGCGAAGCTTGGCGTTAGCCCGGCAGATATGACCATAAGTATAGTTATAGACCGGGTTTCAGGCAGCACGGCAGAGCTATTGTCTGAGCAGGCCGGCAAAGAAGGCCTGACCTTGCTCACTCCAGCATTCGATTACAAAATCATTGCGCAAGTAAACGGTCTGTCGACTGAGCTGGACAGCTTCGGCAGCACCTATGTCGAATGCACCCTTACTCTTCCGGGATCAATTGATGCGAAGAAAACCACTGCACTCCTGTTCAGTCCGGATACAACGGCATTCAGCTTTGTTCCAGCCCTACTGCTGGATAATGGCGGGATTACCGAAGCTGTAATCAAACGGAACGGGAATAGTATTTATACGGTAGCTTCGGGCACTAAGACGTTCGCTG
This sequence comes from Paenibacillus sp. FSL K6-2859, assembly GCF_038008265.1. NCBI lineage: Bacteria > Bacillati > Bacillota > Bacilli > Caryophanales > Paenibacillaceae > Paenibacillus > Paenibacillus sp. FSL K6-2859. The sequence continues at coordinate 5,159,523 of NZ_JBBOYU010000001.1, read as the reverse complement.
ATCTTCAAGGCCACTGGGCAAAAGCAGACATCGAACTAATGGCCTCCAAGCGGATTATAAACGGTGTTGGAGCTAACAGCTTTTCACCAGATAATCCGGTAACCCGCGCAGAGTTCGCGGCTATTCTCGTCCGTTCCTTGGGACTTAATTCTTTAGGTAAGGTAGCCGGCTTTAAGGACGTATCTACAGGAGACTGGTATGCGGGGGCACTTGCAGCCTCGGCTGAGGCAGGAATCATTGAAGGCTTCAGTGATGGTTCATTTAGACCGGGTGAAGAAATCACCCGTGAACAAATGGCTGTCATGCTGTCCAGAGCGCTGGATTATGTGAACAAATCCGTCCCGGCAAGTGATGGGATTGACACTATTCTCAGGAAATATACAGATAACGGTTCAGTCAGTTCTTGGGCAAAACATCCGGTAGCCGCCCTGCTCACTGCCCAAATCATCCAGGGGAAATCTGCAACAATAATCGATCCAACTGCCCATGCAAGCCGGGCAGAAGCTGCTGTCATGATTAAACGGCTGCTGCAGTATGTCCAATTTATAAACTGAATAGTTGAGTGAAATACAGGAGCACATGATATGAAATTCATGTGCTCCTGTTCCAACTCAGAGGTATATACATATTGTATCCGCTTTCATATATTTAGTGTAGACTAGCAATGAGGCTCTATGGTGAAGGAGGTAGCGGTTCATGAAGAAGCCCGCTGTCACTATTATAATTGCGATCTTTTTTCTATCCATAATCTATATGTTGTACAGCGAATACTTCCGCCCGGACGTATCCGGTCCGCAAGGTTTACAGAATGCTATTGCAGTAAATGAGCTGACGTCAGATGCGCCGGCACCCTTCGTCACCTTAAAGGTGATTATGCCTGGCGATTTGTCGGCACGTATGGGTGATTTCGTTGAAAATGAATTGAATGAGAGACTTAAAAAAGATTTAAATATGAAGCTTGAATTGACTTATATCCCATGGTCCAATTATCAGCAAAAACTGGAGCTGGCCTTATCTACTGGAGAAAAATATGATCTTTTCTGGTATGGCGCACCCTTCGTCACTGTCTATAAAGGTTATATTCAACCTTTAGATGAGCTTCTGGATCGATATGGCCAGGATCTTATTGAACATATTCCCGAAGAAAACTTCAAGCAGAACGTAATCGATGGCAAGCTTTGGGCGATACCGTCTCAGGCATTTACGTCTGCGGGGAAATTCTCTTCAGTCATGGTCCGCCAGGATTTACTGGAGAAGGTCGGCATGTCAGAAATTAAGACAATCGCTGATTTGGAATTGTTTTATGAAAGAATGCAGGTGATAGATCCAAGTTATTATGGCTATCTGGAAACAGACCGAGGACATGAAATGTTGTGGCGTGAATTGACAGATCGAAACTACTCTTCTTTGGATGAGCGGCTGTTATTTATGGTTGATGAGGATTCTGGAGAAATTTTGAGTTATGTAGAGTCTGATTTATACAAAAAAGTAGCTCATTTACGAGAATCATGGGTGAAGAAGGGGATCATCGACAAGAATTTGGTGGGTAATCCGGCAGCGAAGATCGATCAGGAGAATGCAGGTAAGCTTCTTTTCCGGGTAGGTGCAGTCTCGAGGGCGATGGAGAACCTGCAAACAGTACGGAATGCCGATCCAAATGCGAGGCTCCGTGAGTATTATCTTGCTAAGGAGAAACCAAAGTTTATCACTACCCCAAGTAACGAAGCCTTTATGATTACGGCCGCAGCGGAAAATCCTGAACGCGCAATGATGTTTATGAATTGGATTCTGCAAACCCAAGAGAATTATAATTTTATTATTTATGGAGTAGAGGGAAAGGATTATGAACTGGAAAAAGGTAAAATCAAGCAATTAACCAACGACCAGCTGATGTACGAATGGATGTGGCGAAATAAGGACTATTTTATCGCACCTGCCAGTGTAGAGGACGATATTATCCATGACATGCTCAAGAATGACGAGAACTCCCGCATTTCCAAACTATTCGGATTTCATTTCAATGAGGCGTCTGTCAAGAATGAGATAGCGCAGGTAATGGCTGTCTATAAGGAAAAATTCGAGCCAATCAATTTTGGATTAGCCAATTATGAAGAATATTATCAAGATGCAATTACAGATCTTAAGAAGGCAGGTTTTGACATTGTCTTTACCGAATTAAAGAAGCAGTTCTCGGAATTTGAGCGTGGGCATCCAGATGCTGAACCCGGATTTGAGAGGACGATTGATCATGAGTAGATTCAGCATATTCACAAAACTAATTGCCACTTTGTTGATTTTACTTATCCCGATCCTGCTCCTGTTTGCAGTGTCGAATCGAACAAGCAAGGATGTACTGACGGAGGAGATTATTAAGGTAAAGCAATATCAGATTGAAACGTTCGCTAATCAGTTGGATCAGTTGTTTTTCCGGCTGGATACCTATAAGAAAATGCTGTATGAAAGTACAGATGTACGAAATTTGGCCTATCCTGATTTGCTTGATGATGTTCTGGATAAATACAGAACCAACCGAACTGTCTCTGAAGAGATAAACCGTCTTGCCGGTTATGGAGACTGGAAAGCAGTGATCGCAGTCCTCTATCCTCGTACCGGAATTGTCATCAAAAGTAACTCCAGCTTGAATGCACTCCCAAAAGTACTTCCTGCGCAGGATACATTTTGGCAATACTATTCCGATTCTAATGAGGATTATTTCCTAGGGATATTGTCTTATCCCGAAAAATCAGCGGAGTCAGGCGAGGCGCATATGAGAGTCGTGCTTAAATTTGGTGTAGCAGAATTGCGGAGAGCTCTATCTGAATTTAAAACGAATGGTTCGGGAGATCCGTTTCTGTACCATCCAGGAATGGATCCTATTTATAATTATTCCGTAAATGTTAATCAAATTGATGAATTTCTTCCCCGGCTTGGAGAGATCGACCACTCGTTGGAAAGTGGATACATGCTGCTAAAATCCGATAAGACGAGGTTTCAGGTTCATTATCAAAAACTGGAATCATTAGGGTGGTATCTTGTTGATTATGTACCTATCAGTGATATTATGGCACCTATCAGCCGGAACCAGACTATGTTTTATGTGATAAGCGGTATGCTTCTGTTTATGGGGGCATATCTTGCCTTTGTGATGTACCGGAATATTCAAATTCCATTCCGAAAACTGTTCAAGAACATGAACTTGATCGAGAAGGGCATCTATTCCGTAAGAATGTCGGACAAACCTGAAGGGGAATATCGGTTGTTGTATGAAAAATTCAACTCCATGGCGTCAAAAATAGAGGAGCTGATCGAGGATGTGTACAAAGAGCAACTCCGGTCAAAGGATGCGACGCTTAAGCAGCTGCAATCGCAGATCAATCCGCACTTTCTATACAATACCCTTGCTTATATCAAAAGTATGATTGAGTTAAATGAAGACAAGGCAGCGGTTTCGATGACTATGAATTTGAGCAAGTACTATCGTTACACGACTAAAACGGGGAATAAGATGGTACGGCTGAAAGAAGAGCTGGATTTGATTCATTTTTATCTGGAAATACATTGTATGTTAAGAGATGATTTTGAATTTCATATTGAGGTTGAGCCGCAGATGGAAGACTTGGAAGTTCCGCGGTTAATTGTTCAGCCGCTTGTCGAAAATGTAATCCTTCATTCGTTCAATAATCATTCCGACTATGGAATGATTCATATCCGCGTGTGGAGAGAGGAAGGCATGAATCATGTATCCGTTGAGGATACGGGCACAGGAATTGATTATTTAGTGATCGAATCTATCAGAATGAAGATTCAGTCCACTAACGAAGAAATAGAATCCGGACTCAAAAATGTCCATCAACGCCTGCGTTTGATGTATGGCGGTGACTCAGGCGTGCTGCTCAGTCAATCGAAGCTAGGTGGACTTTGCGTAGAATTATGTTGGAGCAGTAGGGAAGGTGAGTCTTAACCTAAGGAGGGGGAAGGGATGTACCAAATATTAATCGTAGACGATCATACCCATTTGGTTGACAGCCTGGCGATAGGACTTCCGTGGGAGCAAATGGGGATCACCAATGTCTATAAGGCATATTCCGGCGAGGAGGCCCTGGAGCTGCTGAATTACCATTCCGTTGATATTGTGGTCACGGATATTCATATGAACGGAATGACAGGGCTCGAATTGATCGCCCGAATAAATCAGAAATGGAAAAATACGAAGGCCGTTATTATAACCGGCTATGATGAATTTCAATATGCGAAGGAAGCTATCCAACAGCAAGTAGCTGAATATCTGCTCAAACCAGTCTCGAACGAGGAACTGGAGCAAACTCTTCGCAATATTATCGTTAAAATTACAGAAGAAGGAAATGAATTGTTAAATCAGCAAAAATTTGTTTACCGTTTCCGGGAGAGTTTGCCCAAATTAAGAGAAATGTTATTGTTTGATTTGATCTCCGGTAAAAATTATCCCTTATCTGTTTTGAAGGACAAGATTCAACTATACGGACTTCCCTTTTCTGTTGAGAGAGAGACCATTCTCTTATGTATGAGGGTGGAGGAGGATTACTCAAATACGGATCTTTATAGCCTCTCATTGATTGAATATGCTATGTATAACATCGTAGAAGAAGTTTTTTCGGAGAAATTTAATATCATGCACTGTAAAGATTCACATGATTATTTGATTTTTCTGGTTCAAACCAATCTGGAGCAACCAGACAAAGCGGACTCTGCGATCATAGAAGACTTGGCCAGACTCTCCCAACATCAGATCAAATTGTATTTAAAATCGAAGGTTTCCCTGGTCATAAGCGATTGGGGAGGTTTCCCAAAAGATATTCTATCCATGTACCATTCTGCTTTATCGATATATACCGATTATATTGGCTATCAAACGGAAAGCTTTTTTCATGTGACGCAAAAGAAAGAAATGTTTGAAATCCAGCCGCTGGCAGAGCTTTATCGCCCCCAGACTTTAATGGAATTAATCGATATCGAGCAATGGACGGCATTTGAGAGTAAGCTGAAACTGATATTCAGTGAACTTGAAGGGGCGGGAAGTGGAGCCCGTGAATACGGGATTGAAATATACGTTACCCTGCTGCAAGCATACGCTTATTATTTGCATAAGAAAGGTAAACGAATCTTTGAGGTGTTTGGAAGAGATATCGAAAAGATGCTGAAAATGGATGCCAGCTGGAGTGATGAACCGTTAAAAGAATGGGCCTTCAGCAGCTATGTCCAAATCAAAGCCTACAGTGACAGACGTTCGGACAATATACGCTCTGATCTGATGGAGCGAATCCGCCGGTTCATCCAAGGAAATATAAAAGATATAACTCTTCAAGCGGTAGCCGATAATGTTAATCTTCATCCCGTATACGTATCTAACCTGTTTAAACAGGAAACCGGAGAGAACTTTTCGAACTATGTGCTCCGCTTGCGAATGGAGAAGGCGGTTCAATTGTTGAAGTACAAGGATTTGAGAATCAGTCAAATTGCGCATGAAATCGGCTATCAGAAACCGCAGTATTTTATTAAGTTGTTTAAATCCCAATACGGGAAGACGCCGCAAGAGTATAAGAACAGTTTATAAAGAGGATTTATAGCGAGATAATCCTGCATGATTCTGAGGACTTTGTATTTTAGCTAATCTATCATGTTCATTTACAAACAAAGGAGCGACCATCCGGTTATTGGATGATCGCTCCTTTGTATAATCCACTTATAAAAATTCAATCAATGACCCATTCCGTGATTGTTAACGGTGTAAATGGTGGAACCCGAATCGACAGCAGAAGCACTTGCAGAGGCAATCATTAAGCTGGAACTAATCAAGACTACGACTGTCAGGAAGAACATTTTCATTTTCATTAGTAAACTCCCTCTCTATTATAGTTTTCATTATGTTGTGATGCACTTGAAGCTGTGATTGATTAGCCTTGTCTCTAAGGATCTCAAATAATGCCGCTGCTTTCTTAAAGCCTGTGTCATCTTTCAGCGTAATACTTAATAGTAAGGTTTCCAGAATTGTGTTTATCGCCTTACACATATTCTTCTGTTTGTAATGGTACATCGCCAGCAAGAATTTGTAATCCACAAAATATCTAATGCTCTCTTGAGTTCCTCGTGCTCCTATGTCATTAGCGTTTATTTCGAATTCTCTCAGAATCCAATCTACGGAATAGTTATATTTTATGGAGGATTCCAAGATGGTAATTAGTCCCGGTAGTAATTCTTCCTCAGCACTGTTTCTAATAAATTCAACATACTCCTCTAGGATTCCAGTCTCGCCTTCCAGAAGATCTAGCACGTAGGCATTGGCTTTTGCGATATTACGGTAATAGTTGACTTCATTATGTCCTTCTTCATCTAACCCTTTGATCCAGTCTAATTTAGAATATTCTAAGATACACATTCTAGCTTCAGAATACTTACCGAGCTTTTGCAGTGCGATTCCTTTTGAACATAAGCTAAATCCAAAATAATAAGGAACACTCCGCTTCAGGTTTTGTTCTCTCGTTGTGTCACTGCTTGTCTCATATATAATTGCAATCTGTGTGATCAGCTTGTCTGCAACTTCAATCATAGCATCCCAATTTTCCAATGAAAAAGATGCCTTAAGCATACACGTTAAGGAATCGGCATTTAATCCATCCAAATCCAACTTCAATGCGATCTTCCTTTCTTCAGCATATCATTCATCGGTTATTACTGTGACGTTTGTATCTTTAAATTATTCTTTATTTTACCAATATAGTAAGTGATTTTCATCACTGGAACAAGGAAACAAGAGTTTGTTTTAGGATTGTCCAAATATAACCAGGGTACAGTTACAGTGTTTTTACTAAGTTCCTTCGAATCGCAGGAATTATGTCTGTTATGCTGTTTATTTGCCCCTCTATTTTGGGGTTATTTGTACGTAAAATTCCGAAATGTACCTATCTTGGAAATCCATATTCAATTATGATCTTCCCGAAAGAAAGCGCTATCAAAGTAATTTTGACCACATTTCATGAGGGGGTAAGGATGATTTGAAGCGAATGGGAAAAAGATTGGGTATGAGTCTGCTAGTATTCATTATTGCAGCAGCACAGTTCGGATTTACAGGAATAAAAGGTAACGTGGCGCAAGCGGCGGAGAAGAGTATGGCTCAGAAGCCGTATATGGGCTGGAGCAGTTACAGTATGCAGGTGTATGATGGGGCAGGAAACTGGACATCGGCGGAGAGCGTTAAGAAGCAATCGGACGCGATGCATGAGAAGCTGCAGGCCCATGGATATGAATACATTAATATTGATGCAGGCTGGAATGGTGATATGGATGAATACGGTAGGCCTATTCCTAGTGACGTCCTTTATCCGAACGGATTTCAGGAGGTCATTGACTATGTTCATCATAATGGGCAAAAGATTGGGATCTATCTGATCCCGGGGGTATCTATCGATGCATATAACCGAAATCTTGAGGTGTATGGGACAGGCGGCGAATGTCGTATTCAGGATATTACAGCCAAGCCGCTTACCATTATGGATTATTGGAATTCCTACACCTATAAAATTGATTTCACGAATCCCTGTGCCCAGAAGTATGTGGATTCCATTGCAGACATGCTTGGCGAGTGGGAAATCGATTTCGTCAAATTCGACAGCGTAACCCCTGGGTCGGGGATTGACAACTTGAGCCGGGATGCACGCGGTGACGTAGAAGCTTGGTCCAAAGCCTTGGATAGAAATAACATCTGGTTTGAGCTGTCCTGGGCACTCGACCACAATTACGTAGAGTTCTGGAAAAAATATGCTAACGGTTGGCGAATTGACTGGGATGTTGAATCTTATGACGGCAGTGGGTTGACAGCATGGCCGAGTATTTCCCGATTATTCCCCAAAGCAGCACTTTGGTGGCGGGATGCAGGCCCTGGCGGTTGGAATGACTTCGATTCCCTGAATGTTGGTAACGGCTCAATGGATGGTCTGACCAAGGATGAGCGGAAGACTGCGATGACGTTTTGGTCCATTTCTTCCGTACCGCTCTATACAGGGAATGACATGACACGGCTGGATAGTTATGGACTAGAGCTGCTTACCAATGATGAGGTAATTGCCGTCAATCAGGCCGGACGTCCTGGACATCCAGTGTCGATGGATACCCAACAGCAGGTCTGGTACGCCAATAATGGAGATGGGACTTACAGCGTTGCTTTGTTCAATCTGGGTAGTCGGGGTGCGGAGGTTAAAGTCAAATGGAGTGATCTTGGCCTTGAGGGTCCGGCTTCAGTGCGCGACCTATGGAGCCATTCCGAGCTGGGAACCTTTGAGAAGGAATTCAGCGGTGGCATCCTTGAACCCCATGCCTCTCGTATGCTTAAAGTAACCGCATTAAGCGGCACATCAGCTGTCAATAACGATGATTCAGGGATGCGCTACAGCGGCGATTGGAAGCGAAATGGAGGCAAGGAGCTGCTTGAAGGGAAGCAGGATCTAAGCATTACGATAAAGGATTCCTCGGCTACTGCTACCAGTGCTCCTCAAGAGGATGCTCTCAACTCTGTGGCTGACCCTGCTACGGATTCAGCTTCAGCTTCGGCTTCGGCAAGCTATACCACCGTTACGGATGTGGTTTACATTAATGATAATGACAACGGCATTAAATACAACGGCACATGGCAGGTAAGCTCTGCCCGAGAACATGGAGATTATAATGGCGATGTGCATTATACCGAGAAAGATGGTGATTCTTTCGAGTACACCTTTACGGGAACGGGCATTGAGCTGCTGACGGAAAGGCATGAATCGCAAGGAGAAATGGTTGTTACATTGGATGATGAGACAGCACAGACTGTAAATGCGTATACAAGTGGACCGAGAGAGGTACAACAATCTCTTTATAGTGTATCAGGGCTTTCTAACGGTCCTCACACGCTTAAGGTGAGCAAGGGATCGGGAAATTATATGCTGCTCGACGCGCTGAAAGTGACAACAGAAAGTCCGGCTGGGGGTCAGAACAGTTCTATCACTCCGACTTCCGCTGGGTTTGATAAAGCAACGGAACAACAGAAGGATGTCACCGTCACGCTTAATCTGCAGGGTAATACGCTGAGTGCTATTGAAAATAATGGAGTGGCACTGCGCGAAGAAGATTATACGGTGACTAATGATAAATTGACCATCAAGAAGGAATATCTTGCGCAGCAACCTGCTGGCCTGGCAAGTCTAAACATCATCTTTAACACCGGTGATCCACAGACACTAGCGGTACACATTAGCGATTCCACAGGCATCCGTTATGTGATGGTTAATAACGACGATCCGGGAATCAAATATAACGGTACTTGGTCCCGCAGTAGTGGAAGAGGAATGGGCGACTACAATGACGATGTGCAGTATGCGGAGCAGAACGGTGATTCTTTCGAATACACCTTCAGAGGAACAGGGATTCAACTGTTCACTGAGGTAGACGAATCGCAAGGGGATATGGATATCTATGTAGACGATCAATTCAAGGGAACGGTAAGCGCTTATCGAAACGGGCGATTGTCACAGCAGATTTTGTACAGTATCTCTGGGCTTACAGATGGCCAGCACACACTTAAGGCTGTGAAAAAATCGGGCAGATTCATGCTGCTTGACATGCTCAAGGTAGAGATTCCGAATATGATCAATCCGATCGCAGCGAGCTTTGATAAATCATCTTCTGCTCAGCAGGACATTGAGATTACACTTCTACAACAGCCGGAAAGCTTCATTGGCATTACGAACGGATCAAATCATCTGGTTCCAGGGACCGATTATACGGTAGCTGGTGAGCATGTTACATTGAACAAATCTTATCTCGCATCACAGCCAGTCGGAAAGTTGACCCTCAGCTTTATTATTGGTGGCGATTATCTTAATGATGTGCATTCAACGACAGTAGATGGCGATTCCTTTGAATATACCTTCAAGGGCACTGGAATCCGTCTGATTACACCTACGGGTCCAGATCAAGGTGAAGTAGATATTTATGTGGACGGCCAAAGGATTCAGACCGTGAATACTTATAGTCAGAGCCGACTGACACAACAGGAGATTTATAGTATTTCTGGATTGGTAAGCGGCTTACACACACTTAAAGCTGTGAAGAAATCAGGTAATCTCATGCTGACAGATCAATTGAAATTCACAGTCCCAACCAGTGATGGCGGAACAACGAACCCTACAGAACCTCCAACACCGACAGCAACACCCACACCGACTGATGCAGGGGGGCCGTCTATACCCGCTCAGCCTTCATCCGCACCTACCCTGACGCCAACGCCAACTCCGGCATCTGGAACTGATGGGAAGGAGGATGCCGAGACAATGCGACATTCGGCGTATATCAACGGATATCCGGGCGGCTTCTTTAAACCCGATGCTCCCATTACCCGTGCTGAGATGGCAACCATCCTAGCGAAGGTTGCTGAGAAAGAGGCCACTGGATCAGGCGTAATATTCAGTGATGTATCCTCCAGCTATTGGGGGGCAGATGCCATTACCAAAGTAGCTAAGATGGGACTAATGAACGGTTACATCGATGGTGCTTTTAAACCTAATCAACCATTGACGCGTGCAGAAATGGCTAGTTTAACAGCCATGCTGAGCCCGGATTCTGCAACATCGGGCCGTGGCTTCTCTGACATTACCGGCCACTGGGCACAGGCGGCGATAAAGAAAGCCCAAGATATAGGCATAATGAAGGGCTACAGTGACGGAACTTTCCGCCCGAATTCCAAGCTTACTCGTGCGGAAGCCGTTACAGCTATCAACAGAGTTTTGGGCAGAGGCCCACTTATGGGTGTCACACAGCCAGGGTGGAACGATGTTCCAGTCTCCCACTGGGCATTCGGTGATATTGAGGAGGCTTCGACCGACCATATCTCGAAGCCTAGTACGCAAGGCGGAGAACAGTGGACAGAATAAGTTGAGCGATGAATGAACGGAGGGGCCTTCTTTGGCCCCTTTTTTCTGAATGATATGAGATGAGAAAAAGAAGGGGAGAAGAGCATGAATCTTCTAATTACCGGAGCAAGTGGATTTATCGGAACGGCTCTAGTCAAGCATTTGGCGGATAAACATACAGTGATTTGTCTGTCACGCCAAGCTCCGGAAGGGGCTTTTGCCTATGTTCAGGGTTCTTTTGATTCAGCGGAGGATTTGAGCAGGCTGGACTCGTATGATATTCAGGCGGTGATTCATCTTGCTGCTGTTACTGGCGGCTCTACTGAGGAGGACAGCCTTGCTGTTAATGTATTGGGAACAAGGAGATTGTACCGTTATCTGCTGGACCGCGGTTGCCAAAAGTTCATCACAGCGAGCTCCATTGCCGTGGTGGGTGGACTCACTGAGGATTTTATACCGCTTGAGCTGCCTATCCCAGATGATCATCCCTGCTTGGCGGCGGATGCCTATGGGCTAAGCAAGGCTATGGTCGAGGAGTTGACCCGGTATTTTCATCGCAATCATAAAGATACCGACTTTATCAATCTTCGCTTTGGAGCTGTAGCCTCCCAGGGCTGGATTTCTCCTGTCTTGGAAACTGGATCCAAGCCGACGCTCCCGTTCATCACACTGGGGCATGTCCACGCAGAGGATGTAGTGAAGGGTATTACTGCGGCACTGGAATCTCCACTCAAGCCGGGGGTAAGAACTCTTAATCTGGTTGGGCCGGATGCTAGCAGCAACTTGCCAGTGGCTGAGCTCCTTACCCCGTTGGTGGGGAATGATTATAATTTGGATTATTATCATTTTTCGGGTCAAGAATATATGCCTTTATATGCCATGGATCGTTTCAAAGAGGAATTCGGTTTTGTGCCTTCACATTCTACCCGCCATACGAGGGGTAAAGCGTAGAAGGGTTTACATGCTGGAAAGATAAAAAAATTCGGATGGTGAATAAAAAGCAGTGATAACGGCGTATATCGCTGCTTTTTAGGTTTAACATCTGCAAAATTGGTTTTGCACACTTGACTATTAAGTAAAATGTTTTAATCTATGGTAATGATAGCGCTATCGAAATGATATTAGGGGAGGGGTCACTACGCTTAAATATTCCAATATCTTTCGTAAATTCTTAATCTCCTATGTAGTCATTTTGGTCATTCCCAGCATTGGCGGATATATGTCCTATCTGACTTCGATTTCTGTGACAGAGTCTATCTCTATTGAGAACGGGGTCACCCAGCTCCAGAAAAGTCAGGAAATATTGGAGCGCCGCATGGCGGAAGTAGAAGGGTTTACCAGGCAATTGGCAGTCAACCAGGAGCTAAATGTTCTGATGAATGAAAGAGACAATGAGACGAACGTGTATGGCATTTGGAGAACGATGCGGAATGTCCTGACTTTCGGTCAGACGAATGATTTTTTGCAAAACTATTATATTTACCTCGCCAATTATAATCTTATTCTAACCCCAGGTTCTTCTTACCGACCGGAACATTACTACTCTAATTTCAACTATAAGGATCTTCCGCTACAGGATTGGACCAAAGAAGTGCTTGAGAAAACCCATCGCAGTGAAATCAAGCCACTCAGTGACTATGTTAGCAGGGGCATGCAAACCTCCGTTATTACCTATATGCAGTCACTCCCTCTGGATAGTTTCAACGATTCCTCACCAGCTGTCGCGGTAGTGATCATAGACGAGAAAATCATTTCTAGTCTGTTATCTGGTTTAACTGAGCGATACGGAGGCTGGGTTCATATCAGCGATGCTGAAGGAAATACGATTGTCCTGCAGGGAAGTGATGAGCAGAAAATGGCCCATATGACCGCTGATTCGGATTTTGATAAAACCAAGGTTAGTCAGTTCTATGAAGACGATCTAGTGATCACGACTCGTTCTGATTCGAACGGCTGGGTATACCAGACAGGGATTCCCCGGCCTATTTTGATGGATAATGCTAACAAGATCAAGCAAATGTCCATACAAATTACGGGAGGAACATTACTCATCGGCTTGATAGTCGGACTAATATTAGCTTACCGTAACAGCGCTCCAATCAATCGTATGCTTAGCGTCATGAAGGAGCAATTTGGCAAGGAAGAGGCCTCCGCCAAGAATGAATTTGACTTTTTAAGCGGAAATATTGCCAATATGATCACTAAGAACAAGTTGCTGGAAACCGAACTTAATCGTCAGCTTCCGTTGGTCAGGGATGCATTTCTGAAGCGGCTATTAGCAGGGGAATTCAAAACGCATGATGAGATTCTCACAGCCGCTGAGCAGGTGGGGATTAATTTGAAACAGAACACTGGGTATGTAGGAATTGTTCAGATTAACGGCTATGCCGGTATGGACAGCGTTGAGATTCTCAATGAGCTGAATGCTTCCCGGTTGCTGCTGAAGCAGTCCCTATCGGATCTCGGAGTGGAAGTACTAATGACGGATATGGGCTCCGACAAAGTGGTAACTCTGTTTTTCTCCAAGGAAGAAGAGAATGACAAAGCGTATGAGGCAGAGAATATCACCAGCATTCTGGAGAATTTGGCGCAGTACGTTTTTAATGAGTATCGTATTACTACTCAGGCGGGCTTCGGAGATCTTTTTACAGAAATAACGGAAATCGGCCTTTCCTTTGACCAAGCCAAGCAAGCTCTGGAATATGCCGTCTACATGAATAAAAAAGGAATTGTATGGAGTAGCGAAGCCCAAAATGAGAATACGACCTACTATTATCCGCTGGATACAGAGCAACGTCTGATCAGTACCATCCGGGCTGGAGAGTTAGAAGAGGCTAAACGGATTGTCCGTGCGATTGTTGCCCAGAACATGGAACAGCGTGAATTATCCATGGAAATGAAGCAACAGCTTGTTGGAGAAATAAAAGGGACGTTTCTTAAGCTTCTGGATCAAAAGGCTTTTACAGAATACCCGGACATCGAGAGTGTGAAGCGGAGGGTCATAGACATTGGTTCATCGGAACGACTCGAAATGATTCAGACCGAATTTTTTGTTATTATGGAAGAACTGTGCGGACTTATTGCAAATAAAAAGAAGGATGTTCATATTCAGATTATTAAGCAGATCAAGGAATATACAGCAGAGAATTATTCGGATACAGAGCTGAGTCTGTACCGGGTAGCCGAACAGGTCGAACGGCCTGAAAAATATATTTCTCAATTGTTTAAAGAGGTTACAGGTGTCAATTTCTCCGATCATCTGATAAAAGTGAGAATGGATCAGGCTGTGATTTTGCTCAAAGATAGTCGGTATACGGTTGATGAGATTGCTATTCGGGTGGGCTACAATAGTTCACATTCTTTCAGACGGGCCTTCAAGCGGTTAATCGGCGTTTCACCGAGCGCTTATAGACAGTCTATTGATGAGTAAACAGTTGTTTGGCAAAAATTAAGTATTAGACTGATCCAGTAAAAGAAGCAGCGGCGGACCAAGACTTGATAAATAAAGTCTTAGACTGCCGCTGTTGTCGTTCAAATAACGTTCCCGTTAGCTTGTCACCGACGGTCTATGCATCCTACTTTACTTTATTTAATAAGTTTGTCACCATTCTGCTCAATGTCCCTTGATCGACGAAAGGAGCAAGACTTGCCAGCAGATCTGGGCTAAGATGTTCAGCTTCGACTCCACTAATCAACTTCTCGAGATTTTTACTGTCCAGAAAAGGTGCAAGGCCTATGATCTGATCCGCATCGATAGTGCCGTCTTCAACCCGGTCTACCAAACGGTTTAATGTTTCTCTGCTAATAAAGGGTGCCAGCCCTTGAATGGAATGCCAGCTCAAGCTGCCCTCTTCTGCTTGTTGTACTAACCGATCTACATGTTCTCTTCCAAGAAACGGGGCAATCCCAACAAGATTGTGCACTTCTAAGGAACCGTCAATCGATTTATCTACCAGTCGGCTTAATGTGTCGCTGCTGACGAACGGAGCGAGTCCAGTAATGGTATTCCACACAATTTCGCCCTCTTCTGCCTGACGAACCAGTTCATCCAATGTGCCTGTTCCAAGGAACGGAGCCAGCCGCATGATCACGTCTAACTTAAGGACGCTGCTGTCTAATCGTTCTGTAACCTTATGCAGAGCGCTTGCTTTTACAAACGGCGCTACTTCTACAAGCTCCTCCACCTCCGCCTCTCCGGTATTGACCATCTCTGCAACTTGTTCCGGCCTGTTCTCTGCGATCTCCTCAACGATCGTTCCTAGGTGCGGGTGCTCCCGATTTTCTGTATTGTCTCCTGCATTTAAAATGTCGTCTACCGTTTTGCCGAATAACCTTGCAAACTGCGGAAGCGTTCCGATATCCGGTAGCGATTCGCCCCGTTCCCATTTCGATACCGCTTGATGACTTACATTCAGTTGATCGGCAAGTTCCAATTGGGTAAGATCCTGGTCTTTGCGAAGCTTCGAAATATAAGCTCCAATTTTACGCAAGTCGAGCATTGTATACCTCCAATAAAACAAAATGTACAGTGCGCACTGTCAAAAACAGCATAGCATTTCTGCAAACGCAATCCTATCAAGAGTTGGTTGAATTGTCTCATGGGCTTTATTCAACTGCCGGTAGAATTGTCCAGATTGGAAATCTCCAGAGAGGGTCCTCGAAAGGTGAAAACGGCTGCTGCTGATGCCTATCTATTGGAGAGTTGTACTACAGAGAAGGGAATTAAATCTGTGTGCGAGTTAAACATCTATGGAGAAGTTGACCGTTTTGATCATCCGAAGAAACTACTTTACTGGTAATCTTGACAAACTATTAGCTGGTATAGCTTAATGAAGCATCGTCAGTCTAATACTTTTTTCGGAGTCCGAACCCTGTTTCCGGAAAAATGGCCGTTCTACAGCTATTTTGTTCTCCCTGAACAGGGTTATTTGTACGCTGAAATGCCTAAGTGTACCTTTTCTTTGGGGATAAAAGTCAATTATGATCAACTCGTAGAAAGCGCTATCATAAACTACTGGCGGTTGCTTAGGGGGGATTGTTCTGGAGAAAGAAATAGTATTACACCACAAGTCGTTACCGAAGCGTAGGGGCTCTGTATTTTTACAAAATGCTCGCAGAAGTATGAAAAAGCACTGGCAGCTACATTTGCTCGTAATTCCACCTCTGTTATTTTTCCTCATTTTTAAGTATTATCCGATGCTGAATGCGGTTCTAGCCTTCAAGGACTACAACGTGATTAAAGGAATATGGGGAAGTCCATGGGTTGGATTTCATAATTTTCGATTATTTTTTGATAATCCGCAGTTTTGGACGCTGCTCAAGAACACCATCATGCTTAGTGGTTACCTGCTGCTGGCGGGATTTCCAATTCCGATTATCCTTGCGCTCATGATTAATGAATTGCGCGGGGGAAGGTTCAAAAAGTTCGTCCAGCTGGTCTCTTTTGCGCCTTATTTCATCTCGACGGTTGTCATGGTGTCCATTATTATGCTATTTATGGCACCTCGTCTTGGATTTGCGAACATCGCTCTCAACTTCTTCGGTTTGGAGTCGATCAATTTCCTTGGAGAACCGGGAATGTTTCGTTCGATTTATGTCTGGTCTGATATTTGGCAGACTGCGGGCTACAGTGCCGTTATCTATTTAGCAGCGCTTGCCGGTATAGATCCTACGCTTTATGAGGCAGCCAAAGTCGATGGCGCTTCACGCTTTCAAAAAATTCGTTATATTGATCTGCCAGGTATTGTGCCTACCATCGTCATCATCCTGATTTTGAATGTTGGGAATGTCATGGCTATTGGCTTTGAGAAGGTTTATCTTCTGCAGAACCCGCTCAATCTGGCGAATTCCGAGATCATTGCCACTTATGTCTACCGGGTCGGTTTGCTGAACGCCAATTATAGCTTTGCAACTGCGGTTGGTCTATTCAACTCGGTAATCAACCTTATTTTGTTGCTTACGGTGAATGGCTTGGCTAAACGCATCACAAACAACAGCATCTGGTAGGAAAGGAGCAACCACATGGCAGCAGTTCAACAAAAAATTAAAGAATCAACTGGCGATAAGCTATTTCTGACCACTATTTATATCCTACTCAGCCTCGTGGTCATCGCGGTGATTTATCCGCTAATTTTTATCATCAGTAGCTCGATTAGCAGTCCAGCAGCGGTTACCTCCGGCCGAGTCTGGTTATGGCCTGTAGATATTTCCTTCAAAGGTTTCAAGGTTCTGCTAAATACACCTGAGATCATTACAGGCTACGGCAACTCTATTTTTTATACAGCCGCAGGGACGCTCATCAGTGTTGTGCTTACGATCATGATCGCGTACCCTTTATCACGCAGAGGTTTCTTCGGACGCAACACTTTGATGATGATCATCACCTTTACGATGATTTTCAGCGGCGGGCTGATTCCGACCTATATGGTCGTGAAGGAACTCCATTTGATTGATACCCGCTGGGCACTGCTGATACCAAACGCGATTTGGGTATGGCAGGTCATTATTGCCCGGTCATTCTTTCAATCCTCCATTCCGGAGGAGCTGCTGGAAGCCAGCGAAATCGACGGTTGCAGTGATATGCGGTTTGTCTGGAGCGTTGTTATTCCGTTATCGAAGCCTATTATTGCGGTGTTAGTCCTTATGTACGCGGTAGGACAGTGGAATGCCTACTTTGACGCTTTGATTTATTTGAAATCAGCGAATTTGTTTCCACTTCAGCTTGTCTTACGAAGCATCATTATCCAGAACAACAGCGCAGGTACTATGGATGCAATGAAAATGGTGGAGCGGCAGCAGCTTGCTGAGCTACTCAAATATGCACTTATAGTTATCGCTACGCTGCCTGTACTTGTTATCTATCCATTTGTTCAGCGTTATTTTGTCCAAGGAATGCTGGTCGGTTCAGTTAAAGGCTAATTCACAGCTTTCAGAATCTGGAGAGGGGGAGAGGCACGCAGTGAAATGACAGAAAGATATCGTACCTGCCTAAATTATAAAAGGGAGTGATCGGATTTGAAGAAAAGTATGATGACCTTGTCATTGGTGCTGGTATTAATTCTTACGGTGGTGTTAAGCGGATGTGCTAATAAAAATACAGATAACACATCCTCCGCACCTGCTGACTCAGGTAACTCGGAATCAGCAAGCAAACCGGTGGAAATCAGCGTGTTCTCGGTTCAGGAATCCGGGATCGATGTTCCTACCAATAAATTTTCGAAATTTGTGGAAGACAAATTCAATATTAAATTCAAATGGGAAATCAACCCTTCAGACGGAGCCAAGGAAAAGCGCCAAATCTCACTTGCTAGTGGCGATTACCCTGATGCTTACCTGCTCACTCACTATATCGATCAGTTCTCACAGGCAGATCTTCTGAAGTATGGCAAACAGGGCGTACTAATTCCTCTGAACGATCTAATTGATAAATATGCTCCAAATATTAAAGCGGCTATGGAAAAGAACGATAATTTGAGAACGCTTAACACAGCACCTGATGGTAATATCTACGGGCTTGTCGCTTACACAGAGTGCTTTCACTGCTCCTATCCGAGCAAAATGTGGCTCAATACCGAGTGGCTGAAGAAGCTGAATCTGGAAATGCCGAAGACAACCGAAGAATTCAAACAAGTGCTGGAAGCTTTCAAAACACAAGATCCGAACGGGAATGGAAAAGCAGATGAAGTGCCGCTGAGTGGCTCCATTGAGGAGTTTGGTGTACGCATTGTACCATTCCTCATGAATGCATTTGTATACGATGATGACCGCAATTATCTGAATATGCTGGATGGAAAAGTTCAATCGGCGGCTGTCACACCGGAGTGGAAGGAAGGCCTGACTTATATCAAATCTCTGTTTGACGCAGGTTTGATTGATCCAGGGGCATTCACACAGAACGCGGAAGCCTTCAAGAAAATCGGTGAAAATGCCGATGCGGAAATTCTGGGCGCCGGTGCGGGCATGCACCCTGCGATTTTCGTTAATATTGATCCGGGCAATAGAAGCTCGGCACACTACAATCCTGTACCACCGATTAGCGGACCGGAAGGTATCTCCTATGCGACTCATGATGCAGGTGGCGTATCCCCGGGAGCGAAGTTTGTCATCACCAACAAAGCTAGCGAGGAAGCGCAGATCGCTTTAATTAAAATGGTAGACTATATGTTTACTTCTGAAGGACAGACCAATGGTGGCAGCGGTATGAAGGGCATTGATTGGACGGATCCAGAAGAAGGCGATGTAGCGCTGGACAAAGATGTTAAACCAGTAATCAAGACCATTCCTATGGCAGAGGGCGAAGCGCCGCGCAATGCGGGATGGAGCGGCATGGGTCACTTCTATATGCCAAAAGAGTACCGTGATACTTTCGTTCAAGCTACTGACATCTACGCTTCCAGCGGTTATGAACGCAGATTGTATGATGCGACTCTGCTGTATGAAGGACATGAGCCTAAAGAATTATTCCCAATCTGGTCGATTTGGATTGATCCAAGCGAAATCGATGAAGCGAGCTTACTGCAAACCAACATTAAGAATTACATTGAGCAAAATCAGCTTCAATTCATCACGGGCAACAAGGATCTTACTAAAGATTGGGATGCTTATATAAAAGGTCTGAAAGACTTGAAGCTAGATCGTTATCTCGAAATCTTGCAAAAGGCTTATGAAACTTCTAAAAAATAAAATATTGAAATCAGAATCAGGTGCTGTAAGATATACCCCAGCACCTGATTTCTTGATTTCAAGGAAAAATATACATTTTTATTTACGGAGGATCAGTCATGACAGAAGAGAAACATTGCAATCATCAATTTGTAGCTCCAAGACGAGGACTACCGAATACAAGTGTAAGACTTGCAGGAAAGGAGCGGGTGACGGTCGCCTTTTTGGGTGGTTCCATTACGGAGGGGGCGGGTGCTTCCGATGCGGACATATTTAGCTGGAGAGTGCTGACTGGTAAGTATCTGCAGGAGCGATTTGCGAATCATGAATTCCGCTTCATCAATGCGGGAGTGGGTGGAACGAATTCCACGCTGGGCGCTCACCGATTACAGTCACATGTCCTGCAATACGACAAGATTGATCTACTATTCGTTGAATTTAGCGTCAATGACGGCAACGACCGGGAAGAATCCATTAGAGGTATGGAAGGCATTGTACGCCAGTGCAGACGGTTGTCGCCCGGCACTGACATTTGCTTCTTGTATACGGCAGCAGAGAAGAATCTGTCGGGGAGCAACCCCTTTAACATTGCCGTCCACGAAGAAGTAGCTGAGCATTACGATCTTCCATCAGTTAATTTTGCAGCTAGAGTCTATGCACAGACCCAGGCCGGACAAATGGAGTGGACCAAGATGGCTCCGGATGGATATCATCCCAATGATGACGGACATGCGCTGTATGCTTCTTTCTTACAGGAATATTTGGATGCAGCTCTTGTGCTTGACAACACATATTCAAATACCGGAAGCGCGTTAAGTATTGCTCCTCTGGAGGAGCGGAATTATGAATATGGTAACTTACTGGATTTCAGAGGCGCTGATCATGCAGATGGGTTCGAGCTACGCGAGCTTACCCCTGATGATCCACTGATGAACTGGCGATTTGGAACGGAGCATTTATATACAGACAGCAAAGAGGCATCTTTTTCTTACACAGTAACCGGACAGAGTGTGGGGATGCTGCTGCTTTACGGCCCGGATAGTGGAATATTCGAATATTCACTCAATGACGGTCCCTTTCATGCGGTTCACTTATTCGATGAATGGTGTCCGCTTGCGTTTCGGCCTATTATTGCTATGTTCGGAATCGAGGAACAACGTCAGGAATTGCAAGTAACCGTGCGAATTACAGGGGAAAAGGATGAACAGAGTAAAGGCACCAGTCTGCGTATTTTGAAGCTAATGTACAATTAATTATTTTAACCGAAAGGATTATACTGCCTCTTATTAAGCGTTTACAATACTAAGAAAGTTGGTGTTGATCATTTCTTTTACAGAACACAGCGTCGATTCTTCTCCTATCGTAATCCGCCTGACTGATTATGGTGTTCTGCCGGATTCCGGGTTGGATGCTCAGCCAGCCATGACAAGAGCTATTGAGGCAGCTGCCGAAATAACTGGGCCGGTCCTGCTGGATTGTCCAAAAGGCTGTTATCATTTCTATCCGGAAGAGGCCATCCGGAAACCCTACTACATCTCCAACACTACCAGTGAAGAAGAGAATCCTGATGTCACCAAGACTATAGGAATTCTCTTAAAAGGGCTGCACAATTTAATATTTGAGGGAAATGGCTCTCTATTTATCTTCCATGGCAAGCAGACGATGTTCTTGCTGGATGGCTGCAAAAATGTAGAGATTCGTAATTTGCATACCGACTACGCCCGGCCGACTGTGTCAGAGATGACGATTATTGAAAGCGGTACTCATTATTTCGATGTCCAGGTTCACCCCGATTCGCATTATGAGATCAGGGACGGCAAGCTGGTCTGGATCGGTGAGGGCTGGAGCTTCTCGGAAGGACCGATGCAGACCTATGATCCACTCAGCAATACGACTTGGCGGATGGACAACTGGTCGGAGCTGGCTGATTCGGTTGAAGAGCTGGAGCCGATGAAGCTCCGCTTGCATTTTGATCATCAGCCTGAGGTTGTCCCCGGGCATGTTCTGCAAAGCCGTGATGGTATTCGCGATCAGGTAGGTGTCTTCCTTGTGGAAAGCTCTAACATCACCTTCGGCGATGTGGGGCTGCATTTTTTACACGGACTTGGTGTTGTAGGGCAGTTCAGCGACAATCTCACCTTTCAACGCATGGATATTTCGCCGCGCCTGGAGACAGGCCGAACGGTTGCTGGCTTTGCGGATTTCATCCACATGTCCAGCTGCCGAGGTGAAATAACTGTTGCAGACAGCCGTTTTGCCGGTTCTCATGATGACGTCGTCAATGTCCATGGTACCTATCTACGGATCGTTGAGCAGCTGTCTGCGAATAGGGTGAAGGTTCGCTTCATGCATCCGCAGACCTACGGATTCCTGGCCTTTCATCCGGGAGACGAAATTGAATTTGTTCGTTCTGGCTCTCTGACTACCTATGCGGCTAATGAAGTGATAGAGGTTACGCGTCTCAATCCACGCGAGCTAATACTGACTTTAGCACATCCGATTCCTGAGGGGATTGGCAGCCATGATGTGATCGAGAATGTAACCTGGACACCGGAGGTTGAAGTCGTAAATAATCACCTCGCGCGGGTACCGACCCGCGGTATCCTTGTGACAACCCGGCGTAAAGTAGAGATTAAGGGGAATGTTTTTGATCGGATGCAAATGAGTGCAATTCTGGTTGCCCTGGATGCGGAGTCTTGGTATGAGTCTGGCAAGGTGGAGGATGTAACCATCGCCGAGAATCATTTTATTGAATGCGGGGGCATCGAGCATCCGGTTATTTTCATTTCGCCAGAGAACACAGAGGTTGGTGAGAGCACTCCTGTTCATCAGGGCATAGTTATTAAGAACAACAGGTTCGAGACTGGTAAAACGTTAGTCCTTAGTGCCAAGAGTACCCGCAGACTGGCCTTCAGTGCTAACGAAATTGTCATGGGTGGGGAAAGTATGAACTGTCTTTCCAGTGTTGAGGCTGCGATATGTTTAACCGCTTGTAGCGAGGTCGGCATTCAGGATAATTTGTTCAATGAGTTAGGGTAGGTTGTGTTAGATCGCGATATGGATCGGTAGATCGATGTATAGAAAACGCTTTATCTGATCTTTATAATGAGGGCAGACTTGGGGGAATACATTATTTGATTCATGACAGATCGTGAGGGAGAGAACCAATGAAACTTCAATATGACAAGCCAGCAAATGTATGGACCGAAGGGCTTCCGATTGG
Source organism: Paenibacillus sp. FSL K6-2859 (assembly GCF_038008265.1). Taxonomy (NCBI): domain Bacteria; kingdom Bacillati; phylum Bacillota; class Bacilli; order Caryophanales; family Paenibacillaceae; genus Paenibacillus; species Paenibacillus sp. FSL K6-2859. The sequence continues at coordinate 5,136,726 of NZ_JBBOYU010000001.1, read as the reverse complement.
GAATGGCCGTCTGGGTGGTATGATCTTCGGCGGTGTGGAACAGGAGAAAGTCAGTCTAAACGAGGATACATTATGGTCAGGGTTCCCGAAGGATGGGAACAATCCCGGTGCTAAGGAAGCTCTGCCAAAGGTTCGAAAGCTGATTCAGGAGGGCCGGTATTCAGAAGCGGACACCCTGACTAGAGAGATGCTAGGTCCGTACACCCAATCGTATCTGCCTTTTGGAGATTTACTACTTCGTTTTGAGCATGGTGGTGTTTATCAATCTTATCGGCGGACATTAGATATTGAACATGCGGTTCACCGCATTGAATACAAGATTGGTAATGTTACTTATACCCGTGAGATGTTCGCTTCACATCCTGATCAGTTGCTTGTGCTGCGTCTGACTGCAAGTGCACCGGGAGCGCTGAATGTGCATGCTACGCTAGATAGTTCGCTTCGGCATAGCCTTCACGCTCTGGGTGATAACTTTGTACTCTCGGGAACTGCACCGGAGCATGTTGATCCAAGCTATTTTTGGAGTGACAATCCGATCCAATACGGAGAACCTGGCAAGAGCAAGGGCATGGCCTTTGAAGGACAACTCTCCGTAGTAGCAGAGGATGGGGAAGTTACCGTTGACGGTAGTGGAATTCATCTGTTGGGAGGAACGGCTGCAACCTTCTATTTCAGCGCGGCTACAGGCTTTAATGGTTTTGACAAAATCCCGGGAGCTGAGGGGAAAGATGCTTCTGCTATTGCAGCTTCTTACTTGGCAGATGTGAATGGAAAGTCTTACGATAGCTTGCTTCAAGCGCATGCCAAGGATTACCGATCGCTTTTTGACCGAGTGAAGCTCCAATTAGGTAAGACACTAGCCCCGGATTCGATGTCCACGGAGCAACGGATTACGACATACGCGGCACAAGACCCTGGACTTGTCGAGTTGCTGTTTCATTACGGGCGCTATTTGATGATCGCAAGCTCGCGCCCTGGAACGCAGGCTACTAATCTGCAGGGAATATGGAATGCGGTTACCCGTCCGCCGTGGAGCAGCAACTATACGCTGAACATCAATACAGAGATGAATTATTGGCCAGCTGAAATTTGTAATCTGGCGGAATGTCATGAGCCGCTGCTGGATATGATCGGAAACTTGGCGAAGATGGGTGCGGAGACTGCTCAAGTCAACTATGGTACCCGAGGCTGGGTGGCTCATCATAATACGGATCTTTGGGCACAGACAGCACCGGTGGGGGATTATGGTGACGGAGATCCAAGCTGGGCTTACTGGTCGATGAGCGGCGTTTGGCTGACACAACATCTCTGGGAGCATTATGCTTTTGGCGGCGACGAGGAATATTTGCGGACTTCCGCTTATCCTGTGATGAAGGAGGCGGCTCTGTTTGCACTGGACTGGCTTATTGACGATGGTAACGGAAGGCTTGTGACCTCTCCATCCACTTCACCAGAGCATAAATTCCGGACTGCGGAGGGCTTGGCTGCAGTCAGTGCAGGTGCTACTATGGATATTTCGCTCATCTGGGAGCTGTTTACGAATTGTATCGAGGCCTCGGAAACGCTTGGAACGGATGAGGATTTGCGTGCAGAATGGGTAAGCGCACGTGAACGTTTATTGCCGCTGCAGGTTGGTAAGTACGGACAATTGCAGGAATGGTCCTTAGACTTTGAGGATGAGGATATGTATCACAGACATACTTCACATTTGGTCGGTATCTATCCGGGCCGGCAGTTGTCAGAAGATGAGACCCCTGAGCTGTTCGCGGCCGCCAAAACTTCGCTTGAACGGCGTGGGGACGAGAGCACGGGCTGGAGTCTGGGCTGGAGAGTTGCGCTCTGGAGCCGCTTCCGGGACGGCAACCGCTCACTACGCCTGCTCTCAAACATGCTGCGGCTGGTGAAGGACGGGGAGTCCGAACAGTATAGTCACGGCGGGGTTTATGCCAATCTGCTTGGCGCACATCCACCGTTCCAAATTGATGGTAACTTCGCCGCTTCTGCCGGAATTGCTGAGATGCTACTGCAATCTCACCTCGGCTATCTCGATCTGCTGCCTGCACTGCCAGATGAATGGCAGGGGGGAGGTGTAGCAGGGCTACGTGCCCGCGGTGGCTTTGAAGTTAGCATTCAGTGGGATAGAGGCCATCTCGTGGAAGCACAGATTACCTCCCTTCAAGGCAATGAATGTGTGATCCGCACAGATGCTTCGCTTATGGTGAGTAATGGCGGTAATGAAATGAAGTGTGACCGTTCCGCAGATGGAATGGTGAGCTTTCCAACGACCGCAGGCCAAACCTACAAGCTTATAACTGGTAAGCAATAATAGTTAGTTTCATACGAATATGGACAGCAGCAGGGACCTGAAATACAGGCCCTGCTGCTGTTTTTTTGTACGAATATAAGAATTCACAAAATGATCTATAGCGGCAATGGAAATATGTGGACCCGTGTGGCAACTGAAAAACACTATTATCGCAGAGTGAGTAAGAGGGAAACGGAGTGTGGATACGAAAGATGCGAAATGGTTAAGCGTAAGCAGTATTTTTAGCATAGGCGCTTCTTCTTGTTCAGCCTGAATATTTCTTGAGTAAATGCTTACCGTCCTTATAAGGATACCGAAGGCGGTTATGCTTGAGATGTGTTAGATCGCGGTATGGATCGGAAGATCGTTGTATAGAAAACGCTTTATCTGATCTTTATAATGAGGGCATACTTGGGGGACACAGGTACAGAGCCTGCCGCCTTCAAGGTCCAAAATGCAGTAACAAGGAGGCAAATCATGCTAACTGATAGTGCTACAACGGTAAAAGTGAATACGGACACAGCATCTCTTATCCGTGTAACCAATGATGAGGTGAATCTAGAGATTGATCTCGGGACGGGTGAAGCATCCGTTGCCCGCGGAAACACTTCTCATATAAAAGGGATTCGCAGCGCATTCCGCTGGCAGGGCCGGGAATACAATACAGAACATTATCAGAGCCACACACTGAAGTCTCAGGAAGTAGTAGTTCGTGAGGGCTTTGGAAAAGGTGTTCACGTAGTCATTTTGCACGAAACGTCCCTGCTGCCACAGCTGGAGCAGCATTTCTATATTTATGAATCTTCATCATTTGTGTTGATGCAAATCGTAATCACAAGCGCAAGCGACAAGGAGATCAAGGCAAACCGGATGGCAGTCCTTCAGACCCAATCGGTGTCACTTGGCGGGGAGTCAGGGCAACCCGAAGAACCAAGCATTCTGCGTGTGCCGTACGACAACGACAAGTGGGTCAGATATACAGTAGTGAAGCCGCCGATGGATACGGAAAGCTATGAAGTAACTGCATTGTTCGCGCCGGAAAGCCGGCAGGGAATTATTATGGGTTCTATTACGCACAAGGTGTGGAAGACAGGAATTCATATCAAAAGCGAACGGAGCGGAGGGATCGAGGAGCTGGATCTTTACGGCGGCGCTGTAAGTGAAATGACCCGTGATTCCCAGCCACATGGTTATGTGAAAGGAACACGAGTAGAGTCACCGCTCGTTTTCGTAGGGTTCTATGATGATTATAGAAAAGGGCTTGAAGCATACGGTCAGGCTAATACCTGGATAGAGGCTCCTCTGTCATGGGATGGCGGGGTTCCTATCGGCTGGAATAGCTGGTCTGCGGCAATGGCTGAGCTTGATTACGATCTGTATACGTCCACCAGTAATTTTCTGAAAAATGAAGTGCAGCCGCTAGGATTCCAGAATGAGGACACACTGTACATCAACTTTGATGCTTTCTGGGACAATTTCACACCAGAAGAAATGAAGAATGCACTGGACCTGGTTCGGGAGAACGGTCATAGACCGGGAACTTACTGGACGCCTTTTGCCTTCTGGGGAAGTCCGGCTCAGTTTGGGGATCTCGTGGAAGGTACAAACGGCAAATACACTTATGGTGATATCTTGCTGCGAGACAGCGAAGGAGAAATTTTGCCGGATGTTGATGGAGGGCTGGCCATTGACCCGACACATCCAGGCAACCTGCAAAGAATAGATTGGTATACGAATAAATTCATCTCGGAAGGCTTCGAGTATGTCAAGCTAGACTTCTTGGCGCATGGTGCACTGGAAGGGCAACATTACAATCCGGAGATTACGACGGGAATTGCGGCATATCACTATGGGATGACTTACTTGCAGAACAAGCTCTCACCAGAGGTGATCGGTCGGCCGTTCTTTATCAATCTATCCATCGCGCCATTGTTCCCTTATGCCTTTGCACATAGCCGCCGGGTATCCTGTGACGTCTTCGGTACACTGCACGATACAGAATATTTGCTGAATTCGTTGACACATGGCTGGTGGATGAGCCATACCTTATATCGTTACAATGACCCGGATCATTCCGTGCTGTACAAGAGCCATAACCAAGATGCCACGGGCTGGCATGAAGGTCGGAGTCGGCTGACCGCTTCAGTCATCGCTGGAACGGTGCTGCTGTTAGGAGATGATTTCCGAAAAGAAGAAGCAGCCACCCGGGCCAAAGCGTGGCTGGGCAATAAAGAGATTATGAATATCGCCCGCCTAGGGAAGACCTTCCGCCCTGTCGAAGGGGATCTTGGCAAGCAAGCTTCCAATGCTTTCGTACTTGAAGATGCGGAAGACAATGTATTCTATCTTGCGGTCTTCAACTATGATGCTGCGAATTCCGCTCATAAATCGATCTCTTTAGAGCGTGCAGGACTGAATAGTCAAGTAGCTTACCAACTGCTTGATCTATGGGAAGGCACACAAGGGGAAGCAGCGGGAGAGCTTGCGGTTACGCTCGAACCGGCAGAGTCCAAAATCTTCAAATTAACGGCAAAGTAGAACTGATTATACACATTGAAAAAAGAATACGCGCAACCGCTTCTCGCGGGTAGCGCGTATTCTTTTTATTGAAGTCTTACATTCGTATTCGGCTTTGTGGATGAAGGCGGTACCGTGTGGGATTAATGCCGTAGCAGTTACTGAAATGTCTGGAGAAGGGGTGGATGGAAGGATAGCCCAGCTTCTCAGCAATCGCAGTCACACTAAGCTCACTTTCCAGAAGCAGCCCTGCCGCCCGCCTCATGACTAAATGATGATGATAGACACGTGGCGTCATTCCGGTCTCCCGTAGAAATAGCTCATGGAAATATGTCCGCTTGAGCCCGCAGAACTGTGCCCAATCTTCGATAGATTTACCACGCTCGGGGTGGGTGTTCAAATATTCGAGCAGGCGGACAATACGATAATCACTTGGCTGATGCTGATGGAGGGCGTTATACCAGCTCAAGATCCAGCCGTACAGATAGCTATTGGCCGTCTCATTACGATAGAACAGCGCGTCATTGTAAGACTTGGCAATCATCACAAGACTATCGTATAGCAGGGGATATTTAGCTAGTGGAAATACACAAGGCAACTCGTTCAGCTCGGCACAGGGTGCTTCGGTGGCTTTTTTTTCAAAATGTAAGCCTTCAGGGGCGTGGATAAATGAAAGGTTATTAGATACTGGAGTGTGGTTGTCCCATAAATCAAAATAGATGTTGTAGGACGACAGTGGATGAGAAGGCATGATATGAAAAGCATGGGGTTGACCGGGACGGAGAAAGACAAGCGTCCTCCGTTCAATCGGATAACGTATTCCGTCGATCTCCATCTCACCAGGGCCATCAGTAAACAAGTGGAACGCGTATGCATTACCGACTCTCAGATGCTCATTGCTGCTGCCGTCGTACACATAAGGCATGATTGCGCCGACATACGGAGTTATTTCAGATAGTTTATTCATGTGGCCCCTCTTTTCTTATCTTACCGTACAAATCGTCAAATAATCGAACGGGTCAACAAAGACAGTGGTTCATCCAAATGGTACGATAAATACAATGAATCCGCAACATATTGGATAGGTTTTAGAAAGAATGATTCATCATGAAAGAGATGGAATTATGAATAGGTTTACACTATTTAGCGGATTATTTAACAACGTTTTTAGAGGGTTAACGCGATTGCACAGATTCTACTATGGACAGGAGAAAATAAAATGGGCGATTTTAGATTATGGTATTCTACCCCTGCAACGGATTGGTCACAAGGATTGCCACTGGGAAACGGAAGAATAGGTGCAGTAGTGATAGCTGCTCCGTATCGTGAGGTATGGAACATGACCGAGGTTACCTACTGGTCGGGTCAAGCGGAGTCAGAGCCTGCTCCTTTCGGAGGCAAAGCTGCGCTGGAAGAGATGCGGAAGTACTTCTTTGCTGGCGATTATAACGAAGGTGACCGTCTAGCCAAACAACATCTGCAGCCGAAGAAACGAAATTTCGGTACGAACCTTGGTTTATGCGAGGTTGTCATTGACTTTGCAGAACAGGACACGGATTCCGGGTCAGCAGCGGCTATCGAGCGAGAGCTGAATTTGACCTGTGCTGTGGCTCAGACAGTGGTTCACAGTAGAGGGACAACGCTGCATCGTGAGATTTTTGCCTCTCATGCTGATGATCTGGTGGTCTCAAGAATTTGGAGCGATGAACCGGGAGGTGTATCCTTTACGATTGGTCTGGAGGGTGGTTCAGAGTCGTTTACGACTCAAGTCGTGAATGACGACATTATTGAATTTAGAGGACAAGCCACAGAGAATGTGCATAGTGACGGCACTTGCGGGGTATGGGCAAAGGGACAAATTAAGGTAAGCATTTCCGGTGGTACGATGTACAGAGGGGAAGGTCAATTGAGAATTGCCGGAGCCAATGAGGCGCGAATTTATTTTGCCGTCAGCACCGATTACAACCGTAGTAACTCGGAGTGGGAAATGGAGAGCAGCAGCACATTACAGCAGGCTTTGATTAAAGGATATGCGCAGTTAAAAGAAGATCATATCAAAGATTATGAGCAAGAATATGGGAAGGTGGATATCCAATTAGGTACCACTGGGAAGGTGAATCTGCCGACTGACCAACGTATTCGATTACTGGCACAGGGTCAGGAGGAGGATTCGCAGTTGTTCGCGTTGTTCCTGCAGTACGGACGTTACCTGACTATTGCTGGAGCTCGGGCAGACTCCCCGTTACCGCTGAATTTACAGGGAATATGGAATGATGGCGAGGCTTGCCGTATGGGGTGGAGCTGTGACTATCATTTGGACATCAATACACAAATGAATTACTTTCCGACAGAAGTCGTAAATCTTGGGGATAGTCATTTACCATTAATGCGCTATATTGAGGATTTGTCTCAGGCTGGAAAGTCAAGCGCTCGCGATTTCTATGGCAGCAAAGGCTGGGTAGCACATGTGTTCTCGAATGTCTGGGGCTTCACGGCTCCGGGCTGGGAGACATCTTGGGGGCTGAACGTTACAGGTGGACTATGGATTGCGACGCATCTGATGGAGCATTATGAATACAGTCAGGACCGTGTATTTCTGGAGCAACAGGCCTATCCAGTGCTAAAAGAAGCCGCAGCATTCTTCCTGGATTATATGACCATTCATCCAAAATACGGCTGGCTGGTGACCGGACCTTCGAACTCGCCGGAGAATCATTTCTATCCTGCGGATAGCAGCGATGGCGCACAGCAGCTATCTATGGGTACCACTATGGATCAGATGCTGGTGAAAGACCTTTTTGAGTTCTGTTTGAAGTCTGCGAAACTACTGAATACGGACGAGGAACTACAGGAGCAGCTGGAGCAAGCGATATCCAAGCTGCCACCGTTTCAGATCGGCAAGAGAGGGCAGCTGCAAGAGTGGCTCGAGGACTACGAGGAAGCGCAGCCGGAGCATCGGCATTTGGCCCATTTGTTCGCGGTATATCCAAGTAATCAGATTACACCAGGTAAGACACCTGAACTTAGCGCTGCGGTGAGAGTAACACTTGAGAACCGGATGGTTCAGGAAGAACTGGAGGATGTGGAATTTACCGCCGCATTGTTCGGTCTCGGCTTTGCCAGATTGTATGACGGGGAAAAGGCCTTTAATCATATTTCTCATTTGATTGGTGGACTCAGTTTCGATAATTTATTCAGCTTTTCCAAATCGGGCATTGGAGGAGCGGAATGTAATATTTTTGTGATCGATGGGAATTTCGGGGGGGCGGCTGTTATTGCCGAGATGCTGCTGCAAAGCCATGAGGGTGAGATTCATCTGCTGCCTGCGCTTCCAAAGGCATGGGGTACAGGATCGGTATCAGGACTGCGGGCCAAAGGAAATGCTGAGGTTGATGTAGCTTGGGACACTGGTCAATTGGTGGAAGCAAGGGTCCGTACCTACTCGCCAGGAACCGTGACACTTCGGCTGGGAGATAGAAGAGCTACTGTTCAAGGCGAAATAGGAGGAAGCTACTATTTTAACAGTCAGTTAGAGTTGGTATAATGATTCAGCGGGGGGGATATGAACCCCCGCTTTAATTATGCTGGGTGATTAGCGCATGATTAAAGGGCTATCCGGTCTGTTATGGACCGGATAGCCCTTTTGCCGATATCTGCAAATTAACGATTCATGCCTGAAAATAACTTTCATTTATTTGGACCATAGTAGCCTAAGGGGAAAAGAATATAATAGAAGAAACAAAAAGCAGACAACAAAGAGGAGGGGACATCCGTGTATAGTATTTTTCTAGTTGATGATGAAGAAATAGGCCTTGAGATGATGAGAGATTATATCCGCTGGGAAGAAATGGGTATTTATGTGGTCGGAACTGCGAGTAATGGTAGAGAGGCTCTAGAGAAGATAGAGGCCATTAGACCTGATATTATTCTTACAGATGTCCAGATGCCGATTATGAACGGTATTGAAATGGCTAAAAAAATACATGAGAGCTATGACTGGATGCAGTTAATGTTCCTGACTGGGCATGACGAATTCGACTATGTAAAATCGGCACTAAATGTAGGTGCTGTTGGATATTTACTGAAGCCCCTCGACTTGAATGAAATTGGAAGCGTTATCGCGAAGGTGAAGCAGCGCTGTGAGGAAGTTCAAATGAAGAAGCGTTCCATGGAGGCGGCTAAAACGAACCTTCTTAAGGAGCTTTCCTATGAAAAAAATGCGGAACATGCCGCTGATCTGGCGACCAGCTATTGCAAGCTTACCCGTGAGTCTGAGAGGAATCGCTACACAATGGCGCTGTTCAGTATCGATCCGATTGAGGCAGAGGGAGAACAGCAGAGTCTGGAAGATTGTAAGAACCGGTTGGTAGCTTTTCTGGATCATTTCTTCAAGTCAAAGAATATAGAGACGGTATTTGTGCCCTACAAAGATGGGGAGGTAGGTGTATTTATGGAAGCACGCCAACAGCCTGGGTATTATGCGTGGGAGGATTTGGCAACGGCTATCCGAAGCGGACTGGATTTCACAGTGACGGCGGCAGTCGGTGCGCAGGAAACCGAATTAACAGAGTTACATTGTCTGTATAAGCAGACGCGTGAAATCCTGAATGAGCGTTTCTATAAAGGGACGGGTTCAATTATTCATGCCTTGGCGATTTCAAACCAGTTCGATAGTGAGCATGTGCCACCTTTTAATAGAAAAGAGTGGTTTGAAGCTATCAATCAGCTAGATTTCGAGCAAGCTGCACAGAAGTTGCATCAGTATTTCGAGGGACTAGCCCAACTAAGAATCAAGAAAAAAAATATCTGCGAATGGGCGATTGATCTTGTCGATGAGCTGCTGGAGCAACTGCATCAACCAGTTCCTGAAGGGGTTAAACGGGCGGAGTTATATCATTCCATCTATAATGCATTGACTTTAAATGAGATTGAGGATTTGATCCTGGGCACTGCCGGCAATGCCATGAGCTTGCTGGGTGAGCGTCTTATGGACAAAAACACGAAATTAGTTCACAAGGTCCGCAGTATGATCGACCAGAATTTTGATCAGCCGATTACGATCAATAGCTTATCTGATCAGGTTTATTTGTCGCCCAACTATTTACGCTCCATTTTCAAAGATAAGACGGGTATCACGATTCATGATTATTTAACACGTATCCGGCTCGGTAAGGCTACAGAGTTGCTGGCTGACGGCTCGCTCAAAATTCAGGATATCGCCCAAAGAGTCGGTTACGAAAGCACGTCTTATTTTATCTCCCTATTTCTGAAGAACCAAGGCGTTACACCTAACGAGTACAGGAAGAGTCTATGATTGTGTAGCGCTTCAGTTCGGCAAATAGGAAATAAAGTTACTTTCCCTTACGAATAGTAAACTTGCGATATGGATATTAATCCCTCTGCTTTTTACAATTAAGCATGTATTATAACTAGCACATGTGAGGGGCTTCATTCATCAAGGCAATCAAAGGAGTTTTAGTTCATCGAAAATCGGTAGCGCTTTCAAGATGCTTCTTAACCAACTCCTTTGATGACTTGATGGACAGATATAGCCCGAATATCACAAAAGTGCAAGGAGACCTACAAACGGAGGGATTAAATGTTTGGGAAAGCAATGAAAAGAGGATTTTTGTTCTTTGTCATCATCTGCTTGGTAATAGGCAGTGGCGGTCAGTTTGTCAGTACGGTTTATGCCGATGATACGGAGAATACTACCTATGAAGCTGAAGCTGATGGAAATGCTATGACTGGCAATGCTTCTATTTCTGAACACCCAGCGGCTTCCGGGGGGCAGAAAGTCGGAGGCATGTATCAAGGAAGCACTTTGCAGTTCAATCATGTGACTGTAAGTGAGAGTGGGAATTATAAAATTACAGTATACTATTTTTCTGGCGATTCGCGGCCATTCAATATCAGTGCCAATGGCGGCGATAAGCAGTTTGAAGAACCACCCAAGACAGTGGATTGGGATACGGTGGGAGCTTATGATGTGACACTTCCGCTGAATGCTGGAGAGAACAGTATCCTGATTGATGACAACAACTGGTATTCTCCAGACATCGACAAGATCGTAATTCGTGGACTGGACGACAGCGACCTAGGTGAAGGATCTGGAGGCGACTGGAAGGAGAAGCTGCATGGTGCAATCATAGAAGCCGAAGCGCCTGAAAATATAATTACAGGCAACGCCAAAATAGCGGACAGCAGCGTTGGTTCCGGTGGCAAAATTGTAAAGGATATGAATAAAAACAGTACTTTACAGTTCACAAATGTCACTGTGCCGGCAGCGGGAACGTATTTGATCCGTATTTCCTATATTTCCGGTGACCAGCGGCCTGTCTATATACAGGTGAATGATGGACAGGATGAATTGGTTGATCTGCCAAAGACAGCAAGCTGGGATACGGTAGGGACTTATGATGTAGAAGCCTCCCTGCAGGAAGGGTTGAACACGATCATTTTCTCGGATCATGACTGGTACTCTCCAGATTTCGACCGGATTGAAGTCATTCCGTATACGATCAGTTATGAAGCGGAGTCTCCGGTCAATGATTTAACTGGAGAAGCACGAGTTGGTGATAGCCCGAATGCTTCCGGTGGACAGAAGGTAGGGTATCTGAATGGCGGCAGTTCCTTAACTTTCAATAAGATTACGGCTCCGATGACAGGGGATTATCGGATCACGTTAGCTTATTTCTCAGGTGACCCGCGTAGCTTATACGTCAGCGCTAATGGTGGAGCAGAGCAGTATTATGAACTGCCAAAGACACCAGACTGGGATACGGCTCTCACATATGAGCTTACCCTGCCCCTGAACGAAGGCGAGAATACAATCAAATTCTCAGACGGCAACTGGTATGCGCCAGATCTGGATCGAATTATTGTAGAACCGGCATTGGGTACAGATCCTAATCCTCCAGTTGAAGAGGATGGGGATCTGGGGACACCAGGGGCTTCGGATAACTACGGGGCCATCACCGTTACCGAATATACTTATGGAACGCTCGTATCGAATGGGCAATATGAGGTTTCCTTTTATACTAAGTCTGGATACGCAAGCTACAAGTGGACGGATGGTCAGAAGCTGCAAGGAATCTATAGCAGCATCAAACTCGGTGATACGCTCGTTGAGACTGCAAGCTATGAGAATCATGCAAGTGCTGGTGCTCCAGCAGAAATTCAGGATGGCTTCGGCAAAGGAGTGGAGCTTACTTTTGTTCACACCTCAGCTGGACAGCCAACGCTCAAACAGGTTTACAAGTTTTATGACGATCAGAAGTATTTCTTAACTCGTCTGGATGCCATTAGCGACACGGCGTTACAGACGAATTATATGTCACCTATTACCGTAAAACGTTCAGGTGGAGTGGATATCGGTGCCAGTGCAGATAACCGGGTACTGACCGTTCCTTTTGACAATGATGCTTGGATTCGTTATAAATCTCAATCTATGAACCGAGCGGATACCAGCTATGAAATGACGACTATCTTTAATAACTCGACACGCAGCGGCCTTGTGCTCGGGTCGGTCACTCATGATACGTGGAAGACCGGGATCGACTGGAAAGGATCTTCTAATCGGCTGAATGAGCTGGCGGTTTATGGCGGAGCAGCCAGCGACGTTACACGGGATACCCAGCCTCATGGCATCCTTACAGGCGCAGAATTGTCCTCGCCGCTGATTATGGTGGGGGCATTCAGTGATTACCGCACAGGACTTGAGGAATACGGAAAAGCTAATGCGATCATCACACCTCCACTGTTGCTGAATCCTGAGTTGCCGCAAGGCGTGCCGGTTGGCTTTAACAGCTGGGGAGCTTACGAAGGTACACTTTCATACCAAGACGTTGTGGATGTCTCCAATTATTATAAGGAGCACCTAAATGATTTCAATAATAACGGTAATGTATTTATTAATATGGATTCCTATTGGGACAATTTGAATGATAAGCAGCTTGCTGACGCTGTATCAGTCATTAAGGGTAATGGTCAGCATGCAGGTATTTATTGGGCACCATTTGTATATTGGGGCAACAATATGAGCCAGCCGGTAGAGGGTACCGACAATAAGTATACGTATGGCGATATTGTCCTCAAAGATGCTGAGGGTAAACCGCTGCCGACGCTGGATGGGGCTTTTCCTCTGGATGTGACACATCCAGGTGCTAAGCTGCGCATGAATTATTTTTTGGACAAATTTAAGGCTCTGGGCTTTACCTTCATCAAATTGGATTTCTTGACGCACGGTTCGCTTGAGGGACAACATTTCGATTCAACCGTAACGACAGGGATTCAAGCTTATAATGAAGGAATGCGTTATGTGAAAGATCGTTTGGATGGAAAAATGTTCATTAGCGCATCTATTGCGCCAATCTTTCCAAGTCAATATGCACACAGCAGACGTATTTCCTGCGATACCTACGGTAAGATCAATGAAACGGAGTACATGCTGAATTCGTTGACTTATGGCTTCTGGCAAAATGGCACGATCTACACCTATACGGATCCCGATCATTTGGCGTTGGCCCGTGCTTCCAGCTTAACTGAAGCTCGCAGTCGAATGAACTCTGGCGTCATCGCCGGTACCGTACTTCTCGGCTCTGATGATGTTAACGATCCAAAGGCACAGGAGTACATGACTGCCTTATTTAACAACAAGGAGGTTCTCGAATTAGCGTTAAAAGGAAAAGTGTTCAAGCCGCTGGAAGGGAATACGAATGCAAATGCAGCGGATACTTTTGTAATGAAAGAAGGCAACGATTATTATCTGGCTGTATTCAACTACAGCGCCAATGCTTTTGCAGACAAAACGGTGAATCTTGGTAGAGCCGGATTGGACGCAGCGGATTCGTACACGATGCAAGACCTATGGACGGGAGAGGTTTCGACGATTTCAGGAACACTTGCATTGTCCATGCAGCCGGCTGAATCGAAGCTGGTAAAATTAACAGCTGCACCTAAGAAAGTTACAGGTGTATCGCTAGATAAGACAGAGCTAACATTAACTGCTGGTTCAACCGGAAAGCTGACGGCTACGCTATCTCCAGAAGAGGCGGCGAATAAAGCAGTACACTGGACTTCAGGCGATACGTCTGTAGCTACCGTAGTGTATGGAACAGTAACGGCTGTAAATGCTGGGAAAACCACAATTACGGTGGAAACAGTAGACGGCGGCTTCAAAGCTACGGCAGAAGTTACAGTCAAAGCAGCCTCTACTGTAGAACCGGGAAATCCTGAAGTGCCTGCGAATCCGGGTAACCACAACGGTACTCCTGGTAGCATTGTAGACCAAGAGAATGGCGCGGGCACTCTAATCCTTACACGAGAGATGCTGAAGGTGGATAGTGCATCTGGTAATGTCATCGTGGAGATTAAGGGAGATACACAGCAGATACAATTATCCTCTGATGTTGTTCGCCAGCTGGCGAATCACACGCTGGTTCTGAAGTCCGGTAAGTTCTCCATGAAGGTGCCTGCGGATCTGCTCCGCCAGTTGCAGAGCAAGCTACCGGAAGGTCAGCGGGAAGATAGCACGATAACCCTGAAATTAGCACCACTCAGCAGCAAGGCTAATGAGATCATTGCTGCAGCGGAGGGAACTACTCATGCACAGGTTAGACTCATGGGTGATATCTATGAGTTCAGTCTGTCGGTGACCCCGAAAACTGGCACAACAGAAAAGCTTTCTGCGTTCGATCAACCCATTACGCTAAGCTTGTCAGTGGGAGAAGGTTTTGATTTGAGGCGTGGAGGCATTTACTATATTGCGGATAACGGTAAGCTGGAATATATCTCTGCGAATTATGCTGATGGTGTATTGACAGCACAAGTTAATCACTTTAGTAAATATGCTGTGCTGGAGCTTAAACGGAGCTTTGTCGATGTGCCAGCCCATCACTGGGCTAGTCCTGCAATCCAAGAACTGGCGGCCAAGCTGTATGTTCAAGGGACTAGCAAAGACAAGTTTGAACCAAACCGTGCGATTACACGTGCTGAGTTCACCTCTATGCTCGTTCATTCCCTTGGGCTGACCACAAGAGGAGATGTTAGCTTTGCTGATGTTGCACCGTCTGCTTGGTACGCGGAGTCCATTTCTATCGCTTACAAGGCGGGCATCGTGAGCGGCAGAAATGCAACCAAGTTCGAGCCGGCTGCACAGATTACCCGTGAAGAAATCACGGTCATGTTAATGAAAGCCTATGAGCTGAAGAATGGCAAAGTAACTGTTGCTTCAGCTGACGTGGCATTCACCGATATGAAGCAAGTCTCCTCTTGGGCAGCATCTTCTGTAAAGGGAGCAGCCAGCCTAGGACTGGTTCAAGGCCAAAGTGAAGGTCTGTTTGCACCAAAAGGGATCGCTTCCCGAGCAGAAGCGACCCAAGTGATCTATAACTTGATTATGAAGTAAAACATTGCAAATATACAAATGAACGAAGGAGTTAAGCGATCTCTAGATGCTTAGCTCCTTCGTTTTTGGTGTTCACTGAAGCTTTATTAAGTAGCTAGCGTCCTAATGATAATGGTTATATCGAGGGGCTCGTGGCAACTAGGCTAGGTGAGAGCGATTAGGGAAAATCTCCCTAAAAATAGCCGGAAAATTCCTGGATGCAATGTAATTAGGGAAATCCTCCCTAATAATCGGGCGAATTTCCCTAATTGTTAATCAATATTTCTGATTTCTCAATAAGCTTTGCGATTATTCAGATGCGTCATTCCTTACAGTTCCTTTTGCGGCAAGCGAATTTGCACAGTGGTACCTATTCCGAGTCTGCTAAACACTGTGACGCCGTAATGCTCCCCAAATCTCAGTTTTATCCGTCGATCTACGTTTGAAATCCCATAACCTCGTCCGGGCTTATCCTCAAGTAAAGCGTGAAGTGTCTCACGGCTCATCCCCATACCATCATCAATCACGGATAGAAGAATATCATTATCTTTTATTAGTCCTTTGATATGAATATTTAGCGGGCTTTCCTGATTCCACACAGCATGAAGCACCGCATTTTCTACAAAAGGCTGCAAGGCTAGCTTGACTGTAGAGTAAGGTAAGATCACTTCATCAATATTGTAGGTGATGTTCAATTGTCCTTTGAATCGGATCAGCTGAATGGCGTTATAGCTTTGCGTCAGCTTCAATTCTTCATTAATAGTTAAGATGCTCTTCCCTTTATTCAGGGAAATGCGATAAAACTTGGCGAGATGAAGCACCAAATCCTGAATACGGGTATCTTGATGTTTTAGGGCAAGAGACGAAATGGAGCCCAGTGTATTGTAGAGAAAATGGGGGTTGATCTGAGCCTGAAGCAGGTCAAGCTCTGCCTCCTTATTCTGTAGCTCCTTCTGATACACTTCGGTGATTAGGCTCTTTAAGCGTGTAGTCATTTGCTTGAAGGCAAAATGAAGCTGGCCAATCTCATCATTACCTAAATATTCATCATTCGTAGGGTTGAAGTCACCACGTTCAAGCCGCCGGATCATTCGGATTAACGTGCGAATACGTTTACTGAACAGCGATGCCGTTATATATATCAGTATTAATGCTACGACTATAAAAGCTAAAGAAATTTTGATGATGAGCTCGGACAGTGATTTGGCATCCTGAATGATACTGTCATAAGGAAAGATAGATACGGTTTTCCATCCGTTTTTTAGCGTATTGTAGACGGCGAATGCTTTTACCCCATTATATGTAGTATCAAATCGGCCAGATGGCGATTCATCAAAGCTCTGATCAAGCATTTCCGGCAGACTTGTATTTAATAAGTGCTTGTCAGCAGCTGATAATATAAGGCCCTTGTCATTAACAATAAAAATATCTTTGCCACCCGTCTCTTCCTCCATTAAAGAATAGATCACCGATTCGGATATTTCGAAAACCAGAATACCGTAGGGATATTGATTGCGATTATTGTTCAGTAACCTGGCTAGTGTAAACATCGCGGGATTATCTTGTGACTGCGGTGAGGATAGATGAATAATATTCCCGTGAGATTGCATCAGCTGCTTGTACAGCGCTGTATTTTTAACCTCAGGTGTCACCGGCTTGATATAATAATCATCTTTTGGAAGTGATTCATTTTCCGAATAAATGAAAACGCTACCAAAATCGGGATAAGCGGCCAGTACCGTGTCTATACGATTGCCAATATATTGATAGACGTCTAGATAGGATGGATCATCCTGGTATTCGCTTGTGAGATAAGTGGCCAGTCTGTTATCCAAGTAAATGGAAGCGGAAATATGCTCATAACTGTCCAGTTTGTTCTCCAGGTTCTTATTGATCTGCGCCGTCGAATTCATCATATTGCTGTAAATCTGATCTGTTAATTTTGATTTTGTTAACTCGTAGGAAAGGTAGGCTAATAACATCATTGGAATAATGGTGACCAGAACGAACACAAGGAACAGCTTGGAGCGAAAGCTAAGGTCAATAAAAGGCATATAAATATACTTTTTGTAGAAATGACGCATCGTAGAAGTCCCTTCTTTACTGTAAATTCACGGAAAGCCAAGTTTATCATATCAGACTGAATATCGAAATCCAATGCTCGAATGTTAAGAAACTCCTTTAAAAAGCGCTATCATTCGGAGGATTGAAGTATAGAAAGGAGTTCTATACGGACTTAAGATAAATAGGAGAGAAGTTGAATCGAGATGTAGCAAGGCATGCTGCACGAAATAAAAAGGGAGGGTATTTGATGCATAAAGCAAGCGCTATCAAAACAGTCAGGGGCAATAATTTTTGGTACAGATTAAAAGAGCAGAAATGGTTATTTTTGCTAATGCTCCCTGCCATAATTGCGACATTGCTATTTTCCTATGGACCTATGTTTGGTATGTATATGGCATTTACAAACTATCAACCGGGTGGAGGAACATTTTTTCAACAATTTTTCCATGCCGACTTTGTTGGCTTTAAGTGGTTTGAATATTTCTTTACCACAGGAGACTTCTACCGTGTAATGCGTAATACGCTTGCGACAAGCCTCTTGACCTTGTTATTCGGGTTTCCGGCGCCGATCATACTCGCGCTTGTGCTGAATGAAGCAAAACAGGGATTTTTCAAACGCTTTACGCAGACGGTTTCTTATCTGCCGCATTTTATCTCATGGGTTATCGCCGCTAACATTGTAATTACACTGCTAGCTTCCGATGGGATGTTCAACAATCTTCTAGTAACGCTCGGGATTGTGGACGAACCCGTAGCTTTTCTACAAAACGGACCTTTATTCTGGTGGATTATCGCCTTATCTAATATGTGGAAAGAAATGGGTTTTAGCGCCATTATGTACCTTGCTGCAATATCCGCTATTAATCCGGAGCTTTACGAAGCCGCAAGAGTAGATGGAGCTAGCCGATTCAAGCAAATGTGGAATATTACGCTCCCTGCTTTACGTCCAACTATCGTGATATTGGCGATTCTTGCAGTCGGAGGTATTTTGAATGCCGGCTTTGAACAACAATATCTGTTGCAAAATAACACTGTGCTTGAGTACTCGGAAGTTATCGATATTTATGCATACAAATACGGGCTGCAAAACAGCATGTTCTCATACGGGGCTGCCGTGGGGGTATTCAAATCCGTTATTGCCTTCATTCTTGTTGTAATCGTGAATCGAATTTCTAGAAAAGTGAACGACCAAGCGTTGTTCTAAATAACAAAATGGAGAGGAGCGCTTGAGATGTTTTTGAACAGATACGGAGATCATATCTTTAAGTGTTTTGTATATTTGATTCTTATCCTTGTATTGCTAGTTACCTTCTTACCTTTTTGGAATATTCTCGTGCTTTCATTAAATGCTGCTGAGGATACTGTTCGTGGTGGCGTCTACTTTTGGCCAAGAGATATCACCTTTGATAGCTATAACCAAATTTTGAAAGATACCGAAATTATGAATGGGATATGGGTAACGGTTAAACGGACCGTAATTGGTGCACCACTGTCGGTTCTTGTGATTACGATGCTTGCTTATCCGCTAAGCCGGCGGAATTTGATGGGACGCAAGGGCTGGAACCTTTACTTCATCTTTACGATGTATTTCGGAGGCGGTTTGATTCCTTATTACATGGTGCTTAAAGCCCTGAATATGATCGACACTTTCTCCGTTTTTATTCTGCCAGGCTTGATGAATGTCTTCTATATGATTATTGTCCGTACTTTTATGGAGGGATTGCCTGGTGAGATTGAGGAATCAGCGAAAGTAGATGGAGCGAACGACTTAATGATTTTCTTCCGGATTGTGCTGCCGTTAACAACACCAGTACTCGCGACAGTGGGCCTCTTTCAGGCAATATCACATTGGAACTCGTGGTTTGACTCTTATGCCTTTACTTACAGCTCAGACCTGAAGACCTTGCAAGCTGTACTCGTCAAAATACTGAGTCAATTCCAGACCGGAGGTATGGTATCGCAATCGCAAATGCTGGCTAACTCTGCCAAACGAAATGCGGTTTCAAGCGATACGATCCGGATGGCAGCGACGATGGTTGCAACATTGCCTATCGTTCTAGTGTATCCGTTCCTGCAAAAGTATTTTGTTAAGGGTATGACTTTGGGAGCTGTTAAGAGTTAATATGATTAATAACCGAACGCCAGCCGGAGAGGAATTGTCCAACTGGCGGCCCTGAAGGGGGGTGAGCGGACAGACTTGCTTGGTTGCTTGATAGGCTTGTGACGTAACTTAATTAATGGGAGGAATTAGGGTGTCTATGATAAAGAAAAACAAATTGTTGAGCGTAAGTATGACTGCTGCATTATCTGTGGGTCTATTAGCGGGCTGTGGCTCTAATGATGGAACAGACAATACAAACAAAGCGGCTGGAGACAATACAAAACAAGAGCCGATTACACTTACATGGTTTGATTCAAATACTAAGGGAGAGCCTTTTACTGATGCTGTCGCCCAAGAAATCACTAAAAAGACTGGCATTGAGATCTCCATTCAGCAGCCAACAGGAAATCCGACAGAGAAGCTAAGCTTGATGCTTGCCAGCGGCGACTATCCAGATGTGGTCGTGATGAGCCGCGGGGATGCTTCACTTGATAAATACATCACAAGCGGTGCCTTCATTCCACTCGATGAGTTGATTGAGAAGAATGGTCCTGATATCAAGGAAATGTATGGCGACACACTGACCAAGACGCGTTATAAAGACGGAAAGAACTATTACTTGGCTAACTGGTATGGATTAGATAGTGACCCAGTCTTTGGGATGCTGATGAGAAAAAATCTGCTTGCAGGTCTGGCTCCAGACAAAGCAGATGGCAAAGCACCGCTTACAACAGATGAATTAGAAGCAATTTTGAAGGATTTTAAAGCAAAAAACAAGACGATTGATGGAAAAGAATCTGTTCCAATGACCATGAACGGTGAGAATATGGGCGCCAACCTTGGAACGTTCAAGGGCATGTGGGGGCTGAAAACCTACTACGATAATAATGGGAAATTGCAATATGATGTTAAGGATCCTAAGTATCGTGAAATGCTGCTCTATGTGAACAAATTATACAGAGAAGGTCTGATCGAAAAGGAATTTGCCATCAGTAAAACACAAACCTGGATTCAAAAGCTGGCTACCGGCGCAGTATTCTCTACTCCAGGCGCATATTGGGACCCAGGTAACGCGAATGGTACTTTGAAGAAGGATGGCGGCGAAGATAATCAATTCTTCCCTTATAAGGTTGTGGCACCAGGCACAGACCCTACCCAAACGACATCTGGACCAAGAAGCTCACTGGGATGGGATGCCATCGCTATCACTAAGAATAACAAGCACCCTGAAGAAACAATGAAGCTGTTCAATTTCTTGGCGAGTGATGAAGGGCAGCATTTACTGCTGTGGGGTCAAGAAGGCGTTCAATACACCATGGTGGATGGCAAGAGACAACCAGACCCTGCATTCTTGGATAGCTTCAAGGAAAATTGGGATGACACAGTGAAGAAAAGCGGTGTCCGCAAATGGTTATGGTTTATTAAAAATGGTCTGGATGCCAATGAACAGCCTTACGATATGGCGGTTAAATATCAACGCAGTGAAGTAGATCAGTTGGCGATCAAGAGCCTTGGGGACTCCGTATGGGATACAGCGGAATATGACAACCTGACCCCTGACGGGGGAACACCTGAAGCCCTGACTGCACAGAAGGTAAAAGATATTATGGATCAAAGCATTACGAGAGTGATCATTGCTCCATCGGAAGCCGAAGCTAATTCCGTATTTGACAAGATGCTTGCGGATATGAAAAAGGCTGGGGATGAGAAAGTAGAAGAAATTATTAACCAGAAGTACGCAGAACGTATGGAATTGTGGAATTCAAAATAATTAATGTAAGGGCTTCCTCTCTGCATTCAGGCAGAGGGGGAGCCTTTTGTTATGGCATGCGTATTTTTGCGGAAATCTAGCGGGGCCTGATGATAGTATTTTTTGAATTGATGATAGAAATGGCTGACATTCTCAAAGCCGGATTCCAGGGCGATTTCGACCACACGCAGTTCAGTAGTAAGTAATAGATTACGTGCCACGTTGAGCCTAAGTTGATTGATATATTCTGTTGGTGTCTGGTTCAAATACTGGCGGAAGGCCCGGTTGACATGACCGGCACTTCTGCCCGACAACTCGTACAGGGTATGAAGACCTTTGTTCAGGTTTTCTTTTAGATGCATCTTGGAAACGGCATGTTCGAGCCACAATGGGAATTCTGGCTGCTCGATGGTTTCTGGAGAGAAAAAATGCTGGGTAAGTGTATCTACGAGTATTCCTTTCAGATAAATCCTGGACTTTACTTTGTCTAAGGTAGAGAGCATTCGGATGCGTTCAAAAGAACGAATGAAATCATCCATCTCCAGTTGAGATAGCATGGCGATTCTAGGAAGCGGAGTATTTAATAGCCCGTGCAGGAATTCTTCTTCATTCAGATAACTAAAGGCATCATTAATGAGGCTTTTTCGGCAGGGAATATTGAGAAAGCGGCAATCGTTATCCCCGTCAGCTTCATAGTGATGAGTATCATCGGGCCGGATGAAGACGAGGCAGCCAGATTGAAGAAGCTGGGTAGCCCCGTTGACAATATGCCGGCATCGGCCTTCAGTGAGTATAAAAAATTCATAAAAATCATGCGTATGTTCTGGGGATACCTGACTCAGAGATTCTACCCAGAAGGGATCAGCTAGCAATTCGGGGTTGATGTGGCTTGCCTCGGTGTATTTGATCATGCTCTTCCTCCAGCGTTTGATGATGTTAAAATAGCACACTATTTTTGCGAACACAATAGAAGAAATGTATACATATTACTGTTAAGATTTTAATACAAGAAGTTAAAATAGCACATCTGTGGAGGCGAAAATATGCAACTTATCGATCTAAATGGAAAATGGAAAATGAAACGGCTTGATGAATCAAATTGGCTGGAAGCCAGTGTACCAGGCTCTGTCTACCATGATATGTTGAACGCCGGAGCAATGCCAGATCCGTTCTACCGCGAGCAGGAGCATGAGGTTCTGGAACTGTCCAATTATGATTACGAATATCAACGTAGCTTTCAACTAGAGGCTGAAGTTCTAGAGCATGACCGCATATTTCTGCTGTGTGAAGGGCTCGATACGCTTTGTGGGCTTTACCTGAATGGAACGAATATTCTGAACAGTGACAACATGCACCGGACCTATGAAGTGGATATTAAGTCTGTATTGACGACTGGTGATAATACTATTCATGCCATTTTTCGCTCCCCAGTAGAATTTACTCTACGGAAGCAAGCAGAGCTTCCGCTTAGTGGATGTGCGGATGCGGTAGAGGGGATATCGCATCTGCGCAAAGCGCACTCCATGTTTGGCTGGGATTGGGGTCCGAAGCTGCCCGATCTAGGAATCTGGCGGAGTCTCTCTATTCAGGGTTATAACAGCGCCCGCCTTGAGGATGTTTATATTACACAATTTCATGAGAAGGATAAGGTCACGCTGGATGTTCGAGTTAGGACAGCGAGCTGGCTGGAGGCTGATCGGGAGATTGTGGTTAAAGTTCATTCACCAGCGGGTCAAATTCTGGAGCAACGTGTAATTGAGACTATTGGAACAGATCATCATATTACACTGGAAATTACCGAGCCAGAGCTGTGGTGGCTGAATAATCTCGGTGCTCAGCCGCTGTACAATGTAGAGGTTGTACTTGAGGAAAAGGCGCAGGAGTTAGATCGCAGAGAACTGCGGATTGGACTCAGAACCATTACGGTGAAGCAGGAAGAAGACCAGTGGGGAGAATCATTTGCATTTGAAGTTAACGGTGTGCTTATTTTCTCTACAGGTGCTGACTATATTCTGGAGGACAATCTTCTGCCGCGTGTGACTAGGGAGCGTACAGATCGCTTGCTTCAAAGCTGTGTGGCTGCCAATTTCAATACGATTCGTGTATGGGGTGGCGGATATTACCCGGATGATTATTTCTATGATCTCTGCGATGAATATGGTCTTATCGTCTGGCAGGATCATCTCTATGCGTGCGGCATCTATGCCTTGACCGAGGCTTTCGAGGAGAATATCACGCACGAGACCATCGATAACATGAAACGTCTTCGCCATCATGCATCGCTAGGCTTATGGTGTGGCAACAACGAGCAGGAGCTGGCCTGGGATGAATGGGACTGGGAGAAGCATTATTCTCTGCAGCTAAAGGCAGATTATATTAAGCATTATGAGGTGCTTCTACCGGCAATCGCAAAAGAAATTGATCCGAACACCTTCTACTGGCGGGCTTCACCATCCTCCAAAGGCAGCTTTGACAAGCCAAATGACGAGAATTATGGAGATATGCATTACTGGGGAGTCTGGCATGGAAAAGAACCCTTTACCGATTACCGGAAGCTATATCCGCGCTATATGTCTGAATTTGGGCTACAGTCCTTCCCAGGCCTGAAGACCATCGAATCGTTCACACTGCCGGAGGATCGTAATATCTTCTCTTATGTCATGGAGTCCCATCAGAAGAACAATACCGGGAATGAGAAAATTCTCTATTATATCGGGGAGACCTACAAATATCCGAAAGATTTTGAGTCTGTGCTATATGCCTCGCAGCTGATTCAAGCAGAAGGGATGCGCTGCGGCGTTGAGCACTGGCGCAGACATAGAGGTCGCTGTATGGGGGCATTGTATTGGCAGTTGAACGACTGCTGGCCGGTAGCTTCTTGGTCCAGTATCGACTATTATGGCCGGTGGAAGGCTATGCATTATGCGGCTAAACACTTCTTCGCACCGATCCTTGTTTCTGCCCATGAGGAAGGAACGAAGGTCTCCCTTCATGTCTCTAACGAAAGCAGAGAACAAGTTATTGGTGAACTGAGTTGGAGACTGCTCACTGCGACATCTGAGGTCTTACTGGAAGGCACAAAGCCAGTGGAGATTGCCGCATTAAGTACTGCTGAGTTCGAACAGCTTGATTTCGGTCACATATTGGATACGAAAGGGAAGAAACGTGAGACTTATCTGGAATACGCTTTTGAGGTAGACGGGGAGAGGAAGAGCGGCGGAACGGTCCTGTTTGTTAAGCCGAAGCATTTTAGCTTCGTTGACCCTGAGCTTGATGCGGTGCTTACCGAGGAAGAAGAGCAATTCATAATTACTGTGAAGGCCAAGACCTATGCTCGTTTCGTCGGCTTAGACTTCAAGGAAAGAGATGCCATCTTCAGCGACAATTATTTTGATATGTCGGGTGGTACAACTAGGAGTATTACCATCGCTAAAAAAGATCTCGACAAGCCAGCTACGGTGGAGGAACTTCGTGCACAGCTTACTGTACGCTCCGTATTTGATATTTAAATAGGAGGATTCGCAGGAAGTAGGCCCTTAACTTGGGCCTCTTTTTTTATGTATTTTTTTTACTATAGCCGCTAATAATCATTTATTGTTTTGCAAAGCTTAATAACATGAAATTGAATTTTTTATAGATCAATATTTTACTAATGAAGGTATAGATATTCAGATTGTATCCCCTTCCAATTATCTTTAAAATAGACTTCAAACAGCAAGATCTGAAAAGAAGAGTAGGAGGATATTATGAGTATTTATTATGATGACAGCCGCAAGGTATTTCATTTACAGTCTGAGCAATCCAGCTACATTATTGAACTCGTCAGAGGTGAGCTTCCAGCGCATGTTTATTGGGGTCCTAAATTAGAGGGAATAGTGCAAGCGCTGAATTTGGTGGAACGTTGCTCCTTTAGCCCGACCTACACGATGGAGGATAAAAAAATCTCCCTCGACACCCTTCCAAGTGAATTTCCGTCTTATGGAAACGGCGATTTCCGTGAACCCGCGCTTGAGGTTCATTTAGTAGATGGTACGAGCGTTACAAATTTCCTGTATAAGAGCCATAAGATTAATAAAGGAAAACCTGCATTAAAGGGTTTGCCATCCACCTATGTTGAAAACGAAGCAGAAGCAGAGACACTGGAACTGTATCTTCAGGATGACAAAACGGGATTGATTGCTGTATTAAGCTACACTGTATTTAATGATCAGGATGTAATCACACGTTCCGTGCGAATTGAGAATCAGGGTAAGGATAATGTAGTACTGAAACGTGTATTAAGCGCAAATGTCGATTTCCATGATTCGGAATATGACATGTTGCAATTATCTGGGACTTGGACGAGAGAACGCCATATCTATAAAAGACCACTTGTACCTGGTATCCACCGAATTGACAGTAAACGCGGTGCCAGTAGTTCCACGCAGAATCCGTTTATGGCCTTGCTTGCAAAAGATGCAACAGAGGATCATGGTGAAGTATACGGGTTCAGCCTTGTGTACAGTGGAAGCTTTCTTGCGCAAGCGGAAGTGGATCCATACGGGATTTCCAGAGTGGGCATCGGCATTCAACCGTTTAATTTTCAATGGTTGCTTGAACCGGGAGAATCTTTCCAGACTCCTGAGGCAGTGCTGGTAAGATCCAGTCAAGGACTTGGTGGATTATCAAGAACATACCACCGTCTGTATCGGACCCGGTTATGCAGAGGTGAATTCCGTGATCGGAAGCGCCCTATTCTCATCAACAACTGGGAAGCGACCTATTTTAATTTCAACGCAGATAAAATCAAAGAAATTGCTCAAGCAGGCAAAGACCTTGGCCTTGAACTGTTTGTCTTAGATGACGGGTGGTTTGGGAAACGAGACAATGATGATAGCTCCCTCGGAGATTGGGTAGAGGATCGCAACAAGCTTCCGGAAGGTCTCGGAAAACTCGGGAAAGACATTACGGCAATGGGCATGGAATTCGGATTATGGTTCGAACCGGAAATGGTATCGCCAGAAAGCGATCTTTATCGTGAGCATCCGGACTGGTGTCTTCATGTACCAGGTCACACAAGAACGTTAGCTCGCCAGCAGCTTGTACTGGATTTATCCCGTAAGG
Source organism: Paenibacillus sp. FSL K6-2859 (assembly GCF_038008265.1). Classification (NCBI taxonomy): domain Bacteria; kingdom Bacillati; phylum Bacillota; class Bacilli; order Caryophanales; family Paenibacillaceae; genus Paenibacillus; species Paenibacillus sp. FSL K6-2859. The sequence continues at coordinate 5,110,499 of NZ_JBBOYU010000001.1, read as the reverse complement.
ATGTATGTGATTATATTGTGGATTCGGTTAGCTCTGTGCTGTCATCGGCTCCGATTACTTATGTGAAATGGGATATGAACCGGAATATGACGGAGATTGGATCTGCTCTTCTTCCTGCAGAACGTCAACGCGAAACAGCTCACCGTTATATTCTTGGACTTTATGATGTGCTGGAACGTATCGTCACCCGTTTCCCTCATATTCTGTTCGAAAGCTGCTCTGGCGGTGGCGGACGATATGATCCAGGAATGCTGTACTATATGCCACAGACCTGGACCAGTGATGACTCGGATGCGATTGAAAGATTGAAGATCCAATATGGAACAAGCATGGTGTACCCTGCAAGCTCTATGTGTGCTCACGTATCGGCTGTTCCTAACCATCAGGTGCACCGTATCACCCCATTGGAAACACGAGGTCATGTTGCGATGTCTGGTAACTTCGGCTACGAACTAGATATGACCAAGCTCACTGAAGCTGAACGCGAAGATATCCGTAAGCAGGTTTCTGAGTACAAAGAACTGAGAATGCTGATTCAATTCGGAGATTTCTATCGACTGCTTAGTCCATTTGAAGGCAATCAGACGGCGTGGATGTTTGTTTCGGAGGATAAAAAAGAAGCTTTTGCCACATATTTCAGAGTTCTGGCTGAGCCTAATGCTCCTCTCCGCAGATTGCGGTTGAAAGGACTCGACCCCGCTAAGAATTACAAACTTGAGCTTAATGGTGAAGTGTATAGAGGGGATGAGCTGATGCACTTCGGACTCACTCTTCCACAGCTTGAGGGCGATTTCAAAAGTTTGCTATTTGTACTCAAAGAGGTTTAATAAAAAGAGGAGCAAGCCAAGGGTTTGCTCCTTTTTTATATGAATTAATTTTCGAAAAATACATGTTTGGTGAGGAACGCTAGATCCTGTTCGCGGTAAGTCGAAGGGTTGACCCCAAAATAGGACCGGAAAACCTTTCCGAAATAGCTGGCATTATCAAATCCGGTTTCCGTCGCAATCTGGTTGATACTCAAATCTGTTGTTTTAAGTTTAGAAGCTGCTAACTCAATCCGCCGTCTTTTTAAATACTCAAAGGGTGAAAGATTGATGTTTTTTTGAAACAGTCTGCAAAGATGATGCTTGGAAACGCCAATATGAGCCGCAACATCGTCTAAGCTTAGATTATTATTATGCAAATTATCCTTCATGAATTGAATTGCGGCGTGAAGCTTGTCATTTTTTATATAGGTAGTTAACAAATTTGGTTTCCTGAGATATTTCTCCATGGACAAGATCCACTGAAAGACTTTTCCCGTTAAAAGATGCAAATCTCTTTCTTCATGAACCTGAATGTCCTTGAATGTATTCCACAATAAATCTATTGAAACCGATTCCTGAGGGAGTTCTACAATGGGACCGCAATGAGCAGCGAGCTGGTTCCAAAGTGAAATCGCTAAAGGCCCCCGTAGATTGAGCCATAAAACTTCCCAAGGCTCGGTGCCTTCTTCCGGATAATAGTACCTGTGTATGCTGGGGACAGTCACTAAAAAAGCTTTGCCCTTCGTTAACCGATGAACAACCCCATCTATTTCAATTCTACCTTCTCCCGATAATGTGTACTGAAAAATAACACAACTTCTCTCCGTCCGGTTCTGGCCGTTGAATGAATAGGCAGGTGAATCGAGTAGTTCCCAGCCGATAGAATCAAACAGAAGCATGGAAGCTTCTTCTTCCGAGCGAAAGGTGTAGGAGGAACGGTACATTAGCAACTTTCCTTTCTAAAAAAAGCTTTTGAGAACAGATCAATAATTTACTACTGTTGTTTACTCTATCAAAGTGTAAGCTTTTTTCGTTCTCTGTTCAATCTCTGTTGAATACGCAAGCCTCAGCTCTAAAAAATAAGAGCTGGTGTGGTGGGGGAAATTACCTCACCTTTTTTGTTGCTTAAAATTCCCGATTACGCATATAATACAAACAAGTGTTCTTATTTTTATGGAGGCGATCGCATGCAAATCAGCATCGGCCAAATAATTGAAATTATATATCTGGATAAAGCGAGAAATATCAGCCAGCGAAAAATTGAAATACACAGTATCCGTGACGGCCGCATACGAGCAAGCTGTCTGACTACAGGGACGCCCCGCATGTTCTTGGCAGCAAATATTCTTTCATGGCAACCCGCGCAGGAACAACATCATGCCTAAGAATCGCGTCATTCTACTGTCTGATTGCCAGGCGTTTTACGCCTCTGTGGAGAAAGCTGCCCACCCTGAATATCGAGATAAACCTGTTGCAGTAGGGGATCCAACAAGAATGAACGGGATTGTGCTGGCAGCCTGCCCGCTTGCAAAAGCGAAGGGGGTAACAACGGCCTCGCGTGTAGGTGAAGCTTTAGCAAAATGCCCGGAGCTAATCGTAATAAGGCCCCGCATGGGGACTTACATTAAAGTATCACTCTTGATATCAGAGATTTACCGAACATATACCGATCTGGTAGAACCCTACAGTATCGATGAGCAGTTTCTGGATGTCACAGGATCCCTTGCGTATTTCGGAGGATCGCTGCAGGACATGATTCATAAAATTCAGCACCATGTATTACTTTCGACGGGAGTCTGGACACGGGTAGGTATTGGATCTACTAAGGTTATGGCAAAGATGGCGACAGATAACTACGCCAAGAAGATGAAGGATGGGATATATGAACTTTCTTTTGACCAATTAGAGACGACCCTTTGGAAACTTCCGGTGCAGGATATGTTTATGGTAGCGGCTAGAATGACCAAGAATTTTTGGCGTATGGGTATATCCACAATTGGAGACATTGCGCGAATGGAACTGTCAGAGTTTAAGCAACGAATGCGAACCACCATGGGTAAGCAAAGTGATATTCAAGCGGAATATTATTGGCAAACTGCGCGCGGGCTGGATCCTAGTCCAGTGGTCACAGGAATGCGCCATCAGATCAAATCTGTGGGACACGGCAAGGCTCTTCGCTGGAATTTATACACCCGGCATACAGATATTGAGGTTGTGCTGCTTGAACTCGTCATTGAAGTATGCCAGCGAGCCCGGCGGTATGGTTATATGGGATCGGTAGTTTCTATTTCAGTTTTAGAGACGGACGGAGAGCGTTCAAACGCTTACGAGCGTCAGATGACATTGCCCGAACCGACATCACTAACACACGAAGTAGCTGCTGCTGCGCAAAAATTATTTGCAGACAACTGGTCTGGCCTTCCCGTAGGTCGATTAGCGATTTCCTTGTCTAACCTATCAGATGATAGCGTCATCCAACTTACACTCTTTGATGACAGGGTTCGGGCTTACAACAAAGAACGTGCAATCGATCAAATAAAAGCCCGTTATGGCAGTAAAGCTCTAATCAGAGCTTCATCTATGCTGGAATCCGGTGTTGCCCTAGAAAGAGCTGAACAGATTGGAGGTCACTATAAATGAGTAAACTTGAGGGTAATGAGCGCTGGAAAACGAAAATGATCATGACCGAACATGTTGAGCAGTACGAGGAACAGCAGCGTGTGAACCCAGATAAAATGATAACTATGGAGGAGCGTACGATGGTTCGAGATCTCATTTTGCTTCCCTATATAGATACCATGGTTAGCAAGAGCTTGAAAGAGATCGAGCCCTCCAGCAACATTCTTAAACGCGCCTATTTGATGGCTGGGCAAGCCATTCAACGCCGGATCATGCAGGATACTTATCGGCTGCAAAAAGAGCTGAAACAGCGGAATATCAGGGTGCTGGCAGATGAACAGGAGGAATTCTTGGTGTATTACAAAATCTTTTGCCGGGGATATCAGGAACGCTTTGGATTAACCCGAGATGTTATGCGTACAGAGATAAGCTTAAGGTTGACGAAATACACTGCTGAACTAGGAGCAATATTAAAAGATCACTTGAAATAAAACAAGGCTTTGTCAGGGATTATTACTGGCGTGGTCTTGTTTTATGTGAACCAGAAATTAATCCCGGAGATCTTCTTCTGATGGAATAATCGCCCAGGGATATGATAAGCTCATGTAGAGTTATCATATCCCTAAACAGAGGAGGGAAATCTATGAGCCGTTTGATCACAGGGAACACTTATTATGGATTTCAGGTCGTTAATGAGGAATTTATCCGGGAGAACGAATCCAACGTATTCACGCTGGAGCATCTGAAGAGCGGCGCCAGGCTGCTGTTCGTGCAGAATCAGGATGACAACAAGGTATTTAGCGTAAGCTTCAGGACCCCGCCTGAAGATAGTACGGGGGTCTTTCATATTTTGGAGCATTCCGTATTATGTGGTTCAGAGAAATATCCGGTCAAGGAACCTTTTGTAGAACTACTGAAAGGTTCAATGCAGACGTTCCTGAATGCATTTACGTTTGGGGATAAGACGATGTATCCAGTAGCGAGCCGGAACGATCAGGACTTCTCCAATTTGGTGGAGGTTTATCTGGATAGTGTTTTTCAACCGAATATTTATAAGCAACAAGAAATTTTTGAGCAAGAAGGCTGGCATTACGAGCTTCAGCATCCCGAAGATGAGTTAATCTATAAAGGCGTGGTTTATAACGAGATGAAGGGTTCATATTCCTCGCCGACTACGGTTTTGATGGACCGAATCAAAAAATCATTATATCCGGATACGATTTACCGCCATTCCTCAGGTGGAGATCCACAGGAGATTCCTGCGCTAACGTATGAGCAGTTTCTTAAAGCGCATAGCAATTATTATCATCCGTCCAACAGTTATTTTTATCTCTACGGAGATGTTAATATTGAAGAAAAGCTGCAATTTATAGACCAGGAATATCTCAGTCATTATGAACATAACAGCTTCGATACTTCCATTCCCCTACAACAGCCCATTGGAATGACGGAGCTGGTAGCGGATTATCCGATTCTGGAAGCAGAAGCAGCCACAGACAAAACTTATTTGAGTCTAAATTATGTGATTGGAGAGTCTACAGATCGGGAGCTGAACCTCTCCTTTGATATTTTAAAAAGCATGCTGATGGACAGCAACGCAGCTCCGCTCAAGCAAGCCTTGCTCGAAAGCGGACTGGGCAAAGACGCGTTTGCTTTTTATTCCGACAGTATGGTTCAACCGCTGCTTGGTATTACGCTGACGCATTCCAATGCTTCCTCCAAAGATGCCTTCGTGGAGCTGGTGAAGACTACATTAAAGCGTTTGGCGGAGGACGGACTAGATGAGAAGCTGGTGCTGGCAGCGGTCAACAGTAAGGAATTTGAACTGCGGGAAGCGGACTTTAACCAGTATCCGAAGGGTCTTACTTACAATATCGAAGTGATGAAGTCCTGGCTCTATGACGGTCAGCCGACTACTCACATGCGCTATGAAGAGGTGCTCACGGCCATTCGGGAAAAGCTTGCGGACCGTTATTTTGAGAAGCTGATTGAGGACTATTTACTGAACAGTGATCATTGCAGTGTGGTGGTACTGAACCCGTCCAAGACGATCGCAGCGGAAAAGGAAGCAGCTACTCAGCATCAATTGAATGAATACAAAGCGTCACTGAAACCCGATCAGCTGGAGCAGCTTGTTCTGAGTACACAGCATCTTCTGGCGCGGCAGAGTCATGCGGATGCAGCTGAAGACTTGCAGAAGCTACCGAGCTTGTCTTTACAGGATATTAACCGCAGCGTAGAACCACAGGTGCCGACCCATGAACAAATCCATGAGGGCATTAAGGTGATCCACCATGAGGTAGCTACCCATAAGATTGCTTACTGCAAACTTTATTGGAATACGGATGTTGTAGCTCCTGAACGAATTCCTTATATGGTGCTACTGGCAGAGGTATTGGGCCAAATGGAGACTGCCTCTTACGCTATTAAAGAGCTCACCAGTGAAATCGGGATCAAAACCGGAGGCATATATTTCAGAAATGAGCTGTTTGGCGCTGCAAAAGCTGCGGGGGCGGGTTATCAGCCTAAATTCTCTGCGCTGGTGAAAGTGATGGCGGGGCATATCGGTGAATCACTGGACCTACTGCGAGAGATACTCTATACAAGTGCGCTCGATAATCTGACCAAGCTACAGGAAATTGTCCGCCGGGAAGCCTCGCAGATGGAATCCATTCTGAATCAAAGAGGGAATGAGATTGCGGCTAGCCGTCTGATGTCCTATTTCTCGGATATGGGTGCGTATCAGGAACAACAGGGCGGCGTTACTTATTACCGCTTTATACGGGAGCTTGCCGAGACGTTCGATCAGCAGGGAGCTCAGGTAGCAGACATACTGAAGGGCATTTGTGGGGATTTGTTCAATAAAAACAATCTGATTATCAGCGTGACGGGAACACCTGACTTGTATGAAGAATTCGTCGCTAATGCAGCGAAGCTGGGTATCCAGGATCGACCAGTAGTAAATAGGCCTAAGATTACGGCGCAGGGACATGCGGACAATGAAGGATTCATGTCTTCCAGCCAGGTGCAATATGTGGTTAAGGGATACGACTTCACTAAACTAGGATTCACATATTCAGGGAAAATGCAGGTGCTCAAGAAAATCATGAGTCTTACCTATCTGTGGAATGCCGTGCGTGTGAAGGGTGGTGCGTATGGCGGGAACCTGGTTCTGCGCAGAGATGGGATGATGATGTTCACTTCCTACCGTGATCCGAATTTGCAGGAGACGCTGGAGGTTTATGATCAGGCGTACCGCTTTGTTGAGGGATATGAAGCAGATTCCGACGAGATGACCAAAGCAATTATCGGCACCTTGTCCATGCTGGATCAGCCGCTGAGTCCCAGTGCACAGGGACGGCGGGCGGACAGACATTATTTTGAACAGGTGATAGAGGCCGAGATGCAGCAAGAACGGGATGAAATCTTGTCGACAACACCGGAAGATATCAGACAGTACACCGATTTACTTAAGGCTGTGACGGAACAAAATTATTTCACGGTGGTCGGCAATGCTTCAAAGCTGAAATCGTCAAAAGCATTATTCGGAAGTTTAGAGGAGCTTGTGAAGTAACGCTCTCTAATGACTCCTCTTCAGAACCTGTCTACTCGACAAGGGCTGGAGAGGAGTTTTTTTATGTTGGACTAAAAAACATTTTTACAAGGAATAGTGGCGTAGGGGAATTTTGGAACTGTAGGAGCGTTAGTGACCGCCTTTGTCACCGGATTTCAACTGTGGAGCGGTATACAATCCGGAAATTTGGGGACAACAGCGGCCGGAAGTCCAAACATTCACCATAGTCACGTACTCACCTTGTTGGAAAAAAATTAAAGTGAACTCATTTAGTTAGAACCTTGACAGTTAGGGTTCTAACTATTATGATAATGATGTTACTTAGAGTTCTAACTAATGCGAATGCGGAGGAAATAACAATGAGAAAACCCGTTGAAAACACACCATTTTCTAATTTGATTCGAGAGATCGGGATGAAACTAAAAAGTACAGCTGATGCCAGGCTGAATGAGCTAGGGCTGAATTCTCAGCAAGGACGCATGATTGGCTATATTTTTGAGCATCAAGAAAAAGGTGTGATCCAAAAGGATTTGGCGGAAGTCTTTAATCGAAAAGGAGCGAGTATCACCAGTATGCTTCAAGGGTTAGAAAAGAAAGGCTATATCAAGCGTGTCACACCTGAGAATGATGAACGGCAGAAGAGTATTTTTGTTTTGGAAAAGGGTGCTCTTTTGGTCGAGGAGTTCAATGAGATTTTCTCTGAGGTAGAAGCAAGTATTACAAAAACACTCAGTCCGGAAGAAACAGCAAACTTAAAGTCTTTACTACAAAAAGTTAACTCAAGTCTATAAACGTTCGGAGGATTAATCATGAAAACCGAAGTCTCCAATCAATATTATTTAGAATCGGCGCCGATCAAGAAGGCAATAGCTCATTTATCCATTCCTATGATGATCGGGATGTCTGTAGGTACCATCTATAATGTAATCAATGCTTATTTCATTGGGTTACTTCACAATACTAGTATGCTGACTGCCATTACGCTGGGTCTACCCATTTTCACAGTCTTAATGGCCTTTGGGAATATGCTTGGCGTAGGTGGTGGAACATTTATTACAAGGCTCGTGGGGCAAAAGGATACGGAGAAGGGAAAGAAGGTTGCCGGATACACTTTTTATGGAAGCATTATAGTGGGTATTCTTATTGCTCTACTAGCGATGTTAGCGATGGATCCAATTACGCGATTACTAGGCGCAGATGCTGCTACTCTAGCCTTTACTAAGGCTTATGCTTTGACTCTTTTCGCCGGTGGATTCGTCATTGTGCTTAATTTTGCCTTGGAACAGCTAGTCCGTTCCGAAGGTGCCTCCAAAGAATCGATGTACGGGATCTTCATCAGTACGGCTTTAAGTTTAATTTTCGATCCACTCTTTATTCTTGTGCTGAAGTGGCATGTGGCAGGTGCTGCGTTGGCGATGGTTTTAGCGAATGTGGGTTCCGCGATTTATTATGTGTATTTTTTAGAAACGAAAAGTGAGCATTTAAGGGGATTTTTGAAGCATTTCAAGATATCTGTACGAGATCAATTAGAAGTATACAAAATAGGAGTATCGGAGTTATTGCAATTTAGTTTTGTGATTGTGAGCACGCTTTTGTTAAATAACTTCGCAATTCAATATGGAGAGAATGTGGTTGCTGGATTTGGTGTGGCCTTAAGAATTGTGCAAGTTCCGGAATTTTTATCCATGGGCTTATTCTTAGGTTTGATTCCACTATTTGCATTTAACTTTGCTAGTCAAAATATGGCGAGACTTAAATCAACGATTAAACATGCTTTTGCCTATATCGGAGGCATTGCATTTGTCTTTGTAGGTCTAGTGTTTTTGTTTAGAGGAACGATCTTGCATTTCTTCTCTAATGACCCTTCCGTGTTAAGTATGGGAACTTATATTTTGGTAGCCATGTTAATCTCTGCTTTATTTAATGGTTTTACAGGTTTGTTTATGAGTGTTTTTCAAGCGACCGGACAGGGGATACCAACTAACATTATGGCCATCACACAAGGCGTATTGTTTATCCCTATGATTATCGTGTTACATTCTGTCTTTGGACTTCATGGCGTGATCTGGTCAATGACCATAACAGAAGTTATAACGAGCTTGATGGGTGTCATCTTGTTTATCATTTTTAGTAAAAAGCTTAAAAGCACGGGTGGGGATGGAAAAGATATTGTAGAGGTTGCGTCGGTGTAACAAAAGCTTTGCTTTACGTAAAAGCATAGAAATATAGTGGATGGCGGGAGCGTGGCTCGCGCTTTTTTTGCAAATATAAAAAAGTATAAGTTTTACAATATACTTTATGTCTTATATTTCTCGTATAAACACCTTTGGCGTCCTTATAAGGACGCTAAAGGTGTTTATACTTGGTTATCTAGAAGGTTTCATGACCGAAGGATCGGTAAAATTAGTTCCAAAATGAACAATTATAGTTCTTATGATCAATGCTTACTTTTTCTACAATTAGGGATAAGTAAAGGAGGAGAATTATGATACGAAAATTTCATCTTAAAATGGATACGCGCGAAGCGATCGCTGGGTATTTATTCGTCACTCCACTAATGTTGGGGCTGATCATCTTGACCTTGATCCCTGTCCTGGGTTCACTATTATTAAGCTTCACGAACTGGAACTTTGTAGCTGGTCTAGGGGGGATTAAGTTCGCGGGTTTCGATAATTTCATAAGGCTGTTTCATGATGATGCCTTTATGAAAAGCTTGCTGAACAATTTGCTCTTTATTATTACAGTACCGGTTACGATCATCGTTGCTCTGCTGTTAGCTATCCTGATTGATAAACAGGTTTTCCTGAAGGATTTATTTAAAGTGATTTACTTCCTTCCCTACATTTCCAGTGTAGTTGCCATCGCTATGGTTTGGCAGGTTATGTTTCATCCTTCCCTAGGGCCTGTCAATCAATTTCTGATGTCGCTGGGATGGGATTCTCCACCCAAATGGCTGGCTGATATCCATTATGCGCTGCCGTCGCTGATGATGATCCAGATTTGGATTCAGCTCGGGTACAACATTATTATTTTTATCGCGGGTTTACAGAGTATTCCGAAGGATCTTTATGAAGCGGCTGATATTGACGGTGCCAATGTCTGGCGGAAATTCCGCAATATCACGGTTCCCTGCATTTCGCCAACTACCTTTTTCCTGCTGGTTACAGGGGTCATCGGCTCCTTTAAAATCTTTGATCTCATACAAGTACTGACACAGGGCGGACCGGCTAACTCCACGACCGTTATTGTCTATGAGCTGTATGACACTGCCTTCAATCAATTGAAGACGGGTTATGCTTCTAGCATGGCACTTGTCCTGTTCCTCATCTGCCTGATCATTACAGCCCTGCAGATGTTAGCGCAAAAAAAATGGGTCAATTATTAAAGGCGGAAAGGAGAAATTACAGTGAGAAAAGAGCTTCTATCCAGAACCATCTGGACAATCGCAATGGGACTGCTAGGTATCGCATTTCTTTTACCCTTTCTATGGATGTTATCCACTTCCTTTAAACTGGAGAAAGATGTGTTTAATTTTCCAATAGAATGGTTGCCTCAGCAGTGGAATCTTATTGAAAATTACAAACAGGTTTGGTCCGGTGATTTCGCTCGTTATTACGGAAATTCCATTTATATTACGTTGGCTACGACTATAATTAATGTGCTGATATGCGCATTGGCGGCTTACGGGTTCTCCAAGCTGCGTTTTCCGGGTAGAGATGCAATGTTTATAGTTGTATTGGCCCTTTACATGGTTCCTCCACAGGCTTCGCTGGTTCCGCAGTTTCTGCTGTTTAACTGGTTGAATCTGATTGATACACATTTAGGGTTGATCTTAATTAACAGTTTTAGTATTATTGGTGCGTTTATGCTCAAGCAATTTTTTATGGGGGTAAACAACGAGTATCTTGAATCCGCGCGGATAGATGGAGCAGGTCATTTTCGTTCGTTTCTACAAATTGCCTTTCCGCTGATCCGTCCTGCTGTTGCTACTTATGCTATTCTACGTTTTATCTGGACCTGGAACGACTATCAGTATCCACTCATTTTTTTGAAGTCTAAAGAACTGTTTACTATTCAGTTAGGTATTCGGTTGTTTGGGGACCAATACGGGGATGTCTATTCCCTTATGATGGCTGGTGCGGTGTCCGCAATACTGCCGCTGCTGATTATTTTTGCTCTTGGTCAGAAGCAGGTTATTGAGGGGATTGCCCTCGGCGGTGTGAAAGGATAATAAAAGTCAAAATAGTTTCTCTTCGGTAGAATATGAGAACTTTCCTCATCTATCCTGCATGTTAGGATGTTCTTGTAAGCAGTTACATAGCACTAGCTGTAAGACGAGGTATGCCCAACACATTTATAGGAGGGTCTATATGAAAAAGAAATTATTATCCGTGCTTATGATCTCATCAATGGCGTTGTCACTCACCGCATGCGGTGGAAATGCGAAAACAAATAATGCAGGAGCGACAAATGCGCCTGACACTGGTGGAAATAAGGAGCCTGCAGCAGAGAAGGTTACGCTGAAGCTGAGCACCTGGCAGACAGAAGCTAAAGCGAAGTGGAGCACGATTATTGCGGAGTTTGAGAAGGCGCATCCCGACATTCATGTAGAAGTGGATCTGCTAAATGAAAAAGGCGACTCTGTTGCCTCCATGCAGAAGCTGGATTTGATGGCCGCTGCAAGTGACCCGCTGGATATTGTCGAATTGCCGTATACCAACTATTCGCAGCGTGCAGATATCGGTGTGTTAGCACCGATGGACGAATATATTCAGAAAGAAGGGTATAAGCTCTCCGATGAATATCTAGTGGATACTACGGTCAATGGCAAAGTCTATGCGTTACCGTCATCTATGCAGCGCTGGTTCGTGCTTCTTAACAAAGAAATGCTAGATGAGGCGGGCCTGCCGGTTCCGACCGACTGGACTTGGGCGGATTTCGAAGAGTATGCCAAGAAATTGACTAAGGGTGAGGGTGCAACGAAGCGTTTTGGCGCATATCTGCATAATTGGCCGGATTATTTCCAGCTCCAGCTAATGAGTAAACCAGAGGATAATACTTTCCTGAAATCTGACGGAACCTCCAATGCCCTGGACCCGCAATTTAAGGCTAATCTGCAGATGATGAAGAAAATGATGTACGAAGATAAGAGTGCTACTCCTTACGAGGATATTATTTCGCAGAAGCTTGCCTACCGGAATCAGTATTTTAACGGTTTAGCAGCGATGCTTCCGATGGGTGACTGGATGGTTGCGGAATCGGGTGGAACGGATGCCATTCCAGCAACTTTCGTTACCGCGTTTGCGCCGATCCCTCGACTGGATAGTGAGAGCAAACATTACTCACCTGTTCAGCCAACCTATATGGGGATAGCTGCTAAATCCAAGCATAAGGAAGCTGCTTACACCTTTGTACGCTGGTATACCTCAGAAGGGCTGGAAATCGGCGGACGTGTCTTCTCTGGCTGGGCGAAATCGGACACGAACAAATTGGTCGATACGATTGTAAGTGGTTCTAAGGATCCATCTAAGATAGATGTTGATTCATTGAAATTTACAATGGAGAACTCGAATCCTGGTGCGACGCAAGTTCCGGCTAAATATGCGGATGAAGCTAAGAACAACGTTATTCCAGAAGCGGAGATGTATCTCCTTGGCCAACAGGATCTGGATGTCACTGTTACCAATATCGATAAGAAAATTTCGGAGGTCGTTCAGAACAACAGCGGAAAGTAGGCGGAGACTGATTGTACGCTTCCCCAAGGGGGCTTATAATGTGGGGGCAGGAAAGCATCTCTGCCTCCTGCTCCAAATTTAAAACAGATATGGGGCCTGTCATCCGTGTTTAGAAAGCATCAATCACTTCGAATGAAACTTGTCTGGTCTTCAATGATCTGCGTACTGATCCCGCTAGTCTGCATTTACATGGTTACAGATTACTTAACCCGGGATCTGATTCTGGAGAAGGCCGTTGGCAGCGCAAGAGAGTCTCTCAATGCGTCCAGTGCCAATATGAATGCCATTTTTGAACAAACGCTGGAGCAGTCCAATTTTGTGCTTCAGAACAGCGAAATTAGGCAGATGATGTCTGCTGATCCAGAGACACTCCGTTCAGCGAAGCATATCATCCAGTATAACCGTATGTCACGGATGCTGGATGATATGTTCGTTCTGACAGAATATTTGAAAGTAACGCTAATCGGAAAGAATGGATTTATTTATACCAGCTATCCTTATAGTGACTTTAATCCTTCAACCTTTTATAACGAGCAGTGGATGTCGCTTCTGAAAAAAATTCAACCTATCTCGACCTATTGGAAAGCGGAACACGATACTTACTATAATTACTCGGATAAGAGTTCAGTGGATTGGGTAACCATTGCAAGACCCATTCAATCAACCTCCAGCAGCACGATCGGATATATGATTATCAACATCAATGAGCGCAAACTCCGCCCTTACCTGAACAATGACAATGGCAAAGAGATGATGCTTTTGGATGACAAGGGAACTGTAGTCTCGCATGCTGACAAGGCCCGAATAGGTGAAACGATGACGTGGCGGAAAAAGGATGGCGAGCTTGATACTGTCGAAATTAACGGGGAGAAATTCTTATATGTAGACCAGGAACTGAGCAGTAACAAATGGCGGATGGTAAGCATTATTCCATTGAAGGATGCCTTATCGAAGAATAAGCAGATTTTATTTATCAGCTTAGCCGTGCAAATTCTATTCTTTACCTTGTTTTCCGTTCTCTTAACTGTTCTAATCTCTAAGCTGACTCAGCCCATCGTGAAATTAAGTGCTTTTGTAAAGCGAATAGGCCGTGGTCAATTGGATGAACGTTCACTAATCCGTGGGAATAATGAGGCGGCACAGCTGGCCCGTACCATTGACCAAATGCTAGATCGAATCGAGTCCATGATTGAACAGATCACCTATGAGCAAACAGGAAAAAGAAAAGCTGAACTGGAAATGCTGCAGGCACAGATCAATCCGCACTTTATGTTTAATCTGTTGAATTCGATCCGGTTAAATATTCTGATGCAAGGAGACAAGGAGAACGCCGAGTTAATTGGTTCGTTGTCGTCTTTGCTCCGTATGACCTTTAACAGAGACAATGAGTTTATCCCGCTTCGTGAGGAGACAGATACGATATCTCATTATGTGACTTTGATGAATTTTCGCCATGCCAATCAGGTCAGGCTGGAAATGGATTTAGCAGATGGAACTGCTGAAGCACTGGTGCCTCGGTTTATGATTCAGCCTATGATCGAGAATGCGATCATCCATGGTTTCGAGCAATTTGGTGGTGAGATCTTTATTGAAGCTCATATTGTGGCAACTTCGGGAATGCTGGTTATCACGATTAAGGATAATGGCATCGGCATGTCGGCGGAGAATTTAACAAGACTTCGTGAAACCGCATACAGCAGCGAACAAATTGCAGATGAGGACAGAAGAGGGTTCTCCGGCATAGGCTTACGCAATGTGGCCCAACGCCTCAGTATGATTTACGGCGCTGCTTTCAAGCTGAATATTCAAAGCGAACCTGATGTGGGGACGGAGATTTGTTTGGAGTTTCCTCTGGATGATGGAAAGGTGGGTGTGGTGAATGCTGACGGCAATTTTGGTGGATGATGACTATCCGGTGATCCGTTATTTGTCGCAGGCTGTGCCTTGGAGTGAGCTCGGGATTGAACTCATCGGGTGTTATTATAGCGGTCTCGAGGCTTGGGAAAAAGCACAGCAGAATCCACCGGATCTGATTATTACCGATATTGGAATGCCCAAGATGAACGGACTAGAGATGCTTGAGAAATTCAGAGCGGTGAACCCTGGAATCCGTGCGATCATTCTCTCCTGCCACAACGAATTCAAGTACGCTCAGCAGGCACTTAAGCTTAACGTGGGGGAATATATTTTAAAGGAATCTCTGGATATCGATCAGCTGCAGCATGCCCTTAGAACCCTTGTAACGGAAGTGGGCCTGAACAGGCAGCGGCATACGGAGATGCTGGTATATAAGCAAAAACAGTCTCAAAACCGCGCCGCGCTGAAGGAAAAGTTTCTAAAAGATACCTTGTACCAGTCCTGGGACAAGGAGGCTTGGATCGAGCAAGCCCGGTCAAACGGAATTATGATCCATGCTAAGAACTATATTCCGGTGCTTATTGTGATTAACCGCCCTGAGGAAGTTTCGAGGGTACGCCGAATGAGTGAATATACGATTTCTTTTGCAGTTGAGAATATCATGCAGGAAGTGCTTGAGGCTGATCACAGTCTGTTTATTTCGAGATATAGTCATAAGGAAATTGTCATTCTTTTTTGCAGTGACAAGCCTTCTAAAGACCACCAAGTGATCTATCATTCAATGCAAAATGCAGCTGCAGCCGTGCAAAAATATCTTAAGCTGTCTGTCTCCTGCCTATTTGGCGCTGAGGCGCGCAGTCCTGAAGAAATTCGTGGGACATTACAGCGGATGCTAAGGGAGAAGACCCAACGCTTTTATCTGCCAACAGCAGGAATTCACCGTTTTGAAGAGATTTGCTTTTCAAAGGAAGATATTTATGCCCAATATGGAAGCATTTACGCTGTTATCAATGATGATATTGCCTTGAACAGGGAAATAGAGCTTCGTGTTCATATCAAGGAATGGAGAGAATGGGTGGCCTCGCAAAAGTTCCATCCCAATGAAGTTAAGGAATGTGTGCTTCGCTTGCTGATGGACTTGCAAATGAAGACGAAACAGCTGTTGCAATCTCCATTGCCTATGGCTGAAGAGAAGCTGTTTAATGTGGTGGGTGACATTGAAACCCTGGAGCATTTGGAAGATTGGCTGGTTCAGTACTTGGAGGAATTAGCACGGAAAATAAGTATGTTCTCCATCAAGTCCAAACGGAGTGAGGTCATCAAAGCCCAGCAGTTCGTGATTAGTCATGTAACGGAGAAAATAACGCTAGAGGACATGGCAGGACGCTTGAACTTGAATGCCAGCTATTTCAGTCGCCTCTTCAAAAGGGAAACGAACCAGAATTTCATTGAATATGTAAATATGCTAAAGCTTCAGAAGGCAAAAGAACTGCTTAATCAGTCTGGAAAGACTGTAGAAGAGATTTCCGAATATCTGGGATATGCGAACAAAAGTTATTTCATCAAGCTGTTTAAGCGAGAAATGGGCATGCGGCCTAGTGAATATGCGGCTTGGCATTGAGTTTGGATTGGGAGGGACCATTACTGTGGAACTGAAGGGTACTAAAAATGAATTACAGCTGTTCTTAAATGATCTGTATGCTCCGCTAGAGCAACGATTTACTGCTGGTCATGCAGGAATCGAGATGGGAGCTACAGGATCTATATATAATGAAGCGACTGCGCTTATGGAAGCCTTTGCCCGTCCTTTATGGGGGCTTGTTCCCCATGCCAGCGGTGGAGGAGAAAGTGCGCTCTGGCCGATGTTTCTAGAGGGGATCATTAACGGGACTGACCCGGAGCATGAAGAATATTGGGGTGAATTCTCGACCAAAGACCAGCGTATGGTGGAACAAGCCGTCCTGGGACTGGGGCTTGCTCTTGCGCCGCATAAGCTGTGGGAACCATTGAGTGATGTTCAGAAAATGCAGGTATATAACTGGTTGAACCAGATCAATCATGTGGATCGCTCGAATCCGAATAACTGGCTGATGTTCACGGTTCTTGTCAATGTGGGCTTTAAGAAAGTCGGATTGCCCTACGATCAAGAGATCATGGATGATTATCTGGAGAAGATTGACACCTACTACTTGAGTGATGGATGGTATTCCGATGGGCTGACCGATCAGAGAGACTATTATATTGCTTTTGCTATGCATTATTATACGCTGATATATGCTAAATTGATGGCGGAGGATGATCCTCAGAGGGCTGCAGTTTACCGGGAAAGATCCGCGCAATTTGCCAAGGATTTTATGTATTGGTTTGCTGAGGACGGAAGTGCGATTCCTTTCGGACGTAGTCTGACCTATCGTTTTGCACAGGTCTCTTTCTGGAGTGCGCTGGTGTATGCCGAGGTGCTTCCTTTCTCATATGGCGTTCTCAAAGGAATTATAATGCGTCATTTTCGTTGGTGGTTTGAGAAGCCTATTGTGGGAATAGACGGATTACTAAGTATCGGATATGCTTACCCGAATCTGGTAATGACGGAGAACTACAATGCCCCCGGATCACCGTATTGGGCCTTTAAAGCTAATCTCATTCTAGCCTTGCCGGACGATCATCCTTTCTGGCAGGCAGAGGAAGAGCCGCTACCTGAATTGAAAGAGCTACGGGCTCTCCAAGAGGCGCGTATGCTGGTGAGTCGTCCGGAAGGAAATAAGCATGTTATTGCCTATACCTCTGGTCAGATGGCGAACTTTGATATGGCCCATAGCGCAGCTAAATATTCCAAGTTTGCTTACTCTACGCTGTTCGGCTTTAGTGTACCGAAGGCGGGTTACGGGTTGGTTCAAGGCGCTTACGACTCTACGCTGGCACTGTGCGAATGCGATGAACATTACCGGGTACGCAGATTTTGTGAAATGTGGGAAATTGGAGAGCGTTATGTATATTCCCGCTGGCATCCCTGGAGTGATGTACAAGTGGAGACATG
Source organism: Paenibacillus sp. FSL K6-2859 (assembly GCF_038008265.1). Lineage (NCBI taxonomy): Bacteria > Bacillati > Bacillota > Bacilli > Caryophanales > Paenibacillaceae > Paenibacillus > Paenibacillus sp. FSL K6-2859. Next base: position 5,092,874 of record NZ_JBBOYU010000001.1, on the reverse strand, counting down.
GATTATTCCGGCAGGTTTATGGCATGTCCGTATTCACAGCATTCATAGTGCTCGGCATCTAGATCTAGCAGAAGGTGGATTTGCTATTGGCCAGTCTGCTGGCTTCTCACGTAGTGAACGGGAAAGCATTAATGTAACTAACACGGCCGTTTCCGTGCAAATGCCTTGGGGAATAAGTGCTATACATATGCTAAACGGCTTTGACCGGGCAGAGTGCGTGTATCCTGAACCCAATACCAACCTGCTGAAGCCGCGGACACTTCTTCCTAGCTTGTGTACTCGATTGGAGCCCGGAGATCAGGTATTGATGTCTGCTGTCTTCGGAGCAACGAATACGCCAGAGAACCAGTCAGCACTAGCTTTGCCACCAATTATTAAGCAGCATTCGGATGGAAGGATTTCTGTATACGATTCCTGTAACGGTGAACTGCTCTATACTGCTGACTTATCGGAAAGGAGAAACAAAGATGTGGAATAAGGCGATTGAGGATGCGATTCACAAAATTAAGAGAAATATTGCTAACCATCCGGGCAAACTGCCTCATATAGCAGAGGGACAACAGTACGAATGGGGAGACAATGATGATTGGATAGAAGGATTTTATGTAGGGATGATGTGGCTTGCTTATGAATATAGCAAAGATCCAAGCTATAAGGAGGCGGCAGCCTCTTGGTTAGGTGACTTCAAGCATCGTTTGGATCATCATATTGCGTTGGATCATCATGATATAGGTTTCTTATATTCACTTACTGCTGTAGCGGAGTGGAAAATAACAGGCAGCGAAGCGGCACGGGCTGTCGGTCTACAAGCTGCGGATACGCTATGCAAGCGCTGGCGTGAACCAGCCGGGATTCTTCAGGCATGGGGCTTGGAGAATGACCCGGAAAATGCGGGACGCATTATTATTGATTGCTTGATGAATTTGCCGCTGCTGTTCTGGGCGACAGAGGAAACGGGGGACAATCGCTATTATGATATAGCTCTCCAGCATGCGCTAAAGAGTCAGAAATTTCTTGTGCGCGGCGATGCTTCCTCTTACCATACGTTTTATTTTGATCCGGTCACTGGAAATGCAATTCGTGGAGGAACACATCAAGGCTATGAGGATGGGTCGACTTGGACACGGGGGCAAGCCTGGGGAATATATGGATTTGCTCTAGCTTATCGTTATACACGAGAGGAAGACTTTCTTAATACCTCTAAAAGTCTGGCCCATTACTTTATCAGCCATCTTCCAGAGGATAATGTGGCGTATTGGGATTTTGATGTGCCAGTGGAAGCGGGTACGCCTCGCGACAGCTCGGCTTCGGCCATTGCGGCTTCCGGTCTAATAGAGCTGTTGGATCTTCTAGATGCAGATGACCCGGACCGTGCTGTTTATGAAGATGCCTTACTCCGCAGCATGAAATCCTTGGTGGAACATTATGCGACCTCTGGAAATCCGGAGGCGGAGGGGCTTCTAAAGCATGGTTCTTATCATGTCAGAGGTGGACGTGTGCCGGATGGTCACATGATTTGGGGAGACTATTATTATTTGGAAGCACTGATCCGTATGCAGACCGGAATCCGCGGGTATTGGTAGTAGAAGAATGGAACAACGGTTCATTCACGTAGTGACCACAACGAGCGTCAACATACATCCTAATCTGAGAATAAAGGGAGAGTTCCACAGCCGTTTCATGGCTTGTGGGACTCTCCCTTTTTGTGATGTGCGTATATTATTCTCCATACAACATTCCTGTCTATAAGAACTGATTATGTATTTGGATGTTGTGTGGATTCCCTAATGATCAGATGGGTAGGAAGGAGAATTTCTATGAAAGGCTCCTCGGGATGATCGATGCGCCAGAAGAGCTGTTCTATAGCTTTTCGTCCAAAGTAAGACAAATCTACATCCATCGTTGTAGTCAAAGGAGTTGTTATCCGTGATAACTGTCCATTATCAAAGCTCACAATAGATACATCTTGGGGGATCTGATACCCAAGCTTGTACATCACGGAATTGATCAAGAACCCCAAGCCGTCATTGACACAGAACCAAGCCGTAGGCTGCTTATCCAACTTTTGTACAGCGTTGAACACATCATCCATTTCTTCAATGGCATGATCGAACACCCATATTGGGTTGTATTCAATGGCAGATTGGTATAGAGCCAGGCGATAACCTTCTAAACGCTCGTAATAGCTTGGTGAGAATTGAATATTGCCGATGAATCCAATACGGGTATGTCCCAATCCAATTAAATGCTGCACCGCTGTATAAGCGGCATAACGATTATTGGTGAGAATACTATCGGCCTTAAGATCAGGGTGATGATGATCAATTAACACGGTGGGAATCCCTGTGCCCGTCACTGCTTGAATATACGGGGTCGTAATATGGGACAAAATCAAGATTCCTTCTACAGAAGGATCAAATAATATAGGAGGCAGAATCAATTGTTCGGAAGCGTGATGATCAATAGATTGAATAACCATACGCTTATTCCGCTTCGCTGCTTCCTTCTCAATACTCAAATAAATTTCTCCGAAAAAATTACGTTTGGAAAATGCAAATTCTGATGCCAAAATGACAAAGGTTCCAGCTTCTTCTTCTGTGCTTTTGCGCCCTCGCGAATAGGTGTAACCCATTTCATTCGCAGTATCGATAATTAATTGTCTCGTTTCCTCACTCACACCGTCTTTACCGGACAGAGCCTGAGAAACAGAGTTCTTTGATATATTCAATCGATCGGCGATATCTTGCATTGTCACCTTCACCTTCATGCGAAGATACGTCCTTTCTAATTAGAAGTGTAATGAATATTCTTCCATACTGTCTCTCATAATACTAAAGATTATGCTGTAAAACTACATTACAACAATAAATTATTTTAACATTACAAACTATATAAGTAAAGGTAATTTGTAATGTAGTTAATTGTGTATTTTTCATTAACACTCGAATAACAGGTTGACATTTTCGCTAAAAACTATAATAATAGCAATTGTAACGCTTACAAAGCTGCTTACAGGTATATATTTGTTTAGTTTTGTAACGTTACAAAATTATATCTAGGAATTACAAAATGCTGCACTGATGTGCATCGATACTCAGGGAGGGTTTATTTTATGAAGAAGAAGCTTTCAGTAATGCTTGCACTTACGCTTGTATTCACGATTCTTGCCGGTTGTGGATCAAAGAGCGGTAATTCAGGCACTTCAGCTGATGGAGTAACAACTATTGAGTTCTGGGCTGCACCTAACCCGACTCAACAAGCATATTGGCAGAAAATCGCCAAAGAGTATGAGACTGTTAACCCTAAGGTGAAAATTAACGTAAGTGCGATCAAGGAGTCCCCTACTTCTGAGGCAAGTATCCAAGCCGCAATCGCGGGTGGAAGCGCTCCGACGATGACTGAGAATATTAGCCGTGGTTTTGCAGCACAACTTGCGAACAGCAAAGCGTTAGTTCCATTGGATACGATTGCTGGCTTCAATGATATTGTGACAAAACGTAATATGACCAAAACGATTGAGCCTTGGGAATTTGCCGATGGCCATCAATATGTTCTTCCAATCTACTCCAATGCAATGTTGTTCGGATGGAGAACGGATATTTTGAAAGAAGCTGGTGTGAACGAAGTTCCAAGAACATACAGTGAAGTGATTGAGGCAACGAAAAAATTAAAAGCAAAATACCCGGATAAATATCTTTGGGCGAAACCTGACTTAGCAGACCCTACCTCTTGGAAAAGATGGTTCGACTTCTTTATGCTGTACAATGCAGCTTCAGATGGCAACAAATTCATTGAAGGCAGCCAATTTGTTGGCGATGAAAAAGCTGGTGTAGACGTTCTTACTTTCGTGGACAATCTTCGTAAGGAGAAAGGGCTGTTGTCTCAGAATGTAACAGAACCTTTTGAAAATGGAGTGGGCGTATTTACGGATGTAGGACCTTGGACATTCAGCACATGGGCTGAGAAATATCCAGAGCTTCAGTACAAGGAAAACTTTGAAGTAACATTGCCTCCTGTTCCTGACGGTATGGATCCAGCGCATGCAAAAACATTTGCGGATGCTAAAGGAATTGTTATCTATGCTTCGGCAAGTCCAGCGCAACAAGCTGCTGCAATAGAATTCATCAAGTGGGTTTACTCGGATGACCAAAATGATGTTGCCTTTTTCCAAGAAACTAACTTGCCTCCAGCACGTGATGATGTAGGTACAAATGAAGTATTTAAACCAGTATTTGAAAAAACGCCTGTATTGCAAGAGTATGCAAAAGCAATCCCGAATGCTGTTCCATCCATGGACAATCCGAAATTCAACGAATTGCAAACCTTTATTGGTCAAGAGGCCTTTAACAAAATCGTTCGTGGTGAGATTGATCCAAAAACGGGTTGGGACAATATGAAGAAGGCGATTGAAGGGGAACTTCAATAATGATTGAAAAAAATAATAATCGGTTAGGCTGGCTTTTTGCCAGCCCTTACCTTATTTTTTCGACTGTGTTTTTCTTGGGCCCGCTTATCTGGTCTTTATATTTGTCTTTTACTAACTGGGACTTGATTTCACCAACTTATGATTTTGTTGGATTCAAAAACTTTACCAAAGCATTAGGCACACCAGGGGTAAGATCGGCATTTTGGGTAACGTACAAATTTATGATCGTATTTGTACCGATTGTCACAGCCATGTCGCTTTTTGTAGCGGTAATTGTAAAAGGCTTGCCTAAATTAAAAACGGTATTTCTTATTGGATTCTTCTTGCCTTACCTATCCTCAGGGGTTGTTGCATCCCTTATTGTTAAAGGCTTTTTGTCACATACAAGTCCTGTTCAGACGTTTCTAAGGGAACGGTTAGGTCTTGATATTGACTGGCTCGGCGGATCTTTCTCGGCATTGTTCGTCGTTGCGATGATTATGGCTTGGAAATTTACCGGTTACTATGCGTTAATTCTTACTTCAGGTTTAGAAAGCATTGATCAGGAAGTATATGAAGCAGCGGCAATTGATGGCGTGAAGGACAGCCAAAGGTTCTGGAAGATTACGTTGCCTTTGCTTTACCCTGCGATTTATACAACCTTAATTTTATCCTTCGGTGCAACATTCGGTATCTTTACTGAGGTCTACCAATTAACAGGCGGCGGACCAAACTACGCAACGAATACATGGCAAATGGAAATATACAGTCAAGCATTTAAGAACCTGCAGGCAGGTTACGCGTCAGCTATCGCGATTATGGCTGCGGTTGCGACATTTATATCTATATTCGTAATCCGAAAAATTCTGGAAATGTGGGGTAAGCGCAATGGTTGGGTCTAATTCAAACATCAAGCTCCGGCTGTCGATCCGCTATCTGATTGCGATCGTACTGCTTGTGATTATGGTATTCCCCTATTTATATATGGTATTGAATTCACTTGCAGATTGGTCACAGGTAGACCGGAAGCTGATACCGACGAAATTTACGCTGCGCTCGTATCAATGGCTCTTTACAGGTGGTGAGACCGGGATTACAAGACCATGGATTCACGCCTTCTTTAACAGTGTGTTCGTTTCTTTGGTATCTACAGCCTTAATGATGATGTTCGCGATTATGGTAGCTTATGCGTTGGCGAAGCTGAAATTCCGCGGGAGAGACTCTATTAACAACTTTGTGTTGTTTCATATGTTCTTCCCGGCAATCATTCTGATCATCCCTAACTTTTTGATTATTCAAAAAGTAGGACTGTTCGATACGTATTGGGCGCTCATTATTCCCAAGGCGATGAGTTTATGGGGGATCTTCATGTACACCAACTTCTTTAAGGCGGTGCCCGACGCCTTCATTGAAGCCGCCAAGCTGGATGGGGCATCCGATTTCAAAATCCTGTATAAGATTATGATGCCGATGTCGAAGTCCATTACGACCGTTGTATTCCTATTCCTGCTAATGGAACGTTGGACAGAGCTCCTATGGGATATGATCGTCGTCCGAAGTGACGGCATGCTAACATTGAACGTTTTATTATCTCAGATGTTTGGTCCGTATCAATCGTATCCGGGTCCGATGTATGCCGGTGCAGTGATGCTCACCTTGCCAATCATTATTTTGTTCATTATTTTCGGCAAGAAGTTCCAGGAAGGCATGCAATTTAACTTGAAATAGGTCTGCACAGGAGGGGTATCGGTTGGAACAGCCGTGGTGGAAAGGGACGGTATTCTATGAAGTGTATATGCCAAGCTTCTGTGATAGCAATGGGGATGGGATTGGTGATTTCGAAGGTCTTACTTCCAAGCTGGATTATTTGCGGGAACTTGGCATCGGGGGGATTTGGCTAACGCCGTTCTATAAGTCTCCTAAAGTAGATAACGGGTATGACATTGCAGATTATTGTCAGATTGATCCAGACTTTGGAACGATGGAAGATTTCGAACGGTTTATTCAGGAAGCGAAGGCTCGCGGGATCAGAGTGATTGCCGATCTTGTCCTGAATCATACGTCTTCAGAGCATGCATGGTTCAAGGAATCGCGATCTTCAAGGACGAACCCGAAGCGGGATTGGTACATTTGGAAGGACGCTGTGAACGGCGGCGTACCTAATAACTGGGAATCGTTTTTTGGTGGAACCGCGTGGGAATGGGATGCTGCAACAGAACAGTATTACTATCATGGGTTTGCGAAAGAACAGGTCGATTTGAACTGGGCAAATCCCGAAGTTAAAGAAGCGATGAAGGATGTTATGGCTTATTGGCTGGGCAAAGGCATAAGTGGCTTCCGGTTAGATGTTATCAACTTCTTATCGGTGTCCGATCAATTCCCGGATAACCCGATGGATGAAGTAACGGGTGAGCAGAAGCATGTACATGATCAGAATCAACATGGAATTATGGATGCCATCGAGGAAATTAGCAGGTTTGTTCATGCGCATAGCGGAATGTTCATGGTAGGTGAAGTCGGCTCTGAAGATATGGACATGCTGAAGCGTTACAGCGGAACGGGTAAGTTTGATGTGGTCTTTAATTTCAATCTGGGAAGCCAGAAGGAATTTAGTCCAGAGAATTTGTTCGCCGAGCTTAAGACGATGGAGAAGATGCACCGTGCAGATCAGATTCCAACGTTATTCTTCGGTAGTCATGATATGGACCGCGTAATTTCGCGTTTTGGTGAAGGGGACGCGGAGATTGAGGAAGAACGGGCCCGCCTTATGGCAACGTTGGCCTTGACCGCAAAAGGGGTACCTTTCTTATATTTCGGTGAAGAGATTGGGATGCGGAATTTCGTAGCCCATAAGCTGGAAGATATGCGGGACATCCAAGGATTGAAGGCATATGAAATCGCACTACAGCGGGGGACAACTCCAATGGAAGCCCTGGAAATTGCGAATGCAAAGGGAAGAGATGCATCTCGCTCCCCAATGCAATGGAACGCAAGTCCACATGGCGGGTTTACGTCAGGAACACCATGGATTGGCCTGGGTCCAAATTATCAGCAATTAAACGTGGAGTCCGAAAGCAATCAACCGAATTCATTATTACATTATTATAAAAAGCTTCTCCACTTGCGCAATACACAGGATGTATTTCAATTCGGGGATTATGACGTGCTGGAACGCAGAGGCAATCTTATTTTATATGTAAGAACATTGAAAGAAACCAATACCAGAGCGCTCGTAGCCTTGAATTACGATAATCAGAGCATACAGATTGATCCTAGTGAGCTGCTGGATGGGCAAGCAATTAATATATTATCGAGCCGCCGAGAGATAGTGAGCGGCACAGACTTGGTAACGCTGTTGCCGAATGAAGCCGCAATATGGATGCGTGCGCCGCTATTATTTGACTAGAGAGGAATTTTATTATTATGAAACTGCTCAAGAATGCTGTGAAGACATGTGAACAACTGCTTATGGAATACGCGATGAAGGACGTATCCGTAACCAATACACAGAAGTTAACATTCACAGGTGTAGATCATAAAGATGTCTACAATATTACAGCTCCATTCCAAGATGAGGGTGAGTGGGTGATCGCGGGTCGGGTTGAATCCCGTGACAGCGAGCATTCCGATGTCGTCTTTTTTGTCGAACGTGATGGACAATGGATACCCCGTGAAGGAGCGCCTACCCTTGAACTTCAAGATCCTTTTTTTACGAAAATTAATGGCGAATTGATAGTTGGCGGCGTTCAAATTTATCCACATCCGGTAAAGGCTGATGCCTTAATGTGGCGTACAGTATTCTACCGCGGGAAGAACATCGCGAGCTTAGAACCATTCTTTAAAGGACCGGATGGCATGAAAGATCTGCGCCTAGTGGATCTGAAAGATAGCATCGGAGTACTGACCCGCCCTCAAGGAGATAAAGGAGGACGCGGTAAAATCGGCTTTACCCGCATTGCATCGTTAGAAGCGTTATCCATTCCATTGATCGAAGAAACACCGTTATTGGATGGACAGTTTGTTGATGAAGAGTGGGGCGGTGCGAATGAAGCACACTTGCTAAAGAACGGACTGCTCGGTGTTCTTGGGCATATCGCTTCTTTTGATGATGCGGGCGATCGTCACTATTACCCGATGGTATTCGCTATCGATCCGGCAACGGGTGAATATTCAGATATTCAATTAATCGCTGTACGCAATCAGTTCTTGCCAGGTGCCACGAAACGGCCTGATTTGGAGGATGTTGTATTCAGCGGCGGGCTCGTACGTCATGAAGACGGTACAGCTAACATATATGCAGGAATCAGCGATGCGGAAGCACAACGTGCGACAATCCCTGATCCATTTGCTCAATTTGAAATTTTGTAAACATGAAATCCATTTGGTTAAGGGAGTTATTACAACATGAAAATCTATCGTTATGAACAAAATCCACTTATTACACCGGCAGACGTTAAGCCGTATCACGATGACTTTGAAGTGATTGGTGCATTTAATGCCGGTATTGCTAGCTATAATGGTGAAATATTAATGTTTCTCCGTGTAGCAGAACGCCCAATTAGCAAGGATCCAAAAATTGTGAAAGCTCCGATTTATAATCCGGAGACCAATGAATTGGATATTTTGGATCTGGATACAGATGATGAGCGCTTCGACTTCTCTGATCCGCGTGTGATCAAAAATAAATCCGCTAGTGCTACATTTCAGTACTTGACTTCATTATCTTATATCCGAATCGCTCGAAGTAAGGATGGACATCATTTTACGGTGGATGAGAAGCCATTTGTGTACCCTTCCAATTCACTGGAGACCTTCGGGGTAGAAGATCCTCGGGTAACCCAAATTGGGGATACCTATTATATTTATTTCTCGGCAGTCTCCCCTGTGGGCGTTGGAGAATCGCTGGTATCCACTAGAGATTTCGTGAATGTAACTCACCACGGCATGATCTTTGGGCCGGATAATAAAGACGTATTGATTTTCCCGGAGAAAATTAACGGCAAATATTATGCATTGCACCGTCCAACAACGAAAAGCACGGGAGATCCGGAAATATGGATCGCAGAATCGGACAACTTATTATATTGGGGTAACCATAAGCATCTGATCGGTTTGCGTGAGGGGATGTGGGATAGCGGCCGGATTGGCGGCGGTGCGGTTCCATTCAAGACTGATAAAGGCTGGTTGGAGCTGTATCATGGAGCCACACTGGAACATCGTTATTGCATGGGGGCAGTCCTATTAGATCTCAATGATCCCTCGAAGGTGATTGCACGTTCCAATGCTCCTATCATGGAGCCGGAAGCGGATTATGAGAAGAACGGATTCTTCGGCGATGTTGTATTCTCTTGCGGTGCACTCGTGGAAGACGATGTTGTAAAAATGTATTACGGAGTCGCGGATACATCAATGGCTTGCGCAGAACTTAGTGTACAAGAAATTTTAGATAGCTTGATATACGTATAACAATAAAACGTCAAAACCGAAGTGGTTTTGGCGTTTTAATTTGGGAGAGAGGATGAAGAGAATGAACATTAAATTAACTGAAAACTGGAAACTTCGTGATTTTCATGTGGGGGAAGCCCGGGATCTTGAAGTTGCATCGCCAGAGTTTATTGATTATTTCTGGATGACCACCTCAGTGCCCGGTGACATCCATACGACGCTTCGGGAGAAAGGCATTATTGATGATCCTTTCTTTGGCCACCAAGATCAGAAATGTCGTTGGATTGAAGAAAAGGTATGGTGGTATCGTACGGTCTTTTCATACGATTCTGATCTTAAACCTGGTGAGAAGATGGAGCTATTATTCGAAGGGTTAGATACCTATGCAACCGTATATCTCAACGGTGTGGAGCTTGGATCAACAGATAATATGTTCATTAGCCATTCATTTGATGTAACCCGTGAATTAAATAAAGGGAAAAATACGCTTGCCGTAAAATTTGATCCTATTCATGTACATGCAGGTGATAAGGTTCAATATTATTGGTCAGGCTTTAGTAAGAAACGGATCTGGACACGTAAAGCACAGAGTCATTTTGGCTGGGACTGGGGTCCGCGTCTGGTCTGTGCAGGCATTTGGAAAGAGGTGCATTTGATTAAACACCGTCATGCACATTTAGATCATGTGTTTGCTCGAACAACTTCGGTAGAGGGTCAAGTGGGTGTTGTTGATGTGGATTTATGCGCACATGCCTTTGATCGCGGATGTTCGTATACGGCGCGTGTGGAACTTTTAGAAGGTACAGAGCGTGTTGCGGAAGAACATGTCTCTTTGGATAAGATTGGAGGGATTACAGTTGACGGTGCGATTACAGCGCGTACGCTTCATCATTCAGTTACCTTGCAAGTGACGGATCCGAACTTATGGTGGACCCATGATCTAGGAACGCCTTTCTTATATCATCTACGCGTTACGTTATTTGCTGATGGGGAGCAAATAGATACCTATGAGCAGCCATTTGGGATTCGAAAGATCGAGTTGATGCAGCTGGATGAAGAAGGGCGCCATGCTTTCACTTTTGTATTGAACGGGGTTAAGGTTTTTGCTAAAGGTGCAAATTGGATCCCTATTGATAGCTTTATTGCGACCGTGCCAGACAGCCGCTATACACATCTGCTTCAGATGGCCAAGGATGCCAATATGAATATGATTCGCGCTTGGGGTGGAGGCATTTATGAGCGGGATATCTTCTTTGATGAATGTGATCGGTTAGGAATTTTAATCTGGCAGGACTTCATGTTCGCTTGTGCGTTGTATCCAGATTACAATCGTAATTTTATGAATAATGTTCACCGCGAAATTGAGCAGGTCGTAAAACGTCTTCGCAGTCGTACGAGTCTTGCTCTATGGTGTGGGAATAACGAGAATGATTGGTTGTATGAGGCACTGTCCTCTAACGGCGAGATCACACATCCCTTTTATGGAGAAAAAATTTATCATGAGCTCATGCCCGCAGTACTAGAGCAACTTGATCCATCGCGAACGTTTTGGCCTAGCTCGCCTTTTGGCGGCAATGATCACAATTCACGTGAGGTGGGCGATACCCATAACTGGCAAGTCTGGCATGGGAATAATGAGCCGCGTCAGTTTGGTGAACCGCAGACACAGGATTATAGTGTTGAAGGGATATCGTTCAAACGATTCAAGTCAGACTTCACGAAATTTGCCAGTGAATTCGGGCTGCATGCCGCTTCCAATCGTTACACCTTAGCAAAGAACATGCCGGACAATCAGTTCTATTGGGATAGCGATGAAATGAAGTATCGTAATAAAGATGTCCATTATCCTAAGGGCATTATGCTCATGGAAGGTTATACAGGCGTTCCGAAGGATATCAATGAATATATTCAATTCTCCATGCTGACCCAGGCAGAGGGATTGAGGTATGGCATTGAGCATTACCGCCGTAATAAGCCGGATACAAGCGGGGCTTTATTCTGGCAGTTCAATGATTGCTGGCCGGGAACAAGCTGGTCTGTTATCGATTATTATGGTTTACCAAAGGCGAGCTACCACTATGCGCGTAAATTCTTTGCACCGGTACTCTTATGTGTGGATCATGATCCGAATGGACTGCTGCAGTTATGGGCTCTCAATGATCGCTGCGAAGCTTATCAGGATGAGGCGGAATTAACGATCTATCGGATGGATGGTACAATTGTATATCAGCGTACATTCGATGTTACCGTTGATTCGAACAGTAAAGTTAATTTTGCCAAGTTAACTGAAGCTGAGGTACTGCAGCAACATAGCGCTGGCGAGGTTGTGGTCGTACTTCGTTCGAAGAAACGGGTAACAGAAGATTATGTACTCTATTTAAGAGACTATAAGGATATGGATTATCAACCCGCACATGTTCAGATCTCCGTGGATGAAGCGAAAGGACATATCCACTTGATCTCAGATCGCGTTGCCCGGATGGTGATGATCGAACTGGATGCACCTTGGGTGATCATGGACGATAATTTCTTTGATCTGATTCCGGGTGAGGAGAAGACAGTTCGTGTGCATCATGTGGATGCCGGGGCACTGCCTTGGGAGACTTTACGTGTAACGGCAATGAATGATGCGGGTTAACAAAAACTTGGATTTAAGGAGATGAGTTAAGATGAAGGCGGCTGTATTTCAAGGAACTAAGCACATTGAATTTAAGAACTGGGAAGCTCCGGCTGTGGGCTCCAAAGAAGTTAAACTTCGTGTGAAATGCTGCGGGATCTGTGGTACAGATCAGCATATTTATCATGGATACCCAGGGTCTGCTGAAGTGACAGCTCCGATTGTGTTAGGACATGAGCTTGCGGGCGAAATAGTGGCTGTGGGTGATGAGGTTACGACCTTGCAAGTGGGGGACCGTGTATCGGTTGATCCGAACATCTATTGTGGAAACTGTTATTTTTGCCGGAATGGAAAGGTACATTTATGCGATAACTTGCAGGCTGTTGGGGTGACTCGTGACGGTGGCATGGGCGAGTATTGTGTTGTTCCTGTAGCGAACTGTTACTTGCTACCTGATGAAATGAGCTGGATCGAAGGAGCAATGATTGAACCTCTAGGTTGTGTGCTTCACGGTTATAAGAAGCTGGATATTCGTCCGTCACATCAAGTCCTGATTATCGGCGGAGGTTTTATTGGTCAATTGTTCTTGCAGCTCGTCAAAGCTGCGGGTGTTAAAGGGATTATTGTCAGTGAGCCAGAGGTGTTCAAACATGACCGATTAGTCGAATTAGGCGCGGATGAAGCCGTATCTCCTACAGCAGAAGGTGTGATGGAAGCTCTCCATCATCAATTTGACATTGTCATCGAATGTGTCGGCCGGGCGGATTCCATGGAGCTGGCGGTTAAGGCATCACGTAAGGGTGGACAAGTATTAATGTTTGGTGTTGCTTCCCCGGACACGTTGATTCAAGTCTCACCATTCGAAATTTTTACAAAAGAGTTGAACATCATGGGCTCGTTCATTAATCCATATACCCACGAGGAATCGATTGCGTTAATTGAAAAGGGGATCGTTCAGATTGAGTCGTTGATTAGCCATCAGTTTTCGCTGAAAGATATACCGGAAATCATGGGCGAATATCCAAAACTGCGTGTTTCTAAAGGGGTTATTATGCACGAGAGGTAGTATTGAATCATAGTAAGCGTACAAGAACGATGACTGTTGGCTATTTGCCATAGGTCATCGTTTTTTTGTGCGATTTAAGCGGGTCCCCGATAGAAGGAGTTAATAAATATTTAATAGATAGCGAGTAGAATGGCAATACAACCTCAGACATAAAGCTTTGATAAATGTCATACATGGAGAGGAAGCCTATGAACAAAATACTATTGATAGAAGAAAAGCAGAGTTCAGCTAAATGTATGGAACTGAAGTTGTCACATGAATCGTACTCCATCACTGTTACGCACGACGGACTTCAAGGTCTACAATTAGCTCGAGAAGAAGAGTGGGATATAATTTTATTGGATGTAATGGTTCAAGGCCTTAGTGGCGCAGAGATGTGCAAAAGGATAAGGGAAACTAAACAAACACCAATCATAATCCTTGCAGAGGAAGCGGGGCTCGCGGATAAAGTCAGAGGTCTGGATAGCGGAGCGGATGATTACATTCTGAAACCATTCGCTATGGAAGAGCTGCTGGCACGAATGAGATCACTGTTAAGAAGGGCAGGTACTTTTAACACAGGACGGATGCTAATATTTCGCGATTTGGAGATGGACATTGACGGCCGAGCGCTGAGAAAGAAGAAGATATTTGTTAATTTAACGAAACGGGAATTCGAAATACTATTAGTGCTAATGGAGAATAGGGGCAGAGTAATGACCCGGGAGATGCTGCTCGAAACCGTATGGGGATATGATTCCGAGGTGGATATTAAGGTAGTCGACGTGTATATCAGCTACCTTAGGAGTAAAATTGATGAGGTGGGACAACCAAGCATTGTGCAGACGATGCGCGGCCTCGGATATGTGATTCGTAAATGAGTTACTCCGTAGATTTGATGAACGAGAAGACACTTCCATAGGTCCCTGTATATACGGGCTGCCCGAATTTTTGTGACCATTCATTAAAAAGCTTATGTGAGACTCCATTGCCGGTAATTACATAATCGGGATGATCATAGTCTACAATTTCAGGAAGATACTCAGAGAACCCGTACATGGAACGCTCAAAAGCAGTCCAGCCCAATGTACCAAGTGAAGCCTGCGTAACGAAGGGGTCCTGTCTGCCATCACACAGCACATCTCCACCTCGAAACATCACATACCCGGATGAACCATAGCGGGCAAGAACCTTTGGACGAGTACCTTCAGGGGTATGCTGCATAATATAGTTCATTTCATTCACAGGATAATTATTTGCATCAATAACAGGGGGTACAAAGAATATATACACAATATTTAGGAGTAGTCCTATCGCAAGCCATAGTCGTAAGGTGCTTTGACGGAACAGAACAACGGGTTTACGGAAGTAAGGAAGCGCATCAAAGAACACGGCCGCAAAATAAGGAACAAATAGCCACATAAACAGGTTCTGCTTGAAGTTCGATACGCCGAGATAGAGAATCCCAAGCATGAGAAAGAAGCGGAATGGTTTACGTTGGAGTGCGAAAGGAAGCGTACAGGCAAAGAACAGAAGCAAGAGTAGAATGGGTAGATTCTCCAAGCTATTGAACTGAATAGGCTGCCATTCGTTGATCAGCAGGTTAAAGTTCTTTTTCGTAACAGTCAAAATAAATAAGAGGCTTTTTGCACCTCCAGGATTTAGAAGGCCAGCTAACCAGACTAGAACAAAGACTGTGATTTTACGCCAATGGAGCGTTTTATTAATCAAGGATTCTAGCAGAGCCATTCCTGTAAATACAGCTGTTACAAGCCATACCCCTGCATGAAAGTTGGCGATAGCTATAGAAAGTGCAACCATTGCAGCGGCGTATTTCTTATGAGCTGTCATCTGGTATTCCCGTAAATAAACGAAGAACCAGACAATCATAAACGAGGAGATCATCTGCGGACGACCCTTGAAATAATTGTAGTAAATCCAGCAGGTAATTAGCAGTACAAATGGGAGCATCAGCACATGGTCTTGTTGAAGTCCTAGCTCTTTGCGGGACACTTTCCCTAACCGAAGCAAACCGAGTACTAAAAAGAACAAACAAACAGCGGTCAAAATATACACCCCTGGCCATCCAAATGCAGCATAAAGCGGAGCAACGAGTAGTTGGAATCCGAATTCATGAGGGACATAGGGCAGCTTATCTCCGTAAAAAGTATGTATGGCATGATGCAGGATTTGTCCGTGCTCTATCATATATTGTCCTAGCTCTATGTGCCAGAAAGTATCAGGATCATTATAAGAGAATTTGGGAATCATCAGCAGTATAATAGCTATTACGAATAGACCATATAAAAACTTAGGTGATTGTAATTTTTTCATTATGGTACTTCCCCCGACTTTTAGTTCAATTATAGCGTTACATTCTTAAGGAATAGTAAAATTTATGAAGCGGAGTGAACACTCATGCATCAATTATTAACTTGGATATCTGAAACTGCGCTCCACCTTGTCAATACGATGGGAATTTGGGGCATATGGTTAGGGATGATCCTAGAGAGTGCCTGTATCCCGATTCCCAGTGAAGTGATAATGCTCAGCGGCGGTTGGCTGGTTGCGCAAGGCTCACTTACTTTTATGGAAGTTGCTGTCGCTGGGATATTTGGAAATCTAATAGGTTCCATCATTGCTTACTATATTGGGAAAGCCGGAGGTAGGCGGTTATTAGAGAAATACGGTAAGTATATTCTCCTGAATGAGCATCATCTGGAGCAATCCGAGCGATGGTTCGACCGTTATGGTGAGAGTACTGTGTTTTTCACACGTATGTTACCCTTTATCCGAACATTTATTTCACTACCCGCAGGAATTGCTGGAATGAAGGCATGGAAATTCATTGTATTTACAGCGTTGGGCTGTATTCCATGGAATCTGGCGTTAATCTATCTAGGTTACCGATTAGGAGACAATTGGAGTATTGTAGAACAATATATACGTCCGATTAGTTATACCATTTGCGGTATTGTGCTTCTCCTGCTCATATGGTGGTTAGTACGGAGATATCGTACGATAAGCTCATCAAGAAACAAGAAGAGGTAGGGTGAGTATTGCATTATGTCTATACGTTGGAAATTTCTTCTATCCTATGCGGCTATGCTTGTAGTTCCACTTCTTCTCCTTATCATTACGGCTATGTTAATGAGCATTGTCTATCATGGGGATGTGCAGAGCTTAAAGAGCACGTATGAAAGTAAATTTGAAGGAATGGAAGAGAACGATATCCGCAATCTTATTAAACATACTTTTTTGCAAAATACAGATTTACTTACAGATACTGCTTTCCTGAATGAATTATCCGCTGATATGACCAAGAGAAATACGTCTGTCTATATTCGTTCGGAGGACCAGATCCTGTATGCTTCAGAGGATCTGAAGCTTAAACAAGGATTAACCGATCATTTGCCTGGATACAAAGGAGACAGATCGCATATAGAACCTATTAGACAGCAATTTAATAATGAATGGTATCAAGTAGGCCAGTTTGATCTGTTATCCAAGGATGCCAAGCCAGTAAGTATATTTTTTCTGACGCCAATCGATCCTCTTGTCCAATTTGTGCGAACGTTCTTTCCGACGCTGTTTTTGATTACGTTGGTTATTCTGGTGCTGACACATACATTGCTGACAAAATATATGTCCAGACGGATAATCCGTCCCTTGCTGGAACTTCGTAAAGCGACAAAACGAGTCACCGAAGGGGATTTGGATTTTCAGGTGGAGATTAGTGGTAAAGATGAGCTGGGCCAGCTAGGGATGGCTTTTGAGGAAATGAGACACAGGCTTCAACAGTCTATCCTTGTACAGCAGCAATATGAGACGAACCGGAAGGAGCTAATCACCAACATTTCACATGATTTGAAGACACCGATCACTGCCATTAAAGGATATGTGGATGGAATTTTGGAAGGGATAGCGGATTCTCCGGAAAAAAATGAAAAATATATGCGAACGATTGCTGCCAAGGCTGGAGAAATGGATCATCTAATTAATGAATTGTTTCTATACTCCAAGCTGGATATGCAAAAGCTGCCATTTTCTTTTGAGTCCGTAAGAATTATACCCTTCTTAAATGATTGGGCAGAGGAACTAAAGGTAGAGCTGGAGAAGCAAGAGGTCGCCCTTAACATAGAAATGACAGGTGGCGAGGAAGTATGGGTCTCTGTAGATCGTGATTCCTTTAAGCGCGTTCTTGGCAACATTATTCAGAACAGTCTCAAATACATGGATAAGCTTGAAAAGAAAATCACAGTACACAGCTGGCAGGAAGAAACACAGTTTATTCTGGCTATTGAAGACAATGGACCAGGAATTCCGCCAGAAGCAACGGAGCATATTTTTGAACGCTTTTACCGTGGGGAGCAGTCCAGAAACACACATACTGGCGGAAGTGGATTAGGTCTGGCGATTGCTAAACAGATTATCGCTGGGCATGGGGGAACGATTTATGCGAATAGCACGGAAGGAATAGGAACTATTATATATATTGCCTTGCCGATCGTGAAAGGAGACATCAGAGATGAACCGAAGCATACTGATTGTTGAAGACGAGCCTGTTATTGCTGAGCTGCAACGTGATTATTTGGAGATGAGCGGGTATCAGACGGAAATTGCAAAGGATGGAGAAAAAGGCTTGGAGATGGGCTTAACAGGAAAATTTGATCTGATCGTGCTGGATGTGATGCTACCCAAGTTGAATGGATTTGAGGTCTGCAAGAAAATTCGTGAGGAGCTGGATATTCCGGTTCTTATGGTCACCGCCAGACTAGAGGATATTGATATTATTCGTGGGCTGGGCCTTGGCGCAGATGATTATATCACAAAACCATTTAAGCCAGCCGAGCTTGTTGCCAGAGTGAAAGCACATCTTTCGCGTTATGATCGGCTGAAGGGACGTGGTTCCTCAACTAACGAATTGGAAATCAAGGGGCTGCGTTTAAATCCTGATTCTAGACGTGCCTTTGTAAGAGATGAGGAGGTAAGCTTAACGACCAAGGAATTTGATCTGCTGTATTTCTTGGCGCTGCATCCCAATCGCGTGTTCAGTAAAGATCAGCTCTTTGAGCGATTATGGGGGATTGATTCTCTGGGTGACACGCAGACAGTGACGGTCCATATACGTAAGCTCCGCGAGAAAATTGAGGAGGACTCTGCAAATCCACTCTATATCGAAACCCTTTGGGGTGCCGGCTATCGCTTTCATGTTTAGAACCACTCCAGCGATCACGTCTATTCTGACCCAACTACTTGAGGTGTCTCAGTTAGCCATTTTAATGGCTTCTGGGACATTTCTTTTTTTAATTATAAGAAAGTATAAGTTTCACGCTATATTTTATCCTTATATTTCCGCATAAACGCTTACCGTCCTTAAAAGGACGCCAAAGGCGTTTAAGCTTGTAAAAATACAAGGAGTTAAGAATTATTTAAGGGTCTGTTCACGGGCATTTTAGATTTACGACTTAGTCTAATATTGCAGGGAAATGGAGTTGTTAAATGGAGGACAAGAATTGAAGTAAAGGGGGAACTGAGATGGAGAGCATAATCAAGCTAACAGGAGTGACCAAAGAATTTCGTAATGGCAGCGGGATTAGCGGGGTTTCTTTGGAGCTTCGAAAGGGGGATATCTACGGATTACTTGGACCGAATGGTGCAGGGAAAACAACACTCTTAAAAGTAATAACGGGTCTGATTTCACCCAGCTTCGGCAGTATCTCACTGTTCGGGCAAGATCTGGGTTCATCCTATTCATCTAGTATGAGGAAAGTAGGCTGTATGATCGAATCGGCTGATTTCTACGACTATCTTACACCTGTACAATATTTGAAGCTGACAGCCAGCTTTTATCCGAATATTCGTCCAGAACGGATCACCGAGGTATTGGAGGCGGTAGGTCTCGCCTTGTTCTCCAAAGAAAAAATCAGACATTTCTCTACGGGAATGAAGCAAAAGCTCGCCATGTCTGCCTCTATCATCCATCACCCAGAGCTAGTGATTTGGGATGAGCCGACTAACGGGCTGGACATTGAGGGGGTTGTTCATTTTCGTGCTTTAGTTAAAGAGCTTTCTGCTAATCAGGGAATTACCTTTCTCATCTCCAGCCATATGATTCATGAATTGGAACAGCTATGTAATAGAGTAGGGATTCTGAATCAAGGTGTTCTGATTCGTGAGGGGGAAGTACAGGAGCTACTGACCGACAGCTTATCCCTTGAGGAGTTTTACATTACGGAGCTAAAGAAAGGAAAGGAGGTGCTTGAGAATGGAGGGATTAAGAGCGGGAATTAAAAATGAGCTTCTACTGATGATTTACCGCAAAAAGACCCTAATGTTCTTCATTGTTTCTGCCTTTATTCCACTATTATTGATGTTATTATTTCAGGCGCTTCACCCTATTCTGGGCATTGTGGCTGTTGGTTCCACGTATCCAGTCCAGATGCTGGGAATCTGCACAACATTCTTAATTCCATTGTTTATGTTCTTAGAGATCTCTGAGCTATTTCCACAAGAGGTGTCCTCTCGTACCTTGAAGCTGACGTTACTCAAACCGATTACGCGATTAGGAGCGTACACCGCTAAGTTCCTTGCGCTAGGGTTTGCGATCGGAGGACTACTGTTTCTATTAGGGATAGTGAGCACGTTATGTAGTATTCTGTTTGGAACTATCCATATGGGGAACGTAGGTATTATTAGCTTGATAAAAGCTTATACAGCAGCATTTCTCTCGATGTGTTCACTGGCAGCCTTGTTTGTGTTCATCGCTCAATTTTTTCGCAGCACAGGTGGGTTTCTAATGTTCTCGATCTTTGTCTTCGCCGGAGGTAAGGCTGTGCCTTACTTTATAAGTGGATTCTCATCCTTTTCTATAATTTCTTATACGAATGGGTACTCTCTATGGTTAAGTCATGCAATTTCCGCAGGCAGGCTTGCCACAACTACCTTGTTCTTACTTTCAGGATTATTGTTATTTCTATCAGTGGGCTATTTCTTCTTTGATCGGAAAGAGGTTTAGCCTGGGCGCTACTTTTGCTTCTCGGAGTATCAATTGTGTTGCTAAAGGAAGGGGAAATGATTGGTGAAGGAAACCAGTTCATTATTATCGGAAGATCGGAATGTATGGAATAAGGTGCCACAGGTGACTGTTTTTTTCTGGATCATTAAGATTATGGCGACCACTGTTGGAGAAACTGCTGCGGATTTTCTTAATTTCAACCTCTTTTGGGGGTTATCTAATACAACCTTGGTGATGAGTGGACTGCTGATTGCAGCACTATACTTCCAGATGTCAGCATCAAAATATGTACCTGCTCTTTACTGGCTTGCTGTTGTATTAATCAGTGTCGTGGGTACGCTCATCACTGACAATCTGGTGGACAATCTTGGCGTATCACTGGAGGCGACCACTATAGTTTTTTCTATCCTCTTAAGCCTGACCTTTGGAGTCTGGTATGCCAGTGAGAGGACATTATCTATCCATTCGATTATTACCAAAAAGCGCGAGATGTTTTACTGGCTAACCATTCTATTTACCTTTGCCTTAGGCACAGCCGCTGGAGATTTAGTTGCAGAAAGTCTGAACTGGGGATACCTGCTCTCAGCAATTATTTTTGCCGCTCTGATAGGCGCGATAACACTCGCTTACTATCGCTTTAAGCTAAATGCAGTAACTGCCTTCTGGCTTGCATATATTCTGACTCGGCCATTAGGAGCATCACTGGGTGACTATCTTTCACAGGACCGGAGTGAAGGCGGGTTAGAACTGGGCACGACGGGAACAAGTATTATTTTTATTGTTATTATTCTCGGGTTAGTGATCTATTTAACCAAGACAAAGAAAGACGAGGTAGCACTTTAGAAAATATTGAAATTAATACTCAGTTAAGACTCCCATCACTATCCGTTTACGATTCAGAGTTAGAGTTAAAGGAGGCCATGAGAAAAGGAGCTTTGTCATGAACACAGATCCTAAAGTACTTATTGTTACTTCGGCATTTGGAGACGGGCATATGAAAGTAGCCGAGGCCATCGAACATTCATTTCGACGTCAGGGCATTAGCCGGATTACCACCTTGGATCTATTCGCTGCAGTCCATCCTACCTTGAATGAGCTATCCCGAAGATTCTATTTGAACAACACAGGGTATACCCAAGAATTTTATGGATTCTTGTACACAATGACGAGTAAGATGAGGCCAGAGCAGTTCATGGGTAGACTCATCCATTCTATGGGCAAACGAAAAGTGCAAAGGATCATCGACGTGATACAGCCGGATATTATTATTCATACCTTTCCTTATTTGGCTGCAGCTGAGCTAGCATCAACAATAGGAAGTCGGATGCCTCTATTCACGGTTATGACGGATTATGTAGTTCATGGCAGGTGGCTTCACCCACAAACGACGAAATATTTTATCGCTTCAGAAAGCATGAAGGCGACTCTGATGGCAGCAGGGATTGCTGAAGAGAAGCTTGTGGTCAGTGGGATCCCTATTCGCGAGGCTTTTGAACAGACTCAGGATCGTGGAGCACTTTTACGCAAACATGGGTTACATGGAGATCGCCAATATCTATTACTAGCGGCAGGGGCTTACGGCGTATTAAGTGATATTAGCAGTTTAATAAAAAGAGTACTGCTTCAATCAAGCTTCGATGTCATTGTATTATGCGGGAATAATCATAAGCTTCGAACAGCTACGGTGGAGCTTTTTCAAGAGAACCCTCGTGTTCACATTTTGGGCTATACGGAAGAAATGCAGGAGCTGATGTGCATAGCTTCCTGTCTATTGACCAAAGCAGGCGGGATTACCTTGACTGAGGCGATGGCTCTAGCACTTCCAGTTATCGTCTATCGACCACTCCCCGGTCAGGAGGCAGGCAATGCAGAATGGTTATCTGGGCACCATTTGATAGAGATCGCACGAAATGAGGAGCAGTTAATAGAGCAGCTTCAGCGATTGGAGCATATGGCGTACAGAGAGGAAAGGGAACAGCATATGAGGGTCTTTTCGCGGAAATCAGCCTCGGATGCTATTGTTACCGAAGCCTTAGAGGCTATTAAATTGCGTCAGTCCTCTGTTCCCGCAGTAAAATCCATGCTTGTTGAAGGGCAGGCGAAGACGATTCATGGATATTATTAGGAAGAAAGAAAGGCAACAGCAGACGTTTACCCGCCTTGCAATAATTCTCTTTTTTATAGAATGGATAAGAGGTGCTGTCCTAATCACGTTCTTACCCACTTATATATTGACGAGCTGGGGGCTTACAACGTCAGTAGTTGGCATTGCGGTCTCCGTACACTATTTAACGGACAGCTTGATCAAAAGCTTCATTGGCTATCTCTTGGATAGATATCCTGGGCGCACCGTGCTTCATGGAGGGTTCTTTCTAGGATTCGTAGGTCTGTTAATGATGGTGACAACGCATAGTCCGTGGATGCTTATTGTAGCCTCTGCTTGCTTGGGGGCTGGATTCTCACCGATCTGGATCCTATGTATGAGCCAGGTATCAGAGGAAAAACGAGCACAACAGATGGGTACGTTGTACGTATACTGGATGGCAGGTCTAGGTCTGGGTCCCGTAATGATGAATTTATTAATGGGTGGTGGACTGTCACTGTCCCTTGCGGTCATTGGATTATTTTTTGTAGCGGGCTGGATCATGGTAGGTCTTGTGAAGATGAACAAGGTCTCGGTGCAGCGTGTGAATATATCCGTAGGCGAGCAGTTTGTATCTCTATGGAACAAAGTGAAGAAAGGGGGATTTCTCGTCCCTGGCATGCTGCTGCAGACTACAGCGGGCGGGATACTGGTCCCTTTTCTAACCAGCTTTGCTATTTCGCATTTAGGTCTGTCCCATTCTCAGCTGTCGATCGTGTTATTTATGGGAGGAGCAGGTGTAGTTCTATTTCTTGTGCCCATGGGAAAATGGTTTGATCAAGTTGGAGGTAAATGGTTCCTTGTGATTGGGTTCGGCGTATTTGCGGTTGCCTTGTTCGGCTTAACTTCTATTAATTCCTTCTCCGCCGCCATTGGACTCTCGCTTCTGCTGGGATGTGCTTATGCTGCTTTACTTCCCTCTTGGAATGCTTTAATGGCCAGTTACATTCCCGAAGATTCCGTAGGGATCAGCTGGGGCTTATTGTTTTCTATAGAAGGTTTAGGGGTGGTTATTGGTCCGCTAATTGGAGGCTGGCTGGGAAGCTCAGGGAATCAATTGCTGCCATTTCAAGTCAGTGCCTGTTTGTTTGGATTGATTAGTGTTGTCTACTTACTATCCCCTGCCCGATTATTTATTCACAGAAACAGAGTAATCGAGAAGCTTCCAAATGTATCGTAGTTAAGATTTATTTAATAGACTCTTCACAACGAATTTAGGAATTGCACCTAAGCTTAATATGCAAGACTAAATAAGTAATGAAGGGAAGGAAAAAGAATGAAGAAGAAATGGTTACTCACAGGAGGGGCAGCAGGGATTAGCGGGGTTATCATGCTGGCTACTGGACTGACGGCGTTTGCGGGAACCTCTGGGTATGAGGATTATAAAGCGGCACTTAAGAATACTGCAGAGAACATGCAGAGTATTACCGTACAAGCTGATGCGATACTTAAAGATAACGGCAGTGTTCTTAGTCAGGCACAAGGAAGCTTGAAAGCAAACTTGGCGAATGAAGCCGTTAGTGGGGCTGTAAAGATTAGCGGGTCACAAGGTTCCCATGTACTTAGCCTCTATAGTCAGCCTGACGGACAGGTCTGGAAGAGTGATGCTTCCGATATCTATTACGTAAAGCAGGATATAAAGGATAAGAAGGATCAGGAATCAGGAACAGAACCCAAGGAAGCCGTTTGGTTAAGTAGCCAAGAAGAGACAATCATGGATGCTTTGATCGGTAATTTGAAGAATGAGTTCACATCTACCACCGATAAAGACGGTGCCAAGCATATCTCGCTGCAGCTTGATAATGCGCAAATTCCGGCAGTGATGCAGGCTTTAGCCCCAGTTCTGTTCAAGAATCTTTCAGAAGAGAAGGATCATGAGTCCGGTAAAGACACTGCTGTAGATTCGAAAGATCCAGAAGATCTTATTCAGCAGAACCTGTTTGATTTTCAAGCCATTGATATGACGAACGGCGTACAGATTCAAAGCATCCGTCTGAATGCGGATATCACTCCAGCCAATGCGCTTCAGCACCAACAGTTAGATCTTACGTTTGTGGGTCAGGATGAGCAAGGAGCTTCCCATACGTTGGCTGCTAGTCTGGATGTTCAACTCTCTGCATTCAATGCGACTACGACAGAGTCTATTGACCTGACAGGTAAACAAGTGCAGCAGGTGAAAGAGGATCATGAACACGGACATCATGATTAACGTTGTTGTGATTAAATAAGTGTGGAACAACTAAAAAGTCTGCAAATAGAAAGTCTCTATGATGTGAATGGTCATAGAGACTTTCTTTGTTTAAGGGTTGTTTTAGCATATACTAGTGCTAGGCAAGCCCCACAATTTGGAGGTGTTTGAATGAAAACTTTAGTTAACGAAAGTGACAACTGAAATGACTTATGAAGAAATCAGCGAACTTATTAGTAATTAATCAATTTAACTTCTACTGAACTCCCCCGACTTCCGGTGCTGCCAACTCATGAATACCAAAGATAATGCAATGATCGTGAGCATAATCCCAAGGACTTGAAATCCCTCAAAGTTAAATTTTTCTCCCATAATTATCCCTATCAACAAGGAAGATAGGATGGTTCCCAGATATCTTGATGTGTTAAATAAGCCCGATGCTACACCGATGATTTCTTTTGGAGAACTTTGGAACAAAGCGGCTTGCAGACCTACATTGTTCAACCCATTGCTAATCCCGAAGGCAGCCAATGCCACACATACACTGATAACCGGTGAAGTCTGATTTAATGTGACAAGCCACACCGATCCCAATGTCATTAGTATTGCGGATACCAGCAATGCTGGCCTGGGGCCAGATCTATCGATCCAGCGTCCTGCTATTGGAGCAGTAATCAACGAGCATAATCCTAGCGTTAGCATGAGAATCCCGGTTTGGAACTCACTGACATGCCGTACCATTAGCAAATAAGATGGAATCCCGAAAAAGAGGGAGTAAAAAAGTACGTTAACGAGCATAAATTCAATATTAACCAAAGTCATCGCCGGATATTTGGCAAAGGTACGCAAAGGAATAAAGGGTGACTCCGCTTTTAACTCATGCCGGACGAATACTCCTAACAAAGCGATTCCTGTTAGTAGGGCAATAACATTTACTAATGCGACATGCCCGGATGATTTGGCTGAGAGCAATCCAACAAGTAAGGCGATCAGTCCCATCGTGAAGAGCAGGATTCCTGTCACATCCATCAAATTAAACCAATTTCGAAAGGATATCCCGCGGGTAACGGTTGTTGACGGTTCGTCCTTAGGGATATTTCTCCAAGATAAAAGAAAGCTCGCCACGACGAATGGAATATTGACGAAAAAGATAGCGGGCCAGTCCCACCAGTGAATGATGACCCCGCCAATAAAGGGTCCAATGGCTGCCGCTCCGGACAGGAATATGGACAAAACAGACAGCGCTGTCGCTTGTTTCTCCGTAATATGAATACGTACAATGGCCATTCCAACGGCTACCATCATGCTTGTTCCAATGGCTTGCACAATCCGGAACACGATGAGCCACCCGAAATTCGGGGATATTGGAGCTAATAAGCCTGCAATGAAGGATACGACAAGGCCAGTAAGAAATATCTTCCTCCGGCCGAATAAATCGCTGGCTTTTCCCATAACAGGTTGAGCGACACTACTTGCAATGTAGAAAGAAAAAATGATCCAGGAAACACCTGTATAGTCAAGCTGGAATACATTTTGCAGCCTTGGAATAGCAACAGAAACCATTGAAGAATTTAAAGGATTCAATAATATCCCCAAACCCACTGAAATCATTAACCACCTGCTGCGAACACTCATTATGAAGCCTCCCATTACTTATTAATTTCATCGTACTTGAATTCGTTTATTCATTCCAACGCATTTCATGTTATGATCTCATTGATTTGAAGGAATGAATGGAGGCATGAAATGGAACTTCTGCAATTGCAATATTTTCTCGCAGTAGCTCGTTTGGAGCATATGACTGAAGCTGCACGAAATCTACATGTTACTCAATCATCCCTAAGTAGAACGATTCAACGTTTGGAAGAGGATCTTGGGGTCCCTTTGTTCGATCGGGTAGGGAGAAAGCTGCGATTGAATGAGTTCGGCAGACGATTCCTTCGCCGTGCTGAAAGAGCTTTATTTGAATTGGAGCAGGGAAAGCAGGAGCTTAGTGATTTATCTCACCCGGAACATAACACGCTTGAATTAGCGGTGACCACCGCGAGCACATTACCCAATATCCTTCGCGAGTTTCGAAAAAAGAGACCTGATATTCAATTTCATGTGCAGATGCTGACCACGCAGGAAATGATCACACTTTTGGATAGAGGAGAGGTGGATTTCTGTTTGTCCTCACCACCTATAGAAGGGGACGATATCGAATGCCAAATCGTATTTATCGATCCAATCCTTGTAGCCGTTCCAAAGGGGCATCGGTTGGCTAATCGAAGTAGCATATCCTTGATAGAGCTGAGAGATGAATGGTTCGTCGGGGTTAAGAGTGGTTATGGAACTCGGGATTTAATAGACTCTGTGTGCCAATCGGTTGGATTTGTGCCTAAATATGTATATGAGGGGGATGAACCTGCAAGGCTTAGTGCGCTTGTGGAAGCTGAAATTGGCTTAGCCTTCATTCCGAGTACGGCAAGGAATTCACGGGAAGATATCAAATATCTCCAAGTTGAGAATCATGAATTGGAAAGAGAGATTGCTTTGATTTGGCACAAGAGCCGGTATATTTCGCAAGCTGCTCTGGAATTTCGTGAGGTAGTTGTAGAATATTTCGGAGCGATATCTAAAGAGCATTAAGATAATTGAGGATGGGTATCGAGAGGTATTGAACTGGATACATAAGAACAATTGCATCCAGCTCAAGGACACATGTTCTAAAGATATATTTTATAATGAGGATGTAGAAGAATCTGGTAGTGTTTAGTTATCTGATGTTGGTTCTTCCATAAACCATGAGATATGGGTGCATCTCTTACAAATAAGGATTGCAGCGTTTTTGTTTGCCCAGTCAAATCCTAGAAATGATGCTCCGCTTGTGTTAAGCAGTTTATAATCCAGATCAAAGGTATCGTTTTGACAACAAGGACAGGTTATTCGCGCGCCAGCAGCACTGTATCTCATTTTTAAAACCTCCTGTGAATTTGTATAGTTCTTTAACGCATCTGAGGTTATTAAGGTTTCATGTACTCGAACTTACTAGTCAATTTGGGGTGAAATTATGAACAGCTGGGAAACAGCTTTGTCAAAGGTATGTGAGCTTTATTTTTCATCGGAAGTGAATTCGAAATTAGAATGGATCTTGGTTGGCTCGGTGGGTTCGGTTTTACAGGGCTGTGAAATGACTCCGGGAGACGTTGATATTTATACTAAAAATAAAGAAGGGATTGCACAATTTGCAGTACTTCTGAAGGAATATTCCCTGATAGACAAATGTGAACTTCCTCATGGGGAGAACTGGTTATCCTCTTTAGAAGAACCTGCATACACTCAGACCTTTTCTTCGGGCTTTTCGTGGACAAAGGGAAGTTGGATTATCAATGGATTCAAAGTGGAAGTCGTTCATATCTCCAACTCAGCGGGAATTCCTGATTCTATGGATGGTGATGGGATATGGGAAGGTGGGCGATTCATTTGGAACCATTGTAAGAATGTAACTATCGGACGGTACACTATTCCTACGGTTCCTCTAGAAATACAACTGGAATCTAATTTAAGACGACAACGGTCCGACAGGACACAAGCGATTATTACTGCATTGCAAAAATATGGCTACGATCAAGAACTAATCGAAAAAGCTCTATCAAAGAAACACTTACCTTATTTTTATTCTCAAATGAATGGAGCTAAGTGATTTATTAATAAAAAAGGAATATACTGGTATAATATGGTTGGTAATCATGGGAAGGGGTTGATTTCTATGTCAGACTTTTTTAATCCAGGACCTAGTTCGAATACGACGGACCCTGGTGGTCATAAAGCAAACCATGATGTCAATGCGCAGAAATATCATACACAAGGCGTTCCTGGATTTTGGAGCGAAGTGACCAATCTTTTAATTGTGGTGGCAATCATTGCAGTTATTTTCTTACTCATATGGATCTTTTAATGGTGTTGTAATGAAAAAAGGACAGCCCTCATTCAACTTGAGGGCTGTCCTTATCATTATTGAGTGGAGTATCCTCCATCGATGACTTTTTCCGAACCTGTAATACCGATGGACATTAAAAAGATGACTCCTGATGAATACAGAAGTCATCGGATTGCTCCTTAATTAGGTGTCCCCTTTTCCAAATAGCTGGTGTCGCCAACTTTTCCTACCGTAAACTTGCCGTTCTCCCATTCGACGATCGTCACGCTGGAATTCGGCAAACCACCTTTGCTCATATCCCAAGCTTTAGGGTCAAGCCCCATGACCAAATCCAAGATGGTGATGCCGTGGGAAACGACAAGGATATTCTTTTTCGACCCTTGATTATCGGCAATGATCTGGTCTACTGCCGCTTTCGTCCGGGCGAAAACCTGAGCCATGTTTTCTCCGTTCACCGAGGTGTAATCAAGTTTCTGGAACGAAGCAACGTTTGTATGCTTCATAATATCTGCTTGATAAGCGCCTTCCAAGTCACCGAAGTTCATTTCTCTCAACCGCTTATCCGTTTTCAGAATCATGTTTCGGCCTTCCAAAATGGTATCGGCCGTATCTACCGCACGTCCGCTCGAGCTGCTGTATGCTGCGCTGAACGGAATGTCATGCAAGCCTCGTGCCAGGTCCTCGGCAACCTCGATACCTTCTTCCGTAAGCGGAGCATCCGAGGAGCCCTGCATCCGTTTTTGTACGTTAAACAGCGTTTCGCCGTGACGAACGAAGTAGAACGTGAGCTTGTTTTGGCCGTTTTCCGCATAGCTCTGATCGCCGACTTTTTGCACCGTGTATTTGCCGTCTTTCCACTGAATCTTCGTTACGCTGGAATTCGGCAAGCCGCCCTTGCTCATATCCCAGGCTTTCGGGTCGAGACCCATGACCAAATCGAGAATGGTGATGCCATGCGAAATAACAAGCACATTCCCGCCTTTTGTTTTATTTGCTTCAACAATTTGATCCAGCGATGCTTTAGCCCGCTCGAACACGCCTTGCATATTCTCGCCGTTCACCGAGGTGTAATCGAGTTTCTGGAACGAAGCAACATTTGTATGCTTCATAACATCTGCTTGATAAGCACCTTCCAAGTCACCGAAATTGATTTCTCTCAACCGCTTGTCTTTGATCAGCTTGAGATTGCGGCCTTCAAGAACAATATCGGCCGTGTCGCTTGCCCGTTCGCTCGTACTGCTGTACGCAGCAACGAACGGAATGTTCTTCAAGCCTCTGCCTAGATTCTCGGCTACTTCAATTCCTTTCTCTGTTAGAGGAGAGTCGGAGAACCCTTGCATACGTTCTTGTACATTGAATATCGTTTCTCCATGCCGTACCAGATAGAAAGTAATCCCTTGATCTTGATCTTCCTTATTAGCAGTATTATCTGCACTTGCACCAACATTGCCTACACTAAATGAACTTAAAACGAAGAAAGCCATCATGACAGTAAAAAACTTAGATAAACTCTTGTTCATATACATATCCCCTTTACTATCTATTTTGAAAGCGTTAACATTGTAATTATATCGAGGGTCTTAAATTCAAAATATCCATTTTTTAAGCAAAATTAAGGCTTATTTTTTCATGTTTCGTTTGAATGTGAGATGTACTTATATATCCAAATTAAAAAAAGCTATTATATAAAAATGAATTTGCGGAGTATAATGCTATTTAGCGTTTTGACCAAAGAAACGGATGAAGAGAGGTGAACGGTGGCTTTGGATTACATTTATGAAAGCATTCAAATGAACAATGATTTGCCAATTAATATATTTCTTCATAATGCGCAATTTGTGGAGGACCACTGGCATGACAGCATTGAGTTACTGTTCGTTCTCAAAGGGAAAGTCGATGTCTATATTGAAAAGAAAAGATTTACTCTACAAGAAGAGGATGTCTTGATCATCAACAGCAATGAAATTCATTCCATTCAATCCCATGAGAATAATTTGGTGCTTGCCTTGCAGATTCCCATTTCATTCATTAAAACTGAATTTGCCGATATCGATCAAGTTAGGTTCCTATGCAAATCCTTTCTATATGGAGAGGAAGAGCAAGAGAAATTTAATGAAATCCGCTCTTTATTAGCCGAAATGATGTGGGTATATAACAAAGAAAATTATAGCTATGAGCTCAAAATAAAGTCGTTACTATTCCAGCTAATTTACGTACTGCTTTGGAAATTCAGAGAGAGTCGCGAAGATAATAGTAGTCGAATTGGTTCCAAGTACACAGAGCGTATGTTAAGTATCGTGAACTACATCCAAGGCAACTATATGAAATCACTTAGTTTGTTCGATATTGCGGAGCAGGAACACTTATCGGTTCCATATTTGTCTAGTTTTTTTCAGAAAAGTATGGGGAAGTCCTTTAGTCAATATGTCAATCAGCTTCGATTGAAGCATGCTGTCAGAGATATTACTTACACGGATCATTCCATTACTCAAATTGCTATGGACCATGGATTTCCGAGTTTGAAATCTTTTCACAAGGTGTTTAAGGAGGTTTATAAAATAACACCGATTCAATACCGTAAGGATTTGCAAAGGTATGAGGAGCATGAGAACCTGTCTTCAAATGATTATGCAACTTACTTGGATTTTGATCGTGAGAATGCGTATGAGGCTTTATTCAAGTATTTGCCTTCACCTGATCAGCAAACAGCCGATAAGACGCTTGATAAAGGTGTAGTCTCAAAAGAAATTAGGGTGCATCTCTCCGGTAAGAGTACGGTGATTAAACCTTATTGGCGAAAAATATGTACGATAAGCAAGGCGAAGGAAATTTTAATGAGTGAAGTGCAAACGCATTTAAAGTTGATTCAGGAAAAGGTCCAGTTTAGTCATATTAGGTTTCATGGGATATTTGATGATGAGATGATGGTTTATCGTGAGGATGCACAAGGCAATCCGATTTTTAATTTCTTCTATGTCGGACAATTAATAGATTTCATACGAAGCATTGGAATTCGCCCTTACATTGAGCTTGGCTTCATGCCTAAAGATTTAGCGAGTAGTGAGTCTTCTTTCTTCTATAAGAAGAGTAATCTGAGTAAACCCAAGGACATAGGGAAGTGGAGAAAGCTCGTGGAGCAATTACTTTTGTTCTGCAAAAACCGTTATGGCGAAGAAGAGATGAAGCATTGGTATTTTGCTTGCTGGAATGAACCTGATTTGCAAGTTTTTTGGCCAGATGCGTTCGAAGATTATGGCGAAATGTATATTCAGACTTATCAAGCTGTTAAAGCTAGCTGCTCTAAATTCCAAATGGGGGGGCCAGATCTTTTTTCAGAAACGGTATATCAAGAGTCTTGGTTAGATCATTATTTAGATTTCTGTATCACAAATCATTGTATTCCCGATGTTATTTCGTTCCACAGTTATCCAGTACGAGAGCAGCGAGTAGTAGATAAACCAATATCTTGGATACATTTAAGTAACGATAATTATTTGAATGAAACGATTCATTTGTTAAAAGATAAACTGAAAGCAAAGCTCTCACAAGTGCCTGATGTTCAAGTAACGGAATGGAATTCAACACCATTTCACCGCGATTTGACGAACGATACCTGTTATAAAGCAGCCTATATTGTGAAGAATGTACTAGAGAATTTAGATGAACTGCAGAGCTTAGCTTACTGGTCCTTGACGGACTTACTGGAGGAGCTGCCACCAGCAGAGGAACCCTTTCATGGTGGATTGGGCTTAGTAACGAGCAATGGAATTCTAAAGCCAGGTTATTATGCTTATGAGCTGTTAGGCAAGCTTGGTGATCGCCTAATGGAGCTTGGCGCTGGATATTGTCTCACAAAATCGTCGCAAGGCTATCAATTGATGGTTTACCATTATTGTCATTTTGATCGATTGTATGGTACGTCTGATTCACTAGGAATTGACGCTTTGAATCGATATCACGTCTTCAGAGACACGAATAATTTAGAGATGAGTTTTGTGATCCAAGGAATACCAAGTGGTGTATACAAGCTTCGTCAAACTACGATAAATCGGGATCACGGCAGCGCTTATGATACATGGCTTGAGATGGGTGCACCAAGTTCACTTGATGCAGAGGAAGTGGCCTATTTGAATCGTAAGGCTGTACCCAATCAAGTGAGGAAGACGATTGATATCCAAAGTTCGCTCGATATTAAATGTAAATTAAACCCTCATGAAGTTCGATTATATGAACTATGGCCTGTGTATGATGTATAGTGCTTTTAAATGAAATCTTAATAGGTTTAAAAGACTATATAAATCAATACACTCAAAAAGGGCTGATCCAAATCCATTTCATGGATTTGGATCAGCCCTTTTTTATGATTTTATTGAAAGCGCTTAATTTACTAATGATAAAAATCATGAAATTTGGTCTATTTTTGATTAAGAAACGGAAAGTGGAATGGATGAAAATTGTCTATAATCACAAATGTAAGGGGTTACATTATGGTTGGTCGAAGCTTCCTTACTATGAAATTTACAGGGGGTACGTGTATGAATAAACAAGTTTCATGGAAAGAAAGAATCAGTTATGGTCTAGGAGATACGGCTTCTAATCTTATTTTCCAGACGGTTACCTTATATTTAATGTTTTACTACACGGATGTATATGGGTTGAATGTCGCAGCTGTAGGAACCTTATTCCTTTTAGCGAGAATTATTGATGCGTTCGACGGACCGGTATTTGGAGTCTTAATTGACCGCACGACTTCGAAATATGGGAAATCCAGACCCTGGTTTCTTTGGTTATCGATTCCGTTCGCGGCAATTGCAATTCTTGCGTTTCTGTCTCCGGATTTCGGGGATACAGGAAAATTGGCTTACGCGTATATTACCTATATTCTACTGAATGTCTTATACGCAGGTATTAACTTGCCCCTCACTTCGATTTTGCCAAGCATGTCAAGTGATTCACAGGAAAGAACGGTAGTGTCATCGGTTCGTATGATTCTGGCGCAAGTAGGAGCTATATTTGTCAGTATTGCGACACTACCTCTTGTTGATGTATTAGGAAAAGGCGATCAAAAACAGGGTTTTATGTTAACGATGATGATCTATGCTGGTGTAGCAGTCGTATTTTTCTTGATTACATTTAAAAATGTAAGGGAACGTGTTCAAGTTGAAGGCAATCGTCCCGTCCCTTTTAAAGAAGGAGTAAAGGCAATTAAAGGGAACACACCTTGGTGGATCCTTTTGGCTACTGGCCTGTTCGTATTTATCGGAGTTACAGCAAAGGGTCCTGCTACTATTTATTACTTTAAATATAACCTAGGTAGAGAAGACTTAATTCCGCTTGTTAATGGCCTTAACGTTCTAATGTTACTTGCGATTATACTAGTTCCTTATTTTAGTAAGAAATTAGGTAAACGGAATGTGGTCTTTACGGGGATGATCATTGGTATTGTGGGGCAAATCATTGTCTATCTAGGTGCACAGATGATGTCTGTTCCGCTTGCATTAACGGGTGTCATAATCAGTAATTTTGGTGGGGGCTTTGCATTTGGTCTACTGTTCGCGATGATTGCTGACACGATTGATTATGGAGAATGGAAATCAGGAGTAAGGGCACCAGGCTTACTATCTGCCGCAAGCAGTTTTGGTGCTAAGTTCGGAATGGGGCTTGGGGGTGCGATTGCAGCTTGGGTTCTAGCGTTAGGGAAATATGTACCGAATCAAGCGCAAGCGCCATCGGCTTTGCTAGCAATTGAATTTAATTTTGTATGGTTACCCTTAATTGCGAATGTCATTGTTATTCTATTATTCCTGTTTTATAAGTTAGATAAAGATGAGCCCCAAATGATTAGTGACTTGAAAGCTCGTAGAGGCCCCGGAATTGGAGCCTAAATAAGAATTATATAATTAAAACTAAGAATTTAACTTGGGAGATGAAGGACATCATGGAAAAATATCTATATGAAAATCTGTTGGCAGAACTAGAGAGACGGACAGAGGTTAAGAATGTCAAAGGTCTAGACATGATGATTAAAAAGCTTCCAGATTCAGATGCTGAGGGAGAAATGGACGCTCGTGTTTTGCAGACAACCATCGAAAGTGCTGAAAAGATGGCTGCGATGGGCAAGCCACCTGAGGGAGAGTTTGATTTAATGGCAATGGTTCAGGGGATGCGTGCAATGATGGGCTCGCCGAATACAGATGTAACAACAACGGATATTCTTACAGAATCGAAAGATATAGAAGGTTCAGAGGGTTCTATCCCAGTTCGGATCTATTCTCCAGCTGAAGGCTCGAAGGTCCCGGCGGTAGTCTTCTTTCACGGTGGTGGTTTCCTGGGAGGTACTTTGGATGTAGTGGAGAATCCGTGTAAAGCAATTGCTGAGAAAGCAAATGCAGTTGTTGTTTCGGTGGATTACCGCCTTGCACCTGAGCATCCGTTTCCTGCAGGATTAAACGATTGCTTTGATGCTGTTCGCTGGGTATATGAGCATGCGGCAGAACTGAATATAAATCCGAATCAAATCGCAGTATGTGGCGATAGCGCAGGTGGGAACTTATCAACGGTATGCGCGATGAAGGAT
This sequence comes from Paenibacillus sp. FSL K6-2859, assembly GCF_038008265.1. Lineage (NCBI taxonomy): Bacteria > Bacillati > Bacillota > Bacilli > Caryophanales > Paenibacillaceae > Paenibacillus > Paenibacillus sp. FSL K6-2859. The sequence goes on along the minus strand of NZ_JBBOYU010000001.1, from coordinate 5,057,514 downwards.
AGAGATCTAGGAACAGGTATGATTAAATTCCAGGCTTTGCTTTATCCGACGGTGAACATGGCTGGGGCAGCAACGGATGATTTCGAATGGAATATCGAAGAGTACACGATTAACAATCATCATGAGCTGATCAAGGGACTACTAATGGGTATGGGGGATATGACGACTATGCTGGACAATATTTATTTACAAGGCAAAATTCCTGCAACAAGCGCCTATACTTCTCCCTTATTAGTAGAGGATTTAAGCGGTATGCCTGACACGTTAATTATTACTGCACAGTATGATTATTTGACACTTGAGTGTGAAGCCTACGCTAGAAAACTACAACGTGCAGGCGTTAATACACAGTATATCCGATATAATGGAATGGACCACGCGTTCATGGATAAAATCGGCGTTTACCCACAAGCAGAGGATTGTATGAATGAAATTGCTAGAGGAATTAAGCGCATTTTCGGATAATAACGTGCATGGTAATATAAAAGATCGCTCTCCTTATCTTGTCTAATCAGCAAGATGAAAGAGGGCGATTTTTATTAAAATTTCACCACTTTCTTATTATTAATACACAGCTTTTTTAGTATGTCATTCTGATGTTATACAGTAGGCAGGGGAATTCGTCTGGAAGCTACAAACCCTTGTTTTTACAGAGAAATTTGAATGTTCAGCAAGCCCTAGGTTTAGTTTTTTTCATGAAGAAAATAAGACTCCAGACACATCTCAAGAGCTGTGTCTCTTTGTCGTACTTGTATAAACAAGCGCTTTCCCAAATCTCATCCCCCAGACGGAGAAAGTATCCATCTGGAGCCAGTTATCTAAATTTAGATTCTAAAATAAAATGAATTTAACAATGGAATCACTCTTTAAAAATCGTACGGGAGAGGATGGTTATAAGGTGGAGAAAATTATAGAGGTACAGGGGATTAGCAAGGTCTATGCGAAAAGAAAGACGAAAGAGAAAATACATGCCGTTCGTAATGTTTCTTTTCATGTAAATCGTGGTGAGGTTCTCGGTTTATTGGGCCCCAATGGGGCTGGGAAAACATCAACAATAAAGATGCTTTGTGGTTTGTTAGAATCGGATGGGGGTTCTATTTCCATTAATGGTTTAGATATATGCAAGAAGAGACTGAAAGCGCTAGAGCATATTAGTGCTGTATTAGAGGGAAACCGGAATTTATATTGGCGTCTTACCGTACGGGAAAATTTAGAATATTTTGCAGGTAACCGGGGGTACTCTCGGAAGCAAATAGTCGATCAAACAGAGAAATTATTAGGGCAATTCAATCTTAAAGAAAAGGAGAATGAGCTGGTTAATGGATTATCCCGGGGGATGCAGCAAAAGCTGGCAATCGCTGTGGCGTTATTAGCTAATACGGATGTCATCTTGCTGGATGAGCCAACGCTCGGTTTGGATGTTGAGGTTAGTTATGAATTACGTAATATTCTAAAAACGATAGTAAGGGAAGAAAGACGTACGATCATTATTAGCTCACATGATATGCCCGTCGTTCAGGAGCTGTGTGACCGTGCCATTATCATTAATAAAGGTGAAGTTGTGATTGATGACAGGGTGGAGAATTTACTTAAGTTATTTGAAACAAGGGCATATTCCATTAAGCTGGGTGAGCAATTAAGCCTAGAACAGGAGAATAAACTGTTGAGTATATTCCCTTTAAGTACTTATAAAGCAAGCTCTCATGAAACGATTGTGGAAGTGAACTTAGAGCATGGGCAGGATATCTACGAGTTGTTTGATCTCCTGAAAGAGGAAGGAACCATGGTGGAAAGTATTGATCGTATTACGATTGATTTTGAACAAGTGTTTATTCAGATTGTGAAAGGAGGTAGAACTCATGAAATGGCTCCATTTATTTAATGCGAATTTTCGTAAGGAATATATTGAGATGAAACGTTATCTACCGAACACGATTGCGTTAGTAGCCACTTTTTATATTATATTTCTGGCTGCATTTTTTGGAATTATGTTCATAGGAGATCCGGCCAGCTTTGATACGAATGTTCAATACTCCATTGTAAGTGTGGTCTTTTGGAGCTTAACGATGATGACGATGAATTTTATTGGTTATTCGGTAATCACAGAAGCGACGCGTGGAACGTTAGAACAGTTATATATGTCTCCCTTGGGCGTGTGGAAAATCATGCTCACGCGGATCATCAGTCAATTGGGCTTACAGTCTGTTATTATGATCCTTTTACTCTTTGGTGCGATGCTGACCTCCGGGCAGTGGTTGAGCTTAAATCCTATGACTACGATCCCAATCATTATAGTTACGATGATAAGTATGGTGGGGGTCAGCTTTATGATTGCTGGTTTGGCTGTTATCGTGAAACAAATTCAAGCATTTTTACAGATTTTCCAATTCGTTTTGATGGGACTTGTATTTGTTCCGATATCTGTCGCACCATTTCTGGCGTTTGCTCCATTCGTCAAAGGCGTGAATATGGTAAGAACAGTGATGATAGAGAATCTTACGCTAACGGAGTTGCCCTTATCAGATTATGGCGTATTACTATTAAATTCGCTAGTGTATTTGATTTTAGGGCTCTTTGTGTTTGATCGGTGCGAGAAAATAGCCATGAAGAAAGGTCTTCTCGGGCAATATTAGCCTACACAAACGTTTATTCTTTAGGTATAGCTAATACTTATAACCTGCCATAACTCATTGGTGTAACGGTATAGGCCATCGGATATGCTATATTAATTTTAATAATTTTTTACGAGGAGATTAATATATGAGCACTCAAACCGAACCTAAACAACGAACCGTTACTCCATTTCGATATGATATTGTTGGCAGCTTCCTGCGCCCTCAAGCGTTGAAAGAGGCTAGATCAAAATTCAAAAACGGCGAAATTACCGCTGAGCAGCTGAAGGAAATTGAAAATAAAGAAATCGTTAAGCTAGTGCAGAAGCAAAAAGAGGTAGGCCTTCAAGCTGTAACTGACGGCGAATTCCGCCGTTCTTGGTGGCACCTCGATTTCTTCTGGGGATTTGATGGTGTAGAGCGGACTATTATTGATCAAGGCTACCAGTTTAACGGCGCGCAGTCGAGACCAGAAACAGCCCGATTGACCGGGAAAATAAGCTACAGCAGCCACCCTTTTGTAGCGCATTATGAATTCTTAAAAGGCGCTGCAGGCGAGGGCGTTGTTGCGCGTCAATCGATTCCTGCAGCTGCGCAATTCCTGTTTGAGCTGGATCGGGCAGAAAATAAGGAAAGCACGAATGAATTATACCCGAATCGTGAAGAGCTAATTTCGGATATTGCCAAAGCATACAAAGCGTCAATTCTTGCCTTTTATGCAGCGGGCTGCCGCAGCATTCAAATCGACGATTGCACGTGGGGAGCTCTGTGCGACGAACAGTTTATAGCATTTATGAATCAGGTTGGTGTGAATGTAGCTGAATATGCGAACGAGCTTGCGAAGTTGAACGAAGAAGTAGTATCCGGTCTGCCGGAAGATCTGGTTGTAACGACACATGTATGCCGAGGCAATTATGTTTCTACTTATGCTGGAGTAGGCGGAGGTTATGAACCTATCGCGCAAACACTTCTGAACATCAATAACTACTCAGGTTACTATCTGGAGTTTGATACGGAACGGGCGGGCGATTTCAAACCTTTGCGCTTCCTAAAAGACAATCAACAGGTCGTGCTTGGTCTGTTCTCTTCCAAATTTGGTGAGCTGGAGAGCAAGGAAGATATCCTGAAGCGTATTGAAGAAGCAAAGCAATATGTTGATCTGGACCGGATTTGCCTGAGCCCGCAATGCGGATTCGCTTCTACGGAAGAAGGTAACCACCTGACAGAGGAGCAGCAATGGCGCAAGCTTGCGTATATTAAAGAGATTGCGGAAGAGATCTGGAATTAAGGATAAGTAAAAAGTTAAAAAAACACCTTAAACCGCACGGATATTCATCCGACTCGGCTTAAGGTTTATTTTGATTTAAAGCGAGTGCATCGATATACTTGGCTAGTTCTATCTATACCAGTGACTAGATTAGGGAAAATCTCCCTAATAAAAGCCGATCATTCCTCTAAATGAATCGAATCAGGGAATTCCTCCCTAAAAATCGGGGGATAACTAAATTCACGACCAAATCAGTTGAATTATAGGGAGGAATTCCCTAATCTATAAAACGCAAAGTACAAAAAAGGGAGCTCTCGTTAAGAGGCTCCCTTTTTTGTACTTATATTATTTTGTATAGTTATCGAAGTAACCTTGAATATAAATCATTGGTGTTCCTTTGTCTCCACTACCAGAAGTCAAATCAGATAATGAACCAATCAGGTCCGTTAATCTACGAGGTGTAGTCCCTTGGGCTTCCATCGCACCAACCAGATCCTCATTTTTATTCTGGATATATTTAGAAATGGCTTGTTTCAGCTCTTCACCACGAAGATGAGAGAAGTTGTTATCGGCCAAATATTTCAATTTCACCTCATTTGGCGTTCCATCAAGTCCTGCAGTATAGGCAGGGGATACAACTGGATCTGCCAGTTCCCATATTTTACCGACCGGATCTTTGAATGCACCATCGCCATAGACCATTACTTCTACAGTTTTACCTGTAATTTCTTTAATTTTTGCTTGGATACCATCTACGATAGGTTGGCAGTTATTAGGGAATAGCTTTACGCTTTCTTCTGTTGCTTTATTAGAGCCAAGCAGACCATAAGCTTCGTTAAAGCCGCTGCCATCGATGGATTGTGTAAGAACATCATCCAGACCAAATACTTTTTCAGCACCATTGCTCATGAGAATTCGTTTGGTTCTGAACCGTGTGTGAATATCACAAGTTAATACATTTTTTGTGTAGCTTAAAATGGTTTTCGGATTGTTGGAGAAGATGACTTCACAAGCCACACCTTCAGCTTCAATTAAGCTTTTATAATATTCGATATAGTCAACACCTGTGAATGGGTGCTTTATATAGCCGAAATGTTCACGGAACTGAGCCTCAGTTAACACATCCGTCCATGGATTGACACCCTTAGCATCTAATTCGTCGATGTCTACAAGATGGTTGCCTACTTCATCCGATGGATAGCTTAACATTAAGACTACTTTTTGTGCCCCTTTGGCAATTCCACGCAAGCAGTTAGCAAACCGGTTACGGCTAAGAATAGGGAAAATAACACCCACAGTCTCTTCACCGAATTTTGCTTTAATATCAGCAGCAATATTATCAATGGTCGCATAGTTTCCTTGTGCCCGAGCCACAATGGATTCTGTTACGGTTACAATGTCGCGATCCTCTATCTTAAAACCCTCGACTGTTGCAGCATTCAATACGGTCTGAACTACGATTTCTTCTATGTTATCCCCATTGTTAATGATGGGTCCGCGAAGTCCGCGCACCACTGTTCCAACTACTCTTTCCAATACAATCTCTCCTCTTATAAGGGTATACTCTCTATATAAGTAATGGTTTTTATCCTATATTACTATACCCTTTTAAGCGATATAAGTGAAATTAATGTTTGTGATATCTAATATAAAAAGGATTTATAGAAGGAGCGCCGTATGAACAAAATGGATCGATTGTTAGCTATAGTGCTTGAACTGCAGCGAAATAAAATGTTACGGGCGGAGGATTTGGCGGCTACGTTTGAAACGAGTGTGAGAACTATCTATCGGGATATTCAGGCACTGAGTGAAGCGGGCGTATCCATAATAGGAGCGCCAGGGCAGGGCTACTCCTTAATCGAGGGGTATTTCCTGCCACCCGTTAGTTTCACGCTGGACGAAGCAGTGACATTGCTTATCGGGACTGACTTTATCGAGCAGTGGTTTGATGCCCACTATAGCAATAAGGCTAGAAGCTCTAAAGCAAAGATAGAAGCTATCCTTCCAGAAGCCATCCGCAGTGAAGCGTCACAGATCCGCAAAAGTTTTCGTTTATTTGCATCCGCAGCAGATATAGCACCAATACAAGAAAAGGCATGTCTGGAAGCCATTCGTCGAGCGATATTGGAGGAGAGGAAAATAAGATTTCGTTATTCCAAAAGAATCGCCGAAGCCGATGGGAACCGTCAAAGTATTCGTACGGTTGCTCCTTACGGACTTGTGCTTCATCAAGGATCATGGGTACTCGTCGCTTGGTGTGAATTGCGTCAAGGCATCCGTCATTTCCGGTTATCCCGAATGAGGGAGCTTATAGATCTGGAAGATAAATTCATACTGCCAGCGGATTTCCAATTGGAGGTATACCAACCTCCTGATGATCGCAACGTTCATGTGCTTATCTTAGTCCATTCGGACATAGCCGATAGGGTAAGGGAATCGAACAATTTCTATATTGAAACTATAGAGGAGCATGCGGAAGGCTTACTGGTTACTTTTCGAGTTCGAGAGCCAGCGGAATTGCTGCAATGGGTGCTGGGCTGGGGAGGCGGCATGGTTGTGCTAGAGCCGGAATCTTTTCGCCATCAAGTTAGAAACGAGCTGGAAATAATGTTAAAACGCTACTGACATAACGCTGTCAGTAGCGTTTTTGTATACTTGGATAATTAATGACTAGAGGAGCTGAAATATGATGATTACAACTAAAGAAGCCTTACAACGTTTTGAAGAAACTGCGACATACTATATTCATGCATTAGAGCGATTCAATCTGGAACAGCTGAAGCAAAAGCCAAGTGAAAACGAGTGGTCCATCGGACAGATGGTTCAACATCTCATTAACTCGGCACTGTATATGCAGCTCCGTAATATTGATCAATGTCTGGCGCCAAGCCAAGATCCCTTAATATCTCATGTAGGGAAAACCGAGGATGGTGCGGCTATATTTGCACAAGGAAGCTTTCCACCCATTCGTATTCAGGTTCCGCCTTCTGCCCAATATACACCGGAGCAGCCGGAGAGCAAAGAACAATTAATTCAAGGGTTACAATCAGTCATCCAAAGAATGAGAGAGGTCGAACCGTCTCTTGAAAAAGCGTCCAAACTTAATACCGTATCTCATCCGCGATTCGGTGGACTATGCGCGGAGGAATGGTTCCTGCTTATTGAAATGCACTATCGTCATCATCTTCTGCAGCTGGAGCGATTAAACAAGGAATTGTTTCGGAAAGTGATGTAAACCAAAAAAAGAGGCCTTTGCTGATCTACAGCAATGGCCTTTCGTCGTAAAAGAAATGATCTTTAATTTCCTGAGCCAAGCGTCGCTTGAACATAATCTTTATATTCACTCGGATTAACACCAAAATGCTTCTTGAAAAGTCTGGTGAAATAAAATTGATCATGTATACCGATTTGCGTGGAAATCTCTTTGACATAAGGGTTGCCCTTTAGAATTAACTCTGCGGCCTTCTCCATTTTTACGGTATTAATGTAATGAATGATACTTTGGCCGACTTCTTCTTTAAAGATTCGGGATAGATAGTTCTCACTTAAGTTGACCTGCTTGGCAATCAGAGATAAGGTCAGCTTTTTCTGATAATTTGCATTGATGTAATCAATGGTTTGTTTAACATCCCTATTATGGGTAGTCACAATCTGTTGTTTTTGATGGGTGAATAATTGAAATAAAAGCTCCATCTGCGTTAGAATCTCAGCACTTCGCTTACTATTTGCAATATTCTCAATAGTTGTTTTCAAAAGCTTTGGATCTTCAACGATAATGTGAGCATCGCATAATGGAAGATAGTGCAGACAATTGACGATGAATGTTTTGGCTTCAGCCGGCTTTATTTGTTTCGATCTGCAGGTCTCAAGGAAATTATGAATGGCTTGATTAACGGCTTCAACGCCGGAGCGTTTCCAGGCCTGTATTAAATTTGTAGAGAACTCATGAACGTTTTCGAAATCGAGCGTATCATTTAAATGGACAATCTCGGGATCAATAATCGTTATATCGTTGTAAAATTGGATTTCCAAGGATTCTTTACATCGCTCTAGCATTACTTTCGCCTCAGCGTATCCTCTAATGGGCTGGGAATAAACAATGGTAGGGGTAATGGAAATATACATTTTGATCAACTGGATGACTCTATGGATAAAGTCGGTACGGATAATTTGCTGATTATCTAAGGTATCAGTGGAGATTAGCAGCAACAATGCATTCGATTCAAGCTGAATAATTTCGAATTGATCTACGGTTTCCAGGATATCTAAGATGATGTTTTCAATGAAGGATACCGAAAGTTGATTTTTCCGTTCGCTAGGGCTGGCGCTATTTTGCTCAAAGGTAATGTAGAACAAATAGCAGCTATTTTCACTAAAAGCGAGTGTTATAGAATCTTGCTGTTCAAGCTGGTTCATATCATAATAGGGGTCGGTAAAATAATCTTTTAAAATCGCATTTTTTACACTCTTTAAATTGTGTTGCAATAGCTGAGATTGTGTCTCTAGCTGCTGCTTGGACTGAAGCTGTTCTTGAATTAGGTGCGTGGATTTCTCCAGCAACTGGATGAGGTCCGCAGTCTTCATACTAATCTTAAGCATGTAATCTACAGCGCCAAGAACTAATGCTTCGCGAACCAACTCATACTCCCCGTGGTTACTTGCCACCAGGATTTTTCCTGCAAACCCTCTGTTATTCAGTTCTTTTATCAGCTGCAAACCATCCATATTAGGCATTTTGAGATCTGTAATGATGATATGGGGATTAAATTTCTCGACAAGGGTTAAAGCTTCAATTCCGTCAGAGGCTGTAGCACAGATCATATATCCAAGCTCTTCCCACGGAATCATGGTTCTGAGCGCGACTTTTACAATAGGTTCATCATCCACCAGCATTACATTATACATTGGATACACTAGTATCACCCCTTATCTTCTTCGTAGGTTTGTTTGGGGATCATCAGGCGGCAACAGGTGCCTTGACCCACTAAGCTTGTGATGAATAGTCCGTAGCTCTCACCATATTGAAGCTTAATGCGATCGGCTACATTAGAAATTCCGATACCGGACAGGGTATCAGCCTTTTCCGATTTTTTCGTGTCAAAGCCTTTTCCGTTATCAATGATTTCTATAACAAGTGTGTATTCATTTTTTGCGTAAACCTTAATGCGAATAAGAACCTTTCCTCCAATATCCGTAACCCCATGGATGATAGCGTTCTCAGCGATCGGCTGCAGAATAAGTTTAGGGATCAGACTATCTAAGACCGATTCATCTAGATCATATTCAACGTCAAATCGATCAGCATAACGTATTTTTTGAATGGCAAAGTAATTGTCCAGATTATTAAGCTCCTGTTTGATGGTTATTTCCTCATCTTGATCGATGATGGTACTTCGCAGTAATTCTGCGAGAGAGGAGATACCATCACTTAGCACCGGAACCTGGTTAATCATTGCGAGCCATCGCAAGGAATTTAGAGTGTTGAATAAAAAATGAGGGTTAATCTGTGATTGTAGCATTTGTAATTCAAGCGAACGCTGCCTCTTTTGATCTTTCTGTTGATCCTCTATCAGTTGCTCAATCCGACTGACCATACTATTAATCCTATTAGCCAGAACACCCATCTCATCGTTACTGTGATCTTCTATACGATTGGATAAATTGCCATAAAAAATTTGATTACAGAAGACAATAATTTGTTTGATAGGCTTCAGGATACTTTTATACAAGACGATGATAATTAGGATACAAAGGACTACAATGATGCTGACAACGATAAGGAGTCCCGTGGTGATTTTACTTGTCTCAGAATTAATATAAGAGAAGGGAACCGTAGAAATCATGTACCAGCCTAATTGATTATTATTGATATAGGAGATCTGATGCATTTTGCCATTGACTAAGCCTTGAAAGGAATGGTTCTTCTGAGCTTCTTGTTCCTTGATTTGCTTAAACAGTTGACCTTTATCATAGGCTGCTCCAAGTGTTGTACCCTTTAGGTTGGAGGACATCACTATTCCTTCTCTATTCATGATAAGCAGATTAGAACCAGTTCCTAAGTCCACACTGGAAAGAATGACTTTTGAGAATAACTCCCCGCCGATAAAAACAAACACATAACCTAATGGAACGCCAATGTCTTCTTGATCAAAAATTTTACGCCCCAGGACAATCGTATGGGAAGCACGATAGCTTTTTACATAATTAAGACTGTCATAAGGGGCATTCAGATCTACCTGTTTCATGATTTCCCCATACTTTGGATTGGGAATGCCATCATAGCCTAATTCATAAATAGGCTCGTTCTTGGAATCTATGATCCGAACGTTCTGAACATATCCCGGATAAATGGTTCTGTACACATTATCCATAGCGTGGTTAATGGTAGCATTGCTAGGAGCGGGTTCATTAGGTGCTGCCGTTAAACGCTCCTGAATAATAGGATTGGTAGAAACAGATCCGGCAAGATATTGATAGTTATTAAGCTCGCTTAACATCGTTCGATTGAGCAGTGTCAAAGCCTGAAAGGTAGATTTACTTAATTTATTGTTAATGGATTTGGAGTAGATAGTATAGGAATAGAAACCTATAAAGATGATGGGAATCACGGAAACGATTAAGAAGATAACGGTTAAGCGATTTTGAATTTTAATTTTTCTTATGATTTGTGGGGGACTAGGAAAATACCGCTTCCCTTTGTTATGACTCAGGTGGATGACCTCCCATTCGATATCCTTTACTTACAAGTTAACATAAAAAGAAGAATGGAATATATATGCATGGGCGAAAAGCAAGAATAATCTATGGAATCGTTAGTATTATCCATTCCTTTAACTGCTAAGTTTACAAGTCATGTGAGTCTGATGAATAAGTATATCTGAAACCTGAATGATAGATGGATAAAATAATACATAGGTACGTTTGTATTGTAAATGTAAATTAAACGTAAACACTTCTATACTTAAGTTATCAGATAAAGCGTTTTCAATATTGAATCTGTGATTGGATTGATAGCAAGAACATCTTAAGGAGGGCGTTTATGAGAAAGACGATGAGTACGTTATTAGCGGTTACGCTGCTAGGTGTAGGGTTGGTTGGCTGTGGGAATAGCACGAATAAACCTGCTGCCTCAAATGATTCGAATGCAACAAAAGCTACAAGTACCGCGCAAGCCACAAGTACAACGAACGCTGAGAATACTTCTAAAGAGGATGCTAAGAAGGAATTTGATAACAAGGAACTGAGTATTGCTGTATTCCAAGGAGGATATGGCGCCGATTATTGGAATGAAATTGTCAGCAAATTCGAGAGTACTTATCCAGGGGTAAAAGTGAATATGACGATCAACCCTAAGGTTGGTGAAGTGATCAGACCACAGATTGTGGCCGGTAATCCTCCTGACTTCCTATCTGTTACGGACACAGAGCAAAGTGGGATTATGTTGTCCCTCATTAAAGAAAAAGGACTCCTAGATATCAGTGATGTATTCGAAAGCAAAGCATTAGATAAAGATGAGACGCTAAAGGATATGATTCTTCCAGGAATGCTGGACAGCACAAGATTTCAGCCGTATCAAGACGGGAAGATCTATCTGGCACCTTTTAACGCTGGACCGATGGGCTTGATTTACAACAAAACATTGTTCGCGGAAAAAGGCTGGAGTGTTCCTGAGACTTGGGATGAGTTCTTTGCTTTAGGCGATGAGCTGAAAAAAGAAGAGAACTTCTTGGTCAATGCAGATGGAACGAAAACGAAAAGAGCGTTGTTCACTTACCAAGGCATCTATCCGGACTATTTGGAAGAAATCCTGTATCCTGCCATTGCTAGTGCGGGTGGTAAAGAAACGTTAGATAAAGTATTTGCTTACGAGGAAGGATCATTTAAGAACGACACGATCAAAAAAGTATTGGATATTTTCTACAAAATATCTAAAGACGGATATCTGATGGATGGTACGGTTGCCCTGAATCATACCCAATCGCAGACCGATATGATGATGGGGAAAGCGTTGTTTATCGTAAACGGCAACTGGATGGAAAATGAAATGAAGGATTCGCCTAGAGAGAATGGCTTTGAATTTGGGATGACCACTGTGCCTGTATTTAATAAAGGGGATCAGAAGTACGTGCTTTCCAGCTATGAGCAATTCTCCATTCCAGCAAAAGCTAAAAATCCAGAGCTGGCTAAAGAATTCTTGAAGTTCCTGTATACGGATGAGTCCGTTAAATTATTCGCGGAAAAAGCTAATGGTGCGTATGCACTTAACGGTGCGAAGGAGCTGTCGAAGCCATACTTGACCAAAGGTGTATATGACATGTTTGAGGCTTATAATGGTTCCATTTCAATTCTGCAAGGCTGGCAATCCTTACCGAAGGGCTCCAAGGTTAGTGTAGTCACTGAAATGTTCAAAAATACGATGACGCCAGTCATGACAGGTCAAATGACCACTGACCAATGGATGGATAATGTTGAAAAAGCTTTTGCACAGATTCGTAAAGAGAAAGCAGCTAGTAAATAATTTATAGCATCTCATGCCAATGCATCCTGTTAAGAATGGATAAGGACATTTATGAACAGGATGCATTTTGCATGAAGAGGAGTGAGAAAGATGTCTGAGATGCAACTAACGGAAGTAGCTCCTAGAAACAGAAAAATAAAGACTAAGTCAACGAAAACTAAAAATCCGAAGCTATTCATAGCCGTATGTACCATTCCAGCGCTACTGTTGACTCTCGTATTTATGATCATTCCAACCTTTCGGGCATTCTTTATGTCTTTTACGGATGCAACCGGGATGAGTGATGAGAACAAGTTTATCTTTCTGGATAACTATAAATATATGTTCCAAGATGAGATGTTCCTCAAAGCGCTTAGTAATACGTTCAAGCTGATGCTGGTCGTGCCGGTGGTTACCTTAGCCTTTGGCTTAGTGCTTGCTTTTCTATTGACGCAGACGAAGCTGAAAGAGCGCGGCTTTTACCGGACAGTATTCTTTTTCCCCAGCATTATCTCTTTGACGGTAGTCGGGATCATATGGTCCTTTGTATTTCATCCGAACATGGGGATCTTGAACAATATTCTCTCAAGTATTGGGCTGGATCAACTGACTATGACTTGGCTTGGGGATAGCAGAACTGCATTATGGTGCGTAGCGGTCACTCTGATCTGGCAGGCGGTTGGTTACTATATGGTGATGTATATCGCTGCTATTGATGGGATTTCTGCGGATGTGTTCGAATCGGCGACCATTGATGGTGCGGGGTATTTCCGGAAGCTTATCAGCATTACGATCCCACTGTTAAAAGAAATCATTGGTATAACCTTCGTGCTGTCCCTGGCGGGTACGATCAATTTAAGCTTTATAGTTGTAACTATCATGACTGGCGGTGGGCCGGCAGGTGGTACTACTGTGTTACTCCATTACATGTACACGCAAGGTTTCCAAAATGCGAACTTTGGATATGCCATGGCGATCGCAATCTTTACGCTTGCTTTTGCCTTTGCCCTTTCTTTTCTGTCCAGACTACTTACAAATCGAGCAGAAGGGTAGGGGAGAAGGGTGAATAGTAATCAACAGAGTCTTATAAAAATGAACATTATCAATTGGATCACTCGGCTGTTTCTGATTGTGGCTACCATTGTTTTGTTATATCCGTTTGTATGGAATCTTTTAGCCTCATTTAAGAGCAACACGGAATTTTTAACCGATCCTTTTGCCTTTCCACAAGCCTTACACTTGGATAATTATGTACGTGCTTTTCAGAAATCTAAGATGGGAAGTTATTTCCTGAATTCTATCTTTCTAGTGGTGCTTTCAACTGCGATTCTAGTTATTTTTGTGGTCCCTATAGCTTATGTATTAACAAGATTTAAGTTTTGGGGTTCCAAAATGATTCTTAATATTTATATGGCCTGTATCTTTCTTCAAGCTTCTTATATTATGGTCCCTTTATTTATTCAAGTGAATTCTTTCGGGATGCTGGACAATCGCGGGATGCTCGGTTTGATCTATGCTGTCCTTCAGTTTCCCTTTGCGATCTTTGTGTTGAGTGGATTTCTACGATCTGTCCCTAGAGATTATGAAGAAGCCGCTAAGATTGACGGTTGCGGGAATACAGGGGTACTCGTCAGAATCATTGCGCCACTGGCTAAGCCAGGAATTGTAACGGTCTGTATGCTGGCAGCGATGGGCTTTTGGAATGAGTATCCACTGGCATTAGTTCTAATTCAGACGGATAGCAAAAAAACATTACCGGTGGGCTTAGCCAATCTGTTTGAGGTTCAAAGGTATGCTACAGATTGGAGCGCACTATTTGCCGCATTGATCTTGGTACTCATTCCAACGATTCTCCTATATGTGGTAGGACAAAAACAATTGCTCCAAGGCATAAGCGCTGGCGGAATTAAGGGCTGAACAACAAAGTCATGGAGGGAATTTGTGTGGATAAAGGAAGATTTACACTACCTGGTGAAACAGGAATGGAAGAGGTCATAGCTGATCTTGTAGAGAGATGGGGCGTAGATGCTGTACGTGACAGTGATGGCACGAGTCTATCGCAGGACATTCTTGATATGGGTCTGCAAATCTATTCAACGCTATGTCTGGTGCGTGAGGACAACGAGTGGGCAAAGCAGCATCCACAGTATAGACAGCAGATTTATCTGATGTCTGCACCATTGATTGTGACATCGAAGGTAAACACCATCGATATTATGGCAGATTTTTTTGCAGATCAATTTGTTCCTAACATAGATGTAGATATTAAAAAATATTGGCAGGTTGTAAACCGGACCACAGGAGAAATAGTACCTTCGGCACATTGGAGTTACGCAGAGGGGATCGTCACGCTTGAGCAGGCGGAACAGTTTCACAAATATACCGTCAGTTTCTTGGCCAATCAGATTTGGGAACCGGTCTCTATGTACAATCACATCACGAATAACTGGACGGAAGAGCATCGCTTACCACTGGATGTTCGTTATCCCGAGGCTCAAGAGCAGGTATTGAAGGTGCTGAAAGATTGGCTAGCAAAGCATCCGAAGACTGATATCGTTCGTTTTACTACCTTCTTTTATAATTTCGACTTGATTTTTAATAAGGAAGGTAAGGAGAAGCAAGTTAATTGGTTTGGCTATCTAAGCTGCGTAAGTCCATTAGCATTAGATCAGTTTGAACAAGCCTATGGATATCGTCTGACTGCGGAAGATTTTGTGGATCAGGGACGATATAACACACCGTTTAAGAATCCGACGCCAAGGTATTTGGACTGGATGGAATTTAATCAGAAATTCATTGCAGGTTATGCCAAACAATGTGTTGATATGGTACATGATTTTGGTAAGAAAGCGATTATGTTCTTTGGGGATCACTGGGCAGGCACAGAGCCTTATGGTAAATATTTTTCCGAGATTGGGCTAGATGCGGTGGTTGGGGCTGCCGGAGATGGGGTTACGACCCGTATGATCGCGGATATTCCGATTAAGGATACTGAAGCCCGTTTCTATCCTTACTTTTTCCCAGATGTATTCTTTGAAGGTGGAGATCCTGTTGGGGAGTCCATGCCGATCTGGATAAAATGTCGCCGGGCACTTATGCGTAAATCGGTTGGAAGAATGGGGTATGGCGGATATCTAAGTCTGGCGTACCAATTCCCTAATTTCATTGATCATGTGACGGAGATCGCGGCTCAGTTTAAAGGCATTCATGCAAATGCTGAAGGGACTCAGCCATATAAAGCTTCGTTTAAAGTGGCGATTCTTAATACTTGGGGCTACATCCGTTCTTGGCAAACACATCAGGTGGCTCACTCTTTATGGAATCAAAGATGTTATTCCTACATAGGGGCACTGGAATCGCTCGCAGGACTGCCTTTCGACATTGAATTTATAAGCTTTGATGATATTCGGCAACACGGGATTGATCCTAGTATCGGTGTGATTATTAATGCAGGTGATGTTCATACTTCTTGGAGCGGTGACGATCACTGGAGCGACCCGAAAGTGGTGGCAACGCTTCGCGAATGGGTGCATCAAGGCGGCGGCTTTATTGGAATTGGTGATCCAACTGCTTATGAGCATCAAGGGGTTCTCTTTCAACTGGCAGATATTTTAGGTGTTCAAAAGGAAATGGGTTTTACAGCAAGCGTTAATAAGCCTAAGGTAACGCCAGTAAAGGAGCATTTCATTACGGAAGATTTGGAAGGCGACATCGATTATGGTGAAGGGATGACCATGATCTATCAAGCAGAGACTGGCGCTGAAATATTGGATGTGCAGGACAAAAGCTGCAATCTTGCTGTGAATTCAGTTGGGGACGGTCGAGGCGTTTATATTGCAGGGCTGCCGTATAGTATCCAGAATACTAGATTATTGAGCCGGGCGATCTTTTGGGCTGCACATCAAGAGGATCAATTGTATTCTTGGTTCTCAGTGAATCCGAATGTAGAGTGTCATGCCTACCCTGAGACTGGGCGCTTTTGTGCAGTGAATAACACAGCGGAGACCCAGAAGACGACGATCCTGATGGAGAATGATATGAGACTGGAGCTGGAATTGAACCGAATGGAAAGTGTGTGGCTGGATATGAATTCTATGAGGGCATACATTTAAGGAGTCCGTCGTAGCTACGGAGAATATTTGGACTTCCGGCCGCTGTTGTCTCCAAATTTCCTGAATTGTACCGCTTCGATAGAGTAATTGAGGAATTTCTCCCTGAAATTCCGGGATTTTTGGTCATTAGACTACTAATCAGGGAAAACCTCCCTAAAGTTTAGCTGATTCGATAGCAATTAAAGGGATCCCCCTTATTATTAGGGAGTTTTTCCCTAATTAGTTTAGAGCCGCCCCCTTCTTCAATTTTTCAGGGAAGGGGGCTTTTGCTTTTTAAGCATAAGCATGAATCCATCAACCGCAATGTTTTTGGCGAGTTCTTCTTACTTGGATTGAGATGTTCTGGGGTTTCCGTATCTAGAGAATCCGGGACAACTTACGATACGCCCGCGGAGAAATCCCCTCATTCGCCGTGAATACCCTGCTGAAATAATGGATATCGGGATAACCGACCTGATCGCCCACCCGTTCAATCGGCCAATCCGTTTCCCGCAGCAGCTTACGCGCTTCCCTATGCCGGATCGAGCGGAGGTATTCCCCGGGGGGCATACCTGCGACCTCACGAAAGAGCTTGGCAAAGTGGTCCTCATGCATATTCATGGATGTGGCCATGGATTTATTGGTCCAGCGTTCTGCTAACCGCTCTTCTATCTCATCGATTAATGCTCTGAGCCGCTCGGTGTGAACCGAAGATTTAGCAGCATCCCGGGAGTTTTGCGTTCGAAGCAGCGAAGTCAGAATGCCGAGTAGTAGCCCTCTACAGACCCACTCATAGCCAGCAGGCCGCATGGTGAATTCATGAACGAGTTGTTCCATGGCATGAACACATTCGGGAGGCGGAGAGTAGATCGGTTCTTGTGACAATGGCATGAAAGGAGCGGTCACGGCTTCAAAGGCGAATTTATCGTCCATTACCTCTTCCTCATTAACTACCATATCTTCCTCATGTGTAATAATGGATTCCCCAAAGAAATCAAAATGGATACCAATAAGCTTGGTATCAGAATCCGACAGGATCGCATTCTGATGATATACCCCAGCTGAGAGAAAGATTAGCTGCCCAGCGTTCAGTACATATTCCACCGTATCCATCTTTGTTAATAATTTGCCCTGGCGAACATAGAGTAACTCGTAGTCATATAGCCTTCTTCTTGGAAAGGTGCAAGGAGGAAGGGTCTGCAATTGTGCATAGTGAATTCCGGGTGACCAATCACGAGAGGGCACCTGTTTTCTAAGTGGATAAGAGGGATCTTTGTCAGACATGGCACTGCCTCCTTGATGTTTAATAGAACATATCGGAATAATGCAAAAAGTCTCTTTTTTTCCTAAATAAATTGAACTTTGAATCTATTATAATATAAATAAATAAAGGATAGAAGTACATCTAAGTCTAGGGAGCCAAAAACGGAAAACAACAAATTTGAGGAGGGCTCAAATGAAAAAGGGAATAAACATCTGGTCGTTTCGCGAAGGAACAGAAATTAAAGAATGTGTACGTCTAGCCAAAGCTGCTGGATTTGAAGGGATCGAGCTGTCCTTGAACGAGTCAGGTGAGCTTGGTCTGCAAACCACTGAGAAGGAGGCGCGTATTCTTCGTGATTCCATTCATGAAACAGGTCTAGAGATCGCAGGATTGGCAACAGGGCTATATTGGTCTTATGCGATGACTAGTGAATCTGAAGCGAATCGAACCAAGGCAATCGACGTATGCAAAAAGCAACTGGAGCTGGCGGCTGCGCTTGGTGTAGATACGATTCTTGTCATCCCTGGCGCTGTTGGTGTGGATTTCATCGAGGGCTGTGAGGTTGTTGATTATGAAAAAGCTTATGATAGAGCACTGGAAGCGATTAGTCATTTAGCCAAGGATGCTGAGCAAGCGGGCGTTTCTATTGGTCTCGAAAATGTGTGGAATAAATTCTTGCTGTCTCCGCTTGAATTACGTACTTTTATTGATACGGTCGGTTCCAGTTATGTAGGTTCCTATCTTGATGTTGGGAATATCGTGCATTCCGGTTATCCAGAGCAATGGATACGGATTCTAGGCCATAGAATCAAGAAGGTGCATTTCAAGGACTACCGTCGGACGGCTGGTGGGCTTCACGGATTTGTTGATCTGCTCGCCGGGGATGTGGATTATCCAGCAGTTATGAAAGCGCTTGAAGATATTGGATACAACAATTATGTTACCGGTGAAATGATACCGTCATACACACATTATACGGAGCAAATTATTTTCAATACTTCTGCAGCTATGGATGCCATTCTCGGACGTACCACTTTCAAAGCTTTAGCGGGGGAGGCTTCACTATGTTAAGAATAGGTTTGATTGGTTTTGGATTTATGGGCCGGATGCATTTTGATAATTATGTTCGCTTAACGGAAGAGGGACATCCCATCGCCCTGAAAGCTATCTGTGATTTGCGAATTGAGGAATTAAAAGACGGTAAGGCGGACGGCAATATGAGTACCGCTCGGGAAGTGTATGATTTAACAGCTTACAGTCTCTATGATGATCTGGAGAAAATGATAGCGAATGAGGAACTGGATATGATCGATATTGCAGTTCCTACTTACCTGCATGCTGAAATGGCTTGTTCGCTGCTGGAACGAGGATATCATGTCTTTTGTGAGAAGCCGATGGCTAGAACTTCAGTAGAAGCGCAGAAAATGGTAGAAGCAGCGGAGCGCAGTGGAAAGAAATTGATGATCGGACAGTGCCTTCGTTTTTGGCCAGGGTATGAGTATTTGAAAGAAGTTGTGGAAACTGAGCAATTTGGTAAAGTGACGGAAGGGTATTTCTACCGTGGTTCAGGGGCTCCTAAAGAGTGGTTTCTGGATGAGAAGCTAAGCGGTGGATGCATTGTGGATATGCATATTCACGATACGGATATGATTAACTATCTGTTCGGCAGACCGGACAAAGTATCGACCTTAGGACGGAACGTTCTGCCGGGAAGTGGCTATGACATAGCGTCTACACACTATTTTTATAAGGACGCAAAAGTGATCAATGCTCAGGTGGACTGGACGCTGGAGGGCGACTTTGGTTTCTACATGGGGTACAGGGTTAACTTCGAGCGAGGAAATGTTGTATTTGATGGTAGTGAAGTCAAGGTGAATCCTAATAATGGAGCAGGCTTTATGGTGGAGCTTTCGCCGGATGCGGGTTACTATAGAGAGCTGGTCTATTTCCTGAATGCGATTATTCAAGATAAGCCTATTGTCATTTGTACGCCGGAAAGTGCAGCCGAATCTTTGGAAATCATAGAGGCGGAAGTACAGTCAGCGAATGCCGAAGGGGAATGGATTATACTTAACTAGCAGGATATAGAGTAAGCATAGGCGTGACTGAAGGAAAGATCATTGTAGATGATTTCTCCAGTCACGTCTTTTTGGCATGCATTCTCGCCTAACCTTTATTGCGCTGGAATTTTGTATTGTCCCTAGCATAGTGTGATACAGAGCCGTCATATCTTCTAAGCCGTACTTGTTTATCGGAGAACTGTTCAACAATTCCTGAGGCTACCTCAGAATACATACCATCAGGATCAAGCTGCAGGGCAGTGATATAAGTTTGGGATAAAGCGGCTATAAAAAAATCAATGTTTTTATTAAGTGTATGTGGCATGGTATTCCCTCCGGTGATATCTTCAACATTATGAATATAAATAATTCTAAGGAACTATTTTACCACGATTTGCGGATGATTTTGAGGAGGAATTACTTGATTTGGGTCAAAAATATGCGAAATTTGGTCTGGTTTGAAAAGAAACCTGCGGACGGATATGATTTATGTAGTGAAAGGATGATCGCCAAATGACAGAACAGCTACAAAGAGCCAAGGAGTTATACACACGATTTCTGGGTCATTTTTTGGATATGCATAAGGCAGGTTTCCTTAAGGAATATAAGAGTTTTGAAATTCCTAGAGAACAAGAGATAGAATGGCTCAATGAAATGGCCTTGGCGTACGCCGGGCAGTTGTCGATCCGAGATTGGGATGCAATTAATGCACTTGACGCTTTATCGAGAAACTATCAAGATAGCTGGATTGTGGAGAGGGTATCTTCTTTTGCCTCGAGGAATATGATGAGTGCGGATAGCCTGGTTAGATTGATCTACACAGAGAAACTGGTTGGAATTATTGGCTCCCATAAACAAGTGATCTCAAAGGAGCTGTTATTTGGGGCCTGCAAAGTTGCTGTACAAATCCTCGAAAATGTAATTTCACAGCCGATGGTCATTGACCCTGGACATGAGCTTAAGGAGCTTGGCCTTAAAGATAAGAGAGCTTTGAACAGTCGTGCAGAGCAAAGCTTAGAACAGGTGAAGGTGCTAATTAATTAACCGTTGGAGGGGAAATATGAGATTACTTGTAGCTCAACCCAATCATGAGCCCCATTTGGAGCAGCTTTTGAAGGAACTAAAAGAACCGGATTCTTTTGACGCGGTGTTGTATCCGGAAGGTTATGTTGCAGATGAAGCCAGTGTGAGGACCTTATGTGAACTAGCCAAAACGTATAACAAGCTGATTATTACAGGATATAGGAACAGTAATAATAAGGATAGAGCGCTAATCATTCATCCTTCCGGGGACATCATTTTGGAACGAGCCAAATCTCCGATGGATAAACAGCTGTATCACCCGTCTATAGTGGAAACGGAAGGTCTCAGGTTTGGTTATTTGCTATGTGTGGAACTGCTGCAAGGATACGTTGGTTTGGAGGGGCAAGCAGAGTCGTTGGATTTCATCGCGCATCCGATTGGGGTAGGCATGTTCAGTGAAGAACAGTTTGCATTATGGATCGAGGAAGCCACTAGAATTGCCGTGAAATATAACACGATGATTATGGGGACAAGCCATGCGGACGGATCTTACCGAAATTGTGGCATCTCGATTCCCATCTCTTATTGGATTGACGCTACCGGAGAACCTATTTATATTTCGAGCAATGATACGAGAAGTCGCATTATTAATCTCAAGACAAGGCAGGTTGATATTCTTAATTTAGGGAGCGGCTGAAGTTGACATACTGTTGTCAAATTGGGTGTGCTACGATTCCATTACAGATTAAATCTGATGATCTATAGAAGAAAAAGAGGGATACACCATGGCTGAACCTTTAAAAGCGATGTACAATGAACAATTTCTGCATCATTTCGGCGAAAAGATTCGCAGTGTACATAGTGTATTTGACACAGATGCGTTTGTGATGTCGGCTATGACGGAACCTTGGGAAACACTCGAACTGAAGGCAAGGATGCGGCGGATTACAGAGACATTGGGAAATCATTTACAGCTTCCTTATGAGGATGCGCTGGCGATTTTGACCGCTATTACTGAGGATTGTGTGGGATTTCCATACTTGATCTTTCCGGATTTTGTAGAGGTATTTGGTCAAGGGGCTGAGCATTGGGAGCTATCTATGCAGGCGCTGGAAAGGTTCACACCAAAGTCGTCAGCAGAGTTTGCAGTTAGACCCTTTCTCTTGCGTGAACCGGAGCGGATGATGGCGCAAATGCTAGTATGGTCCAAACATCCCGATAAGCATGTGCGCCGGTTAGCAAGTGAGGGTTGTCGCCCTCGTCTGCCATGGGGACAGGCGCTCCCGATGTTTAAGCTTGATCCAGCCCCGGTGCTGCCTGTACTTGAGCAGCTTAAGGCGGATTCTTCCCTATATGTGCGCAAGAGCGTAGCCAACAATTTGAACGACATTGCGAAGGATCACCCCGAGGTGGTGCTTGAAACCGCTCGACGCTGGATAGGGACAAATGCCCTCACGGACTGGATTGTGCGGCATGGTTGTCGTTCTTTAATCCGTAAAGCGAATCCGGAGATTATGGCTTTATTCGGATATGCAGAGCAAACAGATGAAGCAACACCCCTAATAACGAGTGCTTCTATCACGATTGATCCTACCCTATTGCGAATTGGAGAAGACTCTGAATTACAATACAAACTTCAAGTTTGTGAAGGAACTCCTGCCCGTGTTCGAATAGAATATGGCATCTATTTCGTGAAGGCTACAGGTCGAACCTCTCGTAAATCTTTCTTACTTTCGGATAAAACAGTACCTGGGGGTACAATTCTGTCAGGTAAACGGACGCATCGTTGGGCGAATTTAACCACTCGTCGTCATTATCCCGGGGAACATCGGATTGTATTGTTGGTTAACGGGCGGGAAGTTGCAGATACGTTGTTGAAACTTGAGGGGGGCAGTAAATGAAAAAAGAAGTATTGATTTTTATTTCTAATGGATATGCGGATTGGGAAGCTGGCTATATAAGTGCCGAACTAAACAAGCCAGAAAGTGAATACAAAGTGAAGACAGTTTCTTTAAATAGCGACAATGTACAATCTATGGGCGGATTTACTGTTATTCCAGATTATCATCTAGACAATATCCCCTCCCAGTTTGAAATGTTAATTTTAATTGGGGGTACGAGCTGGAAAGATAATTCAGCGATTACTCCAGTGATTGAAAGTTGTATACAGAATAGAACTCCTATAGCTGCTATATGCGATGCATCAACCTTTTTGGCAGAACATGGATATTTAGATAACATTCCTCACACTGGAAATTCATTAGATTACTTAAAAGAGTTCGCTCCTAATTATAAAGGACAGGCAAATTTTTTAGAAAAACAGACCGTTTCCAGTGACGATATCATTACTGCAAATGGTACGGCGGCATTGGAATTTACAAGGGAAATCTTGAAGAAGTTAAAGGTAATGCCATTAGAAAAAGTTGATGGATGGTATCACTTTTTTAAAAATGGATTTTATCAGGAATAATAAAAAAATGCTCTCCAGTCTGATAGAACTGGAGAGCATTTTTTTGAAATATAAGAGGTGTAGCTGCTTCCGCTTGAGCGACAACCTTATTGTTTCACTTCTGTAACACCCGTAACTTTTCCTTGATCCGAGGTGTCGAAGGTGGATTGATACTTAGCATCTGTGAAGTAAACATTCCCTTCAACCGTTGCATTTACTAAGCTGAAGCCTTCCGCTTCTACGTACACATCACCAATAAATGTGCCGCCTTGAATACGGGCATTTTTACTTTTGATCGTAAGTTTTGGTGCTGTTAGTTTATAAGAGTTAGTGATATTGTGATCTGCATCTTGTGTGTAGAGAGCGATTTTTCGAGCAGGTTCATCTTTATTCGTGAATTGTCCGTCCAGCACGAGATCCTCGGTGAAGGTTAAGTCTTTCAGCGTAGCAGCAATCCAAGTACCGTCCGCACTGATAGCCTTTTTAAAGGCCTCTTCATTATCTACTACCGACGCTGAGGTTACAGCATCAGTGGTGTTATTAGTGTTGCCAGCGTTATTGGTGTTACCAGGTGTAGTAGTGGCGGTAGGGGTAACGTTGGCATTGTTATTGGTTGAGTTTCCGCATCCGACCAACAGCACAATTGCAAATACTGCGGCTACGCTTGCTATCTTTCTCATCTGTATAACCTCCCTGAGTAATTGTACTGATATCCTACGAGCTTAATATAGACTGATTAGTTAGTATTAATGTGGTGTAAGCACAAACGCTTACCGTCCTTGAGGGACGCTGAAGGCATTTCTGCTTGTGGACACAATAATATTTACCGATCATTCTACAAATGGTAATATAGGCCTGGACATCTCTGGCGTATAGTATGACCTGGAAAATATGAATTATTCGAAGAAATTCACGAAAAATAACATTCTTCTTTTGGTGAAGAAGCATTTTAGATTACAATAAGTTAAGGCGGAAAAGGAGCTATACCAATGGCTAAACAGAAATATTATGTAGTATGGGAAGGCAAGCAACCGGGAGTCTATAGCACTTGGGCAGAATGTCAGGCGCAGACGGATCATTATACCGGAGCTAAATATAAATCTTATGAATCTAAAGCGGCAGCAGATGCGGCTTACAAAGCAGGTTGGAAAGGCAATTGGGGAACTGGGGCATCGGCAACCAGTGCGGCTAAATCTAAGGGGACAAATTCTTTTAAACGAAGCGCTACAGTGGAGACTTCAGCGGAAATCGATTACGACAGTATTTCTGTGGATGTAGGTACGCGTGGCAATCCGGGTCCTGTCGAATATAAAGGCGTGGATACACAAACTGGAGATATTATTTTCTCTTGTGGGCCGATTAAAAAGGGCACTAATAATTTAGGTGAATTTTTAGCGATTGTGCATGCCTTGGCGCTCCTGAAGAAAGAGGGAAGTAATAGAACGGTCTACAGTGACTCTGTGAATGCAATGAAATGGGTAAAGCAGAAGAAGGTGGCTACAACCTTGCCACGCGATGCTTCAACAGAGGAAATATGGGTGCTTATTGATCGGGCAGAACGTTGGTTGCAAACCAATACATATGACAATAAAGTGCTAAAGTGGCAGACCAAAGAGTGGGGCGAAATCAAAGCAGATTATGGTCGGAAATAGTTGCAGTAAGGCTCTGGGTTTCGGCTAGAGGAGGAGAATTGGGGATGTTTGGAAACGATTGGGATGAGATATTACAGGATGAAATGCAAAAGCCCTATTTTCTGGAGCTAATGGCTAAGCTAGATAGTGAATATAAGGAACACATAGTCTATCCGCCAAAAGAATTATTGTTTACAGCGTTAAAGCTTACGCCTTATAGCGCGACACGGGTCGTTATTCTGGGACAGGATCCTTACCATGGAGCGGGACAAGCTCACGGTTTAAGCTTCTCAGTAAATCCGGGGGTGCGTATACCCCCTTCCCTGCGTAATATTTATACGGAGCTAAATGAGGATATCGGTGTTCCGATTCCAAATCATGGTTCTTTAATGGGATGGGCAGAACAGGGAGTGCTTATGCTCAACTCGGTACTAACGGTACGTGAGGGAGAGCCGAATTCTCATAAAGGTCTAGGCTGGGAGACATTCACAGACACCATAATGAAGAAGTTAAATGAAAGAACTACGCCGATGGTTTTTATTTTATGGGGAAGTCATTCGCAAAAAAAAGGCGCCTTCATAGACCAAAGTCGACATGAGGTGATTCAGTCTCCACATCCGAGCCCGCTTTCGTCGTATCGAGGATTTTTCGGTAGTCGACCTTTTTCGAAGGTTAATCAGTTTTTGGAGTCGAAGGGAATGAAAGGGATCGATTGGTTCATTTCGGACTTATAGCTAATGGGATGTTGGGAAGGGGGAGGGAGCTATGAAGCATTGGGTTGGTAAACCGGTTATCATGTACTGCGGCGACGAACCTTACACGATCATGAAAGGCATTCTGCGCAAATGGGATCTTTCCGCTTCTGTAGCGGTCATCGGTCATCAGGAAATTGCTGTGCCATTTCGGGATATTGTGGTCATCAAAGCTTTGGCTCCTAGAGAAAGAGCACTGCCTCCAGTCTTGCATTCTGTGGGTTATGTGATGAGGGAACGGCAGCAATTTGATAATGCAGTATATTTTAAATCGGCTGTAAGTGTCTGGAAAGAAGATCGGCTGATTGCTCTGAATACGACCATCATTTCGCATACCAAAGGTTCAGTTACACTTCAAGATGGACAGAACCTTATGAAAGGCAATCACATATTTGTAGTTCGTTCCTTACGAGGTTAATTTCAGTAATCCTATAAAGAAGCACAAAAAGGTACATCTCTAATCGGAGACGTACCTTTTTTATTAATGGAACTTCATTCCGTCGTAAGTGCTATAGATTCTCATGCTTGAGAGGCTCAGCCTCTTCCTCTCGATCTGCAACAATAATCTCATACACTCGTAAAAAAATTATTTTGGCAATCATATAAACGGGCAGCGCAATAAGCACACCAATAATACCATAAAAATCCCCACCTATAAGAACAAGAAGGACCGTGGTCAGTGGATGCACATCTAATGATTTGCCGTAAATGATCGGTGAGAGTACATTATCTTGGATTTGCTGTGCAATGAATATGACGACCAGCGACCATATGGCCATCGTGGGTGATTCAATGAATCCAACAATAACTACGGGTACTCCCGCAAGGAAAGAACCCACATAAGGAATGAAATTGAGCGGTATTGAAATGATTGCCAGCAATAGCGAATAAGGGAGACCTATGATAAGGAAACCGATATACAACATAATACCGAGTACGACGTTTAGCACCACGCGTGTGACAATGAAACTGCTCAGTGCGCTGTCGATATCCCCGAACATCTCTTTACCTTCCTTGCGGTATTTTCTAGGGATTAAGCCTTGTAGTTTTGGTGATAGCTTATAGTCATCTTTTAGCATGTAATACAGAATGATGGGCAAGGTAGCGATTAGAATAACAATGCTGGAAACTACGCCGATCAAATTAGACATCGAATTGGTCACCCAAGTAATAGCCTCGCTAAGATATTCTGATATACGGGCAGCTATGTCGGAGTCCCCTTGGAAAAACCGTGACAATGTCGGATTATCCTTTAATGCATTGAACTGATCCTGTAGTCCCTCAACGAGATAAGGAGTGTTATCAATAAAGTTCTGAATTTGTTCTTGCAGCGTCGGCCAGACTAAAATCCAGAAGAGGATAAACAATCCGGCAAACAGGAAATAAATGAGCAGGATGGAGAAGGCCCTGTTTAATTTTCTTTTCTCAAGAAGCCTTACTAAAGGTCGTAACAAGTAGTACATGAAACCTGATAGTACCATAGGAACGAGTAATAATCTGATAATGGCAGCCAGTGGTGCGAATAGAAACATTACTTTGGAGCCCAAGTACAAAATAAGTAAAAAAGCGATAATAGCAAGACTTGTCCGAAAATATTTCTGTTGTTGCAATAGGAACATCCCCCAAGTTTAAAATAATAATCTATGTAGTTTAATAACCCTAATTCACATGTCTTGATTCAAAAATGTGGTTTACTCCCCTTTAGGTAGTTCTTGGCATATCCGTGGAGGGTATTCATATGGCTAAGGCTACGCCAAGTAAGAGGTCACAACTCATAACCATAACATCATCATTTCGATTCTTGGGGGCTTCGTAGATTATCTTAACTTCCGTCTAGAAGGTTTCTTTGTGGATAGGGTGAATATTTCTGGCACTTCAATTTCGCCTCCGGTTTCCTTCGTAACTTGTCTCGCCTTGACGAGAGATAAAAAAGCAAAAAATTCCCCTAAAGTGGCCAGTGCGGCAGCAATGATTTCATAATCTTCAGCGCTTAATTCTGCATTTTCCTCACTGGTGCCGTTCCCGTTGTTATTTCCACTACTATTTCCGTTACGCTTAGTGTTGCTGTTACCGCCCATTTTTTTGTTGTTTCTTCCGTTGGCCATTTCTGATCACCCGCTTTTTCCTATATGTAGTATTAATATGTTTTAAACTCCAGTGATGAGATAGGCAATTGGTATGTAATTTTCTAATGGGCCTGTTTCACCTTGGACGTAGGATGAAATCATTCCATTTATTACATTTTCCCGAAGCATCATTTTTAATGTTAAAGCGCTTTACAGATGATGAAAACGCTGTTAAAATCATAAACGAGCACAAATGATCAATAACAGTCATATATAATCAAATAATGGTCATGAAATTCCAAGGATAAGCGCATTTAATAAATGGGACAGCACTGTAAATAAAAAGGAGCGAACCACGATGTTGTTTGAGGAAGAAAGAAAACAAAGAATCGTGCTATTTGTGGAAAAGAATTCAAGAGCTTCGGTACAGGAGTTAAGTCAGGAACTGGGCGTATCGGAGTCTACTGTGCGCCGTGACCTGAAAGAGCTTGAAGAAGCCAAGTTGCTGAAACGAACGCACGGGGGTGCAGTATCCCTGCAGAGCGTTAACTTTGAGGCGGCTTATCCAGATAAGGAAGATCGATTGTTGGATGAGAAGCAGAGGATAGCACGTAAGGCTGTAGAGATGATTCAGGAAGGCGATGCTATTCTGCTGGATGCTGGAACCACAACGCTTCAGATTGCTAAAGAGCTGAGGGCTTTTTCTAATATAAAAGTCATTACGAATTCAATTATGGCGCTTAATGAACTGCGGGATTGTCGCAATATAGAAGTCTCAATTACAGGCGGAATGTTGCGACCGGATACATTGGCTTTTGTAGGACCGATGACTGAGCGCTCTTTAGAGATGGTAAGAGTGGATAAAACATTTCTTGCAACCAACGGATTAGACTTAAGAGAAGGAATCACTACACCTAATATGCTTGAAGCAGCGACCAAGCGTAAGATGATCTCGGTTGCAAAGCAAGTAATTCTTCTGGCTGATCATAGCAAGCTCGGTCAAGTATCCTTCTGTAAGGTTGCCGACGTGACGGAAATGGATCACTGCATTATTGATTCTGGTGCATCTGACAAGTTCATCCGTGAGATTACGCAAATGGGTGTGGATTTCTCGCTGGTATGACCCTAGGTGGAGGCTGTTCTACGGTTAGAAAATGTTTTAATTTGAGTGGTATGGAATCATTGTAAGATCGTTTGGAGAAATTACATTTGCCGCATGTTTAGCCGGTAATCTATGGCTTAGAAAACCAAAATAATTGAGGGATAATTATGATCTATACAGTAACGCTTAATCCTTCCATCGATTACATCGTGGAAGTTGAAGATTTGAGACTAGGTGGCTTGAACCGGATGAAACGTGATTTGAAGCTTCCTGGAGGTAAAGGGATCAACGTATCACGCGTGTTAAATCAGCTTGAGGTTCAGAATAAAGCTATAGGCTTCCTTGGTGGATTCACTGGACGATATATTGAGGAATGGTTGCGGAAAGAGTCGATTTCAAGTGATTTTGTATTTGTTTCTGATGATACCCGAATTAATATCAAGCTTAAGCATGGAGAGGAAACGGAGATTAATGGTGCAGGGCCTGTCATCCGAGATACGGAGGCAGAGGCATTATTACAGAAGATGGCTGTTCTGAATGCAGGCGATGTTGTGATATTGTCCGGAAGTGTTCCTCCTTCACTGGGTGCTGATTTCTATGACAGGTTGATATCTGTATGCAAGCAAAGAGAGGCCGAATTTGTCATTGATACTACAGGTTCAGCGCTGAAAAAGGCACTTCCTCATCAGCCGTTGCTCGTTAAGCCTAATCATCATGAGCTTGCAGAGCTATTCGGCGTTACGATAGAGACTAAGGAAGAAATAATTACTTATGGTCGCAAGCTGCTCGAAGCTGGCGCGAAGCATGTGTTAGTTTCAATGGCTGGTGAAGGTGCCTTGTTCATTACGGAACAGGGGGTATACCACGCCAATGCTCCAAAAGGAGCAGTAAAAAATTCTGTAGGCGCAGGCGATTCTATGATCGCTGGATTCGTTGGCACATTTTCTTTGACTGGAGATTTAATGGAAGCTTTCCGTGCAGGTGTTGCCTCAGGCAGCGCAACAGCTTTCTCTGATGACCTGGCAGATAGAGAATTCATTGAGCAACTGAGACCGCTGATCAACATCTCAGAAGTGTAAGCTAACAGCATTCAAAGTACTCAAGGGAGTTGGAAGAAATGAGAATTACGGATTTGATGATAAAAGAAACAATGATTATGGATTTAAAAGCAACCACTAAAGAAGGAGCAATTGATGAATTGATTGCCAGTCTTGCCGCAAGTGGTCGTATCAATGATCCTGTTCTATTTAAAGAGATGATCCTGAAGCGTGAAGAGCAGTCCAGTACTGGGATTGGTGGCGGTATCGCAATGCCACATGCCAAGACTAAAGCGGTGAATGAAGCGACAGTTGTGTTTGCCAAAAGTGCGACGGGCGTGGAATTCGAATCACTTGATGATGAACCGGCTCGGATCTTCTTTATGATTGCCGCCCCAGAAGGAGCGGGCAACATGCATCTTCGTACATTGGCCTCGCTGTCCAGGCTGTTGATCGATAGTGAGTTCATTGAACAGCTGATGAATACCCGAACTCCAGATGAGGTATCCGCCTTGTTCGATGCGAAGCAGGCCGAAGGGGAAGCCAAGGAGAAAGAGAGCGAAGCTGCTGAAGCTGCCAAGAAGTCAGAACCTGAAAAGCTAATCGTCGGCAACCCAGATTCCCAAGCATTCGTCGTAGCTGTTACTGCTTGTCCTACTGGAATTGCGCATACCTTTATGGCTGAAGATGCGCTCAAGAAGAAGGCTCTGGAAATGGGAGTTAATATCCGTGTAGAGACAAATGGTTCAGAAGGTGCCAAAAACATCTTAACACCCGATGAGATTCGGCGTGCAAGTGGTGTAATTGTGGCAGCAGATAAACAAGTGGAAATGGCTCGTTTTGATGGCAAGCCAGTACTGCAAAGACCGGTTAGTGACGGTATTCGCAAATCGGAAGAGCTCATTCGCAAAGCAATGAACGGCGATGCACCGATTTACCATAATGAAGGTCGTAGTGGTAATGAAGGAGAGTCCAAAGAGAAATCAGGCAGTATCGGCAGTAAAATATACAAGGACTTGATGAATGGTATCTCCCACATGCTGCCGTTTGTAGTCGGCGGTGGTATTCTGCTGGCGATCTCCTTCCTGATTGAACAAGTTGGTGGAGAGAATCACCCTCTATTCCAGCTGCTGCAGACGATTGGTGGCGGTGATGGTGCCTTCCATTTCCTAATTCCGGTTCTTGCTGGATTTATTGCGATTAGTATCGGTGACCGTCCAGCTCTGATGCCAGGTATGGTTGGCGGTTATATGGCCTTGAATTCCAATGCTGGATTCCTCGGCGGTCTGGCTGCAGGTTTCTTGGCTGGTTACGTTGTTATCGGTCTGCGCAAAGTGTTTGCGGGTCTGCCAAAAACGCTCGACGGATTAAAGCCGATTCTGTTATATCCGGTATTTGGTCTATTAATTACCGGTGGATTGATGTATTACCTGTTCGATCCGATCTTTAGCTGGATGAACGTAGGGCTCATTAATTGGCTTAACGATCTTGGAACGGTTAATGCAGTAATTCTGGGTCTGGTTCTTGGTGGAATGATGGCTATTGATATGGGAGGTCCCTTCAATAAAGCGGCTTACACTTTTGCCATCGGGGTATTCACTACCAGTGGAAATACTAACGGATTTATGATGGCGGCTGTAATGGCAGGCGGTATGGTTCCTCCACTTGCAATAGCGCTTGCTACTACCTTCTTCAAGAATAAATTTACAGAATCAGAACGTAAATCAGGGTTAACAAACTATGTATTGGGCTTATCGTTC
The DNA here is from genome assembly GCF_038008265.1 of Paenibacillus sp. FSL K6-2859. Lineage (NCBI taxonomy): Bacteria > Bacillati > Bacillota > Bacilli > Caryophanales > Paenibacillaceae > Paenibacillus > Paenibacillus sp. FSL K6-2859. The sequence goes on along the minus strand of NZ_JBBOYU010000001.1, from coordinate 5,025,903 downwards.
ATTACAGAAGGGGCGATTCCATTCGCCGCTGCCGATCCACTGCGTGTTCTGACTTCTTGTATCTTAGGTTCAGCCGTAGCTGGTGGTCTCACTCAGTTTTGGAATATCAACGTTCCAGCACCGCATGGTGGGATCTTTGTAGCCGCGCTTTCGAGTCATGCGTTGTTGTTCCTACTGGCCGTTCTGATCGGATCTGTTATTTCCGGATTAATGCTCGGATTATGGAAGAAACCTCTTGAGGCAAAGTAATAAAATAAATAATTTGAACTGCTGGGTGCCAGACGCTTCTTCTGGTACTCGGCAGTTTTTTGAAATATAAGAATTTTTATGCATACGCTAAAAACTATTCTTCTATTTTTGCAGAAACGATCATCGTCCCTAAGAAGAAGCCGAAGGCGATTCTTCTTACCTAAACGTTGACCACGATGCCCTCAGCCCTTGCGAGAATAATCTCCTTCATTGAGGTTTATTTTTGTATAATTGAAAATATATATATAACAAGAGGGCAAAGGAGCGAGCGAGATGATACTGCACAAGGGGGAAGTCTTGTTCCGTCAAGGGGACAGCTGCGAATTCTTATATAAGGTGAAAAGTGGGCTGTTCAAGGTAACAAGGCTTCATGAAAATGGGAACATGGTGTTGTTCAACATCTTGTATCCTGGTGAGATGGTTCCCCATCATTCACTCATTTCGCCAAAGGAGGCGCATGGAACAGCGGTTGCTATGATGAAGAGCGAGGTGGAGGCAGTTCCTTCAGCGGAATGGTATCAACAGGTACGGGATGAGCCAGGTCGAGCGATGGAAATCGCTATGTTGCTTCAAGAGAAGGTGCGTTTTATGCAGACTCGGCTAGATCACCTTACGGTTGGAACACCCGCAGAACGTATGGAACTGTTAACCCGCTGGTTCAATGACTACTCTCATGGCGCAGCACTAACAGAGCTTTTGACACAGGAGGAAATTGGGCAATTGATCGGTGTGAGACGCGAAACAGTCAATCGTTTGTTGCGTACCGTGGAGTGATTCCTGCCTATTTTTATAGTGAAGTGTTTAGAGTAGTGGATCTCCGTGGTATAATGTATTCAGAACTTATTAAATTACAGAAAGGATCAGGATACCATGTGTCCCCGAAGGACGATTCCCCAAAGGACGATTTGGAAACGTTATGATCTGTCTTATACTTAGCTTCCCTGTAGAAGGTGCGTGAACCGTTGTTACTCGACGAACCGCCTCTGCGAGGGGAAGGAGTATATATATGCGAAGGAGCAATACCTCCGGTTTTACCCGTCGTAGAGGTTGGTGGGACGTTTAGCCGCCATATACGATAAGGGGAGACCTGTATGAGGAACCACAATTACGGAGTGAATGTACTGCTCCGGTTGACAGTCATTTTGTTTGGAACATTTTTGCTTGCATTTGCTTATTATCACATCAATTTTCAGAACCATTTGTCTGAGGGCGGATTCGTAGGATTATCGCTTCTCGGCAAATACGTATTAGGAATATCACCTTCAATTTCAACTCTGCTTCTAGACGTTCCAGTACTCTTGATTGCATGGATGTTCAAAGGGAAAACGTTCGTATGCAACACCTTTGTTTCTGTAGGAGCTTTTACAATCTTTTACGGACTCATGGAACGTTATTCCGGTTTGGTCATCAACTTGCAGGGCAACTTGGCATTAGCAGCCCTTTTATCTGGCGTACTGACAGGTTTAGGCGCGGGAATTATTCTGCGAAGCGGCGGCGCAAGTGGTGGAGATGATATTTTGTCGCTGCTGATCAGTGAATGGAAGGGAATTAAAGTAGGTACAGTATTCATCATGTTGGATGTAATCGTTCTGGCATTATCACTCTTTTATATGCCTGTTAGAGAAACGATGTATACGGTGATGGCGGTAGTCGTCGCAGGTTATGTGATCACCTTTACTACCTCTTTAGGTAAACCAAAGTTAGTGAAGGCGCCAAAGATTCAGTCTACGCTGCGTAAACCGCATGATGGTACGGTAATGTGAATAAGACTGTATAAACAGCTTATTTCGGGGATATACTATATATAAGGTCAGCCAGAATTTCTGGTTGACTTTTTTTTTGTTGAATAAGTGATCTCGGGGGCGTTGCTTGGACGTTTCGCTCATAACAAAGGTGGCGCACGGGATTAATCCTGTGCGCCACCTTTTTGTTAACTTAAGACTCTCTTATGCTTGTCTTTAAATCGTGAAGAGACATTTGCGACCACTTGTCCCTCTTATTTAGCCCACTGCATTCGTGATAGCTTCGCATTCGTCCGAGCAATGTCCACTATGCTCATTTTCACAGTCCTCACAGCAAATATGCTGTAGATGGCAAGCATCGTTGGCGCAGTTGATGAATTTGTCAGCGGGCTGACCGCAGTGATGGCAACGACCAACAACGATATCATCATCGGTATGATTAATCTGTACGGAGATCCGCTCATCGAAGACATAACATTTTCCATCGAACAGTTGTCCCTGTACCTCAGGGTCTTTACCGTAAGTCACAATCCCACCATCCAGCTGGTACACCTGCTGGAAGCCTTCTTTCATCATAAACCCGCTTAATTTCTCGCAGCGGATTCCGCCTGTACAGTAGGTCAGGATTGGTTTATCTTTTAGCTCGCTCATATTCTCGCGAATCCAGTCCGGGAATTCTTTGAAGCTGTCTACTTCAGGGCGGATGGAACCGCGGAAATGACCCAGATCGAATTCATAGCCGGTACGGCCATCCAGAATTACCACATCATCGCGCTGCATCATTTCATAGAAATCTTTAGGCGCCAGATGCTCTCCGGTGATCACGTTGGGGTCCAGTTCATCCTCGACCCGGAACGTCACGAGTTCCTTTTTATAACGAACGAAGATCTTTTTGAAGGCATGACCATCTGCCTCATCGATCTTGAAGACGATATCGCTGAACATCGGATTTGCGCGCAAATCCTTCATGTATTGCTCGGTTTGGGCAATCGTACCAGACAGTGTCCCGTTAATGCCTTCATCTGAGATGAGAATTCGTCCCTTTACGTCAAGCTCTTTGCAGTAAGCCAAATGCTCCTGAGCGAATTGTTCTGCATCCGGCACTTTTACAAATTTATAGTATAGCAGAATTGCATATTCCGATTGTGGTTTCATTCTTTTCACCTTTATCATTAGAATTAGACTACTAAATAAACGTTTAAGTATAAAAAGTATTGTAACATATTATCAAGCATTGACAAGAGAAACTCTTGATTCAGTAATGGTTAAAACTTGGATATTAATAAGAAAAACAGCGCAATGAATATGTCAGAATCATCATGCATATGGAGACTATTCTGCGAAATGGCGGCGCGAGTGGAGGAGACGATATTTTGTCGCTGCTGATCAGTGGATGTGGGAGTCAAAGAAGGGACTGTATTCATCATGTTGGATGCAGTCGTTTTGGTGTGATCACTCTTTTATATGCCTGTTAAAGAAACAATTTATGCGGTGATGGCAGATGGTGTAAATTGTATTTTTCGGGGATGCTACGATTAAGGTCAGCCAGAATTTTGGTTTACATTTTGCTGGATATAGGCGAATAACATGGTTTGTTATGATTGGCGAAACCGTGAATCACAACGCGTGTATTAATTTTCATTCGAAGAGTCACTTGGTGACATTAATAATAAGGAGGGACTGCGGGATGAGTGCTCACGAGATTGATTTTGTCATTATGGGCTAGGAAATTCAGTGTGTGGAGGTGCAGCTTGACCCCGGAGAGAGTGTAATTGCTGAAGCTGGAAGCTTCATGATGATGGATCAGGAAATTACGATGGAGACGATTTTTGGTGATGGTAGCGGGGGGGGCGCGTGGAAGCGGACTGATGGGTAAGCTGATGGGTGCCGGCAAGCGTCTGCTGACTGGGGAAAGCCTGTTCATGACCGTCTTTACACACAGTGGTTCTTATGTACGAAAAAGTGTCACCTTTGCTGCTCCATATCCAGGCAAAATCATCCCGCTTGATCTTCAGCAATACGCCGGAAAAGTGATCTGTCAAAAACTCATTCCTCTGTGCGGCGAAGGGCGTCTCGATTGGTATTGAATTTCAGCGCAAGCTGGGCACTGGATTTTTTGGTGGTGAAGGCTTTATTATGCAAAAGCTGGAAGGCGACGGTCTTGCATTCGTACACTCTGGCGGCTACGTTATAGAACGCACACTTCAACCGGGAGAGACGCTCAAACTGGACACTGGTTGTCTTGTAGCTATGACGTCATCAGTGGATTATAATATTGAGTTTGTAAAAGGTGTCAAAACCGCGCTATTCGGCGGTAAGGGCCTGTTCTTCGCCACACTGCGCGGACCCGGCAAAGTGTGGGTGCAGTCACTGCCGTTCAGCCGTATGGCTGAACGTATTTTGTCTGCTGCCGGTAACAGCGGACGCAAAGAAGAAGGCAGTGTACTTGGTGGACTGGGCAATCTGCTGGATGGCAGATAAGGTTGTGAGTGATAGTAGAGTGCAGAAATGCCCCGGATTTGAGTGAAATGGCCTTGCTGAGGCGAAAGAGGGGCATAAATGCTCTCGATTTCTGGGAAATGGCCCAAATGGAGCGAAAGAAGGGCAAAAATGCTCTCGATTTGAGTGAAATGGCCCAAATGGAGCGAAAGAAGGGCAAAAATGCTCTCGATTTGCACGGATCGCGCGAATCCAGCCAAAAGAACGGTATAAATCCCGTAGAAATGGCTGGATCGCGTGAATCCAGCCAAAAGAACGGTATAAATCCCGTACAATGGGCCGGATCGCGTGAATCCAGCCAAAAGAACGGTATAAATCCCGTAGAATGGGCCGGATCGCGTGAATCCAGCCAAATGAACGGTATAAATCCCGTAGAATGGGCCAGATTGAGCAAATCCAGCCAAAAGAACGGTATAAATCCCGTAGAAATGGCCGGATCCAGTTCTAATTGCTTCAGCAAGACATTGGTTACTTATGTTCGATATGATATCGCCGGTTGACGTTTTTTTTATCGACTCTGTGATGTCTACCGCTACTGTATCTGCAACTAACTATATAGTGAGACCCGTGAATGATTATGCTCATTCACGGGTCTTTTTTTAGAGGTTGGGATAGTTTAATTCTACCCTTAAATATCTGCCTCACGTTAAGCATGGCGACCAGCCTCGCTTTACGCTGACGATCTGTCGCATAATCCCCCTAACAAATTTGACTAACCCTGTCCACGATGTATATATTATTTGGCAAACCCCTATATTGTTAAGGCTGTGACCGGAGGCATGATATGTTCAAAATATTTATTATAGAAGATGACCGTGGACTGGTAGCTCTGCTACAGGATTATTTACATAAGTTTGGATATGAAACACAGGCTGTGAATGATTTCGAGCGGGTTCGCACTCAGTTTGAGACGTTCGCTCCGCACCTGGTTCTATTAGATGTTAATTTGCCAAAATACGATGGTTATTACTGGTGCCGCCAGATTCGTGGGATTTCCACCTGCCCTATCCTTTTTATATCTGCCCGCGACGGCAAAATGGATCAGGTGATGGCGCTTGAGAACGGAGCCGACGATTATATTACGAAGCCCTTTGATTACGAAATTGCGATGGCCAAAATTAAAAGCCAGTTACGACGCGCTTACGGCACCTATGCGGGAAGCAACAATGAGCGTACCCTAACCGTTGCCGGATTGGCACTGGATGTGGAGCGACTAGTCCTTACTCGGGGAGAAGCCAAGGTGGATTTAAGTCACACGGAAGCCAAGATACTAGATGAGCTGATGCAAAAGTCGGGAACTATCGTTACCCGCGACAGACTGCTCGAAAAAATCTGGGATGATCAAGCCTTTGTGGATGAGAATACGCTTAATGTCTATGTCACCCGTGTACGTAAAAAGCTTGCCGCTCTTGAGATTACGGACGGTCTACAAACCGTTCGAGGTCAAGGCTACCGCTTGATTCCGAATTGGGGGGATGAGGGTTGAAGCTATTTTTAAGGGAGCAGATCCCATTAATTGTGGTCTATCTAGCACAGCTCATCTTGATCACACTAGTCTATCGGCTGGATGGGGGCAGTGGTGTGAGTGTTAGTCTGTACGCTGCTCTTCTCAGCACTTGTCTGCTGCTTGGCTACCTCGCTTACCGGTATATCAGCAATCGTACGTTCTATGAACGATTGGAGACTGTACCTACCTCTCTAGATGAAGCTGGCGGTCCATCACAGGATTCTCCGCTTGCCGTGAGTTTACGAGGACTACTAGGGTCACAATTCCGCCTCTACAAAAATGATTTACACAGCTACCGCCACAAGCTGGAAGAACATATTCACTTTATTAATCAGTGGGTGCATGGAATGAAGACACCGCTGTCTGTGATCCATTTGATGATTCAAGATAAAGACGGACCGCCTTTTACGGCGATAGGTGATGAACTGGATCGTCTGAAAAAAGGACTGGACACTGTACTTTATACGGCTCGGCTAGATACCTTTGAGCATGATTTTTACGTGGAACGTTTGGATTTGGAAACCCTCGTACGTAGCGTGACCTCAGAGCAGAAGCGTCTGTTCATACGTAACCGTATATTTCCCACTATTAAAATAGATGAGCGAATCGCCGTAACTACAGATGAGAAATGGCTAAGTTTTGTACTTACGCAGATTATTACGAATGCAATACGTTATACGACGGAAGTCGGCAAACATGTATATTATCATGGGTACATACAAGAAGACAAGAGAGCAGTACTGGAGATACGAGATGAAGGCGTGGGCATCCCAGCAGGTGATCTGCCGCGTGTGTTTGATCCTTATTTTACAGGTGTCAATGGACGAACCTTTCAAGAATCCACGGGAATGGGTTTATATCTTGTAAAACAGATCTGCGGAAAACTTGGCCAAGAGGTGAGCATTTGCTCAGAAGAAGGCAAGGGCACGACCGTACGGATAGTGTTTAAGGAGTCCTACCTTACAAATATGTAAGGTCATTGTAAGTTAGAAAAATGGCAGCCTGTGTATACACTTTGTATAATGAAGGCAATCCAGTCGAAAGAAGGAGAGGTAACACTTGCCCATTCTAGATGTTCATAATTTATCAAAAATATATGAGGGCAAAGTGTCCACTCAGGCATTGAATCATATCCGCTTTTCTGTTGAAAAAGGGGAGTTTGTTGGCATTATGGGACCTTCGGGGAGTGGAAAAACAACACTGCTCAACACGATCGCCACCATTGACCAGCCGACCTCCGGTCAGATTCTGATCAACGGCCGAGATCCCAATCTGCTTAGCAGACAAGACAAGGCACTCTTTCGCCGCCATGAGCTTGGTTTCGTCTTTCAGCATTTCAATCTGCTGGATACGCTCACTGTTGAGGAGAACATTGTGCTGCCTCTCACGCTTGCTGGTGTCCGTGTAACGGAAATGGAGAGCAGATTGAAAGAAGTAGCAAGTATGCTGGACATCAAGCATCTGCTGCAAAAAAGGACATACGAGATTTCAGGTGGACAGATGCAGCGGACCGCCATCGCCCGGGCGATGATTCATCGTCCTGCACTGATTTTAGCAGATGAGCCTACAGGGAATCTGGATTCCAAGGCTTCAGGTGAAGTCATGAATATGCTGACAGAGGTAAATCAGGAAGAAGGGGCAACTGTGCTGATGGTCACACATGACGCAGTGGCCGCGAGTTTTTGTAACCGAGTCATCTTTATTAAAGACGGACGTTTCTATAGTGAAATGTACAGGGGGAGCAGCAGAGGCGCTTTCTTCCAAAGTATCATTGATATGTTGTCTCTGCTTGGGGGAACTAGCCATGACCTTTCGGCAATTCGCTTATAGGAATGTTACACGTAACAAGCGTAAATATGCGGCTTATTTTGTCGTCAGTGCTTTTTCAGTGATGATCTTTTTCGTGTGCGCTTTGTTTATTTACCATCCGGATATTTCTAAGAGTTTGGTTTATAGTACAGCAGCTCATACAATGATGGCGGCAGAAGCCATTATTTATGTGTTTTGCTCCTTGTTCGTTCTCGTATCGGTTGGATCGTTTCTACAGTCACGTAAGATGGAGTTTGGGATTTTATTGATGCATGGAATGACGAAGCAACAGCTCAACATGATGGTATTTTTGGAAAATATGATGATCGGCACCTCAGCCATTCTGACAGGTACATTACTAGGGTTAATTCTGGGCAAGTTGTTTTTAATGATCGGATCTACTTTTCTGGGTATACCTCTTTTAACGTTTCATCTTCCATGGCAGGCGCTTGTACTAACGATATGTAGCTTTGCGCTGTTATTTATTCTAATCTCGCTAAGCACGTTCTTCTTTATTGGGAATGAGTCACTGATGCGGCTGTTTCAGGGAGAACGAAAAGCAGAAGAGGAACCTAAAGTTTCCTTGGTGTTATCAATCCTGTCTGCTTTATTGCTGTTAACGGGCTATTTTATGGCAGCTACTGCACAAGCGGCTTCGGTTGAAAAGGTGATGTTCCCCGTCGTTATAATTACGGTTGCGGGTACCTATCTCTTTTATACTCAGCTCAGTATTTACACTGTTAAACTGCTTAAGACGATCCGGCGCCTGTATTGGAACCGCACGAATATCATTACTTTATCGGGCTTGTCTTACCGCTGGAAAGAGAATGCCCGAATGTTCTTTATGGTGACGATTGTATCCGCAGTATCTTTTACTTCAGTGGGAGTATTTGCATCGATCCATACGCTTTCCAGAGAGTTGAAATTGGACTATCCCGCAGCAGTTGGTTATGTAGCCAAAGGCCATCAATCGCAGGATCCTTTTGACCAGCATTTGGACGAAATTAAGGAAGAGCTTACAACGCTCGGGTTACCCTATGAGACACTTAATATTCCGATTAAATACGCAGAGGTGGAATCTCAGACCGGGCCAGATCGCACGTTAAGGCTTCCCTTGATTGCTTACAGTGATTATAAGCTTGCTCTGCTTCGTGCAGGGTTTACGACGGATGAGCAACCTCTAAGTGGAGATGAAGGACTGGTGATGATCGGTTCGCAACGAGACCGGAGTCTGCAAGCGGGTAGAGTAAAGCCGATATACACTTTGAAGCAAGGTCTTTCCATTCGAGAAATGGGTTATACCCAGCATGTTCCCATTGCCGAATATCTATTGCCGGAGCTGGATGGAAGGGATGGGGGAGATTTCAGCGGTGTTGTGATTAGCGATGAGCTTTACAAGGCTATTCATCCCGTACAGACCGATTTGTATACAGGATTTTACATGGATGACTTCCCGCGAACAGTAGGTATAGCGGCGGATCTTGCTCATAAAGGGAAACGATCCTATGAAAGTAACTCGCCATACGCGATTGTTGTTAGCGGCACGCTGTTTGAAATACAGAGAACATTGTACAACACGATGCTATTCGCTTCTTTACTGGTGGGTACTGTATTTTTCATAGCGGCAGGCAGCTTCCTTTACTTCCGGCTGTATACAGATCTAGATCATGATCGTCATCAATATTCTACTTTGTCCAAAATGGGACTTACAGATCATGAGCTAAACCGAATTGTAACGATACAATTGTCGTTGTTGTTTTTTGTTCCGGTTGGGATTGCCATTTTGCATAGTGTGTTTGCCTTTATTGCGCTTCAGCGGTTGTTCTACTTATCAATTGCTGTGGAGACCGGGGCGGTGTTATTGGGATATTTGGCTGTCCAGGGACTTTACTTCTTTTTTATTCGCAGCCGTTATTTACGCAACTTGAAGAAGAACTTGATCTGAATAATGGGGGTTACGAAATGCAAGCATGGATTACAGATTTTATGGAGCAGTTTGGTTACTTTGGTATTTTCCTTATGCTCGCTTTTGAAAATATATTTCCACCAATTCCTTCCGAAGTGATCCTTCCTTTTGGCGGATTTATGACAACCACAACGAATTTGACCATTCCTGGGGTAATCATTGCTGCTACGCTTGGCTCACTGCTGGGTGCAGTGATTCTTTATTATATCGGTCGTTTGTTGGATGTAAATCGATTGGAAAAGATCGTTGAACGCTGGGGCGGCCTACTCCGGATTAGCAAAAAGGACATCCACAAGGCTGACGCTTGGTTTGACAAATATGGCTATTGGACCGTATTATTTTGTCGGATGGTTCCATTAGTGCGTAGTTTGATCTCGATCCCAGCAGGGATGTCGGGCATGAAATTTGGAGTGTTTATGATCTTCACAACGATTGGTACGCTGGGATGGAATCTATTGCTGGTGCTTATTGGGGCGGCATTGGGTGAGTCCTGGGAAGACATTGCCATGTATATGGATATGTACTCTAACGTAGTGTACGTGCTTCTTGCAGGTGGAGTAGTGATCCTGGGGTATTTGTTCTTCCGCAAGCGCAGCCGGAAAATGAACACCGAAGGTTGAGCCGAGAAGGACTTATAGATAAAAGTTATGATTAAAAGGAGGAGAACAAATGGAGCTATTAACGATTATTAAAGCTATTATTTTGGGAATTGTTGAAGGATTGACTGAATTTGCTCCGGTATCCTCCACGGGTCATATGATCATTGTTGATGATATGTGGTTAAAATCGACAGAGTTATTTGGGCAATATACGGCCAATACGTTCAAAGTGGTTATACAGCTGGGGTCAATATTAGCAGTTGTAGTTATTTTTAGAAATAGGTTCATTGAATTGTTGGGCTTAAAGCGCTTCAGCCGCAAGCAGTTGGATCCTGTAACCGAGCAACAACCACAGCTTGAAAAAGGCGGCCACCTTAAGCTTACACAGGTGCTTGTAGGCTTAGTGCCAGCAGGCGTGCTGGGGGTTCTGTTTAATGATTATATTGACGAACATTTATTCTCTACATCTACCGTGTTAATCGGTCTAGTAGTCGGTGCTGTATTAATGATTATTGCGGATCTATTCGGACCTAAGAAGATTCAAACGGAGAGTGTCGATCAGATTACATATAAGCAGGCGCTAGGTGTTGGTCTGGTCCAGTGCTTCTCCTTGTGGCCGGGATTTTCACGTTCCGGGTCGACGATTTCTGGTGGTGTTCTTCTGGGTATGAGTCATCGTGCTGCTGCTGATTTCACGTTTATTATGGCTGTTCCAATCATGGCAGGCGCCAGTTTACTCTCACTGATGAAGAACTGGCAATATTTCACCATCGATGCCCTGCCGTTCTTCATTGCCGGCTTTATTAGTGCCTTTGTGTTTGCGTTATTATCGATGCGTTTCTTCTTGAAATTGATCAACCGGATTAAGCTTTTACCATTTGCTATATATCGCATAGTACTTGCTGCAGTAGTATATTTCGTGTTTTTCTAAATCCGTTATAAGGAATCGATATAACCAAAGCCCCCGTCATCTATTGCAGATGACGGGGGCTTTCACGTATGATGACATCAGATTAAGACACTCACTTTATTGATGATAAGGATAAAGTAAAAGTTTCACTTTATTCTTATCATTCTCGCATAAACGCTTACCGTCCTTAAAAAGGACGCCGAAGACGTTTTAGCGATTAAATGATAAGAAAGTATAAGTTTCACACAATACTTTCTTATTATTCTCGCATAAACGCTTACCGTCCTTAAAAGGACACCAAGGGCGTTTTAGCGATTAAATGATAAGAAAGTATAAGTTTCACACAATACTTTCTTATTATTCTCGCATAAACGTCTTACCGTCCTTAAAAGGACGCCAAGGGCGTTTTAGCGATTAAATGATAAGAAAGTATAAGTTTCACACAATACTTTCTTATTATTCTCGCATAAACGTCTTACCGTCCTTAAAAGGACGCCAATGGCGTTTTAGCTTGAAAATAACGGAGACAGGTGCTTGCCGGAATTAGTAATTCGGTAGGCTTAAAAGGGAAGTTCGGTTCGAAGCCGATGCGGTCCCGCCACTGTAACGGAAGAGTCCATAGCAACATATGTCACTGGCAATTTACTACTGCTGGGAAGACTGCTAAGGATGCTGACACCGCTAGCCAGGAGACCTGCCTGTTTCAACAGCACTGCTTCACCTACGGAGGATAGGAAGGTGTTAGACGTTAACCATAGGTATATTATGGGCGTCTTTCCCTTTGACTTTTTTTAGGGAAGGGCGCTCTTTTTTAAAATATAAGAAAGTATAAGTTTTGCACCTATACTTTATGTCTTATATTTCTCGCTAAAATGCTTACCGTCCTTACAAGGACGCCGAAGGCGTTTATGCTTATAGGAATGCAAGTGATATCAAGTCCAAAATAAGAAAATGGAGAAGGGGAGCTGCAAAGTGACGAACAAAGTAAAAGTAAGTAATCTTGGCTATCCAAGAATCGGAAAAAACCGCGAGTGGAAGAAAACGTTGGAAGCCTTCTGGGCGGGGAAAATAAATGAGGAAGAATTCCGTACTGAAATGACAGGCATTCAGCTTCAGCATTTGAAGACTCAGCAGGAGGCAGGAATTGATTTCATTCCGGTAAATGATTTTACATTCTACGATCATGTGCTGGATACAGCTGTTATGTTCGGGATCGTACCTCCACGTTATGCGTATGACGGTGGCGACATTGGACTTGATCTTTATTTTGCGATGGCTAGAGGAAATGCTGAGGCTACCGCTTGTGAGATGACTAAATGGTTCAATACGAACTATCATTACATCGTTCCAGAGATTGGTGCACAAACGCCGCGTCTGACCGAGAACAAACCACTGGAAGCTTATCGTTTTGCCAAGTCCCAAGGGGGAATTGAGGGTAAACCTGTAGTTTTAGGCCTTTATACATTCCTTAAGTTGTCAAAAGGTTTTGCATCTGCGGATATTGCGAAGATTGCTGCTCGGTTTCTTCCGGTTTACATTCAGCTGTTGCAGGAACTGAAGCAAGAAGGAGTAAGCTGGGTACAAATGGATGAACCAGCAATTGTTACAGGAATAAATGAGTCAGAATTATCCTTACTTCACTCGATTTACACAGAAATTGCTGAATCCGTGCCTGGTTTAAATATTATTCTGCAGACTTACTTTGAAGCTGCTGAACCGCTGGAGGCATTGTTCAAACTTCCGGTACAAGGTTTAGGTCTTGATTTTGTCCATGATGGCGGGACGAACCTGGCATCGATTGAACGTCTTGGCTGGCCTGAGGATAAGTGGCTGGGAGCGGGTATTATTGACGGACGCAACATCTGGCGCTCGGATCTGGATGCTAAGCTGCAGCTAATCGAGAAGCTGAGTGTACATGTACCGCTTGATCGTCTTATTCTACAGCCTTCTTGCAGTTTGCTGCATGTTCCGGTTACTGTTCAGGGTGAGGCGAAGCTGAAGACAACCGTCAAGGCTGCATTAGCCTTTGCTGATGAGAAGCTTAGTGAGCTTGGCCTGCTTGCTGCAGCCTTAGAGGGTACAGGAGAAGCTGCTGCTGCGTTGACAGCCAGTCGCGAAGCCCTTACTGCCTTCCGTTCGCTTCCTGAACGCGGCCGTAAGGATGTTGCGGAGCAAGTTCTTGGACTTGCAGATTTACCGGACCAACGCAGTCTACCGTTTGCTGAGCGCCTAAAGGCGCAGCAGGAGAAATGGCAGCTGCCACTTCTGCCAACGACAACGATCGGAAGCTTTCCACAGACCGTAGAAGTACGTCAGGCAAGGTTGAAATGGCGTAAAGGGGTATGGAATCAAGAGCGCTATGATGGGTTCGTACGTGAGCAGATCGCGGATGCAATTACCTTCCAAGAAAAACTGGGTCTGGATGTACTCGTGCACGGTGAGTTTGAAAGAACGGATATGGTGGAGTTTTTCGGGGAGAAGCTAGATGGTTACTTATTTACTAGTAATGGCTGGGTTCAATCCTATGGATCTCGCTGCGTGAAGCCACCGGTTATTTATGCGGATATAGCTTTTATTCAGCCTATGACTGTGAAAGAGAGCGTTTATGCTCAGTCGTTAACTGCCCTTCCTGTTAAAGGCATGTTGACTGGTCCTGTTACAATCCTCAATTGGTCTTTCGTACGTGATGACCTTAGTCGGGAAGCAGTAGCTAATCAAATTGCCTTAGCGCTCCGTCATGAAGTTAAAGCTTTGGAGGATGCAGGCATAGAGATGATTCAAGTAGATGAACCGGCTATCCGTGAAGGGCTTCCTTTGAAGGCTGAAGATCATGAGGCATACTTGAATTGGGCGGTGAAGTCGTTCCGTATCGCAACGAATCATGTGAAGGCTACAACACAAATTCATACCCACATGTGCTATAGCGAATTCAATGACATGATCGACTCCATTTCCGCGATGGATGCAGATGTCATCTCTATAGAAACTTCCCGTAGCCATGGGGAATTGATCGTTAGCTTTGAAGAACAGGAATATGATAAGGGAATCGGTCTTGGTGTATATGACATCCATAGTCCACGGGTTCCTGCTGTAGAAGAAATGACAGCTGCTATTGATCGTGCGCTGCGGGTGCTCGACCCTGAACAGTTCTGGATTAATCCGGATTGCGGTCTTAAGACACGTGGCTGGCAGGAGACGGAAGATGCACTTCGTAACATGGTAAAGGCTGCCGCTATTGCAAGAGAAAAGGCAGGAGTTAGTGCCTCCAAATAGCATTAGAGATATACAATAAATCATAGCCGGGGAATTTCTCCCTGGCTTTTTATTTCAGCCACTTGATAATAATTCTCATTCTTGATAGAATGAGAAAAGAAAAGAAGGAACCGTGGAGGGTCCCTTCAAATTATCACCTTATTTGCTTTCGAAAGTCTTGCAATCTGTTTCTTCTGCACGTGTAGGTTCTTGGGAGCTGTGGAAAGCTACAAAGATAGAATCAGCACTGCATTTGTTCTCTTCTGCCCAGTGGGTGCAGGAGTTAACTTCGCAAATTACGTCTTTTGCCATGAGGGTTCACCTCCCCTTCTTAGTAATAGACAGCATTATTAACAAAGAACTACTCTGTTCAACAAGGTGGAGCTTGTCCGAACAGAACCGCGCCCTACCCTCATTCATTATGAATTGAGGGTATTTGGTATTTTCTGTGTAGCTAGACGAGGTTATTGTACCAAATAAAGCGTTTGTAAGCAAATGGGTTATTCAATCACAGAAATATGACAAAGTTATACAAATAAATATAAAAAATTACAAAATACATTTCTCATTAACATACCAAAAAATACAAAATAATCCTAATTATCTATATAATTTTAAAAAATATCTGGTAATATTTTCGATAGGGAACGGCCGATCCTAATCTGAAATATTGGAGGATGAAATTGATGAAAAAGTTCTTACTATTCCCTTTTGCCTTAATGCTAATCTTGTGTTTACCTATTTATGCAGGTGCAGAAGGTGTACATAATGACGAAGCCCCTCAAAATAGTGAACCCGAAATCATAAAAGTCTACAAAACCTCACCTACGGGATTGTCAGAAATCTCAATAGAAGAGTACAATGATATTCTTGCGCAAGGACAAGCTTTAGAGGCTGCTAAAGAGGGATTGTTGCCAAGTGTGCCCCTGTTTAATACAGATTCTTCTTTTGAGAAAGCCTCTGTTATAGCTCCTAGAGATGCTTTCCAAACAACGATCTACTCTTACCAACAAAATGGTTATGTCTCCTATGTTACTAGAAGTGGCTTGACTAGAAAAATCTCTCAGGCTGTTTATAACAGTGCTTCTGGAAATTCGTTGTTAAACATCAGCTATTCGGTTTCTCAAGGTTATATTGCGAACACTAGCTTTGGTGTAACCGCAAAACAAACAGCTGTTAGTGCTGGCATTACGGGTGGCTCGTCGTGGTCCAATACTTATGGTGGCAGTAACACGACAACTGCATTAGTGAATCCTTACAATTATGCTTGGATGGAATATACGCCTATTATGAATAACTCATTTGGTGTGATCACAGAGAAGACTTATGCCAATGTTCAAGGGAATTCAGTTCTTGTAGGCACCACTAGTTATGATGTTGATATTTACATGGCAAGATTATTAAGCGGTTCGCTACCAGATGGCATTTATGTCATTAAACAAAGTTCTTCTAACCCAGGTTAGTGTTTGCACAAAAAATGATAGTTCGAAACCCCAAAGTCGCAGAAATGCGGCTTTTTTTCTTTTGAATATGTATGATTTAAAAGAAACTATTCATCATTCCATTTTTAAGTGCAACCTTCCAAGTTTTGGAACGTCATAGTAAAGAGTGACGGAAGAGATCTGCTTAGAACAAGACATTCCGTTACGATATGATGATCCGTGCAAGCGGTATCTACTACATTTTTGGAGGAATGAGAATGCGCAAATGGGGTCTGCATTACTTATGTTTATTAATTCTTGCGGTAGTCTTGGCGGGTTGTGGTTCAGCGGATAGGAATTCAGCGGCAGATAGCTCGGCAAAAGAAAATGGTAGTACGAGTAACAACGCAGCAGTAGAGGTACAATCGCAGAGCTCGCTGGCCTCAACAGCGGATAAAAGCACTTCGGCAGCCCCTGAGGCAGAAGCAACAGGCAGCGAGAACTTGGCTGTAAAGGGCTCCACATCAGAAAATACAGTTCAAGCAAGTGCAGGGTTTACTGGTAGCGATGTAGTAGCGGGCTTGAACAAGAAGCTGATCTATAAAGCGAATCTTAACATGGAAGTAGAAGACTATGGAAAAGCACAGACTGAAATACGTAATTTAGTAACCATGGCCAATGGATATATTATTGAGTTTAATGAAAATATGTCACAGTACGAGCAAGGTGGGACGTTTATCCTTAAGGTACCTGCCTCCGGATTCTCACCTTTTCTGAATAAATTAGAACAAGTAAAACACGAATCTCTACAGCGCAGCATTCAAGGTCAGGATGTCTCTGAAGAGTACGTTGATCTGGAGTCACGTTTGAAGGCAAAGCAGCTAATGGAAGCACAATATACAGAGTTTATGAAAAAAGCGACGAAATCCACGGATCTGGTCGCCTTCGCGAACGAGCTTGGCTCGATTCAAGAAAGCATTGAACAGATTAAAGGTAGAATGCGTTATATCAATCAGAATGTATCCTTCTCTACGGTAGAATTGAGAGTGTATCAGACGGATGAAAGCATTGCTGTCAAAGAGAAGAAGGAGCAAGGGCCGTTACTGGAACGCGCTTCAGATGCTCTAAATGGCAGCTTAAATGCGCTATCTGTGATGTTTCAGTGGCTTGTAGTTATCCTTGCAGGAGCGTTACCGATACTTATCGGGGCTGCCATTATATTAGCTATTGTATTAGTTTCCCGTAAAAATATCCGCGAGCGTCGGGAGCAGCAGACCGAGAGGATCCGTCAGCGCAATAAGGAGCTGAAGAGAGAGCAAATCATCCCTGCGGCAACAGAACCTAAGGAGGCAGTTTCAGAGGATGAGCCGAAGGCTAATAAGGACTCAGAGGACTCAAAGAAAGAATAGCCCCTCTAAGCATAAACGACCTCGGCGTCCTTATAAAGACGGTAAGCGTTTAAGCGAGAAATATAAGGATAATGTATAACGTGAAACTTATACTTTCTTATATTTTAAGAGAAAAAACGGTTGTCATCCTAAAAGGACGACAACCGTTTCTTTGTGTACTGAGGATTGATGTTTAGGCAGGCTGGAAGAGTACGCGGTACTCCCCGTATCCTTCCTTCTCCAAATCCTCTTTCGGGACAAATCTTAGCGCCGCCGAATTTATGCAGTAGCGCAAACCGTTTTCTCCGGGACCATCGTCGAAGACGTGGCCTAGATGGGAATCCGCTACTTTGCTGCGAACTTCAGTGCGGACCATCAAATGACTGAGATCCGTCTTTTCCTTCACAGCATAGTCCCGGATGGGACGAGTAAAGCTTGGCCAGCCGCAACCGGAATCGTATTTATCCTGCGAGCTGAATAACGGTTCGCCAGATACGATGTCTACATAAATACCATCTCCATGGTGATCCCAAAAATCATTCCGGAAAGGAGATTCTGTAGCACTGTTCTGAGTGACTTCATATTGAAGAGGCGTTAACCGTTCTTTCAAACTTTGTTTGTCCTCTTTATGTGTCCAGTGGGTTTCTATAAAATCCTCTCGTCCAGAACCTTTGCGATAACGTTTGTAGTGGCCTGGATTCTTATGATGGTAGCCTTGATGATATTCTTCGGCTGGATAGAAGGTGGATGCCGGGAGAATCGGGGTTACGATAGGACTTGAGAACCGACCGCTTGCTTGAAGAGCTGCCTTGGAAGCTTCTGCTTGTTCTTTTTGTTCCTCCGAATGGGTAAAGATTGCTGTACCGTAAGAAGTCCCGCGATCATGGAATTGTCCACCTGCATCGGTAGGGTCAATTTGCTGCCAGAACAGCTCAAGTAACTTGCTATAAGGGAAAATATCTGGGTTAAACGTAATTTGTACAGCTTCAACATGTCCTGTCGTTTCAGAACAAACCTCTTCATAGGTTGGGTTCACTGTATGTCCGCCGGTATAGCCAGAGACGACACTAATGATTCCTGGCAATTCTTCGAACGGCGAGACCATGCACCAGAAGCATCCACCTGCAAAGGTTGCTTTTTCCGTCTTGGTATTTATATGGTTAGTCTGATGTTCACTCATTGATATCCCTCCATTCACATAATGCAATTAAATAGATCACAATTTAATTATAAAGCAAATACTAACTGCCTGCCAGTTTGTAACCGATAAGTTCTTTCGCTATCTGTTATTCTTCGCTTCTTGAGCGCGCGGACGCAAGCTCAGTCCGGTAATAATTAGCACAGCGGCATAGGCGATGATGGCAATAATCGCACTTACAGGGTCCTGGAACAGATGATCCCCGAGGAAAGCGTATAATGCAATCCCTGGTATTTTTCCAATGCCGGAAGCTGCAATATAGCTCCAAAAAGGCAGTCCAGCAGCTCCAGCGTAGATGTTAACCGCTGTTTGGGGAATGATTGGCACGAGTCGTGCTAGGACAATCGAAGCGAAAGGTCGCCGCTCAATGCCTACTGTGAACTTTTCGAGTGCGGGAATGGAGGCTAAATAAGCTCTAGCTTGGCTTTGAAATAAGTACTTCACAATTCCAAACAGGATTGCGGCAGCCAAATTAGTAGCTAGCCAGCAAATCAAGGCTCCTACTAAACTTCCGTATGCATAACCGAAGAATCCGATGACAGCTTTATAAGGGACAACTGGAAACAAGGCCAGTAAAGTTGCAATCCCTATGGAACTGAAAAGATTATGATCCTCTTTCATCCAGCTTAGGATGTCATATCTGTAGATAAACGCAAGGATTGTACCCGAAACATAAAGAACAATCGAGAACCATTTCTTCATAGATAATATGCCCCTTCTTCCACTCATTCATCTCATCATACGGGATATGAAGTAAATATTGAAGCAAAGATCAATTGTCAGAGAATGAGAAGCAGGTATAATAGCATTTGTAGAGAACAAAGAGAAAAGATCGAGATATTGAAATGTTAGAGGGGGATGGATCAGTGATTGTACCTGAACGTAAAAGAGTCGCCATAATAGGAATCGGCAATATCGCCCGTAAAGTATATTTGCCACTGCTCTCTCAGCATGATTATGCCGAGGTAGTTGGTGTTCTCAGCCATTCATCGACAACGGTGGAGCAGGCTGTTCATACCTATCGTTTTCCTAAAGGGACGACGAATCTGGAAGAGCTGTTATCTTGGGATCTGGATGCAGTATTTGTACATAGCCCAACAACTACTCATTATGATATAGTAACAAAATGTCTCGGACGTGGGATTTCGGTATATGTAGATAAACCACTTTCTTATGATCTTGAAGAGTCCAGAAGGATGGCAGAGCTAGCACAAGATAAAGGGCTTTTGCTGGGAGTGGGCTTTAACCGCCGGTTTGCCCCTATGTATGTCACCGCCAAGCAATGGCTGGAGGAAGTCGGTGGAATTAGCCACTGCAGTGCGATTAAACATCGAACGAAGCTACAGACAAGCACCAGCCGCGAAACCGTGCATGATGATCTTATCCATATGCTTGATTTGCTGTTGTGGTTATGTGGAGATCAGTATGAACTGCTTCGTAGTCATCTTCAATCTAGTGGAGATGGTCGTCTGCTACAGGCATCTGGAATGCTAGCCTGGAAACATAGTGCAGTAGGGATGTACAGTATGGTTCGTGAAGCCGGTATGGATTTGGAGAAGCTTGAGCTGCACGGAAATGGTAGATCGGTGGAAGTAGTGGATCTAGACAAGGCCATTCTTTTTGAAAAAGATACCTTACCGCATATTCAAGGCTTTGGAAGCTGGGATACTGTACTGGATAGAAGAGGTTTTAGTGGAGTGGTGAATAATTTTCTTTGCAACATAAATACACCGGAGCTATGCAGCATTGCTGCTTCAGCGGTACTGCCTAGTCATATGCTGGCGGCACAGCTTGCTGAATGAGGTCTCTGAGAAAGGAGAAGAATATATGGAGGATAACCGTAAATTAGTGGAGGAACAGATCATCGAAAGCTATAAGCGCGAAGAAGAGATGATGATTCTTGTATTCGCTCAGTGGTGTGTGAATAATGGACTTGATCCACATGCGCTATACTTGCAGGCTTATCCGCAGCAGGAAGGGAATGAAGCCTTGCGTCAGGCACTTGCCCTCACGGTTTCCGCAGAGGAAGCGGGAGACATTTCTGATGACACCGTTCTGGGTGTACTTTCACTTTTTGGAAATGATGACTTGGCACAAATCGTAACTGAAGCGATTGCTCAAAGGGGATCTAAAGGACCTGTGGGGGATTGACATTGGGGATATAATAATAGAGTCAGATGAACTTTTTTCGGTAAACGATGTTCATCATGGTTAAAATGTGTTAATATTATATATACTAACTAATAGTAAGTTTCGCAAGTGAGAGGTGAGAACAATGGAAGAACATCAATTTGCGATGTGTCCCAGATTTGAAACAGCCTTCTCTTTCTTAGGCAAACGTTGGAATGGACTTATTATTCAGACATTGATGAGTGGACCGAAGCGGTTTAAAGATATCTCCGGCCTCATTCCTTCAATGAGCGATAAGATGCTGTCCGAGCGGATGAAGGATTTGGAAGGTGAGGGTATCCTGGTTAGGCATGTATACCCAGAAACACCCGTACGTATTGAGTACGAATTAACAGACAAAGGCCGTGCGTTGCAGCCTGTTATGCAGCAGATTCAGTCTTGGGCTGAGAGCTGGGTTGACTAAAATTCACAGTAATGTTGTGGCCCTTTTTCCGAAATGGTGGAAAAGGGGCTTTTCAATTTCTAAATATTAGACAGTGACAGTTGTGTTCCAATCCTTTATGCTTGAAAAAAACTTGCACAGTTTAAAAATAATTGTAATATAATAGAAAAACATTGTATGATCCTTGAATGGAAGCGCTCGCGTATTGGTTTTTGCTCAAATCTACTCAGCTGGAGTACAGGCATAGCAAAACTGTTAGGAGGCGAGGGAGATGAAGACGAAGACGACCCTATTTTCCCGGGAAATAACGTATGGAAAAAAGGATGTTGCTGAGCTAGAGAATGCTTCTATCAAAGTACAGCTCATCTATGACAAGACGTTGTTCATGCTGCATAGCCATCTTCCTGATTCCTTATGGGATGCGTGGATTGGCGTGCCTTACAGCATTATCTCTTCACTCTACAAAGGAAACAATGATAGTGGGACTATTTTTCAAAAATGGATTCAAAGTCCGACCGGCTGGAAGTGTATTGGTTGTGAACGGCACTGTCTGGAGTCCACGGAACCTCCACAAGATGTGAATGCGGCGAATCATGGGCGACAATATAAGTTTCATAACGGCATTCGCCAGAGTATGGTACTTCAAGCCTTAATTTGGTCCATGTACGAGAATATCGTATTATTCAAACCCTTTTTAGGCGATGAGCCTTTTTTTGACGATGATGATTTGCATACGATATCCTCTTATTTCGTTCCAACTTATCTGAATGAGTTCCACCTTATTGAGCGGTCTAAGCCATGTAAAGAATACAAAGATCAGAATATACGAGTCTTTCAGGAATGGATTTCCGCACCAGATCTTGTCCTCAAATGGAATGGTGGCTTGACGGAAGGCAGATGGATGACCGGTGTTTATATGGATCACTCCCGTTTTGCTGGATTGGGACCTTATTTGAAGGATTCAAAGGGACAGCGGACGTATATGCAGGCTTATGTGCAATAAAGTGAGTTGAAAAAGCACCTTTGTAGGCAAAGGTGCTTTTTTGCGCTTACTATGTATGTACATTCTCCAATCTCGTTCAAAAATAAGATACAATTTCCGTGCGTACAATCACAAGTCAAAGTTCCTTTCAGGGTTAAGGTGAAGAAGTGGATAAGATTTATTCAGAACCTAATCCCATAACCCAAGGAGGAGCTATAATGGAAACTAAACAACTTAATGATAGTATTTCGGATTCGAAACAAGCAGAATCGGTACAGGCTGGGTTTACCCCAGATGCACTGGTGAGGGATATTGTATTGCAATTCCCTAAAGCGGCAGATTATTTTAAAGCAAAACGGATTGATTTTTGTTGCGGTGGAGCTAAACCACTTGCTGAAGCAGCAGCTGAGCGGGGTCTGGATCACGAGATAATCATCGGTGATCTAAACAAGCTGTTCCAAGAGTATCCAGTACCCCAAGAGGAAATCGCTTGGAATACTGCATCCTCAGAAGAGTTAATTGCCCATATTATTAACAAACACCATCGTTATCTTCGTGAAGAGCTACCCCTCATTAGCCAAAATGTAACTAAGGTGTATCGAGTGCATGGTGGGGATTCTCCCCATTTGGTGGAATTATATAACTTGTTCAACACACTTAAGGAAGACTTACTTGAGCATACGGCTAAAGAAGAAGAAGATGAGTTTCCTAAGCTGTTGACATACGCTGCTAATCCTAGTGAAGAAGGCCTGACATCGCTTCGTGAGTCATTGTCTGAGCTGGAGAGTGAGCATGATGGTGCGGGCGATATTTTGAGAAAAATACGTAGTGTTACAGATGATTTCACTCCGCCGGCGCATGCTTGCACGACCTATCGATTGACATATGCCCGGCTGGAAGAGCTGGAGAGTATGACTTTTGAACACGTACATTTGGAGAATAATATATTGTTCCCTAGGTTTCAGTGATGATGAATAGTGTTCTAAAGAGTCCCTTAGGGGGCTTTTTTATTTGAGAACATGGCTTGTTTAAGTTATCCTTAAAAAGACAGTATACATAACTTTACAAGCCTGAGACGCTATATGGTCATTAGGCGGGACAAGGCGGTGTCAGGATGCCCATACGATCTTTGTGGAAATTGATGCTAGGTTTAGTCATCGGATTCACAATAGGTGGATGCTCTACTAACAATGACGGCAATAGTAATGCTAATAATGGTGCGGCAGGATTAGAGGGACCGACAATATCGATAAGGGTTGGAGATAATGAACTGCTTACTAAACCATCGGACAGGTTACTTAGCGGGAGTTATAGAAATGGAATATCGCTCATGGAGCTCCTGAAAGGTAGTAATATTGCCACATTTGCGGAGGATAACTCAAGCATTCTTTCGGTAAAGGATTTTTCGCTAGAGTCGGGATTGGTTTGGGAGCTTCAGATGGGCGGTCAAATCATTGGGAATGCGGATTGGAATAATACTGTAGGGTATGATTCACAGCTAGTCTTCACCGCGAAGTCGAAGGATCATCAAGCACCACTTCAAACAGTAAGGCTGACCTTGAACGGTGGAAGTGTAGAAGTAGACCTGCATCATACGTATATTATTTTATTTAGAGAAGATTTAACCGTAAGAGATTTGCTCAAAAGCTGTAGTAGGGTACAATTGGCGGATGATAATAAAAAGGTGCTTTCCGTCAATGATTATACCCCTCTAAGTAATGAAGAATGGAAGCTGAAGGTGAACGGAAAACAACTACTCGATGATGGAATGGATATGAAGCTCAGGGCTCAAGATGAATTGGAGATTTTATTGACTTTACGCTAAAAATCGTACATTAAGCCAGATTAACGGTTGTTCAGAATCGTTAATCTGGCTTTTTATGTGGAAAAGATATCTGACAATTATCAGCACACTAAAGTGTGAAAATATTCACAATTAAAGTGACTGCAATCACAATGATGACTTGAATTTGAAACGTATAATTCCAATATGTAGAAGAGAGATTGATCAGGTATTCATAAGCTTGAGGAGGCACCTAACCATGACAACGATAAGAGAAAAACTAGTATTAGTCGGCAACGGTATGGCAGGCATAGGTACGATTGAGCAGATATTGAAGCTGGGTGGAGCTTATGACATTACGGTTTTTGGAAGTGAACCTCATCCCAATTACAATCGGATCATGTTGTCTTATGTTCTTGAAGGAAGTAAGACCCTTAATGATATCATCCTAAACGACTGGAATTGGTATGAGGACAATAATATAACTCTACACACGGGAACAACGGTGACACGAATTGATGAAGGCTCGAAGCAAGTGGTTACGGATAACGGGATGATAGTCCCCTATGACAAGGTAATTATTGCGACAGGTTCGAATTCGTTTATTCTACCTGTACCTGGCAGTGATAAAGAGGGCGTTGTAGGATTCCGGGATATTTCAGACTGTGATGCGATGCTGTCAGCGGCCAAGCAATACAGCAAAGCAGCTGTTATCGGCGGGGGGTTACTTGGGCTGGAAGCGGCAAAAGGTCTTGTGAACCTAGGCATGGACGTTACCGTAGTTCATTTGATGGAAGATCTGATGGAGCGTCAGCTTGATCGGAATGCCTCCTCGATGCTTCAAGCTGAGCTGGAGCGTCAAGGTGTGAAATTTGCTATGGGCAAACAAACGGTGGAATTGACCGGGGAACAGAGAGTTAGTGGATTGCGCTTCAGCGATGGCAGTATGCTTACAGCGGATTTTGTGGTAATGGCTGTTGGAATCAAACCGAACGTGACGTTGGCAAAAGAAAGCGGAATCTCCGTAAATCGTGGGATCGTGGTGGATGATTATTTGCAAACCTCGATGCAGAATGTTTATTCCATCGGCGAATGTGCCGAGCATCGCGGTATGTGTTACGGGCTGGTGGCTCCATTATTTGAACAAGGCATGGTTCTAGCTAAACATTTATGTGGTAGCAATACCAAGCCTTATGAAGGTTCGATTGTCTCCACGAAGCTTAAAATATCTGGGGTGGATGTATTTTCAGCGGGTGAGTTTTTGGATTCCTCTGATCACACGGTGATCTCAAACAAAGATGAATGGAAGAGAACCTATAAGAAAATTCTGCTCAAAAATAATGTGATTGTCGGTGCAGTATTGTTCGGTGATGTGACGGAGTCCGCCAATTTGCAAAAGCTAGTAAAACAAAGCGCGATAATGACCGATGAAATTTATACAGAAGTCATGGGAACGGGCTGCTGCGGTGGCGGAGCAAAGAAGAGTACATCCGTAGAAGCTATGGCGGACGAAGAAATTGTCTGCGGCTGTAACGGTGTAACTAAAAAAGCGATCGTAGATGCTGTTACTGAACATGGTTTTACTACTGTGGATGAGATCAAAGCATGTACTGGCGCTACTCGCTCTTGTGGTGGTTGCAAACCCGTAGTAGAACAAATCCTGCAATTTGTCTTAGGTGACAGTTTCCAGCAAGCTGCTAAGCAAGGTATTTGTGGGTGCACAACGCTTAACCGTGATGAAATTGTTGCTGAAATCACAGCTAAAGGTCTTAAAACAACAAAAGAGGTCATGAATGTACTCGGATGGAAACAAGAGGAAGGCTGCTCCAAGTGTCGTCCGGCAATTAACTATTATCTAGGAATGATGAACCCTGATACCCATCAGGATGAGAAAGAATCCCGATTTGTAAATGAAAGAATGGGTGCCAATATTCAAAAAGATGGAACCTACACCGTGATACCACGCATGTATGGTGGGGTAACAACACCGGAGGATTTGAAGAAAATCGCCGATGTCTCCCTTAAATATGACGTGAAAGTTGTGAAGGTGACTGGTGGGCAACGCCTGGATCTGATCGGGGTGAAAAAAGAGGATCTGCCGAAAGTATGGGAAGAGCTCGATATGCCATCAGGTTATGGTTATGCCAAATCGCTACGTACGGTTAAGACTTGTGTGGGTTCACAGTTCTGCCGTTTCGGCACACAGGATTCGCTGGCAATGGGCGCGCTCATAGAACGTAAGTATGAACGTCTTGATTTTCCCGCCAAGTTTAAAATAGCTGTCAACGGCTGTCCACGTAACTGTGCGGAATCCTGCACGAAGGATATTGGCATCGTCGGTAATGATGGTGGTTGGGAAGTGTTTATCGGTGGTAACGGTGGGATCAAGCCAAGGATCGCTGACTCTTTCTGCAAAATTAAGACCGATGATGAGCTGATCGAGGTGTGCTCCGCTGTGATGCAATATTACCGTGAGACCGGCAATTATTTGGAGAGAACCTCCGAGTGGGTTGAGCGTATGGGACTTGAGCAGATTCAAACGGTCATTTTGGATAATGAAGATAACCGCAAAAAGCTGGCAGCACGGATTGACTTTGCTCTCACTCAGGTTACGGATCCTTGGAAAAAAATGCTCAATGACAGCAGCACTCGTACTGCGCTTTTTGAAGAAACAAGAGTCTAGCGGATATAACGCACACAGAAGGGGAGAGAGCAATGAATAAGACCACACAAACGTATGCAATAGGATCAGTACAGGATCTCCTGTTACAGATTGGCCGGGTAGTTGTGGCTGGAAATGTGGAACTGGCTGTATTTCGTACCTCTGACGGAGCGATTTATGCGCTTGAGAATCGGAGTCCTCATCCAAAAGGGGGGCCGCTTGCTGAAGGAATCGTTTCGGGTCACTTTCTTTATGATCCGCTGTATGATTGGAAAATAGATCTTCGCACGGGTGAAGTTCAGGCACCGGATCAAGGTATCGTTGTGACTTATCCAGTCTCCCTTGACGGAGACATTGTGACAGTGAGCTTGTAGACACCGAAGCTTGTAGTAAAGGATGAAATAGAAAACGGTGGGGTGGAGTATTATGTTTACTCAAAGTGTGGAGAACATTGTCGAGGCGGCAGTCAGTAAGCGTGACCAAATGAATGAAAGTTTACCAAGATATTTTCTGGCAGCCCTTTTGGCAGGGGCATATGTAGGCATTGGGATTATCCTTATTTTCTCGCTGGGAGCGCCTCTAGCGGCTGCCAAATCGCCCTTCCAACCCCTCATTATGGGTGCATCCTTCGGTATTGCCTTGACTCTTGTTGTGTTTGCAGGCTCAGAGCTGTTTACCGGAAATAATATGTTCTTTACGGTTAGTACACTAGCTGGTAGAACAAGTATCTGGGATACTGTTAAGAACTGGGTGCTTGTGTTTGTAGGGAATGTGGTAGGGGCAGTGATTTTAGCACTTTTGATTCGAGGAACTGGACTATTCAGTGCGGCTCCCCCAGAGCATCTGATCTTTGCGGCTGCAGCCAAGAAAATGAGCCTTCCGTTTTCAGAGCTTTTTTTCCGGGGGATTCTATGTAACTGGCTGGTCTGTCTAGCACTATGGATGGCCTCGCGCGCCAAAAGTGAAACGGCCAAGCTGGTTCTAATCTGGTGGTGTTTATTTGCCTTTATTGCGAGTGGCTATGAGCACAGTGTGGCTAATATGACGCTGCTGAGTGTTGCTGTGCTGCTCCCGAATCACCCGGAAACCGTTACAATTGCCGGATGGATACACAATATGATACCCGTTACGTTAGGAAATATAATTGGCGGTGGCGTATTCGTCGGTATGGCCTACTGGATGATTTCTCCCGTGCGTGGTGCTCAGACCAAACGTTAAGTTAAGAGCATATTTATGATTAAGAGCTGACCCGATTCGGGATCAGTTCTTTTTCATCATTGTGCTATAAAAAAAGACGCCCTCGCTAGGCGTCTTCGACCACTCTATTTTATAATGTGCAGAATAATTGGGTCATATATGTTTCATTGAGGAGAATAGAGGGTATATTATAAGACAGAAATTTAGATCCGGCAGATTTCGTTAGGACACATTTCGCAGTGGCAAATTTCCTGCAGCATGCCCAGATCCTTGATGACAATCATACCGTTCTCGTACTCAACCGCATTTTTTTTACGCAAGTCGCTCAACATCCGGTTCACACTCTCACGAGTAGCGCCGATCATGTTGGACAAATCTGTATGCGTAATTTTTTTGTTGATGAGGATATTCTCACCATCGCTGCTCTTCTCACCATAGGTGTTGCCGAGGCGAATGAGAGTGGAGCAAAGTGCGCCTGGTTTGCCGTACATCATCAGATCACGGAATTTCGTTTGAGTTAGACGGTGATGAATGCCCATCCATTTCATAAAGTCGATCGCAAAATCACAATGTTGGCAAATGAGAATTTCTAAATCCTTTTGCTCGATAACGCCAACTTCACTTTCTTCAATCACTTCTGCAGTAAAGCTGTGCTTGGTGCTGAAGAATGGGTCCGCTTGACCTACCATATCGCCGGCTTGGTACATATAAAGAATAAGTTCCTTACCTTCATCCGTTGATTTAGTTAATTTCACACGTCCACGTTTGATATAAAACAATTTATCCGAGTAGTCGCCTTCCCAGAAAAGATGTGAACCCTCTGGAACAACGCGTTCTTTCATCGTAACAAGAAGTCTGTTGAAATTCTGTTCGGAGAAACAGTTTGTATTTCCGTGGGCTTCGATGACATTGTAATGTTCTTTTAGCATAATCGACATCCCCTTTATTCCCTCAGTTTTTCAGTAAATTTTAAATTAATTATACCTCTAAAATCTTCGATTTGGTTAAGAAAAACCATTTAAAAGTGTCGAATTTTCAACATTGTGATTATTTTCACTTCAAAAGTGCAAGATGTAATATGATTTTTAACTAAAAAGGAGTAAGAAGTATATGTTCTTTATATATCAGCAGTGGCAATCCATTATTCTCAAATAATGGGTCTGTCACTGTTTATTTTGTTCTTATTAGATTCTACATAGTATACTGCAAAAATTCATGATATAGAAATCCATTCGATTTCAATTTCGTATAAATGCACATATCTTCATTAAGGTCAGACATTGGCGCAACGGGTATGGAACGATATCCTGAGAATGGAGCAAAAACCAGGAGAAGGGGAAATCATACATGGCTAAAGTGGCTGACAAATATCTTAAGGTAGATCCTTGGGCAATTATTGAAGAGGGCTTTGATCCAGAACGAAATCGGACCTCGGAATCTATTTTTTCGCTGGGAAATGAGTATATGGGTGTG
Organism: Paenibacillus sp. FSL K6-2859; assembly: GCF_038008265.1. Taxonomy (NCBI): domain Bacteria; kingdom Bacillati; phylum Bacillota; class Bacilli; order Caryophanales; family Paenibacillaceae; genus Paenibacillus; species Paenibacillus sp. FSL K6-2859. The sequence continues at coordinate 4,996,694 of NZ_JBBOYU010000001.1, read as the reverse complement.
CGGGGGTATGCTGAGGAAGGTTACTCTGGGGATTCCCTGCAAGGCAGTTATTTCAACGGGCTAAATGAACAATTGGACATTGGCAATCATTATAAAGGGATTATTCGCTCGCTGAGATATATGGTGAATGCGGTGGACTGGCTGTATACGCGGATCACTGTGAATGGTGAACAGCTCGATCTGGCAAAAAGTAAAATATCGGAATATGTACGCAAACTGGATCTTCGTAGTGGGACCTATCGGCGGGAGCTACTCTGGCACCTAGATGATGGGAAAATCTTAAAAGTTGTCTTTACTCGTTTGGTAAGTATGACGATGTCTCATCTGGGACTACAGCGGGTGGAATTTGAGCCCCTTAATTTCTCGGGCAGCGTGGACATTTGTGCAGGTCTTGATTTCAGCATTATTCATGAGGAACGCGGCGAATGTATGTGGAGTAGTCTCCGCAGTGGAGAACAAGGATCTGCCACAGCTATTATGGCGAGAACAGTGAATACAGCTAACAAACTATTCTCAAGCTTTTCGTTACAATCTTCACAGCCGCTTCAGCTTACGCGAGTTGAACATGATAAATTTATTGGACAAAGCTTTACTATGGATCTTGCTCAGGGAGAAGCGGCCCATTTTACAAAGCTGGTTATCAACTGTTCGGATAGTGAATCTGCCCATACAGCTGAAGAGCTGTGGAGCAAAGGGCTAGCTCTTGCTGAAAGTGTAAGCCAATTGAGTGATACTCAAATATTCGCGGATCAGACAGCATATTGGAATGGGATCTGGGAGACAAGTGATATTCGGATCGAGGGCGATCCTGAGAATCAGCAGGGCATTCGGTTTTGCATTTTCCAGCTTTATCAGACTTATCATGGGGATCATCCAGGGTTCAACATCGGCGCTAAGGGATTGACGGGAGAAGTGTATCGTGGTTTGGCATTTTGGGATACAGAGTCGTATTGCTTACCATTCTATATGTTTAATAATCCTAAGGCCGCCCGGAGCTTACTGGACTTTAGATATAAGACATTACCTCAGGCTATGCAACGTGCTAAAGATGTTGATTGCGAGGGAGCTTGCTACCCTATTGCTACTATAGACGGAACAGAAAGCTGTGATCTCTGGCAGCATTCGAATCTTCAGCTTCATGTAGGGACTGCTATTTCCTACGGTATCTGGCATTATGTCAAAAATACTGGGGATAAAGAATTCCTGCATAGTAAAGGCGCTGAAATGCTGATCCAGATTAGCAGATTCTATGCTACACGCGGTCAATGGGGTCAACAGAGTGGGAAATATGGATATTTTGGCGTAATGGGTCCTGATGAGTTCCAATTGATGGTGAATAATAACTGCTATATTAATTTGATGGCCCAAAAATCATTTGAATACACTCTAGACACCCTGAGTGAAATGAAAGAACAGGCACCAGAGGCTTTTGCATTGGTTGCGGAAAAGACGGGGCTCCGTAATGAAGAGCTTACCGATTGGGAAAATAAAGCAGACAATATGAAGATTCCTGTTGACGAAGTGACAGGCGTATTTGAGGAGCATGATGGATTCTTCGATATGCCGCATATTGATATTCATTCCATTCCTGTAACAGAGTTTCCGCTCTACTCGAACTGGTCGTATGATCGATTGTACCGTTATGACATGATTAAGCAACCGGATGTTCTCATGTTTATGTTCTTATATAATGGACAATTCACTAAAGCAGAGAAGCTGGCTAACTATGAATATTACGAGTCTAGATGTATTCATGAGTCTTCACTTTCGCCTTCGATCCATTCCATACTGGCAAGCGAAATCGGCAAGCCAGAAGAAGCGTATTCGTTCTTTGAATTTGCGACAAGACTGGATTTAGACAATTACAACCGTAATACACGCGAAGGATTGCACACGACTTCGATTGCAGCCGCTTGGATGAATATTGTGTATGGCTTTGGCGGTATGCGTTCAGATGGGGATCGGTTGTCCTTCCAGCCTTCATTGCCGGAGCGCTGGAGCGAGTATAGCTTCCAAGTGATGTATGAAGGGGTATTACTACGTATTTTGGTCAACAAGACTTCAGTAACGCTCACCGCAATTAATGGGGGGAGCACTGATATTATAGTGTATGGGCAGTCAATAACGGTGGACGCTTCCGGGACGACGCTTCCGCTAGGTGAAGGGATGTTGGCTCGATGAGCTGGGCGGTTAGGGATAGCTGTTTTGACAAGCAGCTTGTGACGACGAACGGGAACAAATATATGTTAGGCAATGGGTATATGGGATATCGCGGTACTCTTGAGGAATTCGGTAAAGCTGAGTTAGTTGCCGTAACTTTAGCTGGTCTATATGACAAAGCGGGAGATAAGTGGAGAGAACCCGTCAATGCTCCTAATGGATTATGGACCAAGATTGTCTGCAATGGTGAACCTTTAAGTGTGCTAGAGCGTGAACCTAGCTCTCATATGCAGGAGCTGAATATTCGTAGTGCCATTCATCATCGGAGTACTGGCTATAGTCTATCTGATGGTGGGACGTTGACATTTACAGCAGATCGTTTCGTAAGCCAGGACAATCTGCACCTCCTCGTTAGTAAATACACTATCCATAGTACACAGGACTGCCCAATTGTGATTGAGACCGGGATTGACGTAGATGTATGGGATATCAATGGTCCCCACCTCTATGGTCAAAAAGTACAGTCAAAGGGTGATGTACTAGTCTCTTCCTCCACTAGTGGAGAATTGAAGGTTCCGGTAGTTGTGGCGGAGAGAGCCGTATTTAATTTCGGAGATCAGCAACTGGATGAGGGCGCTAGTATTCGCCGGATTTCTTTTGAAGCAAGTGCGGGTGAGACCTATGAATGGTTTAAGTACGTTGCGGTGTATACTGGGCTTGATGTTAGTGAACCGGAGGCAGAAGCTGTGAAATCTGTCCGTGCAGCTGAGGCACTCGGTTATGACGAATTGTTCAAAGCTCACAACCAGCTATGGGAAGAAAGATGGTCACTTAGCGATGTCATTATCGAAGGCGACGAGGATGCTCAATTTGCACTGAGATACAGTATTTATCAGCTGTTAATTATTGCACCTACAGTTTCGGAAAAAGTTTCTATCCCGGCTCGAGGTTTATCGGGTCAGGTCTATAAAGGGGCCGTATTCTGGGATACAGAGATGTTTATGCTGCCCTTCTTCCTGCATACGGATCCAACGGTTGCTCGCAACCTGATGATGTACCGGATTCATACCTTGGACGGAGCTCGCCGGAAGGCCGCGGAATATGGTTTTCTGGGAGCATTCTATGCTTGGGAAAGTCAGGATACAGGAGACGATGCTTGTACTCTGTTTAATGTGAACGATGTATTTACCGGTCGACCAATGCGGACTTATTTCCGCGATAAGCAGGTCCATATCAGTGGGGATGTTGTACATGGGATCTGGAAATACGTTCAATTTACAGGTGACGAGAGTCTGTTGACTAGCGGAGGGGCGGAAGTGATCTGGGAATGTGCCCGGTTCTTCTACTCTTATGCCTACTATAATTCGGTAAAAGAACGCTTCGAGATTTTAGATGTTACAGGTCCAGACGAATATCATGAGCGTGTGAACAATAATGCCTTTACGAATGCTCTGGTGAAGGAGACCCTGGAGATAGCCCTGCGCACTGCAGAATTGCTGCAAGATAAGTATCCTGAAGTGTACAACCAACTGTCTACAGAGTTTAGTGAAGGTCCGTTTCTTACAGAGTTCAAAGCTATGCTGGATAGCTTCTATGTTCCGCAGCCAGACCCTGCCAGTCTTGTCATTGAACAATTTGACCGATACTTCATCTTAGAAGATGTTAGGCTGACAGAATTGAAATCCCGTGTACTTAATAAAAATGAGTATTTGGGTGGGGGTAATGGATTAGCTACAACGACAACCATCCTGAAGCAAGCAGACGTCGTGTTGATGTTGAATCTATTCAAACATTCCTTCACCAAGGAAGTGAAGCAAGCAAACTGGGAATTCTACGAGCCACGCACCGAACATGGGTCAAGTCTCAGTCCTTGCATCTATGCTTTGGTAGCTGCCGATATTGGTTCGCCGGATTGGGGATATCCATATTTTATGCGGACAGCTACTGTTGATCTTACAGGAGAATCTAAGCAGTATGTAGGGGATCTCTATATTGGTGGTACACACCCAGCCGCTAACGGTGGTGCATGGATGGCTGCGGTGCTTGGTTTTGCAGGGTTGGATTATGATGGAGAAACTGTCCATATCAAACCTTCACTGCCTAAACATTGGCAGTCTGTTGAGCTTCCGGTTACGCTTCGGGGAGATACCTTTAAACTGCGGATCAGCAAGGATGAGGTTACAGTTACCACAGCAGCTGACTACAGAGGGACTCTGGTGTTCTCGGTACAAGGGCGGGAAGGAAAGTCCTGTGGTGCAGGGGAGAGCTTGCGGCTAACCTTAGACATTAATTAATAACGGAGAGGAAGTAAATCGATGTTGCAAAATATGAAAGGCGCCATTTTCGATCTGGATGGCGTTATCGTAGATACAGCCAAATACCATTATTTGGCTTGGGCGAGTCTTGCTGACGAGCTAGGTTTTACATTTACAGAGGAGGATAATGAACGCCTTAAAGGTGTGAGCCGGATGAGATCGCTCGATATTCTTCTGGAAGTTGGCGGACTCCAGTTTGAAGAAGCGGAGAAGCTTGCTATGGCGGAGAAAAAGAATCGCCTATATGTAGAATACATCTCTAAGCTGGAGGCGTCAGAACTGCTTCCTGGCGTCAAAGAATACTTAACTGGACTTCGAACACGTGGGATTGGAATTGCGTTAGGTTCAGCAAGTAAGAATGCGGAGTTTATTCTGAATAAGCTGAACATTACGGATCTGTTCGATGCTGTTGTTGATGGGAACAAAGTGTCTCTTGCTAAGCCAGACCCAGAGGTATTCTTAATCGCTGGTCAGGAGTTAGGTTTACAGCCGGACGAATGTGTCGTGTTTGAGGATGCGGAGGCGGGCGTTCAAGCAGGTAAGGCTGCAGGTATGAAGGTAGTTGGTATTGGCAAGCCGGAAGTGCTGAAGGAAGCCGATATGGTTGTAAAAGGATTGTATGAGTTGTTGACAGACTAAAGCTCTAAATGAACATGGGAACGACTCCAAAGTAGTTGACGCTACTGTGGGGTCGTTCTTTTTTTATCTTATTTATTCTGATTTCCTACGCTCACGCTCTGAATTCAGCTGACAAGTACAGCTGTTTGAAAAAACCAACGTGCATCCGATGGCTCAACGTGATGATGCAGCATGGGAAGCTATTATACTCAAAAGATTCAAGAAGCTCAGAATTTCGGTAGAAGCTCAGAGGGAGTATCGGGTCCCAAAGCCCCACGCAGTGGTCTTTACGCCGCCCCCCCTTTTTTTCTGTTTTCGTTTTTTAAGAATCTCGGTGATGAAGTTGCGGAGTGGAGGTTTGGAGCTGGAGAAACGAAGTGGTCGCCTTTATCCTCGGATTTCTACCGCCAAGCGGTATAAAATCAGGAAATCTGAGGATAACAGCGATCGTAAGCCCAAACGCTCCACGCAGTGACGTCTATATCACCATGCTCTTATAATCCGCACAACAGAAAAAAACTACATACAAATGACCATAAAAAACTTTAAAATGAACATATGTAAGCGTTTGTCCCTTTGATATAGTTATTTAACCCGGAGGTGTGACTATAGTGTTGTCTAGGCTGATTAGATTGATTCGAAAGCTGAACGTGAAGCAGCAGCTCATCCTACTATTCCTGATTATGATTTCTCCTATTTTCTTTTTGAACATATATGGAAATTTGAAGGCAGAGCAAATACTGAAGCGCCATGTTACGAATGCATATGTGGAATTGAACAAGCAGAACTTTACGATCATTAACCGCGATATCGACACCGTAAATAAAATCACTACTACCGTGATTCAAAATCCTCTAATTCAGCAAATTAATATGACTGGCTCGGATACCATACTGGAGCGAGTCAAACGATATGAGACGATAGAGAAGCTATTGCTCAGTTACTCTCAGGGTGCTGAACGTGGTGACGGCATTTACTACTCTCTTTATATATACGATCCGACTGATTATTACTTTTTTGCTCCCAATTTTCCACAGGTTAAGAAGGCAGGAGTTTATTTCTTTTCTAAAGCCGAAGAGCCTTACTGGTTTGAGGAGGTTGTTCAGAAAAAAGGACGCGGCTCGCTGAAGTTCACGGAGAGGCTAAGTGCTCAAGCGGAGAATTTAAAGACACTTACTTACATGAGAGCTGTAAACAACATTTCTAGAAAAGCGGAGACTATTGGCGTTTTGGTCATCACCAAAATGGACTCTAAAATTGGAGAATCCCTCAAATCGATATCTTTACCTGACGGCGAAATTTACTTAACAGATTTAAACAACCGTGTTCTTGCCTCCACTACTAATAATACTGGGGAAGTGATTGCGTTGCCGGAGACGGTTGTTGCCGAGGATCTGGAAGGTACTGTGGATGTGATTACCTCCGATTTTATCTATGTGGTTAACAATAACCATGCGCTTGGACAAAAACTGGTCTACAAAGTTCCGGTGAAGGCGCTACTGCAGCAACAGAACGAAATGAAAAGTGTTATTCAATATATCACCGTGGCTTATGCGGTATTTGGACTAATTATGATTACATACTTCTGGCGTTCATTAATGACTCCTTTGCAAAAGCTGGCTTTTTTCGTGCGAAAATACGAGCCGGGTAATCGAGTTCCAGAGACACCACGGAGGGGGAGTAACGATGAGGTCAGTGTGCTGATTGCTTCTACCTATGATATGGCCCGAAGGCTGAACGGATTAATCACATACAAATATCAGATGGAGCTTAAACAGAAAGAATCCCAGCTTCAACTTCTATATCAACAAATCAACCCTCATTTGCTTTATAACACCCTAGAGAGCATTTATTGGAAAAGCTCTTTAGAAGGAAATGTCGAATCCGCCGAGATGATCAAGGAATTGTCCAAACTAATGAAGATCAGTCTTAGTCGGGGAAGGGAGCTGATCAGCCTTGAAGAAGAGCTGGAGCATGCAACAGCCTATATCAAGCTGCAGCAGCACCGTTATGATTATGTATTTCAAGTTGTGATGAATATTCACCCGGATACGAAAAGCAACCTAATTCCTAAAATCACGCTGCAGCCATTGATAGAAAATGCTATTATTCATGGGGTTAAAAATATGGGCGAGGATGGTGAGATCACCATCACTGCAGTATGTGAGGATGAAACCGTTAGGATCTCTATTGAAGATAACGGCTATAAGTCTGTTGACTATGAAGCCATAGAAGCTGTATTGAATGATGATAGCCCCAATCCTACTAGCGGTTATGGTATCCGCAATATTAACCAGCGTATTCATTTACATTTTGGCTCTGATTATGGCATCAGCTATACCCCTCGTACAGAAGGCGGAACGCTAGTAACGGTTAAGCTTCCGAAATCGGAGAATCAGGACTAAGGAAGGGGAGCGTGCAGATATGTTCAATATATTGGTTGTGGATGACGAACCATTGATTTGTAAAGGATTGAGCAATTTATTAGCTTCATCCGGGCTGGATATTTCTAATATCTATACAGCTAATAGCGGATTTGAAGCGCTAGACTGTATCCGTATGGAGGAGATTGATCTGCTCGTTACAGATATTCAGATGGGTGCGATGAGTGGAATTGATCTGATGCAGCATGCAAAACTGGCCAAACCATGGGTACAGACCATCGTGATTTCTGCTCATGAAACGTTTCAATATGCTCAAATGGCCGTTAGGCTCGGGGCAAAGGACTATTTAATCAAACCTTTAAATAGTGAGCAATTTTTGGATTCGGTCCGAAATGTGCTCCTTAAGATGGGGAAGCCCTCACCAGAACTAGATGTCTTTATGTCTGGAATTAACGAAAGCTTTCGACTGGAAGAGCCGCTGCCGGAATATAGTAAGTTCTTGAACGAATTGCTCATTGACCCTGGGGTTGTACTAGCTGAGGCAGATAACCTGCAGAAGCTGGATAACCTGAAGCTACAAGGGCCGTATTTTTCCGTATTAAAACTTAAGGTACCACTAACTGGAGTGAACCAGAATAAGCAGTATACTTTGCGGGACAGACGGCTTCTTTGTTATGCTGCGCTGAACATTGCCAAAGAATTAATGGATCAGGAATGGAACTCGATAGCCTTTTATGCGCCGGATGGAGAAATTACGATCATTATCCAATGGGATGAAAAAAGCTATGAGGATTCTTCTGCCGGCCAAATCAACAGGCTAGATATACTTGGTCGTAGTCTTCATTTTAATATCCATAAATATTTACATCTGAATGTGGTCATTGGCATTAGCCAGATTTTAAAGGGGCTTTCGTTTATGGCCGTTTTGAACCGTCAGGCCTCTAATGCAATTCTCTGGAATAATGAGCATAGTGACCATTACGTGTTCTATTATGGGGATTTCAACTGGAACAGCTACACGAGTGATCCTTCTGTAGAAGAACTACATACTCATAGCAATCTGATCGTACAAAAAGCAAAAGAATATATTGACGAGAACTATGCTCAAAAAGGACTTACTATTCACGATGTGGCTAAGAAAAATCATGTTAGCCCCAATTATTTGAGCTACCTGTTTAAGAAAAATACAGGTTATAACCTGTGGGAATATGTAATCAAGCTCCGGATGGAAGAAAGCCGGGAAATGATTTTGAATACCGATCTTCGCAGATACGAAATTGCGGAACGTGTGGGTTATGAATCGCCGGAACATTTTAGTAAAATTTTCAAGAAATATTATGGAATTAGTCCAAGCGAATTGAAGAAGTAAAAACACTCATGACTTCGGTAGATATAGACATGTTCAGTACAACCCTCATTTCCTACAATTTAAGGTAGGAAGCATTTTGCGAAAAATGCTGAAAGAACAATGGAATGAGGGAGCCTGATGAATCAAACCGCAGTAGTAACCGAAAACCCGGCGACGCTGAAGGGGACACCGTACAAGCAAAACCGCTGGAAGAAAAACTTTTGGGGATATATGTTCCTCGTACCTGCCATTATTATTTTTATAATGTTCTTATGGGTTCCAATTTTTAAAGGCTTACTGTACAGCTTCTACCATGTTGATTTTGTTAAAGGAAACAGCTTCGTAGGCTTTGAGAACTACAGTAGAGCACTTAGTGATCCAGATGTCCTGACCGCATTAAAGAACACTGGGTATTATATGTTCCTATGTCTTATTATTGGATTCTGGGTTCCGATTGCTTTTGCCATCATGATCTCAGAGCTGAGAAAGTTTGGGGGCTTTGTACGTGTAGCGGCTTACCTTCCTTTCGTAATGCCTGGTGTGGTTCTCTATGGACTATGGAGATGGCTTTATGATCCGGTCGGCCCAATTAATGCATTACTAGGCACGTTGGGTGTGGACCAGGTTGCCTTTTTAACAGATACAAGATGGTCGATGATTTCTCTTGTGTTTATGGAGACATGGCAACAGTTCGGATCAGGGATGCTAATATACTTGGCTGCTGTACTTAGTATTCCAAGAGATTGGTATGAAGCCGCTGAAATTGATGGAGCTGGTGTGTGGGCACGTATAAAGTACATCACCTTGCCTTCACTCCGTAATTTAATCTTTTTGATGCTAATACTACAAGTTATTGGTACTTCACAAGGGTATCAGTCACAGATGGCACTGCTTGATGGTGGGCCGAATAACACTACGCTTACCTATGCGCTGTTGATCGTAAAATATGCTTTTACAAGACTCGATTATGGAACAGCTACTGCGCTTGGCATGTTAATGTTCATTGTCCTGGGTGGTTTGGGCATTTTACAGTTCAAGCTTAACAAGGAGGACTACTAAGATGAAGAGCGCAGATAGAGGAATTCTTTCAGAACACGATTTGAAAAAAACAAGTAATAAGATCGTTTATGGTTTGATGTGCGTAGTCATTTTGGTTATGGTTTTTAGCATGCTGTACCCGATTTGTATGACGTTATTCAACGGGTTGAAGTCGAATCAAGAAGTGAATTCATTCCCGCCGCATTTTTTCCCTCAGGAATGGCACTTCAGTAATCTTAAAGACGCGATGAATTACATTGATCTACCCATGTTCCTTAGAAACACCATTTATATCTTTTTAGGGAATATGGTCGTGACGCTTGTCGTATTGGGAATGTCAGCTTTTAGTATTTCTCGTATGAATGTTCCTTACAAAAGAGCGATTTATTTCTTCTTTCTGATGACATTATTTATTCCGGCGACCAGTTACATGATTCCGAACTTTGTCAATCTGAAGGAGCTTGGATTGCTAAATCAGTACGCGGCCTTTTGGTTGCCAGCGGGAGCGAACACGTTTTACTTTCTATTACTGAAGAACTTTTTTGACGGAATTCATCCAGAAATCTTTGAAGCAGCACGAATTGATGGGGCCTCTGAGCCGAGAAGCTTTTTCTCCATTGCCGTGCCACTATCCGTTCCGATTTTTGCTACATTAGCAATCTTTATCTTTTCTACTGCATGGAACGACTGGTTCTGGCCATCTTTGGTTATGCACAGTGAAGAGAAATATACGCTTGCGACAGCCATTTATAAATACGTTATTAATGTGAAGGCACTCAATACTAATATTAAGTTTGCAATCCTGTTTATAGTATCCTTGCCTCCAATCCTTGTCTTCTTGATTTTCCAGAAATTCATTATGCGTGGGGTTGCTTTGTCGGCCGTGAAAGGATAAGCAATTATCGACGGATTTACCCATGGATCGTAAACATGCACATGAAAGGAATATAAATGCACCTCGTTTGTAAACGGTTTCTAATTTATGATCGATAGGTAAGATAATTATGAATTGAAAAGGGGAGTTTCAATGCGTAAGTACTCTAGCGTTCTACTAAGCGTACTTGTAGCCGGATCGTTGCTATCTGCTTGCAGCGGCAACAATAACGGAAACACAGCGGGGAACAAAGGCGGGGAAGCATCTACTGCGCCAACAAATGCGGTAACGGATAATACAGCAACTGCTACGGATGCGCCAGTGGAGGACATTACTCAAAGAAAAGTGACGATCAAGATCCACTATCCAACACCTGACTTGACTGAAGTGAGAGCGCAAGAAGATGACAAGATTAAGCGTTTCCAAGCTGAATATCCTAATGTTGAAATTGTTAAAGATGACTGGCAGTACAATGTAAGTGAAATCGGAATTAAAATGGCTGCGAATGAAGCACCAACCTTCTTTAACACCTACGCTACAGAAGCTAAATTCCTGGTGGAAAAGGGCTGGGTTGCTGACATTACGGATCTTTGGAACAAATATGAATTTAAGGATCAAATTAACCCAGTACTGCAAAATCAATTCATCATTGATGGTAAAGTTTTCGGCGTAACTCAAAAAGGTTATGTAACAACTACTATGATCAACAAAAAAATGCTGGATGACAAAGGCGTTGCAGTCCCACCAATGGATTGGACTTGGGATGATATGCTGAATACGGCTAAAGGCGTAGCTGATGTCAAAAAAGGCATTTCCGGTATTGCTCCAATGGGTAAAGGTAACGAAGCAGGCTGGAACTGGACCAACTTCCTGTTTGAAGCTGGCGGTGAAATTCAAAAGGTTGAAGGCGGCAAGGTTGTAGCTACATTTAATTCCGACGCTGGTGTTAAAGCACTGGATTTCTACAAAAAACTTAGATGGGAAGCTAACGCGATTCCTCAGGACTGGGCACTTGGCTGGGGCGATGCTGTAGGCGCATTCCAACAAAGTCGTACAGCTATGGTAATGGCTGGATCGGATGGCGTAATCGAGCAAGCACTGAATCAAGGCGGACTGAAACCTGAGGATGTGCTCACATATCCAATGCCTGCTATGGAAAAAGGCGGTAAGCACACCGGGGTACTTGGTGGTGATTACCTCGTTATTAATCCGAATGCAACACCAGATGAGCAAGAAATGGCATTCCGTTATATCACATTTGATTACTTCTCTGATAAAGGTTTGGAAGCCCTGGATGCAGTTCTTCAACAACGTACAGCTGATGGCAAATACTTTATCCCGCCACTCTTAGATTATTACTCAGCAGATTCTGAGTTTGGTAAGAAGACCAAAGCGGTTTATGACAAGTACACAAATGTATACCAATATAGCCCTGATATTATGGGACTTTTGGATGGTAAACCTGAAGCTCAATACAACACACAGGACTATTACGCAACTATGTCCAATGTTATTCAAGAGCTGTTCTCCAAAAAAGGAACGGATTCCAAGAGCCAGCTAGAAGCAGCAGCTAAAACAGTGCAAGAGAAATTCTTTGATACGATTAAAGCGGAATAGTCTAATGCAAAAACCGGCCCCTTTGGGGCCGGTTTTTTTGTTCTGAAGATTTATAAATTTATAAATCTTCAGAAATAGTGATAATCAATTGGAAATTATTTCGGTGAAGGAAAATCGTAAGGGACTGTGATGAAGAGAATTCATTTTTGAGTACTGATTTTAGATATATGGAATAAAAAGGAGCTAAAATTTTGCTTATTAAAGTATAATTCTAAGATTTAAAGGGTTTTATAACATAAAATATGGTAAAAACACTATAATATGATCGAATGAAAGCGCTTTGAAAACAAATCAAAAAAACTTTATACTTTGTGAAAGATTTCACTATACAAGGTAGAAATCATGTGATAAGATAAATGTGTAGAGAAAAACAACTAAAAATTGACAGGAGGACGAGGGAGATGGCAGTTAAGAACGAAGTCGCCGCCCAAGTTAAACAAGTTACTGCTGAAGAGTATATTCAGAATTTAGTGGATAAAGCAAAAAAAGCGCATGAGGCGTTCATGGCGCTAGACCAAGAGCAAGTTGACACAATCGTTCATGCAATGGCGTTGGCTGGACTCGACAAACATATGTACCTCGCAAAATTGGCCGTAGAAGAAACTGGACGCGGCGTATACGAAGACAAAATTACGAAGAACATCTTCTCAACTGAATATATCTGGCACGGAATTAAATACGATAAAACAGTAGGCGTTATTGAAGACAACGCTTATGATAGCTTCCAAAAAATTGCTGAACCCGTCGGAATTGTTATGGGTATCACACCGGTAACCAACCCTACATCCACCACGATGTTTAAAGCGTTGATTTCGATTAAGACACGGAACCCTATTATATTCGGTTTCCACCCTTCTGCGCAAGAGTGTAGTGCAGCAGCAGCCAAAATTCTTCATGATGCTGCCGTGAAAGCTGGCGCTCCTGAGAACTGTATCCAATGGATTGAAATGCCAACAATGGACAAGACAAACGCATTGATGAACAACCCAGACGTTGCTCTTATCTTGGCAACTGGTGGTTCTGCAATGGTAAAAGCAGCTTACAGCTGTGGTAAACCAGCACTTGGCGTAGGCCCTGGTAACGTACCTGCTTTCATTGAAAAGAGCGCGGATATTGATCAAGCCGTAACGGACATCATTCTTTCTAAGACATTTGATAATGGTATGATCTGTGCTTCCGAGCAAGCTGTTATTATCGAAGAACCAATCTTCGATCAAGTGAAGAAAAAAATGATTGCTAATGGCTGCTACTTTGTGAATAAAGAAGAAGCTGCCAAACTGACTAGTGGAGCAATGAACGTAGATAAATGTGCGGTTAACCCAGCAATCGTAGGTCAATCCGCAGTGAAAATTGCTGAAATGTGTGGCATTCAAGTCCCTGCCGGCACAAAGATTCTGGTAGCAGAACTTGAAGGAGTAGGCACTAAATATCCACTGTCCGCTGAAAAATTAAGCCCGGTTCTTGCTTGCTACAAAGTTAAGAATGCAGATCAAGGTATCGAACGCGCAGCTCAAATTGTTGAATTTGGCGGTATGGGCCACAGCTCGGCTATCCACTCCAACAATGAAGAAGTAATCATGAAGTTCTCTAACCGTCTGCAAACAGGACGTATTCTCGTTAACTCGCCTTCCACACATGGTGCGATCGGCGATATCTATAACACTAATATCCCTTCATTGACTCTGGGCTGCGGATCTTATGGTCGTAACTCCGTGTCGCAAAACGTTACAGCAATCAATTTGATCAACGTGAAAAGGGTGAATCGTCGTACCGTGAATATGCAATGGTTTAAAGTACCTGACAAGATCTATTTCGAAAAAGGCGCTACTCAGTACCTGACCAAAATGCCTGATATCACACGTGTCGCAATTATCACTGACCCAATGATGGTTAAGCTTGGATATGTTGAAAGAGTTGAACATTACCTGCGTCAACGGCAAACTCCTGTAGCTATCGAAGTGTTCTCTGAAGTTGAACCAGATCCATCGACAACTACAGTTGAAAAAGGTACTGCAATGATGAACAGATTCCAACCGGACTGCATCATCGCACTTGGCGGCGGTTCCCCAATGGATGCTGCAAAAGGAATGTGGTTATTCTATGAACATCCAGATGCAGACTTTAATGGTCTGAAACAAAAATTCATGGATATCCGTAAACGGGTATACAAATTCCCTAAACTTGGTAACAAAGCTAAGTTTGTAGCGATTCCAACTACTTCGGGTACAGGTTCGGAAGTAACATCTTTCGCAGTTATTACCGATAAAACAACTGAACAGCACACTAAATATCCATTGGCTGACTACGAGTTAACTCCAGATGTAGCTATCATTGATCCTGAGTTCGTATACAGCTTGCCAAAAACTGCAGTTGCTGATACAGGTATGGACGTATTAACACATGCTATCGAAGCTTATGTATCTGTTATGGCGAGTGACTATACTGATGGTCTAGCTATTAAAGCCATCCAACTGGTATTCCAATACCTTGAAAAATCGGCGCTGGAAGGTGACAGAGTAGCACGTGAAAAAATGCATAACGCATCCACACTTGCTGGTATGGCCTTTGCCAATGCATTCTTGGGTATTAACCACAGTTTGGCGCATAAATGGGGCGGACAGTACCACACTGCTCATGGTCGGACTAACGCGATCCTTATGCCACACGTTATCCGCTACAATGCTAAAAAACCTACGAAGTTCGCTTCGTTCCCTAAATATTCGCACTTCGTAGCTGATGAGCGTTATGCTGAAATTGCCCGTATTCTGGGATTGCCAGCCCGCACAACTGAAGAAGGTGTAACTAGCCTGATCAATGCTATTCGCGATATGAATAAAAAATTGGGCATCGAAGAATCGTTCCAGCAACTGGGCTTTGATCCTAAGGACTTCGAATCCCGCGTAGATTACTTGGCTGACCGTGCGTTTGAAGATCAATGTACAACTGCCAATCCTAAGCTGCCACTGGTATCTGAGCTTGCTGATGTATACCGTAATGCGTTCTACGGAAGATTTGATAATTAATAAATGGTTAAATAGAGAATAGGATAGTTGTGGAATTAGATAAAGGTGACAAATATCACTCGAAAGGTGATATTTGTCACAGTGTTTTTATAGAAAATAAACTAGAATGTTTATATAAACAACGGTCCCACATATGAAATGTTGATTGTGAAATTTGGAACAACCACATCTTTTGGGGATCACGAGACACGGGATCAACCTTCAAGCCCGCGATCTCTACAAATATAATAAATATAGATGGAGGGATTTAGCATGTCGGTGATTGAAAAAGAAGTAAATGAAGTGAAATCCGGTTGGAGAAGTTTTACAAAAGGTAAATGGGCTAAGAAAGTTGACGTTAACAACTTTATCGCTAGTAACATTAAGCCTTATGAAGGTAACGAAGAGTTCCTCGTAGGTCCTACTAGTAACACAACTGAACTGTGGAAGATTATTTCCCAACTGAGCAAGGAAGAAAGAGAAAGAGGCGGCGTATGGGATGTTTCCCTAGATACTGTCTCCACAATTACTTCACATGCTCCAGGCTACATTGACAAGGACAAGGAACAAATTGTAGGCGTGCAGACTGACGCTCCTTTCAGACGTTCCATTCAGCCATTCGGCGGGATCAAGATGATGGTCGATGCTACGAAGGCTTATGGCTTCGAGCTTCCACAAAACATCGTTGACATGTTTACGAACATTCGCAAAACGCATAACCAAGGCGTATTTGATGCATATACACCAGACATGAGAGCGGTGCGTAAATCCGGCGTTATCACAGGTCTTCCTGATGCTTACGGCCGCGGACGCATTATCGGCGACTACCGCCGCATTGCTCTGTACGGTATTGATTTCTTGATTAAAGACAAAAAGCAACAATTAGCTGAGCTTGAAGTTGATTCCATGACAGAAGAAGTAATTCGTTTGCGTGAAGAGCTGTCTGAGCAAATTCGTGCACTGGGCGAATTGAAAGAAATGGCTGCTGCACATGGAATGGATATTTCCAAACCAGCGACGAATTTCAAAGAAGCTACTCAATGGGTATACTTTGGATACCTGGCAGCAGTTAAAGAACAAAATGGTGCAGCAATGTCCTTGGGACGTGTTTCTTCCTTCCTAGATATCTATGCAGAACGCGATATTGAAGAAGGTACTTTGACTGAAGAACAAGTACAAGAAATTGTCGATCATTTTGTAATGAAACTGCGTATCGTGAAATTCTTGCGTACACCTGACTATAACGATCTGTTCTCCGGCGACCCTACTTGGGTAACTGAATCCATCGGTGGTATGGCTGAAAATGGAACCACTCGTGTTACCAAGAACAGCTTCCGTTTCCTGAACACCCTGTACAACTTGGGTCCGGCTCCGGAACCGAACTTAACTGTTCTGTGGTCCGAAAAATTGCCTGAAGGCTTCAAAAAATATTGTGCTAAGGTTTCTATCGAAACTAGTGCAATTCAGTATGAAAATGACGATCTAATGCGTCCGTACTGGGGTGAAGATTACGCTATTGCTTGCTGCGTATCTCCAATGCGTATCGGTAAACAAATGCAGTTCTTCGGCGCTCGTGCCAACCTGGCAAAAGCTTTGCTGTATGCTATTAATGGTGGTAAAGACGAAAAATCCGGAGCACAAGTTGGGCCGGAATTCCCAGCGATCACTTCTGAATATCTGGATTATGACGAAGTAATGAAACGCTTCAAACCGATGATGGAGTGGTTGGCTAAGACTTATGTTAACACTTTGAACATCATTCACTATATGCATGACAAATATTCTTACGAACGTATCGAAATGGCACTGCATGATCGCGACATTCTGCGTACGATGGCTTGCGGTATCGCTGGTCTGTCCGTTGCAGCTGACTCGCTGAGTGCTATTAAATACGCGAAGGTTAAACCAATCCGTAACGAAGAAGGTATTGCAATTGACTTCGAAACGGAAGGCGAATTCCCTTGCTACGGTAACAATGACGATGCTGTAGACAACATCGCAGTAGAATTGGTTGAAACCTTCATGTCTATGATCCGTAAAAACAAAACATATCGTGATGCTGTACCGACTCAATCGGTATTGACCATTACTTCGAATGTTGTGTACGGTAAGAAGACAGGTACAACACCTGACGGACGTAAAAAAGGCGAACCATTCGCACCAGGTGCTAACCCAATGCACGGACGCGACAAGAAAGGTGCACTGGCTTCACTGAACTCTGTAGCCAAACTGCCTTACTCCGATGCCCAAGATGGTATCTCCAATACGTTCTCCATCGTACCTAAGGCACTAGGTAAAGACGATGAATCCTGCAAGTCTAACTTGGTACACATGATGGACGGATACTTCCATAACAACGCGCAGCATTTGAACGTTAACGTATTTAACCGTGAACAGCTGATGGACGCTATGGATCACCCAGAGAATTATCCACAATTGACTATCCGTGTATCCGGTTATGCAGTTAACTTCATCAAGCTGACTCGCGAACAACAAATGGACGTAATTAACCGTACTTTCCATGGTTCAATGTAAGTTGTTTATATTTATAAAGATCTTTCATTGAGATATGCACTAAAATAATTGCAAGGAATTACCGCTCTTGTTTCAAGGGCGGTAATATCTTGTTTAAGAATCATTAAAATTTTAAATTTTACGGTCGCGTTTAAGGAGAACACAGTCTTATGGGCAGGGGTTCTTCTTCGTGAAAGATGGACTGTTAGTCAGTCGTGGAGAAAGGATGACATCCTATGATTAAAGGTCGCATACACTCCTTGGAAACCTTTGGAACCGTTGATGGGCCTGGTATTCGATTTGTCTTATTTATGCAAGGGTGCTTGCTGAAATGCCAGTATTGCCATAACCCTGATACTTGGGCTTTAGATGAAGGTAAGGAAATGACTCTAGAAGAAGTACTTTCGGAGATCGAGCCATATTTAAACTACTATCGTTCATCCGGTGGTGGGTTAACTGTATCCGGCGGAGAACCAACTTTGCAGGCACAATTTGTAAAGCAGTTATTTACGGAAGTTAAAAAGCGTTGGAATCTGCACACTACATTAGATAGTAATGGTTATAACGAAGGTGACAAGATTAATGACTTATTGGATGTTACGGACTTGGTGATGCTTGATTTGAAGCATATTGATGAAGAAGCACACATTAAGTTAACTGGTAAATCTAATGATCGGACCTTGAAGCTTGCGCGCTGGCTGTCAGATCATAACCGTAAGATGTGGATTAGACATGTATATGTTCCAGGCATTCATGACCGTGAAGAGGACCTTATCAATCTGGGTCGATATATTGGAACCTTAAATGGCGTTGAGAAATTTGAAATCTTACCTTATCATCAAATGGGTATCTATAAATGGGAAATGCTCGGCAAGGCTTATGAATTGGATGGAGTGCCATCCCCTACAGATGAAGAAGTTCAGCGGGCGTACCGCTTAGTCGAAGAAGGTCGCAAGCAGACAGCGTTGGTATAATTTATCTCTACATTAAGTGGAGCCGTTCCTTTAGTGATTTACTGCTGAAGGAACGGTTTTTTTGTTATGAGGGACGTCTGATGTCATTAAAAGGGGTAATTTTGTGTTTTACCTTTAAAAAAATGATATATTTCCAGCTATTAATTAAGGAGTTGGAAATAAATTATGATAGATTTTATGTCATTGAATTGAGTTTTTATTATTATTTTCTAAGTATATGTATGACTAATCCACGCTATTTAGCAGATAATCGTAATTTTTACTAAAATAAAGTTATGTTATATTACACGTTGTGTAGTTGATTCCGCTTTCATTAGAGATTTTTATCCCTATAGTGGATGAATCTTAACCTTACGAGAATGGAATCTGTTTTCTATAATAAGAAGTGTAAAGCACAACATTATATGGGGGGTCACAAGAAATGAAAAAAGGTATGACTTTGCTATTGTCCCTGATTTTTGTATCATCAGCTTTACTGGCAGGTTGCGGAAGCAACAACAATGCATCTTCTAACAAAGGAGATGGAAACGCTACCGCGACGAATTCAGCGGATGCTACAAATGCTCCAGCAACAGAAGAACCTGTAAGTAGCGAACCGTTCGAAATGACGATTCGTCACACTCAAATCGGTGCCGACAAACAGAAGCGTTTAGCAATTCTGCAAGAAGTAGTGAAAAAGGTAGAAGGCGATGTACCGGGTCTGACCTTTAAGCTTGATGGAGTAGATTCAGATGTAAACCGTAAAGAAAAATTACGTGGTGAAATGGCTGCAGGTAATCCACCAGAGATCTTCGATCTTTTCGGAAGCCCTGACTCTAAGATCTATGCTAAAGAAGGTAAATTACTCGATCTGACTCCAATCCTAGAGGAACTTGGAATTAAGGATAAATTCTCAAATCTTGATCCTTTCACTTATGAAGGAAAAATTTACGGATTGCCTATCGGTGGATCTGGTGAAGGTTTCTTCTACAACAAAGAGTACTACAATAGCAAGGGCTGGAAAGCTCCAACAACATTTGCTGAATTGGAACAACAATTGGCTGACATCAAAGCTGACGGAAAAGTACCTTTGGCTGGTGCATCTAAGGCTGGTTGGGTACCACTTATGCTAGCTAACCACTTGTGGTCACGTTATGCAGGTCCAGATGTAACCGCTAAGTTTGCAACAGGTGAAGCTAAATGGACTGATCCAAACGTTGTAAAAGGTTTTGCGAAGTACAAAGAATGGGTTGACAAAGGATACTTCAAAAAAGGCGAACTTGGTTTCGAGTATGCTGAATATACAACGCAATTCACTAGTAGTGAAGCAATCCTCTTGTATGATGGTACTTGGAAATCTTCCGTATTTAAAGAAGGACAATCTGGCGAAGGTTTGATCGGTAAAGTTGGATTCTTCAATATTCCTCCAGTTGATGGTGGCGTAGGCGACCAAACTGCATTGATGCGCGATGTAAACAATGGCTACGGTTTCTCTGCTTCTGCTGAGAAAGATCCACGTCAATTGGCTGCTGTGAAGTCATTTATCAAAAACCTATTTAATGAAGAAATGCAATTACGTGGACTGGTTGAAGATGGCGTATTGCCAGCAATGAAAATTGACCAAAACGTTCTGAACGAAAATATTACGGATGATCTGATGAGCGAAATCGTTGGTGTACTTAATAACTCACAATCTTCGTTCCCAGCATTTGATTCACTTGTTCAAGCTGATGTAACTACAGAAATCAGTAACATTCAAATTCAAAAGCTAATTGGTGGTCAGACAACTCCTGAGAAAATGGGCGAAGCATTACAGAAGGTACAAGAAGAAGCAAACGCAGCAGTTGAATAAGTAGCTGCAAATTGAATGTACCCTGGTGCCAGAACCAGGGTACATTTTTAAACTCAAAGAATTTATGTGTTTGCAAAGATCTAAAACATTCATTGTTCGCCAGATGTCAAAGCAACCGGAGGTAGTCATGAATAAAGCACTAAGAAATCCATTGGTATTTTTCCTTTTTATTCTTCCAGCACTGATTTTGTTCACGATGTTTTTCATCTATCCCATCTTTAGTTCAATCTATTACAGCTTTACTAGCTGGAACGGGGTATCTGACACAGTCAAGTCTGCCGGTATCAGTAATTTTGAGAAGGCATTAGGAGACGAACGATTCTGGATATCTGTCAAAAATAACGGTTTTTTCATTCTTTTCTCTTGTTTTGTACAGGTACCGTTAATCATATTCTTCTCGTTATTGATATCGAATGTAAAGAAACTGAAAGGCTTATATAAGACAGCGGTCTTCATGCCTTCCATTATGTCTACAGCAGTTATCGGTATTCTATGGGGCTTCATTTATGAGCCCAACATTGGACTTTTAAATAAGGTTCTAGGCTTAGTGGGGATTAATCCAATTTACTGGCTGTCGGATGAAAAATTCGCAATGTTATCGATCCTGATCACGAATGCTTGGCAGTGGACTGGATTCTATATCGTAATGGTACTGGCAGCTATTCTGTCGATACCAGGTGAATTGGATGAAGCAGCTGCCATTGATGGCGCAACTGGATTCCAACGTGCTACACGCATCACACTTCCGCTAATCGTTCCGATCATTTCTGTTGTAATCATGTTATCCATTGCAGGAGCAATGAAAGCGGCGGATATCGTCATTGTAATGACTAAGGGTGGACCTGCAGGTTCAACCGATGTAATGGCAACCTACATGATTAAATATGCAATTACGAACTTTAAATACGGGTACGGTAACACCATCGCAGTCCTGATCTTTGTATTTACATTGGTGGTTACAGCCGTTTATCAGCTGCTGATAGCCCGACGCACAGAAAGGATTGAATACTGATGCCACGCGCCCTGAAAAAAAGTCTGCCCCATGTCGCACTATTGTCTTATCTACTAGTTATTCTATTTCCTTTCCTGTTCGTGTTATTCTCATCTGTGAAAAAGGATAACAATGCGATAGCGCTTAACCCTTTTGGGATTCCAAAGGAGTTCGTTTTTGGTAACTACGTTGAAGCTTGGGTAAACGCCAAGATCAGCACCTACTTTTTTAACAGTTTGTACATTTCCATATTAGCTTCTGTAGTGTCTATCATTCTAGCTTCTATGTTTGCTTTTGCGGTAACACGGATGCGCCAAGGCAAATGGAATACGATTTTGTTCACGCTAGTTATGGTGGGAATGCTCATTCCAAACAACGCATTGATGCTTCCTATTTATACGATTGTACGCAAAATGGGAATTCTGAACACACACTGGGCGTTGATTATTCCTTATATCGCGAATGCAATTCCATTTACGATTATAATATTGGCTGCATTTATGCGTTCGTTACCTAGAGAAATTGAAGAGGCTGCGGTCATGGATGGGTTGAAGGCACCGGGTATCTTTGCTAAAATTATTGTACCTCTAACCGTACCTGCCATGGTTACTGTATTCATTGTTAATTTCCTGGGCAATTGGAATGAATTCTTGCTGGCAAACTACTTCCTATCGAATGACGAACTGCGGACGCTCCCAGTGGGTATGGTTCAATTCCGTGATCAATATCAGATGAACTATGCACAAATGTCAGCGGGTATCGTCTTCAGTGTGCTTCCAGTAATTGTTATTTATGCGATTCTACAGGAAAAAATTATTGAAGGCGTAACAGCGGGCGGCGTAAAAGGATAACTTTTTTCTCAGTCAGGAGCACTAGCCGATGAATTTGCGCTATAAATTATTTACGGCATTTTTGGGCCTGATAATCATTCCCTTATTTATTCTAGGCATGCTTATGTTCTTTGTGACTTATAACTCTATTGAGAAGAAGTACAGCCAGCAGTCGGAATACTCACTTAAAGCTATTAGTTATAGTATTTCAAATGTGTTAAAAGATATGGATAACGTTACAGACAACGGAATTGCTACCTCGGTTTTTCATATGGCACTTAGCGCCGAAGATCCTTCTAATCAGGATTTGACGGATGCTGAGCAACTCAGTTTGAATGCAAGCCAGCGCAATTTCCGTAGTCTGTTGTTTAACCATCCATCGATCAGTTATGCTTTTTTGTACAATTTTAACGGTAGAGGTAACTCTGAAATCGTGTCGCTTTTTAATAAGGAAAATTTCCGAACGCTACCCTATGATACTTTCAAAAAAAGTGATTTGTACCAGGAAGTAATGGATTTGAATGGCGTGCCGAAATGGCTGGCTCCTCATGAGTATCCTGAACTTACAGGAACTGAACCTGTGTTTACACAAATTCGACTCGTGAAGGAACTGAGCTTCTTTCAGAACATAGGTATCCTTGTTGTACAGATCAAAAATTGGGAGCTCGAATCGATATTTCGCAATTTAAAAATTGGGGATAGCAATCAGGATGTTTCGTTTATGCTAGTAAATGATGATGGAATGATTCTATTTGACCCAGATCAAAAGCTGGATGGGCAAGATATTCAGTCATTCGCGAATAAAGAGATTACCTTCAAAAAAGGGTTTCAGAGTTTTAAAACAGAGTATAACGGGGAGAAAAGTATTCTCTCCATGTATCATTTGAAGGATTATCCTTGGAGTCTAGTGTCTGTAACCTCATGGGACTCTTTATCTCGAGAAGTTACAGTATTTGCACGCTGGTTTGTTGGGGTAATCTTCCTTTGCTTTTTGGCAGCGGTGATCTTCAATCTATTCTTTATGAATCGTATTACTGGTGCAATAGCCGTAATTGTTCGTTTTATGCGACGTGTTGAGGATGGAGATCTAACTTCGCGGGTAGAAGTGAAGGGGAACGATGAGTTAACGCTTCTTGGTAAGGGCTTTAATGATCTTATGGATAAAATTAACCGGTTGTTTAACAGAATCCATTTGGAACAGCGTCGCAAGAATCAAGCCGAGATGCGTGTTCTGCAGGCTCAGATTAAACCGCATTTTTTATTCAATACGTTAGAGTCGATTAATGTTCTGGCTATACAGAATGAAGGCAAGAAAGTCAGTGAGATGGTCTACCGACTGGCAAGTATTTTACGTATTAGCATTCAGGATCGAGAAGAAATTACACTGGATGAAGAGATTAAACATCTGCGCAATTATTTGGATATTCAAAAATTTAGATTTGAGGATTTATTTGAATACGATATTGATATCCCACAAGAATTGATGAGTTGCGGTATTTTAAAGCTTACTTTGCAACCGCTTGTAGAGAATAGCATTCAGCATGGATTTGAGGGTATTGATTACAAAGGTCAAGTTTCTGTGAAAGTTTGGGAGAAGCAAGGGGACTTAATTTTACGAATTGAAGATAACGGTATTGGAATTACACCATCTCAGTTGTCTATTTTCCAATATATTGTGAATGATCCTGTGGAGCAAGAGGTTGAAGTTGAACGGGAAAACCGGATGAATCTTGAACGCAGAGGTCTTGGCATACGCAGTGTAGCGGATCGCATCCGCATTGAATACGGTGACAGATATGGAATATTTATTTGTTCCAGTCCAGGATATGGTACTATTATTCAATGTGTCATACCTAAATACGAGCAGGGGGAAGATCATTATGCTAAAAGTATTATTGGTAGATGACGAAGCCCCAATTCTGAATAATCTGAAAAGAGTGTTGCCATGGCAGGAGATGGGGATGGAGGTCGTCGGTATGGCGCGAAGCGGTATGGACGCCTTGCGCATTGCTGAAGAGGAGCAACCCGATCTTGTGTTGAGTGACATTCGTATGCCAGTGATGGACGGATTAACTTTTGTAGGAAAGCTGCGGGAATTGGGATTGGATAGTGAGGTACTGCTTCTTACCGGGTATCAGGAATTTGACTATGCACGGGAAGCGATCCGGCTCGGGGTAAGAGAATACATTTGTAAGCCGATACATTATGAGGAGCTTGGCAATAAGGTGCGTGAGATCGGAGCTAATATCCGTAGTAAACAGTTTAAGAATAAACTGTACAATAGTATCCCTCTATTTCAGGAGATTCCTGAAGTTGACAATGGTAAAAAAACGCCGGATCAGCTAATGAACTTGGCTGCTCAATACATCACTGAACATCTTCATTCAGATATCGGGATTGAGGAAGTGGCGAATAAGATCGGCATTAGCGGCAGTTACTTCTGCCTCTTGTTTAAGAACCGTTTTGCAATGACTTTCGTGGAATACGTAACACAACAACGAATTGAAGCGGCTAAGTTTATGCTTACTAACAGCGATAAAAGCATTACGGTGATTGGTTCCGGAGTCGGTTATCAGGAACGACGTTATTTCACGAAGGTATTTCAGAAGCAGACGGGGATGTCTCCTAAGGAGTATCGTGATCGGTGCCGGAGTGAAGTATTATGAGTCCGGCGGCGTGTGGTGAGGTTTAGGCTGGCCAGTATGGTGAGAGTCAGCGTCACTGCGAGGAATGTTTGGACTTCCGGTCGCTGTTATCCTCAGATTTCTTGATTAGAAACCGCTCTTTGCGGTTGAAATCCGAGGATAAAGGCGAACGCTCCGCTCCTACAGTTCCAAACTTCCTCTCCGTTCCTTCTCCCTCACCACACTTCGTTGTGGATATGGGGTCGTCCCACTCCTACGGACGTGGGGACTCCTTGGGGAATGCGAAGACTATCGACCAGTCTGCGGCTGTGATAGAAGGGCGAAGACTATCGACCAGTCTGCGGCTGTGATAGAAGGGCGAAGACTATCGACCAGCCTGCGGCTGCGATAGAAGGGCGAAAGACTATCGACCAGCCTGCGGCTGTGATAGAAGGGCGAGGGGCCTATTGGACCAGTCTGCGGCTGTGATAAAGGTACATAAGATTAAATGATTTAAAACATAGAGATGATTATTCTTAGTTATTAAGGATAATCATGTCTTTTTTTTATATAAATGGAATATGATCCCTATACTGCTATATCAATTACCAGAAAGGGATTCTAGGAAGTGCCTGGGTTGGGATAGCGAGCTTTTTGTTCTCAATGGAGGCAGCTTGGACCATTACAAGCACAATGCTTTCGTTCTTTGGAGTAGATCCAAATGAATGGTATTTATAGTCGCAGTATTAGCCGGGGATACTTGTGATAATAAAACTGTGGAATCTCATATTTTTCGGGTAGCGGATGAAAGGTTATTTTTGCTTGTTTTAATACTGAGTTAATCTTTCTTTACTTTAAAATGAAACTTTTTGCGGCCGGATGCGTCTAATACTATGTTTTGTTATAACGAACGTGGCAAAAAGCAATTCTTCCGCTCTGATGAGAGCGGTTGCGTTTTTGCGGGGAATATAAGAGGCGTATGAAAAAGACAGAGACCTACTTATATTTACAAATAGGAGCAGAGGAGTTATATCATGGATTTAAAGAAATTAACGTTAGTTGCTGTTTTGGCCGTATCGCAGGCCGCCTCGGCAGTGCCGGCTTTTGCTGAAGCTGTCAATAATACTTCAGGTAATACGAATACAGTAGGAACAATTGTTTCCTCTGTGACGGATGTAATGCCAGAAGCTACAGACCCATTGCCACCATTGCAAACTGAGGCTCCAGGGGGAGTATTATCACCTACACCAACTCCAATTCCTGCGGCAACAACTGAACCGACGACTGAACCTGCGACAACAACTGAACCTACATCAACAACCGAACCAACGGCTACACCAATTCCTACTGCAACACCTGTAACCACTACACAGCCTATACCAACGGATGGTGTTCGTGCTGCAGCTAGTAATCAGCTTGTTCTTATGATGAACAGCAACAAAATGTATCAAAACGGCGTTGAGTATTTAGCTAATCAGCCAATGGCCGTGAAGAATGGTGTCTCATACGTTTCGATCCGAGCTATGGTGGAACGCGTAGGTGTGAAATACATTTACGATTATAAAACGAAAGAGACCATTGTTACCAAAGGAACCGATGTAATGCGCTTTAAGACGGACAGTAAGATCTATTCCGTTAATGGTAAAAATGTGACGATGAAAGGTCCAGCTTACCAAACCAATGGTACATTCATGATTCCTTTGACGTCCATCACCGGGGCATTAGGCATTCCTTATACGGTTGATAATGTGCAAAAACGAGTGATTCTTACGTTGAACACGAAGCCTAAAGCTTCTTTTACAGGGCCAACTGAAATTTATGCTGGTGATCCTGTGAATTTTGTAACTTCCAGCTCTTCTCCGAATGGTACCGCTATAGTAGATGAACGTTGGGAAGGTAAGCAGGATGTTTATGATCAACCAGGAGTTTATGTAGTATCCTATTCTGTTATGGATGCAAGTGGACAGTGGAGTGATCCTTACTCTGTTACCATCAATGTACTGAAACCAAATACACCACCAGTCGCTAATTTTACGACAGACAAAGATTCTTACAAGATGGGTGAAATGATCACTTATTCGGATCTAAGCAGCGACCCAGACGGTGATCCAATTGAAGTGACTTGGACGAACAAAGCAGAAGCTTTCTTTACACCAGGTCCAGCAACAGTGGCTATTCAAGTCAAAGATTCACATGGCGCAATCAGCACTTTTGAGAAGACCATTAATATTTCAGATGAAGTCTTATACAGTAAAGAAGATTTCTATAGATTATTCGGTGCTCCAGGCAGCGTGTTTAACATTGATGGATCGATGGTTCCAACTTGGCAGAAGGTAGCCTATAATCTTTCTTCCGAGCCTTATAATCTTATCCGTAGTAACAGTCCGGAAACGGTGAATACGGAAGGGATTACTTACAAAGAAACTTCATTCGGCGGAACTCGCTTCTTAGTCCACCACAAGAATAATATGAATATTAAAACGAAGGTGTATGTGATTGCTAAGAATAACAATCTGTACCCTACGACAATTACAACTGAGTATGTAGGCTTTGGCGGTCCAAGTTCATTTCCGGAAGGCACTGGTAAAATGTCTGTGGAACGTTACTGGAAGTCTATGATTACGAGGGAACATTATAAGACAACGGTCCTTCAACCAGGAGAAAGTGTATCGATTCTTACGGATCTAAACAAAATTGCAATGAAACCAGGCGAGATTGTATCCCTCCAAGCGGATTTATTTAGTGATTATCCTATTGAATATAATGTCATGATGATCGATGCGAATAAAGATCCTCTAACTACACTTCCTACACTTCCAATATTGGATCGTGATGGGGTGCATAACCGGGGAACTTATGCTGATTCTACACGCATCATCACGGTTACTGACGAAGTAGGAACAACTCCTGTAAGACTTCTTCTCGGTGACAATTCGAGTGATTTGAATTTGACCGGTGTAGACCCAATGAATGGTACTGAAGCGTCTAATGCAGGTAACTTCGGCGTGTTGTACAAAATCAAATTCGATCGTGTTGCACCTAATTCATTGATTACATTTAATCCACGTGGCGGTAATTACATGGGACCTGTCATGGTTAATGGTCAAATCGTACAAATGCCGACTTCGGGAAGTCTCTCTAGTGCTGACATGAACAGTGTGATTTATCGTACTGGTGATTATGGCGGCTCCGTGGAGATTTTGTTCACAGCAGCTTCTGGTAGTAACTTGCCGGTGAATTTCCTGGTTACACCGCTACCAGCGAAGAAATAAAGCTTTTTGGGATTCACCTGAAATAAAAGTCCGGCTGAATATTCCGTAAAGGAATACTCAGCCGGACTTTTTGTATTTAAATGTATGAATTTAAACTGATGAGCGCTCATACGCTTGGTTGTTTCATTGACGGGGCATTTATTTTGGGGCATTATTAAGAGAGTGAATTACAAATGAACTGAAATGTTATGGGAGATGAGCGTATGCTGTCGACAGAACAAATATTAGAGGTCATGTCGGGGCAAGGTCTGCGAATCACCGACCAACGCAAAACGCTTGCCAAGTTATTCGGCGAGAATAAGGGTTATTTGTCAGCGAAGGATGTCTATGAGCATATGGGCCGCAAGTATAGCGGACTTAGCTTTGATACCGTGTACCGCAATCTGCGTGTAATGGAAGAGCTTGGTGTACTTGAGCAAATCGTCTTTGAAGACGGAGTGAAATTCAAGGGAAGCTGTAATCATCAGGATCACCATCATCATATGATCTGCCTTCAATGCGAGAAAACCTACCCGATTAATTTCTGCCCGATGAATTTAACGGATACACCTGATCAATTCCGGGTAGTCAAGCATAAATTTGAGGTGTTCGGTTATTGCAAAGAATGTGAAGAAAACCGGGAAGAAGAACTAATCGCAGCGGCAGATAGCAAAAAAGGGGTTTAGAAATGGCAACCCTACGTAGAACGATTCAGGCTCCCATTCGGGTGTACCGCAAGTACATTTCCCCGATTAAGCCTGCAACTTGTCGCTTCTATCCAACCTGCTCTGCTTATGCGCTTGAAGCTATTGAAGTCCATGGTCCTGTGAAAGGTTCGTGGCTTGCTGCCAAGCGGATTGCTAGATGCCATCCCTTCCATCCAGGGGGACTTGATCCGGTTCCGCCTCTTGAGGAACACCCTGCGAAGAAGGATTCTGCCCGTGTGACTTGACACAAGCCCATACCATTGGGTATATTCACAGATAATAGTATGAATTCCGAGGAACGGATAAGTAAATCGGTACGTCCATTACAGAGAGCCGGAACGAGCTGAAAGCCGGTATGGAGCGTTAGATTGAATATGGTCCGGGAGGAACCGTGTTCGAGCGGGAACTGCAATTGAGGTTCACGTAAGATAACGGCGTGTTCCAGCGTTAATGGACAGTTCCCGAGAGGGAACTGGCGAAGCCTGTTCTCTGTGAAGAGACAGGAAATTTGGGTGGTATCGCGTGAGTTATACTCTCGCCCCATGATAGGGGCGGGAGTTTTTTGTCTTTTTATGAAAGAAAGGATGATGAATCAATGAGTGAGAAGAAAACTTTTTACTTGACTACACCTATTTACTATCCGAGTGATAAGCTGCATATCGGACATGCTTATTCTACCGTAGCTGGAGATGCAATGGCCCGCTACAAACGTCTACGCGGCTATGATGTAAGGTATCTTACAGGTACAGACGAGCATGGTCAAAAGATTGAACGGAAGGCAGAGGAAGCAGGTAAAACCCCTCAGCAGTTCGTAGATGACATCGTTGTTGGCATTAAGGAATTATGGCGCAAGCTAGACATCTCCAACGATGACTTCATCCGTACAACGGAAGAACGTCATAAAAAGGTTGTTCAGGATATTTTTGATCGACTGCTCAAGCAAGGTGACATCTATAAAGGCGAATATGAAGGCTGGTACAGTATTCCGGATGAAACCTTCTATACAGAAACACAATTGGTTGATATTGTTCGAGATGACGATGGCGTAATCATTGGCGCAAAAAGCCCTGATAGCGGTCATCCCGTTGAACTGGTGAAGGAAGCGAGTTATTTCTTCCGGATGAGTAAATATGCTGATCGTTTGCTGCAATTTTATGAGGAGAATCCGGAGTTTATTTTGCCGGAATCCCGTAAGAATGAAATGATCAATAACTTTATCAAACCGGGTCTGGAGGATCTTGCAGTTTCCCGTACGACCTTCGATTGGGGAGTTAAAGTTAAAGGGGACGAAAAGCATGTAGTGTATGTATGGATCGATGCGTTGACGAACTACATTACTGCTCTGGGCTACGGTTCCGAGGATCGCAGTCTGTACGATAATTTCTGGCCTGCTGATGTACATATTGTGGGCAAAGAAATCGTTCGTTTCCATACGATTTACTGGCCGATCATTCTAATGGCGCTGGGTGAACCTCTTCCGAAAAAGGTGTTCGCACATGGCTGGCTGCTTATGAAGGATGGCAAAATGTCGAAGTCTAAAGGGAACGTAGTAGATCCAGTTACACTGATTGATCGTTACGGCTTGGATGCACTGCGTTATTATCTGCTGCGGGAAGTACCGTTTGGTTCGGATGGTACATTCACACCTGAAAGCTTTGTCGATCGGGTTAACTATGATCTTGCTAATGACCTTGGTAACCTGTTGAACCGAACAGGTGCGATGGTAGAGAAGTATTTCGGTGGAGAGCTTCCAGCGTATGAAGGAAATGTAACGGCATTTGACGGTGAGCTTCAAGCTGCGGCAGAGAATACTTATGCCAAAGTAGAAGAAGCGATGGAAAAAATGGAGTTCTCCGTAGCGCTGACTGCTATCGGGATCTTTATCAGCCGCACCAATAAATACATTGATGAGACACAACCTTGGGTGCTTGCTAAGGATGAGAGCAGAACAGCTGAGCTCGCTTCCGTGATGAGACATCTTGTGGAAGGTCTTCGTACCGCTTCCATTCTGCTGCAGCCGTTCTTGACGCAAACCCCAGCGAAGATTTGGGAACAGCTTGGCATTGAAGCAGGCGAGCTGACGACATGGGACAGTGGAAAGACTTTCGGTCTGATTCCGGCAGGAACGAAGCTGGTGAAAGGCAATCCAATCTTCCCGCGTCTGGATGTGGAGCAAGAGGTAGCTTATATCGCCGAAGCCATGGGCGCAGGTAAGTCGGCTGCTGAAGTAACTGAAACAGCCCCTGCTGCCCCTGCGGTATCCGAGCCTGAGGAAGAGCATAAAGAAGAGATCGGCATCGACGATTTCGCCAAGGCTGAGCTTCGAGTAGCTCAAGTCATTGCAGCTGAGCCTGTGAAGAAAGCCGATAAACTGCTGAAGCTGCAACTGGATCTAGGTTATGAGCAGCGTCAAGTCGTTTCTGGTATTGCGAAGTTTTACACACCTGAAGAACTGGTAGGACAAAAAGTGATTTGTATTGTGAACCTGAAACCAGTGAAACTGCGTGGTGAATTGTCGCAAGGGATGATTCTAGCGGCTTCTAAAGGTGATCAGTTAACTCTCGCCACAGTTCCAGACAGCATGCCAAACGGAGCTATTGTGAAGTAAGAGCGGTTATATAGAATATATAATTGCAATGGGTTATAAAAGAAAAGGAATGCTCCTTCAGCCAGTTAGGCTGTGGGAACATTCCTTTTTTCTAAGTAAAAGCAAGCAGGGATAAAGTGCTGGGTCATCTGATCTAGATGATTTATTATTGACTTATCGTAATAATTACTATTATACTTCTGATAGTAAAGATTACGATTTGAGAGGGAGATCCATTTAATGGTTGCTATGAAGTCACGAATAAGCCTACTCATACTTGCACTAGTGCTTGTATTTACACTTTCTGCATGTGGACCTAAGAGCAGTGGAAGTATAGTTGAAGGGAAAGTAAATGTTGTAACCACGTTTTATCCTATTTATGAGTTTACTCGGGAAATTGGTGGAGATGATATAAATGCCATTAATTTGCTTCCGGTTGGCGTAGAGCCGCATGATTGGACACCGCGCAGTCAAGATATTATCAATACCTCTAAAGCGCAATTGTTCCTGTACAATGGAGCAGGGCTTGAGGGATGGGTTCCTAATTTTCTAAAAGGACTGGATAGTAGCAGCAAGGTGGAAGCCGTTGAAGTAAGTAAAGGTATTGATTTAATAATGACCGATGAAGAGGACGGACATGATCACGGGGGAAGCAGTGAAGAAGATGCTGATCATAGTAGCCATACCTCTGGGGACAGTCTGCACACAGACCCACATACCTGGGTAAGTCCGAAATCAGCGATGATCATGGCTCGTAATATAAAAGAAAGCCTTCAGTCCGTGGACCCGGAGCATAAAGATGGTTATGAAGATCGTTACAATAAGCTTGCTGAACGTTTACAAGCATTGGATAGTAAGTTTGAACAGGAGCTTAGCAAGCTGCCTAATCACAAAATTGTAGTTTCGCACCAAGCGTTCTCCTATCTTGCCCGTGACTATAAACTTGAGCAGCATGCGATTATGGGATTATCCCCAGATGCTGAGCCGCGTGGACAGGATCTAGTCAAACTGGCGAAGATGGTTAAAGAGGAGAACATTCGGTATATCTTTTTTGAAGAACTGGTCTCCGATAAACTCGCAAAGACATTAGCAGCTGAAGCCGGTGTGTCCACTATGGTGCTTAATCCAGTAGAGGGTCTTACTGCGGAGCAAGAAAAGAATGGGGATAACTACTTCACATTGATGGAGAAAAATTTGCAAAATCTGATTATGGCTTTACAATAAAAAGGATAGTATAAGGAAAAGGCGGTGCTTAAGTATGCAATCGGTATCCTTGGACTGCCATCAGCATATCATCGATATACAGGATCTTTCATTTTCATATGGCGAACAGAAGGTGATCTCAAATCTTAACTATAGTGTAAGAGAACGAGACTTCCTCGGTATCATTGGTTCTAATGGCGCTGGTAAAACAACATTGATGAAGATGATCGTCGGTTTGCTTCCAGCCAGTAGTGGTGAAATCAAATTATTCGGAACGCCTGTCCGCAAGTTTAAAGACTGGGAACGGATTGGTTATGTTCCACAAAAGAACGCCTTCAATCCCCTGTTTCCAGCAACGGTGCGGGAAGTAGTGCTATCTGGTTTGTACAACAACAAGAATATTATTCGAAGAGTATCTAAGGCTCAGCATCGTCAGTGCGAAGATGCGCTGGAAGTGATGCGAATACAGGATATTGCGGAGAAAAGAGTAGGCCAGCTCTCAGGCGGCCAGCAGCAGCGTGTATTTCTGGCACGTGCGCTGATTAACCATCCGGATCTGCTAATTTTGGATGAGCCTACAGTCGGTATTGATGCTGAATCACAAGCAGGATTCTTTGATTTAATTACACATATGCATGCTCATCATCATATGACATTCCTTATGGTGTCGCATGATATCGACATGATTAAGAATTACTTAGGGAATGAACCTGTGCAAACGAACGGTAAGATTAACTTTTTCTCCCGTCATTCTCATGATTTGCAGAATTGTACGGAAGAGAATCTGCAGCACACGCTCTCTTAGTTCATATTTAAGCTCTAATCGCAGCATTTTCTGCGATTAGAGCTATACATAGCGGAGAGGGCGGGAGTTTGAGGTTTTCTCAATCTTTTAATTCTTTTCATGTTCAGCTTTTCCGTTTCCGGCCTTTCCGCATCTAGATACCGTAACACTGCAAGCGTGTCCCTTTAGGGACGAAAGCGATCTTTATCCGATTAATCTAAGTCCAGTAACACCAACGCCTACGCTAGTTGCACTTAACGGGTGTCCAGAGGGCAGAGCCCTTGGGGCCCTCCCTTGGAAGGGAGGGTTTGGGAGGGATCGAAAAGCTTTGAAAAAGGTTTTGCGAGTTTTGAGTTTTGAATGAAGGAGAGTTAAAGTTGGAAATTCTATTTAGCGATTTTTTTCAGCGAGCGCTTGCGGGCGGTCTTCTGATAGGTATTACAGCGCCGCTTATAGGCGTTTTTCTTGTGCTCAGACGTTTATCTATGATAGGGGATACGCTGGCTCACGTTACAATAGCCGGTGTAGCACTTGGCTTTTTAACAGGCTTCTACCCGCTGGGAGCCGGTCTTATTTTTGCAGTGGTGGCTTCCTTCGCGATAGAGAAGCTTCGCAAGGCTTATAAGAGTTATGCAGAGCTCTCGATTGCCATCATTATGTCTGGCGGGGTGGCTTTAGCCTCACTCTTTTTCACCTTAGGAAAAGGTTATAATGCAGATGTTATGAGTTACTTGTTCGGTAGCATTTATACGCTAAATAATACTGATTTAATCGTTGTGGGGATTGTGACGATTGCAGTAGTAGTAGTGGTTACGATGTTCTTTAAAGAGTTCTTTTTGCTTAGCTTTGAAGAGGATGCTGCAAGTGTAAGCGGACTGCCAGTGAAGCTGCTGAACATGCTAATTACCATTCTGACGGCGCTTGTAATCAGTACTGCGATCAAAATTGTCGGATCGTTGCTAGTATCTGCTCTACTGACCATTCCGGTGGCTATCAGCTTATTGTTATCTCGAAGCTTTAAATCCTCAGTCATTCTATCCGTCATCATTTCGGAAATAGCTGTTGTAGGCGGATTAGTAGTTGCAGGAGTCTGGAATCTGGCCCCTGGTGCTACCATTGTGCTTTTACTCATATCCCTATTAGTGTTGACTTTGATCGGTAAAAAGGGTTTGCCCGCATAAACAGCGAATAAAATATACGGTATGCGTTTTTATAGGATGGAGCTACAAATCCCTGAAGTGACTCGAATGCCGGAAGGAGAGCCGCTACCTTGTCTAATATCAATGCAGGAATAGCCTTAGCAGCAGGGGTAGCATCGTTTATATCCCCTTGCTGTTTGCCGCTTTATCCCTCTTACTTATCGTATATAACCGGATTATCTGTTCAACAATTGAAATCAGGTGCGAATACCAAAGAAATCCGTATACGCACCATAACTCATACATTGGCCTTTATTTTAGGTTTTTCAGCGGTTTTTTACACGCTGGGATTTGGTGCCGGACTATTCGGACAATTTTTTAATGGTCATCGTGATCTGATCCGGCAATTATCCGCGATTCTGATTATTGTGATGGGATTATTTCTGCTTGGGATCTTTCAGCCGCAATTTCTACTTCGCGAGCGTAAGCTTGATTTAAAATGGAAGCCGGCCGGATATATGGGTTCATTTATATTTGGGATCGGTTTTTCTGCAGGCTGGTCTCCATGTATTGGACCGATTTTGACCGCAATTATCGCACTTTCCGCAAGTGAGCCTGGCACGTGGTTCACATTAATTACGGCTTATAGCATCGGGTTCGCATTGCCATTCTTTGTCTTGGCCTTCTTTCTTGGAGGAGCCAGACGTATCCTTAAATATTCAAATGTGCTGATGAAGATTGGTGGCGTTCTCATGGTATTTATGGGCGTTCTGCTCTTTACAGATCAAATGTTTCGGATCACAGTATGGCTGCAGGGAATCACGCCAGATTGGCTCATTTTTTAGGTGAAATAATCAATTCCTGCTTCCGGAAAATGTTCGAATATCCGCTCTGTGATAAACTCTCGCAGGGCGGTTTGCTGTTCATCGGGATAGACATATTTATTTTGTCCCCAGCGTCCCCATTTCTTCTTACGCTTCTCCATGTCCATCTCTAGCTTGGATTTGGGGTAGCGCTTCTCTATAACCGTCTTGGCGGTTTTGGTGAATCGATGCTGAATCATTTCGAAGGTTAATCCTTTTCCAACTTCAGGGGGGAGGGTCTGGGCTAACTTGGCCAGTAGCTCTGCATAGCCTTCTTGCCAGCCGTCATACCAAATAATTGGGGCAATGATAAAGCCAAGTGGATAACCCGCCCTTGCTACCTTTCCAGCAGCCTCAATACGCTCCTCAAAGCGGGAGGTGGCAGGCTCGAAGTTCTTGATCACATAATCTGCATTCACGCTGAAGCGAACTCTGGTATGCCCGTTATGCTCCAAAGCAAGCAGGGGTTCAACATGTTGGTATTTGGTCACAAAGCGCAGACGGCCAAGGGGCTCTTTTGCCATAAATGTAATTAGTTCTGCCAGAGAACCAGTAATATGCTCAAGTCCCAGTGGATCTGATGTGCAGGCAGCTTCAAAGGTGGTGATTTCTGGATTACGCTCCTCAATATATTTTTTGGCAGCATCTATAATGTCACCTGTGTTTACATATACGCGAATGTAGGGCTTTGCTCCTAAGGTAGTCTGCAAATAGCAATAATGGCAGTGCCCCATACAGCCCGTGGCAATGGGAATAGCATAATCAGCCGATGGCTTGGATTGGTCAAATTTCAAAGTTTTGCGTAGGCCTACAACAAGCGTTCTTTTGGCAATTTTATATTGCTCGACTTCAGTTTCACCAGGGAAATTCATAATTCGATTATGTGATGTGGTCATACGATAAGGGATATTGTTAGCTTTTACCCATTCCATGATTTTTTCACCTTTAGGGTAATTTAAAGCATCCGGCTCGAAGAAAACAAGCTCTGGAAGAAAAAGCGCTGTAGGTTTTCTGGTTCTTTTTACAGTAGTGGACTCCGGCGTCACTATAGTCATACTTTCACGCTCCTTTGGAATGACGAGTATGTTTATTATGTCTAACTCAGCCCCAATAGAAGCATGGCAAACATGTGCAACTCCTCTGTAAGTTCCTTTGAAGGACTTGCCAAGGTGCGTTAGAAACATGTATCATTGTTAGAGCAAGGTTTGGCCCGGCGCCATGCTCATTATAGAAAAGAGGTAAAGTTTAATGCCAACACCCAGCATGGAGGATTATTTGGAGCGCATATACAAGCTCATAGATGAGAAAGGTTATGCGCGGGTCTCGGATATTGCCGAGGGACTGGAAGTACACCCCTCCTCTGTGACCAAGATGATCCAAAAACTGGATAAGGACGAATATCTCATCTATGAGAAATATCGTGGGCTTGTCCTAACCACCAAAGGGAAAAAAGTAGGAAAACGTTTAGTTGATCGTCATCAACTATTGGAGGAATTCCTCGGGTTGATCGGAGTACAGCAGGAATACATTTATAATGATGTCGAAGGAATCGAGCATCACTTAAGTTGGGATTCGATTACGCGTATTGAAACGTTGGTAGAATATTTCCGCCGCGACGAAGAACGTGTACAGACTTTATATGCGATTCACAACGAACTAGCAAGCGATTCTTGAAATGTTTTTTCCCGAAACGGATACTGTCCTAAAAGTTATGCGTAGCAAGGCTTTCTTGAGCATAGGCTGTGGATAGTATAGCCGTTTCTATTTTGTTTAGTGCAACCTTTTCCAGTTTTTAGCGTCAAAACGGATACAGTCCTTTTTAAAAATATAAGAGAGTATGAGCTTTATCCGATACTTCTTATATTTTTTGCAGAGACAGAGACCACCTTTTTAGAAGGAGGCACTCACTCATCTGCATGAAGGATTTATCCGTTTTTTTCGTTTTTTTGGATACATATTTTTTAGATTTGGGGAGGAATTATGAATTATCGTAAATGGATGTTGAGCTTGTTAGTAATTATGTTGTTTTTGCCTCTATGGTCACCTGGTGCACGTGCCGCAGCGGTGCAAATTACCATTGAACTGGATGGAGAGGCGCTGGTTAGTGATGTGCCCCCATATATCACAACTTCTAATGTAACGATGGTGCCCATTAGTGTGATCAGTAAAGGATTAAATGCCGGCGTAGTATGGAATCAAAATAGTAAAACTGTAACCATTACTCAAGGAGATATGCTCCTTAAGCTGACCAGTGGCCAGAAAAATGCAATGGTTAACGATGCTTCGGTAGCGCTGGATACCTCCGTACAGATTAAGCAGGGGCGGGTAATGGTACCGATTCGTTTTGTAAGTGAGCAATTGGGATTGCAGGTGTTATGGGATCAGGTCAATAAGCATATTTCTTTGATCTCAAACATTGAACCGCCACAATCTGTCGATCCAGAAAAACCAACGACACCAACGACACCAACCGAACCAACATTACCTACTCTCCCTGGTGGATCAACTAGTAAGGAGATGAAGGGAGCCTGGATCTCCACGGTGTTTAACCTAGACTGGCCTTCAACGTCTTCTGCAGGAAATGAAACGAAACAAAAGCAGGAGTTTGATAATTTGTTGGACAAACTCAAAGCTGTTGGCTTTAATGCTGTATTTGTTCAGGTAAGACCTTCAGCAGATAGTCTGTACCCATCGACTTTAGTGCCTTGGTCTAAGGTATTGACGGGTACACAAGGGAAGAATCCGGGGTATGATCCTCTAAGCTATATGGTCAGTGCTGCGCATTCCCGCGGCATGCAGTTTCATGCTTGGTTCAACCCGTTCCGTGCAACGACAGATGCTTCCACCTCAGCGTTAGCAAGTAACCATGTGGCAAAAGCACATCCAGAATGGATTGTGAATGCCGAGGGTAAGAAATACATTAATCCAGGTATTCCGGAGGCTCGCCAACATATCATCGACACGGTGATGGAAGTGGTTAAAGGTTACGATGTCGATGGTGTCCATTTGGATGATTATTTTTATCCTTCAAATGTTACTTTTGCCGATGATGCTGCTTATTCTACCTATAATACGAAAAAGCTTTCTAAAGCTGATTGGCGCCGAGATAATATTAATGAATTTGTCCGTCAGTTGGGAGAACAGATTCACAAGGTAAAACCTAAGGCTTCTTATGGGATCAGTCCATTTGGAGTATGGCGAAATATTAAAAATGATAGTACAGGTTCGGACACTAGTGCAGGGGTAACTGCTTATGACAGCATGTATGCGGATGTTCGGACATGGATTAAGCAGGGCTGGATTGATTATGTCGCTCCGCAAATTTATTGGAGTTTGTCCTTTAGCACAGCACGTTATGACAAGTTAGTAGATTGGTGGGTTAAAGAAGTCGAGAATACGAATGTTAAACTCTACATCGGGTTAGCCGGCTATAAGGTCGGAGCCAGTGATCAAAAGGCTGAATGGCAAAGTGGGGATCAAATTATTAATCAGCTCAAATATAATGAGAAGTACGAAGAAGTTGCAGGTAGTATTATGTTTAGAGCGAATGACGTCGTAGTCCGCAATCCGTTCGGATTGTCGAGCTTATTGACCTTTTATTTTAAGTCCTAATCGATTAGCAGTTATTCATAAGGAGTCATGAATGTTCCCCCGTGCTCATAGATAAGCAATAGAATCTATGGGAAACGGGGGATTTTTGTGTATGGAGATTAACGCAGTATTTGAAGGAGGAGGCGTAAAGGGGATTTCTCTTGCGGGAGCAGTTGAAGCTACAGAAAGGGCAGGCTGGACTTTTAAAAGGGTAGCAGGAAGCTCCTCAGGTTCGATTGTAGCCACTTTACTAGCAGCGGGCTATGAGGGGAAGGAAATGTGTCGGATCATCCAAGGCACATCCTTTTCATCGTTTCTGAAGCGAGGCCCCGTTTACAATACTGCTATCGTTGGTCCTGCGCTGCGAGTGTTATTGAAGAAAGGATTATATTCTGGGGAAGCCTTGGAGTCCTGGATAAGAGCATTATTACTGAAAAAGGGAATCATCACCTTCCGTGATCTGCCTGCAGGTAAATTATCTATCATCGCATCCGATATCACAAATGGAAGGATATTGCTGTTGCCAGATGGCTTGGAGCAGTATGGGATCTCTCCGGAACATTTTGAAGTGGCCAAGGCAGTGCGAATGAGCTGCAGCATTCCTTATTTTTTTGATCCTGTGATGTTAAGACTGAACGGGCAAGCAGCAAGAGGGAAATCCTTTACCGAGCAGTTTGTGTATGTTGTAGATGGTGGACTCTTGAGTAATTTCCCTTTGTGGCTATTTGACGGCAAGAATAATGGGAGTATACAACCTGGGAACAGAATTCCTACGGTAGGTTATCAAACGGTAGGTAAGACC
Source organism: Paenibacillus sp. FSL K6-2859 (assembly GCF_038008265.1). NCBI lineage: Bacteria > Bacillati > Bacillota > Bacilli > Caryophanales > Paenibacillaceae > Paenibacillus > Paenibacillus sp. FSL K6-2859. The sequence goes on along the minus strand of NZ_JBBOYU010000001.1, from coordinate 4,956,647 downwards.
GATCCACAGCCGCATAAAATCAGAGGGCCATTCAGTATGCTCCAAGCCTTGGTAACTACCATGCTCTCTGCTCATGATGAAAAGTTTATTGAAGGGGATAAATTTGTTCGCACGGTAAAAATTCCTACGCTTGGGATTGGGACGACTCAATTTGAAATTACAAAAGCGCAAAGCGATGAAATGTATGCTGCCGGACTCAAAGCAGGAGAAGATTTCTTTAAGGAGTGGCGACCAAGATAACGAGCGTGGTATCCATATGAGAAAAAAGCATCCCGCACGTTACTTAAAACGTGGAGATGCTTTTTGGAGTTCTTATGAAGTTAGTGATACTTCGGAAGCTGATCGTCATTTTTCCCTTTACTTCCTTCGATCACTTGGAAAGGATAGCTTTTGCGTTTGCCTGGTGCAGCTTGAGTCTTGCGAATTCCTGCTACCTTTGACATGGTCTTCTGGGAAGGCTTCACTTTAACCTTAGATCCACTGCTGCTACGAGCGTATTTGCCTGGTCCCATTTTTTTGTAAGCATAATAAATGATTGCTAACAGTACCAGGGGGAGAATCAGCTTCGACAGCGTAAAGAAGGGCTCAGTCAAGACTCCAATCACAAAACCGAAAATCGCAAGCGTAACCGTAATCCAAAAAATTAAAGCATGCCTGATCATAGATCACTCATCCTTTCGCAGGATCCAATATGCCGCCTGACACACTTGCCTCCGAATATCCTCTTGCTTCAATCGCAGCATCAAGCTCACGCATACGGTTAAAAGAGGCAATAGATACTTCTACCTGATCGTCTTTTGGCTCTTTGGTTGTAAGGAGTTGCAGCCACAATCCAGGGTAACCCAGATATTTAAGGCCTGGTACTTCTCTTACCGCATTGGTTCCCTTTAGAACTTCGAACGATACACCAATTACGACGGGTAACAAGATAATCCGCTGGATCACTCGTTCCCAAAGATTATCCCATGGGACTACGGAGTAAATGATCACACCGAGGATAATCGTCAGCATCATAAAGCTACTTCCACAGCGGTAATGCAGACGGCTGTATTTCTGAACGTTCTGAACAGTCAGTTCTTCACCCGCTTCAAAAGCGCTGATGACTTTATGTTCGGCACCGTGATACTGGAACAGTCGTTTGATCACAGGTGTTTGAGAAATCGCCCATAAATAGACCAGCAAAAGAATCATTTTGATGCCGCCTTCTATGAGGTTGTGCAGTACGTAGTTATCAAATACATTTTTAAATAAAAAATCCTCTACAAATACCGGAACAAGCGTAAAAATGAGCTTTCCGAACAAGAAGGAGAGAATACCCATTACAGCAACGCCAAAAATCATTCCAAGGCTCCAGCCCTCATCCTTTTTCTTCGGCTTCGCTTTTTCCTTCTCAAGATCTTCCGGTTCCAATTCATCTTCAGCGTAGGATTCGGCAGAATAGTTCAAGTGCTTAGAGCCTTTAGCGCTGGCATCTATAATACTGACAAGGCCGCGAAGCAGCGGAATCTTGCGCAGTTTCGTGACCCAGCTCTTATCGCTTTTGGGTACTTCTAAAAAAGTGATTTCCTGATTCTTGCGTCGTACGGCTGTTACATTGATATGCTTACCGCCGAACATGACACCTTCAATGACGGCTTGGCCGCCGTAACTGGGAGTTTCCTGGGACAACCAATTCACCTTCTCGTATTTAATATGATTTATATAATACATTGTAACTAATTTTTGAAGACATTACTAGTTGGATCGCCTTTTGCTGTACATACTATCTTCTAGAGAGAACGAGAGATAAATCGGCATTGAAAATAAAGAAAGCGAGGCAATTTCATGAGCAAATCTCATCAACAACAATCGGGGCATACAAATATTTGGCTTTTTGCACTCGAATTAGGTTTTTTTGCAGGATTAATTTGGGGTGGGCTTCATTGGCTAGTTTATTGGTTCAGTTTTACCCAAGTCAGCCCTGGCTTTATAGCAGAGCCTTTCTTCAAACATGCGTTTTTGACAACAGCATTTGGACATTTCGTGGGATATATGATGTTTATTGTATTTTCGGTCATCGCTTCTATGCTGTACGTACTGGTTCTCCGTAAGCTGAAGGGGCCTTGGCCAGGCCTAGTCTACGGCATTTTATGGTGGGTGATTATATTTATTCCTGGTTCTCAGATGTTTCTTATGCAGCCCCCATTCAAGCTGCCGTGGAACACGGTCATTAGTGAGTTCTGTATTTTTCTGCTATGGGGAATGTTCATTGGATATACAGCAGCAATTGAGTATACGGACGAACGGAAGCGTGAGCAAAGTACAGCGCTTGCCTAACGGCGCGAAAAAACTTCTCAAGGGGATATCCCTATGTTAAAATACAATGTGGCTATTTCGAGAGGAGAATGAAAATGGGTAACAAGCGTGTCTCCAAGCTGCGTAAGGTTTTGCAGGATCAAGGATTGGATGCAATGTTGATAACTAGCGGTTATAACCGCCGCTATTTAAGTGGATTTACCGGATCGTCCGGTTATGTACTGGTGACAAGTGATGATTGTTATCTGCTGACTGACTTCAGGTATATGACACAGGCCGCGGACCAAGCAATGGGGGTTAAAGTTGTAGAGCATACAACTAAATTCATTGATACAGTTCGCGAGCTTCTGCCTTCTGGTAAAGAGGTACGTATTGGTTTCGAACAGGATGATGTTTCATTCAGCGCGTACACCGCATATGCAGAAGCACTTAAGCCGGCAGTGTTAGTTCCAATTTCCAAAGCTGTGGAAGACCTTCGTATGTTCAAGGATGAGGAAGAGCTTGCCGTTATGCAACGTGCAGCAGATCTGGCCGATGCTACATTCAGTCATATTCTGAACGTGATCAAGCCGGGTATGACTGAGCGCGATGTTGATTTGGAAATGGAATTTTATATGCGTACCCATGGTGCAACTTCTTCATCGTTTGATACGATTGTTGCTTCAGGCGAACGTTCGTCCATGCCACACGGCGTAGCAAGCAGCCGCGTAATTCAAGGCAATGAATTCATTACCCTTGATTTCGGTGCATTACTTGATGGCTATTGTTCAGATGTGACAAGAACCATTGCACTCGGAGCACCGGATCCGAAGCTGAAAGAGATCTATGATATTGTGCTGGAAGCTCAGCTACATACTTTAGCGCATATCAAGCCGGGTATGACTGGACGGGAATGTGATGCCTTGGCACGTGATATCATTGCTAGCTACGGATATGGTGAACAATTTGGACACAGCACAGGCCATGGACTTGGAATGGAAGTTCATGAGTGGCCGCGTTTGTCTAAACTTAGTGACGATATTATGCAGCCGGGGATGGTTGTAACTGTGGAGCCTGGTATTTATTTGCCGGGCATTGGCGGAGTACGTATTGAAGATGACATTGTGATCACAGAGAGCGGAATATCACTGCTGACCCATTCGTCTAAAGAATATACAGTACTGTAAGTAAGCGTGATGTAGTAGATTAATTATAATTTTGGAGGGATTTTAGTGATTTCAGTAAATGATTTTAAAACAGGTTTGACCGTAGAGGTAGAAGGAGATATTTTTACCGTTATTGATTTCCAACACGTTAAGCCAGGTAAAGGCGCAGCATTTGTCCGTTCCAAGCTTAAGAACCTACGTAACGGTAATACAGTAGAGCGTACATTCCGTGCAGGTGAAACGATTGGCCGTGCTATTATCGAAAACCGTGGTGTACAATATCTCTATGCCAGTGGATCGGACCATGTATTCATGGATAACGAAACTTATGACCAATTCGAATTGTCCGAAAAGCAATTGGAATGGGAATTGAATTTCCTTAAAGAGAACATGACTGTAAACATCGTTAGTTATAAAGGTGAGATTCTTGGGATCAACCTTCCTACCAGCGTAGAGCTTAAGGTTGTTGAAACTGAGCCTGGCGTTAAAGGAAACACGGCTCAAGGTGCTACGAAATCGGCCAAGCTTGAAACCGGACACAGTGTTCAGGTTCCATTGTTCATCAACGAAGAAGACATCTTGCTCGTTGATACTCGTGAAGGTAAATATATCTCCCGCGCGTAGGAAATAGAACAATAACCTAGATATTACCAGAATAACCTAGATATTACCAGAATAACCTCCCCGTTTATACGGTGGAGGTTTTTTTATGAACAGTAACGGATAAAGATGCCATGGAAACCCACATTAAAATACTGGAAGTTGAGTAAAATAAGCACAGCTGAAGGGCGGATGCTGATCTTATCTTTTTTTTCGCAGCGGGGAATTTTAATAAATTTTTTATGAAACCATTAACGCAGGGCACTGTTTTCGTATTATACTGATTTAAAGCGGGAAACCGATTAGAAGCAACTACATAGACCGATATGGGGAGTGAATGGGACTTTGTCACTTTATGTTATGAAATTCGGAGGCAGCTCCGTCGGCGACACTGAACGAATGAAACGCGTCGCGGGGCGCATCGCAGACAAGCAAGATGAGGGACATCGCTGCGTTGTGGTTGTATCTGCAATGGGGGATACAACAGATGATTTGATCGATACGGCGAAGCAACTAAACGGGCAGCCGCCCGCACGTGAAATGGATATGTTGATGACGACAGGTGAACAAATCTCCGTCGCTCTATTGTCCATTGCCCTACATGGGATCGGGCGGAATGCTGTTTCTTATACAGGATGGCAGGCTGGATTCCGAACAGACGAAACTCACGGCAGAGCTCGTATCAATGAAATTGACCCGCGCCGTGTATTAGCGTCTTTGGAGCGTGAACAGATCGTGATCGTTGCAGGCTTTCAGGGAATGACTGTGGACGGTGAGATCACCACATTAGGCCGCGGTGGTTCGGACACAACAGCCGTAGCATTGGCTGCTGCTATAGAAGCAGACGTATGCGAAATCTATACCGATGTAGATGGTATCTACTCCACAGACCCACGTATCGTGAAGACGGCACGTAAGCTGAAGGAAATCTCTTACGATGAAATGCTGGAGCTTGCCAATTTGGGAGCAGCTGTATTACATCCACGTGCAGTGGAGTACGCTAAGCGTCATCAAGTTAAGCTGGTCGTTAGATCGAGCTTTAATCATAATGAAGGTACCGTTGTGAAGGAGGAAACAAGTATGGAGCAGGGAATCGTAGTTAGTGGTATTGCATTTGATAAGAATGTAGCACGTGTCAGTATTCTTGGAGTTCCTGATGTACCAGGTGTACTCGCTCAGGTCTTCGGCAAGCTTGCTGAAGAGGGCGTTAACGTAGATATCATCGTACAAAGTGGTGTACAGAATGAGCAGGCTGACTTCTCATTTACAGTTTCTCTTGATGAGCTGGATCGGGCGAAGGAAGTTATTAAAGAAATTCATAAAACATTGCCTTACCGTGAAGTTACCTCCGAGGATAACCTGGTGAAGGTATCCATCGTTGGTGCTGGGATGGTCAGCCATCCAGGGGTAGCGGCTCAAATGTTTGATGTACTCTCCCAAGAGGGTGTAAGCATCAAGATGGTCAGCACTTCTGAGATTAAAGTATCTTGCGTTATTGAATCAGGCAATTTGCCATCAATCATACAGGCGCTTCATACCGCCTACAATCTAGATACAACTGAGCAGGCTTTCGTCGGAGGTCCTAAAGATCGCCGATAAGAGCTGCTGAGTAAACAAAGAGGGATGCCTTACAGCCAGACGGCTGCGGGGCATCCCTCTCTTTGTCTTTTAAGCCAGTCTTGTTGTGGTATTCCTGCGGCGTTATGCCATAATGCTTCTTGAATAGATGAATGGTGATGAAATTACTAAGGAAGTGAATGACTGGTATATTTCAGCTAGTAAAAAATAAGAAAATAGCATCACTTATAGATGAAAAGGAACGCTGCAGATTTGAATGCAGCGTTCCTTTTCATCTATATAACAGTATGGGAGGTAAGTCCCTGGATTTTATCCTAATCGTTTGAACCGGCCCTGGATCTCTACAGTCTCCACAACATTGACGAAGGAGCTTGGGTCTGCCTCAAGAATAGTTCTCCGCAGATTTGCAAGCTCATACCGAGTCGTTACCGTCATTAGCATGGTATTTCCCTCATGACTGTATCCACCCTCTGCATTGACGACAGTGATGCCATGAGGTAACTCTCTGAGACGGGTTAGCATCATCTCCCGTTCTTTGGTAACGATGAAGCAGGTCAGCTTCACATGGCGAATATGGATCATATCGACTACTCTACTCTTTACAAAAATACAGAGCATAGCGTATAAGGCGGAATCCCAGCTTTTAAAGAAGCCTAAACTCAGAATCACTAATCCATCCATTAGGAACATGATATTTCCCATTGGAATATCACGCTTGCGAGAAATAATCGAGCCTAATATATCAAATCCCCCGGAAGAACCCCCTGTACGGAGAGAAAAACCAACGCCGCCAGCAATAATTACTCCGCCGAAAATACTTGCAAGAATGGGATCCTTGGTCATTTGCACCTCAGGAATAATGGTAATGAACCAGGTGGTAGCTACGACGGAAAGTAAGCTTAGTAAGATGTATTTTTTCCCCACTGCAATAAATCCCCAGACAATTAAAGGGAGGTTTATTACAAAATAAAGCTTAGAAATGTACTTCGGATCCGTTAAATAACCGACGACCGAAGCCACCCCTGCTACCCCACCGCTCAGAAGCTGATGAGGAATTAGAAACAATCGCATCCCGCTTGCAATTAAAAAGGCTGAAAAAATAATGATAGCTACTTCCTTGAGTGGTCTGACTACGGTCCGCATATTTTGCGGTAACCCGTAACTTCGAACTTGCATGACACAAATCCCCTCTTTTTCTTATGTCTTTATAGTCTGCTCTTTTTGAAAATATAAACCCACTATATTTCCAATTAACAAGGATACCACAGATGGAAGTGTTCGTAAAAAATAATTTTATCGTACTGATTATATTTATTTATATAGGTGTGTACTATGAACTCTTTCACAGTTGGACTTACAATTCTGTCATTTCTCCTTGTCTAAAGTGAGTAATTATCGCATATCCATGGATAAGAGAAGGACAAACAAGCCCTGAATATCATTTTGTATGAAATAGTAAAAGTTAGGAGTGGAGTGGATTGGACAAGTATGTAAGCTGGATGGCGACTCTTCGGCTGTTCTCGGGTAGTGCGGAGATTATAGCTGCGCTGATTATGCTGCGGTTGAATCAGGTAGACAAGGCGCTCGCAGTCAATTCTGGACTAGCTTTGGTAGGTCCGACGATCTTGATATTGACGACAGCGATCGGACTTACAGGGATGGCTCAGCAGTTGTCCTGGAGCAAACTGGGCTGGGTCGGTTGCGGTGTAGCCTTTCTCTTAATCGGGATTCTAAAAAAATGATAGATGATAGGCATATTGAGCGCGTACAAGCATAAATATGGAATAAAGCAATTAGATAGAGGACAACTTGGGGGTACTTTGTATGGCAGATGATTGGCTGCAATTGTTTCCTGAAAAAGTAAGAGCACTATTAAAGTGCCTTCCCCTTCCGCTACTTGGAATGGTGGAAGAGATTCGGGTCCGTGAAGGTCGTCCGCTGGAGATTAACTATTCAGGTAAATATCACTTTCTTAGAGCAAATGGCAGCGTAACGCAAAGGCCGGAAGAAGCCTATAGGCCGGATCGGGAGGACACTCATAGACTGCTAGATCTGATCAGCAACCATTCACTATATACGATGGAAGAAGAGCTGAGAAAGGGATTTATTACGATTCCTGGCGGCCATCGAATAGGACTTGCTGGTCGGACGGTGCTGAGTGGTGGTGGTGTGGAGCATCTACGCGACATTACAAGCTTCAATGTCCGCATAGCCCGTGAGGTTCCCGGAGTCGCGGATAAAGTGCTGCCTTATCTGCTGGACAAGGGGAGGCAGCGAATGATGCACACCTTGATCCTTTCGCCTCCACAGCACGGGAAGACAACACTTCTTCGCGATATTGCAAGACAAATCTCCTTAGGAGATTTGGGGAAGCGTGAAGGCGGAAGACCCGGTTTGAAGGTGGGGATTGTCGATGAACGTTCTGAGATTGCCGGAAGCAGACGCGGGATTCCTGCCTTTGATGTTGGTCCGCGCACAGATATCCTCGACGGCTGTCCCAAAGCTGAAGGCATGATGATGATGATTCGTTCCTTGTCACCGGATGTATTGATTGCTGATGAGATTGGTCGTCCTGAAGACGCTGAAGCAGTCACTGAAGCGCTGCATGCTGGAATATCAGTTGTTGCTTCGGCTCACGGTAAAGAAGTAATAGAACTGGCTCGTAGACCCGGGCTTGGCGGGCTACTGGAACAAAAGATGTTCGAAAGATACGTCATTCTGCACCGCTCAGAAGCAGGGCTCTCCTTTCGTGTTCTGGATGGACAAAAACGCGGATTACTTCTTATCTCACCCGGGGATCGATTAGGTGGTGATATACATGCTTAAGCTATTTGGTGCCGTTCTGATTGTGCTGGCTGGTACGCTGGCAGGGCTACAATTTGCAAAACAATATGCAGACAGGCCAAGACATATCAGAGGCTTAATAGCAGCGCTACAGCGGCTGGAAACAGAAATTATGTATGGCTTTACCCCATTGCCTGAAGCTATGCGGCGTATAGGGATTCAGTCGAAGGAACCGCTCAAAACGTTGTTTGTTAAAACAGCTGAGGAGATGAGCCCACCCCATGACCGAAGCGCCCAGGATGCCATTCAGAGGGCTATGGATTCGCATTGGAAGTCTACCGCATTGAAGGGGACAGAAAAAGAGATTCTCCGCCAGCTCAGTTGTACTCTCGGTACAAGCGATAGGTCCAATCAGAGCACTCATATCGCGTTAGCATTGCAGCAATTGAAGCAGGAGGAGTCGGTGGCCAGAGAGGATCAGGGCAAATATGAAAAATTGAGTAAAAGCCTGGGTCTGCTGCTTGGAGCATTGATCGTCATTTTGATCTTTTAGCGAGGTGCCAGGAATGAATATTGAAGTCAATGCGATTTTTCAAATTGCCGGCATTGGCATAATTATCGCCATGATACACACGGTGCTTAAACAGATGGGAAAAGAAGATTTCGCACATTGGGTTACCGTAATCGGGTTCGTCGTCGTGCTATTTATGGTTATTCGAATGCTGGACGGACTGCTGCAGGAAATAAAAACGATCTTTCTTTTTCAATAGGCGTGCTATGGAGATCATTCAAGTTGTTGGAATCGGGCTGATATCGACCATATTGATTCTCGTGCTGAAGGAACAAAAACCGATGTTTGCCTTTCTCCTCGCTACTGCCACAGGGATTCTGATCTTCCTGTTTCTAATCGGCAAGATTGGAATGATACTTTCCACACTGGAGCGGGTGGCAGAGTCATCGGGGATGGAAATGATCTATTTAAAGACCGTGTTCAAAATCATCGGAATTTCATATATCGCTGAATTTGGAGCACAGATCGTGCGTGATGCAGGGCAGGAATCGATTGCTTCCAAAATAGAGCTCGCCGGAAAAGTCCTCATTATGGTACTAGCTGTACCCATTATCAGCATCATTATTGAAACGGTCATGAAGCTGCTACCTGCTTAAAGCAATTGAAGGAAGCTAAGCAACGATTAGGGAGGAGAAGTTATGCAAGAGTGCAGTGTTTTTCGTCCTCCAAAATTTAAAATAATACTGTTGCTGCTCCCATGCTTCTTCATTCTATGGTTTGCAGGTACAGCTCAAGTGGCCATAGCTTCTCCAGCGTCAGGATCGGGCGTTAATGCCTCCCCGGTAGACCAGTGGGTCAAGGGTCAGGTGAACAATCTGCCAACAGATAAGGTGGAGTCGTACTGGGATCAACTGATGAAGGATTACGGAGGTTTTTTTCCAGACGGGGCAACACCATCACTTATGGACATGCTGCTTCCAGGGGATAAGGGACTCAGCTTGCAAGGTGTATTATCTGGGCTACTTGGTTTTATGTGGCATGAGGTGTTGTACAACGGAAGGCTGCTGGTCACGATTGTCATGGTCAGTGTGCTCAGCATGATACTGGAGACGCTACAAACCGCTTTTGAGCGAAAAACGGTCAGCAAGGTGGCTTATACGCTCTGCTATATGGTAGTGCTCGTTATTGCCGTGAACAGCTTCAATATCGCTATAGGTTATGCGAAGGATGCTATCGACCGGATGATTGATTTTATGATGGCCATGATTCCGCTACTGTTCGCGTTACTGGCTTCCATGGGGAACATTGTTACCGTCTCGGTCACACATCCACTAATTGTTTTTATGATTCATACCGTTGGCACACTGATCCATACCATTGTCTTTCCACTATTATTCTTTTCAGCGGTGCTACATCTCGTGAGTGCACTGTCGGAGAAATACAAGCTGACCCAGCTGGCGAATCTGCTAAGAAATATCGGAGCTGGATTACTAGGAGTACTGCTCACTGTGTTCCTCGGTGTGATTTCAGTCAGGGGAATTACGAGTTCAGTGACAGATGGGGTTACGATCAGGGCCGCTAAATATATTACAGGCAACTTTGTTCCGGTCATCGGAAAAATGTTCGCGGATGCTACAGACACAGTGATCTCAGCTTCACTTCTGGTGAAGAACGCCATTGGGTTATCCGGTGTCATCATCATTTTGTTCCTTTGTGCTTTTCCAGCGATCAAAATCCTGGTGCTTGCTCTGATCTACAATGTAGCTGCTGCTGTAATGCAGCCCTTAGGAGAGACGCCGATTGTGGTCTGCCTCCAGACGATCGGAAAAAGCATGGTGTACGTATTCGCAGCTTTGGCAGCGGTATCGTTAATGTTTTTTATGGCCGTCACGATCATGCTAACCGCTGGCAATTTAACCGTCATGATGAGGTGAATCTGCTGACAAAACTTAGCGGGTGCTTTCGGAGTGAGTTTTGTACGAAGTAAATTCGCGAAGGCTATGCTAACAAAACTTAGCGGGTGCTTTCGGAGTGAGTTTTGTACGAAGTAAATTCGCTGAAGGCTATGCTAACAAAACTTTTAGGAGGAAAAAATGAGCTGGTTAGGAGGATGGCTGCGGGAGATCATTCTTGTCGTATTGTTGGCATCGTTCGTTGAGTTACTCCTTCCGAGTAAGTCCATGGAGCGGTATGCAAGGCTGGTGCTGAGCCTCCTGATCTTACTTACCATGCTTAGCCCAATCGTTTCTCTCCTTAAAGGTGACGCCATAGCCGAGCTGAGTATAGCCATGGGTCGTCAGGAGAAAGAAGGAGGCTTGTTCACAGGAGGGGGAAGTGGAGATCCCTCTTTGGAAAAGATTCTGGCAGATGGTCAGAAGCTTGCACAAGGGCGCCAGGATCAAAGCCTAAAGCTGGCCGCAGAAGAGGTTGCTGAGCAAATGAGGGAGCAGATCATCAGCGAGACCGGAAAACGCGGGGTTAATGTCACTGTAACGCTCGGCATGGGGAAATCCGGCGGCTCTGGTAATGAAGATGTTCCTGTCATCTCCGCAGTGAAGGTCTCAATGTCCCAAGCAACAGTTAATTCTATAGGGGCTTCCGGTACTTCCAGCGCAGCCGCTGCTCCGCCAATTGCAATCGCTCCTGTAGAGCCTGTAGAAGTAAAGATCGGAACGAATCCAGAGAATGGATCAGCTTCTGCAGATGAGCCCAAAGCAGTGAACGGAAATGTAACAGAAAATAACACATCTTCAAGTGAAACGGAGTCCATCGTAAAGCTGTTGGAACAAAAATGGGATTTGGATCCCAAAGTAATCCAAGTGGATGGCGGCGTTGTGAATAACGTCAAGTTATGAGTCTGTAGCTTCTAAACGATCAAGGTTAGGAGGGATAGGAGTGGGCAATTGGCTGAAAAAGCTGGAGCAATGGGCTGGGGGTGGGGCTGGCAGTCCGAAGAGAAGTCATACTTTACGCTGGCTAATCATTCTGGGTCTGCTGGGCGCAGCGATTATGCTGTTTAATTCCTTCGTCAATGTGAAGAAGATTGATAACGAGAATACGGGGCGTGAGCCACCGCAGAATCAGTCTTCCCAAACGGCGCTGGTGCAGAGTGATCCAACAACAAGCAATTCATTCGAAAGCATTGAACTGGCGATGGAGAACCGAATGAAGGAGATTTTAGAGAAAATCGTTGGCGTCGGTACCGTCGATATTATGGTTACCGTGGAGTCAACAGAAGAAATTGTCGTGGTGCGCAATATGAACGACTCCCAGCAGCTTAGTGAAGAGACGGATGCCAGTGGTGGTAAACGTCACACGACGCAATATACAAGGGATGGCGAAATCGTAACCTACTCACAATCGGGCGATGAGACACCTATTGTGACGAAGCGGATTAAGCCTCAGGTTCGTGGCGTACTGGTAGTTGCCAAAGGGGCAGAGAACAAGGTTGTCCGTGGACTCATAGAGCAGGCTATCGAAAAAGGCTTGTATGTTCCGATTCAGCGGATTTCAGTAGTACCACGCAAACAAGAGTAGCAGGAGAAAGTCAAGAAGTGAGTGCTTCCGAAGCAGCCACTAGATTAAATTTTAGGAGGAATAAGAAATGAACGGCAAAAGACAAACAATATGGTTGGTTTCTATGCTCAGTTTGATGGTTGTACTCTCGGCATACTATTTATTTACTGAAGATTCAGGTGCATCGGTTCCAAAAGACACGGCAGGGACAATGCAGGTGGATTCTCTGAAAAAAGACACAGCAAACGCAGCGTTACCAACGGTTGGCGACAAAGGTATCGTAGTGAATGAAGTGGTTAGTCAAGGAGATGTAGTTGCTGATGAAGGCGTTGTAGATAGCGCTAGCAGCATTAAAGCCGCTGACGATAGTGCAACCACTGCAACTACTGATGACAGTGCAACTACAGCGGTTAAGGATGATAGCAGTAAAGCAGCAGACAGCGGTAACTCTGAGAAAGCTTCGACGGACACTGCTGCAAAAGACTCCAGTAAAACTTCTGAAACAGCAGCTAAGGATACAGTAACTAAGGATACGGCAGCTAAGGATACAGCGGCTACTACAACATCCAAAACCCCTGCTAAGAATGATAAAGAAATCCTGGATGAAGTAGCTTCACAAAGTGTATCGGCGAGCAGCATGTTCACTAACTACCTGTATGAACGTGAACAAAAGAATCTAAAGAGCCAACAAGACTTACTCGCTTTGATTAACGACATGGAGAAGACGCCTGCTGATAACGCAGTTGCTCAAGAACAGCTCCTTAACCTGGAAGAAAAAGAATCTAAAATTACGGGCATTGAAGAACAGCTTCAACAAAAATATGGGGAAGCCATCGTGAAGGAAGAAGCTGGGGACAGCTATAAAGTAGTCGTACTGAGTGAGAAGCTGGATGTAAAACAAGCGGTTAGCATCGTTGATCTCGTAATGAAAGAACTGAGTGTGTCTCAGGATAAAGTTAGTGTTCAGTATGTTTCCGAGAAATAATAAGACGTGAAATTATAGGGAATATGACGAAAGAGCTCGGGTTCTCCCGGGCTCTTTCCATTTCTAGCGTTTATGATATAATACATAAAGTTATCTTGTCCGCTTAAGAAGTGGCTTCGAGAGAAAGCTGAAGGAGTGAACTAATGTATGTTCAAGTTGAGCGAAATTAAGGAATTAATTAAATTGCTGGACCAGACCTCCTCTGTACATGAGTTGGAGATCGAAAGCGAAGGAATGAAGCTTGCAATTCGCAAACCGGATCGCCCTGAAGCTGATGGAACAGCAGTACAGGCGACTCCTTATAATGCCTATCCCTTTACGCCTGCCCCGCAGCCGCAGAGCGTGCAGCAAGTGTCCTATCCAGTAATCAGTGAGGTTCCTCCAGCGCAGCAGGCACAAGCCGCCGCAGAAGGCAAACTACATAAAATTGTATCTCCAATGGTGGGAACATTTTATAGTGCCGCTTCTCCGGAAATGCCGTCGTTCGTTAATGTTGGAGACCGTGTTGGTGAGAAAACAACGGTATGCATTATCGAAGCGATGAAGCTGATGAATGAGCTGGAAGCGGAGATTAAAGGTGAAATCGTGTCCGTACTGGCAGAGAATGGTCAGCTTGTAGAATACGGTCAACCCCTATTCTTGGTTAAACCGGAATAAATACCGCAGATTACTTATGGAGCGGAAGCTTCGCAAAACTTTGGGAGGAAACGCATGAACATTCAAAAAGTGTTGATTGCCAACCGCGGCGAAATCGCGGTCCGCATTATTAGGGCCTGCCGAGAACTGGGCATTTCCACCGTCGCGGTCTATTCGGAACCCGACCGGGATTCACTTCATGTCCGGTTGGCTGATGAAGCTTACTGCATCGGTCCGATGCCGTCCAAGGACAGCTATCTGAACTTTACAAATATTATGAGTGTAGCTACCTTAACAGAATGTGATGCCATCCATCCTGGTTATGGATTTTTAGCTGAGAATGCAGATTTTGCAGAGATTTGTGAATCTTGCAATATTATCTTCATTGGGCCATCTCCAGATGCAATCAACCGTATGGGTGATAAAGCTGTGGCGAAGGAAACCATGAAGCTGGCTGGAGTTCCGATCATCCCGGGCTCAGAAGGCCTTGTAGGTGATGTTGAGGAAGCCGTCATGCTGGGCCGTGATATCGGATACCCGATTATCGTTAAGGCTACCGCAGGTGGCGGGGGTAAGGGCATCCGGATTGCTGAGGACGAGGAATCATTGGTGAAGCAGATTACTGCTGCACAACAGGAAGCGCAGAAGGCGTTCGGCAACGCTGGTGTATATTTGGAAAAGTACCTTACAGGTATGAAGCACGTAGAAATTCAAATTATTGCAGATAAGCATGGTAATGTAGTGCATTTAGGTGAACGCGACTGCTCCGTACAGCGTCGTCGCCAAAAGCTGATTGAAGAGGCACCTTGTTCTGTACTTACACCGGATATCCGTGAAGCGATGGGGAATGCAGCAGTTCGTGCAGCACTCGCAGTGAATTATTCGGGAGCAGGAACGCTTGAATTCTTGCTTGGACCGGATGGACAGTTCTACTTCATGGAGATGAATACTCGTATTCAGGTAGAGCATCCGGTAACGGAAATGGTTACGGGTGTGGATTTGATCAAGGAAATGATTTCGGTTGCAGAAGGAAATCCTTTGTCCTTTACACAGGAAGATATCGAGATTAATGGCTGGTCGATTGAATGCCGTATCAATGCGGAAGATCCAGAGCGTAATTTTATGCCTTCACCAGGTAAAATCGGCTTTTATTTGCCGCCTGGAGGTCTTGGTGTTCGTGTAGACAGCGCGGCGTACCCTGGTTATACGATTTCCCCTTTCTATGATTCTATGATTGCAAAGCTGATTGTATGGGCACCCACACGTCAGGAAGCGATTGCAAAGATGAAGCGCGCCTTGGCTGAATTTGCCGTGGAGGGAATCCATACTACGATCCCTTTCCACCAGAAACTGTTGGAGCATCCTGTATTTCTGGATGGTAATTTTGACATCAAGTTTCTGGAAGAGTATGAAATTTAGGACGACTTCGCTTTGTTTGTCATAAAGTTCGTCAAATGATATAGTATGTTTAATAAGAGACGTGCTTTACGCTTGAATTTATGAGAATCTTTGTTGAAAGGTGTGAAGTCTAAAATGAGTACATTGCCGACAGAATACGAACGGACAGAAATCGGTGAGATCCAGATTGCTCCTGAAGTGATCGAGGTGATCGCAGGTTTAGCGACCGTTGAGGTTAAAGGTGTAGCTGGCATGAGCGGTGGTTTCGCCGGTGGTATTGTTGAGCTTCTCGGACGTAAGAACTTGTCTAAAGGAGTTAAAGTAGAGGTTGGACAACGCGAAGCTGCAGTGGATGTTTCTGTAATCATTGAATATGGTAACCGTCTTCCTGAAGTGGCTGCTGAAATTCAGCGTAATGTTAAGCGTTCCATCGAGACTATGACTGGTCTGACTGTTGTGGAAGTGAATGTGCATATTCATGATGTACAGTTCAAGAACAACAACACTGTCGACAAGAACGAGGAAGCTGAAACGATTCTTCGCGTGAAATAACAGTCGTCGTTCTTCCATAAACCCCCGACAGCAAAGTCGAGGGTTTACTCTAATTTAAGGAGGTTATGAGACTCGTGGCAAAAATTTTGGACAGACTTTTGCTGTTTGTCTACAGCTTAAGTATCGGAATATTATCTGTTATTGCCATCCTCCTCTTGAGCGGTGCTATTCCTAAAACTTTGGAGATTGAGAATGGACCAGCAGCTTATATTACTGCAATTGTAGTAGCAGTTGTCTTGTTCCTTCTGAGCATCCGATTTTTCTACATCTCTTTGCGTCGTGATCGCGCTTCTTTACCTTCTGTTGATCAGCGTACGGAGTATGGGGATATCCAGATTTCAGTGGAGACCATTGAGAATCTGAGTTTGAAGGCTGCCGGTAAAGTGAAGGGAATCAGAGATCTCAAATCGCGTATTCGCGTTTCTCAGGCGGGCCTTGAAATTACAATTCGCGCAGTAGTGGATGGTGAACATTCATTGCCGCTGCTAACCACAGAAGTGCAACGTCAGGTGCATGATTTTGTGCAGGAGACAACCGGTATTCCGGTTGCGGATGTGTCTGTATATATTGCTAACCTTACGCAGTCTCCAAGCTTCAAAAGTCGAGTGGAATAGAGGTGAATTTCCCTTATGTCTTGGAAAGAAGTATGGGAAAGTCACGGGGGTAGAATCGCCGGAGTGACTTTCGGCATTGGTCTAGGGTTGATATATTTAATTTGCGGTTTTTGGGATATGTTGTTCTTTGCACTGGTAGTGTTCATCGGATATACGTTCGGCAAAAGAAAGGATAACGCAGAGGCTCCCCTGTTTCAGTGGCAGGAGCTGATTACGCGTCTATCCGGACGCTGGCGTCCCTTCAAGTGAACCGCGATAGTCTTTTTCCCGGAGCAGGAAGCCGTAAGTTTGTGTTGTCCAATGCCCCTGGAAGAAAGACTTTGCGGTTTTTTTAATTGGAAAAGGTATCTTAAACGGACATCGGACAATAATCCTCTAAGGATTAGGGATAGAATTCGAAGGATTTGGGCTTAAAATAATTATAGGCGATGTGATTAAAGTCTGAATTATTATTACGCTTGAGGTGTGAAGTTATATGTATGGTTGCCCGACGTTATAGAAGTTTGAGTAAAGATGTTAATGCGATATAAGATTTTAGGAGGAACACATGAAAAGACGTATAGCGAGAGAGATTATTGTCCAAAGCCTGTATCAGATGGAAATGAACGATGTAGAGAGCGCAGAAGCCGTAGAGATGCTACTGGAGGAAGCTTCAGAGGAGAATGAAACCGAACGTGTAATTACGGACGAAATTCAGCTTAAGCATTATGTGGTGGAGCATGTAAACGGTGTGTGGGAGCACAAGGTTGCAATTGACGATATGCTTGAGCATTACTTGAAAGGCTGGCAAATGAGCCGTCTGTCACGTGTGGATCGTCAAATTTTACGTCTTGCGGCGTATGAAATGGTGTTCGCGAATGATGTTCCGGCTAAGGTTGCTGTGAATGAGGCTATAGATTTGGCCAAGCATTTTGGAACGGATGATTCCGGTAAGTTTGTAAACGGTGTGCTTGGTAAGATGATTCAGGAGATAGATACAATTAAAGCTGACCATTCTTAATTTTTATAAATATAAGTAAGTATAAGTTATTCACCTATTCTTTATGTTTTATATTTCTCGCATAAACGCTTACCGTTCTCATAAGGACGCCAAAGGCGTTTATGCTTGTACAATAGTAAAGTATATAAAAGGGGAGAGACTATCATGACAGCAGCAATCATCAGTGGTAAACAAGTATCTGAGGAAATTCGTATTGGTATTGCCCAGGAGGTTGCTGAACTGGCGAAACGTGGCGTGAAGCCCGGTCTGGCAGTAATTCTAGTAGGTGAAGATCCAGGATCACAAGTGTATGTTCGCAACAAGGAAAAATCTTGTATTAGCCTTGGTTTCCATTCGGAAGTGCATAAACTGGATGAGTCTACTACGCAAGAAGAATTGCTAGCTCTCGTAGCGCAGCTTAATGAACGCGATGATATTGATGGGATTCTAGTTCAACTTCCATTGCCTAAGCATATTGAGGAAAAAGCTGTTATTGATGCGATCTCCGTGGAGAAAGACGTTGACGGCTTCCACCCTGTAAATGTAGGTAACCTAGTGATTGGTGCTGACAGTCTGCTTCCTTGTACACCGGCAGGTGTAATTGAACTAATTAAACGAACAGGAACAGGAATGGCTGGTAAACATGCTGTGGTCATTGGCCGCAGTAATATTGTAGGCAAGCCTGTATCTTTGTTATTGCAACGTGAGAATGCTACTGTGACGATGTGCCATTCCCGTACAGCTAATATGCAAGAAATTAGCCGTCAAGCGGATATTCTAGTTGTTGCGATCGGACGCGCGAACTTCATTGACGCTTCGTACGTGAAACCGGGTGCTGTTGTCATTGATGTGGGTATGAACCGTTTGGATAACGGTAAGCTTGCAGGTGACGTTGATTATGATAGTGCAAAAGAAGTTGCCGGATACATCACACCTGTTCCGGGTGGGGTTGGACCGATGACGATTACAATGCTGATGAGCAACACGCTGATTGCGGCTAAACGCCGTCACGGCTTGGAATAGGGGTAGGAATTCATGGCGGCAGAGCGGCAGGTCTATTCGATAAAAGAACTCAACCGTTACATCCGCATGAAGCTAGACTCGGATAATTTACTTTCGGATGTATGGATTCGCGGAGAGATTTCCAACTTTACGCATCATGGTAGCGGTCATATGTATTTCACGCTAAAGGATGAGAGCAGTCGGATCAAAGCGATTATGTTTGCTTCTCATAACCAGCGCCTGCCCTTTATTCCGAAGGAAGGTGCTCGGGTAATTGCTAGAGGTAATGTGACCGTATATGAACGGGACGGGCAGTATCAGTTCTATGCCACACACATGCAGCCAGATGGAATTGGTAGTCTATATTTAGCCTATGAGCAGCTGAAGAGCAAGCTTGAGCAAGAGGGGCTGTTTGCAGAAGCGCGTAAACGCCCTTTGCCTCGCTTTCCAAAGTGCATTGGCGTGATTACTTCGCCAACGGGGGCAGCAGTACGGGATATCGTGATTACACTCCAGCGGCGGTTTCCGCAGGTGGCTATTGTAATCTATCCCGTACTGGTGCAAGGCAAAGGCGCCGCACCTTCGATTGTGAAGGCGATTGGAGCGCTGAACCGCATGGGTGAGGCCGACGTGCTTATCGTCGGCCGCGGCGGCGGTTCGCTCGAGGAGCTGTGGGCGTTTAACGAGGAGGAAGTAGCGCGAGCGATATCGGCATCAGGGATTCCGGTCATCTCGGCCGTTGGCCACGAGACCGATTTCACGATTGCCGATTTCGCCGCCGACCTCCGCGCGGCTACGCCCACAGCGGCCGCGGAGCTGGCCGTGCCACATGCCGGCGAGCTAGCTGCGCAGCTTCGCGGGCAGCAGCAGCGGCTGCGCCAAGCGCTGCAAAGACGCGCCCAGCGCGGACGCGAGCGTCACGCGGGGCTGGAACGCTCGCTGGCGCTGGCAGGCCCGCGCCGCTCGCTGATGCAGCACACGCAGCGGCTGGATCAGCTGCGTGAGCGGCTCCAGCGCTCAGCGGATGCACGGCTCAGCCGTTCCCGCGAGCGCAAAGCTGTGCTGCATCATAGTCTGCAGCGGTTCCATCCGCACGGCAGTGTTGCCGCTGCGCGTCAGCGCACTGAAAGCATGCGCCGTGAGCTGATGGGCGCTATGCAGGCCCGCCTGCAGGAGAAGCGAGCTCGCTATGTAGCGGAGATTCGTCATCTGGATGCACTGAGCCCTCTTAAAGTTATGTCGAGAGGCTACAGCTTAGTCTATGACGAAGCAGAAGAACATTTAATCAAATCGCTGACCGAAGTACAGCTTGGCGATCTTGTAGTGATAAAGATGAATGACGGACAGCTGAACTGCCAGGTATGGGGAATGAAGGAGGGTGGCAAAGACGATGACGAAGGAAGCGGAACTTGATTTTGAAGGCGCCATGGACCGGCTGGAGGAAATCGTACGTGAGCTTGAACACGGCGACGTTCCCCTGGAGAAGGCCATCGATTTATTTCAGCAAGGTATGAAGTTATCTCAGCTTTGCGGCAGTAAGCTTGAGCAGGTAGAGCGTAAGATCGAAATGATTACCCTAGAGGACGGAGAACTGCGTAAGAAGCCGTTTGGTGCACGTCTGGAAGGGGACGCCGATGACTCGCTTTGAGCATGAGCTTGAGAGAAGCTCTGAAGGAGAAACACTGCGTCAGCCACTGGAGGAATACATTGCGTCCTTAAGCGATCTAGTCTCACATGAACTAGAGGTTATTCTCCCCGCGCAATGGATGGTTCCAGAGAATTTGCAGCAAGCCATGAAGTATTCACTTATGGCTGGGGGCAAACGCCTCCGGCCACTGCTGGTGATTATCGCATGTGAAGCACTGGGAGGAAGTCGAGAGGCTGCCCTGCCTGTCGCTGCTGCTATAGAGATGGTACATACCTACTCGTTAATTCATGATGATTTGCCTGCCATGGATAATGATGATTATCGGCGCGGAAAGCTGACGAATCATAAAGTCTTTGGCGAAGCGACCGCTATTCTTGCGGGTGATGCCCTTCTGACCCATGCTTTCTACAGTGTGGTACAAGCCTCGCGTAAATTTGGTGTCCCTGCAGAAAGTGTACTATCCATCGTAGAGGATTTGGCGGAAATGGCAGGTCCTCGTGGTATGGTTGGCGGTCAGATTGCAGATATGGAAGGCGAGCAGGGTCTAACCGATCTTGCACAGCTGAAGTACATTCATCTGCATAAGACAGGGGATTTGATTATCTTTTCGCTGCTAGCTGGCGGTCGTATTGCAGGTGCTAACGAGCAGCAGCTTGAGGCTTTGCATAAATTTGGAACAGCCATTGGACTCGCTTTTCAAATCCAGGATGACATTCTAGATTTAATTGGAGACGAAGGTAAACTTGGCAAAAAAACAGGCAGTGATGTTAAGCAGCATAAAGTAACCTATCCTTATTTTATTGGCCTCGAAGCATCGCGAGAAGAAGTGAAGCAGCTTACTGAAACAGCCCATAATGCTGTTCTGAACGGTGGCTTTCATGATAGCCAGCGCCTGCTGGAAATTGCAGATTACTTAATGGCACGTGATCACTAATTATGAACTTTCGAAACGGCTGTATTTCGACAGCCGTTTCGTTTGTGTTATAATGGGTTTTATATAATTTACAACATCTAGGAAAGCGGGGAACTATACGTGCTGCTTCCACAAATAAATGATCCTGAGCAACTAAAATCATTGTCAGTCGATGAATTGACTACCCTAGCGGAGGAAATTCGTCGATTTCTGATTGAGAAGCTAACAGCAACTGGGGGGCACCTCGGATCCAATCTAGGAGTCGTGGAGCTTACCTTGGCTTTGCATTATTGTTATAACAGCCCTCGGGACAAAATGATTTACGACGTTGGGCACCAGGCATATGTCCACAAAATCCTGACCGGTCGTCAAGACCGCTTCGATACCCTGCGCAAATATCAGGGCTTGTGCGGCTTCGTTAAGCGCTCCGAAAGTGAGCATGATGTGTGGGAAGCTGGACATAGCAGTACCTCATTATCGGCAGCAATGGGAATGGCGATGGCCCGCGATCTCAAGGGTGAAGACAATAAGGTGATTGCCGTGATTGGTGACGGCGCTCTTACTGGTGGAATGGCGTTTGAAGCACTTAACCATATTGGCCATGAGAAGCGTAAGCTGATGGTTATTTTGAACGATAATGAAATGTCGATTGCTCCTAATGTAGGGGCCATGCACAATTATCTAAGCAAAATACGTTCGGATCGCCACTATTTGCGTGCCAAAGACGAGGTAGAAGGGCTGCTTAAGAAGATTCCGGCCATCGGAGGACGTTTAGCGAAGACTGCTGAACAGTTAAAGAATAGTCTCAAATATATGATGGTACCTGGCGTATTGTTTGAAGAGCTCGGCTTTACGTATCTCGGTCCGGTTGATGGACATGATTTGGAGAAGATGATTGATACCTTCCACCAAGCAGATAACGTGGCTGGACCTGTGTTGGTACATGTACTAACAACGAAAGGTAAGGGCTACAAACCGGCTGAGACCGATTTCTATAAATCACATGCCATTTCGCCCTACAAAATTGAGTCGGGTCAGGCGCTTAAAGCTGTGGGTCCTCCAATGTACACGGAAGTATTTGGCGAGACACTGATCGAACTGGGCCGGGAAGATTCCCGTCTGATTGCTGTTACACCTGCGATGCCAGGAGGCTCGGGTTTATTTCCTTTTGCTAAGGAATTTCCCGATCGTATGATTGATGTCGGGATTGCCGAGCAACATGCGGCTACGCTTTGTGCGGCTTTGGCTATGGAAGGGATGAAGCCGGTATATGCGGTGTATTCTACCTTCATGCAGCGTGCCTATGATCAGATCGTCCATGATATTTGCCGACATAACGCGAATGTTATGTTCGCCATTGACCGCGCGGGGTTTGTAGGTGCGGATGGTGAGACTCATCAGGGTGTGTACGATGTTGCTTTTATGCGCCATATTCCGAATATGGTGATGATGATGCCAAAAGACGAAAATGAGCTGCGTCATATGATGAAGACGGCGCTTGAATATAATGATGGTCCGATTGCTTATCGCTATCCGCGTATTAACGGTACAGGTGTAGCAATGGATCCTGAGCTGCGTACTATTCCAATCGGATCATGGGAACGACTACGTACAGGCGAAGGTTATGCTGTTGTAGCCTGTGGACCTATGGTTCAAGTGGCTGAAGAAGCCGCTGATTTACTGAAGCGGGAAGGGATTCAGGTAGGCGTCGTGAATGCGCGGTTCCTGAAGCCACTGGACAACTCCATGCTGCTTGATTTGGCTCACGCTGGAACCAACATGGTTGTTATTGAAGAGGCTTGCCAAGCGGGAAGTCTCGGCAGCTCGGTATTAGAATTCTACGCAGAGAATGAAATTTATGACGCTCGTGTACATCTGATGGGTGTACCTGACATCTTTGTGGAGCACGGCTCTATTAAAGAACAGCGCCAGGAAACAGGTCTTACTGTAGAAGCGCTGTGTGCACGTATCAAGTCCATGATGGCTTTGAGTGCATATAACTACAAAACAACTTCGTCTTCCTAAATGGAAGCCGGAAATTAGCAACCCTTTGAACGATCGGGAGATGACCATGGAACACCGTAAAGAACGGATAGATGTACTACTTGTTGAGCAAGGTTTTTATGAAAGCCGTGAGAAGGCTAAAGCAGCTATTATGGCAGGACTGGTGCTCGCGGATGAAGAACGCATTGAAAAGGCTGGTATGAAGGTGTCACGGGAGGCTACCCTTAAGGTTAAAGGCTCTGTGCATCCCTATGTCAGTCGTGGGGGACTAAAGCTGGAGAAGGCTCTACGCCAATTTAATATTGATCTTACGGGACGGACCATGCTGGACATCGGTGCTTCTACTGGAGGCTTTACGGATTGTGCACTTCAGAATGGGGTAAGCCATGTGTACGCGATTGACGTTGGCTATAATCAGCTGGACTGGTCGCTGCGTAATGATGAACGTGTTAGTGTGATGGAACGAACGAATTTCCGATATATGACGCCTCCAGATTTGGTGGGTCCTATTCCGGATTTTGCGAGTATTGATGTTTCATTTATCTCCTTAAAAATAATTCTTCCACCGCTCAAAGCTTTGCTTAAGCGCCCGGCGGATATTGCTGCGCTGATCAAGCCACAGTTTGAGGCAGGACGGGAGAAGGTTGGTAAATCAGGTGTAATTCGTGATTCTGCTGTTCATAAAGAGGTATTAATTAATGTACTGACCATGGCGGCAGAGCTAGGATACCAGCTGAAGGGATTAACTTTTTCACCGATTACAGGCGGGGAAGGCAATATTGAGTTTCTTGCTCACTGGAGACTAACACCTGAATTGGCGGAAGCTGAAGAAGGTATATTAGAGCCTTCAGAGGCTGTATCAACAGTCCTTCCAGTGGAGAATTTCCCATCCCTAGCGGATGAAGTGATTAAGCAGGCTACGGGTACTTTTAATGTAAATTCGACTCATGGAAACTCATCGCGCCGGTGAGTTTCTTTTTCCATATGGAAAATAACAATTATTCGGAAAGCTTCTAAAAAGACAGCTTAGAAGAAGGAATTGGCATGGCTTCACGCGAATAAATCACCGAGGTGATTGATAGTGGCGGGTAGCTCTGACAAGGTCGTCATGGCGTTTATTGGAGTAGCATTATCGATTTTTATAATTTATCGGATATATATATGGCTGCAAAGTTCTCCGCGTTCTTTCATGAAGGATCAGATCCCGTTTAATAAAGTGATTATTCCTCACCCATCTATAGACATACTAGAGGATGAAGGGTACGAGGTCGTTGGAGGGAAGCTCAAAATCCCGTTGTCCTTCAACGTAAACGGGGCGCAGATGTATAGCCGGTTATTTATAGATTATGTGGCGACTAAAGAGGAAGGATCAATATATTTGGTTATCCTTTCTAGACCACGCAAACCTTTGGATTTCACAGGCAGCGGCTTACGAGATACCTTGCTTCCTTACTTACTGATTTATCCGGAATGTAGCGGAGTTTTGTATGTTAATGTTGCTGCGGGATCTATTCAAGTGATTAGGCTCGGCAGGGATGACGGAGAATCAAACTGAGTCCATATTTAACTAGGTGTATGCTTCCGAAGTAGTTTTGCCGAAGCAATTCGGGGAGCATCGCTTACAAAACTAAGTCCATGCTTCCGATGTAGTTTTGTCGCTGCTAATCTGGAAGTGTCGCTTACAAAACTTTTAGGAGGCAACAATGAAGGGACAACGACATATTAAGATACGCGAGATTATTACGCAAAAGGATATCGAGACACAGGACGAGCTGGTGGAAGCCTTGCGTGAATCCGGTTTTCAGGTTACTCAAGCTACAGTATCTCGAGATATTAAAGAGCTATTGCTCATTAAGGTGCCTATGGATGATGGAAGATACAAATATTCGCTTCCAACGGATCAACGGTACAATCCAATACAGAAGCTAAAGCGCGTTTTGGTGGATAACTTTGTGCAGATCGATTCATCGGCTAATCTTGTGGTGATGAAATGCTTACCGGGTACGGCTAACTCAGTCGCTGCTTTGATTGATAATATTGACTGGCCACAAATTATGGGGACCATCTCTGGCGATGATACCATTCTTATTATTTGCCGCCAGCCTGAGGACAGCAAGAATGTAATTTCACAAATCATGGGTTACATTTCTTAATTTTTTATTCTATCAAATTCTTATCATCTTCTCGGAGGTGCTCTATTAGTGTTAGAAACCTTGTCTATCCGCAATCTAGCCGTCGTTGAGGCGGTAGATGTGCATTTTTATCCTGGCTTCCATGTGCTCACAGGGGAGACTGGGGCAGGTAAATCCATTATTATTGATGCGCTTGGACTGATTGCCGGAGGGCGCGGCTCCGCGGATTCTATTCGTTACGGTTGTGAAAAAGCAGAGATGGAAGCGCTCTTCAGCCTCCCAAGCGGTCATCCCGTCTGGGATACTTTAGAGCGTCTTGGCATTGAGGCTCAGCGTGAGGAGCATCTTATAATACGCCGTGAGCTCACCTCTCAGGGTAAAAGTACATCACGTGTAAACGGACAGATGGTCAATCTTACTATGCTACGTGAAATTGGCGAGCAGCTGGTTAATATTCATGGACAGCATGAACACCAAAACTTATTGAAGGCAGAACGACATTTGGGACTGTTAGATACATACGGAGAACCCATTATCGGGCCGCTAAAAGCGGTATATCAGGAAAAGTATTCCGCCTTTGCGAAAGTGGAGAAAGAGCTCCGAGAGCTGCAGGAATCCAGCCAAAAGGCTTATCAAATGCTTGATTTGTACCGTTTTCAGTTAGAAGAAATTTCATCTGCAGCATTAAAACCGGGAGAAGATGAATTACTTGCCGAAGAACGGGTCAAACTATCCCACAGTGAGAAAATGATGGATTCCGTATCCGGTGCATATGAGCTTCTCTACGATAGACAAGGCTTAGAATCCATCGGTAATGTCATTTCCAGACTCGAGGACGCGGTTCGTTATGATGAAAAGGGACTTAAATCCGTGCTCGAGCAGTTGCAGTCCTCTTATTATCAGCTGGAGGATGCTGCATTTCAGCTTCGTGATTATCGAGAAGAGATCGAATTCAATCCACAGCGGCTCGAAGAAATCGAGAATCGTCTCGATTTAATTACCGGACTCCGCCGTAAATACGGAGATAGTGTAGAACAGATTTTGGCTTATTATGAACAAATCCATCGGGAAACCGATCTGCTTGAGAATAAAGATGAATACCTGGAGAAACTGACGACCAAACGCGATGCATTGCTTTCTGTATTAATGGAAGCAGCTACTGAATTAAGTGAAGCACGGAAGCTGTGTGCGTCTGATTTAGCCACGCAAGTGGAGAGTGAGCTTAAAGATCTTCAGATGGAAAGAACCTCGCTACAGGTTAAATTAGACACGCTGGAGGACCCGCGTGGAGTTGAGTATAAGGGTCGGCGTATTCGTCTTACAAGACAAGGGATCGACAGTGCGGAATTTATGATTTCCCCTAACCCTGGCGAGCCGTTAAGACCCCTTGGCAAAATTGCCTCGGGTGGTGAGTTGTCGCGTATTATGCTGGCAATGAAGAGTATTTTTGCGCGTCATGATGCGATTCCAGTTCTAATTTTTGATGAGGTGGATACCGGTGTGAGTGGTCGGGCTGCTCAATCCATTGCAGATAAACTGTATAAGCTGAGCTCCACATGTCAGGTGTTCTCCATTACGCACTTACCTCAGGTGGCTTGTATGGCTGATCATCAGTATTTAATCCGCAAAAAGGTTGAGGACGGAAGAACCATGACAGAAGTGGAATCACTCACGAATGATGGACGTGTAATGGAGCTGGCCCGAATGCTGGGTGGAGTGGAAATTACCGAAAAAACATTGCACCACTCGCAGGAAATGCTTAATTTGGCCGAGGCAAGTAAGGCTGCAACAAGCTAAGCGGAACAATGATTGACAGTAATAAAAGCCTGGGGGCAAGGTTATCTTATAGGTACGCAATTGGCGACCACCTTTTTCGTCAAGCGAAAGAAGCAAAAGGGAGCGTGACAGCCATTGAAGCCTAACCTCAGGAAGTTAATGCCAGGCCTTTTATTTGCCTTCTTTCTTAGTTTATCGGGCATAACGGGAACCCACCAAAGTTTTGCCGCACCACTGAACAGTGAACCTGCCAAGGTGAGTGCGCATGGAATCAAACCGGAACTGAAGGTGATCCCGGGAGGTCAAACGATCGGAGTAAAGGTGAAATCAGCAGGTGTTCTGGTTGTTGGACATCATCTGATTGAAGTATCCGAGAAATCCAAGCTTTCCCCAGGTGAGATCAGCGGTTTGGTGCCAGGTGATTTGATGATCTCCATTGATGGAGAGAAGCTGGACGAGTTATCTAAGGTGGCCAAGCTTGTGGATCGTGCTGGAAAAGCGAATAATTCTCTGACGATTGTCTTTAAACGCGCTGGGAAAGAGCATACAGCCAAGCTCAAACCTGCGTATGATATTAATGACAAAGTCTGGAGGTTAGGCCTGTACATTCGAGATTCTGCAGCGGGTGTCGGCACGTTAACTTTTTATGCCCCGAAACAGGGGGTTTATGGAGCTTTAGGACATGTGATTACGGACATGAATACCGGAACACCAATTGTTGTTGGCAGCGGTCATATTGTTCAGTCCAGTGTAACTTCGATTTCTAAAAGCCAGGATGGCGATCCGGGTGAGAAACGAGCCCATTTCTTAAAAGAAAGCCAAGTGCTTGGTAATGTGGAGAGTAACACAGATTTTGGCATCTTCGGTAAAATGAGTCGTAATCCCGAGCATAGTCTTTATAAAGAACCTATTCCTGTGGCAATGAGCAATCAAGTCAAGGAAGGTCCAGCTGAAATTCTTACCGTTGTAGATGGGCAGCAGGTAGAACGATTTAAGGTTGAGATCATTCATGTGGCACATCAGCAGACACCCGCGACAAAGGGTATGGTCATTCGTATCACAGATCCGCGACTGATCGATAAGACAGGTGGTATCGTTCAAGGGATGAGCGGAAGTCCAATCGTTCAAAATGGACGGCTCATCGGCGCTGTAACTCATGTGTTTGTAAATGATCCTAAGTCCGGCTACGGTTGCTTCATCGAATGGATGCTCAAGGATTCTGGTGTAACCCTACAGGAGAATAGGTATCCATTAAATCTTAAGGCGGTTTAGCCTTAAGATTTTTTTGTCGAAGGATTACGAAGATCATCGAACTTTGAAATAAAATATTTAATTATAATCCATGCCAGAAAAAAAATAAAGAAAAATAATTTTCGACAGAAGGGAATTCAATCTCCATGTCGAAAATGTTAAGAGACAAGAAAAAAATGTTATTTTCGAATAGCAGATATAATTAAGGAGGAAGCAGCCAGTGCAGAATATTGAAGTGTTGTTGGCCGATGATAACAGGGAGTTTACGAATTTGCTTTCCGAATACATTTCTGAACAAGAAGATATGACGGTAACGGGTATCGCCTACAATGGTGAAGAAGTGCTTCAAATGCTAAGCGAAGCACGCAAAGTTCCCGATGTCCTTATTCTTGATATCATCATGCCACATTTAGACGGTCTGGGTGTCTTGGAACGTCTGCGTGATATGGATCTGAATCCTCAACCGAAGATCATCATGCTGACCGCTTTTGGTCAGGAGAACATCACTCAAAGAGCTGTACAGCTTGGTGCATCCTATTATATTTTGAAACCGTTCGATATGGAGGTCCTGGCAAATCGTGTACGTCAGCTTGTAGGGGTCCAAGGCAGCATGAGCTCATCCTCTAACATGTACAACTATTCGTCGACGTCCAGATCGAATGTAGTGCCGCTTACAAAGGGCAAGAATCTTGATGCTAACATTACCTCGATCATTCATGAAATCGGTGTTCCAGCACATATCAAGGGTTATCAGTACCTGCGCGAAGCGATCACCATGGTATATAACAATATCGAGATCCTTGGTGCGATTACAAAAACACTCTATCCAGCCATAGCAGAGAAATTCAAGACCACGCCTTCACGTGTAGAACGCGCGATTCGCCATGCAATTGAAGTGGCTTGGACCCGTGGCAACATCGACTCCATCAGCCATTTATTCGGCTACACCATTAATATCTCCAAATCTAAGCCTACTAACTCGGAATTTATTGCCATGGTAGCTGACAAGCTGCGGATTGAGCATAAGGTTAGTTGAAAGGGTTAGGGGCAGTGCGTGGTAAGGGATTGTAGGTACTGGTAGGTGTTTACAGGTAACGTAAGGATACCGATAAATATCCGAAATGGTGCATTTTAAACCGATAAATATTTTTGAGAAAAGCTATTTATAACCGCTGTTTATTGGGTTTCCAAAAATCCAATGAAGGGCGGTTTTTTGTTGTGACGGACTTCGAATTTCAAGTAGACAATTTCATGTTATTTTGTTCCTCCAAGAATCTTTCGCGTAAAACAATGGCAAGCTATGAACAAGCGTTAAAGCTCTTTGGTCAATATTTAAAGCAACAGTTCAAGATTGATGAAGTTACAAAGGTTCAGACTGGTCATATACGTCAATACATCAAGTATTTAAGGGAACGTGGTAAGTATACTGTCGTAAGCACTGAAGAATCAAAAGAAGTTAATCATCCTGAAAGTCGTTCAGATTTCAAGAAAGACATCTCAACGGCAACCATAGCTAACTATGTGCGGAATATCAAAGTGTTTTTCAATTACCTTCATGATGTTGAAAAGGAGATACCGAAGAACCCATTAACCAATGTGGAAAGTCCGAAAATCGAAAGGAAAATAAAAAAGACTTTAGCACCCGAGCAATTAAAAAAAGTCCTTTCCCAATTTGACCTTTCAACTTTTCATGGTTATAGAAATAACGTTATAATGCGGCTTTTGCTTGACACTGGAATGAGAATCGGAGAATGTCTATCGCTTCTACCAGTAAGCATCGATTTTAAACATAAAAGCATTCACATAATCAATACTAAGAATAAGCAGGAGCGATTTGTATATTTTTCTTATAAAACTGCTAATGAATTAAAGAGATGGATGAAGTATCGAGACAGATACTCGGATTCTCCATTCCTTTTTCCCACTATTAGAGGTACACAACTAGAGGTTAGAAATTATGAAAAAGCACTGCGTGACGCAGGTGCTAAAGTGGGAATACCTATTCATCCACACCAATTAAGAAACAACTTTGCCAAGTATTATATATTAAACAATGGTGACTGGTTTAGTCTGTGCAGAATACTTGGACATTCATCTGTTGAGGTTACACAGAAGGCATATCTCGATTTCACGGATGAAGAGATTGGAAAGAAGTATCAAAAGCATAGCCCACTGACCTTCATGGATATATAGAGCCTCAGAATGCACTAGAAACGATTTAATGGATAAGGTAGTGATTTAGTCAAGGAATGAACATTCGAATGCTCCCACGTTGTTCAGCTAGTGTCAGAAATAATCTGAAACGGATAAATGAAAAAGCAAATCAATTACGACGTCTTAGAATGGAAACATGAGTCTTGACATCATCTGGTTAAGTTGATTCATTAAATATCGCTTTAAAATGAAGGGAAGCCATGACCTTGTATAAGGTTCATGGCTTTTTTATGGATTTTTTTCACTCATAAAATCACTGTTTTCTGAATTCATGGTGCTCTGATTGTTTCTTAGATATTTGAGTGAGTAATTAGTTAGAGTAATAAAAATAAACTAGTTAATAATTAAACAAAATTAACATTTTTTATTTACAATTAATCATTATTCAGTTATTGTGTTCTTAGGAATATTAAATTAATAGATAAGGAGATGGGTAAAATGATTGGATTAGAATATACTTGTCAGGTTTTTAATGTGGAAAATAAGGATCTAGCGGAGAAATTAAAGATTTCACCTCCTAACATTAGTGCGTGGCTTAAGGGGAATAGAGAAATTCCAGCGAAGTATATTCCAGAGTTATCAAAAATTTTCAAAGGTCTTTCGATGGAGTATTTTCAAAAAGAACTCACATATATAGACGAGTTGAAAATTAAAATTCATCATATCGAAACGATGGAGTGGGATGATCGTATCGATGAATTACGGGTATACGATATGAATAATGGAGGGGAACTATTACACGATTTAGATGAGGATACGTACGAAGACGAATTGAAATTTTTATACTCTGAGTTAAACAAGGTTATAAAAATGAACTCTTACCAAGAAAGGGTTAGCCAATTACTAGAACGTGTTTGGGCATTAGACAGTGCAACAAAATACGAGATATTCAAAGATAGAAATCCCGAAGAGTTCATTGTGAGTAGATTAAATAATTACTTAGATTACGCAATGAAGTTTGAAGTTGGTGGTTTAAACGCATTGGAGAGCATAATCAACTATTTAAATTCTTATCATAGTGTTGATGAGGGGAATTGGGAATCTCAAGAACTTTTTCCTAACGAAAAGCTTCTTTCCTTCTATAAGGATTTGAGAGAAGTTTTAGTAAAGCATAAGGTGTTGTGAGTATAAATATAGATTGCTTAATGACATTAAAAAAACAGAAGGGTGATAATAATGAAATTAAAATTTCTGACTAAAGAAAAGATGAAGGAAATGAGCAAAGCTGATATGAAAGAGAGGGTAAGGTTTTTACGAGTAGAAGAAAGAACGCTGAAAAATTACATAAGCAACCATCAAAAAGCCATTAACAAGATACTATCGGATATGTGGCGAATAGGACAAGCCTTTGAATTAGATAATATACATTTTTATCTAAAGTTGTTAAGCAAAGAAAAGCATGTGCTTGAGGATAAACTATCTTTTATTAAATTAGAAAAGCAATTATTGAGATCGCATCTGAGTTTACATCAATATGAGGATACTGCAGATTTCAGAGAAATATTTGATACTTATGTAGAATCCTTCAATGAGGAGTTGGAAACATATCCGCTTGATGATGATACGGTTTGCCATTACGAGTTTGAATATGAAGGTTCACGTTTGACGCTTACTCGTTATTCAATTGAATTTGATATTACACCTATGAAACAAAAGAGATTAGATGATAGAGAAGCTGAAATGTTGGAAAACATAAAGAATAATAAAATATGGGGAAAGTATATGGTGGAAACTATAGGTGTCTAATAATGTAAAAAATTAGAAATGGTGAAAACCCAACAACTTATTATAAATTTACAATACTTGACAATCGAGTGGTTATATGGTATAATATAGATATAAGTCAAAGAGGGGCACTCTGTCTGAGTGCTTCTTTATTTAATTGGAGGAGATTGTAACAAATCTCCTTATTTCTGTTGCGAAAAAATGAAAGGAGAATGAAAGTGTCTGAAAAAGAAAAGTTTAGACTTCTGCGGCTGAAAAAGCGAATTACACTAACGGAATTAGCTAAGTACATCAAATGCTCAAGATGCCACATTGGTAATTACGAAAATCGAAGAGCAAATATGGACTACAAGAAAGTTAAAATGTACAAAAAATATATCCTAGAGAAAAGAGTTGATGAGAAATGAGTTTATGTATTGCGGTTAATAAACCAGGAAATTTCGTGATTATTAGTGGGGACGGGCGCATCACCAGTGGTAGTAGAATTGTAAGCGATTCACATAAGAAACTTACTAAGCTTACTAACCAAGTATCAATGTTCTGTTCTGGTGTGCAAGATTATTGTGAGATTCTACGTTCATTGGTAGCGAAGCAAGTAAATGAATTTACACCTATTGATCAGATTGCGAAAATCGTAGAAAGTGAATCTTTGAGAGTTCATGAACAATTCCTTATGGCTTATCCCACCTACTACGATGTAATGCCGAACGGAGCAAGTTTAGCTACTGTATTAGCTTTTTATGATCTAGATAAGAAAGAATGTGGGATGATTGAATATTGCCATAGAACTAGATTTGAGCCACGAACTATAGTCGGATCTGCGATGTCTGCACGAGGTATTGGACAAGATAGAGCATTAGTCTACCTACCAAAACACTTTGATTCTCAGAGTCCAATAGAGAGCGTTCTGGATACGTATAGGATCATAGGTGAGCAAGAACAAAGTGTAGGTGGAGATATTAGCATACACGTAATATCTGAAATAGGGACAAATGAACTGGTATTGGAAGGTGCAAAATGAATGTCATATTGAATTTAAATGATATAGCTAGTAATTCTAGCGGTACGACCTATGCAGCGTTTAACGGTGGGACTAAAGCTAGAACATTGAGGGGGATTGCTAATCTTCAGCTTGGTAGAAATGTGAAAATGGGACCTGATGCGACTATCGATTGGACGCAAGTTACAAATCAACCGCATATTCCAACTCTACCAAGCTATATAAGCGCTACTAAGATTACTCAAACAACAATTGAATCTCCTAGCATATTCGGAGGAACCATTTCTATAGGTAGTGGGAATAACGTTTTGAAAGCGGATTCTAACGGGGTTTACTTAGGTAATGCAACGTTTGCCAGTGCACCTTTTAAAGTAACAATGGATGGGAGACTGACCGCATTAGATGGTACGTTCAAAGGTATTATCGATGGTTCTATAATTACAGGTGGACTAATTAGAACGGCGGATTCAGGAACAAACAGGATAGAGTTATCTGGGAATGGATTAGTTTCTAGAAATGAGCTGAATGAAAAGAATGGAGTAGTTATTGATAGTGGGAACTTCTCAGCTGTTGACTTTTATTACAAAAATCAACATAGAGGTGGTTTGGAGCAGACAGCAGGAAATCTAGCTCTCACGACTACACAAGGCTCAATCATCATTGAAGCTGCTTTATATAGCAGTACCTTGTTTAGAGGGAAAGTAGATTTCTCAGGAGCTACCGTAATTGGCGTTGTTGCAACGTTTGGATGATTTATCAAATATACAAAGGAGAATATTTATGAAAGATAATACAAAAATATGCGGTAGATGTGATCAGCTTCTTCCACTAGGCAATTATTACAAACAATCTAATACAAAGGATGGGAAGGGTAACTACTGCAAAAAGTGTAAAAGTGAATATCAAAAAGAAAGAACAAAGATGTTGAAAGCTAAAGACCCAGCGAAATTCTTATTAAATGAGTCATGTCGTGCAGCTTATGAAAGAGGTGGAGCTACATATAAACGAAAAGGCTATGAACACGTTAGATGTAGTTTCGATAATGTGAGAGATTTTCAAGAAGCATTATGGGATGATGAGGTTTTCAGAAACGAGTGGATAGCTCAAACGGATGTGTATATAAAACTCAATAAGTACAAATATCGTCCAACATTGGACAGAATCAATCCTGAATTAGGTTATGAAATAGGTAACATAAGGATGCTGCCACAACGCATAAACGCATCAAGAGATAAAGCTGTTTGATAAATAAGTCAATTGTAAGTGGGTTTAGTATGAAATAGTAGTATCTTTTACATGTTTCCGTGAAGAGAACGGAAGCTTATTTTATTTGGACATTTATGAAAGGGGATAAGACATGTTTTCAGAAAATGAGTTTTTTTATTGCTATAGCATGAAGCTATTCAAGTTTCTACGTATGGATAGAGAGTTTAGTTTTATTTGTTCAGGGCTTCATGAGAAGACGATGCAGAAATTTTGGCAGTTCAAACGAACTGAAGAATTGAATAGAGCATTGTTGGAGTTCAGTCAGCGCCATTATTGTTCTAATGAACAGTAATGGTTAGTGGTCTTAGTGTTAGATTAATTGGTGTTAAATTATAAGGAGAAGTGAGAATTATGGGGAAGAAAGAAAATAAAGAAAATAAAGAAAATAAAGTACCATGGGTCGCCATGCCCATTCAGATGTTTCATTATGATAATACAAAGCTATTTATCCTGAAAGAAGATGACTGCGCTTTCAATTTATACTTTGAACTAGCAAAGCTATCGCAAAATCCCTGGATGTATGGGAGGACAGTCACTACAGTATCTCTACTTAGTGATCAAATGCCGCTAGTTGCAGATAAGACAAAGAATAGAGCAGAGCACAAGCGTTTGCTGGCAGTGCTATCAGATCGAGGTTATATCAAAATTAGTCCTACTAATTACAAAAACGATACACCTATTACAATTGAGGTGCCGAATGCCGCAGATACGATTCAGAAAGAAGAAAAAGACGATAAAGGGTATAAGTTTAAGTTCAATCGTTTCGTCCAAGTAACGCAAGAGGATTATGAATCCTGTCTAGGTAACGCTAGATACTTTAGAGCATGGATTTACGCTGAACATCGGATGTTTAGAGGAAAAGAGAATGAAGGTGAGTGGATTTTTTATAATGAAGAATGGCAAAATGTGATGGACATTCAAAGTAAGACTACTGTAGGTAAGATATTCAAGGAAATGCAGTCATTGAATATTATCGATAAGATTCAAGGCAAGACCTACACAGACAAAAATGGTAATGTGAGAACTGAAGGTAGCAGGTACATTCCAGTTAGTAAGGGAGTTCGTGAAGTTCGTCAAGAGCAAGTTGAAGGCAAAGAGAAAGACGAAACGTTAGCTAAATCTCAGAATCGGATAGTTGATGCATTGGTCTCAAATTTGGACGTTACTGATGAACGAGTTCATAAAACGAACCTGATGAACCCTGATAAGAAGGTCAAGTTAACAGGTGAAGACATTGCAATTTACTTAGACACTAATTGTGAAGCCACGAAAGCCCATGTTAAAAAGCGACTAGTTGCATTGGAAATAGCACATCCTGAAGCCTTCAAGAGCCTTATGGCGGCAGGACATAGGGAATACGAAAAGATGAAGCAAGAGCGTGCAGGTAAGAAGTGGGTTGAAGAAATGAATAATATCCAGTTGTCACAAGAAGAAATTGAATCTCGGAACAAACCCTTGGTGTATAAGAAGAAAAGTAATGGTGGGGTAGATTTATCAGATTTATTGGACTAGTTCATTTTAAGGATGAATTCATCTCATTATTGGACTAGGCAGGTTCGTTTTTAAGATGATTTCATCCTATTATTGAACTTACCTAGTCCATTTTTGGGATGAAAACGGGCTCAGGAATGGACAGTATAAACAAAAGAACTATAAGAAAGAAAAAACCTACCAGAGAGTAATTTTGGGTATGGGTGTTTTCGCTTACGCTCTCTGAAGTTCAAGACCTTAAAACCCTGTCGCTACGCTCCTGTCGTGCCGTTGGCACTCTCAGCATTAACATCCAAGTTAAGCTTTTGAACACAGTGTATATAAAATTTTTTGAATCAATCCATTCCATTTCTTTATTATTTTTCTGCTAAACAAACTGCTATTATCTTTGGAGAATTCCTTTGAATTTTGCTAAGGTGCATAGGAATACGGGATATATTGGAAAAATAATAATAACCATTTTGCACCATTTATCTACCAATGGGCAACTGTGTAACGCGTGTATGAGGAAGAGGACTCTTCGTTTTTACTTTGAAAATTTAGAAAATGCCCAATCGAGTGCTCCAAAAAAGATACCCATTAGTAATCCATAAATTGTGAATATATTCTTTAGTAATTTACTTGGAAAATAAGAATGAATATCTACATTAAATAAACGTTTAATAAGTTCGGGAACTCCAATTTCTAAAATTGTCGTAGCTAGTCCAAAGAACAATACAACCATAATCGCAGCTGCCCATTTGATTTTTGATAATTCAAAACTTTTTTGTGAAATGAAATCATCTACCTCTTTATTTCTTTCAAATTGCTCTAACCGTTTGAGAATGGTAAGGGTTGTTTGATTATTATGTTGCACAAATGGAAGTGGTGTATTTATTAATGTATTTTTTTCAGTTTTCCATTTATTAATTTTGTTAACATACATTAACCAGATAATGATGGTAGATACGACCATGACGATAGTGGCACTAAATAATTTGTGTTGTGTGTTTAAGAAATCCACAAAGCCAAAAGTGCAAATTGGCAGTGAACCGAAAATTATACAAAATTTAGGTATTGATGAGTTTTTATCGTGAAATAAGTAGAAAATAATGCCAAATATAAAAGTGAAGAAGAAAATGACTCCTAATGTAGAGTTGGATTTGAGTCCAACCACATAGCAGATGGTGATCAAACCACCAACAATAAGAAAAGCAATTACTAACTGAAGTAGAATGGAAAACAATTTTCTCATATTATTAATTCTCCTTAATAAATTTTCTATAACTCCGTGGCTATAGAATGTGAGGATAAGAACCAAGTCATAGGTATAAAGTCAATATCACAAGGTGTAATCAACTGTGTTGCGAGCTCTACTAATTAGAGTCTTTTTTGCGTCTTCTAGCCAACTTTTTGATGCTCCTATCAACTTGTATTATGGTAGTATGTATATAGGCTATTATAACTATAATTGTAGATTTATGGAATACAAAAAGATATATGTTAGCAGAATTCGAGGGGGAGTCGAATATGAATAAGTATGGTGTTGTCGCAATTAAGGCAGTTGAATTGATGAATGGCGAATTGTTGGAACCGCCTAATGCATGGAATAAGGCTGCTTCGGACATGTTCAGTGAAGGAACTTCATCTCAACGCAAAGGTTGCCCTAGGAATACATTCCTTGATTTGTGTGAGGAAGGGTTAGTCAGAGGCGTTCCAAAGGGGAATTATACGTATAGATCGGATAGCTTGAACAAGGCTTATGCTGTTGAAGCTGTAGAGTTGCTGAGGGGAAATCCTTTATTGGCTAATGATAAGAATGGCTCATGGAAAGAAGTTATGAAAGGCGTTAAGAAATCACATAACTCTCAAATGGATGTCGTGTTGGCTTTATGGGAGAAAGGGCTAATTGTGTTGGAGTGAAAATTAGTTGGTTCTATTCAATTTACAATTATTCTTAGTATAGATAAGCACGTTACTGAAATTTCAATTGAATTATTATAGGAGGGCGTTTTCGTGGATGAATCTCATGTAAATAGTCTCACATATAAATTGATTACAGGAAGTGATATTGAATATACAAGAGAAGCATTTATAGAACTTCATACAGAAGAATTTTATATGTCGATGAAAGATGGACTGTTAACTTGTGAAATGAAAAAACATTATTCTCAAGTTCAAGATGCTAGGAATACTATTGAAGTGTTTTTAAAAACTTGGGAAATCGATGTAGCTTTGAAATATGGTTTGGGTGAACTGGATTTCTTGTTTTTGTCGGCTGATGTCGTTTATAAAGATCCAAATTATTTCTATGTAGGGGAAATCAGTTTAAGTGGAGAAGGTGGGCTGTCTGCCAAGATGACTGTTGAAAGAGGAGCATATCCTACAATTCCTGCTGATTTTATAGCAACTCCTGATGTCGAATTACTTTGGACTAGGTACAAAATGTATCTTCAAGGAAGAGATCAGTTGCTTAGTATGGCATATTTTTGTTTGAGCTACATTGAGGGAATAGCAGGAGGAAGACGAATCGATGCTTCTAATAAATATGGAGTTAATAGAGATGATCTAAACAGATTGGGAGAATTAACGTCAGCAAGAGGTGACAAGTTATCTGCTAGAAAAGGAGTTAGAAATAACTTTCTACCTTTAACGGATGAAGATACATTATGGGTAGAGGGTTTTGTGAAATTGTTGATTCGTCGTATTGGTGAATATGAGGCTAGTATCGAAGAAGCAAAAGAATAATCACAAGTTTTACGGATAGACGGTATAACTTCATGTGTAATCCAGCGTTTGAAATCTTTAGCCTGTTTTTTACGACTACCTAGAATAATAGAATACAACCCATATTCATTAACGATATTTGTATCACCAGATAAGCCCCCTATGTTGAACATAGTCACCTCATCTTCATCTAATCTGCTGACAGCTTGGGTAGTATTACTAATTTCTAATACCTCACACACATCTTTTGCTACAAACCATGGTTCATTGTTAATCATTACGGTTCTAACATTACGATTACCGTAGGAGAATACGCTTGCTAATACATTTGATAGTGCTGATTGATTATTATTCATTCAGAGCGCTAAAAATATATAGGATGTGAATGGAAATGAAGTATCATG
The DNA here is from genome assembly GCF_038008265.1 of Paenibacillus sp. FSL K6-2859. Classification (NCBI taxonomy): domain Bacteria; kingdom Bacillati; phylum Bacillota; class Bacilli; order Caryophanales; family Paenibacillaceae; genus Paenibacillus; species Paenibacillus sp. FSL K6-2859. Next base: position 4,917,522 of record NZ_JBBOYU010000001.1, on the reverse strand, counting down.
AGTCAGTTCAAAGTGTTGAGTGTAAATCAGAAATACTTATAAGTGGAATCGAAGCGAGGTACAGCTTGACGATAACATTGAACAATAAATATGAAAAAATGCTCACTTACATAATGATGAATCCAAGTATAGCGGATTTAATCCAATCAGATCAGACATTAAATCGGGTAATAGCGTTCGCTGCGAGTGAAGCTAATAAACCAAAAGAGATAGGGAAAGTGAACATTGTCAATCTATTTGGCTTATATGAAACCAAATCCCCCTCTTTGCAATCAATTATTGATCAACTTACTCCTATCCCAGGTTATGTAGATTATCTTAATAAAAATCGTAATAGTATTGAGGTAGGAATTTCAACATCAGATTATATTGTTTTGGCATGGGGAGATGTACCGCCAGGAATGAAAGCAAAGTTCCATGCTGTGGAAGTGAACTACGTTTATGATTGCATCATGAATAATAATAAAGGTGACTCATTATATATCCTAAATACATTAAATCAAAATCATAAAACGACATTGACCAAATCTAAACGTCCTAGACACCCAAATCGTATAAATTTTGATACATATGTCCCATGTACTCTATCAAAGAAACGAAATTTTCTTAGCATTATTCATGAATAGATGGATTAGTGAGAAAAGCATCGTAACCTAATTTGAAAGTTATATCAATTAGTAGTTGAACAAAATGGCAAAGCAGTAACGGATAGTTTGACAATAGCGGAAGTGTTTAGGAAAAGACATGCAGATGTATTACGTAGTATTGAATCACTTGATTGCAGCGAAGAATTTAGAGAGCACAATTTCGTGCCTTCCTCATACTCTAGTAAACAAAATAAGGAATTGCCTAAATACTACATCACACAAGATGGCTTCTCCTTCCTTGTCATGGGTTATAGCGGAAAGGATGCTGCTATAACAAAGGAGAGTTATATAATTGAGTTTCACTAAAAAGATTAGTTTTTAATTCCACTAATTTAGGGAGGATTTTGAAGGATGAATGATGAGATAAATGTTAGATATAATGCAGGGGATGTCATAAAAGCTTGGGATAGCAAATCAGGTTATGGACGTCCTTACTTAATTATCTCAAATGATAAAGCTGTAATTCAAGGAGATTCAGATTATATAGCACTGAAAATCACTTCTCAGGATAAAAGAACGAATTTCGATATTGATTTTAACTGGAAAAAAGCAGGACTTCTTAAAAAATCCATTATTAGATCAAATAAGTTTGACAGTTTATCAAAAGAAGATTGTATTGAATGTTATGGTAGTATAGAGGAAGAAACATTTAATGCTATTCTTGAAAAGTGTGGAACAATATTGATAAATGATAAGGATAGTGAATACAACCGAGCATTTAAGCAATGGTTAAAAGCATATAATATAATAAAGAAAACAAATCATAAATTAGATGACGCAACCCTCGATATTCGTGATAAATTTAATCGTGAGATTGCTATTTTAGATGGACAACTACGTATTGTTTTTCATCCTGATTACCTAGCAAGACAAATGAATAAGACTCAATGAGTCGGAATAGCCCTCCTACACCTAATATGTGTAGGAAGGCTATTAATCGTTTGCGTTATATCTTAAACAATCCGCTCTCCACGATGTCATACCTAGGCTCAATCCATTGAAAGAGTCCATCCCCGCACTCTATTGTCTCAGGCATATCACAACCGCTTGCACCTGCCCACCATAATACTTCATCACTATTAGCTATACGATAGTTTTCATGTTGTTGAGCTTCCTGTTTGTTGAATGTGATTGTTAGCTTCTTAGTCTTGATCCATGCTCCGTTGTGGAGAATTTCCTTTACTGTGCCCTTATAGGCATAAGCTGTTTTTGCATTAGGAAATGTGATCGTCATGTCTAATTTAGTTTCGATATTTATCATTATTTAATCCCTCATTTCATTATTGCCCCATATGTATCGGCTATATTATTAAACTTTGCGAGTTGACAAATAAGAATGTATACTAGGGCTGGCTGCTACAATATACCGATATGGGTATATTGTCAACTGCATATTTTCCAAAAAAACTAGGGGGAAAACATATGAGATTAAGGATTAAGCTTCAGGATATTCTTACTGAAAGAAAAATGACTCAGGTTCAGTTGTCCGAGTTATCTAATGTAACTCAAGCTAAAATTTCTAATTTATGTAATAACAAATTCAAGGAACTTAACATCGGAATTATTGAGCGAATAGCGGCAGCATTGGAGATAGATGACATATCGGTGCTAATGCAATTGGAGAAGTGAGAGTAGTTAAGGGGGATATTTATCATGCAGTGACCCTCCGCGCAGCAGTGTTATATATTCACGTTAACTTGTCCTATTTTAAAAAAAGAAAACGATGAAAAATCAAAAAAAAAATGCACTCTCTCGTTAGCGATTCAGCGGCAGAGTGCATTTTTTCGTTCTGCAAGGATTCTATAGGTTTATATTGGGTTTAGAATCAGCGTAAAGGTTAGTTACGTTAAATTAAACTATCAATAAGAATATGGGAAATGGATCCTCAGCTGAATAGATAGAATTCAAGTTTTATCTATGTTCAATTATACATTAATCTCTATATATTCAGTGAATACATAAAAGCTTACGAAATTTATCTATTTGATATTATGTTATAATGTGGAAATGTTGAGAAAAATGGATATGTTTGATTCTAAAAAATTCATTAAAATTAAGGAGCCGGATGATGTATATTATAAACTCTTTGTTGGTAGAAGAAATCAAAGATTATTACATCTTAGAATCTGAAGAAGAGCGTAAACTCGAAATTTTGGATAATTTATCTAAAATAAATATTTTTGTAGGGTCTAATAATTCAGGTAAAAGTAGAATGTTAAGAGAAATATTTAAAATTGGAACTAATTATATAAAAACAAATTTTAATTTATTAGAGTTTAATCATTTAGTTGAGGCTTTGAAAAAGAATATCCACGAGATTATCCTGAAATATAATATTGCTGATTACAATGGATTTTTGCAAGATTGTAATAATTTAGAAGAGATTGATTTTATTCAAGAGGACATCAATTTTTTACAACCTATTTTATCTTTTATAGTTAGATTGATCAATATGCAGGGACAAGGTTCTATTACGACTAGTAGTTACACTTCGACCTTTTATCAACATGAAAATTTAAATCGTGATCTTAATGAGTGTGGTATTAAATTCAAACTGGAACTTGAAAAAATTATAGGTGATGAACCTGAACAGTACAATTTTAAGAAAATATACATTCCTACGTTACGTGGCTTAAGACCGTTTGAGTCTGAAGATGATATATATCATCTTCGAACTAAAAAAGATTATTTCCGTGATAAAGAGCAACTTGATATATTTACTGGACTTAGTTTGTATAATGATCTAAAAAAATTGCTTCTTGGGAAATTAGCGGATAGAGAAGTGGTTTCGAAATTCCAAAAATTTTTAGGAGATACTTTCTTTGAAGGAAAAGAAGTTACCCTAATTCCATATATAGATTCAGATGTGGTTTCTGTTAAAATTGGTGATGAAAATGAAAAGTCAATCTACAACTTAGGTGATGGCATCCAATCTATTATTATTTTAACATTTCCATTGTTTTTAAATGAAGGTGAAAATATGCTTATTTTCATAGAAGAACCAGAATTGTATTTGCATCCAGGACTTCAAAGGAAATTAATTGAAACCTTTATGAAATTTGAAAATTTTCAATTTTTTATTACCACGCATTCTAATCATTTCCTTGATATGACTTTAGATATTCCTTATGTTTCAGTGTATACGTTTAAAAAAGAATTTGATGAATCTGTTAATTCCCGAGAGAAAGAAGCTAAATTCATAGTTGATAACGTTAGTAATGAGGACAGTAATGTATTGGAACTACTAGGGGTTAAGAATTCTTCAATGTTTTTAGCGAATTGTACTATTTGGGTTGAAGGGATTACTGATAGATTTTATCTGCGTAAATACTTGCAGATTTATCAGGAGTCTTTAGGTGCTGTAGACAATGATAAATTTCGTGAGGATTATCACTATGCTTTCGTTGAGTACAGTGGAAATAATATAACGCATTGGTCATTTCTTGATGATGAGGAAGCTGATGTCGAAAATATAGTAAAATCAATGAATGCTGAGAAAGTTTGCGGAAAGCTATTTCTTATTACAGATAAAGATAGTGACGTAAAGAAAGATAGGCAGGATAGGCTAAAAGAAAAGCTTGGAGAAAGATTCTATTGTTTAGAATGTAAAGAAATTGAAAACCTTCTTAGTGTTGATGTTCTGAAGAAAGTTGTAAGTGATTATGAGAGAAAATCAGCAGTATTTAATCGTAATATTAGTGAAGCAGACTACAAAAATAAATATATTGGTAAATATATAGACGACCATCTTGTTGACAAAAAAAGAAGAGGTAATTATGGAGATAAGTCAGGAACTATTAAAAATAAAGTGAACTTTTGTGAGAAAGCTTTGAGCCATATACACAGTATTGAGGATATGTCTGAAGAGTCGATAGCACTCGCTAGAAAAGTATATGAGTTTATTAAGGATAATAACCAATAATCAAGTATCATTTTTAATTTAAAACGAATGTAAAAGAGGGGAAGAAAAAAATGAGTTTATCAATGTCAGAATGTAAGGTTTGTAATGGATACACAGAATTTGTTATCTATACTGGAAAAGCTTTTAATTCACTTGATGATATATATTCATCGATTTTGGTTGGTTGCAATTTTTGCGAAAAAAGAGGGACAATAGATGAAAAGTTAAATACTGATTTGCGAGCAGATTTCTTTAAGGATCAAATAAAAGAGGAATACGGAGTATCTGCATACATTAGAGCGTTTGAACCTAAATATCCAACATTCAGGCATTATTATCTAACTATGATTCAACCAGCTATCCAAGCAGGCATTAGGAGCAAGCTAGAGTATGATAAATGGTATTCGGATAAGGATAATACTAAATAAATGAATAATAAGTATAAGGGAGTGATCATGTGTTAAGGGTAGTTCATCTTTCTGACTTCCATTTCTCAAAAGATTCTAAGCGTGACTTTGAACTATATTGTATCAAACCCCTAATTGAAGATTTAGCGAGAATAAATCAGGATAAAAAGATAGATTTAATTATTTTTTCAGGAGACTTGATAGATAAAGGTGGATTAAGCTTTGGGCAAGAAAAGATAGATTTAGCATTTTTAGAATTTGAAGACTATGTTATTAAACCAATATTAGAAGAATTAAATCTTTCAAGAGACTCTTTTTTATTTGTACCTGGTAATCATGATATTGATAGAAAAGCAGATACAGAGCGTATGGAGAAAGCTCTTAATGTAACTTTGACATGTACAGAAGATGTGAACAAATACATTGATGATGATGATCTAACAGACGGATCAAAACGAATCATAAAGTTCAAAGAATTTGAAAAGTCATACTATTCTGGAACAAGGCATGATATTAGTAATTTTGCATCGACCTTTAGATTTAATTTTGATGGTTTAAGAGTGGGGGTAAGCTGCTTCAATTCTTCATGGAGATGCTGGGACAGTGATAAAGATAAAGGCAAAATATTGTTGGGTGAGAGACAAGTTGAAAATGCTATTGAAAAATTAGAAGGACTTGATTTGAAACTAGCAGTAATTCACCATCCACTTGATTGGCTAAACCAGTTTGAGAAGAAAAACGTTGAGAATCTAATTCATAAATATTACAACTTAATGTTTTGTGGTCATGTACATGAAGGAGAAAGCGAATACAAAACTAATATGTTTGGAGGGACTCTCTTAGTATCTGTGGCTCCAGCAAACTGGAGTGGTGGAATTCGTAGCGACGATCGTGCGTATTCCAATGGTTATGCATACATAGACTATACATCCGATAAAGTTGTTCTTACTAATAGAACATATTTTCATACAAAGAAATCTTATGGTCCCAACATAGCGTTAGGAAACGATGAAGGAAAGGCTATTTACTATTTACCTAATACCACAGTATTAGAGTCATTGAATAGTGCTAAAGAGATATGTGAGACTATTCGTAATGAGCAATTTTCTCAGACTAGTGAACATTTACTAAGTTTCCGTACTGAAACTTTGGCACCTAAAGAGATAAATAAACTATTTGTATTGCCTTTACTTACTACACAACTGAGCAAAGATAAACAAAAAATCTATACGCTAGATGAAATATGTTCTTTAGAACATCATACGCTTCTCTCAGGACCTAAGGAATCAGGTAAGACAATACTTCTAGATAAGCTTATGATGGAATTCACTGATAATGTATTTAAGTATAAAAAAATACCAGTTTTTATTGATTTGGAAAATTCTTCTAGTCGAGTTGAGACTGAGATTAGTCGTTTTTTGAATATAAAAATAAGAAAAGTTGAAGAACTCTTAAATAATCATGAAATTGTATTATTAATTGATCAATTATCTACAATACCAAAAATAAAGACGAAATTAAATGCATTAAATCGATTTTTGGAAGAACACAAAAGTGTCCGTGTTATAGCAACTACTACTTCATTAATTAGTAGCGATATACCTATAGAATTTAAAAGCTATTCGGTACTTTCTCGTATGTTTTCAATACAAATCAATTTGTTTAAGTCTAAACAAATTAGAGAATTGACCAGTAATTGGTTCTCATTAAATCCTCATTATAATAATCCTGACAGTTTAGATGAAATAATTAAAGTTTTCAACAGATTAGATATTCCTAGAACTCCCCTTGCAGTCTCTATGTTTTTATGTATTTTTGAATTTCAACCTGGCATTTCACCTATAAATAACTCAGTATTATTAGAGAATTTTATAGAAATTCTTTTTGAAAAACATGCACCTAAGGAAATGTTTTCAGAAGAATTTAACTATAAAAATAAAATAAGACTCGTTTCAGAAATTGCCTACTTAATGTATGAGCTCAATGATCAAAACAAGAGGATTAACAGGATTCAACTTATTTCTTTTATACAGACCTACATGATCAACAGGAGGTTTGATTTTAAGGCAGATGAAATATTGATAGGATTAGAGAAGGTTGGATTATTTACTGAAGAATTTGATAAAGGTGAATATTATTTATCATTTCGATTCAAATGTTACTATAGTTTCTTCCTTATGAAGAACATGACCTTTAGAAGTGGATTTAAAGAAAAAGTATTTTCACAGGAAAGATATTTACATTTTATGGATGAAATAGATTATTACACTGGCGTGAAGGGTGACGAAGAAAATCTTTTATTAGAACTAAAGGACAGAATGCTAGAAAAATTCAAAGGCATTGTAGAAGCATATACTCCTTTAAAGAATCTTGATAGTATTTTTTTGAATTCAAACAATATACTTGCAGCAAACTTAAGTGAAGAATTTTTAGAAGTAATAGATACTACAAAAGATGATACAGAAGATTCTTTAGACGAAATAAATGATACAAGGCTGGAAATGTCAGCTTCTCTCCAAGTCTATAGTGAAAAAGAAAATATGGAGTTAACTCCATATCAACAAATCGAAAGGTCATTGATGATAGTTGCAAGAGTCTTAAAGAATACTGAAGAAACAACTGATGGTAATTTGAAATCATCTTGCTATAAAGAATTGATACATTGTTCTTCTGTTTTTATAAGTTTAGTAAGGTTATTATTAGAAGATAATAAATCGCAAAATACTGATGTTATAAATGATGAAGTGAAATTAAGTGAAATTGAGAATTTTTTAATAGATTATTTACCAGTAGGTTTGCAAATTTTCTTGCAAAATTTAGTTTCTTGCTCAAAGCTCTATGTAGTAATGGAGGATGATGTTAAGGAAAAGCTAAATTCACCTAATTTATACTCGGAACTTGAGACTATGATTTCTATTCTTTTATACTCGGATTCAAAATCAACTGCTAATTTGAAGTACTTAAAAGAGTTTTTGAAATTGCATAAACACAAATATATTAAAGAAAATCTTTTAATGAAATTAGAGAAGAAAATGAATTGAATTTAATTAAGCTCCTATGTAGCTATCTAGGGGGAGAAATTTCAAGATACATTTCTTATTGTTCCCATTGTGACATAATACAAGAAATGACTCAAGTTAATCAAATAAGCGAACTTGAATTAGGTGAAAAAGTATATTTTGAAGGGGCTTCTATAGAATCATTCTTAGAATTATGTGACATACCTAAAAAGTATCATGAACAAGTATTGCCATATCTGCATTGTAACGAGTGTGGATATGGGTATGATGAAAAGAAAAAAAGTCATCCAAAGGGAGTTTTTGATAATTCAATACTACTTTTTAATGAAGGTGATATTGATGAATACTTAAATGTAGATATGTCCGATTGGTATGAGTTTACGGTGAAATACGGCATTCAAATTAAATCTTTCGAGATAGTTAATTTTTTAACTACTATAAAAAAAAGTCCTTTGTTAGCATATAGACACTATGTTGGTGTAAAGCTTTTTGATTTACTAAGTCTTATGTATGAGCATGGTGATTATCTTTTGTTGAAGAATAAGAAACTTTTTAGAGGTAGAAAACGAATGCTAGGGACTGAAAAGTATGAAGAAAATCAAATGTGGGAGCCGCCATTTGGAGTTTCTACTCATGGAAGATACAATATTATAGGAACATCAGTATTATATTTAACGGATGATATCAAATACGTTCCTTACGAAGTGAACCTTACTAGTGAAGAGGAATTAGATATTGCAACTATAAAAATAACCCAACAACTAAAAATATTGGATTTGAGTAACTTTATGGGTGATTTCGGTAGATTTCTTTCTGAATCTCCACACGACCTAAAGACATTAAAATTCGAATATTTATTATCAAATTATATTTCGGATTGTTGCAAAGAAATAGGGTTTAATGGAATAAAATACATGGGTGTGAAAAAAGGTAATTATAATAATTATGCTTTGATAAATTTCGATAAGAAAAATGAATTGGAGATTGTTGCTGTTGATAATGTAAAGGTCGGAATTAGATATAGAATACTGGAGTAAAGAGAGCCTTCATAATGAAGGCTTTTTTTAGGAGGTGGGGGGGGGAGTTAAAACCTCTAAAATTCTTTTGATTACTCGTCAGGTAGGGGGCACTTCAGGACAGCGCAGATGAAAAATATTACATGGGTTATATTTACAATTAGATTCTTTTTTGATATAGTCTAGTTAAGAAATGATTATAAACTCAATATACTACCAAACGCAGAAGCACTGCTAATTCTTAGACTTTTAGTCTTTGATTTAGTATGTGCTTTTTTTTTCGTTTGTAAGGAAGGAGTGACAAAAATGATAGGTCAGAAGATTACAAGCAATAACGAGTTGCTACGATGTAAAGAACAGCAACAGATTTTAGAAATATGGATGAATGGCGAACTAGAGGAGAGATGCTTAATCGCCAGCTTTAACGCGGAAACAATTAAAACGATGCAAGGATGTTATTATCCGCGGAGTAATATTACTTTGCTAAAAGGTAGAGCGACGAAGGTCTATGAATTCAAAAAATGATAACATATTGAAACGCTGGATAAATATTGATCGTACCATAGGCATGGTTAACTTTAACAGTGGAGGAATGGAAATGAATAAACAATTAACCCCAAGAAGAATTATTGCTTTGATTATGATATTAGTAGGTTTGGTCCCCAGCAACTGAAATCATCAATAACCCTGAGGCTCTTCCAAACTTTGATGCTGAAACATATCTTAAAACTTCAGTATCTGGGATGATGGATTTGAGCGTAGATATGTTTAAATTTGCAGGTGAAGCAGAAACAGGTATAGGGGCGATCGCCGTAGGCTCTATTCTATTATTTGTCCGCACAACAGAATGGGAGAAAGAGTTTTATAAAAAAGTATCTTCGTTTTTCTTACCATAAAAAGATGGGAGAGAAGGCATTTAGATAAATCATCCGAATGCCTTTTTATTTAGTATTGTGTCCGATTAGATTGATTCTGTCTTTCAAATTCTATCTCCACAAGTCTCACTAAATCGGATGGCTTTATATCCAAGCCCCTAGCAATATCAAACAAGCTAGTTAAAGTTGGCTGGTATTTACCATTCTCAAGTTCTGAGATATAGCTGCGTTCCAATGTGCTATCTACAGCAAGTTGGGCTTGGGTGATGTTCTTATTAATACGAATACTTTTTATTACTTTTCCGAATACAGCTTCAAGTGGCAAAGGAAGGACTCCTTTTACACCTATTATCCGAAATATAGTATATAAAAAAGGTCTGGTATACTACACAAAATGGTTTAAAATAACATTTAAAGATGATATGATTGGATAAGATAACCTTAGTAAACTTAAAAACTGATTACACAAGGTGGAGAAGAAATGAAAATTGTACGTCAACAAAATGATTTTCTTGTAATATCTTGTACAAGGTGTTCACAGCAACATGTGATTGAGTATCCAGGCTTCAATAAAACGACACAAGGATACCAATTAGTGAAAACAGTTACTTGTAGATGTGGAAATATTTCAAATGCTGCCAAATGGGAGAAAGTAATTAGTAGTCGTACAAAAGATAGACTAGCTGATGCATACATAATGATAAAAGGGACTATAGGAATAATATTCTTTATAGTTGTCGTTATATTTGTATTCAAAGGTTGTTCAGCGATGATTGAACCTAATAATGAAAAAAAGAATTTCAATGACATAACGGAAAAGGAATATAATGATTTTATGAAATGGGATGCAAAAGAGCAGCAAAAAAAGAGAGATGAGTCTCCTGCGTTCGGGAAATAGATTTAAAGAATCTCAACAGTGGACAATATAGTTTTATTAGGGATCAGTAATTGCGCTTAAAGCAGCAAAGAGAGCAAGTCCTGTGTTGGTTTAAATTACATTAAGAAGTAAGGTAACTAAAGCTAAAGAGCTATGGATGATTCCATGGCTTTTTGTGTTGAAGTGAGGTGCGTTGTTCATAAACGCTCTCTTTTTCAAACATGATGGATATCATTAGGGGACTGGATTAAAAACATGTGATATGATACTCTGGTTTTGTAAATCGATAAAGGCAATAAATGTTAAGAAGGAAACCCGATAAATAGTGGAAATAGCTCAAAATAATATCGGTACAAAAACACTCTATCCAGCCATTGCTGAGAAGTTCAAGACCACCCCTTCACGCGTAGAACGCGCCATTCGCCATGCGATTGAAGTGGCCTGGACCCGTGGCAACATCGACTCCATCAGCCATTTATTCGGCTACACCATTAATATCTCCAAATCTAAGCCTACTAACTCGGAATTTATTGCCATGGTAGCCGACAAGCTGCGGATTGAGCATAAGGTTAGTTGAAAGGGTTAGGGGCAGTGCGTGGTAAGGGATTGTGGGTTGCTTGTAGGTGTTTAGGCTAAAACAATTTTGCCTACAAACTTCTTTTTTGGGTAATTTAAAGCCAATCAATTTCTTCTTTGTATAAGTATAAATTTCACTCCTTTATTGGGTTCGGTAAATCCAATGGAGGAGTGTTTGTTTATGGCTGTGTAAAATGAATTAGAAGCACATGAACAGTTAACTTTCTTCAATAGAGTTGATTATAGAGATTATTTAATGGAACAATTTAGCATCTGATAAAACAAATATTTAATTTAGAAGGAGACATATGAACTTGAAAAAATAGTGGGAGTGTGAAATGTGGAAAAAATATTATTGGTTTGTATTATGATAATGTTGATGTTAGCATCGGCTAATGGAAATGTTGAAATGACATCAAATCCAAATCCTTTTAGTGAGCCTAAATCTGAAACGGATGAGTCTATTATTCCAAAAAACACATCCGTATATTGTGCTCAAGAAAGTATAAATTTGGATAGTGAAACTGAAAAAGATTTCTATGGAACTTGGAAAGTTGCGAAGCTTTTAGGTTTTGCAAATTCATATAATGATGCTTCTGAATATCCAACAGGGCAAAAATTCATTGGCGATGAAATTATCATCAAAAAAGACTTTTTTTCATCAAAAGGACTTAAAAACTATAGTGTTTATCAATATGAACTAAAAAAACCATTATATGAGATTACAGCGACATGTTATAACTCTGACTCTTTTTATAGATTATATAAAATAGATATCCCAGACTTAAATATAAATGATGTAGTAAAAGTAATAAATATAAGTGACCCTTCTACAAACCTTGGAATACCTTTAAGTTTTTTTGTTGTTAATAACGATAGGCTTATCTTATTATCAGAGGCAACTATTTTTGAGCTTAAAAAAATTACTGATTAAATGAATGCGATTCTGAAAATACCGTTGATATGGAATGGCGTTTATTATTTGCGTTGTATTTTAAATTTGGTAGTAATTTAAAATGAATAGTTAGAAAATATTTCCTTATCAAAAAACGTATGCTCGGTATAATGCAGCAAAAAGACACTGAGATCTTATTCATCAGTGTCTTTTTTTTAGACATTTTCCCACCAGAGGGTTGTAGTTTAAAGCAGCTTAATCAGCTCTTCTAGCTCGTCAACCATACCTTTTGCAAGTTCAAAATTATTGTCTTTTAATGCCAATTCTATTTTCGTTTCAACTGCTTTTTTATTTTGTTCATTTTCTAAATAGTCTTTATCAAAATGACTGGCATAAATCATCTTTCTGAATTTTCGCATACTCATTTTTCTAATCGTCTTATCGTCAATGATTAATACATAATCCATACCATTTACTACAGAATAGAAATCATGAGAAATCATGAGAATCGCACCTTTATAATCTTCAATGGCTTTCTCCAGTGCGATTTGTGTATAGGTGTCTAAATGGCTTGTCGGTTCATCAAGAAGCAATAAGTTTGCTTTGCTAGCAGAAACTTTTGCCAATTGCAGTATATTTTTTTCGCCACCGGATAAAGATTCTACCTTTTGATTAAGAATTTCTCCTTCAAAGCCATAGTTTGAAAGATGTGCTCTAATCTCATCATAAGTTGCAAACCCAGCATCGATGAAGTCTTCTAGTATGGTATTAGAATCCTTTAGCACTTCGTCTTGAAGCTGAGAAAGATAAGCCACTTTAATATTAGAATTTATTTCAATTGAATCATGATTATTTTTAAAGATATCTCGGAGTAAAGTCGTTTTTCCGGTACCGTTTGGACCGATAAGGGCTACTTTATCTGTAGGTTTCATCTCAAAGTTAACATTTTCTAAAATCAACTCATCAAAGGAAACACTATAATTATTCACATTTAAAACAGTGATGTCTTCTTCAATTTCATTGTCCACACCAAAACTGATTTCCGGTTGCTTTATATCAACGAATGGCGCTTTAATTTTTCGCGCTTCCAATCTTTCTTGAAACTTAACCCTAGCTTTTAACGCTCTCCCTCTAGATGCTTCTGAATTATAGGTTGCGATCGCTCTAAGATTATCAATAATGTCATCGTATCTCTCAATTTCTTCTTGTTCAGCGACTGCGATTTCTTGTAACTCAATTTTTGTCTGAAGTAATGAGAAGTTATACTCAATATATCGCCCATCGAACTCTTGGATCTCCATGTTTTCAAGGTGTATAATTTTGTTAAAACAATGATTCAATAGATAACGGTTATGCGTAACAACTAGCAATATTCCTTTGTGAGCATTAATAAGATTTTTAAGTGCATTTAGATTTTCAAAATCTAAAAATACATCGGGCTCATCCATAATCATTAAGTCTGGACTAGTGAGCATTTCCTTCATCACTTGAATAAGCTTGAATTCCCCACCACTTAGGTCGGATACCCTAGCATCTTTTAGCTTTAAAAGGTTGGCCAAATTTAGTTTCTTATTAATATTGCTTTCAAAATCATTTCCATCCATTAAATCAAAGGCATCTAGAGCTAATTGATACTTTTCGAGTAATGAATCAATATCTGATGATGTTTCCATTTCACTGAGAATACCTGTTATTTCATTTTGTATCTTAATAAATTCTTCTCCTATATATTCAAAAACGGTTGTTTCTTTAGTTCTGTCTACTTGTGAGAACTGACTTACATATCCAATTTTGCAGGTTGGGTCAATTTCTAGCTTGCCTTCGAACAAATATTTTTCTGGATCCATCAGTATATCGATCAGTGTACTTTTACCACTGCCACTTGTTCCTATAAAAGCGCAATGTTGTGCTTCTTCTAACGTAAATGAAATGTTTTTATATAGTTCTTTTTGCGGAAATGCGAAGGATAAGTTATCAACTTTTATCATAGTATTACCTTTCTTTATAACTAAATTAGTGAATATGAATAGAAGGATTGAAGATCATAGATTTTGAGTTTACCGTTGATAGAGTAACACTGTTTACATACAACTTCAATCATTTCGAAATAAAGTTGTTTGTGAAATCGAAAAACACAACTTAGAAAAATAGAATCAGACATACTCAGATGGCTTCTTATAGCAAGATTACATACGGCCAGTAGTTGTGTTGGCTGTGGCAGAGTCTCTTAGTATATCTTTCATGTTACGAATCCATTGGTTATAATTGGAAGAATAATAAATTCAGGAGGTCGTAGACATGAAGAAGAAAATAGTAGGAATTGTAGCAGCCGCGTTGTTACTTGGTGGTTCAATAGGATTCGCAGCGAGCTCGTCGTTAATTGGCGCTAAAGTTTCCGGAATGTATACGATAAAACAAGACGGAAAGAAGATTGCAGATGCGATTGTAGTAAATAACTCGGCCTACGTACCTGTGCGCACGATGTCCGAAGCGACCGGAGCAGGGTTAACGGTTGAAGGAAAGACGATAATATTGGAGAGTAAGGAGACTGAGAAGGCAGCACTAAAAGCAAGTATTGCAGCTGCTAAACTCCGGGAAAGATTGGCAGGGGCAGAATCAAGCGTTCAAGTTCTCAAAGAAGCCATCCAACTGGTGGAAACTACTGCGGCCGACCTAACAAGCGCAGCAGACCAAGAGGCTCGAAGAAACTATATCGCGGAGTTGAATAAACGTGTTGCCTTCATGGAAACAGAAATTGCGCAGCTCAAGGAGCAACTTGGCGAATAATAAATGAGTAATGACGAAGAGTCTCGCCATTACTGGTGCGGCTTATCCGTACTCAAACATTCGACGACGAAATTGGCTGCGAACCTGCGGATTGTGTGGTGGAATGACCGATATATCAGGCGGAGTTAGACGCAATAATGGCGTTAATATCAGCGCGTTGAGGAGGTTGTGTTCTTTGACCAAAAGGATGATAATTAGAGAAATAGCAGAACTAATTACTTTACATAACTTTATACCCTAAAAGCGAGGCGTAACGAAATGAATACATCTGAGTTTCAACAGTATGTGAAGAAGTTCAGTGAAACCAAAGGTTTTGACACGAGCTCCATCGAGCAGAGAATGCTGTACTTAATGACTGAAGTAGGGGAATTGTCCAAAGAAGTGCTATCCGTATCCTTCGACCCCGGTGCAGAGAAGAAAGAAAACTTGGGATTTGAAATGTACGATGTAGTGTGGAATATTTTTGATTTAGCCAATAAGCTAGGCATTGATCTGGAGCAGGCTTTTAAACGTAAGCTTGAGATCAATGAGGAGCGGTCCTGGGAATAATTGAATACGATAAAAAGTCCAAGGACCTCCCTTGAAGGGAAGCCTTGGACTTTTTTGCCTAAAAAATTTTATTTAAATGAAGCATAACCTTCATCAGCCATTACAACACTACCGTTAATTGCACTAGCTTCTGGTAAGGAGAGCAAGTATACAGTGTCTGCAACTTGTTCAGGCAATGTTAATTTGTTACCCATTACTTTGCTCTTCATCTGGTCGACCATTCCTTGATCTTTATATCCTTGGATAATAGGCGTATCTACAGCGCCTGGCGCAACGGCAAGCACGCGGATGCCATGAACGGACATTTCAAGTGCTGCGGATTTAGTCATCATAATGACCGCACCTTTAGAAGCGTGATATGCGAATGTACCTGGGGAAGCTAGGAATCCAAATACAGAAGCTGTATTGATGATGACCCCTTTGATGCCGAGCTCACGCATTTTTTTACCTGCTGCGATAATACCGTGGGCAACACCATGCTGATTGACATTAATAACACTATGATAATCCTTAAGGTCTTGGTCTAGTACAGGAGTGACGCGGCCGATCCCGGCATTGTTGAACATAACATCAATTCTTCCATATGTGGCAATGGTTTTCTCAACCAGTGCTTCTACCTCTTCGTATTTTGAAACATCCGTTTTTACGAAAATAGCTTCGCCACCATCCTTGATAATCTGTGCGACCGTTTCTTCACCTAATTGTTGATTGAAATCGGCAACGACCACTTGATCACCTTTACTTGCAAATTTAATTGCGGTTTGTTTCCCGATTCCACTGGCTCCACCTGTAATTACGGCTACTCTTTTGTCTGTCATTTGGGACTCCTCCTCGAGAAATATAGTTATACTAGAAATATAGGTTTATAAGGTGAAAAGGTTATTTACTAACTTATTTACATTGTAGCACTTGTCTAAATTAATTAAAATTTAAGTAAATTTAATAGGTGTTAAGTAAATATTAACTTAGGGAGTGATTCAAATGAATTTAGAGCAATGCGAAAATATCGTAGAAGTCGCAAAGATTGGTTCACTAACCAAAGCTGCTCAGAATCGTCATATTACCCTGTCTGCCATAAGCCAGTCCATAACACTGCTGGAAGCGGAGCTTGGAGTTACTTTGTTCATTCGTTCGCGAGGCCAACGAGCAGTTCCTACAGCAGAGGGACAAGCTATTATCAGCAAAGCAAATGAAGTCTTGATGAAAGTAAATGAATTAAAAGCTGAAGCACAGATCTACAGTGATGCGCTTAGTGGTCATTTGAAGATTGCTACGATTCCGGGACCTATGCACCTAATCGTGAAGGTCGTATCCGGTTTTAAAGCGGATTTTCCAAATGTGAATATAGAGATTTTTGAAAAGGGACCTAAAGAAATTCTGGATAATGTGCTTCAGGATGAAATGGATATCGGACTGATGGTCTCGCCAGAGGGTTTATCAGAGAAACATAAAGGGGTCTTATTCGAGGAATTAATGGAAGGTAAGATTGTTGTAGGCGTACATCCTCAATCACCACTAGCTTTAAATACAATAATTACGCCCGAACAGTTAGTAGGCCAGACGTTGGTTTTATACGATGATCATTACATACAGGACTTTGTGGAGCGTTATTTACTGAAAGTCGGGCCGATGAATATTCTTTTTACAAGCAATAACACCCGTGCCATTGACAATGCAGTGGCGTCAGGACTCGCGATCACGATTGGGATGGATTATTCTTTTCTAAAAACATTTGAGGGTTCTCAGAAGATTATGAAGACAATCGAGCTACGATCACCAGATCATAATACTCCGGGGTCCATTGTTTCAGCTTCTAAACAAGGATCGAAAACGGTCAGAAGATTCATCAACAGGTTGAAACATGAATTTGAGGAGGGGATTAGAAGAAGTTAACAGTATGCCTTGGTAAATTTTATCTAACCTTTACGCTTCCTAGTTAATATAAACCCTATGATGTTGTCCAAGCTCAGAATAGTTATTAGGACAGCCAAGTGGGGAGGATGTCAACACAGTGAGAAGGTATCTAAGGCAAATTAATATGGCAGTTATTTTTGTTTTGTTGATTTCGTTGTTGCAGCCGGGAGTATTTGTTCACGCTTCCATTTCTGATTTACCAGCAACAAACTACGGAACCGTTATTGATGTGCGGCAAACAGAGCTTGCACCTGGGGCGATGTACACCTGGATGGATCTTCAGAATGAACGTGGTTTACAAAAGATTCATGCAGTGGAGTTCAATCCAGGGCAAGGCCATTTAGAACTGCGGGCAGGTAAGAAGGATGGAAAGGTATACGGTATGAAGGGTGTTACAGAAATGGCCGCTTATGCGGATTCGCCTGGAAACCGGGTGATCGCAGGAATTAACGGTGATTTTTATGAAATCTCCGGTTTTGCCACAGGTGTTCCGAATGGATTATTTATGGACGATGGTGTAATCCTGAACAGTTCGATTTCAGCTTTTACTTTCGGTTTAAAAGAAGATGGCAGCTCGATTTATGGGGTGCCGAAGCTGACCAAGAACGTAACGATTAATGGAAAAACAACGAATTTAACCAGCATCAACCGATATCGGAATACGAATGAGCTGGTTCTTTATACGGAAGATTATAATACAACTACAAAGTCGACCAATGAGGGTGACGAGGTTGTTCTAGATATTGTCGAGGGAGAAGTGAAGAGCGGCCAGACCTTGAAGCTGAAGGTATCTGAGATTCGCAACAATCAAGGCAATACGCCGCTTACCAAAGGAAAAGTAGTTTTGTCTGCTAACGGAACGTCTCGTGCTGTTCTGCAGGGGTTATCGGTTGGCGATAACGTTACTGCGACCTTTGCGCTTAGCGGAGAATGGAATGATGTGAAGGTAGCCATTGGCGGCGAGGGGCCGCTGGTAAAAGACGGAATAGTTCAACAAGGTGTAGGGCCTTTAGGAATTCATCCACGTACAGCCATTGGGACAAAAGCGGACGGAAGTCTCGTTCTATTCGAAGTGGATGGAAGATCTCCAGGTTTTAGCGAAGGTGTAGATACCGATGAGCTAGGCTACATTCTGAAGGATATGGGCGTAGTGAACGCCATGAATCTGGATGGAGGCGGCTCTTCTACTTTTGTGGCCAGAATGCCGGGTGCACCTGGTGTCAAAATGATGAATCAGGGCTCTGATGGCTATGAACGTAAAACCGGCAACGGTTTGCTGGTCGTCAACACAGCCCCAGAGCAATTTACAGCTTCTAAGCTGGTTGTACAGCCGAATGCGGAACGTATTTTGCAAGGCTCCAGCTTAATGTTCAAAGCAGCAGGAGTGGACGAGAACGGCCATCCAGCACCTTATTCGGGTACTTTGAATTGGCAGGTGGACGCTAACCTTGGTACTGTCGATGCGAACGGAGTCTTCACCGCAGGAACCACTGCCGGCATAGGGACGGTAATTGTAGAGGCTGGGGCAGTCAAAGGCAGTGGGGAAATCGAAGTCGTGGATAAGCTCACAGACCTTAGTTTTCCTGATGAGATCAAAACTTATTCTTCAGGTGCTGCTGCGCAATTAACTGTGAAGGCGCTACGGAATGGACAGGTAATTCAAGCCGACAACCATAGTTTTGAATGGCGGGTTGAGGGCGAGATCGGAACTGTAGATGAGAAAGGTCTGTTTCAAGCGACGAGTGAAAACGGGAAGAACGGGAAGATTTATGCTAAGTACGGGGACGCCCAGACCTCTTTTGAAGTAAATGTGGGGTTGCCGCCTGTAATGCTGGAGGATTTTGAGAATGGCATTGATAAATATATTGCCTCCAGTGCAGCAGCTAACAGTGTAACAATTCAGGAAGTGACAGATCAGGATTTTGTCCGCAATGGGGCTAAAGCCTTGAAGCTGGAATATGATTTTGTTAATAAAACGGGCACATCGGGTGCTTATTTAGCCGCAGGCTCAACTGCCAATCGGATTCAGATTCCGGGGTATCCTGAGAAAATTAGTATGTGGATCTACGGAGATGGCAAAAAACACTGGCTGCGGGGACAAATTCGTGATGGCAATAATGCAGCAGTGCCCGTGGATTTTACCGATCAGGTAAATGGTGTGAACTGGACGGGTTGGAAATACGTCGAAGTATCCGTGCCTAAGGGGAAAGCCACCCCGTTAACGATGGATATGCCTGTCCGCTATATGGAGACAAGCAATCTTAACAAGAGCGCGGGTGCTATTTACGTTGATGATATTCGTGCCATTTATGGTCCGATAGAGGAGGATAGAACACCTCCTGTGCTTAAAGATGCCTATCCTGGCGTGAACGAAATTGTCAAAACAGCTTCGCCGACTCTTTCCGTCAATGGTGAGGATGATGGTTATGATCCAGTGGTGCATCCGGGAACGACCTTAATCGATCCGGACAAAACACGAGTGTATGTGGACGATCAATTGGTGGAGCATGGCTTTTATCCTCCAAAAGGTCAGATTACTTATAAACCAAAGGTTCCACTTACAGAAGGCCGTCATAAAGTGAAAGTTGCGATTCGCGATTTGAGCGGTAACCAGACGATAAAAGAATGGTATTTCACAGTAAATTTGGGCTCTCCGTTCTATGTGTACAAAACACCAGAAGTAGTATATGCCGGGAATACTTACACTTTGGACGTAACGGCTGAGAAAGCGGGCAAGCTGAAGGAAGGAAATCTTACGTTTGCTTTTAATCCGGCTGCAGTTAAAGATTTGCAGGTAATTCGGGGGGATAAGGTATCAGAAACGCAAATAGAGTCGATCATTGATCCAGCTTTGGGCACAGTGCGTCTTAACTTAACGAATATCAATTCCTCTAATTTAGGAGATATGGATCTAATCGGACAAATTCAATATACGGTTCGAAATGATTATGCGGGTCCTTTTACTCAGGAGCAGCTGGCTGGGGATACAAGCAAACCTTTTGTAATTGAAAATACATCCGGTTCTGTAACTTCGACAGAAGGTACCGGGGTTCCTATTTCTTTTATTGGAGCGGCTGTTGAATCTGTTGTAAAGACACAGTTGATGCTCACTTGGAACCATTATGATCTTGCGAAGGGCTTTGATGCGTCTTTTGCGGTAAAAGATCTGAATGGAAGTGTTGTTGAAGGTGCGAAGCTGCTGTTCGATGGATTGGAGGTACAAGGCGCAACTTCAGGGGGAAGTGGGACACTTACAACTGGCTTTGTCACTTCAGCTGAAGGAACTTTTAAATTGCAGGCGGTAAAAGGAAATACTTATAGTCCTGTAATGACGTTCAAGGTTGCTTCATATGACGGTACTGCTGCTCCTCGTAATGTTAATGTTACGATGGGTCAAGATGCAGCGACTTCTCGCCAATTCACTTGGCAGACAGAACCGCTAACCGTGAATACTGTAGTAGAACTTGTGAAAAAAGCAGAGTTCACAAGCTTTCAAGCCGCGAATGTAACAAAAATTACTGGCAGCAGTTCTATCTACAACACCAATAATGATGGAACCATGCGAGTGCATAAAGCAGAGGCAGTAGGGCTTATCCCTGGAACAGAATATGTATACCGTGTGGGGGATAACGAGTTAAATGTAAGTGAGCAAGGATCTTTTGTTACAAGTGGTGGTGAGGACACTTCTACAAAATTCCTGTTTATCGGAGATTCCCAAGCAGATTCTAAAGCTGGATTTGGTCTTTGGGGCAATACGATTGAGGCTGCTTTTGCCTATATGCCGGATGCTGAAATGCTGGTCCACGCTGGAGATATGGTGGATAAAGGCTTTGAACAAGAGCAGTGGAACTGGTGGTTCGATGCAGCCCAAAAGCAGCTGATGAATACCACGCTTGTTCCGATTATCGGGAACCATGAAGTGATGGGAACCAATGGCGATGGGGATTACCTGGCGCAATTCAATAACCCGCAAAACGGTGCGGCGAGCGTAAAAGGTACGAATTATTCTTTTGACATTCAGGATACACATTTTGTGGTTATGAATACAGAGCATTCAGGTGCTCCATACACTGAACAGGCAGAGTGGCTGGATCAGGATCTATCCGCTACAGATAAAAAGTGGAAGGTGATTTTTTTCCATCAAGGGCCCTATGGCAGCATCTATTCGAATGAACAGGTGCAAGCAAAGTGGGTGCCGGTGTTTGATAAGCATAATGTGGATCTAGTGATGAACGGTCATGATCATATTTACTTGCGAACTTTTCCAATGAAGGATGGTAAGCAGGTAGCAGAAGGCGAAGGCACACGATATGTTATCGGCGGTTCCTCCGGTCCTAAGTTCTATGCGCTGACGCCACGTTTTTGGCAGGAAAAAATATATGACGAAGATGAGCAAATCTATACGGCTGTTGAGATTGGGAAGAACGAGATTACGGTTACGGCAAGAACGGTAGACGGTGTAGAAATTGACCGTTTAGTGATCGGAAATTTTGTTCCAAAATCCATTACGCTGGATCAAACAGCTATTGAGCTTGAGCCTGGTGCTAGTCTGCAATTGCAAGCTAAGGTAGTGCCGGATGAGGCTAATCATCTGATAAAACTGTGGTCCATCGTTCCTGAAAGGGCAGAATCAGTAGTTACCGTAGATGGAAATGGCTTGGTTACAGCGCTAAAACCAGGGACAGCTAAGGTGAGAGTCACAGTGGCAGGTTACCCGAATATTTTTGCGGAAAGTAAAATAACTGTAGATGTGCTACAAGCGATTAAGCTTCAGGGCAAGGGACAACTTAAACCAGCAGAGGCCGACCAGACAGTCACTGAAGCTGTCTATGCATCCGGTAAACGAATCCCAATATTGGATGGACTTCAGTATTCCAGCTCGAATGAGCATATTGCTACAACCAATGAACAGGGCTTGGTCCAGGCTCATCAGGAAGGCTCCACTGTGATCTCAGTAACTTACAGGGAGTTCGCCTCGGAGTATAGTCTCGTCGTAACAAATGATGAGGCTCCTATTCTTACAGAAATAACGATAAAAGGGCCGGATTCGCTGGAACAAGGAAATAAAGGCTCCGTTGTTGTTCAGGCGGTATATAGTGACGGGAGTAAGCAAGAATTGGTCGAAGGCGTAAGGTATGATACATCTGATCATTCTATTGCAATGATTAGTGAGAATGGGGAGCTTCATGCATGGAGTGCTGGTATAACAAAAGTCAGCGCTGTTTATAAGGGGTTCAGCACTGAATATATTTTGACAGTGACTGAAAGCACGCCAGGTACGCGTCCGACACCAAGCCCAGAGCCAACACCGGAACGAACAGCGGAACCAACACCAAGTCCAGAGCCAACACCAGGAGGCTGGGTGCCGGGACCTGCGGTGACACCAAAGCCGACTGCTACACCGACACTAACTCCGTCGGCATCTGCACAAGCGGGTGTAGTAACCATAACAGCCTCTCAGCTGTCAGAGAACAAGAATGCTCAAGGTGAAGTTGTGGTTTCAGTTGCCGGTTCGGTTACGGAGTTGCTTTTACCAGGCAATGCAGCAGAGCTACATGGACGCGCACCGCTTAGAGTGGTTATGCAGGATTTATCCGTTACGATTCCTGCTTCAGTAATGACAGACCTAAGTAAGCTAGTCTCAGCTGAGGCTCTTGCCAAGAGTACGATTTCACTACGGTTGAACACTTTAGCTAGTAATACAGCCGTGGATCTGTTGGATCGTGCAGGAACTCTAGCTGGAGCACAATTAAGAGCGAAAAGTGATCTGCGAGAATGGTCGCTCAGCATCCTCACAGAGAATGGCCAGTCCTTCTCATTAAGACAGTTTGCAGAGCCGATCACGATTTCATTTAAGGTCGGTGCGAATGTAGAGCAAAGCTTACTGGGTATTTATTTTATGGATGATGCTGGCAAGTTGGAGTATATGAGCAGTACATGGATGAATGGTTATCTATCTGCTGCTGTCAGTCATTTTAGTAAATACGTTGTATTAGAATATGAAAAAACATTTAATGATCTGAAGTCGGATCACTGGGCTTACTTTACTGTGAAGCAGCTTGCGGCAAAACAGCTTATACAGGGGGTAGCTGTGGATCGTTTTGATCCAAACCGTGCGGTTACACGTGCGGAGTTTACAGCGATGTTAGTCCGTGCGCTTGGCTTAAAAGGTCAAGCAGAAGCTGGATTCACTGATGTATCTGCTGATAAATGGTATGCAGAAGCAGTAGGGTTAGCAAAACAAGCTGGAATTGTTAACGGTCAGACCGCTTTACTGTTTGAACCGGATGCCAGGATCTCTCGTCAAGAGATGGCAGCGATGCTGGCTCGTGCATATGCATACGCCAAGAACAGCGTATCTGTAGCTAGTCTTAACGTTTCAGCATTTAATGATATTGACACTGCACCGCAATGGGCTCAAGAGGCTATCAGCGAGGTGTACAGACTTGGATTGATGCAGGGACGTGCTATAGCGCAATTTGCTCCGAAGCAAAACGGCACACGTGCTGAAAGTGCACAGATGATCCTCAATCTGTTGCGTGTTATGGAGTAACGATTATGGCCAGTTCCAGGATGTTGGGACTGGCTGTTTTTTTACAAATTGGATTAGCTGGAAGCACACAATGGTTCGCAGACAGTAGATGGTTTGGGATCGTTATGGACTGTATTGCAGCTATTTCAACTTCTTGGTCTCTTTTTCCAATTTTTCGGACATCATAACTCTTATTGTCATACTTTTGCACCGAACCGTAGTATATTTTAATGAACAGTTGCATCTGAGTCCGATCACTTAGCAAAATGGCCGAAGTTAGCTTAATAAGGTCTCCTCGGTCCGATTCGCTGTAATTCCCAAGGAACGTTTACAAGCCAGTGCCTGGCAGATGAGCATCAAGTCTATCCGATCTTTGGAAATATAGTATTATATTGGGTTTGTTGTGCTAAGAATTACCCTTTAGAGGCAAGTAATTACTAGTATTAATTGTTATAAGCCAACACAAATTGTTATGTTGTGTTATGATAGTAGGGAGGTGACTCCCATGAATGATTTTGAGAACTATCCCGATGAGCTGGGTAATTTCATTCGGCACATCAGAAAGACGAGAGGGTTAACCTTAAGAGGACTGGAAGAAAAGAGCGGCATAAGTTACTCACAGCTTAGCAAGATCGAACGTGGAGAGAGCATTCCGCTAAAAGACAATCTGGACAAGATCATCGAAGCACTTGGAACAGATCTGAAGAATCGGATGTATCATTTGGCAGACTATATGCCAGATATTGAATATATCAAGACCTTAAAGCATGGTTATGAGCTGCCACAGCTTAAACAGTCTCAGGACTACATTTATGAGACGGCATTTAACAAGCTTAAGGAATTCAGGGCAAAGGAAGGTAAAGAAACATCTTACGTTTCCTTTGATTCTAATGAAGTCATAGTTTATGAAACGGAATATGGGGCAGGAATGGTAATAGAGAAGATTGAGAAATACAATCTTACCGACGTCCTGAACGATAAGTTTGAGGGTTGCCTCGACTCCTTAAGAAAGAGCCCTCGGAAAGGGCGTCAAGCCTTTCTATTTGGCGAGTGGTTACGGGAGTGCGTTTATGAGCTGAAGGAAGAAGAACAGGATCAGGTCATACAAGCGCTCAAAGAATTTACGCAATTTAAAGTACAACAGATAAAGGGTGCTTATAAATAATGTATGTTTCATAAATGATCTCAAAAATGAATAATGTTGCCCTTTCTTGCAGCCATCTATTCATCTTGATCCATAAACTAACAACTAAAAATGGTTTGACAGAAAAGGGGATATTAATAATGAAAATTAACATGAAGTTTACCAGCAAGGGAAAAGTCGCTATAGAGAATTTTAATAACGAGGAATTGCTGGAGATCTTCGCACGATACATCAAGACATTATCCAAAAAGTATGATATCGAAGTTGATGTTCCTCTTGATGAGAATCAAAATATTGTTGGTGATGGCGCTGTAATTGCGACTGCACAAAATGTGAAATGCGATGTAGAAACTTTTTTCAAAGAGCTGGGTAGAGATATTAAAGTTCCTTTGAAGAAAAGACTTGGCGGAAAATTGGAAAATGTATTTAAAACGGAAATTACGGAGTAGAAGATTACTCTATTTTAGGGAGTAGTCCTTACTGCACATAAAGAAGGTAGGGCCTTCAGGAGGCTCTACCTTCTTTATGTTGATGATGTTAACATGAAGACAATCTAGAGAACACTCGCAGTGAAGCCATGGGAAGTTATATTATTATGTAATAATTTGTGAATTAATTTGTTTATGGGGATGTTATGATTTTTCAGTTTGTATGAGATCTCTACTGTCTAAAATCTCTCTAACAATCGCTATGAAATCTGGTAAAGCTTGTGCCTCAAGCGCTAATTTATAGATGTTAAGTAATTCTTCATCAGATATCGATTCAAGAGATGAGGGGCGTGGTGAGGGATGAAAATAGTAGTTCATTTGGTTCCTCCATCATATATTTGTTTTTATTACACATTTATATATATGGTATCATTTGGAATACAATCCGTCTCCTGTCATTCATCTTACGAATTTTTCTTTACATCTTAGGGTAATTATGGCATAATGGCTATTTTTATGTGGTTATAGCAGCTTGGATTAGTTTGAATTTTAATAAACAAAAACAATCCCGACATGTACACTACATGTCGGGATTGTTTTATTCGGAGTTTTTCTTAAGAATAGATAAGTACTTCTTTAGGCGAGGTTCATTGGATTCCGATACAGTAGTGAACTGCTTGCCTTGATTAAAGCATACAATCTTCCGCTCGGGATCGTAGCCTTCTATGTTGTTAATATTGACGACATTGCTGCGGTCAAGGCGTTCGAATCCCTTACCCTCATACGCTACGGAAAGATCGGAGAGCGTGGTGGGGAGAATAAATTCGCCTTCTTTCGTATGGACGAATATTGTATTTTTATAATTCGAGAAATACAATATTTCTTCCTCTAGAATATCACTAGAGGAACCGTCTTTCTGTAAGACACGCATCTTTTCCCCATCCTTGTTTAATTACTTGCGTAGTTCTTTTGGAATTTCAGGGCTGTAAGCAAATGGTTTCAAAACCGTTGCAAAAACAACAGCGGAAGTACCTAATATGTTAGAAACATAGCGAGCTAAAGTTTTTTTCATCTGATTGGCCTCCTTTGCAATGGGATTATAACTGTAAAGGATTGAACTAAAAATGCCAATCCAATGACAGGCGAATGGAGCCAAAAATTCAAAGAAACCAGAATTATGGAAATGATCTTGAAACCCGAATACCATTCTTTGGGTATTTGTGCATTAGCATCAGGATTTGGAGCACATAAGATCATTACAAGTAAAGAAAAAAGATTAATCCAAAGGATATGGTTATGTATTAGAGAAGTGATATGAGGGATCAGTGAACAGATAAAGATAGATACAATATTGCAGGACCTTGCGGATTTTAAATGTACCCCACCGGATGCCATTCTTAGGAGTATGAAGCTGAATAAGGCTAAGAATGTTTCCTTTAGCTGTCCAGTAAGCCCGCCAATGCATAACGAAGTTATAATAATGAATAAAGTATTCAAAATAATGTTAAGGGCATAATGCATGATTTCAATGGAATGCGTTTGCTCTGGATTACTTTTCTTAATGACCTCAACAATTTTAAAAGTTAAATGACTCATAATTATTTCTATCCTTTTTGTAGGAGAAATATAGATATCCCCATAATAGTATTCCATAGAAAATTGGGATCAAATAAAAGAAATTAGATTCAATAAAGTAGGTGAATAAAGTAACGAGAATTACTGTAGGGAGATTAAGAGCGAATAATATTTTTTCGCTAGTTGTTGGTTTAACTTTTACATCGGGTCTATCAGGTACAAAGTCAAATCCAATACGTTTATGACCCACATATATACCAATTAGAATCGCGGCTAATGCTGATAAAATCTGCATTGTCATTATGTTTTCTGTAATCGGGTCCGAAGTATTTAGAGGTATGTTGATTACAGAGTGTAATAAATACACAATACTGGCTTGAATCACCGAGTAAGCTTGATAGGTCATCCCGGTTAATATGGAAGCGTAGAAGGGATGAATCCGGAATAACATCCACATAAAACCAAACATTAGTGCATATTGTGAGAAAATATCTAATGAAGCTATTCCATAGTTAATTCTAAGAGTATAAGAAAAAAAGCCCATAATAAAACCAGCAAACACTATCTCTTTATGATATAAGTCAATTTTGAAGATTTTGAAAGCCAGAAAGAACATTGCGTAAGTCTCTAATATTGAAAATATCATAAAAAGAATAAAATCTAGCATGCCTACACTCCCGATGACTTATAGTGTAACTAACCATATTAATGCAAGTATCGTATATAATGAACTAAAATACAACAACTACAGCATTATTTTCCTCCTATTTTTTCGAAAAAAATCAAAATGAGAGGGGTTTAGACATGGATCAACGCCCAGAAAGCAGTGAGTACCTTCGTGAATTATCAAAGTATGTCGATTTAGTGCCAGTTGATGGGGACATTTGTACCATTTTTAGAGAGCAGACGGATGAGATTTGTAGCTTTATTTCGCACCTTACAGAAGAACAAGGAGAGCATCGTTACGCTCCTGACAAATGGAGTATAAAGGAAATGGTAGGTCATTTGGCGGATACCGGAAGAATTATGTCCTATCGTTTGTTGCGTGTGGCAAGAGGAGATACGACCCCGCTGGCGGGCTTTGATGAAAAGGACTATGTGCCTACCGCAAATTTTGAAGCGCACACGCTAGAAAAACTCCTGGCTCATTACAAGCTTGTCCGAGCGTCAACGCAAGCTCTTTTGGACATTTTGCCGGAAGATGCATGGATTCGCGAGGGAACGGTTAACAATGCAACCATTTCCGCGAGAGCAGTGGCGTGCGTAATGATTGGGCATGATCATCATCATTTGAATATTCTTAAAGAAAGATACCTGGTTTAATCGAGTTTTATTTAAAAAAAGCATTCCTGAGGCCATCACGGCTTCGGAATGCTTTTTTAGCTAAAGGTATATATTTTGTGCCCCTCGCAAAGTAGCTGAGTAAGCTTCGAAACAAAGCCTCACTTTGGGGTATATTTTAAAGTGGAGGATTCTTGTGGCATTTACGGCACACCGGATAGTAAGCTTCGTTGCCGCCGATTTGGATTTGCTTGCCGCTGTATACAGGCTTACCATTTTCTACTCTTAGAGCCATCGTTGCTTTGCGCTCGCAGAACCAGCAAATGGTCTTCATTTCCTCGATTTTATCAGCATAAATCAGCATGTATTTGCTGCCTTCAAATAGCTGGTTCTGGAAATCATTTTTAAGTCCAAATGCCATAACTGGAATGCCTAGTTCATCCACAATCCGTACTAGCTGAAGAATGCAGTCCTTGCTTAGAAATTGACATTCATCAATTAGTACACAGTGGGGTTTGGGCTGGTTACTGCTGACGATATTATAAATATCGGTTTTCTCGTCGACGGGTATGGCCTGTTTCCGCAGCCCAATACGGGAGGAGATAAAACCAACTTCGTCCCGATCGTCTATGGATGGAGTGAAAATGAGCACTGATTTCCCTTGCTCTTCATAATTATGCGCAACCTTGAGTATCTCAATAGATTTACCGCTGTTCATTGCTCCGTATTTGAAAAACAACTGTGCCACTTCCATCTATCCTTTCGTATAAGCAAATAATCTAATTTTAAAAATGCGACCTTATTAGAGTATCATATTCGTGTCAGCTGTATCCAGTGAAAACATTGCGATAGAATTGAATGTGGTATGATAAAAGGAATCATGTGATTGGAAAGGAAGTAATATGTGTGACTGAAAAAATAGACGAATACAAGGAACGGTTAGCTCTGTTTCAGCAGAATGGAAATCTTTCTATCGAGGCTGAGGCTTTGCTGGAAGAGATGATGGCAGATTTGGTGGAATTTAATCGAAGCAATAAAGCGCTGCGGCGGGCAATAATGAAAACTGGGCAGGCCTCCACAATGTCGACTCGTTTAAGGGATGCACTGTACGAATAGAAAAAGAGGGTATGCGAATGGGTTTGATTTTCTCTTTTCTCAAAAAATATAAAGTCGCTGCAATAGCTGCCCTAGTGATGATGCTTATTGAACTAGCGGTGGAATTGTCACAGCCTTTACTCATTTCCAAAATTATTGACCAGGGTATTAAAGAACAGAATTCCTCTGTAGTATGGCTCTGGGGCGGTGTATTGATCGGCAGCGCGGTAGTTGCGTTTATAGCTGGGGTATTAAGTTCTTTTTTTGCTGCCCATGCGAGTCAGAGCTTTGCGTTTGATCTTAGGGACAAGTTATATGAAAAGGTACAATCCTTTACATATGAAGTATTCAACCGGTTTGCTACTTCTTCGCTGATCACTCGTCTTACCGGCGATGTATCGCAGCTGCAGGACACTATATTTATGAGCCTCCGCTTTATGACACGGGTGCCACTGGTTGTGGTGGGCAGTGTGATTATGGCATTGGTTGTTCATGTGAAGCTGGGATTATTTCTCACTGTAGCTCTACCTTTGTTGCTTCTCTTCCTTTACTTCATCATGAGAAAAGCTTCTTTGTTATTTCGCAACGTACAAAATCGGCTTGACGGTGTGAATGGTGTAATTCAGGAGAATTTAACGGGAATCCGCTTAATTCGTGTGTTCGTGCGCATGGGACATGAGATTGGACGTTTCACGGTCTTTAGCGGGAATTTGATGAAATCCACGGTATCGGCGCTACGTTTGACGGAGACAACGATGCCATTTGTTATGCTTATTGTGAATGCAGCGATTATGTCGATCCTATGGTTTGGACGGATTGAGATTGCAAATGGGGATGCTACTTTAGGAGAAACTGTTGCAGTTATTAATTACTCATTACGAACCATAGGAGCGTTGTCAGCTATATCTGGACTTGTCGTTACAATTTCCCGAGCACGTGCCTCCTCCCAGCGTATTACAGAAGTGATGTCAGCAGGCGCTGGAGTTAAGGAAGGCGGAACCGCAAAGGGCGAACCGATACAGGGTCACGTCCAATTTGAAGACATCAGCTTCAAGTATCCGGAGAGTGATATTTCGGTGCTAGAGGATATTACTTTTGAAGTTGCTGCTGGTGAGCGGGTAGCGATTATGGGAGCCACCGGATCAGGAAAGTCTTCTCTTGTCGGTCTAATCCCGCGTTTATATGAAGAGACAGACGGTATCATTCGCATTGATGGGCAAAAGAGCACCGACATCGATATTTCAAGATTGCGGCGATCAATCGGTTACGTTCCTCAAGAACTGCAGCTCTTCAGCGGATCGATTCGCGATAATATCGCTTGGGGCAATGAATATGCCACACAGGAACAAATCGAACACGCAGCAGCTGCCGCACAAATTCACGCAACAGTGATGGATCTGCCTAAAGGTTATGACACCATGCTTGGTCAGCGGGGGGTAAATCTGTCTGGTGGGCAAAAGCAACGCTTGACCATCGCCCGGGCGCTTGTGAGGAAACCTGCTATTTTGATCCTCGATGACAGTACGAGTGCGCTTGATGCTGTGACAGAAGGACTTTTGCTGGAGGCACTGAAAGAGATTTCATGTACAACCTTCCTGATTACTCAGAAGATCAGTTCTACTGCATCTGCAGATTTGATTCTGCTGTTGGACGAAGGACGCTTAATCGGTAAAGGAACACATGACGAGCTTATGACAAGCTCGGCGCTGTACCGCAAGATTTATGAATCACAGGTAGAGGAGGCGAAGCAGCATGTTCAAAGCAATTCTTGAACCCTTTCGTCACCCAAAACCCGTCATTGAGCTTGGAGCAGGAAGAAGCCTTGGTTCAGCTGCTGGAGGGAAGCCAAAAGCAAAGGCAAAGGATTGGGGCGGCACGCTCATACGGATTTGGAGCTACCTTGCCGAGCGTAAAGCTAAGCTTTTTCTCGTTCTGTTAATGGTAGTCTTCAGCTCGGCTTTAGCACTGCTCGGGCCTTATATGATTGGTAAAGCCGTGGATGATTATCTGGAAGGTGCAGGCGGACGATCGTGGACGATTTTTCTGACCAGCCTAGCTAGTGTTTATATCTTCTATTCATTAACTTCTTGGCTGCAAAATATATGGATGATTGAAATTGCCCAGGAGACCGTATTTCGGATGCGCACGGAGTTGTTTTCCCATCTTCATCGGTTGCCCATCTCATTTTTTAATCGGAGACAGCAGGGCGAAATTATGAGTCGCCTCACCAACGATATTGAGAACGTCAGCTCTACGCTGAATAGCTCAGCTATTCAGATCTTTTCCAGTGTTTTGACATTGCTCGGAACGGTGGGGGTAATGCTCTGGCTCAGTCCTCTACTGACGCTGCTCACGTTCCTGGTTGTGCCGTTGATGTTATTAGGCATGCGCTGGATTACTCGGCGTACGGGTCCGCTTTTTAAAGAACGTCAGCGCAATGTGGGTGAGTTAAACGGTTATATAGAAGAGACGTTATCCGGTCAACGGATTATCAAGGCTTTTTCACAAGAGGAACGGGTCATCGCTGGTTTTCATGAACGCAATGAGCGGATTATGCTCTCTGGATACTGGGCACAGTCGATTTCTGGCTTCATTCCTAAGCTGATGAATGGACTTAATAATTTGAGCTTCGCTATTGTGGCTGGAGTCGGTGGTTTGTTAGCGATTCGCGGAGCGATTACGGTCGGTGTGATTATTGTGTTTGTAGAATATACGCGTCAATTTACTCGCCCTCTTAATGACTTAGCGAATCAGTGGAATACACTACTGTCAGCGGTTGCGGGAGCGGAAAGAGTGTTTGAAGTGCTGGACGAAGAGACGGAAGCTAAAGATGAAGGTGCAGCCACTTCGCTGGTTAAAGTTGAGGGTGCAGTGAAGTTCGAAAAGGTATCTTTTTCATATGACGGAAGTTTTAACACGCTGCATGATATTAGCTTTGAAGCGAAGCCTGGTGAGATGATCGCCTTAGTAGGACCTACCGGTGCCGGCAAAACAACACTTATCGGGCTGTTATCTCGTTTCTATGATCCTAATCAGGGTAAAATTACGCTGGATGGCTTAGATGTCACTTCGATTCGGCGTGAAAGCCTGAGGAGCCATATGGCGTTTGTGCTGCAGGACTCCTTTTTATTCAAGGGCAGCATCCGCGATAATATTCGTTACGGTAGACTGGATGCTTCCGATGAAGAGGTCGAGGCGGCGGCCAAGCTGGCTAACGCTCATTCTTTTATTATCCGAATGCCGGAAGGTTATGATCGAATGCTCTCTGCAGATGGTAGCGGCATAAGCCAAGGACAGAAGCAATTGCTATCCATTGCAAGGGCCATTCTTGCCAATCCTTCGATGCTTGTTCTTGATGAAGCCACTAGCAGTATCGATACGGTGACCGAAATCAAGATTCAGGAAGGACTTCAGGCGCTAATGAAGGGACGGACCAGCTTCGTTATTGCCCATAGACTGGGCACCATCCGGGCAGCTGATCGAATTCTTGTTCTTCAAGGGGGCAGATTGCTGCAGCAGGGCTCCCATGAGGAGTTGTTGAAGCAAGGTGGCTTGTACAGTGAGTTGGTGCAAGGCGGTCGTAGAGAAGGACTTGATAAGGCTAGGCTTTAAGCTGTGCATAAAAAGGCGGGAGTTTTCAAGGAAGCGCAGGTCGCGTCCATGAAAACTCCCGCCTTTATGTAATGTGTGGATATTCATTATACATTTGAAGTGAGTTGTCGGATGGTTTAATTGCAGAATGTGCAATAGATTTCGATTGTACAATGAGGGGATGATTATGCTGCTTATGAGATCGTTTCTTGCGCTGCAGCTTGTTTCGCTTTTTGTTTCTCTTTGAACCGAGGGCCAACATAATTACGTTTGCGGTCTCTTGCTAGAATCCAGCCGCCAAGGAAAGTCATGCCTGCTGCAAAGAGCAGAAACCCTCCGCCGAAATGCAGCCAAGCGAAATCTGGAACAACGGAGTCATCTCCATGCATAGAGATATAATCAAAAATATCGTCCTTCATCATTAAGAAGCCCTTCATTGCGATTAAACCGGGAAACACAAGAATAAGGATGGCAATGAAGCGTGAAATTAATAGTTTCATAAGTGTCTCCTACCCCTCTTAGCCCAATGGATTCAACCATATGATAACGCTTTAGTAAGAAAAAGTCCATTTGGATATGATGTTTATAAGTTTTGTAATACGCTAAAAAGAGAGTACAATATACAATGTAAAATGAACTTACGTGTAATGACTGGAGGATACATATCATGACAATTTCATGTGACGTGGCCATACTTGGCGGAGGAACCGGGGGATATGTGGCAGCCATTCGCGCTGCACAGCTTGGAAAGTCCGTCGTCGTCATCGAAATGGACAAACTGGGAGGAACCTGCCTGCACCGTGGCTGCATTCCTAGCAAATCGCTGCTCAGAAGCGCAGAAGTATATGCTGAAATCATCGAGAGTGAGAGCTATGGCATTGAGACAAGCGGTGTACAGCTCGTATTCCCAAAAGTACAAAAGCGCAAGGAAGCGGTAGTTGAACAACTTCATCAGGGCGTACAATATTTGATGCGCAAAAATAAAATACAAGTCATTAAAGGCAAGGGGCGCGTGACGGGTCCCTCTATTTTTTCCCCGCGTAGTGGTGCTGTTGCTGTGGAACTAGAAGACGGTGAAATGGAAACAGTGCTCTCGAACCATCTTATTATTGCTACAGGATCTCGTCCGCGTGTATTACCTGGTCTGGAACCAGACGGGAAAGTTATTCTTAGCAGTGATGAAGCACTCACGCTCGACGAGTTACCTTCTTCCATCATTATTGTTGGAGGCGGAGTCATTGGGGTGGAATGGGCCTCTATGCTGGTTGATTTCGGAGTACAGGTTACGGTAGTTGAAGCTGCTAGTCAGTTACTACCTCAAGAGGATGAAGAAGTAGCTAAAGAACTGCAGCGTCTACTTAAAAAACGTGGTGTTAAAGTACTGACTGAAACTACAGTGGATGCTGCAACCTGCAAGGTAACGGACGATGGAATTTCGATCGATGCCCGTAAGGGAGAGCAAACCCAAAGTCTATCCGCAGAAAAGCTGCTTGTATCCGTAGGGAGGGTAGCGAATATAGAGAATATTGGTCTGGAAAATACAGATATTCGCTTTGATAAAGGAATTATTGCTGTAAATGCTAGTATGCAGACGGCTGAGCCGCATATTTATGCGATTGGTGACTGTATCGGTGGACTACAACTAGCTCATGCCGCCAGCCATGAAGGCATTATGGCGGTCAACCATCTCGCTGGTGAGAAGCTTCACCCTTATCAGACACATCTTGTACCGCGTTGTGTCTACACACGTCCTGAAGTTGCGAGTGTGGGTCACACTGAGAAGGAAGCTAAAGCCTTGGGACATGATGTAGTAACTGGTAAATTCCCCTTCTCGGCCATTGGCAAGGCGATTGTGTACGGCCAGAAGGACGGGTTTGTTAAAGTTGTGGCGGATCGAAGCAGCGGAGATATTCTCGGTGTGCAGATGATAGGTCCGCATGTTACGGATCTCATCGGGGAAGCTGCATTAGCTCAACTGCTGGATGCAACACCTTGGGAGGTTGGCGAGGCTATTCATGCTCACCCTACACTTTCGGAGATCATTGGAGAAGCAATGTTAGCTGTAGATGGAAGATCTATCGGGATTTAGCTTTTCTTTTTGGGTAGAAAGGGATTATAATAAACTCAAGCCAAGTCTTAGTACCAGGTTTTAAGATCAGGATACAATTGGTCTTAAATCCTGTAAGACTCAGGCTTTATGAATAAGGAGGTATCTCTTTATGGAATCCCAAGATACTGTAGAAACGATTAACAGACATAAGCAGCTTGGACTAAGTGACGGCCAGGTCATCGATATGTACAGATATATGCTGCTCGCACGTAAATACGACGAGCGCAGTCTGCTGCTTCAGCGCGCTGGCAAGATTAACTTTCATGTCTCCGGCATTGGCCAGGAGGCGGGTCAGGTAGCAGCAGCATTTGCGCTGGACCGGCAGAATGATTATTTTTTACCTTATTACCGTGATTATGCTTTCGTACTCTCCGTGGGTATGACTACTCGTGAATTGATGTTGTCTGTGTTCGCAAAGGCAGAAGATCCAAACAGTGGTGGGCGGCAAATGCCAGGTCACTTTGGTAGTAAGCGTCTGCGTATTGTGACAGGCTCAAGTCCTGTAACCACGCAGGTCCCTCATGCGGTTGGTTTTGCTTTGGCAGCCAAAATGCAAAAGAAAAAATTCGTCTCATTTGTAACCTTCGGGGAAGGCTCTAGCAACCAAGGGGATTTTCATGAAGCTTGTAACTTTGCCGGAGTGAATAAGCTACCGGTTATTATCATGTGTCAGAATAATCAGTACGCGATTTCTATTCCTGCTCACAAACAGCTTGGAGGTAAGGTCAGCGACCGTGCTCTGGGTTATGGGTTTCCAGGGGTGCGTGTAGACGGCAATGATCCACTGGAAGTATATCGTGTCGTTAAGGAAGCTCGGGAAAGAGCACTTGCGGGTGAAGGTCCTACGTTAATCGAAGCCATGATGTACCGTTTATCTCCACACTCCACCTCGGACAATGATTTGGCTTATCGGACCAAAGAAGAGGTTGATGAGAATTGGAAGAAGGACGGTGTAGCAGGATTCCGTAATTACCTGATCGGTCTGGGACTTTGGAGTGACGAGCAAGAACAAGATCTTATTGCTGAATGCAATCTTGAGCTTAAAGCAGCTATCGAATATGCTGACAACGCTCCGTTCCCGAAACCGGAAGATACACTGCTGCATGTTTACAGTGATTCCGACCTGAAAGGAGGAGCATAAACCATGGCTATAATGGAATATATCGATGCCATTCGGCTCGCGATGAAGGAAGAAATGGAACGCGATGAATCCGTGTTTGTGCTTGGCGAGGACGTGGGTCTCAAGGGTGGCGTATTTACCACAACAAAAGGTCTGCAAGAACAGTTCGGAGAAGAGCGTGTACTGGATACACCGTTAGCGGAATCAGCTATTGCTGGTGTGGCGATTGGTGCAGCTATGTATGGTATGAAGCCGATTGCTGAAATGCAGTACTCTGACTTCATGCTTCCAGCAACGAATCAAATCATTAGCGAAGCGGCCAAAATCCGCTATCGTTCAAATAACGATTGGAATTGCCCGGTTGTCATTCGTGCGCCTATCGGCGGCGGTGTATTCGGCGGTCTGTACCATTCTCAGTGTCCGGAATCGATTTTCTTCGGTACACCAGGCTTGAAGATTGTCGCACCTTACTCTGCTTACGATGCAAAGGGACTATTGAAGGCAGCCGTACGTGATCCTGACCCGGTTTTATTCTTCGAGAACAAAAAGTGCTATAAGCTGATCAAGGAAGAAGTGCCAGAAGGTGATTACATCGTTCCAATTGGCGAAGCTAATCTGCTGCGTAAGGGAACAGATATTACGGTTATTGGTTATAGTTTGCCATTGCATTTTGCGATGCAAGCAGCAGAAGAATTGGAGCGCGAAGAAGGCATTACAGCGCATATTCTGGATCTGCGGACCTTGCAGCCTCTTGATCGTGAGGCGATCATAGCTGCTGCTCGTGAGACAGGGAAGGTTCTTATTGTGCACGAGGACAATAAAACGGGCGGTATTGGTGGCGAAGTGGCGGCAATTATCGCTGAGCATTGTCTATTTGAACTAGACGCGCCGATCTTCCGTCTTTGTGGTCCCGATGTTCCGGCGATGCCAATCAGCCCACCAATGGAGAAGTTCTTCATGCTTAGCAAGGAAAAAGTGAAGGCAGAAATGCTTCGACTGGCGCAATATTAAAATAGTGGAGTGGACGCGAAGCTTCGTAAAACTTAAAGATTATGCTTACGAAGTGAGTTTTACTTCGTAAAACATAAGCGAATGCTTACGATGCAAGTTTTACTGCGAAGTATTTCTAAGAAGCGAAGCTTCGTAAAACTTTTAAGGAGTGAAAAGATGTCTGACAACCAAAAGTTGACTGACGTGATCATGCCGCAGCTGGCGGAATCGCTAGTATCGGCGACGATCGGCAAATGGCTGAAGAAACCGGGCGATCCGGTAGAGCAATACGAACCAATATGTGAGCTTATTACAGATAAGGTAAATGCTGAATTGCCTTCAACGATAGATGGAGTTATGGGTGAACTATTGGCGGAAGAAGGTCAGGTTGTCAATGTCGGCGAGGTCATTTGTCGTATTGCCGTGCCTGTGACTGCACCTGCTGCTGTAAACGTGACTAACACAAACACAGTTGCAGCTAATAATGCTGCGGGTCAAAATGCGAATTCAACTGCTAGCGATACGATGCGTGCACGCTACTCTCCTGCGGTGCAGACTTTGGCGGCTGAGCATAACATCGATCTGAATTTAGTTTTGGGTACTGGTATGGGCGGCCGAATTACCCGTAAGGATGTGCTGACCTTCATCGAAAGTGGCGGAGCTACATCTCCAGCTTCGATTTCTGCTAGTCAACCTGCACCAGCGGTGTCACAACCGCCTGCTCCTCAGTTCGTTCAAGCTGAAAAGAAGAAGACGGAAGAGCCTCTTCGCCAATCGGGTTTACATTTGAGTGAATCTCCGCGTATTCCAACAATTGAAGTCGAGGGTGGCCGAGGCAGCAGTTCGGAATACCTGATTGATGTAACACCAATTCGGAATACAATCGCTACAAGAATGCGCCAAAGTGTCTCGGAAATTCCGCATGCTTGGACAATGATTGAGGTAGATGTGACTAATCTGGTCGCACTGCGCAATAAACATAAGGATGAGTTCAAGCGCAAAGAAGGTATCAATCTAACCTATCTGGCTTTCATGATGAAGGCTGTTGTGAGTGCGATTAAGGATTACCCGATTATGAACTCTGTCTGGGCTGTAGACAAAATTATTGTCAAACGTGATATCAATATCTCGTTAGCGGTAGGTACTGAAGATTCGGTTATCACTCCTGTAATTAAGAAGGCTGATCAGAAAAATATTGCCGGGCTGGCACGTGAGATTGATGAATTGGCACAAAAAACCCGCGAAGGCAAACTCAGTCTGGAAGATTTGCAGGGAGGAACTTTCACTGTAAATAATACCGGCTCATTTGGCTCCATTCTTTCTTATCCAATCATTAACTATCCACAGGCAGCGATTTTAACGTTTGAATCGATTGTAAAAAGACCTGTGGTCATAAACGATATGATAGGTGTGCGATCAATGGCTAATATTTGTCTGTCGCTGGATCATCGGATTCTGGACGGAGTAATTTGCGGTCGTTTCTTGCAACGCGTTAAGGATAACATCGAAGGATATACCCCAGATACGAAACTTTACTAAAAAATAATAACGAGCCAAACTGTGCAGGCATGAGACTGAAAAAGGGGACCTGACGGTATGAATATTTCGGATAATCGTAAGCTGCAGATTTCATATGACCCTATTATGGAGTATGGGGAGGCATGGGATCTGCAAAAGGAAAGTGTGCACGCCATTGATGCTGGTGAGCAACCGGAACGATTGATTCTTTTGCAGCATCCGCCTACCTATACTATTGGTTCACAGAATCATCCCGAACATCTTCTTCTAGATGAAGAGCAGCTCAAAGAAAAAGGAATTGCGCTGTTTGAAATCGACCGGGGAGGAGATATTACATATCACGGACCGGGTCAGCTAGTAGGTTATCCGATCCTTATGCTCGGTGAAGAAGGTAAGGTTGATTTACGCGGGTACTTGCGCAGTCTGGAAGCAGTGATTATTGATTATTTGGCATCCTACGGAATTGTAGGGGAACGGAAGCCGGAGTATACAGGGGTATGGGTTGGCGACGAGAAAATCTGTGCCATTGGTGTCAAGTTTAACAAAAGCAAATTCCGAAGAGGGTTTGTAACTAGCCATGGTTTTGCCTTTAACATTTCTGAAGGGATATCTGGACACGGCTTTCAAGGAATTATTCCATGCGGTATCACTGAATTTGGAATAACCTCCCTAGAAGAATGTGCAGGTCGTCGTTTTGAACTTCAAGATGTGGCCAAAGAATTGGTTCCGTATTTTCTAAGACACTTTCCTTATGAAGAGCAGGATGAGTTCTTCGGCACTATGGTTTAAGGTTGAATAACGAACTAACAGGCAAGCCAAATAGCGGCAAGGGAGTCCCTAGCCGCTATTATCAATGTTCCTTGTGTAGATATTAACCTGCAAGGAAAGGCTCGATAACCATAAAGAGCGTAGAGGCAATCATGGCGAACAACATGACGTAGATGAAGATTTTGAACCATTTATTACGTTGCATGAGTAACTCCTTTAGATTTAGTTTAAGTTAATTGCATGAAGATGGTCTTTCTGTACAACCATTGTAACGTATTCACGAAAGAGAGGGAAGTCCAGTGATTTCACAAGACAGATTGATTCAAGAATTTATGGAGCTTGTCCAAGTTGATAGTGAAACAAGAAATGAACGGCAGATTGCCGATGTGCTCAAGAGCAAATTTAACGCTCTTGGCTTAGAAGTTACCGAAGATGATTCCCAGGAAAGAACTGGACATGGAGCGGGTAATCTGTTCATTACCTGGCCGGCTGTGAACGTTGGATCTGCACCAAAGCTTCTGTTCACTTGCCACATGGATACGGTTGTCCCTGGACAAAATATCAAGCCTACGCTCGGCGCGGATGGATGGATTACAAGTGACGGCACTACGATTCTTGGTGCAGACGACAAAGCGGGTCTAGCTGCACTGTTCGAAGCGATCAGAGTGATTCAAGAGCAAAAATTGCCACATGGTCAGATTCAGTTCGTAATTACTGCGGGTGAAGAATCTGGATTGCTGGGTGCACGCTCGATGGATCCGAGTCACTTGGATGCAGACTTCGGTTTCGCACTCGATTCTAATGGTGAAGTCGGAGCGATTGCAGTTGCGGCACCTACACAAGCTAAGATTACGATGCAAATCTTCGGTAAATCTGCTCATGCAGGTGTTAATCCAGAAGACGGCATCAGCGCGATTCAAGTAGCAAGCAAAGCAATCGCTGCCATGAAGCTTGGACGGATCGACAACGAAACGACTGCGAATATTGGTAAATTCGCTGGCGGCGGACCTACGAATGTGGTGTGCGATCACGTTCAATTGGATGCAGAAGCACGGAGTATCGTGCAGGAAAAGGTTGGCGATCAAATTGCTTCGATGCGTGAAGCACTGGAGACCACTGTCCGCGAATACGGTGCAGAATGCGAATTCCGCAGTGAAATTATTTATCCAGCTTTCAGCTTTAATGAAAATGATCCATTGGTACAGCTTGCACAACGGGCTATCACTTCTATGGGTCTTACACCGCGTCTGTTCCACTCTGGTGGTGGAAGTGACGCTAACGTGTTCAATGGCTTAGATGTTCCGACCATTAACTTAGCTGTAGGATACGAGCATATCCATACCACTAAGGAACGGATTAAAGCCGAAGATATCGTTAAAGTGGCTGAGCTTGTAGTGAGTATTGTTAAAGAAAGCGTAAAGGGATAACCGTCTTATAAAATAGCAGAGCAGTGATCCTACCGAAATGGAGGATTGCTGCTCTGCATTTTTTATGGGGAGTTTAATACAGCCAGATTTAGCCTTATGAAGAGGTGCGTATAGGATTTAAAACATAGCTCAAAAAAAAGACTGAGGTGCCCCAGCAGCCATTTCTTGGCTTTTGGGACACCCCTATATTCGGATGCACATGTATGATTAAATCCTAAAGGAAAGAATGAATTTACCCTGCTTTGGTTGGAATGAACTTGGATTGATCCTTTAGGGAGAGAATGTAGGAGAGAGGCATATCGGGCCCATACCGCTCTATCCACCTAGCTAAGATGGCTTTGATTTCCTCCGGTTTACCTACCATTGTAACTGCGGCTGAGCTTGTACGGCTGAAGATTTCGTTCATCTGAAATTCCTTCTTTCCCTTTAAGTTTGCTATAATACACCGTATGCACAATAGAGAAAAAGGAGACCAGAAACTTTATGGGAGAACAACATTTGCACACCAAACCCGAGCTTGATGAAGTGACATTGTCTACCCAGCCTGTTTTTGATGGGAAGATTATTTCTTTACAGGTGGACACAGTGAGACTGCCTGATGGAAATACTGCCACACGTGAAGTTGTGAAGCATCCCGGCGCCGTAGCGGTGCTTGCTTTAAACAACAACAAAATGCTTGTTGTAGAGCAATACCGTCAGCCTATGCAACGCACTGAAGTAGAAATTCCGGCAGGGAAGCTGGATAAAGGTGAAGATCCATTAGTTGCGGCTGGTCGTGAACTTCAGGAAGAGACTGGCTTTCACAGTGGAGATCTGAAATTGCTTAAATC
Source organism: Paenibacillus sp. FSL K6-2859 (assembly GCF_038008265.1). Taxonomy (NCBI): domain Bacteria; kingdom Bacillati; phylum Bacillota; class Bacilli; order Caryophanales; family Paenibacillaceae; genus Paenibacillus; species Paenibacillus sp. FSL K6-2859. The sequence goes on along the minus strand of NZ_JBBOYU010000001.1, from coordinate 4,875,649 downwards.
CTTCTATACTTCTCCCGGCTTTGCCGATGAGATTATTCATTTGTATGTGACTACTAATGCAAAGCCAGGGGATATGTCCCTGGACGAGGACGAATTTCTAGAAGTTTCGGAGCTTACCCTGGAGGAAGCGTATCAATATATGGCTGACGGGCGCATCGCGGACGCGAAGACGATGATGGCAGTGTATGCTTGGCATCTATACACGCTGACTGGCCAATGGAATTAATAACTGAACTGAAGAGCTTCTATTGCGATTTGCATGTTCATATTGGACGAACGTCGGAAGGACAAGCGGTCAAAATCAGCGGCTCCCGCGAGCTTACCTTTGCAGGCATTGCCAAAGAGGCTGCAGAGCGCAAGGGACTGGAAATGATCGGTATTATTGATAGTCATTCACCAGGCGTTCTACGTGATATGGAGCGTTCCTTGGAATCTGGAGAGATGACGTTAGCTGAAGGTGGAGGGATTGCTTACCGAGGGACTACGATCATTCTGGGAACAGAGATTGAAATCCGCGAGCCTGGGCGAAAAGAGTGCCATGTGCTTGCCTACATGCCGGACTTGGAGCGCATGACCGATTTTAGTGCGTGGATGAGCCGCTATATGCGGAATGTGAATCTAAGTTCTCAGCGCCTGTATGCTCCGGCTAGGGAGCTTCAGGATGAGATTTATGGGCGGGGAGGCATTCTTATCCCTGCACATATTTTCACGCCTCACAAGGGCTTGTACGGCTGTGCAGCGGAGCGTATGGCAGACATCTTTGATCTGGATCGCATAGCAGCAGTTGAGCTAGGGCTGAGTGCAGATTCGGAAATGGCGGGTTATCTTTCTGAGCTGGATGACTTTACATTCCTAACGAACTCTGATGCGCATTCACTGGGCAAACTAGGCCGTGAGTATAATGTCATGGCGTTGGCACGACCTTCTTTTGCTGAACTACGACTCGCACTAGAACGTAAGGAAGGGCGGAAGGTAACTGCCAATTTCGGACTTAACCCCCGGCTTGGTAAATACCACCGAACCTACTGCGGAGGTTGTGGCAGTATTATTGACGAAGCTTATGTCACATCGGAACGCTGCCAGTATTGTGGCAGTCTTAAGCTGGTTAGAGGTGTATTCGACCGGATCTTAGATATTGCGGACCGCAAGACACCGATAGTACCTGCTGATCGTCCACCCTATCATTATCAGGTTCCGCTTGAATTTATCCCGGGGTTAGGGAAGGCGAAAATGAACGCGTTACTGCAAGCGTTTGGAACTGAGATGAACATTTTACATGGTTGTGGTGAAGCGGAAATTGCCAGCGTTATAGGTGCGGATTTGGCGTCGATGATCGTCCAAGCCCGCTCTGGAATTTTGGAGCTCTCGGCAGGCGGTGGAGGAACATACGGTAAAGTCGTACAACCTGGAAAGTAAAGTTACTGTCCTAAGGACAAGTCATATCGCGGGACGTTTTCTCATATGGTGTAACATGTAACCGGAAAGGGGAACGTCTCGATGCGTAATTTAAGGCTGATGATGAAGGAACAGACGCCTCTGTATATTTTTGTCGGCGTATTATTTCTGGTAGGTGTTGTATTTGGAGCTCTTATCGTTAGTGCGCTTACGATGGATCAGCAACAGGAGCTGGGGGATTATCTAGGGAATTTCTTTGTAACGGTTGATCAGCAGGGTCTATCTGCAGCACCTGATTCGTACTGGAGTATAGCGGCCTTAAACTTAAAATGGATTGGGCTGATCTGGATCCTAGGATTATCAGTCATTGGGTTGCCGGGAATCTTGATTCTTGATTTTTTAAAAGGGGTACTGATCGGCTTTACAGTCGGTTGTCTAGTCAGTCAATATTCTTGGCACGGGATGCTGTTCGCACTAGTCTCTGTGGCTCCGCACAATCTGGTACTGATCCCTGTGTTGTTAGTAAGTAGTGCAGCAGCGATCGCCTTTTCCTTGCAGATGATTCGTAGCCGAGTGTTAGGACAACGCCGGACGCCAATAACTCGGCCTTTTACGATGTACACGATATTGTCACTTGTGATGGCTCTGTTGATTCTGGGCATTTCTAGCTTTGAGACCTATGTTACGCCGATCATGATGCGCTGGGTTACACCTTCACTTGTACAAGCAGTGACTACCTTGGGCTTGCAGTAAAAGCGTTTGACTTCTCAAAGCGACACCCCCTATAATGGAAGAAGTGGTTTGAAGACCGGTGAGGTAATTTTCCAAGGGGGAGGGAGACAATGGAAGCTCGAATAGACAAAATTAAGCAACAGTTACAATCCCAAGGATACAAGCTTACACCCCAACGGGAAGCGACCTTAAGAGTGCTGCTGGAGAATGAGGAAGATCATCTTAGTGCAGAAGATGTTTTTATGCTCGTGAAAGAGAAAGCTCCCGAGATCGGTCTTGCGACTGTATATCGTACCCTGGAACTTCTTAGCGAGCTTCACGTCGTAGAAAAGATTAACTTCGGTGACGGTGTCGCCCGTTATGATCTGCGAACAGATACTGCGAAGCACCATCATCATCATTTAATTTGTGTGCAATGCGGTAGTATGGATGAGATTCGCGAGGATTGGCTAGGTCCGCTAGAAGAGCGATTGGAGAAAGAATTTAATTTCTCAGTGCTTGATCATAGACTTGATTTTCATGGGATATGCTATCGGTGTAGCGATAAGAATAATTCAAACGGAAATCCGTCCTAAGTCATCTTATAATGAAATTCACTTCATAAGCTCTCCCCGGTTTTTTTACCGGAGAGAGCTTTTTAAATGATTGGTCTATTGGAGGTATACATATCAGTCCGTTTTAGTGCATAAGGTGAAGGACGAGCAGATCTTACTGTATGTTAAAGGGAGGCGTCCTTATGATCGTTTCTGTGCCCAAAACCGTTCGAAAGCTGTATTTTATGATCATGTTTGTAGCTCTAAGCTATTTACTTTACAGTGCTATGAGCTGGCTTGGTGAATGGATCAGTCCGATAGAGAATTATGGAATTCCTGAAGGCACTGCTGTTCGGGCTTTTGATCATGCCGATCGTGGTGATGATGGTCTGGATACAAGACAGCGTTTGCGCTTCTATTACTGGTATGGAGAATGAAAGCTTCTTAGGAAGCAGGAACAAGCGAGAAGAATGTCGAAGAAAACAAGGTGGATTCATGCAGCGTATACTAAATGTACACATCTGCAGAGCCCTCATGCTGAATGTGCTGCAGGAAGTCACTATGAGTAGCTGCGCCAGGACAGGAGCGTGAAATAATGAAGTCACACTTGCAGCCGTTTTTACATTATTTGTCCGGAGATAAAGGCTTGTCCCCGAATACCCTGGAATCTTACGGTAGGGATGTATCGCAGTTTCTGGAGTTCGCTGAAGAGCGGGGGGCTAGTCAGCCTGATGAGATCCGAAGATCGCATGTGATATTATATCTTGGCTCATTACGCGGAGCTGGCCGAGCAACTGCAACGTTGAACAGGAACGCAGTGTCCCTCCGTGCTTTTTTTCATTACTTGCTGAAGGAACGTTTGATTGAGCAGGATCCAACACTGGACATGGAGACCATGAAGCCTGATAAGAAACCTCCTATGGTGCTTACCATTTCGGAAATAGAGCAATTATTGGCTGCGCCGGATGTAAGTACGCCACAAGGGATGCGCGATAAGGCTATGCTGGAATTACTCTATGCAACAGGTATTAAGGTCTCTGAATTAATTTCACTTAACGTGGATGATGTGCACACGGATATGAAATTTGCACGTTGTACAGGAACTTCTGGAAAGGAGCGGGTAGTTCCCATTGGCACCCTTGCAGCTGAGAGTGTATCGGCTTACACTTCACTTATGCGGGACAAGCTGCTTCGTGATCACCAGGAGGAACCAGCCATGTTCCTGAATAGTCTAGGCGGAAGATTAACCCGGCAAGGCTTTTGGAAAATCATAAAAAAATATGCGCGGGAAGCAAACATTGAGCAGGATATTACACCGCATACACTTAGGCATTCCTTCGCAGCCCATTTACTGGAAGGCGGAGCAGATTTGCGTTCCGTACAACAAATGCTGGGTCATGCCGATATTTCGACGACTCAGATTTATAACGGTATAGCCCGTAAGAATATGAAGGAAGTATATGAGAGCCACCATCCTAGAGCTCGATAATTCTGCAGTAAAGATGCTTTTTGTGAGTAAGATGGTTATGATGGAATCATACTGAAAGGATAGACTGGGGAATGATCCGCAGGTTATCTTTTAGCAGAAACGGATACCTGATAAGCGGTACATTGTATCGCTAGCTTCGGAAGCGTATGTCTTCTGGAAGACGGTACAGCCGTTTCTTCTTGTTGGTACGAAAGAATATCTATACTAAAAAAGGAGTGAAGACAACAATGTCCTCATTTAAACGAATTGGTTTTATTGTTCTAGATAGTGTTGGTATCGGTGAAGCACCAGATGCTGCGAATTTCGGTGATGCTGGGTCGCACACGCTTGGTCATATATTGGATCGTGTTCCTGGTTTGAAGCTTCCTAATCTACAGAAGCTCGGGTTAGCTAATATTGCTCCGTTGCCACCACTAGAGCCTGTAGCTTCACCAACAGGGTACTACGGAAAAATGCAGGAAGTATCTGTAGGCAAGGATACGATGACCGGACACTGGGAGCTAATGGGGCTGAAGATTGAGGTTCCTTTCAATACGTATCCTGATGGTTTTCCAGCAGAGTTGATTGAGAAGTTCGAAGCGGCAACTGGTCGTAAGGTAATCGGTAATAAACCAGCTTCCGGTACGGAGATTCTTGTTGAATACGGTGAAGAGCAAATGAAAACCGGTGTTTGGATTGTCTATACCTCTGCGGACAGCGTGTTCCAGCTTGCTGCACATGAAGATATTATTCCGCTTGAAGAACTATACAGTGCTTGTAAAATAGCCCGTGAGCTGACAATGGCTCCAGAATTCTCGGTGGGTCGCGTAATTGCTCGTCCGTATGTTGGAGAACCAGGGAACTTCGTTCGGACACCAAACCGGCATGACTATGCGGTGAAGCCGCCGGAACCAACGGTAATGAACGCGCTGGCTGATATTGGTAAGGATGTTATAGCGGTTGGTAAGATCAACGATATCTTTACAGGAGAAGGGGTTACAGCTTCTTATCCAACGAAGAGCAATGAACATGGAATCGAAGTTACTATTGAGCAGCTTCGTCAACCGTTTGACGGTTTTCTGTTTACGAATCTGGTGGATTTTGATTCTTTATATGGACATCGTCGGGATCCAGAAGGTTATGGCCGTGCACTGGAAGTATTCGATCAGGCGTTGCCTGAGATTCTATCCACGCTTGGTGAAGATGATCTGTTGATTATTTCTGCAGACCATGGTAACGATCCGATCCATAGTGGAACTGATCATACCCGTGAATACGTGCCGCTCTTAATCTATAGCCCACGGTTTAAACATCCGGAAAGTTTGGGCATTCGTGAAACCTTCTCTGATGTAGCTGCAACCATTGCTGATAACTTTGGTGCAAAGGCGCCGCAGTATGGGACAAGCTTTTTAGCGAAACTGCAATAAAAGGGTTGCGGGTTGCTCCGCAACATCAATGAAGGAGGATCATCCATGAGCGCGTTAACACAAAAAGAAATTCAAGAAGCAGCCATTTATATAAAAGACAAATGTCCGGTGGCTCGGAAATTGGATTGATCCTTGGTTCAGGTCTCGGTGTGCTAGCAGACCTTATTACTGATGGAGTAAGCATTCCATATGATGAGATTCCTCACTTTCCGGTATCTACTGTAGAGGGACATGAAGGCGAACTATTAATTGGTATGATCGAAGGCCGCCGAGTTGTGATGATGAAGGGCCGCTTTCATATGTATGAGGGGTATGGGCCAGAGGTAACGGCATTCCCAGTCCGGGTTATGAAAGAGCTTGGTATAGCCAGTTTACTAGTGACGAATGCAGCTGGTGGAGTGAACACTGATTTCACACCGGGTGATCTTATGCTTCTTACGGATCATCTTAATATGACTGGACGGAATCCTTTAATAGGACCTAATGATCCTGCACTTGGTGTGCGCTTCCCAGATATGTCGACCGCCTACAGTCGCCGCCTGATCCAGGTAGCGAAGGAAACGGCAGCTCAGCAGAATTTCGAGTTCAAAGAAGGCGTATATGCAGGTCTATTGGGCCCTTGCTACGAAACGCCTGCTGAAATCGTAATGCTTCGTACGCTAGGCGCCGATGCTGTGGGCATGTCTACTGTATCGGAGACCATTGTTGCTCGTCATGCAGGTATTGAGGTATTGGGCATCTCCTGTATTACTAACATGGCCGCGGGAATCCTGGATCAACCACTCAATCATGAAGAGGTGATGGAAACTGCAGAACGTGTGCGTGAACGTTTCTTGAAACTGGTCTTAGGCTTTATTCCGAAAATGTAATTTGGGATACTTCATATTGAATTACTGGAGGTCATATCTATGATTCAAGAAATTATGATTGAGCCAATGACGCATGAACAGGTTGTAAAAGTACTTAATTTGACGAAACCAAAATATATCGGATTTGCTCGCGCAAATGTCCGTGAAGAGCAGGTGTAAGATGAGAGCTGTCGATATTATTCAGAAAAAAAGAGACGGTGGAGAGCTTAGTCGTGAGGAAATATCCTTCCTAATTCAGGGTTACAGTAAAGGTGAAGTTCCTGATTATCAGCTTTCTGCTTGGGCCATGGCGGTTTATTTCCAAGGTATGAACGCACGGGAGACCGGTGATCTAACGATGGAAATGGCGATGTCCGGTGATCAAGTGGATTTGAGCCCAATCGCAGGCATTAAGGTGGATAAGCACTCCACAGGTGGAGTGGGAGATAAAACAACCGTGGTGCTTGCACCGTTGGTAGCCTCTGCTGGAGTACCCGTAGCGAAGATGTCCGGCCGCGGACTTGGGCATACAGGAGGTACACTTGATAAGCTGGAGTCGATCACTGGTTTTTCTGTAGAGATGGATCGCGAGCGATTCTTCGATCAAGTAGGGGAGATCGGAGCTGCCGTGATCGGCCAGTCGGGCAACATTACACCCGCTGACAAAAAGCTGTATGCCCTTCGGGATGTAACAGCAACTGTTGAATCCATCCCTCTTATTGCAAGCTCAGTGATGAGCAAGAAGATTGCAGCGGGTGCAGACGCCATTGTACTGGATGTCAAAACCGGCAGCGGTGCTTTTATGAAGACGCTTGATGATTCTATTGCGCTTGCCCAGGCTATGGTGGATATCGGCACCCATTTGGGTCGTAATACCGTTGCGATCATCAGTGATATGGATCAGCCACTGGGTTACGGGATCGGAAATGCGCTGGAAATTAAGGAAGGAATCGAGACCTTGAAGGGTCATGGTCCTAAAGACTTGCAGGAAGTATGCCTTATTCTGGGCAGCCAGATGCTTGTTCTTGGCGGTAAAGCCAAGGATGAAGCGGAGGCTCGTTCGATTCTGATGACACATATTGAAGATGGCACAGCGCTGGAGAAATTCAAACAGATCGTGAGTGCGCAAGGCGGAGATGTTTCGCAAATCGATGATCCGGAGAAACTCCCTGCTGCTAAACGATTCATTGAAGTGAAAGCGAAGACTAAGGGTTACATTGAGGGGATTCAAGCAGAAGAAATCGGCATTGCTGCTATGTTGCTTGGTGCAGGACGTGAAACCAAGGAATCTGTAATAGATTTGGCTGTAGGTATTCAACTCTCTAAAAAAGTTGGAGATGCTGTAGAGATTGGGGATACACTTGCAGTATTGCATATCAATGATGCCAGTGATAAGAAAGTAGAGGAAGCTGAGGGCAAGGTATTAGAAGCTTACCGCATTACTTCTGAATCGGTTCCACCATTACCACTGGTATTCGCGCTTGTTACGAAGGATGGGGTAACACGGTACTAGCCAAGGAAATATAATTATTGTCATGACAAAGACCTGAAATAGACAGTAAAACAGCGAGCCTCCCGTAATAGGAGGCTCGCTGTTTTATGTTTTTGACGGAGCAGCTACAAAATGCTTATCGATAAGATTGAAAATCTGAGAAGCCCCGCTGCTTGTATTACATAATACGACCACAGTCTCTCCACTAGCCGGATAGATAGCCGATCGGAAGGAAACGCCGGGATCGTAGCCCATAATGTGAAACTTGAACACTTTTTCTTCTCGGAGGGTGATCCATACACCATAACCATAATAGCCTTCACCATCCACATGTATGTGGGGAGTAAGCAACAATGAAGTGAGTACTGGACTCAAAAGGGTATGGTTCATTAGCGCGTTCCAAAATAACTGCATGTCGGGAGCGGTAACGAAAGCTCCACCGTCAGCGCCTCCTTTTACCGGGATTGAATAGATGTTGCTTCTCCAGCTACCGTTCTCTTCCTCTATGTATCCTAGTGCACAGTTGGCTGGTAAGGCATCTGACGTAAAGTAACCGGATTGCTCCATTCCGCAAGGCTTAAAGATGTGAAGCTCCACATAATCGGAAAAGGACATTCCACTTAAATCCTCCACCAGAAGACCTAGCACGATATATCCGGCATTGTTGTAGTGGAATCGTTCACCAGGGGTCCACATCATGGGGAGGTTTCGAAACATCGGTACAAAGTCTTCCAGCTGCCGTAAAGTATACATAGGTTGTGTCTTCCACAATTCTTCGAAGTCATCCATGATTGTTTCATCAAAATAATCTGGAATCCCAGAGCTATGCGTAAGCAACTGATGTATGGTGATTTCAGAACTAAAGAGAGGGAACTCTACCTTTTTCAGATAGTCTGATAATCTGCTTTCGAAAGAAATCAATCCCCTTTCGACCAGTTGAGAGACGGCAATTGCTGTGAATATTTTACACCCGGAAGCGATCCCGAACCGAGTATGAATATTGTTTTCGCGCTTATCCGACTTATTGGCATAACCGTGACAGCTGCTGGCGATTTCTTTATCATATTGTTTTGCTAGTACTACGCCTGAGAAATCGTTCTGTTTTGCTTCTGTTTCAATATAAGTTTCAAGTGGGTTCATTCGTATTTCTCCTTTGTAAGACAGTTATAGGTTCATAGATAGCATTCGTGAAAGCCTACGATTTACCTTTAAAAGTCCTAAAATGAGAACGAAAAAAATGGGAATACTTTAAATTTGAAATATTATTTAATCTCCCCTATAATAAAAATGCTCTGCAACTGCTGCTGGGCTTTTTTTAATTGATGACATCCTTCCTTCTTGAGATAAATAATTGTGGTTATTTCCTTAAAAATGGAATAATTTCCACCCTTTCTGACGAAACTGGAACACAGTACCTGTGATATGAAGGTTAACGTTCAGGAGGGGAACCATTGTGAGAAAAATGCGTTTTGCTGTGCTTGTGGTCTGTATCGCTGTATCGGTTCTAGGACCTATGTCAGGCGCTTATGCAGAAGAAAAAACCAAGGACTCTGGCAGTAATGCTGCCGCTGTAGACCTCGCACCGGGAGCACGTTCTGCTATTTTGATGGACGCTGGTACCGGAACCGTTATTTATGAGAAGAACAGCCATGATAAGCTGCCTCCCGCAAGTATTACGAAGATTATGACGATGTTACTGACGGTGGAAGCGCTGGATGAAGGAAGGCTGCAGCTGACTGATAAGGTGAGAACAAGTGAATATGCGGCTTCTATGGGCGGATCACAGATTTTTCTGGAGCCTGGTGAAGAAATGTCGGTAGACGATATGCTCAAAGGTATCGCTATGGCTTCTGGTAATGATGCTTCTGTGGCGATGGCGGAGAAAATAGCTGGTTCAGAGAGTGCTTTTGTCGATCTGATGAATAAACGTGCAGAGGAGCTGGGTCTAAAAGATACCCATTTTGCCAACTGCAACGGTCTTCCAGCCGCCAATCACTATTCCTCAGCTTACGATATTGCGGTCATCAGTCGTGAGCTTTTGAAGCATGATCAAATTATAAAATATACCGGTTCCTATCAGGATTACTTACGTAAGGATTCAACCAAACCGTTCTGGTTGGTGAACACGAACAAGCTGGTGCGTTTCTACACTGGTGCTGATGGTTTGAAGACAGGTTATACTGCAGAGGCAAAATTTTGTTTGTCTGCTACAGCAGCAAGAGATGGTCTACGTGCTGTCGCTGTTGTACTAGGCGAGCCGAACACAAAGACGCGCAATAGTGAAGTCTCAGGCATGTTCGATTACCTGTTCTCGCAATATAAAGTACACACGATCCACAAAGAAGGGGATGCGATCGGCACCCTAAAGATTGAAAAGGGCGTAAAATCCGAGTTACCGATAACAGCCAAAGAGACGTACAGTGTTCTTTTGAAAAAAGGTGTGACTCAAGAAGGCATCCGCCACGAACTAGTATTACCGGAAAGCGTGAAGGCTCCAGTAGCTGAAGGTCAATCTGTGGGTAAGCTGGTGGTCTACCAAGGAACCCAAGTGATTAAGGAATATGATTTAAAAGCAGGGGAAGCTGTGGCGAAAGCGGGCTGGTGGAAGCTCTTTAAGCGCACAACAGGCTCGATGTTCGGCGTAGATTAAAAACAGTTTTTTTGTAGATTACCCCCATGTACTCTGTAGATTCATAGGGGTTTTCTTCTAGTTTTGTCGTGAGGCAGGATTCCTGATTTGCCGCGTAGAAAACCTTGTCCTTGAAGGGAATAGGTACTGTCTTTCAAGGTCAGTTTTCAAAGCAACGAAGAGGAGAGTGGCAAGCATGAATTCTCATGTGGAGATGGAGCATCACAGGGGTGTGTTGATTGTCCGTTTATCAGGGGAGTTGGATCATCACGCAGCCGATTTTGTAAGAATGGATATGGATGAAGCGATTATGCGTGGTCAGGTATCGCATTTAGTTCTTAGTCTTAAGCAACTGCAGTTTATGGACAGTTCAGGCCTAGGCGTAATTCTGGGAAGGTATAAACTGATCCACAGTAAAGGTGGAAAAATGGTTGTGTGTGATGCAACGGCACCTGTGAAGCGGCTGTTGGAAATGTCTGGCCTGTTCAAAATCATGCCCCTATATGACGACGAGAGTACTGCACTCTCGGATTTGGAGGTTGCGTTATGACAAATAGTAAGGCTGGTAACTTCATGAACGTGCAGTTCGCTGCACGCTCGGAGAACGAATCGTTCGCGCGTGTAGTCGTAGCGGCGTTCGTTTCCCGGCTTGATCCTACGATGGACGAGCTGAATGATCTGAAGACAGTCGTGTCGGAAGCGGTCACCAATTGTATTATTCATGGGTATGATAGTGATCCGGAAGGTATTGTGACCATTTCGGCATCGTTGGACAACGAAACGGTACATCTAACCATTGAGGATCAAGGACGTGGCATTGAGGATTTGGAGCTGGCGCAACAGCCGCTGTATACCTCTAAGCCAGAGCTGGAGCGGTCGGGCATGGGCTTTACTATTATGGAGAATTTCATGGATGAATTTGAAGTCACTAGTGAACCGGGACACGGTACTTCTATCTCAATGAAGAAAACCATCGTCTCGAAAAAAGCTTTATACAATTAGGGGTTGGAGCCATGGATGCAGAGTCAAAAAAAGCTCCGCCGACCTATTTGGACGATGCGGAGGTCAAACGTCTTATCGCGCTCAGTCAGGCCGGAGATAGTCTTGCCCGCGACACGCTTGTAAGCTGTAATATCCGACTGGTCTGGTCGGTGGTGCAGCGGTTTATGAACCGCGGGTATGAGCCTGACGATTTGTTCCAGATCGGTTGCATTGGACTCCTGAAGTCCGTTGATAAATTTGACCTCAGCTATGAGGTCAAGTTCTCCACTTATGCCGTGCCGATGATTATCGGTGAGATTCAGCGTTTCCTTCGTGACGATGGCACCTTGAAGGTCAGTCGCTCCCTTAAGGAAATGGCTAATAAAGTTCGTAAGATGAAGGACGAAATGTCTAAAACGCTTGATCGTCTGCCTACGATTGGTGAAGTTGCGGAAGCGCTAGGGGTTACACCCGAAGAAGTGGTATTCGCCCAAGAAGCCAATAAGCCACCGACTTCTATCCATGAAACGGTGTTCGAGAATGATGGAGATCCAATCACGCTGATTGATCAAATCGCTGACGAATCACAGGAGCGTTGGTTCGATAAGCTGGCATTAAATGAAGCTATCGGAGGCCTCAGTGAACGTGAACGTCTGATCGTCTATCTTCGCTACTATCGTGATCAAACGCAGTCGGAGGTGGCCAGTCGTCTAGGGATCTCTCAAGTGCAGGTATCCCGGCTGGAGAAGAAAATATTGCAGAATATCCGTGAGCAGATTGCTCAATAGTAGGATAAAGTTATTCATGTAATGACGCTTGTAAATTAGCGAATTAGAACAAAAAGCCGCCCCGAAAAGGGGGGGCTTTTTATGTGGAGGTGATCTCAATATGGATTCACTCGGTGACGAGAATGTGATCACATGGTCTTTGGATATGGAAGAAAATCTGCTGACGATGTCGAATATTTTAGAGGAATGGGTTGGTTGCACAAGTAAGACTAAACCGCACAACCCTAATTTTTTGCGGGAACTTGTGAATGTAGCGGATCTTGATCGATATGATGCCTACATGGAAAGATTAAATGCTGGTCATATCAGTTGTCTTGAGTATCGGATGCAACTACCTGCTAAAGGACTGAAGTGGGTTCAAAGTATTGGCACGCCAATCCTGAATAAGGAGAGCAAGGTTTGCCGAATAGATGGAATTATGCTGGACATTACTGAACAAAAAACGGCGCAAATTCAATTAGAAAGCACCTTTTCTTTGTATCAACAGATGTTCTCTAACCTTGACGTGGCGATTTGGTCTTTTGATTATGTTGCAAAGAAAGTATTGTTTGTATCGGATGCGGTTCACAATATCACTGGTTATTCCGTTGAACAGGCGAAAGAGGATGATTTTTGGTTCCGTATTGCGCATAAAGAAGAAACCCCCCTGATTCAAGAGATAATATCATCGGTTGGTCAAGGGATTCCACAACTTAGTGAATATCGGATTATCCACGCAAGTGGCGAGCCTCGATGGCTACAGGTCAGAATCATACCCAGTCTAGATGAATCCCAAGCGGTTGTTCGGCTAGACGGGATCTTGGCAGATATCACTGAAAGAAAGTTAATGAAGGAGGCATTACTCAAAAGTGAACTGCGCTATAAATCCTTATTTGACTATAACTCAGACGTCGTATGCGAGGTGAATCTGCAAGGTAATATTTTGGCAATCAATTCCGCAGCAGAGCAAATTACTGGAGAAGCTTTAAATATGGTCGGAGAGAACTTGTCCATCATGAATCTATTTGGAGTAGAAAATATACTGAGGATGTCGGATTTTTTTGAAAGAACAGTACGGGGATCTGCTCAGCACTATGTTGTTGCCTCTTCGCGTAAGGATGGAACAGTGAGCCACTGGACTATGAAAAATATCCCTATTTATGTGAATAGTCGTATTGTGGGTGCTTTTGTGGTCGCTAAAGATATAACATCAACAGTAGAAGTAGAACATAAGCTGGCACAGCGTGAAGCAGAGTACAGACTTATTATTAATAACATGAAGGATATGATGGGGGTACTGGATCAGAAAGGAAATTTCATTGTAGCCTCGCCTTCCTGCGAAACCCTAATCGGTATTCCTGTAGGGCTAATCAAAGACACTACCATACTTAAGTATATCGATCCAGATGAGCAAGAAAGCTTGCGTGAACAGATATCAAATATTTTTCGGACAAAAGCAAGCAAGATGTTTTACAATCGTTTTATTCACTCAAAAGGTTATATCTTAAATTTAGAATGTCTTGCTACTCCCGTTCTAGGTGAGGATGGAGAAGTAATGAGCATTGTAATTGTAGCAAGAGACATCACTAAGAGAGTCCGGATGGAAAGAGAATTAAGGGAAAGCGAGGAGCTCAATCAGCAGTTGATAAAGATGTCGCCCGAAGCGGTCGTTCTCCATAGCGATTATAAGTTTGTTTATGTGAATTTCTCCTGTCTTGGTTTATTTGGCGTTTGCGATGAGAGTCAATTGATTGGTAAAAATATTTTCAATTGGGCACATCCGGAGTATCTGTCGCTGACGAAAGAACGCATGCATGAAATCTATAAAGAACCTTATAAAATCTTATTTCCTGTTGAACAAAAGGTCGTACGTTCGGATGGAATGATCATCGATGTGGAGGTGACAGCTAGCTCCATTTTGTACAAAGGAAAAGTCGCATGTATCTCTGTATTTAGGGATATTAGTGATCGGAAAAAAGCAGATGAGGACAGAGAACATACAGAGAAGATTATTCGTGAGAGTGAGGAACGGTATTTTCGCTTGCAAATGAGTCTGGATCAGTTCTCCCAAGATCTTTTTGGTGTGATGAAGATTAGCCATATGGAACAGCGGTTGCTTAGAGAAGTCAGAGATACCCTGCAGATAACAAATATTGATTTTATTGCAGTTGAATCTAATTATGATAAATTATGTGAAATTATCGAGACGGAGCAAGGGTATTCACTCAAGATCGGGGAGTCCCGCGGAAAAAGCTACTTGCTATCGATTAACGAGAAGACGCTTTTACTAGAAATAAGCTCTATTCGAGTATGGCTTGAGACGATTACCCGTTATGTCAGTGTTCTTTTTGATCATTTTTTGCTTATCGAAGATTTAACGAAGGATCTTGAGCTCGCAGCTTCCAAGCAAGTGGCTCCTACATGGCTGCTCCGATTTATGTTTAATTTATCCGAGAATGAGCGAAAAAGACTTGCTCAGGATTTACACGACTCAGCGCTTCAAGAACAGATTATCTGGTATCGTAAGTTGGATCTACTGTTAGGTGAAAAGTCCATCAATGGGGATCTTAGGGAACTGCTAGAACAGATTGCAGAAGGGTTACTAGATGTTATTTATCAACTGCGGATTATTTGTAACGAGCTCAGACCTCCTGCATTAATCAATGAAGGTCTTATCTCCTCGCTGGAGACGTTGTTTGAATTTACGCAGCTACGTACCAACTATCAGATTTATTTCGAGTCTGAAGGATTCACACATAAGTTAGATGATGAAGTGCTTATAGGCCTGTACCGTATTGTGCAAGAACTTTTGGCTAATGCAGCAAAGCATTCTTTTGCGACAGAAGTACGCATCACCTTAGCTAGTGAAGACAATCATATTCATTTGGATTATATAGATAACGGAATCGGAATGAATTTATTTGGTGAGGATTCACTTACAAGTATGGGGATTTATGGGATGAAGGAAAGAGTTCGAAGTATGGATGGGACAATAGTATTTCACTCGCCAGATAAAAAGGGATTAGCGGTCAATATATCTATACCTGCAGATTAATCATGCGGCATAACAATTGGATAGAGGGGTAGTCATAGGCATGATTCAAATTTTGTTAGTGGATGATCATCCATCTGTTATGGAAGGGACTAGAATGATATTAGAGCAAGAGGGAGACATGAAGGTTACTCTAGCTAATTCAGCGAATGAAGTGCTTGAAATGGTGAGTAGTCATTCCTTTGACGTAATGTTATTTGATCTTCATATCGCGGATGTGAATGGGATTGATTTGGCGAAGCAAGTATTAATAATGAACGCGGATGCGACTATCTTAATCTACACCGGATATGAATTTACTAACAAATTTAACCTGATGATCGAATCGGGGATCTTTGGGTTTATTTCAAAAACAACCAATAGAGAGCAGTTGATTACAGCGGTACGATGTGCATTAAGAGGGGAAGTCATTCTACCGCGGACCTTAGTAAAGCAGTTAAGAAAAGTACCTCCTAAAGGTTTAGAGATCAATGATGAACAAGCAACCTCCATGATTAGCAAAAGAGAACATGAAATGCTGACGGAAATTGCAAAAGGAAAAAGTAATAAGGAAATAGCGGAGATTGTGCTTATGAGTCAGCGGTCACTAGAATATAGTTTAACGAATTTGTTCCAAAAGCTAAATGTGAAATCTAGAATTGAAGCGGCTATAAAGGCTAAACGGCTCGGAATATTGAAGGAATCAGATTTTACTAATTCATTGTGAAAATACGTAACAACCCTATAGATTGAAATCCCGATCACTAGATAGTGAGGCGGGATTTTTTGTTTTGCGCTTCATTGCGGAGGTGCGCAATAATTTTGCGTGCTCACGCCATTTATTTTCGGTTACCATATTCTGCTTACCGTTTATGATGAAATAGTTCCTAAGAATTACTAAAAATTGACTAACGTAATGAGGTGCAGAAGGATGAAATGGTTTTATAATTTGAGAACAGCAGTGAAGCTAATCTCAGCATTTGTGTTGGTATCAGTCATTTTATGCTTTGTAGGATTCTATGGAATAAGTAATTTGAGTAAGATGGATGAGTCCATCGAGGATATGTATAAAAATCGCTTAACACCGATTGCCTATCTCGGTGAAGCGAATGAACTTTTTTTAACGAATAGAATAAACATCCGGGATATAAATACAATGGCCCAAACCGAGGTGAAGAAAAAAGAATATCGGGATAAATTACATAAGAATGTCCAAAGCATTGAAGACATCATGAGTAAATATAGTAAGACAAGATTGAGAGAAGAAGAATTAGAGAAAATGAAGGATTATCCTGAGATCTGGCAACGCTATACCACCAGCGTGGATCATGCAATTGAATTGGATAAGAAGATCATTAGTAATGAAGAATATACGAATTATTTGCTGACAGGCGATTTACAGCTGGCCACTACGGAGATGACGAATTTCTTGCAAGGTTTAATTGACATCAATATGAAGCAGGCACAGGAATCCAGTGATAATGCGAATGAATTATATCAATCCTCTCGGTTGATTACCTTTAGTGTTACTATCATTGCACTTTTAATCAGCGTGGGTTTTGGCTATCTAATCTCGCAAATTATAGCACGGCCTCTTAATCAAGTGATGCGCCTGCTAGGTAAAGTAGCCAATGGAGACTTAAGCGAAACATCGAATCTGAATTCTAAGGATGAGATCGGCAAACTTGCGAATTCTGTGAATGAAATGGTTCTGAACTTAAGGCATACTGTGGGGGGGATTTTGTCCTCTGCAGAAAGTGTCTCGGCGGCAGCACAGCAAATATCAGCAAGTACTGAGGAAGTAGCTAGCGGCAGCATGAGTCAAGCAACTGCAGCGCAAACAATGAATGAGTTGTTCCGAGAATTGTCTGAAGCGATTAATTCAGTAGCTCAGAGTGCAGAGCAAGCCTCAGAGCTGTCAGATCATACGATGCGTATTGCTCAGGATGGAGGTGCGGTGGTTACTGACTCCATTCAAGGGATGACGTTAATTAACAACCAAATGTCTAGACTAGAAGAAGGCTCAGATAAAATTGGTGAGATCATTGCGGTCATTGATGATATTGCAAAACAGACAAATCTGCTGGCTCTTAACGCAGCTATAGAAGCGGCTCGTGCTGGTGAACAGGGCCGAGGTTTTGCCGTTGTAGCGAATGAAGTAAGAAAGCTAGCAGAGCGGAGCAGTGAGGCTACTAAGCAAGTCACGGACATTATTAAAGAAATGCAGAAGAATACGCAGCATAGCGTGAAGGCTGTAGTCGAAGGTGTAGCTTTTTCACAGAAAAATGGGGAAGCCTTTGATCATATTCTCTCTATGGTGAACGATACCGCACATAAAGTAACAGAAATCGCTGCTGCCAGTGAAGAACAGGCCGCGCAGTCATCAGAGGTGTTGTACTCGATCGAGAGTATATCGGCAGCAACGGAAGAAATGGCGGCAAGCAGCAGTGAAACGGCAACAACGGCTAATGCGTTAGCACAGCTTGCGGAGGAACTAAATGCACTCGTATCTATTTTTAAAGTTAAATAAACAGTGTCATGGGGATCATCATTGATAGGAGAGGAGAAGTAGTGCAAAAGTTAAAGGTGCTCGTTGTAGCTACTTCAGTAATGATGCGTAAACAGATCTCGAACCTTATTGCGGAGGATTCAATTATCGAGGTCATTGGAGCAGCTCGAAATGCATCCGAAGCGGTTAGCATGGTTCAAGAACTTAGGCCTGATGTCGTGACGATTGATATAGAAGTGCCAGAATTGAATAGTTTAGTAGCGCTCTCTAGTATTATGTCACAACGTCCAACCCCTATCCTTATCCTAAGCTCAGGATCAAAGGATGGAATAACAGCAACTATCACAGGTCTACAGAACGGAGCTGTAGATTTTATATCCAAGCCCACACAATTCCATGGGCCTGATTTATCCCAAATAAAAGACGAGCTAATATTCAAAATCAAACAAGCTGCTCAAATTCCTTTGAGAACCCTTATTCTTAACAATATTACTGTTTCGAAAGTGATGACAGGACAACAGGCAGAAGACAATTCTAAGAACGGGTGTATGGAAGAATTCGATCAAATCGTAGCCATAGGATGTGGAGTTGGTGGCCCGAAGGCGCTTGAAATTGTAATTAGCTCGCTCCCAGCAAACTTCCCATATCC
Organism: Paenibacillus sp. FSL K6-2859; assembly: GCF_038008265.1. Lineage (NCBI taxonomy): Bacteria > Bacillati > Bacillota > Bacilli > Caryophanales > Paenibacillaceae > Paenibacillus > Paenibacillus sp. FSL K6-2859. Next base: position 4,857,188 of record NZ_JBBOYU010000001.1, on the reverse strand, counting down.
TTTGTTAATCGTTCAGCATATGCCACCCAAGTATACGAAAGTATTAGCAGAACGATTGAATCGATTCTCAAGTGTACGGGTGGTTGAGGCGAAAGATGATCAATTGGTACATGGCGGAACGGCATATATTGCACCTGGTAATTGTCATATGACCGTAGTTCAGCAAGGACAAGTATGTAGAATCAAACTTCACAAGAAAGCCCCAGTGAACGGATACCGTCCATCCATTGATATATTGTTCGAATCGATTTCTGGACTGAAAAGCTTGAAGCAGCATTTGATTCTAATGACCGGAAGGGGAAGCGATGGCTCGAGAGGCATGCTGAATGCCAAACATGCTGGCGCCCAATCTATTCTTGTAGAATCGCAAGAGACTTCGATTGTAAATGAAATGCCTGAAGCGGCAGTTGAGCTCGGGTGCGTGGATTATGTAGTTCCTTCGTTCTTGTTAGCCTCGAAGATTATGGAGGTTACGGGGATGTTGGACGAACAATTTTAATGAATAAATTATTACCAAAGGCGTTGGTAGGAGGAAAATCCACCAACGCTTTTTTATGTAAACCTAGGGTTTCATCCCAAGTGGGTTGTCTCGAATGGTCAGAAGATGGAGGATGAGTGTGCTTAAAATAGGTGCACTGATGATGGGATGCTCTAGTTTGTTGCTTATATAAGAGCTAAATGTGGATGCGACGCATCTGCTGGGCGCGCGGAATATTTTAACGCTATCGGAAAGGATAGAGGAGGAATCAAGTTTTCTTGTTCTGTGAGCAATCTAACAACCGTTCTCTTCACTTAGTTTTATAGTATTTACAGGAATAACATAATTCCATTTAATGTTAATCCTACAAGCTATGAAGGGGACGGTGCGAGCATGCCTATTCTAGAGGTAGAGAATCTCTCAAAAGAATATAAAGGCAAGGGTAAAATGAATGTGTTTCGGGCGCTAAACGGCATAAGCCTGAGTGTGGACAGCGGAGAGTTTGTAGCGATTATGGGGCCTTCGGGGAGCGGTAAAACGACACTGCTGAATATCCTTAGCGGGATCGACACGGAATATAGTGGGGTAGTCCAGATTGCAGAGACTAGTATAAGCGAGATGTCTAAGAACGAGCTTGCACTGTTTCGCCGGCAACGAATGGGGTTCGTTTTTCAAGATTACAATTTGCTGGATAGCCTGACCCTTCGGGAAAATATAATGGTGCCCATGGTTCTGGATGACCAAGAGGCAGACGACATCAATACCAAGACAGATGAGACGTTATTACTCTTTGATCTGGGCGAGGTGAAGGATAAATATCCGTATATGGTTTCAGGAGGACAGCAACAACGAGCGGCGATTAGCAGAGCGATTATTAATGATCCGGAGGTGATCTTTGCGGACGAGCCAACGGGGAATTTGGATTCCAAATCCTCCAGTATAGTGATGAAGACCTTCGCCAAACTGAATGCTCTGAAAGGAGCAACAATTGTGATGGTCACACATGATCCTTTTGCGGCCAGCTATTGTAATCGCGTGCTCTTTATCAAAGATGGGAAGATGCTATTAGAGATTACTAGGGAAAATAAAGAGCGGAGCGCATTTTTTGATAGGATTCTGGAGAATCTGGCCTTCATTGGAGGGGGAGAAGATGACCTTTAGGAGAATGGCTTTTCAGATTTTCAAGGCGAACCTTAGAAGGTATTTGTTATTTTTCCTATGCAGCAGCTTTACGATTATGGTATTTTTCGCCTTTCACTCCCTGTATACGAACCCTGATTTTAATGACCCCTATCAAGTGAATGGGATGGTGTCCGGTAATTTATATGCTCCTTTCTTGGTTATGAGAGTGTTTGCTGTTCTATTTATTGGATATGCGCAAATGGCCTTTTTGAAATTTAGAAAAAGCGACTTTGGGCTGTTAATGATTCTTGGAATGACGAGCCACAATATCCGTAAAATTATTTTATTAGAAAATAGCATGATCGCATTAGCTTCGATTCTCACGGGTTTAGGTGCAGGGTCGGTCTTCTCCGGTCTTTTCTTTCTCTTCATCTCGTTGTTTGTTAATATAGGGGACAGCTCTTTTTCACTTACGCTGGAAAGTTATCTGTATACCATTAAATTCTTCGGGATTATTTACATAGCTGTGATTGGAATCCAATTATTATTAACGCTGAGATACAACATTGTACGCCTTCTAAAAGAATCCAGAACCGCAGAACGTAGCCTTCTTCATGGTAAAATCACAGGGATCATCGGAGTTGTACTACTGGCGATCTCCGTTTATGAGATGATTACTCATTACAGTCCTGATAATACCCGTATGATGTTAATCAATCTGGGCGTAAGTATGGTGGGGATCTATTTGCTGCTGTCAGGTCTTGGTGACTGGATGAAATTCATCTTTTCGCGATCTACGAAAGCTTATCATAAGCATTTAATGTTAAGCTCCGATTTGAACTATACTCTTGGACGCTCCAAAATAGTACTTTCTCTCATCACCTTCCTCGTCTTCATTACGGTTTTTCTAAGTGGCATTATCTTTTATATTACTTGGGATGCTGAGAATATTCCTGTAAAAAACAACCCTTATGATATTGCCTATGCAGAAGTATTCGGGAAAAACAGCCTTCCATCAGAGATACTCAGCGAAATCACGGATCATGGGGCTACACCTCTGATTTCACATCAAAGGCTTGAATACATTGATTTGTTCTATTTCAAAATATTTTTGGATCAAAACATCAACACATTAATCGGCAGTGATTATCATGTGGAGAAAGATCATTTTCTTAATCTTGCCTTAGGTGCTCAAGGAGAAGAATGGAAGAATCAAAGACCAGAGATGCCCACCTTCGAAATGAAGCTTTCTTCTGGAAATCATACGTTGTACTCACAAGGACTTATATTTAAAATGGTATTTAACCCTGTGCCGAATCTTATGAATGGTCTTCATGTTATTGTAAACGAGGATGACTATGTGGCGCTGAAAGTGGAGAATATGGATGCGATCGGGAATCTTCAGCTCCTCAATTTCAAGGATTGGAAAAAAACTGCAGATATAGATACCAAGCTAAATGCGGTTTTAGCCAAATACAATAAGGACAATACGAAGTCCTGGTATGGCAATGAACGGCATGAGGCGCTCGTATTTTCCACAAAATCTAGAATAAGTGAGTATTTACAGTTACAGGAGTCCGGTCGATTTGGAATCTTCGTCATTACCTTTGTTGGTCTAATATTTTTTGGTGCCTCTTGTATAGTGCTGCATTTCAGTATCCAGACCGATTTAGAGCGGGAGAAGATCAAATTCGGGAAGTTGAATAAGATTGGAATAACTTCTAAAGATGTGGCTCAAATGATAGGCGGTCCTTTAAAAGTATTATTTTTTCTTCCTTATGTATTAGGTATTGTGCTAGCCACTGTGTATGTTGTCAGCTCTTCAAGGTTTGAGATGTCCGTAGCTCTGGCGCCATTTTGGTTTTGCTTGTTAGTAGGAGGGGGCTATCTTTTATTTCAAGTGCTCTTTTATGATCTATATACCAAAGTATATACTCGCAAGATGCTGGCTCATATCGAACTGCTTGATGTTCCCACAACGAATAATAGGAGTTGTGAATTTAATTCCAATTATGATAATATTAACAAATAAAAAACGTAGGGGGCTCCATTTTGAAAAAGATTTTATCCAGAATTGCAGTGGCATTGTTGATCTTAACCCTAGTTGCTATTGTCACTTGCTTTTATATTGGTGAATTCACCTATGCGTATGGATTAATTTTGGTGCTGTTTTTCGTATTTGCGGGGATGGGGCAGCTCTATAAGCTTAAAAATGATGAGTATATGTACAAAAAATTAAATAACACCGATGAGTATAATGAATATACTAGATGATATAAATTTAACAGAAACTTCTTATGTATAACCAAAACACCCCACTTTAAGCGATGCCTAATAAGTGGGGTGTTTCTTTATGGGTCTATTCTTATTTCTTACCGTTGCGCTCAAGAATCATATCAACGAACAGATCAATCTGTGCGGTAATCGCAATAGGATCGTAGCGATAGAAGGTATCAAAATCGTTGTAAAACAGATGATCATTCTTCGCAGCAGCGAGTCCGTTCCAAACGGGTGATTCCTTCAGCTCTTTCAGCTTATCACCTTTTTTATCAGGATCATAAGTAGTTAGGAACATGTAATCCGCTGCATATTCTGGCAACAGCTCCATGGATAGCTGTAGTGTTTGGTTGTCATTGCTGTTCTTAGTAGGCATTTTCAGCTTAAGAGCATTATAAAGGGCTTGTCCACCACGGCCCGCATTGTTACCGAAGGTCCATAGCTCACCTTTGTCAGTCAGCTCATATATTCCGAATGTATCATTTTCATTCACGACATCTTTAAGCTTTTCGCGGCCTTCAGCAGCCTTTTTCTCAGAATCAGCAATGAATTGCTCAGCTTTATCAGGTGCTCCCACGATATCTCCAAACAGTTTTACGGTTTCATAGATGTTAGTAGCAGTTCCGTATGGAATATGAATGGTTGGAGCGATTTTGGATAAAGCATCATAGTTGTCATCGTACATAACTACAATTAGATCAGGTGCAAGTTCTAGTGCTTTCTCAGCGTTGACTGGAGCGCCAACATCTTGTGTGTTTTTGAGCAGGTCTTTCAAGAAGGGGTTATCAAAAGTACTAGGTTCAACGCCTATGACGTTAGCTCCAACGGAGAGTAATTCCCCACCATAATAATCTGTAACGATACGCTGAGGTTTAACTGGGATTTGAACAGTACCTTTAGTAGTTTCATAGCTGCGCATTTCGGCAGCGGAAGCATCAGGAACAGCCGTTGCCTCTGCACTCGGGGCTGTTGTTGCTTCAGTTGTCGCTGTTGGTGTATTAGATGAAGCATTGTTGTTTCCCCCGCAAGCCGTCACAAATACAGACAATAACATTACGAGTGCAAGGATGGGGAAAAGGGACTTTCTTTTTAGCATGGTAAACCTCCCTAAGTATATGTAGCAATTGATAATAATGAGAATCATTATCATTTTGAACTGTATCAAAGCTTAGAATTTCTGTCAATGCAATAAATTAAATGGTACCAATTAAATCTATCTATTGCCAAACCTAGGAAATGTAATTTACAATAGTCTAATGATAATGAGAATCAATTTCATAGAAATAGGGTGGCATTCATGAATCAACAGATAACTACCAGGATAGGAGCCGATAAGGGAGTAGTTAAACGAGAATTTCGTTCACGTCCTTGGGCGGCAACATTCATCTTGGTCGGCGGTCTGGCGCTATTATTATTAGGAATTGCTGTTTCCGTCTCCTTCGGCGCAGCAGATATTAAGCTGTCTGTGGTGTGGTCAGCTGTGTTTCACTTTGATCCAGAGATCATGGATCATCAGATTATTAGAGAATTAAGATTACCTCGTGTACTTGGCGGGGCAATGGTAGGGGCCAGCTTTGCAGTTGCAGGTGCCATTATGCAAGGGATGACGCGAAATCCATTGGCTGATTCAGGTCTGATGGGTATCAACTCAGGCGCAGGATTTGCGCTTGCACTATGTTTTGCTTTTTTTCCAAATTTATCGTTTATGTATTTGATTCTATATTCTTTCGTGGGTGCCGGCGTAGGCGCGGGTGTGGTATATGGAATAGGATCACTTGCTAAGGGAGGATTAACGCCTGCTCGTTTGGTGCTGGCCGGTGCGGCTTTTAGTGCACTTTTGTCGGCGCTGAGTGAAGGGGTAGCTTTATATTTTCATATCGGTCAAGATTTAGCTTTCTGGTACGCGGGAGGCGTGGCTGGAACGAAATGGATTCAACTCAAAATCATGTTCCCTTGGATAGGGGCCGCTTTAATTGGTGCAATGGTAATCTCTCGATCGATCACGATGCTCAGTTTAGGTGACGATGTTGCGAAAGGTCTAGGTCAGCGTACAGGGCTTGTGAAGTTGGCAGGTGCATTAATCGTATTGATTTTGGCTGGATCATCGGTTGCCGTAGTTGGTGCAGTGGGTTTCATTGGACTAATTATTCCGCATTTGACCCGCTTTTTTGTAGGTGTGGATTATAGATGGATCATTCCTTGTTCAGCGATCCTCGGCAGTTTACTTGCTGTATTTGCAGATTTAACTGCGCGGATGATTAATCCACCTAATGAAACGCCACTTGGCGCTATTATTGCACTGATTGGTGTACCTTTCTTCCTTTATCTTGCACGTAAAGAAAGGAGGGAGCTGTAATGATGGAAAAGACGACATTCGGTTCCTTCGAAGCCGCCAAAAACAAACGGGGCTTAATGATCATGATTTTGTTGGCTGTACTGATTGTGATTGCTTTTATTATTAGTATGAATACAGGTTACATACGTTTGACTCCTATGGAGTTGATTAATACATTGTTCGGTAAAGGAACCGACAAGCAGGAGTTAATCTTGTTTCAGTTTCGGCTGCCACGTATTGTGATTTCCGTTCTAATTGGGGCAGGTCTGGCTGTATCCGGTGCTGTGATGCAGGGCGTCTTTCGTAATGCGTTGGCGGACCCTGGTATTTTAGGGATTAATGCTGGTGCAGGAATCATGGTTATGCTGTTAATTTCTTTTTACCCTACGGCAACCGCGGCTCCAGTGTATCTGCTGCCAATGGTAGCGTTCGTCGGTGCAGGGTTTACAGCTGCCTTAATCTATGCTCTAGCTTATAAGCGACACCAAGGAATATCGCCTATGCGCTTACTGTTGACTGGTGTAGCTGTCGCAGCTGGGATGAGTGCAGCTATGATCGTGCTTACGCTAAGACTTGATCCAGAGAAATATCAATTCGTCGCTACCTGGCTGGCAGGCAGCATTTGGGGAACAAGCTGGAAGTTTGTACTGTCACTCTTACCGTGGATTCTAATTCTGGTGCCTTATGTCATCTATAAGGCAAGGGTGATGAACGTACTGAATCTAGGGGAGCAGACGGCTGTGGGACTTGGTGCCGCAGTAACGAAGGAACAATTCCGGCTTCTTGCGGCTGCGGTAGGATTAGCAGCGGCGAGTGTAGCTGTCAGCGGTGGGATTGGTTTTGTGGGATTGGTCGGACCCCATTTGGCGAGACGGTTAGTTGGGCCGAAGCATCAACTCATGCTTCCAACCTCGGCACTGCTTGGATCACTACTCGTTATTACAGCGGATACCATTGGGCGCTGGATTCTTCAACCGTCTGAGATTCCTACGGGTATCGTTGTAGCAGTAATTGGAGCACCATACTTTTTATATTTATTAGCCCGTACGAAATCTTGATGAAAGTAGGCTGATCTCTCACCAGAAGGAGCGAATCATTAACATGTTGCGTCGTTTTTTTGCTTACTATAGGCCCTATAAGGGATTGTTTATTCTTGATTTTTCTTGTGCTATTGCTGCTGCACTACTTGAACTGGTCTTTCCGTTAGCCGTTAACCGGGTTGTAGATGATCTACTGCCAAGCGGCAATTGGAGATGGATACTCTATTCATGCCTCGGCTTGCTGGGGATATATATTGTCAGTGCCTTTATGCATTTTGTCGTCACTTACTGGGGGCATAAGCTGGGGATTAATATCGAGTCGGATATGAGAAAAAAGCTTTTTGACCGAGTTCAAAAGTTATCTTTCAATTTCTTTGACAACAACAAGACCGGTCATCTAGTATCCCGGATGACAAATGATTTGATGGACATCGGTGAAATTGCCCACCACGGGCCAGAGGATCTCTTTATAGCAGTAATGACGCTGCTGGGTGTGTTCGGCATTATGCTCAGTATCAATTGGCAATTAGCTATTCTGACGTTTGTGATCGTTCCGCTTATGATTTATTTATCCATGTACTTCAGCCGGAAAATGTCTAAAGCCTTCCACATCATGTTCACGGACATTGCTGACTATAACGCACGCGTGGAGAACAATGTAAGCGGCATCCGTGTTGTGCAAGCTTTTGCTAATGAGAATCATGAAATTTCCCGCTTTGCAGTCAATAACGAACGCTTCCGTATAACGAAGCTGATGACTTATCGAATTATGGCTTGGAATTCATCCTTTAGCTTTGTTCTCATGAAACTGGTCTCGTTATTCGTTCTCGTATGCGGAACATATTTTGTAATCCAGAAGCAAATGACTTATGGTGAATTTATCGCTTTTGTGATGCTGTCCAATGTATTTTTAGGACCATTACAACAAATTAACTCGGTCATTGAGACCTATCCCAAAGGTATTGCAGGTTTCAAACGTTATCTCGAACTGCTGGAGACGGAGCCGGATGTTGATGATGCGGTAGACGCTAAGACAGTTCATGATCTTAAGGGGAATATAACCTTCCATGATGTGGCTTTCGCATACAGCGATAAAGAAAACGTACTCCAAAATGTGAATCTATCGATTCAAGCAGGAGAGACCGTTGCTCTGGTCGGTCCATCAGGTGCGGGTAAGACAACGCTTTGCAGTCTACTGCCCCGCTTTTATGATGTAAGTGAGGGCAACATTAGCATTGATGGAATTGATATTCGTTCCATGAAGCTTGAATCTCTTCGTTCACACATCGGGATTGTACAGCAAGATGTGTTTCTGTTTGACGGAACCATCCGTGAGAATATCGCTTACGGGCGGCTTGGAGCCTCCGATGAAGAAATCTGGGAGGCAGCACGGCGCGCCCAACTGGAAGAGTTGATCAAATCCCAGCCTGCTGGGCTGGATACTATGATCGGGGAGCGCGGCGTTAAGCTCTCTGGAGGTCAGAAGCAGCGGCTGTCTATTGCTCGGATGTTCCTGAAGAATCCAACGATTCTCATTCTAGACGAAGCCACATCGGCGTTGGATACCGAGACGGAGTCCGCGATTCAGGAAGCACTTGCGGAGTTGTCACAAGGTCGTACGACGCTTGTTATTGCTCATCGATTGGCAACGATCAAGAATGCCGACCGTATTGTTGTCGTTGCGGAAGGTGGTATTGCTGAGCAAGGCAGACATGAAGAACTGCTACAGACTGCCGGAATTTACAGTCGACTACATGAGGCACAATTTGGAGCGTAAGAAGCTAAAGGCATCAATAGAATATACTTTTGGAGGGACATAATGAACAATCAACTGGAATTATACGATGTAACGATTATTGGCGGCGGACCTGCTGGGATGTATACAGCTTTTTATAGTGGTATGAGAGATTTGAAGACGAAGTTGATTGAAGCGAAGGATGAGCTTGGAGGAAGAATGCTCGTATATCCTGAGAAAATGATCTGGGATGTAGGTGGGGTAACACCCGTACTATGTCGTCAATTGATAGATCAGCTTGCTCAGCAGGCACGGACGTTTGATCCTACGATTATTTTCGGGCAGCAGATTACGCATCATGAGCGTCTGGAAGATGGAACTTATATGCTGACCTCGGCTACTGGTGAGCAGCATTGGACTCGTACGGTCATTTTGGCTATTGGCTATGGGATTCTGCAAATGGCAAAGCTGGAGATTGAAGGTGCCGACCGTTATGAGGTAACGAATCTTCATTATACAGTTCAGGAGCTGGAGCCTTTCCGAGGTAAAAAAGTGCTGATTTCTGGTGGAGGTGACTCCGCTGTGGATTGGGCAAATGAACTGGAGTCCATCGCAGCAAGTGTGACCATTGTGCACCGTCGCGAGCAGTTCGGCGGCCATGAGAAAAATATTGTGCGTATGAAGGAATCTTCAGTCAATGTTCGCGTGCCTTTCGCAGTAAGCCAATTACACAGCAGTAATGGGGAGACCATTGATCAGGTTACGATCAGCCATATCGAAACAGGTGAGAGTGAACAGTATGAAGTAGATGCTGTTATTGTTAATCATGGTCTGAAAAGCGATTTTGGCCCATTACGGGAATGGGGCATTGATATGGGCGAGTGGTGTGCGAATGTGAGCGGAAAGCTGGAGACGAATCTTCCAGGTATTTTTGCAGCAGGTGACTTTGTGGATTATAGCAGTAAGGTCCGGTTAATCGCTGGCACCTTTACCGATGCAGTTCTTGCGCTGAACAGCGCTAAACTGTATATGGACCCCTCTGCACCTAAGGCTGCATATGTTTCCTCTCATAATGAGCGGTTCAAGGAGAAGAATAAGGCGCTTGGTGTCGTTGACGACCATTAAGGATAGAGGCTTTTCAAACTATAAAATCTGAATTTTATATGAAGCGTATAGGGTATCTTATCCATTTCGAGCGGAGAGAAGCCTTATGCGCTTTCTTTATATTTCAAGGTTTAATAGCCTGATGATCTGGAAGGGAGCAGGAATGAAGTTATCTAATAATAGCCCGGTTCACAGAATTTATATGTTAAAAGAGGCTGGGAGACGCCAATCCGGCGGTGGTCACATCCGTAATCTCCAGATTGCCCAGTCCCCACTCTTCCTGACACCCATAGAAGCTGCTGTTCTAATAACTATTGAAGGAGAGACTGTAGCTCTTAAAATAGGTGAAATTCTTTTTTTAAGTGCAGGCACGACTTATCAAATTGATGTGCCAATAGAGACGGTTATCTCCATTCACGCAATTTCTTATGAGATATACGGGCTAAGTAATAGCACTGAGCAAGAACTCATCTATGGACTTTGTCGTGAAATTTTCCCAGCGAACGGGATCTTACCTATACGTACAACGAACAAAATAACCCGCTTATTTAGTGAATTGGAAGGCGTTGCTGCCAATAATTTAGAAGCACAGTTAAATAGAATTCAATCCTTGCTGCATCAGCTACATCAACTGGTCGTAGAGGCTGATGCTGAAGCAGACATTACGGATAATTCATATTTCAGAATGCTCTCTTATATTCACCAGAACATCCAAAGAGAGATCACGCGAGAGATGATGTCAAAAATGATGGGATTTAATCCTCGCTATTTCTCAGTATGGTTCCGCAAGCAGACGGGGTGGAGCTTCACCGAATATGTAACTCATCTAAGAGTGAATAAAGCGAAAAAATATTTGATGTCCAGCCAAGTAACAATCCAGCAAATTTCTCAAAAAGTAGGCTATTCAGATGGACTATATCTGAGCCGAAAATTCAAGCAAGTCACCGGGATGACTCCAACAGATTTCCGTTTGCGTCCCAAACCGAAGCGGATAGTAGCGTTGCAATTTTTCGGGGATTTACTTGCGCTGGGTGTTAAGCCTGTCGCGGTTGAAAAAGATGTGATGAACTACTCATTACTTTTGCAGCCTGAACTGGCGGATGTACAATCGTTTGAATTGCAGGGATGTCCGGCGGAAGCCGACTTGTCTGGGCTGGAAGCCGATATAGTCATTGCACCGACCTATCTGAGCCCCCGTCAGCTTAAATACATGGAAAAGTTGGGTCCACTAGTTACGGTGGAATGTGATGAGATGGACCGCTTAGAACAGATTCGTTTATTCGGCAGACTGCTGGGAGAAGAGGAGAGGGCAGAGGCATGGATAAGGCACTATCATTTGAAAATAGATTTGGCCAAGCAGCGCTTATCCTCCCTAATTGAATCTGGTGAAACGGTAGCGGTGTATGAGATTAGGCAAGATAACGGTATTTATATCTGGAATCATACAGCCCGAGGTGTGTACAATCTGTATCCAATGTTAGGGTTAGCTCCACCGGACAAGGTAAGGTCAGATGTTCTGGAGCGGAATGATCATCTATGCATCTCACTTTCGGAATTGCCAATATATGCGGCTGACCATATGTTTGTGGTTGTATCAGGACGTGAGGACTGGATGTCCAGAACACGTAAACGCATTAGCAAAAGTACGGTTTGGCGCAATCTTACAGCATACAGGAATGAACGCATATATTACCTAAAGCTTGAGGAATTTTGGGGCAGCGAAGGGCTTGCACTCGAACGTCAGTTGGAGATACAGACAGATTTGTTAACCGGCCATAAATTAAGCTGACAATCGTCCATAGCCAAATTGATGTATTAGCGTGTATATATGTTTTCCCACCGAGACGGTATATTAAACAAGGATATAAATGATATTGATTATCAATATCATAATAATATAAAGTCTCAAGGAGGATTTACATTGTACAGAGTAATATCGTTAGGAAAAACAAGCATGATAGCCGTTGTGCTTACGCTGGTGCTACTGTTGAGCGCATGCGGACAAGCTGCTAATCAGGGGAATGCTCCAGCTAGCACGTCTGCTGATGTGGCTAAAAGCACTAATGATTCTGTAGTTGCCAGCACGGAGCCGGCTGCTGATGCAGAGTACTGGACATACGAAAGCGACAAAGGTCCGGTGCAGATCCCACGCAATCCACAAAGAATTGTAATTCCGGTACAAGACTTTATTGGTGATCTTCTGACACTGGGGGTGACGCCCATTGCCGTAGCTGGGAATGATATCTTGAACCATCCATATTTCAAAGAGGCGCTTACAGGTGTAGAAGTAGTGGGCGATGACATGACGGTGTCCCTGGAGAAAATAACGAGCCTGGAACCGGATTTAATTATCACTTATCAGGAAGATACCTATGAGCAAATCTCCAAGATTGCTCCGACTGTCTTTATTCCTTGGGGTAAATACGACTATAAGGAACGATTGATTGAGATCGGGAAAATCTTGAACAAGGAGCAGCAGGCTGTAAAGTGGGTGGCGGATTTCAATCAGAAGCTGGAAGCGAAGAAAGCTGAGTTGGCCGATCTGATCGCAGCTGACAAAAAGGTGGCAATCTTTGAAATTGCCGGTAAAGAGCTGTATCTATACGGTTCGTCATATGGGCGTGGTGGAGAGATTATATACAACGGATTGGGGCTGCATGCACCTGATCTTGTCGAAGAGGTAGCCTTTAAGGAGGGCTGGGCTTCCCTTTCTCTCGAAACGCTGCCCGAATATCTAGGAGAAGCTGATTATATATTCCAAGGCTTCAGCCGTGGTGTGGAGCAGGATAAGCTGGACATTCTGGACAGTGTCTTTTGGAAAAGTCTACCTGCTGTTAAGGCGGGTCATGTGTTCACATACGATCTCAAAACTTATTATCTCTCTGATGCTTATGCGCTGGACAAGCAGTTGGATGAGATAGTTACGTTGTTGAAGTCACTACAATAAGTTAAATTTGAAGCGTGAGAAGGGATGTCCGCTTAGCCGCTATGGCTTCGGACATCCCTTTTCCTCATGCATTATTTATTATTTATTAGCCAATCGGCCAGCTCTTCGGTCTGGGTTAATACGGCGATAGGGTCATAATACCAGGAACGTTCTTCTTTCCAAACATAGAGGTGTCCATTTTTGACAGCAGGAAGGTTGCCCCAAAATGAATCAGCCTTGTAATCAGCTTCTGTAAGGTTATTTGAGGTTAAGATAATATAATCTCCGGCATACTTAGTTAACGCTTCTTTAGATATTTCCGCCCATTGCTTCTCCATAATCTCCGCTGCTACTTCTGTAGGCGGCTTGCGACCAAGCGCTTGATAGATGGGCTGTCCGCCTCGTCCAAAGTTATCGCCATAGACCCAAATGGATTTTCCGCCGTCTTCCATGATGGAGAAGGTTGCATCTGCCGGGAGGACCTTGTCCACTTTTGCTTTAGCTTCGGCTATCCGTTTGTCATAATCTGCTAGCCAATTCTTTGCTTCTTGTTCCTTTCCAAGGAGTTCTCCGAAATAGGTTAATTCTGCATGAGCATCTTTTAAATCCCCGTAAGGCACAATGATGGTAGGAGCAATTTTGCTAAGCGTTTCATAGCTTTCTGCTTGTCCCGAAATAATCAAGTCAGGATTTAGTGCGATGATTTTTTCAGGTGACATTTTACCGTACGCTCCTGTGTCTGTAACACCTGTAAGAGCCTCCTTATAATACATATTCTCTAAGGTCAAGCCTGGAGCCCCGATAGGAATGGTATCAAGAGCTATTAGACTTCCCAAGTATTCCTCAGCGACAATTCGTTTAGGATGAACAGGGATTTCAACATCACCTTTTACGGTACTGACTGTTTTGACAGTAGGGGTTTCAGCACTTTCTGCTTCTTGACTAGTTTCGGTTGGTGCTTGTGTTGCTGCTGTTGTATTACTGGTGTTACTGGTACCACCTGTATTCTCCACCGTAGTATTGGAATTTCCACAAGCTGATAGGACTAGAATTAACGTCAGCATGAAGGGAAATAGAAGCCAATGATTCTGTTTCGAAGTATTCTTGTGTAGATTATACAATTTGTTGTTCCTCCTATAGTAATTGATTATCATTCTCAATAAGAACTTTACAATCTTCTCTGGTTATTTACTATGGACGAATATGATCTTCGTTTGTGCATATTTATGATGTCATCACACGTAGCAATTCTTTAAGCTGTGCTTGAGAAGACAGCGGATCAAATCCATAGAACATGTCACCCTTGTTCAGGATGTATACCCGATTGTTACGGACTGCATCTAACTGCTTCCAATCACGAGAACGCAGAAGGCGAGAGAGGCGTTTTCTTCCCTCAGAAGATGATGGGATGCTAGTGATAATAATATAGTCTGCAGGATAGGTTCCGATTTCCTCAATAGATGACACTAGATACCCTGAATCCATTATTCCGTTCTCCATAATGATGGATGGTGGCTTGAATCCAAGATCTCCGTACAAAATCTGACAACCCCTACCGTAACTGCTACTGAAACAATAAGCTGCTCGGGAACTAAGCTCCCAAACGATGGCTGTCCCTCTTTCCGATCCTATCGAATGGTTCAGTTTCTTATTGGCCGCATGGCAGAGCCCGTCGTAATGACCTAACCATTCTTCCGCTCGCTGTCGCCGATTAACCACATCAGCGATCAAACCAAATTGCTCTCGCCAGCTCATTTGCATAAAGGGTAATTCAATGACCGGAGCAACTGGAGTCAGGATCTTATTCTCCGGAATATTGTAGCTGATAATAATATCAGGCTCTGCTAAAGCTATCGAATCAAATAGGGAAGAGCTACCTTCGTTCATCGCTAGTTGCTTGGAGGCAGGCACTTGCTCCAAGCTCCGATGCCAATCCGAATAAACACCGAGTTGGGGCATGATTTCCAGTACTCGTAGGATAGCTGTGTGATTGTAGTTCAAAGCAACAATTTTTTTGTTCTTATTCTGATAGGCTGTAGGTGAAAGGCCCACAAGCTGCTTGAATTTACGGCTGAGATAAGTCCCTTCTTCATAGCCAACCTCTTGCGCCAGAGTTGTTAGATTGGGAGAACTGGTGAGAATTCGTTGCTGCGCTCTGCGGATTCTTAACAGTGTAATATAAGCACTGAAAGTTTGACCCATAATTTTACGAAAGGTACGTGAGAAGTGTTCAGGGCTTACCCCAGCTAACGTAGCCATCTGCTCCCGAGTGATATCTTCGTTGTAATGCGCTTCTATGTATTTAAATACATGTTCAAGCCAGCTTCCTGATGTTTCCTTTGTTGCAGCCAGCTCATGATGAAGATTCACGATCAATTGAGTGAATAATTGCTGGACCTTAAAAGGCTTCCGATTATCGGGTTGTATCCAAGCACTATAAAGCTCACCTGACAGTGCTATCAATTCTGTGGAGGCATGGTGTAAGGAGGAGCTGTCATTTAGATAATAATCCTCTTGATTACGGTTGGCCGTACTGGCGTACTCTATCCACATCCCCTGTAACTGTTGCTCAGTTTCTAGCTTTAAATTAGAAGATGCAGCAAAATTCTTGATGCTTCCGGGTTTGAGGTTGTGAGGTTCGCCATCTATCTCAAGCTGCCCCTTACCTTCCCAGACAATCATAATACAGGAATTCGTAGCCGGGATGTTATCGGTTGTGTAGTGGGAAAGACTTGTTAGGCTACTAATCTTAACAGGCATATAAAAAGGATGGGAATGATGTGGCATCCCGCCGGATTGGATGGGCATGGTAGAAATGATCCCCTTTTCAATGATAATCATTCTCAATTATAGTATACCAGTCTTTCTTTCTATTGACTATAATAGCTCTTATGATAGTGTTTAGAATAATCCGCTAACGGGATATTTTAGGCATGAAAGGAATGGGGATTTCATGACAACTTGGAATTTACAAGGAACCGTAAGTCACTTGTTGATATGTAATGGTAGCAGCTGCAAGAAACACAAAGGTGAAGAGGTAGCTGAAGCGATAGAAGATGAGATTGAAAAGCAAGGTGCACAGAGTCTTATACATACGACGGTAACCCGTTGTAATGGTAGATGTTCAGATTCCTGCGTCGTGATCGCTTACCCTGAAGGCGTGTGGTATAAAGAGATCACACCTAAATCAGCGAAATCGCTAGTACGGAAGCATTTACAGGGCGAGAGACTTGAAGATCATCTGCTGTATTCTTATGATGGTCAGCTGATGGCTGCAGATGACAAGGGAGCTAAAGGGAAGAAGAAAAAATAGCTGTCCATAGATTGAAGTTTCGCAGCTGAGTGGAATCTAAGCAGAAATGATTGAAGTACCGTCAATGCGCTGGCGGTATTTTTTTGTCTTTTCAGGAAGGCAACGTTGTTTCTTTTAGTTCAGCAGAGGATCATGATTGAATGAAAGGAAGATCTAGGGGGAATAGACATGTTTAAGAGGTTTACAGTGGATGATCATGCAGAAACGGCGCAGTTGTTTGCGGAATCTTTTTGTGAATTAGATGAACAAACTTTTCATACATATATGAAGCTTGAGGCTTATCACTGCCTTGTCGTAAAGAAGCCTGCAAACGTTGGAGGATATTTACGGCTTGCGACTGAAGAATACAGTACTACGATTACAGAACTCATGGCGTAGCGGATGCCAAAAACCCGGATTCTAACAAAGTATATCAATCGATTGGTTTTGTGGAGGCGGGCAGAATTACAGATATCAAATTTGACTTGCGCCCCTAACGTTGACTATGCTATTAAAAAGTGAATAAAATAACACTTCATATAAGGTGGCGCATGGGGGAGAGGGTTCGATGGAGAGGCTGCAGGTGTGGCCGGGGAAGTTTAAAAAGTTTTTTCTGAACAATAAATTTGTGGTAACGTTACTTATTTTATTGTTAACTGGGGTAACTATCCTGGTGTTTTCAAAGATACCGTTTATTTTTACGCCTATATCTGTATTACTGCACACGGTGGCGGCACCATTGTTACTATCTGGTATCGCTTATTACTTGCTGAATCCGTTAGTAGACCTAATGGGAAATAGATTCAGGATGAAACGTGTGTATGCAATCATCATTCTCTATCTGTTAATTGCGGGTATTATTACGTTGATTCTGGTGATGGTGATTCCGATTCTTCGAACGCAGTTATCTGGTTTGATTGACGATTTTCCAAGGTATAGTGACTTGATCCAGGAACGATTTATGAACCTGACGGGAAGCGAATTCTTTGGTCAAGTTCAAGACAGTATAGGAACCAACCTAAGTGAAATTACCAGTAAAATTACGGCTTGGGGCACTTCTTTTCTGAATAATGCGCTAACAGGCGTAGGGAGCTTCGTCGGAGCCGTTACGGAAATTGTGCTGGCGGTGGTGACGACACCGTTTATTCTATTCTACTTGCTTCGTGATGGAAAAAGATTGCCAGATTACATTTTGAAATTTGTACCTACCGCGCTGCAGCCGCAGACTCGGATGGTAATGTCGGAAATGAACGCGCAAGTATCTTCCTATATTCGAGGGCAAATAATAGTAAGCTGCTGCATTGGTGCGCTGCTCTATATTGGCTATTTGATTATTGGTCTGGAGTATTCACTTGTTCTTGCCATTGCCGCTGCTTGTACAGCAGTTGTTCCCTATTTGGGTCCGGCAATTGCTATTACACCAGCCTTAATTGTGGCCATGGTCACTTCACCATTTATGCTGCTGAAGATGATCATCGTTTGGACGGCTGTACAGCTGATTGAAGGGAAGTTTATTTCTCCGCAGATTATGGGCAAGACACTGAAGATTCATCCGATCACGATCATTTTTGTGATTATTTTTGCCGGTAAAATGTTCGGCGTTCTTGGCATTATCCTTGCAGTTCCTGGTTACGCGGTGCTCAAGGTTGTATTTACACATATTTTTCAATGGTTCCGGTTCCAGTCCGGATTGTATAAGCAGATTGAAGAGAATAAGGAATAATGTGGAAGGGTGAAATGTAATGGTAGGACCGATAGCAGTAACCTCTTACGGTAAGCTTCAAGGACGAGAGGAGGATGGCGTGAACGTTTGGCGTGGAATCCCTTTTGCCGCTCCACCAGTTGGAGAGCTTCGATTTCGTGCGCCGAAGCCACCAGAAGCTTGGAGCGGAATTAGAGATGCTTCTGAATTTGGTCCAGTTAGCCATCAGCCAGCGGATACGAGAGGTACGCGTTTCGGTGGATTAACACCTCGTCATTCTGAAGATTGTTTATATTTAAATGTATGGTCACCTGCATCCCCAGGCGAGGCACTTCCTGTAATGTTCTGGATTCACGGGGGGACATTTGTGACAGGTGCGGGAAGTCAGCCACAGTTTGATGGCACTAGCTTCGCGAAGAATGGAAATGTAGTCCTGGTGACGATTAATTATCGACTGGGACCGTTTGGTTTTATGCATCTGTCTTCGCTTGGTGATGGATTTGCGTCTAATCAAGGCTTGCTGGATCAAATTGCCGGGCTGGAATGGGTAAAGCATAATATTGCCGCCTTTGGAGGCGACCCTCAGCGAGTTACGGTATTTGGAGAATCAGCTGGCAGTATGAGTATCGCAGCCCTTCTGGCTATGCCTGCTGCAAAGGGATTATTTGCTGGAGCGATCATGCAAAGTGGGGCTGCTCAAACTTTGCCAAATCAGCAAGGAAAAGATATTGCTGTAGCATTACTTACTGAACTAGGCATTTCCCCTGATGGAGATACTAGCCTACTTAATACTTTCTCAGCGGAACAAATTATAGACGCAGCCACAAGAATGACCATTAAATTAACGGGTGGTTCAATAGGCATGTTATTTCAGCCTGTCATTGATGGGGATACGCTTCCTATAGATCCTGCACAGGCTGTGGCAGAAGGATCGGCCCAGGGGATTCCGTTGTTGATTGGAACCAATCGAGATGAGGGTAATTTATTTTTCAGGGGAGAGACACCAGGTGCAGACTTTGATGAATCGCTCAAGGCGCTGGAGCAGATGATGGGAACTGGAAGTCTGGCGGAGGTTGCCAGCCACTATTCTTCTACATGGGAAGGACAGGCGGAGATTCTAACGGATCTATATTTCTGGGGTACTTCTATATCCTTAGCTGAGAATCAATTGGCCTATGCGCCTGTGTGGATGTATCGTTTTGATGGGACGGTCCCTGGCCATCCATTGTTAAATAAAGCTGTACATGGTGCGGAAATTGTCTATGCTTTTAATAATTTGTCTCATGTAACTCGCTTGGGCGCGGAAATTACACCGGGGATGCAAAAATTGGCTAAAAGTATGCATGCGGCATGGATTGCCTTTGCTCATCGTGGAAACCCAGCTACATCTGAGCTATCATGGCCTGAGTATAATCTGGAAGAACGTCCTACACTGATCTTTGATGAGGAGATGCGAGTTACTCAAGATCCCGATTCAGAGAAACGCAAGAGAATTGTCTCTATTCTGGTTTGAGAAGTCTGAGGGGATGAACGGGGATGAAAATTCAAGGATTTAATCATGTGACGGTAAATGTGAGTGATTTATCACGTTCATTGAATTTCTATACGGGTATTTTGGGTCTTCAGCTAATTCACAAAGGGAATACAGATGCTTATCTGGAATGGGGGAGCGCATGGATTTGCCTCATTGAAAAGCCAAAATACATTGAATTAATGAGCAATGTAATTGGGATAGACCACATTGCTTTTAGTATAGCGGAAGAACATTTCGAGGAGGCAGTACAGGTACTCCGTACCCACGAAGTACGAATCATTAGAGGACCTGTTAAAAGGGGAGTAGGCAGGACAGTCAACTTTCTCGATCCAGATGGGATTCAGTTAGAGCTGCACACTTCTAATCTAAGAGAACGAATGAGTGTTTGGAATAACAAACATGAATAAATAGAAAGAGGAGCTTCAAAGCCAATTGGTGGCTTTGAAGCTCCTCTTTTTTCTATTGACCAAAATATTCCTTTATCCCTAGAACTACTGCTTCGGCTATCCTATTCTGTACATCCACGGTGAAGAGTAATCCTTCGTCCTTGGTATTACTTAAGTAACCACATTCTAATAAAATGGCTGGCATTTTAGTTTCTCTTGTTACATGATAATTCGCTTGACGAACCCCTCGATCCTGAAGACCTGTAGCAACAGTAAGATATTTATGAACGGTTTGCGCGAATAATAAACTATCTTTACGTGTGTAATAGGTCTCTGTACCACTAGGATTGCTCTTACTGCCCACTGGGATACTATTGGCATGAACAGAGATGAACAAATCTGCTTTTACCTTATTGGCGAGGTTGGATCTGTCCTGTAGGGTCGGGTATGTATCATCACTTCGAGTGAGCACAACCTCAATATTTGGCTCTTTCTTTAGTAGTTCTGCAATTTTCAGTGCTGTTGGCAAGGTGAAATCCTTCTCTTTTCGGTTACTTCCGGTGCCAGGATCTTTCCCACCATGTCCTGCATCAATGACGATTATCTTCTTGTCTGTGTTGCCGGTTGAAGGTGGAGGCGTTGTAACCGGTACTTCTGGTACAGTGGTTGCAGGAGGCGTGGTGCTTGTCCCATTTAGATCCACTATAATAAGTCCATCGTTAGCATTTGTTACACTGTAGTTATTCGCGCTGTTCAGATCAATCACGATCCGGATCGTAGAGGGAGAACTACTGAATAATGAATAACGAATGGTTGAGACGTTAGGATATTCGGTAATCGTCAACTGCCCGCTTTGGTTTTTTCCGACAGAAAGGTTCTGATGAAAGCTGTCGCCAAAGCTGGTATTCGGTAAATCTACGACAATTCGGTCTTTATCTGTCATTGTGAATACATTAGGTGTTAAACTACCGTTCACCGCAACGATTAGTTTATTATCAACGAAGCTAAGATTTGTGACTGCAGCCGTTGAGGAATTTCCGTCGGTTGCTGTGTTACCGTTGGATCCATTATCAGAGGGTGCGGTTACAGAAGTGTCTGGAACTGTAATTTCTGGATCGCTTCCGCCAATCTCTGGCACTGGAGAAGTTAAGTAGACCGTTTTGGTCACATTATCCCAACCTACAGTAGTTCCTGTCTGTTCACCAACAAATCTTAAAGGAACGAGGATCGTGTTGCCACTTAGAAAAGGAGGGTTGTCCAGTTTCACCTGTTTCCCCGAAGCCTCTGCCATCGCATTATTCACGATAAGCTTTAATGTCGTTCCCTTTTGCTCAATGGTTGCAGTCTTGGTCACATTATCCCATTTCACGGTATAACCAAGCTGCTCCGTAACGAGGCGAAGTGGAACCATCACGCTTCCATTTACAATTTGAACTTGTGCTTCTTTAGAAATCTTAAGATCATTGCCGTCTAGATTGATGTGTGTCTCTGCAGAGCCGGCATAACCAGTTCCTGGATGAACCAGCACCAACAAAAGCAGCAGTAACGCCAAAAAACCAAACTTCTTCATCTGCAATCCCTACCATCCCCGTTTCTTGGTTTCTAGCAATTCTTACTTGTTCTTCCTTTGATGCAGTTTCAGCGTATATAATTCTTAAACGACAATAGTTTCCAAAAGTTGCGCTCTTTTAGAGTGAAAAAGGAAAAATTTCGGTAGAAAAAGCGAAAAGAGAGCTTTCCCAAACATTTGGGTTAGCTCTCTTTCCCTAACAATATTTTATTTCAAAGAAGTATAACCCGTTTTTTCTACCAATTCCTGACCCTGAGCAGATTGCATCCAATCTAGAAAGGGCTGAATATTGGGGTTGTCACTTCCGGCAGTCACAGCATAAAATTCTGTAGCCAAAGGGTACTGTCCACTACGAATACTTTCTTTGTCGGGCTTAACACCATCTATGGCGAGTAGTGCAATTTCCCCGCTTTGATTCATTTCTGAGGCGTAGAATAAGAAGCTGTACCCGAGTGCATTTTTATAATTGCGATAGCTGGATGTTTGTTTAATGATTCCGCTCATAATATCTGCGACGTCTTCCTTAGGTGGTGTCATGAGTATGGTATCTCCCATAAACTTTTGCAGCATCGTCTGGCTCCCACTATCCTCTGGCCGTTGAAAAGCGCGAATACGGTTATTAGCTCCGCCTACATCTTTCCAATTGGTGATCTTGCCTGCGTAGATATCTTTAAGCTGGGCGGTAGAAAGTCCAGTCACTTCGTTTCGTTTATTCACAAAAAATACGAAAGCCTCGCGCCCAATAGGTGTGAGCTTCAGCTCGACGCCTTTTCGCTTCGCATGTTTTTGCTGAGCAAGAGAAGGAGCAGCCACAAAAATAATATCGGTTTCACCTTCAATTAGTCTTTTGTAAGCTTCCGGTGTGCTGCTGCAAATTACTTGGCCGATTTGAAAATCATATGGTTTATAATTGCCCGCAGGATAAGCAGATTGCACGAAAGCTGAATACAGTGGGTAAAGTGCGGTTGCACCATCCAGCTTGGGTGGATTGCTATCGATACTATAGGCAGAAGGTTTGTCTAATTTCACTGCTTTCGTATTCTCAGCAAAGGGTTCATATTGTACGAGATTGACCTCCCGATCATCGACCGTGGCAATGCTGTTAGTATATGCTTGCTTGATCTCATATCCTGCGGTTACGAGCACACTAAGTCCGAGGATGGATAGCAATATTATATTGCTTGTTTTTCGGGACAACAAATCAAATATAAGGAGTACAACGTAAATGGCTATTACCACAGATAAAATCGCCACAAGAGGAGTATAAAAGATAAGCCCCCCGAAAAGCGCAGTAATTATCGAACCTATGAATCCTAAAAAAGCTATGACTCCGACCGCAAAAAAGGAGAACAATAGCTTCGTCCAGAATGACTCCTTCATCCAAAATGATTTCTTCATAACAACCTCCTTAGAAAAATTCCTAAACTATGGAAAAATAAACATAATTTCATTATACAGATTTTTGTGGATGAGACAGTAGAACAATAACGAAAAAAATATGTAATAAAAAGCTGTAATACATGAAAATTTTATGTATATTTTCATAAAGTACTGGACGAATGGCAAGAAGAGGTTTATTCTGAGATTGTGAAAAAAACAACGGAATACAAGATTCTCGGGGTAGGGTGAAATTCCCAACCGGCGGTAATGTTCAAAGCGAACTAAGCCCGCGACTCACTTGTTCTGCTTGCAGAGAAGTGACTGATCTGGTGTGAATCCAGAGCCGACGGTAAAGTCCGGATGGGAGAGGATCATAAGATAAAGGCGCTAGGAGTCTATCCTGTACGTCTTTATTGATAATGCCCCCGAGTCGACCTTTTATGGTGATTCGGGGGTTTTTGGTCTCTTATCGAGGGTTTGTATCGACAAGGAGAATGGAATTATGAGTAATGTAACAGCTTCAACATCAGCTAATAAGGTAAGCAGCACGTCGCCGTTACGCAGTGGTTTTTGGCTCGTTGTGTTCGGTGCAGCACTATGGGGCGTGGATCCGCTCTTTCGTATTATCCTCTTAAAATCCTTGACCTCATCGCAAATTGTTCTTTTGGAGCATGTGGTGCTTTTCTTGGCTGCTTCCCCTGTTCTTTGGCGTCACCGGGCGGAGCTAAAAGGTATTGGATTCCGCCAGATTGGAGCTTTGCTAATTGTTTCCTGGGGAGGTTCTGCCGGGGCAACAATTCTATTTACGATGGCACTCTCCAGTGGGGATTTAAATGCTGTGCTGTTGCTGCAAAAGCTTCAGCCGATATTCGCTATCGGTCTTGCAGCCTTAATTCTTAAAGAACGTCTGCCTAAAAATTTCGGGATCCTCATTACTGTGGCTCTGGTAGGAACCTACCTGCTGACCTTTGGCTGGAGTATTCCATTCGGACATGTGAACAACTTTATCGGTGTTAGCAGTCTGATGGCCTTAGGAGCGGCCGCATTATGGGGTGGCTCGACAGTAATGGGACGTTATCTGCTTGGGTCTATGAAATATGAGACAGTGACTTCCCTAAGATTTATAATGGCGCTGCCGCTGCTTTTCGTAATCACCACATTAGAAGGGGCTCCTTGGCAGATTAATGGTGGATTTGGTGCATCTGCTGCCATAGGCATTAATTTGTTGCTGCAGGCTTTGCTGCCAGGACTGCTCAGTATGCTAATGTATTACAAAGGACTCAGCACTACCAAAGCTTCCTTCGCTACATTGGCTGAACTAAGCTTTCCTATGACGGGAGTAATCATTAACTGGATCGTATTCCAGCAGCTCGTCACCCTACCGCAAATTATCGGGTTCGCGTTGATCTGGACTGCTTTATTCTTCATATCGAGTCAACAATCAAAAGCACAAACGCTCTGAACAGACTCTGATTGTATAGATTGAACTAAATAAAGTATAAAGGGATGACTGAATGCCTAGAGGCTTTCGGATCATCCCTTTTTGTATGTCTCAACAATACATTAGACTGCAAAAACTGCAGAAATGTTTCGTACGTAGCATATAGCGTAATAATTTAAGCCTTTACAATAGAGAGGACGATAACAGTGCTTGAACAAGCTATCACCTGTCTACCTCATTGTGCGGGGAGAAATTATCTATGCGTTAATGAAGATTATTTGTACAATAGAGGCTATGACATTTGAGTCGGAGTGTGAAGGAAAGTGTATAGATATAATTTATTTACCAAAATCGTAAGTATCATGGTCATCATGCTGATTCCTATTACGATCCTCTATTTCTATTCCAATAAGACGACCACGGATGTGCTACGTACGGAGTTAAATACTTCGAACAGCAATCAGCTCAGTTTTTTTCAGAATCAAGTCGAGAGTAATATGGAGCTGTTGTCCTCCTGGCCGATCCTGCTCATTCATGATCCTGATATTTTGAGCTTAAAGGATACTTATTTGAAGGGGACACATTTGAACCTGGATGCAATAAATCTGATTAAGCGGATTCAGACCAAAATCAGTATTCAGGAAAGCTCCTCCAACTGGAAGAGTAAGTTGTATCTATATTCACCGTCGATCCACCGAATGGTGTCAGAGAATGATGCTTTACCATATTCGGATGAGGATTTGAAGCGGGAAGTAAAGTCAGGCTGGCATGTAGAAAAGATCATTGAGCAGGATGGCGACCATTTTGTGTTCTCTTGGTTTTCTTTTACCCCCTTCATGTCAGAGTTCACTCCTGAAAAGGCCAATACGATTATGAAGGTGGAGTTTGACAGCCGAAACATTGAAGATATGCTGGATAAATTTAAAAGTGATGGCAGGAGAGATCCTTTTTATTATAAACAGGGTACTGGACTTATCTTTAACCGTAGTGCTGACAAGCTGCTAGCTAATGAATTGGTAAATAGGCTGGAGCAAGAGCAGTTGAAGCAAAGCGAAAATCGTACAGTGAACATTAATGGTGAGTCCTACAGTGTAAACATAGTCTTTTCGGATAAAATGGGCTGGTATTTGATCGACTATATGCCGCTGTCAGAAATACTGCATCCAATCCAAACCTCCAATCGCTTATTTTATTTTGCTATTGGTGCATTGTTATTAATGAGCTGTCTCGTAGCCTATCTACTATATGTGCAGGTGCAGGTGCCCGTTAGATTATTGGTTGGAGGCTTCCAGAGGTTGAAGCAAGGAGACTACTCTGCGCGGGTGGAGATCAAAGGTAAAAATGAGTTCAGCTTCCTGTCCGGAAGGTTTAATAGCATGGTGGAACAGATTCAGAAGCTGATCGAGAATGTGTTAATGGAAAAAATCCATGTTAGGGAAGCCAGATTAAAGCAGCTTCAATCTCAGATCAATCCGCATTTCTTCTATAATTGCTTCTCCTTTATTACGAGTATGGCGAAGCTCGATAATATGGGTGCTGTCGTCGGTATGTCGCATAATTTATCCCGGTATTACAGATATACGACCCGCCAAGAACGCGATCTTGTCGCTTTATCTGAAGAAACGGAATTTGTGACTCACTATCTAGAGATCCAAAAAATGAGGATGAGCAGACTTCAATATGAAGTTCTTATCCCACCGCAAATGCGGAAACGGGATCTTCCTCCGTTGGTTCTTCAGCCTTTGGTCGAGAATGCGGTTATCCATGGAATTGAGCCTGTCTCTAAAGAGGGGCTGGTGCGAATTACGGGCACATGCAACGGAAGAGTTATGACATTAACGGTTGAGGATGACGGAAAAGGCATGACCCCGGAGGAAATTATCGTATTGGAAAATAAGCTAGGCAAAGCGATGGATGAAGAAATGGGCTGCGGGCTTTGGAATGTGCATCAGAGAATGCGGCTGCGTTTTGGTGAGGATGCAGGATTGACGATTGCACCATCATCACTTGGAGGACTACAGGTTAAACTTCAGTGGTTGCTACCGCTAACTGACAATAATATGGATGACATCTAGGAGGGAATATGTTGATAGAGATATTGTTAGTCGATGATGAGCCTTATGTAACAGAAAGTCTGGCCCGCACGATTCCGTGGGACGAGATTGGCGTAAAGCAAGTGCATCAGGCGGCATCAGGTGCTGAGGCTCTGGAAATATTGGAACAGCAGGATATAGATATTATGGTTACTGATATTTCTATGCCGGGAATGTCCGGGTTACAATTAATTGAAACAGTGAGTGAGAAATGGCCGGATATCCGTTCGATCCTACTGACAGGTTATTCTGATTTTCAGTATGCTAAGAAGGCGATTCAGCTGCAGGCCTTTGATTATATTTTGAAGCCGGTAAGTGATGAAGAATTTATCAATAGTATCTCCGGAGCGATTGAGTCGCTAAAAGATGAATGGGAGGCACATGATAAATACCATTTGCTACTCTATAATCGGAAAGCCGATTACAGTGTTTTACGGGCCAACTTGATGCATGAATTACTACTTGGTAGAGTACTGTCTGAGCGGACACTTGCTTTAAAGCTAAAGGAATATGAAATCTCTTTCGAATCAGATGTGGAAGCGGCGATGTTATTGATTCAGCTGGGTAAACATTATGCCGCGATGGATCATCATTCGGTTTCCCTAATGGAATATGCCATCGGCAATATTGCCGAGGAGCTCTTTAAAGAGCAGTTCCATGTCTGGTTTTGCAAAGCACCCCATGATTGTTTAATTTTGCTTGTCGAGCTGAAGCCAGTCATCCAGCGGGAGTTAGAGAAGTCGAATAATTACGATGCTGCGAGACAACAAATCCTTAAGTCAGCGATCGCTAACTTCAGAATTAGTGTGAGTAACTACCTGAAGGGTGAGATATCGCTTATCGTTACGGAGTGGTTTGCTTTTCCCGAAGGGATGACGGCTGCCTATCGAAGTGGCTTAAGTTCAATGTTTTTGACAACACATAATGAAACAGGCTCGGTACTTTATCTGGGGGATCGTCATCTTCAGGAGATGATGAGCATCAAATCACTCGAAAGCCTTTACCGTCCGCCAACGCTTATTCATTTGCTGGAATCTAAGCAATGGGATACAGCCCGCGAGAAGATCGCTGATGTGTTCCGAGATATGGAGAATGCGCGATTTTCAAGTGAGCATCTGTATGAAGTTTTTTTGTCCATTACTAATGCGTTCATGTACATTGCCCACAAAGGGGGGCAGTTCATCTCACAAATCGACCAATATGCGTTCGATCCGATGTTGACTCAGAGCATCATTGTTTCTTTTGACAAACTGAAGGACTGGGCGTTCGATATGCTAAACAAGCTTCAGAAGGAACTCTCAGAAAGTGATCAGAATACGAAAAGTTACATTATTAAGCAGGTGCATGAGCTGGTAGGGAACCATTCCGGACATGATTTGTCGGTCAAGACGATAGCGGATCATGTGTATCTGCACCCCGTATACTTATCTAAAATATATAAGGCAGAGACAGGAGAAGGGCTCGGAGACTATATTATCCGCATGCGGATGGAACGTGCACTTTATCTGCTTAAGAATACGAATAAAAAAATCTATGAAATCACTACCGAACTCGGATATCAAAATCCGCAATATTTCAGCAAAATGTTCAAAAAGCATTACAATATGACACCAAATGAATTTCGTGACGGATAGAGAGGTTGAGAAAGGTGCAGAAACCTTGTTTAAATGACGTATTCGACATCATCTTCGTTCCCTATAATTAAGTCATAACCAACACTTAAGGAATCTAAGGGGGAACAAAATGAGCGCGATGAAGAGAAAAAAATGGCTGCCGCTCCTGTGTATGAGTATGCTTTTGGTAGGTAGTCTCGCAGGTTGTTCGAGTAATAATGCTGCTGATGGAAAGAATACAGCCGGTGATTCGACTACCAATACAACATCTAATTCTGAAAACGCCTACAAGGATAAATATGATCCTGAGGTAACCATTACAACGGTATGGGGTGTTGACCCTGAGCTTAAATTCAAGAATGGGGAAAGCATTGAGAATAACGTAGCTACGAAGTGGACAAAAGAAAAGTTCGGCATCAATATTAAATCACTTTGGTCCATTACAGATACGAATGGCGCTTTTGGAACCAAACTACGCCTGTCGATGTCATCTGGTCAGGAAATGCCCGATGTTGTAACGATCGGTACGGGGGATAGCACGATTGCTCAGGATTTGATTGATTCCGGTATGTATGCTGAAGTGGGAACACTATTTGATAAATACGCCTCAGCTACTTGGAAAGAAGCCATGGCACAGGATCCGAACGTATGGAACCAATACAGCCGTGATGGCAAAAGAATGGGTCTCCCTGTACTCGATTACGCATACAACCATGATTACATTCTTTGGATCCGCCAAGATTGGCTGGACAAGCTAAATATGCAAGCTCCTAAAACGATTGATGAGCTAGAAAAAGTTATGGATGCATTCAAGAATCAGAACCCTGACGGCTTGGCACCAGATAAGGTGACTCCGCTCAGTATCGGCTTTAAGACATCAATGAACACTTGGATGGGCGATCCTTCTTGGATCTTCGGTGCTTATGGAACGCTTCCGCAGCAATGGAATCTTGATGCTGATGGTAAATTGGAATACGGCTCTGTAAATGCAGGTATGAAGCAAGGGCTCGAAAAAATGAAGGAATGGCTCGCAAAAGGTTATATTCCTCAAGAAGCAGCGCTTTGGGATGAGAACAAAACAGCTGAGCCAGCAGTGGCGGGCACAGCAGGTATTCTCCCAGGACCATACTGGATGAGCGGTTGGCCGCTTCAAGATACTGTGAAGAATGCTCCGGATGCTGTATGGGCTCCAATTGAAATTCCAGCAGGACCAGATGGTAAAGTTATGCGTCATGGAACACAGTTCACTAACGGTGTAACTCTGATTAGCACCAAGATGAAAAATCCAGAAGCCTTCTTCACCTATCAAAACTATCTGTTCGATAACTTTGCTGATCCTAAGCCTGGAAGCGAGCTAGATAACGGCCTCTTTGCAGGATATGACTATGAACTAGATGCAAACGGTAAGATGATTGAAAATGATAAAATTGCTGGTGGTTATGTAAACAGTGTTCGTTATATGCTGGTTCGTGACGGCGCCCGGATTCCAGATGCCCAAATGAAAGCCCTTCTTAACCTTGCAGATGGTGCTGAACCAACCACTCGTTTGGAGAAGGATGTAGCTGTGAACTATGGTAAGGATACTCCTGCAGCTGCAAAGGTTCTGCTGGCACAAGAGGATAAATCCTTCAAAAATATGTTCACAGGCCCTACTACTGAAACTATGAAATCGAAGATGGATTACCTGAACAAAATCGAGAACCAAACGTTTAATGAGATCATCTATGGCAACAAGCCACTAGAAGCTTTCGATACCTTCGTAGCGACCTGGAAATCAGGCGGCGGCGATCAAATCACTAAAGAAGTAAATGAATGGTATGACAGTGTAAAATAATGCTCTGTTAAGGGTACAATTAGGGACTGTTTTCTCAGCTGTTATTTAGCTGTGGAAACGGTCTCTTTTTGCGTTAGCGGTTATCCGAATTTGTATAAATTAGCTTCTGTTTCTATACGGTAAAGAGATTGGTTTTGTACCATATATATTGGTTTTGCTCGCTATTTGGGGAATCCTGTCGTTGCTATAATTTGAGTATGGTTACAGAAGAACTTGACACGATATGGGGGACCAAGGATGAGAACACTTAAAAAAACATGGCCATTTCACTTAATGTTGCTGCCGGCGATGATATTCCTGATCATCTTCAGCTTTATACCGATGGGCGGAATTGTGATGGCGTTCCAGGATTATAAGCCATGGCTAAAAATTTCGGGATCAGCGTGGGTTGGATTAGATAATTTCCGCTATCTATTTGAACGTAATGACAGTATGCAGGTCATTTGGAACACATTGATTATTGCCGTTCTGAAGATGATCTTCAATCTGGCTGTGCCGTTTGTGTTCGCCATTCTGTTGAATGAGATTCGCAAGGTTTATATACAGCGTACAATTCAGACACTGGTTTATTTACCTCACTTCTTGTCTTGGGTCATCCTTGGCGGGATCTTGCTGGATTTGCTTGCTACAGACGGCTTCGTCAATCAGATTCTCGGCAGTATGGGGATTAAACCCATCTTTTTCTTAGGAGATAATAACTGGTTCAGGTTCACGGTCATTCTCACGGATGTATGGAAGGAATTTGGTTATAACACGATCGTTTTCCTGGCTGCTCTAGCAGGAATTAACCCTTCATTATATGAAGCTGCTGAAATAGATGGTGCAACCCGCTGGAAACAGACACGTTTTATCACAATGCCTTCTCTACTGCCAATGGTTGTTGTGGTAGGTACCCTGGCTCTTGGAAATGTATTGAATGCAGGGTTTGACCAGATCTTTAACCTCTATAATCCGCTGGTCTATCAGAAAGGCGATATTATCGACACCTTCGTATACCGTACAGCTATTCTGAATGGTGAGATGGGGTTTGGTACAGCAATCGGACTATTCAAGTCAGCCATTAGTATGGTCCTAATCCTTGTATCGTACAGTCTGGCTAAAAAATGGGCAGGATATCGCATTTTCTAAACTACCAAAGGAAGAGGGAGACCTATGTATTACAAAACTAGAGGTTATCGTATTTTCAACATATTCAATACTTGTTTTCTGATCATACTCGCACTCATGTGTATTGTTCCTCTGATTCACGTATTAGCTGTGTCTTTCAGTGCCAAGTCTGCGGCTGATGCCAATCTGGTAGGCCTGTGGCCAAAGCAGTTCTCTCTGGAAGCTTATAAAAAGACAATGAATAATCCGATATTCCTGCACTCCATATGGGTATCCGTACAAAGAACCGTACTCGGAACCGGACTTACACTTCTGATTACTTTTCTGGCGGCTTATCCCTTATCTAAGGAAAACTCAGTTTTTAAAGGTCGGAATGTGTATTCCTGGTTGTTCGTTTTCAGTATGGTGTTCAATGGTGGACTGATCCCTTTCTACATTGTCATTCAAAAAATTGGCTTAATGGATTCCTTCTGGGTACTCGTTCTGCCAGGTGCAGTAAATACGTTCTTGGTCATTCTGATGCTGAACTTCTTCCGTGGTATTCCTAAAGATCTGGAGGAAGCTTCACTAATAGACGGTGCCGGACATTTCCGAACCTTATTCAGTATTTACTTACCGATTTCACTACCATCGATTGCGACGATTGCACTGTTTAGTATGGTGTTTCATTGGAACTCCTGGTTCGATGGACTGTTGTACTTGAACAATTCCAAGCAGTTTCCGCTGGCGACCTTTCTGCAGACCGTTATCATTCAACGGGATATGAGCTCCATGAGCATTAATCCGAAGGAGATGGAATTAATCTCGCAGACAACGGTTAGAGCCGCGCAAATCTTTATCGGGGCTGCTCCTATTCTAATCGTATATCCATTTTTGCAGAAATATTTTGTTAAAGGGATGACACTTGGTTCTGTAAAGGAGTAGGGATGATGATAACGACATTTATCAATGGAATGGATATCTCGTTTTTGGATGAAATAGAGCAGAGTGGAGGCAAGTTCCACAGTAGCTCTGTTCGGAGCGCTGAGGAAGGTGAGGATTTACTCCACATCCTAAAGGACAATGGAGTGAATGCCATCCGGCTACGGATTTGGAATGACCCTCCAGGCGGTTTCTGCAATTTAGAACGTACACTGGTCATGGCTAAGCGAATCAAAGAAGCAGGGCTTAACTTTTTATTGGATTTTCATTATTCAGACAAATGGGCCGATCCGGCTAACCAATGGAAGCCAAAAGCTTGGGAGGCACTTGACTTCAGTGGTTTGACATCCGCCGTGTATGAGTATACACGCGAGACCCTCGAAGCTTTACAGTCCCAAGGCACACTGCCCGATATGGTGCAGATCGGTAATGAAATTACGCCAGGCATGTTATGGGGAGAAGGCAAGGTTGATGGAGATTGTGATACTCCGGAGCAGTGGGAGCAGTTCACTACGCTAGTTAAAGCGGGTATAGGGGGTGCGAAATCCGTCGATTCTGACTTGTCCATTATGATCCACATTGACCGGGGAGCTGATCATCCGGCGAGCCGTAACTTTTTTGATCGTTTCTTAGAACATGGCGTAAATTTTGATGTTATCGGATTATCATTCTACTCTTGGTGGCATGGTACTTTGGACGACTTGCAGCTTAACCTGAACGAATTAGCGCTGCGTTATAACAAGGATATCATTGTGGTGGAAACAGCCTATCCATGGACACTGAATGCACCTGAAGGATTTCCAGTAATTGTGAATGAGGAAGCCCAGCTCCATGAAGGTTATCCAGCCACAGTAGAAGGTCAAGCTAAGTATATGAAGGATTTCATAAACGTAATTGAGAACACACCTAACGGAAAAGGAATCGGCTTTTATTACTGGGAGCCTGCATGGATTCCTTCGCAAAAGGAATGGTCTGTTGGGCATGAGAATGGGTGGTCCAATTTAGCTCTGTTTGATTTTGAAGGTAAGAAACTGGATTCGCTCCATTTCTAAAGATTATTAGGATAGAAAAGAAGACAGCCAATGGTTAAGCACCGTGGCTGTCTTCTTTTTTAATTCAAAAAGGCATCTAAAGCCACCGTAGGCTTACCAGATGAATCAAAGGCACCTTTTGTGTAAGCGTACCATGTACCATAACTCTCCGGTTCCCAATAGAATACGCCAAGCCCTTTGCCGCCACTTACCGATTTTGTTTTGCTAATGATGTCCGTAAGAAAAGCTTTAGCCGTTGTTGGAGCACTAACATCCATTCCGACCTCTGAAATGATCACCTCTTTACCATACCGGGCAACCATATCATTCATATTCGTTAATGTCTGAGCATTCAGTGTAGACCAGTTGCTTGTAGTTGGATAGAGTGACATGCCGATCACATCATAGTTGGCACCGTTAGACTTCAGACCGTCAAACATCCAGCGGAACAAGGAATTGTCGTAGCCGTTAGAGAGGTGGACGATGACTTTTGAACTACTACTGACCGCTTTTACTGCACTATAACCTGAATTGATCAACGCGGCAAAATTACTCATACTTACAGAAGCTTTTCCATCCTCCCACAGCATTCCATTATTCGTCTCGTTCCCTACCTGTACCCATTCCGGCGTAACACCGCTAGCTTGGAGAGTATTCATAACATCATAAGTGTGGTCATATACCGCTGTCTTTAGAGCTGTAAAGTTCTTGCTGGTCCAGGCAGCAGGTTTCTTCTGATTGCCAGGATCTGCCCATGTATCACTATAATGAAAGTCAATCATGATTCGAAAACCCATGTTCTTGGCGCGAACGGCCTGTTTCACAACATCGGCTTTGTTGGAGAAATTAATGGAGGGGTTGACCCAGACCCGAAGTCGAATGGAATTCATCCCGTGGTCTTTGAGGATTTGCAGTAGATCTTGTTTCACACCGTTATCATTATAAAAAGACCAATTATAGTACTCCATCTCCGATAGCCAGCCTACATCCGCCCCTTTTGCAAAAGTCGCAGCAGCCTCCGCAGGTTTGTTATTCACAAAGTTGAAACACATACTAAACACGAGAGACAGGCAGATGAACAATTTGAACATTGTTTTTGAGCTTTTTTTACTCATGATAATAACCTCCAGATTAGGGTTTTAACAACAAGTGCTCATTAAATCGCGATGTTTGTATCCGCTTACATAAATGCCTCCCTTCGTCTTTTATAACAAGATTGTAAGGTGTGATAAGTCTTCCCGATACCTATAAAGAATCAACATTTCAGCATCTTTGGAAATTGATTCAGAGCTTCAAGAGTAAAAATAAGGCTTTACTCCCATACTACCGTTATCTTGCACCGGAGCTATTTGACCACAACCTTTAGGAGGAATGCGGATGAAACAACATTCTGCTCCCGCCATCTATATACAGCTTAAGAACCGGGTGACGGTACCCAAAGGTAAAGGTGTCACATTGGGTGATATTGCATTTTTGATCGCGGAGCCAGAGCTGAAAGAGTCCTTGGAATCTATTTTGCTAATGAAGCCAGAGCAAAGTGACGGCAATCTGATTTTGATTGATCTTCTGATGGTTATTCCCCGCATTTATGAGCTGGTGCCCGAAGCGGACATTGAGCCGATCGGTGAAGGGAGAACGATTGTGCAGATTGAAGGTCCGGTGGAGAGGCGGAAGCCCTCAGTAGCGATGTTTGTTTTAGTGTGGCTGCTGCTGTTCTTCGGGTCTGCGCTGACCATTATGAATTTCCATGCGGATGTAAACATGCAGGAGGTCCAAATCCGAATTGTCGAGATGATAACCGGTCATCGGGATGAGCATCCGGTTGTCTTTCAGATTGCGTATTCTGTAGGCATCGGTTTTGGGATGGTCATTTTTTTCAACCATTTATTTAAGAAAAAGTGGAATGAGGAGCCAACACCGCTAGAAGTGGAAATGTACCTGTATCAGAAAAATATCGATCAATACGTCATCAATGAGGAGTATAGCAAAATGAGGCGCCGTGGAGAAAATCAACCAGAGAACGTGGAGGACGGAAGATGACGGCACCTATAACACTAGGGTTGAATTTGCTGCTGGGGATTGCAGGGGGTATCGCTGTAGGTGGCGGTGTGATCGCTTTATTTGTGGTTCTTGACATGGTGCCCCGTCTGGCCCAATTAACTTCTTCTTACGATAAAGTACATTGGTACGAGGGTGCGATGGTAGTCGGATCATTGGTAGGAACCGTAAGTGATTTTTGGAATTGGAAAATATCTTCAGGTCCTTTAGTTGAACTTGGTATAGGACTATTTGACGGGATTTTTGTCGGGATGCTCGCTGCAGCATTGACCGAGGTATTAAATGTGCTGCCTATACTCGCGAAACGCTTGAATATGACACATTATCTGTTCGGGCTGTTAATGGCGATGGTAAGCGGGAAGGTCGCGGGTTCTTTGTTCGACTGGTTTGTATACCGACAGTAAACGGGGGTTATGGAATGAGCAAATTTATTCATAGCGGTGATTCTGTGCCAGAAGAGGATCATCAGGAAGAAAACGCTGCGGCTGCCGCAGCAATGAAGAATACCGCAGAGGATCTGGTTGATGATCATACTGAGGCAAACGGAGCTTCTATGAACAGTGAAGACGCAGATCCGGCGGAAAATACTACAGCAGCTGATCCGAGTCAAGAGCAGCAGGATGCAGAAGCCTCAGATGAGCTAGGGTCAGAAGAGCAAAGCGCTGAAGCATCAGCACAACCGGATTCCGGGCAGCAGGATGCAGAGGCCTCAGATGAGCTAGGGTCAGAAGAGCAAAGCGCTGAAGCGTCAGCACAACCGGATTCCGGGCAGCAGGATGCAGAGGCCTCAGATGAGCTAGGGTCAGAAGAGCAAAGCGCTGAAGCATCAGCACAACCGGATTCCGGCCAGCAGGATGCAGAGGCCTCAGATGAGCTAGGGAATCAGGATCAGAATGAGCCTAGTAAAGGATTTTTTGCCAGATTATTCGGCTTAGATTCAGACTCTGAATCCGAAGATGAGGCGCAAGATCAGAATACCCAACAAGCAGGCGGGTCATTGTCTGCAACAGAGTCAGGGGAAGAATCGCAAGCCAAAGTGACGCCAAAGTCCAAACTATCTAAGAAGCAAGCACAACAAGAATCACAAGACAGTAATCAAAAGGGAAGCGGCGGGCTACAGAAGAAACGAGACCGCGAGCACTCCAACTCGTTAAAAGAATCCGTCATTTACTGGCAAGGTAATGATGAAATCCCTATGTCCCTGCAAGATACGAAACAAACACTTACTGAGGTAATGGGACTTGGCACAAGCTTTGATGTGACGTTTAGACAGATGTCCTTTGGCGGACATAAGACAGCTCTACTCTGTTTAAGTGGATTTACTAATACAGATGTGACCGATGATATTCTGAAACGTCTGACCTATCTCACATCTGAGAATCTGTCAACGGGTGTGCTGTCTAGCTTTATGAATGAATATGTCCCTCACATTCAGGTGGAAGAGGGAAATTCTTTAAGTGAAAGTATCGAGAAAGTACTAGAAGGCTTGAGCGTGCTATTCGTCGAAGGTGAGAACAAAGTTATCATCATGGATACTCGTTCTTATCCTAGTCGCAGTCCAGCCGAGCCCTCGATTGATCGGGTGGTGCGCGGTGCGCGCGACGGTTTTACAGAGACTTTACTGAGCAATATCTCGCTTGTAAGAAGACGGGTTCGTGATCCAGGGCTGAAATATGAGCTATTTCGGGTTGGACGACGGACACAGACAGATGTCTGCGTGGCTTACATTGATGATATTGTTGATAAAACACAAGTTAAGTCTGTTATCGACAAAATCAAAAGCATTGATATTGATGGTATTCCTCTGGCAGATAAACAATTAGAGGAGGCAATTATCGGCGGTGGATGGAATCCATATCCTATGGTGCGTTATTCTGAACGCCCTGACGTCGTAGCTTCCAATTTATTAGAGGGACGGGTAATACTGTTTGTAGATACCTCACCTATTGTTATTGTTCTTCCAACTACTTTTTTTGATCTTTGTCAGCATGCAGAGGAGAATCGTCAGACTCCTTTTATGGGAACGTACTTGCGGTGGGTCCGTTTCATCGGTATATTTGCGTCCATGTTTCTGCTGCCGCTATGGATGTTGCTTGTCATTCATCCAGAACTAAAGCCGGCTGTGCTGGATTTCATTGGACCTCAAAAGACCGCCAGAATTCCAATACTCGCCCAGTTTCTAATTGTGGAGCTTGGGGTTGATTTACTGCGGATGGCCGCAGTACACACACCAACGCCTTTAGGATCAGCGATGGGTCTGATTGCTGCCATACTGATTGGTGATATAGCGGTACAGAGTGGTTTGTTTGTAAATGAGGTAGTTCTGTATATGGCTGTTGCCTCCATCGGTATGTTTGCAACCCCGAGTTATGAGCTGGGTCTTGCGAATCGAATAGTCAGGCTTGTGTTATTAGTAGCCGTTGCGGCATTCCAGGTGCCAGGATTTATGATTGGCACGACGTTACTGACTATTTTCCTAACTACCCATCGGTCCTATAACTCCTCTTATATGTGGCCGTTTATACCTTTTAATGCAAAGGCAATGAGTGAAATTCTAGTGCGCAAGCCAGTCTTAAGCTCGAAGAATAGGCCGTCTTTCAATAAAACTAGAGACAATACAAGAGTGCCGCCTACTCAAAAGAATGATTAACAATCGTAGGAAAATACAAAACTACTGCAAATTAGTCCATTCAATGGAGTTCCCACTGTCTGTTATACTGAATACACTAAAGACAGGGTGGAACCTTGATATTCCACAGAAATTGGAGGACTAAAGAATGTTTCTACACGGTACTAGCCGAATTAACGATGCTGGGCATTTGGAGATCGGCGGATGTGATGTAACTGAATTGAAGGCGGAATATGGAACCCCGCTATATATATTGGACGAGCAATTGGTGAGACAACGTTGCCGGGAATATATGGATGCTTTTAAATCCTCTGGACTTGGGTTCCAAGTAGCTTACGCAAGTAAGGCGTTCTCAGTAATGGCTATGGTTCGTTTGGCTGATGAAGAAGGCTTGTCGCTTGATGTTGTATCGGATGGCGAACTTTATACTGCTTTGCAAGCTGGCTTTCCTGCAGAACGTATTCATTTTCATGGCAACAATAAGACGTCAGAAGAGATTGAAATGGCGATTGATGCCGGGATCGGCTGCTTTGTCGTCGATAATCTGGTAGAACTTAATCTTTTGCAGTCGATTGCATCACGTAAAGAAGTTAAGGTTAACATCTTATTACGTGTGACACCAGGTGTCGAAGCACATACGCATGAGTATATTACAACAGGCCAGACCGATTCCAAATTCGGATTTGATATCGGTAATGGAGCAGCTTATGAAGCAGTTAAAGCAGCAGTCAGCAAAAAGAATTTAGTGCTGCTTGGCGTACACTCCCATATTGGTTCTCAAATTTTTGAAACGGATGGATTTCAGCTTGCTGTTGAACGTGTAGCGAGTTTTGCTCGTAGTGTTAAAGAAGGTTTGGATGTGGACTTCCGTGTAGTAAACCTAGGTGGAGGTTTCGGTATTCGTTATGTTGAGGGTGATACCCCGTTACATGTTTCTGAATATGTAGGTGCAATTACGGATGCCGTGAAGACTCATTTTGCTGGAATTTATAATGCTTTGCCTGAAATTTGGGTGGAGCCGGGCCGCAGTATTGTTGGAGATGCAGGGACTACACTTTATACAGTAGGTACGAACAAGGATATTCCAGGCGTGCGTAAGTATGTTGCTGTTGACGGTGGGATGACTGATAATCCACGTCCTGCATTGTACCAATCTAAATACGAGGCATTACTTGCTAATCGTGCGAATGAAGAGGCTACAGAAACTGTATCCATCGCTGGTAAATGCTGCGAGAGCGGAGATATGCTGATCTGGGATGTTGAACTGCCTGAGGCTGAAAGCGGTGATCTGTTGGCTGTAGCCTGCACAGGCGCTTACAATTACTCGATGGCGAGTAACTATAACCGGCTTCGTCGTCCGGCCTTAGTGTTCGTTCAGAACGGACACAGCGATCTTGTAGTGCGCCGCGAAAGCTATAATGATCTTATTGCCAACGATATTGTTCCTGAGCGTATCGCTAAACAAGCTGCTGTAGCTAAGTAACAGCCGTTAATGTTAGGTAGGGAAAACTGGTAAGGCATAGAGAGCAAGCAGGAATTACTCCTGCTTGCTTTGCTTTGTGCGTGGTTTCATAGTAATATAATTGAGGTATTCTAAATTTGTTAATTTTGAAAGGGGTCATTTACATATGGCAAAGCAAGCGAAAATTACTCTTGAAAATGGCGGCGTAGTGCTGATCGACTTGTTCGATCAAGATGCACCAAACACTGTAGCTAACTTTGAAAAGCTAGCAAAAGATGGTTTCTACAATGGATTGACATTCCACCGTGTTATCCCTGGTTTTGTAGCTCAAGGCGGATGTCCTAACGGAACTGGATCTGGTGGTCCAGGATACACAATCAACTGCGAAATCAACCCAAACAAACACGAGCGTGGAACACTTGCTATGGCACATGCGGGTAAGAACACAGGCGGAAGCCAGTTCTACATCTGCTATGCACCGCAACCACACTTAGATGGAGTTCACACAGTATTCGGTAAAGTAGTTGAAGGTATGGATCTTGTTGATACTTTCAAAGGACGCGACAAAATGACTTCGGTAGAAATCATCGAAGCTTAAGAATTCTTAATTTAAAAAGGCTAGTCTCCAGATTATCGGAGGCTGGCCTTTTTCTTATTTAATAAGGAATCCGGCTTATTCTTTTACGTCTCGATTTACGCTGCTCTGGCACCCAGAAGAATACCAAATACATGAGCAGAAACACAAAGAAGGCAAACAACTCTTCAACAAGCAGGTAATAAGGATAAGGTCCGAAATAATCCAATACAGAATAAGTGCTGGGCTTATGAGATAGGAACATGTAGTTAGACCCTAGGATGTAATTGGCGATCCACACACAGGCGGCCACAATGTTTAGTCCAAACAGGGTGAACAGGAGAGATTTCCAAGTGGGCTTATAGCCCTCAATCCAGGTCATATAAAGAGAAGCCAGAACAATACCACCATGTGCTATAAAGAACAGTAGAAATCGGAAATGAGGGAACGGATAGACCAGATTCGGTGTGAGTAAAGCAATGAATGCTCCACCTATCCCAGCAAAATATAGAAAGGAGTAAAGTGTTCGGCTGCGAGTTATCAGCATGATAACAGATAATAGTAAAGTAATTCCGCATAGTTCGAATGGGAGTGAGCTGCTGGATTGCCATACGCCTTGAGAGAGGTACCATATTTGAAGTCCTGTTTCTGAGAATAAAAGTATAATGATCAGCAGCAAACGCACACTTTGCCGAAGTCTCACATCAGTCCGAATCTCGAATCTTAAACTGTAAAACAGTATACAGACCAATGTAATGATAGACAGAGCAATCCAATGTGAAGGGGAGAACATAATGAAATCCTCCGTACGCTGTCGATCAAAATAAGATGAAAGATGCATGAACCAACCTCCTTCGTACCTGAAAAGTACTTCAAAAAACAAATTTATAAACATTAATATTTTCTGTTTCTGAACATCCATAAAATGGTTAAATATGTATGGATTCTGTCAACTGCCCACAAAAGGATGTCTTTTCATTATTTTAACATAAGATGGGGCGATGGGCGCGGTATTACATAAGAAGCAATCGAGCATGCGGAATGGCAGAGATTACGCTTCAAGTGGGGATACAAACACAGAAAAATCAAATTGGAAAAGGAATTGGAGGCTATAGGATAATGTTAAAGAAAAGAATAAGTGTGATGATCGTTATTCTGTTGCTTGTAGCGCAATATGCTTATGGCATCGGGTTCACTCCACAAGTACAAGCAGCGGCAATCGATCAAGAGCGGAATATCATCACCAGTGTCTCAATGGCTGTATATGGTGCAGACGGGCAGACGGTTACGGATAGCGTCTATGAACAAGATGCTAATGTAACATTAGATTATGCGTGGTCTCTTCCTAAAGCTCATCAATACAAGCAGGGAGATACCTTTACCTTTCAGCTTCCAGAGCAGTTTCGGCTTTTTAATGATATTAACGGTGTGTTAGTCTCAGAGGATGGAGATGTAGGAACTTTTACAGTTGAGCAGTTATCACATCAAGTAACAATGATCTTTAATGACTACATAGAAACGCATGATGACGTGCAAGGAACGCTTCGGATTAATACTAAGTTTGATAAACAAAAAATCTCAGGAAGTACTATTCAGCAGATTTTATTTCCGGTAAGCGGTGGTGTTCAGACGGTTACTGTGAATTTTAAACCAAATGTAGGATCGACCATTGAGAAGAGGGGGATTCCTCAGGGTTTTAATGCAGACCATATTCTATGGTCGGTTGACGTAAATAAATCATTAAAAACTGTTGGAAATGCAGTTGTAACGGACCCTATACCATCAGGTTTGTCACTTAGCACTCCGGTTACTGTGAGTGTGTATCAACTGAGTATCCAGTTGGACGGTTCGGTAACGCAAGGAGCACTACTCGATACCAGTAAATATTCTACAGCGTTCACTGGAGGAACGTTAAATGTTCGTTTCACTGATCCTGCGATATCGAGTGCTTACCGTATTGAATACTCCACAGCTATTACTGATGAGCATCGGCTAAGCTTCACGAATACAGCGACTTTTGCAGGAGAGGGGCAAGTTCCAGTAAGTTCCTCTGCTACTGTTCAAGTAGAACGAGGAGGAAGCCTGAATAAGTACTCCAGCGGATATGACTGGAGTAATCAAATCATTTCCTGGGCAATCGAATATAATTTTAATGAACAAAAGATCTTGCAGGGAGATGCAAAACTAGCGGATTTA
Organism: Paenibacillus sp. FSL K6-2859; assembly: GCF_038008265.1. NCBI lineage: Bacteria > Bacillati > Bacillota > Bacilli > Caryophanales > Paenibacillaceae > Paenibacillus > Paenibacillus sp. FSL K6-2859. The sequence goes on along the minus strand of NZ_JBBOYU010000001.1, from coordinate 4,815,348 downwards.
TTTGATGATTCTCAAGCGTTAGTAGCGGATTCGTTAAAAGTGTACAAGGTGCAGTTGGATTCAACGGGTGCACCAACGTTAGGAAATCTTTTGAAAAAGGATCTTGATTACACTGTAGTTGCAGCTTCAGACGTGAGTAAGACGGGGTTCTCCTTGCAATTTAATCAGGATGTATCCTCCCCCTTTCGAATTGAATATAAGACTAAAGCAGTAAACCGTGTGTTTGCAGATACTACAATCACGAATACAGTTACGGATAGTACCTACACTGAACAGGCTACTCGTTTAATACGTTCAGCCATTCTGTATAAGAATTTATCAGACGTAAATTATCAGAATAAAACGGTTGGATGGAAAGTCACATTAAACAGTGATAACTATCCAATGGACCGGGTTGAAATTACAGAAACGTTCCCGTTTGGTGGATTGAAATTCATCCCAGAATCGCTTGTCATTAGAGATTCTAAAGGGTCCGTATTGAATCCTTCCAAATATAGTTTGGTTTACAATGCTCCTGTTCAGTTCAATAAAGGATTCAAGGTGGTCTTTAATTCGCAGATTACTGGTCTTTATACGGTTAGCTATACAACGGAATTTAATAAGGAATGGATTTGGTCTAATACTGAAAATTTCAATAACAAGGTTAGGATGGAATGGTTAGACACGTCCGAAATTCCTCGCAGAACAGAAGCAGAAGGGCTATTTATTCCAAGAGCCGAAGCGAAAAGCAATGGTTTGAAGTTTGGTTCTTATAATGCTTCAACTAAAGAATTAGCTTGGACATTAGGGGTCAACTATAATAGCAAAACGGTTGCAGAGTCAGTGGTCGTGGATATTTTGAAATCGGGTCAAACCCTGGTTCCTGGATCGCTGAAAGTGTACACCATGAATGTTGCTAAGAATGGAGACCCAACGAAAGGTGTCGAGGTAAACAGTAGCAAATACACTTATAGTGTCAGTGCTACTAACGAGTTGAAGGTCTCTTTTAAAGACAGCATTCATTCCGCTTATTATATCGACTTTCATACAAGTCTTGAAGGCCAAGTCATCGGTACTTCTATTGAGAATAAGGCCAATCTTTATGATGGAATAAAGAAGGCTTCCAAGGATTTAAATGCTTCTGTAACGATCCCTCATGGGGATGAATATCTCTTAAAGGATGGTGCTCAGAAAGGTGATAAAATAGATTGGAGTATTCAAATCAATAGCGGTCAGTCTACGGTGAAGAATGCTGTAATCAAAGATACGCCTAGTGCTAATCAGATTTTACTGCAGGACTCCTTCCACTTGTATCCAACAAGCGTAGCAGAGAACGGGGACATAACCAAAAGATACCCTGAATTGATTCAGGGTATCGATTACAGCCTAGAAATAAAAACGGATGTAGACGGCAAGCAGTCGTTTGATTTAAGCTTCGCCAAGGAGATTAGTAAACCTTATATTCTCGACTATCAATCCCTGATTATGGCGAATACAGGAGATAAAGTTACTAATACTGTTCGTTTCAGTGGTCATAATGTTAATGAAATTAGTAAAGATTCTTCTAAAGAAATTATCGTCGGTGTGTCGAGTGGATCAGGATCAGGTAGCGGGGTTAGAGGCTCCTTAATGATCAAGAAGCTGGATGCAGAGGACAACTTGAAGACGCTGGGAGATGCAACTTTTGCACTCTATCGTCTAAACGGCTCAGACCGGGTATTTATGAATAGCTTAACCACAGATTCCACAGGTACAGCAACATTCAATAAATTATGGTTGGGTAACTACGTATTGATTGAGACGATAGCTCCTATTGGCTATGTACTTGATCCTACAGAGCATCAAGTGTTCGTTCAGTCTTCATCAACGAATCAACTCGTAATTACAAATCAAAAAGCAATTGAGCCTACGCCTACTGCAACACCAGAGTCAACTATAGCTCCAACAGCAACACCGACACCGACCTCATCAGCTTCGTCGGAACCAATGGTTACTCCGTCAACAGATCCGACTGTAGCACCAACTTCAACACCAATATCAGGAATCCCAGGAGGCCCGGTGACACCAACATCCACGAGTTCGCTGGTGCCGGCAGTAATCATCAATGATCCGGCAGTACCTGCTGGCCCTGGGAATACGACCAATCTGGAATCCACGACATTAGAAGAAGTGGGAACTCCGGATTTAGTTATTACAGATGAAGATGTTCCGTTAAGAGAAGTCGACATTGTTGATGAGGAAGTACCGAAGGGGCCGGTGAACAACAGCACTTCAAGTGCTCCTCAGCTTCCTAAGACGGGAGAAAGTAGCTCTGCACCGCTTTATATGATTGGTATTGGATTAATAGCCATTGGCTTTATTCTAAACCGTGTGTTTAAACGGAGGGGAAACAGGTAGCAAGTCTTTGTTTAGAGTATGAACAGCGATTGAAATAAAAAAGCATCCGGCAAAAAATTGTCGGGTGCTTTTTTACGTTTGCCCAAAACTCAAAACATCCCCACAAACATCAATCGATCGCTGGGAAGGAAGTCTCAAATTCAGTTTGTTTGGGTGTGCTTTTGGCAGAAATAGCCCCACCGTGGAGCTCTGTGATGCTCTTAGCAATCGCGAGTCCTAATCCGCTTCCACCAGTCTCTCGGGAACGTGATTTATCGACGCGATAAAATCGCTTAAATAAGTGGGGGAGATCCGTGGCAGGGATCGGGTTGCCGTAATTCTTGCATGTAGCAATCACTCTATCGTCTGTTCTATAAACTGTAATATCTAGAATCTTACCTTCTTTACCGTATCTAACCGCATTGGTAAATAGATTCTCATATAATCGAACTAACTCATCCGCATCACCAAGGATAACCAAAGGGCCCTTATCCGTATGAATACGATAGGTCATATCCGCTTGCTCAAGTACGGGAGCGAATTCCTCGACAAGCTGTTCAAGCAGCTTTCCGAGATCAACAGGCTCAATATTAAGGGGGAGCCCGCTGCTGCTAACTCGTGTATATTCGAATAAATCGTCGATTAGCTTTTTAAGAGTCAGAGATTTCTCATAGGCAATATTCACATAATAACGAAGCTCGACCTCGGTCTTATAACGATCCTTTTCTACATACTCCAGAAATCCGAGTACAGAAGTTAGAGGGGTTCGGAGATCATGTGATACACCTGTAATTAGGTCGTTTTTGGCTTTCGCAGCTGCTCGTTCTTCCTCTATAGCAGATTTTAGCTTGCCAGCCATGAGGTTCATATTTTCGGCGAGTTTACCAAGTTCATCCGTACCTGATACCGGTACCTGGAAAGATAAATTGCCGTCTGCAATAGCTTGAACCCCGCTCGTAATGTTTTGAAGATTACTGGTTGTATTTCTGGATAGTTTAAGGATGAAAAAAATAAATAAAGGAATTCCAATAAGAATCACTACAGGAATAGACCCGATGTTATTGATTACCCAGTGGATGAGTCTAACCCCCCAGAAAGAACGAGAAGGGTTTAGCCATAGCAATAGGGATATACCATAATAGCCGACCAATACGATTGCTGCTGTAAGTGCTAGACTCGTTAGGCTGAAGCCAACGATTTTCCAGGATAGGGTATCGAATCGTTTAAAGTTCAACTAGAAGGACCTCCTTTCTCCAATTTGTAGCCAACGCCCCATACCGTCTTCAAATATTGTGGTTTTCTCGGATTAGCTTCAATTTTTTCTCTGATTTTTCGAATGTGAACCATGAGCGTATTATTGCTTTCGAGAAATTGTTCTTTCCATACCTTAGCGTAAATTTGCTCCATGCTTAGTACTTGTCCCCTGTGACGGGCGAGCAGCTCCAGAATTGCAAATTCTCTCGGAGTAAGTTTTACTGGCTGATCATCCACGCTAACTTCATGCGTAACCGAGTTAATAACCAAGCCATCAATGATGATTTCATCCTGTTTGGCACTTAGATCTAACATGTAATTCCGGGTTCTACGCAGCTGAGATTTAATGCGGGCGACAAGCTCCAACGGACTAAAAGGCTTCGTAACAAAATCATCCGCACCTACACTGAGTCCCGTGATTTTGTCTAGTTCCTGACCCTTAGCAGATAACATAATAATTGGAAATTTATGTGTTTCGCGAATTTTAATACAAGCCTCGATACCATCCATGTTGGGCATCATGATATCTAGAACCATTAGGTCTATAGTTTCATTGTTGATAATTTCAAGTGCTTCCAGCCCGTCACGGGCAGTGAATAGACGGTATCCCTCGTTCTCCAGATAGATCTGCATGAGTTTAATAATCTCTGCTTCGTCGTCAACTAAAAGTACTGTTGCGTTGTGCATTACTCAGCGTCCTTTCTTGTAAAGCCTCCTTACTACAAGAAGTATACATTTCCGTAAAACATTCAGGCAAATGGCAGATCACGTGCTGAAAGACTAACAACGATCCAAGAGAAACTTAAAGCTAGAATATAGCCGCCTGCATAACAGAGATGCGGATGCCAAAAAGTACTGATAGCTTGGGAAAGCTGTCGGTACAGCCCCAATTACCCAAATTACTCGAAGCACCATTCTAGGTTGTTATTTCCTTTAGCTTGCTCCCATCGAAGAGCCTCAATCCATGTTTGAATCTGTGCAGAAAGAACGAGCTGGGGCTTGGAATGCTTTTTTTTAAAAGTTGAAAAAGTTCCCATGTTAGGAATCTTCCTTTTTGTAGTTCGTAATCCTTATTTAACATGAGATTTCTTAACAACGGTGGCAGGCAAAAGTAAAGGTAAACTTAATAGTTTCTTAACAAGTCTTAAGATTTGGGAAGCGGCTATGCTATAATAATTTCAAATTCAATAGGTTGGAGGAGAATTGGAAGATGTGGAAAGAGTTTAAAGCTTTTGCCCTGAAAGGAAATGTACTAGATTTAGCCATTGCTGTCGTTATCGGAGCAGCTTTTGGTAAGATTGTGACTTCATTAGTATCTGACATCATTACGCCAATTGTTGGCTTGATAACAGGTGGTATAGATCTGAAGGATCGGGCTCTAAGTGTTATGGTTATGCATAATGAACTGATTATTCCTTATGGGCAATTTTTGCAGGCGGTCGTTGATTTCTTTATTATTTCTTTCTCAATCTTTATGGTGATTAAACTGGCTAATAAATTCCAGCGCAAAGAAGCCGTTAAAGTTGAAGTGGTGGAGACGCCAGCACCCGCAGAAGATATCGTGTTGCTAACGGAAATTCGTGATCTATTGAAACAACAAGAACGTGGTTTGTAATTGAAAAGGAAAAGAAGCGCCTGGAGATAAAGTCCTGGCGCTTCTTTGTTTTCTTCTTTTTATGAAATTATGGAATGGATTATAACTGTACCTCCGTTGGCTTTCTATAGCCCAATAAAAGGGATGGATGTGTAAGAGAGAGACGAATTCTTATAAAAGTTTGTTAATATAAAACCATATCGTTTCTTCTTGTAATCACCATACCTCTCAGAATCAAGTTACAAATTTTAAGTAAATATATAAAACGCACTTGCATTTCGAAGGTGTAAGTGATAATTTTGTTAGTAAGGAAAACTTGAACCTCAATTAAATAAAGGATCAATCCTTCAGGGCAGGGTGTAATTCCCTACCGGCGGTGATGTTGTTGTAGAGTGCTTATTTCTTAAGTTTATCTACCACACTTAGTCCGCTACCCGGCTCGCGTTGTTGACGCGAACGGTGGACCCGGTGAAATTCCGGGACCGACAGTATAGTCTGGATGGAAGAAGGAGAGGTTAACCGCTTGTCTGTTTTAGACAGGTGGACTGCAGTGTTTTCATTTATTATGTGCGATATTTCACAATTACCGTCGTTTGACGGTTATTTACGCACACTTTTATTTGGACTGCCGCTAAACTCTCGCATAACCCATCTTTACTCCTCCTGGAGAATGAGATGGGTTTTTCTGTTTTTATGCATCAGATAGACAGTAAGTGGATAGGAGGAACGAGATGGACAACATGAATGACGAGTTTTATATGTCGCTAGCGCTGGATATGGCAGAACGGGCCCAAGGACAGACCGGAATTAACCCAGTTGTTGGCTGCGTGGTTGTAAAAAATGGAGCGATGATTGGGCTTGGAACTCATTTGCAGCGCGGAACGGGTCATGCTGAGGTGCATGCCTTGAACATGGCGGCTGGTCAAGCTCAAGGCAGCACTGCCTATGTAACACTCGAACCGTGTAGCCACTATGGTAAGACCCCGCCCTGCAGCCAAAGGCTGATCGACGAGGGAGTAGCCAGAGTGGTAGTCGCTTGTGAAGACCCTAACCCTCAGGTGGCGGGTCGTGGGGTTCAAATGCTGCGTGAAGCTGGTATTGAAGTAGAGGTAGGGTTGCTGCGTGATCGTGCGTTGCGGCTGAATGAGCGGTTTATCAAATATATTTTGACAAAACAGCCGTTTGTTACACTCAAGAGTGCCAGTACGCTGGATGGTAACCTAGCTACCAAATCTGGTGACAGTAAATGGATTTCGAATGGAGAAGCGCGGGAGATCGTACATACACTGCGGCATCGGCATCAGGGAATTATGGTCGGTGTGAACACAGTCATTGCAGATAATCCTTCACTGACCACAAGAACGGAAGTGCCGGGCATTAGTCCGATACGGATTGTAATTGATTCTGGACTACGTATTCCATTGGATTCAGCAGTTGTAAGTGACGGTCTAGCGCCTACTATCATCGTGACAACTGAAGCTGCAGATGCTGAAAAGAAAGCAGCGCTTCTTCAAGCAGGTGTGCAAATCATTGTTAGCGGAGCAGGACCACGCGTGGATTTGAAGGCTGCTATGGTAACGCTTGGTGAAATGGAAATCGGATCGATTTTACTTGAAGGCGGAGGTACGTTAAATGGAGCGATGCTGGAGAGTGGGCTAGTTGATCGAGTGATTCTCTTTTTCGCTCCAAAGATTGTTGGCGGTGGTGCTGAAGCGAAAGGGACGTTTGTATTTCCAGGTGGAGAGTTAATGAAGGATGCGATTTCTCTGGAGGGATTGGAAGTAAAAGTGCTCGGAGATAATGTATGTATCAGCGGTACTCCGGTACGCTAAAGTGAATGGTTACAAAACTTAATCGTGTGCTTCCAGAGCAATTTTTGTTCGGAGAGATAGCGGAGAAGTGTTACTCACATAAAACTCCTAGGAGGGAAAGCATGTTCACTGGATTAGTCGAAGAAGTTGGCACTCTGAGAAGTGTCTCCGCCGGTGGAGAAATGATGGTGCTGAACATTGCCGCTTCCGTCATCATGGATGATTTGAAGATTGGTGATAGCGTATCGGTTAATGGCGTCTGTCTTACAGCGACAATTTTAGGCGAGAACTATTTTACTGTGGATGTCATGCCTCAGACCTATCGAAACAGTAATCTGAAGGAGCTACGTCCTGGCAGTAGGATGAATCTGGAGCGAGCAATGGCTGCCGGTGGTCGGTTTGGAGGTCATATTGTTCAGGGACATGTAGATGGCACTGCTGTCATCAAAAGCGTAAAGCGTGATCAGAATGCAGTAGTCTATGAGATTGCGCCGGATCGCAAATCGCTGTTTAAATATATCATCCCTAAAGGGTCGATCACGATTGATGGCATTAGCTTAACAGTAGTAAAGACGACGGCTTCATCGTTTACTGTATCCATTATTCCGCATACGCTAGGGGAAACTGTGCTAACTTATAAGCGGGCAGGGGATAGTGTAAATATTGAGTGTGATGTCCTGGGCAAATATGTAGATCATCTTCTGCATTATGGCTCTGCTGCACAGGATGAAGAAAATGATAGCAGCTCCGGGATTAGTCGTGATTTCTTGGCGGCAAACGGATTTGTATAAATAATGAGTAAGCTTACGAAGATGGAAATAACCCTTCGTAAAGCTATTAGGAGGATAGGATCATGAGCGAACAATCGAAGAAGGATAGTGTCTTGGATCCGATTGAAGAAGCGATATATGATTTAATGCGCGGCAAAGTCATCATCGTCGTGGATGATGAAGATCGTGAGAATGAAGGGGATTTTATAGCTCTTGCTGAACGGGCGACACCAGAAGTCATCAATTTTATGATCACTGAGGGACGTGGTTTGGTCTGTATGCCAATTACCGCTGAACGTGCGGAAGAGCTTGAACTACAGGCTATGGTCAGTCACAATACAGATAATCACGGCACAGCCTTTACTGTATCCGTTGACCATATAGATACAACTACTGGTATATCAGCGGGGGAAAGATCCTTGACTGTAAAGGCCATGATTGACCCTAAAGCGAAGCCGTCTGATTTCCGTAGACCTGGCCATATGTTCCCGCTGATTGCGAAAAAAGGCGGCGTACTGCGCCGTTCCGGACATACAGAGGCTGCTGTTGATTTAGCCCGTATGTGTGGTGCATATCCGGCCAGTGTGATTTGTGAAATCATCAAGGAAGATGGCACGATGGCCCGGTTGCCTGATCTGGTTGAAATTGCGAAGAAGCATGATTTGAAGTTGATCAGTATCAAGGATCTCATTCACTATCGTAATGAAAAGGAACAGCTCGTGAATCGTGAGGTATCCGTGCGTCTGCCTACCGATTTCGGTGAGTTTCAGACCATTGCGTATACGAATGAAGTGGATGATAAAGAACATGTAGCTTTGGTGAAGGGCGATATTTCTGGTGATGAGCCCGTATTAGTACGAGTACATTCCGAATGCTTGACGGGTGACGTATTCCACTCCCATCGCTGCGATTGTGGTCCCCAGTTTGAAGCAGCGCTTCGACAGATCGAAGCTGCTGGTAGAGGCGTATTGCTCTATATGCGCCAAGAAGGCAGAGGTATCGGTCTTATTAATAAGCTTAAAGCTTATAAGCTTCAAGAAGAAGGACTCGATACTGTAGATGCCAATCTAAAGCTTGGTTTTCCAGCAGATTTACGTGATTACGGGATCGGTGCACAGATTCTGAAGGATTTAGGGATAAGCCAAATTCGTCTCTTAACCAACAACCCGCGTAAGATCAAAGGGCTGGAGGGCTATGGACTGGAAGTTGTTGAACGGGTGCCAATACAAATGCCGGAAAATAAAGATAACACCAATTATCTCCATACAAAGCAGGCGAAGCTTGGACATTTGCTGTCTTTTGACGACATTGAACAAAATGAGGATTCCAAAGTATAATCACACACAATAAAAAACGAAGGGTAGATGAATGATATGCCGAAATATTTAGAAGGACATTTAGTTTCCGAAGGCTTAAAATACGGAGTTGTAGTAGGACGTTTTAATGAATTTATTACCAGTAAGCTATTATCCGGTGCACTAGATGCCTTTAAGCGCCATGGTGTTGGTGATGATGAGGTGGATGTAGCTTGGGTTCCAGGTGTGTTTGAAATTCCGTTGATCGCTCAAAAAATGGCGGAAAGCGGTAAATACGACGCTGTAATCACTTTAGGAACCGTTATTCGTGGGTCTACAACGCATTATGATTATGTATGTAATGAAGTCGCTAAAGGGGTAGCTGCTATTAATCTTAAAACCGGCGTACCGACAATTTTTGGCGTAGTTACTACTGAAAATATTGAACAGGCCATTGAGCGTTCAGGAACCAAAGCAGGAAATAAAGGCTGGGATGCTGCGACTGCTGCGATTGAAATGGCGAATCTTAACAAACTGTTTAAGTAAGACAGCTATTGACGAATCAGTCGAATTCGTGCTTATTTATAGTATAAGAAGAAAGCATGGATTATAGAGCCCTTTCTACTTGTGTAGCGTCCATTTGGGCGCTGCACTTTACTTTTTTTGGCGGGAGGATGCTTCGTGACTGTATTGTACAAGCTGGAAACGTTTGAAGGTCCGCTGGATCTGCTATTGCATTTAATTGATAAGGCGGAAATCGACATCCAGGACATTCCGGTCGCCGAGATCACCGAACAGTATATGGAGTACCTGCGAAGTATGCAGGAGCTTGAACTGGATATTACGAGTGAATTTCTCGTGATGGCCGCAACCCTATTATCTATAAAGAGCAAGCTATTGCTGCCCAAACCACCGGTCATTGAGATCGATGATTTTGAATATTACGAAGAAGATGAATTTGATCCACGAACTGAACTCGTTCAGCGACTGATTGAGTATCGTAAATTCAAGAGTATTGCTGTTCATTTAATGGATATGGAGAGCGAGCGGAGCTTGATTTTTACGAAGGAGCCGGAGGATCTGGGGCCATTCGTGCCAGAAGAGATTGACCATACGCTAAAAGGATTACATACTTCCGACCTTATAGCTGCTTTCCGTAAAGCACTAAGTAAGGCGGCAAGAAGGTCATCTTACCAGCGGATCACCCGGGACGAAATATCGGTAAAAGATCGTATACGTGATGTATCGGATGCGCTGCAGCGCAGAGGAAAGGGCGGAAGGCTCCACTTCTCAGCACTGCTGCACGATGAAATGGCGCGACACGAGATCGTAGTTACTTTTCTTGCGATTCTGGAACTGATGAAAATGAAGGCGATATTGTGCTACCAAGAGAAATTGTTTGATGACATCGTAATGGAGTGGAGAGGAGGAGAACACTTCAATGGATTACAAAACGCTGAAATCGATTATTGAGGGCCTGTTGTTTCTATCAGGTGATGAAGGGATCTCTGTGCGGCAAGTTGCCGAAATTACGGAGCAGCGTCCAGAGCTAGCGGCTGGAGCATTAGAAGAACTCAAAGAGGATTATGTAACACAGGAACGGGGGCTGCAGGTAGTCCAAATTGCTGGGAATTATCGGCTGGCAACCTTGCCTGAGCACGCCCATTATTTTGAGCGTTTGGCTTATTCCCCTTCCAGATCAACGCTGTCTCAGGCTGCATTAGAGACATTGGCGATCGTGGCCTATCGTCAGCCGATTACACGGGTAGAGATCGAAGAGATTCGAGGCGTGAAATCGGAACGTGCCATTCATACGCTGAATAATAAGGATTTGATTCATGAGGTAGGTCGTGCGGAAGCCATAGGGCGCCCAATCTTGTATGGGACGACGAAATCATTCTTGGAGAGCTTTGGTCTCGCAAGTCTGAATGAGCTGCCTGAACCATCAAACTTCGAATCCACTGATAATTTGGAAGAGGAGACACAGCTATTGTTCAATAAGCTGGATACCCAAATGTCGTTTGAGGATATTGAGCAATCATAGCTTTTTTTGTTATTCCGCAATGATTTGTATTGCTGGGACAGCCCATAAACCATTGATATGGTTTATGGGCTGTCCCTATTTTTATGAATGGCCACATTTTTTAATCAAACCCCGAATTTTTTCCAGCATAAATTGCCATACTAAACCAAAGGTTCCCATAATTAAGGTTTCTTGGAGGTAAATACGTGACATTATGGCTTGGAATTCCCCTCGGATTGCTGGTAGTGGCAATGATTCTGCTTTTGTCTTCATCTATTGATTTCCGCATCCGGTGCTATAAACATGACAAAAATGATCTGCTCGAGTTAGATGTTAAAACTCTTTTTGGTCTGATCAAACTCCACTATGAGCTGCCCCGATTGGTCTTTAAGGGATTGGAGCAAGGCGTGATTGGGAAGTTTAAGGAAACGGGTACGGCAACAACAGGTGTCGATACTGTAAAGGAAGAGCATTTCGATAAAGAGAGAGTAGAACACTGGCGGGAAAATATACAGCTAGCAGTGAGATCTACACGTGGATTGAAGAAGTGGTTTAAGGAAACCGTATCTCATGTCAAAATATCAAAGCTTGACTGGTCCACGGACTTCTCACTAGGTGATGCAGCAGACACAGCCATAGCATCAGGAGTCGCCTGGGGATTGAAATGGAGCATCGTAGGGTTTATTTCGCAGAGGGTTAAATTGAAACATAATCCACGAGTGTTTGTGAAGCCTGTTTTTCAGGATGAGCCAAGTTTTTCAATGGAGTTGGTATGTGAGGGGAAAATGTCCGTTTCCTATACCTTATACGCATTATTGCGGCTGCTTCTACGTGTCTTGCGAGTGTCGGGGGGAATCGGTAAGTGGAGAAAGTTACTAAAACGGATGCGAAGGGAACCTCACGGGCAAAGTTTAGAATGAAAGTTACATACAAATGTGTGGAAGTGGGGATGATAAGCGCTGTAGAAGCAAGAGTAATCGTACTCAATCAAAGGAGGAAACAATATGAGCGACCATCCTATTCAGGGCCTAATGCAAACAGCGATGGAAAATATTAAGGGTATGGTAGATGTTAATACGATTGTTGGAGATCCAGTACAAACACCTGATGGTAGTATTATTCTGCCGATCAGTAAGGTGGCTTTTGGGTTTGCTGCAGGGGGTAGTGATTATCGAGTGGAGGATTCTATAAGTGGATCCAGCTCCCAAGGCGGCGTCAAAATGCTTCCTTTTGGTGGCGGTAGCGGGGGTGGTGTTTCCATCAGACCGATCGCTTTTCTAGTGGTTGGTAAGGATGGGGTGAACATTGTGCCACTCGACAATCAAACACATTTGTTCGAGAAAATCATCGATGCTACACCAGGGCTCATCGACAAAATCCAGACGATGTTCCAAAGCAGCAGTTCCTCAAGCCAAGCTGGGACACCCGCTGCTCAAGCTTCACAACCACCAGCTCAAGCCTCACAAGCACCTGCTAAACCCGATCCAAGTACATCTCAATCTTCAACACATTAGATACACATAATTGTTCAAATAGCCTCGGGGATATCGCCATACATCAGGCGGTGTCCCTTTTTGTGTGGAGAGGACATACCCTAAGGCTGGTCCGCATACACTTGTACAACATAGGCATGAAATGAATCACTCTACTTAAGAACCGATAAGAATCCGGAGGATAAATATGAAGACAATAACCCGTAAATTTCCAATCGCCTTATTACTGAGCATTTTGCTGCTGTTTCTGACACCGCTAACGTTGATTCATGCGGAGAACAGCTCCATATCTACGCATGCAAGGGCAGCGGCGCTGATTGATGTGGAATCCGGGCGTATTTTGTATAGCAGTCGAGGAGATGAGCCTATGCTTATTGCCAGCCTGACTAAAATAATGACCGCCCTCGTTGCTATTGAGAATGGTGATTTAGCCTCAAAAGTCAAAGTTGGTAAAAATGCTTTCGCCAAAGAAGGCTCCTCTATTTATTTACAGCAAGGTGAAGAGATGACGCTGGAAAATATGCTGTATGGTTTAATGCTGCGCTCAGGGAATGATGCGGCAACAGCGATCGCTGAACATATCGGCGGTTCTGAAGAAGGGTTTGTATACCTGATGAACAATAAAGCTGAAGAGCTCGGATTAAAAAATACTCATTTTGCTAATCCGCATGGTCTAGATGCTGAAGGCCATTATTCGAGTGCTAATGACTTAGCTGTACTGACGGCGTATGCTCTTCACAATCCTGTATTTAAGCAAATCGTGAAGACGCAGGAGAAAACTGCTGACAATCCAAATGAGAAATGGGATTACAAGTGGAGAAACAAGAATAAAATGCTGTACTTATATGAGGGTGCTGACGGTGTGAAGACAGGGTATACCAAAAAAGCGCTACGATGCCTTGTCAGCTCTGCGACCAGAAACGGACAGCAGCTTGTCGCAGTCACCATAAATGATGGAGATGACTGGAATGATCATGCCTCACTGCTGAACTTTGGGTTTAATCACTACCCACTAAAAACAATGATCGAACGCGGGGACCCCGTGAGCGGTTATAACTTCGTGACAGCTAAAAAATTTGCCTATCCGCTCGGACCAGGCGAGCAGGATAGAGTGACCACCAAACTTGTCTTAAATCAAAAGATTACCGAACCCGCTCAAGCAGCAAGATCGAACTTTGGATTGCAAGGGGTTCTGGTTCTAGATCTCGGTGGCAAGGAGATAGGCCGGGTTCCAGTGTATACACGAGAGTCCTTACCTCCTGAGGAATCTGCTTATACTAAAAAATATAGTACAACGCAAGCGCTAACTTATCCTGCCGATAATTGGTTTCAGGCTATAGGGAGTGCACTGAAGGCGTTATTTAAATTGGGCGAAAGTTCCAAGTAAGCAGATAGCTGATTAATGAAGAGGGAGGCGTATCCATGATTAACGGGATCTGGCTAGGAATGATCATCATCGGTTTTCTGTTCGCCGCCGTTAACGGCAGAATGGATGAATTTACAGCCGCCGTATTCGACGGAGCCAAGAGTGGGGTTACAGTAAGTTTCGGCTTAATAAGTGTACTTGTATTCTGGCTAGGAATCATGCGGATCGCAGAGGATGCTGGTTTGCTTAAAAAAATAGCCAAGATTCTTGGGCCAATCGTAGCCTTCCTCTTTCCAGATGTGCCAAAGGGTCATCCTGCAATCGGATATATTCTCTCCAACATGAGCGCTAATTTGCTTGGACTTGGCAATGCGGCTACACCTATGGGGATCAAGGCGATGCAGGAGCTGCAGAAGCTCAATCCGGATAAAGAAACGGCCACACCAGCCATGTGTACCTTGCTAGCGCTTAACACAGCAAGTATTACGCTGATTCCCGCGACCCTAATTGCGATCCGATTGAATTATAATTCGACAGATCCTGCGGGGATAGTCGGCACAACCCTTGCTGCAACAGCAGTGGCGACTCTTGCAGCGATTGCGGCGGACCGTTTTTTCCGAAGGTTGACATTGTTGCGCAAACCTCCAAAGCCGCCGTCAGCCAAGTCTGGTTCTGTTCCAATGGCGAAGACTTCGCTGCCTAATTCTTCATTGAAAGGGTGAACATGACTTGTACCAGTTAATCAGTCTCATATCGGCATGGGCGATTCCGGTCATGATTACGTTCATCCCGCTCTATGCTTTTACGCGTAAAGTCCCAGTGTATGAGTCATTTGTTGAAGGGGCAAAAGATGGATTTGGTACGGCAATCGCGATTATTCCTCATCTTGTAGGTATGCTTGTAGCGATCAGCGTCTTTCGCGCATCGGGCGCACTCGACTTCCTAATGGGATTCATATCTCCTGCGCTAAGGGGGCTTGGTGTACCTCCAGAAGTGCTGCCACTAGGCCTTCTGCGGCCTCTCACAGGGACAGGCTCTCTTGCTTATACCACGGATCTGATTCGCGTTCATGGACCAGACTCTCTAATCGGCATGATTGCCTCTACCATACAGGGCAGCACGGACACAACACTTTATGTATTAACAGTTTATTTTGGAGCTGTAGGTGTGCGTAACGGCCGTTATGCGCTTAAGGTAGGTCTCTTCTCCGATGTCGTTGGCTTCGTCGCCGCGATCGCGGTCTGCCTCCTGCTTTTTGGGTAGTCGGCGTCACCCTCAAACCTCCCTCGACATATGCTATTGCAGCAATGTGGAGGGAGGCAATCCGCTATGAACTATAAAGGTTTTATCCTGCATCAGTCTCGCTGTACTTCCATAAATGGCAAAG